>NZ_JACOGG010000040.1 GCF_014284365.1 Cognatundibacterium rugosum
CTTCATAATCTCGTTTCTCTGCTGCTGACGAACAAAACGATTCGAAGCAAAAGCCGGAAGGCAAGCAGAAAAAAGAATTCAATATTCTGTGATCTTTAACAATTAACAGTCAATAAATGTGAGCACTTGATGAAAGCGCACCGCTTGGTTTTCGGATTGAGCGGCAAGCTTAAAAAATATCAACTGCTTCACAAGAAATAAAACAAGACGATTTTCAGAAATGAGAATTGAACTGTCAGTATTTTGAGTGAGCGACAGACAGAAATGTCTTTAAACAGAGATTAAACTGAAGAGTTTGATCCTGGCTCAGATTGAACGCTGGCGGCATGCCTTACACATGCAAGTCGAACGGCAGCACGGGCTTCGGTCTGGTGGCGAGTGGCGAACGGGTGAGTAATATATCGGAACGTACCCAGTAGTGGGGGATAACTATCCGAAAGGATAGCTAATACCGCATACGATCTAAGGATGAAAGCAGGGGATCTTCGGACCTTGTGCTATTGGAGCGGCCGATATCTGATTAGCTAGTTGGTGGGGTAAGAGCCCACCAAGGCGACGATCAGTAGCTGGTCTGAGAGGACGACCAGCCACACTGGAACTGAGACACGGTCCAGACTCCTACGGGAGGCAGCAGTGGGGAATTTTGGACAATGGGCGCAAGCCTGATCCAGCAATGCCGCGTGAGTGAAGAAGGCCTTCGGGTTGTAAAGCTCTTTTGTCAGGGAAGAAAAGGTGCGCTCTAACATAGCGTACTGATGACGGTACCTGAAGAATAAGCACCGGCTAACTACGTGCCAGCAGCCGCGGTAATACGTAGGGTGCAAGCGTTAATCGGAATTACTGGGCGTAAAGCGTGCGCAGGCGGTTTTATAAGTCTGATGTGAAATCCCCGGGCTCAACCTGGGAACTGCATTGGAGACTGTAAGGCTAGAGTGTGTCAGAGGGGGGTAGAATTCCACGTGTAGCAGTGAAATGCGTAGATATGTGGAGGAATACCGATGGCGAAGGCAGCCCCCTGGGATAACACTGACGCTCATGCACGAAAGCGTGGGGAGCAAACAGGATTAGATACCCTGGTAGTCCACGCCCTAAACGATGTCTACTAGTTGTCGGGACTTAATTGTCTTGGTAACGCAGCTAACGCGTGAAGTAGACCGCCTGGGGAGTACGGTCGCAAGATTAAAACTCAAAGGAATTGACGGGGACCCGCACAAGCGGTGGATGATGTGGATTAATTCGATGCAACGCGAAAAACCTTACCTACCCTTGACATGGCAGGAATTCCGAAGAGATTTGGAAGTGCTCGAAAGAGAACCTGCACACAGGTGCTGCATGGCTGTCGTCAGCTCGTGTCGTGAGATGTTGGGTTAAGTCCCGCAACGAGCGCAACCCTTGTCATTAGTTGCTACGAAAGGGCACTCTAATGAGACTGCCGGTGACAAACCGGAGGAAGGTGGGGATGACGTCAAGTCCTCATGGCCCTTATGGGTAGGGCTTCACACGTCATACAATGGTACATACAGAGGGCCGCCAACCCGCGAGGGGGAGCTAATCCCAGAAAGTGTATCGTAGTCCGGATTGTAGTCTGCAACTCGACTACATGAAGTTGGAATCGCTAGTAATCGCGGATCAGCATGTCGCGGTGAATACGTTCCCGGGTCTTGTACACACCGCCCGTCACACCATGGGAGCGGGTTCTGCCAGAAGTAGGTAGCTTAACCGTAAGGAGGGCGCTTACCACGGCAGGGTTCGTGACTGGGGTGAAGTCGTAACAAGGTAGCCGTATCGGAAGGTGCGGCTGGATCACCTCCTTTCTAGAGTAGCGCTGGTAGTTAAGTGTTCACTTTTATTGACTGTTAAAAGAAGAGACGAGAAAAGTAGTAAAGAGAAGTGAAGCTGCTTTGCGGTAGGAAGCAGTGCCTGAATGGGGGTTTAGCTCAGCTGGGAGAGCACCTGCTTTGCAAGCAGGGGGTCGTCGGTTCGATCCCGTCAACCTCCACCACCACATGAAAAAGACTGATTCAAACGGGATTGATCAAGGCGCAACGACGCAGACAGTACGCAAGTACGGCAAGGCGTTGCAACGCAGAGCAAGCGCGTTTTAAGCAGTCATGCGGGGCTGTAGCTCAGCTGGTTAGAGCACCGTGTTGATAACGCGGGGGTCGTTGGTTCGAGCCCAACCAGCCCTACCAAAAGTGTGTTGAGAAAACAAACGCAAATGGCGCGAGCGCTGTTTAGGTTTGTTCTTTCAAATCGAAAGAGAGTCGCAAGGCTCAGCAACAAGAAGTTCTCGTTCTTTAACAATTCAGAAGAAGTAAAGTAGAAATAATCAAAATTTATTTCTGTAAAGAGATTGGTAGCAATACTGATCAGATTTATGGAAGGGTTATGATTGTATCGAACAAACAAAGTATTAAAAGAGTTTGATCAAAGCAGCCGAAAGGCAGTTTTAGAAAAAAATAAATTCTTGAGATACGGCAACGCTAAAGTAATACTCATAAGTAGTAAAGAACTATAACCGGTTTTTAGTGATGAACCTGAAGCTTAGAGATAGGCGACAGACACTAGAAGCTAAAGTTATAGGGACAAGTGACTAAGTGCACATGGTGGATGCCTTGGCGATATCAGGCGATGAAGGACGTAGTAGCTTGCGATAAGCTGCGGGGAGTGAGCAAACACACATTGATCCGCAGATTTCCGAATGGGGAAACCCGGCCTTAGGGTCATCGTATTCTGAATACATAGGAATACGAAGCGAACGTGGCGAACTGAAACATCTAAGTAGCTACAGGAAAAGAAATCAACCGAGATTCCCAAAGTAGTGGCGAGCGAAATGGGAAGAGCCTGCAAGATTTAGCATCTTTAATAGTAGAACGGATTGGAAACTCCGGCCATAGAGGGTGATAGCCCCTTATACGAAATTATCGGTGTGGAACTAAGCTTGCGACAAGTAGGGCGGGACACGTGAAATCCTGTCTGAACATGGGGGGACCATCCTCCAAGGCTAAATACTCGATATCGACCGATAGTGAACCAGTACCGTGAGGGAAAGGCGAAAAGAACCCCGGGAGGGGAGTGAAATAGAACCTGAAACCGTGTGCATACAAACAGTAGGAGCAGACTAGTTCTGTGACTGCGTACCTTTTGTATAATGGGTCAGCGACTTACATTCAGTGGCAAGCTTAACCGCATAGGGAAGGCGTAGAGAAATCGAGTCCGAATAGGGCGTCTTAGTCGCTGGGTGTAGACCCGAAACCAAGTGATCTACCCATGGCCAGGTTGAAGGTGCGGTAACACGCACTGGAGGACCGAACCCACTAATGTTGAAAAATTAGGGGATGAGCTGTGGGTAGGGGTGAAAGGCTAAACAAACTTGGAAATAGCTGGTTCTCTCCGAAAACTATTTAGGTAGTGCCTCTTGTATCACCGTCGGGGGTAGAGCACTGTTATGGCTAGGGGGTCATCGCGACTTACCAAACCATTGCAAACTCCGAATACCGACGAGTGCGAGCAAGGGAGACAGACATCGGGTGCTAACGTCCGGTGTCAAGAGGGAAACAACCCAGACCGCCAGCTAAGGTCCCAAAGTACAGCTAAGTGGAAAACGAAGTGGGAAGGCTAAAACAGTCAGGAGGTTGGCTTAGAAGCAGCCACCCTTTAAAGAAAGCGTAATAGCTCACTGATCGAGTCGTCCTGCGCGGAAGATGTAACGGGGCTAAGCTGTACACCGAAGCTGCGGATATGCGTAAGCATATGGTAGGAGAGCGTTCTGTAAGCCTGCGAAGGTGTCTTGTAAAGGATGCTGGAGGTATCAGAAGTGCGAATGCTGACATGAGTAGCGATAATGGGGGTGAAAAGCCCCCACGCCGTAAGCCCAAGGTTTCCTGTTCAACGTTCATCGGAGCAGGGTGAGTCGGCCCCTAAGGCGAGGCAGAGATGCGTAGCTGATGGGAAGCAGGTTAATATTCCTGCACCGTCGTATGATGCGATGGGGGGACGGATCGCGGAAGGTTGTCAGGCGGTTGGAAGAGCCTGTTCTTAACTTGTAGAAGGTGCCTAGGCAAATCCGGGCACGGAATTCAAGGGGTTGAGACGAGCGGGTATATCCTGCGAAGCAATCGGAAGTGGTTCCAAGAAAAGCCTCTAAGCTTCAGTCATACGAGACCGTACCGCAAACCGACACAGGTGGGCGAGATGAGTATTCTAAGGCGCTTGAGAGAACTCGGGAGAAGGAACTCGGCAAATTGGTACCGTAACTTCGGGATAAGGTACGCCCTTGTAGTTTGACCCCCCTGCGGGGGAAGGACGAAGGGGTTGCAATAAACTGGTGGCTGCGACTGTTTAATAAAAACACAGCACTCTGCAAACACGAAAGTGGACGTATAGGGTGTGACGCCTGCCCGGTGCTGGAAGATTAAATGATGGGGTGCAAGCTCTTGATTGAAGTCCCAGTAAACGGCGGCCGTAACTATAACGGTCCTAAGGTAGCGAAATTCCTTGTCGGGTAAGTTCCGACCTGCACGAATGGCGTAACGATGGCCACACTGTCTCCTCCCGAGACTCAGCGAAGTTGAAGTGTTTGTGATGATGCAATCTACCCGCGGCTAGACGGAAAGACCCCATGAACCTTTACTGTAGCTTTGCATTGGACTTTGAACCGATCTGTGTAGGATAGGTGGGAGGCTTTGAAGCGTGGACGCCAGTTTGCGTGGAGCCATCCTTGAAATACCACCCTGGTTTGTTTGAGGTTCTAACCTTGGCCCGTAATCCGGGTTGGGGACAGTGCATGGTAGGCAGTTTGACTGGGGCGGTCTCCTCCCAAAGTGTAACGGAGGAGTTCGAAGGTACGCTAGTTACGGTCGGACATCGTGACGATAGTGCAATGGCATAAGCGTGCTTAACTGCGAGACTGACAAGTCGAGCAGGTACGAAAGTAGGACATAGTGATCCGGTGGTTCTGTATGGAAGGGCCATCGCTCAACGGATAAAAGGTACTCTGGGGATAACAGGCTGATTCCTCCCAAGAGTTCATATCGACGGGGGAGTTTGGCACCTCGATGTCGGCTCATCACATCCTGGGGCTGTAGCCGGTCCCAAGGGTATGGCTGTTCGCCATTTAAAGTGGTACGTGAGCTGGGTTTAAAACGTCGTGAGACAGTTTGGTCCCTATCTGCCGTGGGCGTTGGAAGTTTGAAGGGGGCTGCTCCTAGTACGAGAGGACCGGAGTGGACGAACCTCTGGTGTATCGGTTGTCACGCCAGTGGCATTGCCGAGTAGCTATGTTCGGAAGAGATAACCGCTGAAAGCATCTAAGCGGGAAACTCGCCTTAAGATGAGACTTCCCAGAGACTAGATCTCTTTAAAGGGTCGTTCGAGACCAGGACGTTGATAGGCTGGGTGTGGAAGTGCAGTAATGCATTAAGCTAACCAGTACTAATTGCCCGTAAGGCTTGTCCCTATAACCTTAGCAGGTTGTAGGCTACGAGAGAAATTATGAAGTGGTTGCCAAAGAGAGTTTGGTACGAATCATAACCAGTAGTACCTAAGAAATTAGGAAAACGAATAGAGATTGGTGCGAGTTGATATAAAGACGGCGCACATTCTACGAAGCTTCTTCTGAATTGAGTTTGTTGTGAACACACAAAGGAACGTGTGCACAGCGGACTGACAGTTTATGCCTGATGACCATAGCGAGTTGGTACCACCCCTTCCCATCCCGAACAGGACCGTGAAACGACTCTGCGCCAATGATAGTGCTGCAACCAGTGTGAAAGTAGGTTATCGTCAGGCTCCCTTTAAAAACCCCTCGTTACAACCGTAACGGGGGGTTTTGCTTT
>NZ_JACOGG010000041.1 GCF_014284365.1 Cognatundibacterium rugosum
GTAACGATCAGGCGCAACGCTGACTCATTCCAATTCTCTTGCATAGGTGTCCACCTCCATAAGTGGACACCTATGTTCCTCTTCTTTAAGTTCTTGCGCTATGTGCGGGGAAATTCGCGCTTACGATGAAATTTGTCAGACTCAAACATCACACAGGATCAATAGTCAAAGCGGACCTGGGATTTCTCCGGTCCGGCGTCGTGAGTGCGCGTGCAACAGAAGGTGAAAACGGTGCAAACTCCTTAAATGGCGTCGATTTCGCCAACAACTGGCCCATTCTTCTCCCCATCTATGTCACCTTACCAAAGAACGCGCTCAACGATGAAAGAATGACCCTTGCATTACGCTTCATCTACTGGATATTCAACAAGGGCGATGAAACAATAGAACAATCCGGCCTGGTTCCATTGCCGGTTCTGCTACAGGCACAGGCCGTAAAAGTAATACGCGTAGTACGCTCCGCCAATGGAGGGCCATTAATCTTTAACTTTGATTTGTAGACGAAACACGTCGAATCGCTTCAGCCTGAAGCAAGGCAACATTGCGTGACGGCGTCCTTTCACGCGCGATACCGGCACAGTCAGGAATTGTCACCGAGATGTCCGGGATGCTACGTAGTCGCCATGCAGCGTGAGCAAACGAGTAAAACAGGAAGGGAAAATGGAAAATTTAGATACTTACTACCGTAAGCTTTACGAGAACTTCATGAATGTACTTAAAGCGTCTGAGAATTCCCCCATTTCAACTCAGCACTTAATAAGTGCCACCGGCGTTGACAGAATAGTCGTTGAAACTCTGCTTAGTCGGATGGTCAACGACGGCGTTTTGAAAACCGTCCATCGTTCCGACGGCGCTCATCAATTCATCTACCGTACAAATTTGAAACTTGGCTCCCAAGGAGAAACGCCTGTTGCCGCACTACCCCAACGCATGGCAGGCGGGCAATCGCCGCTGAAATAGCCATACGTACTTGATGTGACGCCCACCTTTTATTCTTCGAATCCAGCTACCCTTAAACAAAAAACCTTTTGCAACTCAGGCAGCGATCGCGTGCAATATGGTAGGGAAATCGGTAATACAGGCCAATATCAACAAAACGGTGAGCTGGCAACCATTGTGGCACGTTATGATCTAACGATTGACGCCAAGTCAACAGGATACTGTAGCGACATCGTTGGCTGGCCGCACGTCATGATCGCCAGCACAACAACCAGCCTAAAGACTTCCCGCACTATCTCCGTGATCAGCACACACCAATCGGTTTGCAAAAATGATCCCATGACCTGTCAATACTGGCTTTTAAAACAATTTGATATGCAAGATGCTGGCTTAATCTCGACTCAGGCCAGATATTAAAAAAGTTAATGACTCACTGGGAATTATTTCATTTTACATACAAACAACGCCTATATAACATACCAATTCAACGTGAGACATCTTCAATTTTCATTAATTTATCTCATATATTTTAAGATAGAGCATATCACTTTGAATACCTGATTAAATCGAAAGCCAGGTGCAAAAGGCCTCGACGATGTTTGTCACGTATCAAAACAACAATATGTTATTTCACATCAAGGATAACACCACCATGAAATCTCGTTTGATTACGGTAGCCGCGATCCAGATGCACTCGCGCGACTGGAACCTAGAAGCAAATATCGACCGTGCAATGGGCTTGATCCGGCAAGCCGCAGCCAGTGGCGCCAACCTCGTCGTGTGTCCGGAACTCTTCATGAATCCCTATTTTTGCATCGACGAAAACAGCGAACATTTCGATTTAGCCGAACCACTGGAATGCAATGAAAAACTCTCGCGCTTTGGTCGGCTGGCAGGAGAATTGGGGATCGTGTTGCCTGTAGGGTTCTTCGAACGCGCGGGAAACGCTTTCTATAATTCGCTAGTCATGTTCGACGCGGACGGCAGCCGTCTCGGCGTATACCGAAAAACACATATTCCGGATAACCCAGGGTACTCGGAAAAGTATTACTTCAATCCAGGTGACACTGGCTTCAAGGTCTGGTCCACTAAATTCGGCCGCATCGGAGTCGGTATTTGTTGGGATCAGTGGTTTCCGGAATCCGCCCGCTCCATGGCCCTGATGGGAGCCGAAATCTTGTGCTACCCGACCATCATAGGCAGCAATCCGGCCAGACCCGACTCGGACTGCTCCGACCACTGGCAACGCACCATGCAAGGCCACGCTGCCGCTAATGCCTTGCCTTTAATCTGCGCCAACAGAATAGGTACGGAAACAGGCAAGGGGAATATCGCCCACCGTCCGCTAGAAGTAACGTTCCACGGGCGCAGTTTCATTGCCGACGCAACCGGCGGTAAGATCGCTGAAGCGGGACGGGAAAATGAATCCATTCTGCTGCACACCTTCGATCTGGACGAGTGTCGACATTTCCGAGAAGAATGGGGTTTTTTCCGCGATCGCAGACCATCGATGTATGGAACGATCGGAACTTGCGATGGCAGCTCACCAGGAAACTAAGCGCTTGAAAGATGCTGTATAGAAAGTCTCTTGGGTAGCGCTGCTATAATTTAATCTTCGATTTGTATTGGGCATCCAGCCGTTTGCATAGGTGAGCAGCATTGTCCGCGTCGCATGTCAGTTACTCGATCTGTCATGCACAACAGGTGAAGGTATTACATGAAATTCTGGTCTTTTCTATTAGCCCTGCCCCTATTCATTTTGCAGGGTAATAGCGTGGCCGACACCGTCATACGCGTAGCAGCACAAGAGGCCTCGGAACCCAAGTTCATCACCGTCAGCCAACAAGGCAAACCTGCCATAGGTGGCATATGCATCGATATCATGCGTGCTATGGAAAAAATTTCCCCTGAACTGCATTTTGTTGGCGACCAGACTTGGCTGCCACGCGTCCGTATTGATGCCGCTATGAAGGCCGGCGACATCGATGCCATCTGCGGTGTGCAACGCATAGCACGCAATACCACGCAATATGATTTTTTGGATACGGTGTTGTTTTCGGTTAGCTACTTACTGGCAGTCCGTGCTGACGATGATATTGACATCCAAAACTGGAACGATATTCGCCAGCTTGGAGACAATGGCGTAATCCTTGCCCTGCACGGTTTTGGCATCGTTGATATCCTAAAAAACAAGGGTGGCTTGAAAATCGATGCCAGCGCCACCTCATCCTCCTCCAACCTGAACAAGCTTATAGCTGGACGAGGACGCTTCTATTGCCACCGCTCCCCCGGTATCAAGCTATCGATACAGCAGGCAGGACTGGAACAAAAAATTCGCTTGCTGAGCAAACCACAGCTAACAGAAAAGTTCTACATGGGTTTGTCTAAAACCCTGCCAGCAGAGAAGGCAAAAAAAATCAACGCAGCACTGGTATTGCTGGAAAATAGCGGTGAATTGCGACGGATAGTTGAAAAATACCAGGAATAAATAATACGGCCCCGTCATTTTGTAAAAAATTTTTTACAAAATAAAATTATTCCCTGCCTCGGAACAAAAGTGGATGCCTTGCTCCAATCACTTGGAATCTGATCAATCCGCAAGAAACGATATGCCAAGCGTAGTACGTCCAGCTCCGGTGCGCAGTTGTTGATTTGCACAAAAATGCCCCTCCCCGTTTAGCGCACAGCCCCACTCATCTTGATGAGTAGCGGTACCAACACTGTCGGCGCAGATTTCAAAAACATCTTGAAGACGGTTCAACCCAACAAAAGAAAAAGCCCTTGATAAACAAGGGCTTCATCGTAATTCGTGGCGGAAGGTGTGGCCGCTATAAAACTGTCCAACACTTTCCAATAAATTCCAATTTTACCTATAAAAATCATATACTTAAACACATTTACTTTCCAATACATTCCAACCCAATCTTCCCTATTCCAACACAAAATGGCATACCAGATGGCATACTGATTGGTAACTATTAATTGAGGACAAAGACTCATTATGGCGATACTCACCGATGCTAAAGCACGAAACATCAAGCCTGACTCTCCCGCCCTCCCCCATGGTGGCATAACAGGTTTGTCATTAATTCCTGCAAAAACGAAAGGCTGCGGAAAATGGGTCTTACGTTATGTCAGCCCAATTACGGGAAAACGACGAAACGCCGGATTGGGTAGCTATCCAGACGTAGGAATCGCACAAGTCGGAAAAGCTGCTGCTGCCTTACGAGAAAAACTTGTTCAAGGTATCGACCCACTCGAAGAAAAAGCCACAGAGGCTCAGAAATTGGTGATTCCCACCTTCCATGAGGCTGTGATTACTCTTCATTCAGAATTACTACCCGGCTGGAAAAACAAGAAACATGGCCAACAGTGGATTAACACGCTAACCCAATACGCGATTCCTAAACTGGGAAAATTCCCACTCGACCAGATTCAACCACGACATATCGCAGATACACTACGCCCAATATGGCTGAGCAAAGCTGAAACAGCTGGTCGCTTGAAACAAAGACTCCACGCAACGATGGCCTGGAGTTGGGCACATGGATTTTGTAGTTCGAATCCTGTAGATGTCGTGGATCATTTACTTCCACAGCAGCCCTCAAAAGCCGTTCGTACCCAGCATCAGCCAGCGATGCCTTGGAAAGAGATACCTGCTTTTGTGAAAGCTGAATTGCATACAGAGGGACGTTATGATGTCACGCGCCCTATGTTGGAATTTCTGATTCTGACGGCAGCACGCTCTGGTGAAGTACGCGGCATGACCTGGGCTGAAGTAGACTGGGTAAATGCAATATGGAGCATCCCGCCAGAACGTATGAAAGCCCAGCTACCGCATCGTGTTCCTTTGTCAGAACGTGCGGTGACGATCCTTAGAAATCAACAGGGGCGACATGAACAACTGGTGTTTCCGTCACCGCGCGATCAAAAGGAACTCTCAGACATGACACTGACCAGTTTCTTACGCAGGGTTGAGGCAAAAAGCGATACTGCGAACCGCTTTGCCACTGCTCACGGGTTTCGCTCAAGCTTTAGGGACTGGTGTAGTGAACAGGGATATTCACGCGATCTTGCAGAACGCTCACTGGCACATACGGTACAAAACAAGGTGGAAGCAGCTTATCACCGGACGGATTTACTGGAACAACGACGACCAATGATGGAGGCCTGGTCACTATTTATTCTTAGTTAAGCTAGCGTATCGACATGCTGCCTTATTGCATCACACGCTTGTTCAACGTTGGTTGACTCCCTAGGCAAACATCCTATTTGTAGTAATTGAATACCGTTTAATCCGCTGGTTGAAGTAACACATTACCCCAACAACTCCCAGATACCAATCGATAACAATTCAGTTAAAAAACAGTTTCGTGCCGTTGTGTTGTAAGCGCCCGGTCATCACAGGTTGACCGGTTCTGATATGGATGATGGAAATTATTGAGCAAGCTTCCAGTTGTGTGGCAGTAGTTCGCCGATGCGGCTGAATGGTTGCAATGGTAGCCTTTCCAA
>NZ_JACOGG010000042.1 GCF_014284365.1 Cognatundibacterium rugosum
TTGGAAAGGCTACCATTGCAACCATTCAGCCGCATCGGCGAACTACTGCCACACAACTGGAAGCTTGCTCAATAATTTCCATCATCCATATCAGAACCGGTCAACCTGTGATGACCGGGCGCTTACTGCCTTTCGCTCTCCAGAGCCTAAGGTGTGAAATAAGGGGCGCTGTCAGGCGTCCCGCTTGAATGATGGGTTAGGCAAGATAATTGATGCACTTTAAGGGGATATTTTTTAATTATCGCCAGCAACAATCAATTCTATTGAAATACTCAGGCTTTCGCTAATCGTTACAGTACATTGAACTGCAGGGGAAAGATGAATATCGTTGCGTTAAAAAAAATGTAACTTTAATTGATTTTAGGGCTTGCCGGCGAAGTGATGTGCAGCGGGGCATGAAATTTTGCAAAGCAAATCCCCCGCTGCAAACGGTCGACGTTTGCACCTGGTTAAGAGCGCGCACCAAACGTAGCTTTGTATTCAGTAGGGATTTCTATTGGGTAAAATTTACCCGAAAGCATCAATACGATAAGCAATGACACGCCAAAACCTAAAACTACTGGTAGTGAAACTGCAAGTTGCCGAGCAAACCGGGACTTAGCTGGAAACTGCCAATACAAAGCACATCCTGAATGCGTGAAAAATGCCAGAACTGCAAGAAAATAGTAAGGCGCAAAAAAGTATTGAAATGGATGGACATATAGACCTGCCGCTGCGTAGTAGATGTTCGTGTCTAACAGTAATGCTGAGCGACCAAACAGGACAGCGCCGACATGATTGAGAAAAAAGAATGCAAGATAAGCGCCTGACCCAGCCTGCAACCACGGAATAAAACCACGTCTATGCTTCCATCCACGAACTACAAATAAAAGGCCGGAAAAAATTTGAAATGTCACCGCCGCGAGCAACATTGCCTCTACGAGTGGATAGCGATAAACGGCGCGAAAGGAATGCATAAACGCTATATGCGCCTCAAGTCCAGCGAGTCCAACCAGATGATTGATGATGTGAACGATCGCAAATACCGCAAGCAGCAATGCCGAAATTCGATGTAATTTACGTAGCATCATAGTACCCCTAACGTGTGAACTCAGCGCCCCCGCAGGCGATCCGCTGCCACGGTTCGTTGGCTGGTAGTCGTTAAGCGATGAGGCATAACGCACGCTGGTTCTGATAAAAAACAATGACTTATTGTAAATTGTGGTGATGAAATTTGCAATAAAGAAACAGATTGTCATCAGTTTGCTTGAGGTAAAACAAGGGTGGGGCTAGTGCGAAAATTTTTGGAAAGCGTTTTGACTGATGGCCTGAAAACCCGCTCAATCAATACGATTTGCCTAACGTTCGAATTAACGGGCTGGCCGGAGTTCAGTCCCGTTGAATGAAGGGTTAGGGCGCATTGTGCCCACCGCTCAACCTACCTGAAGCGGATTGTTTTCCGCCAGTTGCGGGCTGCAAAACGCCAGCCTTACCTAGGCCAAACGGAGGCATATTGACGTATACGCTTTCGTAGCTGCCAGGTGAAGCCTTGTAGGTTTCATGCCAGATACCCACTGAGCCATCGGTTCCAACTGCTGGTCTGAAAACTCACTCAATCCATACGATATGCCTAACGTTCGAATTAACGGGCTGGCCGGAGTTCAGTCCCGTTGAATGAAGGGTTAGGGCGCATTGTGCCCACCGCTCAACCTACCTGAAGCGGATTGTTTTCCGCCAGTTGCGGGCTGCAAAACGCCGGCCTTACCTAGGCCAAACGGAGGCATATTGACGTATACGCTTTCGTAGCTGCCAGGTGAAGCCTTGTAGGTTTCATGCCAGATACCCACTGAGCCATCGGTTCCAACTGCTTGGTTGAACGAGCGCCAGGCAGGCAGATGCTCGGCTTCCTTGTTTTTTGCGTACGCCAGCAACTGCTCCATTGAGCGCCAGTACTGCACCAAGATGATGGTGCGAGAGAACCACATTTCAGCGTGAATGAAGCCTAGATCGGGTTGGCGGCTCAACTCTTTGATCATGCGAGGCATGGCCTGAGCAACAGGAAACCACTTGTGAACCAACAAAGGTTTGTTGATTCTCATCCCGATGAGAAAGACAACGAAGTCTCCCTCAAGCGTCGCTGTTATTCGTTCTCTTTTGATCATGAGATGAGCCCTAACGTATGACTTCAGCAGGCGCCGCAGGCGATCCGCTACAACGGTTCGTCAGGCTGGTTGTTGATTGGCGGGACATAACGCGCGCTGACCCTGATTAAAAATGATGACTGATTGTAAGGCGGGGAAGTGAGATTGGCAATAATGAAACAGAGTGTCAGCGGTTTTCGTGTGTCAAAAATGAAGGTGAGCCTGGGGTGAAAAGTTCCGGGTAGTGTTTTGACTGGTGGTCTCAAAACTCACTCAATCAACACGATATGCCCAAGGTTGAAGCTGAGCCGACTCGTTAGAACGTATCGCAAGCCACCTCATACCCAAGTCGTGTGCATTCATTGCGAAAATTGTTTCGAAAGAGAGCTACATCGAAGCCCCCAAGCTGCTTCTTGCTGAGCTGCTTCACCGATTCATAGATCAACGCCAGGACGTACGGCACAGCTTGCTCAGCACTCATTGAAGCAAGTAGTTGGAAATCGGGTCGCACACTGTAGTGTCCCACGTTGAAATTGTCCGGGGTCGGGGGCAGCCCGAAATGGGACCGGCCCGAGACTCGCTTTTGAAATCGAAAGGGGAATTTGGCCTTTCCGACGGGCCTTGCAATATGTTCGACGAGCTCCAGGTCAATCCACAAGTGTTCCATCGGCCCACCGTATTCGCCGGAGAGTGCTGCACTAAGCGCGGCAAAGGGTTTGTGCAAAGCCGACACGATATGGGCGGTAGCCGAATCGCATACGTTCGCGTGAAGACCAAGTTGCATTCTTGCGCTCTAACGTTTGAGTTCAGCCAGCGCTGCGGGACGTCCAGCGGAAGCCGAAGGCTGGAGCGGTCTTGACCATAATGTTAGAGCCTAGTTGTCCCATGTCTGAGTCGCAATAAACGAATTGAATTGTTCAACCATTGGAGCAACATCTCCGCGTCCTTCTACCGTGAGATAAAACAGAGCCGACTCACCTGCAAGAAGGTATTGAACAAAATATCGGTTCCCACCCATGGGAGAGGTGCTTTCGGACGCAACAGAAAAGCCAATTTTTCCTGTAGGCGTAGGCAGTTGGGCAAGGGGACGGCTAATTGAAAGATTCCCCTTCTCGCCTAGTTTTTTCATCTGACTTTCCGCAAACCCTTTTGCAATTTCAGTAGCGGGAGGGGCGGACTCATTTTTACGGCGCATGATTGTGATGAGGACTTTCTCACCATTTGGCCCATAACCTTCTAATGGGGTTTTATTGCCATCAAATTGCCAAGTAGGAGGCAGTTGGAGATGCAGTGGGCGTAAATGAAGAATGCCAACATCTTCTGCATGTGCCGCCATTGGAAGATTCAACAGTGCAGCAAGAGCAATAACGAGTAGATGGCGTGTATTCATTCGGACTCTAACGTTTGAGTTCAGCAGGCGCTGCAGGCGATCCGCTGCAACAGTTCGTTAGGCTGTTAGTTGAGCGACGAGACATAACGCACGCTGATCCTGATGGAAAATGGTGACTGATTGTAAAGCGGGGCGATGGAATTGGCAATAAAGAAACAGCTCGTCAGTAGTTTGTTTGTGTAAAAAAGAAGATGGGTCTGGCGTGAAAAGTTCAGGGTAGTGCTTTGACTAATGGCCTAAAAACTCACTCGATTAATACGGTATGCCTAACCTGAGCAGACTTGTAGCAGCTTGCCTACGCGAGTTTGCTCGAACGACCGGTTAGCCCACATTTTTCGGCAAAAGCTTATACAGGCCGCGCATGGAAATTGCGCCGACGAAGGCAAATGATGGCGGCCCCCATAGATTTGTCCAATACAGAACCCAAATGCCGAATTTAGTCGCGGGAGAGTGCGAAGTCAGAGGTTCTGGTAATCTGACCGCAGCGCAAGCTGCGATAAAAATGACTCCAACGGACACCGCCATCCACACCGCTGACGGTCTCCGTCGAAGAGCAATCCAAGTCATTGCTCCGCCAAGAAAGAATGCTATTGCATACGAGAGCGCAGAGAGCATTGTGTAGACGTCAAGGACGAGAAAGAGGGCATCAGACAAGTAATCAAGCTCTAATTGGTTAAGACGCAGTTCGATTTGAAGCCGCAGGCAAGCTGTTCCAACTAGCGCTAGGGTAAAGAAGAGTATGTCGGTTGCGAGTCGTCTCATAGAGGATAACGTAGAGCTAACCGGCGCTGCGCTGATTCATCGCACAATGTCCAGAGAGTGATGCGAACAGGGTTGAACGCCAGGTTAGGCAATATATTCACGAGCTCGTTTCCCTTGCGAGTTTTGACAAGTAGGCATGTGGGTCTTTGAGTAAGCGCCTCACCAGAACCGTCTGGACGTCAGCATTAAAAATCTTCAAAGTAGTTCCCGTTAAATATTAGCGGGAGCTACTTTGGAACTACTAACTACACCGGTGCGCAGGAAGCGACGCCCCAAC
>NZ_JACOGG010000043.1 GCF_014284365.1 Cognatundibacterium rugosum
AGCTTGCCGGTGCTACCCGTCGCACAAGACACAGCAGAAACTGAAGACATTCAGCTCACACCTGCTGTAAAAGCCAAAGCCCAGGAACTCAACAACAACCCGGTACAAATCTATAACTGGGTCAGAAACAACATCAGCTTCATCCCCAGCTATGGCTCTATCCAGGGCAGTGAACTGACATTACAAAACAAACGCGGCAACGCCTTCGACACCGCGAGTCTGCTGATTGCTCTGTACCGTGCAGCAGGTATTCCAGCCAGATACGTCTACGGCACAATTGATGTGCCAGCCGACAAAGTCATGAACTGGGTCGGGGGCGTCACCAAAGTCGAAGCGGCACAAAGTTTATTAGGGCAGGGCGGCATCCCTAATACGGGCCTCACAAACGTAGGAAAAATCGTAGCGCTACGCATGGAACACGTGTGGGTAGAAGCCTTTGTCGACTACTTTCCAAGCCGTGGTGCGATCAATAAGAATCCGAGTACTTGGGTGCCGATGGATGCCAGTTTTAAGCAATATACTTTTACCAAAGGCATGGACATCAAAGGCAATGTTCCACTTAACAGCCAGAACCTGCTCAGCCAAATCCAGCAAGGTGCTACGGTCAATGAAGCAGGTGGTTATGTACAAAACCTGAATCAGAACAACCTGCAAACACAACTCAATGCTTATCAAAGCCAGGTTAAAACCTATATTGACAGTCAAAAAACCAATGCCACGGTAGGCGATGTGCTTGGCACGCAAACCATCAAAACAGAAAATAGCAGCGTCCTCATGGGGAGTCTGCCTTACCGCATAGTCACTACGGCGAACAATTTCCAGGTATTGCCAGACAATCTGCGTTGGAAGTTCAAAACCAACCTGTACGCTGCGGACGGTATCAGCACCGGTGACGACGCTATGATAGAGCTGAATCAAAGTACCGCCAAATTGGCTGGTAAAAAGATTACCCTCAGCTTCATCCCTGCGACCAAAGCAGATCAGGATCTGATCAACAGCTATTTACCCAAAGCACACGCTGACGGTAGCCCGATGCAGCCAAGTGAACTACCCAAGTCTTTACCCGGCTACCTGCTCCACATGAAAGGCGAAATCAGAGTAGATGGCCAAGTTGTTGCCACGACCACCAGCAGCTTTACTATGGGCAGTACGGTCAAGCAGCAGAATCAGTATTTTGATCCCGGTACAGGTACTTGGAGGGGAGGCGACGATAATGATATTACCGTCGGTGAGTATGATGCGATCGGCTTGGATCTACAGGGGATAGGTGCTCAGCAGTTAAATGATCTGCGTGACAGAATGACGTCTACCAAGGCTAAGCTAGAACAGTTCCAATTGAATCCAAATGACCTAGCGCCAATCAATGGGGTGACTAAAGAAGTTTTGACAGGCGATTTAGTCTATACGGGTATCCTAGGATACTTTGCTCAAGTGGATGTCAGTGACAAACTGATTGCGCGCACCAATGGGGAAATTATTAATTACCGATTGCCCAGCTATGGACGTTTCATTGCAACAACCCAGGCACATTATTTCTTCGGTATCGTTAAAAGTGTCAATTTTCCCGGTGTGATGATGGATGTGGATAATTTGCGCTATCAAATCGAGTCAAGGGATTCGGATTTATCGAAACGTATTAACTTTATGCGCGCAGCTGGAGCAGCAGGGTCATCTGCTGAACATGCTGTGCCAGAGTTGATTTTTAGCAATCTAAACCTTGCTGCGACCGGCGCCACACAACCACAAGCCGTATCTGCAATAAAAGCTTTGACAGTAGCAGCGAGTGAAGGACAAAAAATCTATACCTTAAATCAGAGTAATCAACGAATACATTCTACGGTCCTTCAAAGTCTTCAAGTCGGCACGGATGTAAAGATGGAAATTTCGGATGCCTTGGTAGCGGGTAAAGAAGTAACTATTCATGAGAAAGACATTACTGTAAATGGTTGGACTGGGAACGGATATATCATTTTCGATTCTGATACTGGTGCAGGTGCATATAAAATTGCTGGCGGTGCGAACGGAGCTATTCTATTTTTGTCCGGACTTGTGTTACTCATATTTTTGATTGCAGCGATTGCAGGCGCTGTGCCCTTGACCGTACTCTGGGGTAGCGCAGCTGCAGCTAACATGTCATTCGGTATGGCTGCAAGTCTTAGTGCACTTGCGAGTATTTCAATGGGGTTAGGTATCGCTGATATTTATGGATATGACCTTTTAGCCACTAAATTTGGGCCTGCTTTCGTTAGCGCATCCTTAGGAGCTGCGGGCGCTGTTCTTGGGAGTATTTGTGCACTGATAGTTGTATTTGCATTCCTATTTAAAGACATCCTATTAGCGCTATAGTGCTCTTATATTTTAGATAGTTTAAATGGGGAGAGATATTGTGATTTATGCTTGGCTGATATTGCTTGTTGCAATAGTGATAAATTATTGGATGCATTTTTACTATAAACGATTGCGTCCGATGACAAACTGGTTTGGACTTGCAATTTGTCAGGTTTTTATTGTTAAGGAATTTTTGATTGTTATAAAATGCGGAAAACAATTTGAAAATTTATCTTGGCTGGCAGTGATTTGGGCTGTGGTATTTTTCATTTTTCCATTTTTTTATCTGAAGATAGTAGATAAGTCGTTAATGATACAGAGGTATCAATATGTGCTCTACTTTGGTTGCTCGACGTTGGTTTTATTTGCAGTGCTATATATGCAATATGTTCGCGTGTTAAATACATCTTGTTCGTGAATTTAGATAGTAAAAAGTGTAACGCGGCAATATGCAATCCTCTAGTAGGGCAATGGAATGGACTCCTCCCCCTACTGCAGCCAATGTGTCAAACTGATGAGTCGCCAAAAACAAGTCAGTTCATCGAGGAGAAGTCCAAGTGAATATTACGCGAATCGGGATAGACATAGAAAAACAAGTTTTTCACATTCACGGCGTAGTCCTGAAAAAATAGTGAAGACCTGTTATGAAGATTCGCCAAACCTTGTTCCAGCGTAGCGTTGCCAGCATCGTCTTGCTGACGTTCAGCAGCCTGACTTTATACCCAGCTGGTGTCTCAGCGCAAGC
>NZ_JACOGG010000044.1 GCF_014284365.1 Cognatundibacterium rugosum
CCTGATCGTTACCGGCACCCGACGTGATGGCCGGCGGCGCTATGACCGGCAATCGAAACAAGCTCTGGTCAAGGCGTGCCTGCAGCCTGGCGTATCGTTGGCGGGCATGGCACTCAAACACGGCGTGAATGCCAACCTGTTGCGCAAATGGGTGGTCCGCTATCAACTCGTGAACGATGCCGCCGCCGTGCCATCGCTTCCGATCGAAGAGGACGCTGACGCGTTCGTGCCGGTGATGTTGAACCGCCGCACAGCAACGCCCATCAAGCAGCGCCGCTCCACTCCCGTGGGTGCGGCCATCCCGATGAATGCGTCAGTGACCCCGCCGCCGCGCCTGCGAGCACAATTGCCCAACGGCGTCACGCTCGATTTCGACTGTACCGAGCGGGATGCGGCATGGCTGTCGAGGATGATCGAAACGCTGGGGCGCTGCGATGTTTCGCCTCGACGCTGATCTGAAGGTGTACCTGCACCGCGAAGCCATCGATTTCCGCAAAGGCATCAACGGCCTGGCGACATTGGTCGAACAATCGATGGGGCAGGATCCCTTCGCCCGCGCCGCCTATGCCTTTCGCAACCGCGGCGGCAATCGCATCAAGTTGCTGATCTATGATCGTACCGGTTTCTGGTTGCTGATCAAGCGCCTGGAACAAGACCGTTTCGCCTGGCCGCGCCGCCCGCAAGCGGTGATGGAATTGACGGCGGAACAGCTGCACTGGCTGCTTGACGGCATTGATATCGAGGCGGTGCAGCGCCATCCGGTCCGGCACTACCAGCATGCCGGTTGAGCCGGTTCCGCTGTGGCGGCAATGCGACGCTGGCCGCCCTTGTTACAAATCGACGTAAACCTATTCGCGCCGCAAAACCCGTATCGTGGCAGGCATGAACAAACTCGCCGCCTTCCCCGACCTGCCGCCCGAAGTCCAGGCCTATATCCGCGCCCTGGAAACGCGCAATGCCGAGCTGTCCGAACGCGTGCGTTATGTGGAAGAGCAATTCCGGCTGGCGCAACTCAAGCGCTATGCACCGAGCAGCGAGAAACGTAGCGACCGGGTGTTCAACGAGGCCGAACAAGTCGATCCAGCCCCGGAGCTCGACAGCGATACCATTCCCCTGACGCCGCCCGAGACCGGCATGCCGGAACTGGCGCCGCCAGCACAGCAGACGCGGGGCCGCAAACCCCTGCCGGCGGATTTGCCGCGCAAGCGCATCGAATATGATCTGGCGCCAGAGCAAAAAATCTGTACCTGCTGCCAGAGCGCGCTGCACCGCATCGGCGAAGACATCAGCGAACAGCTGCACATTCCGCCCCAGACCCCATGGGTATGGCAACACGTGCGCTTCAAGTACGGCTGCCGCCATTGCGAACGACACGGAATCAGTGCGCCGGTAGTGCGCGCCGCGATGCCGGCGCAACCGTTGCCGGGCAGCGTGGCCGACGCCGCCACGATTGCCACCGTCATGACCGGCAAGTATGCCGACGGCATGCCGCTGTACCGGATGGAAGCGGTGTTGGGACGCGTGGGGATCGCACTGAGCCGCGGCACCATGGGCCACTGGATGATCGGTGCCAGCCAGCGTCATTTGCAGCGTTTGTATGAGGCGATGCACGCCGTCCTTCTGGCGCAACCGTTGATCCATGGCGACGAGACCCGGGTACAAGTGCTGCATGAAGAGGGCAAGCGCGCGCAAAGCCAGTCGTACATGTGGGTGTATCGCAGCGCCGAATCGAGCACTACGCCGGTGGTGCTGTTTGAGTACCAACCGGGACGCGGGCAGCAGTATCCGCAAGCCTTCCTGCAGAGCTACGCTGGCACCCTGATGACCGATGGCTACAGCGCCTGGCGCACGCTCACGGGCGTGACGCACCTGGGCTGCATGGCACACGCGAGGCGTTACTTTGATGAAGCGGCCAAGGCGCAGGGAAAGGCCGATAAGCGCGCCAGGCAGGCACTCGACATGATCGCCCGGCTTTACCATGTCGAAGCGCTGGCCAGGGGCGACTTGCCGGCCGGCCACACCCGTGCCGACTACACCCACCGCTTACGCCAGCAGCACAGCGTGCCGGTGCTCAGCGTACTCAGGACATGGCTCGATCAACAGGCAGCTCAAGTCCTGCCAAAAAGTTTGCTGGGCGAAGCGATTACGTATGCGCGTAATCAATGGAGCTACCTGAGCCGGTACACGGATGACGGCAATGCGCCCATCGATAACAACGCCGTGGAGCGCGACATCCGTCCGTTCACCACCGGCAGAAAAAACTGGCTATTCAGTGACACCGTGGCCGGCGCGAAGGCCAGTGCGGTGATCTATAGCCTGATGCTGACGTGCCGTGCTTGCGGCGTTGAACCGTATGCCTATCTATGCCACGTGCTGACCGAATTGCCGCTGCGCGCAGAGGGGGCAGACTTGCACGACCTGCTGCCGTTTAACTACGCTGGCAGCGTCACGCCATAATTCAACCACTGTTCACGTTGCAAGGTGCGGGGAAATTCGCGCTTAC
>NZ_JACOGG010000045.1 GCF_014284365.1 Cognatundibacterium rugosum
GAAATCCAGATGGCCGGTGCGGTCGTGCGTTTCGATGGCAAGGCTGATTTGACTGCGATCCGTGCCGTGTTGGGGATGTTACGACCATGATGGGGCTACCGGCAGGAACACGCATCTGGCTGGCAGCCGGTGTCACTGATATGCGTTCTGGCATGAATGGTCTGGCGGCCAAGGTGCAAATGACTCTCCTTGCAGATCCTTTGGCTGGCCATGTGTTTGTATTCCGGGGCAAGCGCGGCAACGTCATCAAAGTACTGTGGGCCACCAGCGATGGCGTATGCCTGTTGATCAAGCGGTTAGAACGTGGCCGCTTCGTCTGGCCTCAGGCGAGTGCTGGCAAAGTCCATCTGACCCAGGCGCAGCTATCCATGCTGCTCGAAGGAATCAACTGGAAACAGCCGGAACGCACCTGGCCACCACTGGCGCTCTTGTAAACGGTACCGATCATGCGTAAACTCCACGCATGGCGACCACTCCCTCACTTCCAGACGATATCGATGCCCTAAAAGCATTGCTGCTCCAGCGAGATGGCGAATTGCAATCCCTGCGCCAAACCGTCTCAACCCTGGAACTGGCGCTGAGCGTACGCACACTGGAAATCGAACAATTGACGCTCCAGATCGCCAAGTTAAAACGCATGGTGTTCGGGCGCAAATCCGAGAAGATCGACCAGAAGCTGGAGCAACTGGAAACCCGGCTGGAAGAGTTGATCGCCGAAGAAGGCGCGGCAGAACAAACCGCAGTCACGCCGGCGCAGCCACGTCAGAAAGCGGCTCACAAACCCTTCCCTGAGCACCTGCCGCGCGAAGAACACCTCATTGAGCCAGCGGAAGACAACTGCCCGCAATGCGGCGGCAAGCTCAAACCGTTGGGCGAAGACGTGTCTGAGCAGCTGGAAGTGATTGAAGCTGCCTTCAAAGTGATTCGCCATGTGAGGAAGAAGAAAGCCTGCGCCTGCTGTGATTGCATTGTTCAGGCACCGGCACCGAGTCGTCCGATTCAACGTGGATTTGCTGGCCCAGGCTTATTGGCGCATATCGCCGTCGCCAAATTCGCTGATCACCAGCCACTGTACCGGCAAGCCCTCATTCATGCCCGGCGCGGGGTGGAACTCGATTCAGCGACGACAGGGCGTTGGATGGGCGCATGTGGTGTCTTGATTACTCCGCTAGTGGACGCGTTGCGCCGCTATGTGGTCGCTCCCGGTAAAGTCCATAGCGACGATACACCGATGCCGGTTCTGGCACCGGGCAACGGTAAAACCAAAACCGGACGGCTATGGGTGTACGTACGGGATGACCGACACTCCGGCTCCCTGGCTGCGCCTGCAGTATGGTTTGCTTATTCCGCGAACCGACAGGGTCTACACCCGCAGACGCACCTGGAGGGATTCACCGGTGTGTTGCAAGCGGATGCGTACGGTGGTTATGACAAGCTCTATACTGATGGCAGCGTGATTGAAGCCGCCTGTTGGGCGCATGCCAGACGCAAGGTCTATGATTTACACGCAAAAAAGGCCACGCCAACGACCACCGAGATTCTGCGCCGGATTGGCGAACTCTATGGTATTGAAGCGCAAATTCGCGGACAGCCACAAACTGAACGTCAGCGTATTCGGCAGCGACAGGCCAAACCACTTCTGGTTGAACTGGAAGTTTGGCTGCGCAACAGACTGCTGACACTATCGACACAATCCGAGACCACCAAGGCCATCAACTACATGCTCAACCAGTGGCATGCGTTGAACTATTACTGTGAAGATGGCGTGGCCGAGAT
>NZ_JACOGG010000046.1 GCF_014284365.1 Cognatundibacterium rugosum
CGGCTACAGGCCGAAGGACGGTTCCGGCAAACGCTGATTGATAAGTTGACCCACGAACTGGCCATCCTGAAACGGCAGAAGTTTGCCGCCACCAGCGAAGCCTATACCGGCGAACAGCAGCGTGAACTGTTTGAAACGCTCGACATTGACTTAGCCGCCGTCACTGCCGAAATTGAACAGCTGGTACAACATCCCATATCAGCAGAACCAGGCAGGCAGCAACCCAGACGCGTCCGGCTGCCGGCAGAATTGCCGCGCACCGACATTCACCACGAACCGGATTCAACGCTGTGCCAGTGCGGTTGCCGAATGAAGCGGATCGGTGAGGACGTCTGCGAGAAACTCGATTACCAGCCCGGCGTATTCACAGTCGAGCGCCATGTGCGTGGCAAGTGGGTCTGCCATCAATGCGAAACATTGGTGCAAGCGCCGGTACCGGCACAGATCATCGACAAGGGCATCCCGACCTCCGGATTGTTGGCTCAGGTGCTGGTCGCTAAATATGCTGATCACTTGCCTTTGTACCGCCAAAGCGGCATCTTTGAACGGTCTGGATTCGCCATTCCCGATTCCACACTATCTGAATGGGTGGGCCGTTGCGGTGTTGCCTTACAGCCGTTGGTAGATGCGTTGAAACAAGAATTATTGACCCAGCCGGTGCTGCATGCTGATGAAACGCCGCTTCCCATGCTCAAGCCCGGGAACGGCAAGACGCACCGGGCCTACCTGTGGAGTTATTGCAGCACACCGCTCAGTAGTATGAAGGCGGTGGTATTCGACTTTGCAGAAAGCCGGGGTGGCAAGCATGCGGAACAATTCCTGGACCGATGGCGAGGTACCCTCGTCTGCGACGACTTCAAGGGCTACAAAGCGCTGTTCGCATCGGGCGTTACCGAGGCTGGCTGTATGGCGCACGCCCGACGCAAATTCCATGAGCTATGGGCCAACCACAGCAGCCAGATTGCTGGAGAGGTGCTGAAGTTATATGCGCGACTCTACGCTGTGGAACGGGAAGTCAGCTTGCTCGCCCCGGCGCAACGCTTAGCCATGCGTCAAGCGCAAGCCAAGCCAGTTGCAGATGCCTTACATCAATGGTTACTGGTTCAA
>NZ_JACOGG010000047.1 GCF_014284365.1 Cognatundibacterium rugosum
TGCTGTTGACTTCGTCTTCGCCGTCACCATCGTTGCCGATTGCCATTGCCATTTTGTTCTCTTTCAGTATGTCCGGTCGGGGAGACTGGGCTGTGGAAATTTTTAAACTTTGAAGTTTTAAACCTTTAAACCTTTGAACCTTAAAACCTTTAAACACAGAGACACAGAGACACGGAGAAAGGCTTGAGAGAGGGACTGAATGATCAGACTATGCTCTTCGCTTTGCTTTGCTTCGCTTTTCTCTGCTTTCCTCTGTGTCTCCGTGTCTCTGTGTTAAACAGGTTTTAATGCTTTTCAGGTTTTAAACATTTAAACCTTTGAACATTAAACCATTAAACACTGAGACACAGAGACACGGAGAAAGGCGTAAGAGCGATACTGAATAATCAGACTATGCTCTTCGCTTTGCTTTGCTTCGCTTTTCTCTGCTTTTCCTCTGTGTCTCCGTGTCTCTGTGTTAAACAGGTTTTAATGCTTTTAGGTCTTAACGCTTTTCAGAACATTCCTACCACGCAGCCTGCCCCGTTGACCGGGTTGGACCTTATGCTTTTTTCGCGACTTTGCTCATGTTGCCGGACAGGACAACGGAGTGCAGGTCTGCTGCGAACGCGCGGACTTCTTCCATCGCGCTCTTGTTGCGGCGAACCAGGAAGTTGTAGCCCAACACCGCTGGAACCGCGACGGCCAGACCAATCGCGGTCATGATCAGCGCTTCACCCACAGGACCCGCTACTTTGTCGATCGATGCCTGGCCGGACATACCGATCGCTGTCAGCGCGTGGTAAATACCCCATACGGTACCGAACAGACCAACGAATGGTGCTGTCGAACCGACTGTCGCCAGGAAGGCCAGACCGTCTTGCAGGCGGCTTTGTACTTTGTCGACTGCGCGCTGGATGGACATGGAGACCCAGGTGTTCAGGTCGATTTGTTCCAGCAGGGCGCCTTCATGGTGCTCTGTGGCTTTGATGCCGGAGTCAGCGATGAAGCGGAATGGGCTGCCTTCTTTGAGGGAAGCTGCACCTGCTTGTACCGAGGCAGATTTCCAGAATTTAGCGCGGGCATCTGTTGCCTGGCCAGACAGTT
>NZ_JACOGG010000048.1 GCF_014284365.1 Cognatundibacterium rugosum
GTGGCTTTGATGCCGGAGTCAGCGATGAAGCGGAATGGGCTGCCTTCTTTGAGGGAAGCTGCACCTGCTTGTACCGAGGCAGATTTCCAGAATTTAGCGCGGGCATCTGTTGCCTGGCCAGACAGTTTGATCTGGTCGACGATTTTGGTGATCAGGATGTACCAGGAGCCCATGGACATGATGACCATGATGATCAGTGTGCCTTTGGCGACGAAGTCACCGGTTTTCCAGAGTGCGTCTAAGCCGTATGGGTTTTCGATGACTTCTTTGGCTGGGCCGGCTTCAGCGGCGGCTGGTGCTGCAGCTGGTGCGGCGGCGTCAGCGGCTGGCGCGGAAGTGGCTGGGGCGGCAGAGGCAGCAGTGGCAGAAGCTTCTTCTGCGAAGGCTGGAGCGGCAACAGCTGCGGTCAGGGCCAGAACGGCGGCAGCCAGGAATGCGGAGAAACGGGTTTTCATTATGGTGCTTCCTTTAAACAAATTATTTAAGGTTGGTCGTGCTTACTGCTGTTTTTGTATGAGCGTTTGCCACCAGGGTGGCTTGCGCTCGTTTGTAATTCCTCAGGAATGACGGGCGGTGGGTAGAACGGGGCTGACCCCGTTCTTGCCTGTGGCCTTAATCCAGCTTCCAGACGTACTGGACTTTGGTCCAGCTTTGTTGTGGCTTGCCATCGACTGTGCCTGGTTTGTTTTTGCAGGCACCTGATAACAACTGGGAGCGAACCGCATTGTCCAGACCGCGGAAGCCACTGGACTTCTCGATCTTGACGTCGGCGACGGTACCGTCTGCACCGATCAGTACGGCTAAGGTGGTGATACCGGTTTCTTCATTACGCAGCGAGGCGCGTGGGTATTCCGGTTTGCAACCGCCCACATTGAAGTCGATCACAGGGGCGACGCTGACCGGGCCGGTGGCCTTGGTTTCTGCCGCTGGCGGTGCCGGTGGCGCTGCCTTGGTGAAGGTCGGGTTTTCCGGTTTCTGGTTGGTCACCGCAGAAATGGTGTTCTGTGGCTGTACCTGTGGCTGGACCTGCACTTCCGGCGGCGGAATGAATGGTGGCGGTGG
>NZ_JACOGG010000049.1 GCF_014284365.1 Cognatundibacterium rugosum
CCGGTAACGATCAGGTGCAACGCTGACTCATTCCAATTCTCTTGCATAGGTGTCCACCTCCATAAGTGGACACCTATGTTCCTCTTCTTTAAGTTCTTGCGCTATGTGCGGGGAAATTCGCGCTTACGATGCAAGGCCGTAACCCTCAAAAGTAGGACGCATCGAGATGTGCCGCAAAACCATGCTTATCGCGTATCAGATGTTCCCGATAATGGTGTAAGCGGACTGCAGACAGCGTTTCTGTTAAAGGGATACTTTTTGAAACTCTACTTTTGATCAAGCGCACCGTTGTCGCAAAATTGCAGTCCTCTTGAAGTAATTTGATCTCATAATGGAGGGGGGCGGTAATACTACCCAGGCATGAATGGTGAACTGATGGCGCTCTTTTACCACGTGAGCCGATATGCGAAATTCTGTAATGTATCTGATCTGTAAATGATTACGCGTTGGCTCAAGCTAATTGATCACAAAACATAGGTAGCACCCAGATGCAGGCTAGTCGATAACTCGGCATATTCAGCTGAACGACGTTCCATGCGGCGCATCGCGATGCGTACCACTTGTGCGGGTTACAGCCTTAAAAGAGATTCGGTTGACATTGGGGGAGTGATTGGTACGCCTAAGTTGATGTTAGCCAGCCCGCCAATTTCTGAAGAGGCTTATACCCAGAAGATGACTATTTCAATCGCACAAGCGAAAGAAAAATTACAGCTTAACGAAGGAGATATTCAAATGTGGTTTCCGGATACCCCAATATCAGCAATGGATCTACCTGTTATGTATTTAGCTGCTAATAAATTGTTGACAAATACTAGGGCATGTCCTCATTTCATAGAATCAGCCAGCAAGTAGACATTTTTGCTGATTTGCAGGATTCTTCCATCCTGGATAAAAGGGAGATGGAATGGTTCGGCGCGTATTAAACGATGATATCTGG
>NZ_JACOGG010000004.1 GCF_014284365.1 Cognatundibacterium rugosum
AGTGCTCACATTTATTGACTGTTAATTGTTAAAGATCACAGAATATTGAATTCTTTTTTCTGCTTGCCTTCCGGCTTTTGCTTCGAATCGTTTTGTTCGTCAGCAGCAGAGAAACGAGATTATGAAGCCTAGCCACGCTTGTGTCAACACCCTTCGATGAATTATGCGATTGTCTGTGGTTTTATAAAGAAATTCCTTTGCGCTCAGCTGAAAGATTGAGGATGCAGATCGCTTGATGCAAAATCACTATTGTTCAAATTAGGAATTCAGCATGCTCCCGGAAACAACACCAGATACAGATATCGCCGCCGCAGCAATTATCGCTACAGGCCTTGCTTTAGATAATAAGGAAGAGGCTGGGCATGGCAGTTGCGCCAATTGTCAACAACCCGTGATAGGCGCTTACTGCCATCATTGTGGCCAATCCACCCATATTCATCGATCACTGCTACATATGGCAGAAGAACTGCTGCATGGTTTATTTCATTTTGAAACGAAAGCCTGGCGCACACTGCCTGCACTGGTTGTCTCCCCTGGGCAACTGACGCGTGACTATATAAACGGGAAAAGGACACGCTTCGTATCTCCACTTGCCCTTTACTTATTTTTGTTATTCCTGATGTTTTTCGTCTTCTCTTTAACCGGAACGACTTTGGATGGATTTCAAACTAAAGAAGAAACCAAGGTGCTTTCACAAAAACAAAAAGAATCGTTAAAGAAGGAAATAGCGGAATTACGTGCACAGGAGAAGCAAGCCCAGCCCGGCAGTGAGGAGGCAAGAGAGTTGCAGCTTGAGATAGAAGAATTAGGAAAGGAGCTAACGGCGAGCACTGCCAGTCAGGCACAAAGCAGCACGACTAAGCTCACTGAGCCCACAACTAAGGAACAATCCGCCGCTACAGGTTTAAAAGAACTGGCAACAGAGCTGGAGAAAAGTGCTGAGAAGAATACACCAACCTGGCTCACCACACGATTGAAACATGCAGCGGAGAATCCTGAGCTAGTAATTTACAAAATGAAAAGCGGGGCGTCCAAATTCGCGTTGCTGCTGCCGCCTTTGGCTTTGCCATTTCTATGGTTGATGTTTGTTTTCCGAAGACAATTTGTGATGTTTGACCATGCAGTCTTCGCCTTGTACTCCTTGTGTTTCATGGCTTGCCTGATGATAGTATGCTCTTTACTGAATACGCTTGATCTCGGATGGTTGGCGATTATGCTAATCATTTTCGTTCCGCCTGTACACATGTATGCACAACTCAAAGCGACGTATCAGCTGACGCGCTTCGAAAGTATCTGGCGCACTCTGTTTTTGATCGTGATCGCCCTTATTTCTATCGCGCTCTACATGTTGTCATTGCTCGCAGCCAGCATGTAATTATTTGACCCACTTACACGGCGACACCGCCAGTTAGCAACTGGCGTACATGGCTGCATGCAAATACTCCCGCATTAGCCATATGTCACCCTTACTCAAACATAAGCCTGACTTCATATGAAAAAACTAATCTTTGCTTTATTCATGAGCATCGTAATGACACCCACACTTGCTCAACAGGACTACATGGAGGCGATCGCTAACCGTTCCTGCACCTGCATAGAAAAAATTCCGCGCAAAGGAATTAACAAGGAGGCGCTTACCATGCAATTGGGTGTGTGCATCATGCAATCCGTCACTCCTGCGGACCGGGAAAAGATACTGGCGGATTACAAAGTAGACCTGTTCGATATTGAACGTAAGGGACAGGAAAAAGCCGGCGCTATTATCGGAACGAGAATGGCAGCTGCGTGTCCTGGGCCAATTACCACTTTATACAGCATGATCAAAGATACTGTGACCGACATATCTGGCACGGTACAAAAAATAGAAACCGAGGGTTATGTCAGTTTAATCATCAAAGATACCCAAGGTAAGACGCATAAAGTTGTATGGTTGTCCCCCACCAAAGGAAATCTGGATCTGCCCGCTCAATACACGGGAATGACTGGAAAAATGGTGACCGCGCGTTGTGAAGTCAAAGAAATATTTGATCCGCGTATCGGAGAATATCGCCCCATGAAAATCATCACGGAAATTTCAGAAGGTTTTATCAAACCGTCGGCCAACTGATACAGGCAGGCACAGCGTCTCAATACTAAATACTATTGAGACAGTTTGCCTCATGACGCAAAAAAGGTCCGCAATCACTGCAAACCTTTTTTTCATGCAAACCTACATACTGGAATGCGTATGTAAGTGCAAACGCTTGTCGTCCGCTTCCAGCGCAGTCTGACATGGCATGCAACGCTCTGCGGTCGGCTCTACGTCCAGACGCGCATAAGGAATATTGGCGCCACACTCCTTACAAACATCTGCAATATTTTCACTGAGTCTGGCCTGAGCACGCTGCAAAGCTTCCCATTCTGCATGCTGGTGTAAATACTGCGACATCGCTTCGTGATTCAGTGTATCACCTGTTGCACTGTCACCCGCTTCAGCGGCCAGGCTGTGTGTCGCCGGGTTATGTTGACGTAAGTCTCGCTGGATACGCAATTTTAAAGCGTCCAGCTTCTGTTTCAGGCTCTCGATTTGGGAACTGCTCAGACTCATTTTATCTCCGGATTGAAGTGATATGAGTCAGATTACTCCGCTACCCCCTGATGGCTTTGATACAGCGCAATACCTATGCAGGCAAAATTTCTATCCTGCTTTGATTACGTCCAGAGTGTTTAGCCTGGTACAAAGCCTTATCTGCGCGCTCAAGCAAACGCTCCAGTTGCTGATCTTGTAAATGGTTGGAGGCGATACCAATACTGACGGTCACACCAAACTGTGCACCATCATTATCAAAAAAACGCAATTCTTCCACTCGCTTACGGATACGTTCAGCAACGATCATTGCTTGCTGATCTGTAGTTTGCTGCAACAATACGCAAAACTCTTCCCCACCCAGGCGACCAAACAAGTCGATCTCCCTAAGCTCGATTTTTACGGCCTCTGCAAATCTGACCAAAACCTGATCCCCAACCAGATGCCCGTGCTCATCGTTGATGGTCTTAAATAAATCCAGATCCAGCATTAACAGGCTCACGCGCGTGTTATAACGCTGAGCACTTTTGAACACGTGCTCGGTGTGCTCAAGGAAAGCACGACGGTTTTCTATATTCGTCAACGCATCAGTCGTGGCCAGACGTTTCAGCTCCTGTTCCATCTCATTACGTTGCGTGACGTCGCGAAACACACCCTCTATCCCTGCAAAATTGCCCTGTTCGTCGTACAGCGCCTGGCTATTGAGAGAAATATCGATCACACGTCCGGATTTGCAGCGCATTTTCCCAGGAAAATCCGTCACTCGCCCGCGGGACAGTATCGCCTGACGGTAAGACTCACTGTCTTCAGCATCCAGATAAAAAGACTTCGCTTCCTTGCCTTCCACTTCTTCAGGATCATAGCCCAGCATATTCACGACTGAGGGGCTGATTTTTCTGATAAACCCAGCTGCATCGGTGCGGTAATACACGTCCTGCATATTTTCAAACAAGCGCCGGAGGTCCAGCTCACTCTGCCGCAGATGCGCATCCATCGCATCATGCTCAGTCATATCGAGCGCACTGATGAGTACCGCATCTTGTTGCTGGTATTGAATGGAACGGCTCGCCACCAATAAAATACGGAAATGATTTTTCAGCGTGCGGATGCGCATTTTTGTCGCTGGGTTTTCCCAGCTACCGCCATCTTTCTGAATTCTGACCTGTGAACGGGTTTGATCCAGGGTGTGCACCAGATCAGCAATTTTCTGCCCCTGTAATTGCGACAACGCATCTGCCTCCATCAAGCGCAATGCTGCCGGATTAGCATCAACCAATACGCCATCAAGCGCGACAAAGACCGCGCTGGGAAGAACCTCAATCAGGGAAATGGGAGAATGTAAGGAATTCAAAAAGAGACCTTTGGAAAGTAGAGGGCATCAGAACTGCTTTTATTTTACTCTGCGATCTGATAAAAGCACGCACAAAATTACTGTGCAACATTAATTTCACAAAGGAAATGTTAATCCTCTACGTTTTTCATGGCACCTGATCGCAAGCACATCATAAGCATGAAATAATAGCCATCTAAACTAGATCGGCAAGCTGGGGCATCGCATTCAACACCTGGAGTATGCTCCGCCCGCAATAGCTTAATTTTGCTTTCTCCTACTAACCAGGAAACCATTTCCATGAAAAAGACATGTTCCACATCCGCAAATCTGCTGCGACGTATGCTCATCAGCAGTCTGCTCAGCGCCCCTGTTATCGCCCTTGCCGCGCAAGCTGGCGAAAAGCCGGCGCAACCCAAACTGATGGTCGTACTGGTAGTGGATGGACTGCCACAAGAACAGGTTGTGCGTTACCGTGACCAGTTTGCTGCTAACGGTGGTTTCCGTCGTCTGATAGACAAAGGTGCCTGGTTCAGTAATGCCCACCAGGCCCATGGCGTGACGCTGACCGCTGTGGGTCATACCGCCGTCCTGACTGGTGCTTATCCTTATCAACATGGCATTATCGCTAACGAATGGACGGACCGTAAGACGCTGGAACAGATGTATTGCACGCAAGATAATGCACACAACTATATCGGTGAAGAAACCAAGGCCGGTGCCGGGACTTCCCCTGCCAACCTGAAAGTCAGCACTGTGGGTGATGAACTCAGATATGCAACTGGCAATCAGGCCAAAGTCATTACAGTATCCGGTAAAGACCGCGGTGCCATTCTGTTAGCAGGCAAAGCCGGTACAGCGTATATGTACATGAGCAAATCCGGCCATTTCGCGAGCAGCACTTACTATATGCAAAGTCATCCGGCCTGGGTGCAACAATATCATCAGAGCAATCCACAAGATCGCTTCTACGGTCAGGAGTGGAAACCTTTACTGGCTGATAAGGCATATACCAATGATGCCAGTGACGATCTGGTCGCCGATCCCAAAGAACGCTTCCCTTTTCAATACGTGAGCAAATCCGGTAAGCCGGATGCCGAGTATTACAACAAGCTGCTCACCGGCCCGTTTGTCGATGAAATGACGCTGGACTTTGCACGCGCTGCAATCGAGGGGGAGAATCTGGGTAAAAATCCAGCTGGCGTAACCGATGTACTGGGCGTGAGCTTATCCAGCCACGACTACGTGAATCATGCCTACGGACCGGAAAGCCGCATGTCACATGATCATTTGCAAAGACTGGACAGATTGCTGGGTAACTTCTTCAGCTATCTCGATAAACGTGTCGGTCTGGATAACACCATCGTCGTGCTGACCGCCGATCATGGTTTCCCTAACGTGCCTGAGTTTTCACAATCGATCAAACGTGAAGCGCAACGCATCAACAGCAAAGACATGATGGCAGCATTGAATAAAGCACTGAGTGCCAAATTCGGCAGCGAACAACTGGCCGAAAAATGGTCCAGCCCGACTATCCTGCTAAATACCAAGCTCATCGCTGAAAAGAACCTGAAGCAAAGTGACATCGAAGCCGCCGCCGCAGAATTCTTACTGGGCTATTCGGGCATCGCCAATGTCTACACCCGTCACCAGCTGGAGCAAGGTATGATACCGGACACACGTCAGGCCAAACTGATACAGCGCGCCTGGAATCGTCAATTATCCGGCGATTTGTTGTTAGTGACCCAGCCTTACACTTACTTCAGCTACGGTGCAAAAGGGACTTCGCATGGGTCCCCGTATAGCTACGATACCAATGTGCCATTGATGATCATGGGTAAGCCATGGTTCCGCGCTGGTAACTACAGTCAATATGCAGAAGTCGTTGATATCGCCCCTACCCTGTCTCATCTGTTACGGATACGTCCGCCATCCGGTGCAGAAGGCCGCGTACTAAGCGAAATTCTGCATTGATAGCAAGATGAGATAAAGCACAACAGCCCGTATCACCGGGCTCCGAACTAAGCTGCAATAAAAAAACCGCATGCTCAACACATGCGGTTTTTTTTTGACTGCAGCCTGCCAATATTCAGCAGCTACAGAATCCGTATCAATATCAGGACTTACGATAATTATTCAGCATCTGGTAACTGCGTGCATACAGTGCAAATAACAAGGCAGCGACCAGCGCAAAACCGGCGAAGAAGAACATCTGGAAAGCCGTCACGCTGATACCTGTCGTTTTAATATACTCCGTCACCGCCGGGCTTTTCACGCTGGAATTGGCGAGCAAAACCCACAGGTTACCGATAGTCACAGACAGATTCCAGAAGCTCATGATCACGCCCTTCATTGCCAGCGGCGCCTGACTGTAAGCGAATTCCAGACCAGTCGCCGATACCAGTACTTCACCAAATGTCAGCAAAGCATACGGCAGGATTTGCCAGGTAATCGACAAGGCATCCCCACCATCCATTGCGAGCTGCATAAAGCCAACTACAATCCAGGCCAGACCGGAAAAGGCGATACCGAGTCCCATGCGGCGCAAGGCCGTCAACTCCACACCCATGCGTTTGAGCATAGGGTACAGAATCAGGTTATTAAACGGAATCAGCAGCATGACCAGCATAGGGTTCAAAGCCTGCATCTGAGCAGCCTGAAACCATTCTGGCTTAGTCATGTCATTGGCCTGCAATACCCAGGTCGATGCTTTTTGATCGAACAGTGACCAGAACGGCGTGACCAGCGCGAATACCACCAGCACACGCAAAACAGCACGTACACCGTCTACGGCTTCATCCGGATGCACGTCGCGTGCACGCTCCAATTGCAGCCACGCGCCCATACCACCAAAACCCAGGATCAAGACCAGCGCCAGACAGAATGCTGCCACTAAGCCAACGTTAGGTGTCAGGAATAAGGCGGCAACAGCCAGCAGCGCACCCAATACCGCAATGAAATAACCCGTGCGGGATTGGCCTGGTTGGCGGGCATTCAAGGCAGTTTTCACCACATTCAGGAAAGAATGAGGATTGTTTGGGGATGGCGGCACATGTACATATTTAGTACGACCCGACCAGAAAATCACTGTCGCAATAAACATCAGAATCCCCGGGATACCGAAGGCCACACTCGCACCAAACTGTTTCAGGAAAATCGGCATCAGCAGCGACGCAAAGAAGGAACCGAAGTTAATGATCCAATAAAAGCCATCGAATACTTTCTGCGCCAGACTGCGGTTACTCTGATCAAACTGATCACCGACAAACGACGTGACCAGCGGTTTAATCCCGCCTGAGCCCAACGCTATCAGGAATAAGCCGGTATAAAAGCCTTCTTTATTATTCTCAAACACCGCCAGACAGGCATGACCCGCGCAGTACACCAGGCTGAGCCAGAACACCGTATTGTATTTACCAAAGAAACGGTCCGCCAGCCAGCCACCGAGTAAAGGGAAGAAGTAAACGCCGATCACGAAGGTATGAAATACCTCTTTTGCCATGCCAGCGCGCATGCTTTCCGGCATAGACAACAGCAAACTGGTAATCAGGAACGGGGTCAGGATATTACGCATGCCATAAAAGCTGAAACGTTCACATCCTTCATTTGCGATGATGTAGGGGATCTGCCCTGGCATCTTCGGCTTATCCAATTGAGCAGTTTGCTGCGTCATCGGTCTCTCCAATTCAGTTATTGTAAGTAGTGGTAAATATTTGCAGTTCGTAATGAACACAGTCCCTGCTGACAGCTGCGCTGACCGCAGCTTCAAGCGCTTCCAGCTCAGGCAAAAACGCAGTATGGGTGCTACCCAAACCCATACAAAATAGTGCGCGCAGTATCCCGATTTGCCCTGCGCAAGTCAAGCAAGAAACAATCCCGCAGCGCATCATGACTGATGTGCTGCGGTGTCGTGCTCAACGGCGCTGAGAGCGTAGCCGCAACGGCCACATCAGCATACGGAACACGAAGCGCACTAACAGCAAAGTCAGCAGGGCTTCGATGAACGTCATCACAAAAGCGACGAACGTATTCCAGCGTTGCTCACGGCGCAAAAACTTGGCGATCATGCTGTCGCGCTTGATTTCTATACTGTCATAGAAAGTCGGCACCACCAGCAAGGTCAGCAAGGTAGAGGTAATCGTACCGCCAATAATCGCAATGGCCAGCGGGCGATAGAATTCACCGCCCTCACCCAGACCTATCGCGACCGGCAGCATACCGGCGATCAGCGCAAAGGTCGTCATCAGAATAGGACGCAGACGCTTACGCCCGGCGGTCATCAGCGCATCTTCACGGTCTAAGCCCTCACGTTCCAGTTCACGTGCACAATCGAGCAAGAGAATCGCATTTTTTGCGACCAATCCCATCAGCATAATAATGCCGATAAAACTCATCAGATTCAGCGTCCCTTTGGTCATCAACAGCGCCAACACCACGCCGATCAGACTTAAAGGCAGCGACAACATGACCGCAACCGGCGCCGTAAAGGAGCCAAACTGCATCACCAGGATCAGGTACATCAGGCCTATACCCATGACCAGTGCGATCGCCATTTCGCTGAACAATTCTTTTTGCGAGCGCGCTGCGCCACCCAGTTCCAGCGCATAGCCAGACGGGAAATTCATCGCCTTAGCGATCTTCAGCGCGTCGGCAGTGACCTCGCCCGAAGAACGTCCCTGTGCATTCGCAGAAACCGAGATCATGCGCTTACCATCGAAATGCTGAATCTTGGCGGGACCTTTCGCCATGCTGATTTTAGCGATCTGTTCGAGAGGAACCATCTTATCGCTGCCACTCACGGCGATAGGCAGGCGCTCAATATTTTCCAGATTAATGCGGTCAGCCGGATGCAGCCTGACCGCCACATCGCGTGCCTCACCGGTCGGGTCTACCCAATCACCCACTTCAACACCAGCGAAGGCAACCCGCAACGCCTGCGCCGCATCGTTGACAGAAATACCCAGCGAATTCGCCAGTCCACGATCCATCTCTATCTGTAGCTCGTCCTTAGGTTCCTGCTCAGACAGACCAACATCCACCGCACCCTCCACCTTGCGCAGTTTGTCCATGAATTCATTGGCAATCGCCAGCAATTTGCGCGCATCCGGGCCAGAGAACTGAATCTGCACCGGCTTACCGCCACCATTATTCAGATCATCCTGCACCACATACTCAGCACCGACCAGACTGCCGACCAAGCCGCGTAACTCCACCGCAATCTGTGCTGCGGAACGCTGGCGTTCGGTACTTTTACCAATATCCACATACACGCGGCCACCGGTTGCATTCACATTGCTGTTGGTGGCCTTGGTTTCTTTGATGGTACGTGCAAGTTCAGCCGCTTTCTCTACCTTCAAACGCGCATAGTGCAGACTTGCGCTGGAAGGCGTTCTGACTTCAACGAAAATGGTGCCATTATCAGCTGCCGGTAAAAAACTGGAACCACCAAACTTCGCATGCAGGCCAATTGCGGCAACAAATGACATCGCAGCAATCACGGCCATTGAAGTACGGTGATGCAAAGCCCAGGCAATCACGTTGCCGTAACGGTCAGACTGATGATCAAACCAGGCATTGAATTTGGCCAGCACCAGACTCAGGCCGGACTTAGGCTGCTCATGATGACCAGGCGGATCACCCCAGTAGGCTGACAGCATAGGATCGAGTGTGAACGAGATAAACAGACTGACCAGCACCGAGCTGGCAACAGTCAGCGCAAACGGACGGAACCATTCGCCAGACACCCCGGGCATAAACGCGACCGGAATAAACACCGCAATAATCGAGAATGTAGTGGCAGCCACCGCCAGCCCGATTTCCTTGGTACCGTTGCTGGCAGCCGTGCGTCGGTCCACACCCATTTCCATATGGCGCACAATATTTTCCCGCACCACAATCGCATCATCAATCAGGACCCCGATCGCCAACGACAAACCGAGTAAGGTCATAAAGTTGAGGGTAAAGCCGCACAGCCAGATAGCGATAAAAGCTGCCACCACCGAGGTGGGTAAACTAAGTGCTGTAATCAGCGTAGAGCGCCAGGAATTGAGGAACACGTAGACCACAAAAATGGTCAGCACCGCGCCAAAAATCAGGGAATCGATCACATTATTCAGACTGCTTTCAGCATCCTTACCACCGTCCTGAGTAACCTCCAGGCGCGTGCCTGCTGGCAGCGTCTTATTGATTTCAGCCACCAGCTGGCGTACCCTGGCAGCGACCGAAACCGTACTCGCGTCACGCGAACGGGTAATCGAGATACCGACATTCGGATTTCCATTGCGCACACTGAAACCACTGATTTCGGCAAAACCATCCGCGATGTCAGCCACCTGTGCCAGGCGCACGACTTCCGTACCACGGCGCTTAATCACAATGGACTGAAATTCCTGTGGTGACTCAATGCGACCAATCAGACGGATACTTTGTTCTTTCAGATCGCCTTTCACCTTCCCTACCGGTGCCGTGGTGTTCTGATTTTTAAGGGCAGTGACAACCTCAGCCACTGAGACATTGTATTCACGTAGCTTCTGCGCATGTAGCAAGACACTCAGTTCACGTTTGAGCGAACCATTGACCGACACGGTGGCCACACCATCGATGCCACGGAATTTATCCGAAAATTCATCCTCAGCCTTGCGTGAAATTTCGGCGTGACTCAAGGTCGTCGATGACAAAGCCAGCTGCATGATAGGTTGAGCGGAAGGGTCCACGCGCTGCAGCACAGGTTCACGCATTTCTACCGGCAGCTTATAGCGCACGGCGGCAATCGCATTCCTGACCTCATCCGAGGCTTCGATCATGTTCTTATTAAAATTAAAGAAAATGACAATGCTGGCACTGCCCTCTGCGGCCGTGGAAGTCAGTCTGTCTACCCCTGAAATACTTTGCAGGGATTTCTCGATGCGGTTGATAATCTCGCGTTCTACGGTTTCCGGCGATGCGCCCGGATAAGGAACGCTGACCACCAGTACCGGTTGCTCGACATCGGGAATCTGATTGACTTTGAGTTTTTTCAAAGCCAGCAGTCCCAGCGCCATCAAGGCGATGATGATGACGATCATCGCAATGGGTCGCTTAATACTGAAGTCGGATAAGAACATGGCTTATTTCCCCGCAGCGGAAGACGCGGCAGCTGGCACGCTGACAGGTTTAGGCGGCATAGCCGATGCCACCAATTGCGCCTTTTGTCCATCTTTCAGGGTCGATAAAGGATTGCGTATCACCTGATCACCACTATTGAGTCCGGCACGCACCGCAAAATCACCACGGCGCTGGTCACGCTCACCGAGCTGTATCGCCACTTTAGACAATTTACTGTCTTTCATGCGCCAGACGTAAGCCTTGTCACCATCACGTACCACCGCCGAGTTTTCCACCATCAGGGTTTCTGAGGTACTCGCCTCTATCATGCCTTCCGCATACAAACCCGCGACTCTGGGTTGATTCGCATCGGCAAACGCAATTAAGACCTCGACCTGACGGGTCGTGGCATTCGCAGCCGGATCCACCCGCTTGACCTTACCAGAAAAATTCTGACCGGCATAACCATTGATACGGAAGCTCACATTCTGCCCCACACGTACCGCGGTTACCTTATCGGCAGAAATCAACCCCTCAAAGCGCATACTGGCGGGATCGATCACTTTCAACAATTCCTTTCCCAATTGCGCAGTATCACCGGGAGAGACTTTACGTTCGCTGACGACACCATCAAATGGCGCACGTACTTCGGTACGGGTAATCTGCTGCCTGGCCTGCGCAGTCCTCGCTCTCGCAGCAACCAGATCGCTCTGGCTGTTATTGCGCCGGATTTCTGCATCTTCCAGTTGCTGAGTCGATGCCATACCGGAAGCGCGCAGCGTTTTTAAGCGCTGGAACTGGCGTTCGGCCTGCTCAAACGACTGACTGGAAGCACGTTCTGCTTCCTGCGCAGAATGCAGACTGTCGCGAATGGCGGTGTCATCCAGCCTGACCAGTAAATCACCACGCCTGACCGCTTCCCCGTTTTCTTTCAGGACCTGTAAAACGACCGAGGAAATTTCTGAGCGCAAGTCCGCCTTGCGTTCCGGCTGTATCGAGCCGGTCACCACTGGCCCCGAACTCAGCGCGCTGCTTTGCACCTGAGCCAAGTCTTCACTGGTCACCATGAGGGCTTTGTCCAGACTGGCGGAGGCACTGGCCGAAGCAGAAGCAGAGCCAGCAGCGCTGGCCTTGCCGGATTCATCCTCTTTTTTCAACTTACTACAGCCTGTTAGCGCGAGCATTGCGCACAATACGATCAGACCAGGACGCGACATGGTGTATCTCCGGATAACAATTATTGTAATGAAGGCCGCTTAGATGACGCGGCAGATAAAAAGTTTCAGATCCAGGCGCTGCACACATGCTGCATACATCGTTTGACAGCCGGATCTGCTATAACACAAGACCTATGTCAGCCCCGGTCACCCATCACCATACTGCCGGCAATTCCTGACCTGCAATATGCGAGCCGGACAGCGCCAGCATACGGGGAGGGTGACATCAATGACATCAATGACATCAATGACATCAATGACATCAATGACATCTTATAAACGAAGCATGTTAGCAGACAAAGTTCTTTATGTAGACGACTAAACACATGGCTGCGGCTCCACGTGCACAGTGCGAAGCATCCTTGCAAAAATACGCCAAGTCCGGTAGTCTGCGCCCTCCCTGCTTTTGATGGTCTGTACTGTGTCTGTTTCTGCTGTAGCTCGCGCCCCTGTTGTCCTGATTGCCACCGATGTCTTTGGTCACACTGCTGCCGTTGACGGGCTGGTGCGTCAACTGGGTCAGCCAGCGCTCATCGTTTCCCCATTTGAAGACAGCAGCCGCCATTTTGTGTCTGAGCAGGAAGCCTATCAAGCTTTCCTGGCCGAAGGTGGCATTGCGCGTTTCGCCGACAAACTGGCCGCTGCCCAGCTAGCCCATGCTGACAGTCTGCGCTACGCGATCGGCTTCAGTGCAGGCGCCAGCGCACTCTGGGTCAATGCAGAGCACAGTATGATGTCTGGCCTGCGGCAGATGGTCTTGTTTTATGGCTCACGCATCCGCGAATACCGCCAACTGCAGCCGCTGTGCCCGGTCAGGCTGATTTTCGCCGAACAGGAAGCAGCATTCTCTCCCACAGAGTTAGTGCAGGATTTACAAAGGCGCGGCCACCAGGCTGAGTTGCTCAAAGGCAGCAAACATGGCTTCATGAATGTGTATTCGCGCGGTTCCTGCGTGAAAAGTCAGGCCCGCTATGGCGACGAGCTATACCGCATGATGCAGGACACCGGCATCGCTGATGCGGCCTGAGCAGCACAAATCAGCACTACGGGCTGTCCCGAATTGCCTTCCCCCCTTGCCTTCCCCTATACTCTGCCCCGCGTGACACAATCACCACCCGGTGCCTGACGCTGCCGCAACCAGCAGTCACAGGCCGTTTTTCTATCTGCAATACTTTCGGTAGCCTTTTATTGGGACATTTATCAAGACATTGATCTGCACATGGATGAAAAGCGATACAGCATCGTCTCTGCAGGAACAATGTCGTTAAATTCCTATTTATTAATTTTTTTGCGGGATGATGAGTCTGCCCTATCCGGCACTACGATTCAGTCAAACCGCGCGGAGCCATAAGCATGACCGCTTTTGTATTTAACGAAATCAATTTTGACCACCACGAACAAGTCGTTTTTGCCTCAGAAGAAAAATCCGGCCTGAAAGCCATCATCGCCGTACACAATACCAACCTGGGCCCGGCCATGGGCGGTTGCCGTATGTGGAATTACGCCAGTGAAGCCGAAGCGGTACGCGATGTACTGCGTCTGTCGCGCGGCATGACTTATAAAAATGCAGTGGCCGGCCTGCCTATCGGTGGCGGTAAAAGTGTCATCATCGGCAACCCAAAAACAGATAAAACCCCTGCGCTGTTTGAAGCGTTGGGCGAAGCCCTGGAACGCCTGGGCGGCCGTTATGTAACGGCAGAAGATGTCGGCACCAGCCCGGCAGATATGGCCTATGTAGCAGGCAAAACAAAATACGTCGCAGGTCTGGGCGACCGTGGCGATCCGTCTCCATTTACCGCACTGGGTTGCTTCGTCGGTGCTCAGGCAGCCGTTAAACATCAGTTTGGCCGTGACGACATGGACGGCCTGGTCGTTGCATTACAAGGTCTGGGTCATGTGGGCTTCGACTATGCACGTCGCCTGAAAGAAGCCGGTGCCAAGCTGATCGTGTCTGATATCGATGAAGGCGCGCTCAAGCGAGCTAAGGATGAGCTGGGTGCGGAAGTTGTCGGCACCGATGCCATCTATGACGTTGCGGCTGAAATCTATGCGCCATGCGCCCTGGGCGCTACCGTCAATCCTGACACCCTGAAACGCCTGAAAGCGAAAATCATCGCCGGTGCAGCGAACAACCAGCTGTCCACGCCAGAAATGGGTATCGCCTGCCGCAATCAGGGCATCCTGTACGCACCGGATTTCGTCATTAACGCCGGTGGCATCATCAAGGTGTGCTACGAATACCTGAACACACCGGAAGACGGTATGGATGCGCATGTACGCCGCATCGGTGAAACCCTGGCAGAAGTCTTTGCACGCGCTGATGCAGAAGGCTTGCCGACCAGCGTGATCGCCGACCGCGTTGCTGAAGCGAAGTTCAAACGCTAAACAAAACGACATGTCACTGGCTGAAGTCTTAGCCAACAACGAAAATAGCTACCCACCACGGGTAGCTATTTTTTTACCATTTTTTTGTGGATAGTTTTGAGATAAAATCGTCAACTATATAGATACTCAACATTGAGCTCCCATGACCATACTGCACACCGCCAGACTCAGGCTGGAACCGATGAACGATAGCCATCTGGATGGCTTGTTTGCCATGAACAGCGATGCGGAAGTGATGCGCTATATCACTGGCAAACCGGATACCCGTGCCGATACCCAGAACATGATCGATCTGATCAAACCACGTTGGGAACAGTTTGGCTTTTCCTGGTGGAGTTTTTTTGAAATAGAAACCGACACGCTGATCGGTGCCGGTTGCATACAATATCTGGGGCGTGATCCGGCCAATTCTCTGGAAACCGGCTGGCGTCTGCGGCGTGACCGCTGGGGAATGGGTTATGCCTCAGAAGCAGCCCAGGCAATGGCTGCGTTTGCCTTCGATACCCTGCACAGCCCGGATTTGGTGGCGGTATGTGATCCGAATAATCATGCTTCGGCCCACGTGATGAAAAAACTGGGCATGCGCTACCGCGGACTGGAGCACTGGTACAACCGTGATATGGCGGTGTATGCGATGCAGGCAGCGGATTTTCAGCGGCGCTGATTTACGCCTGTTGTTCGCTCTGTTGCCGCTCCAGCGCGTCCAACACCTGTAACAAGGCTTGTGGTAAGGGCTGACGCTGCTGGGTTTGAAAACTATCTAAAGCACGCGTCACCCCCTCTATCCAGGCCTCTGATTTAAGCAAACGTTCGAGTTGCTGCGGGATGTGAGGAGCGCGCCCGGCACAGGCAGACTGATCCAGCGAATGCGCTTTGCGGCACACTGCCGGGCGATAGGCATAAATGCTGCAAAGTTGATCCTGCAACAAAGGACAGGGCAAACCCACATGCTCTCTGGAAGCATCCATATAAGCCTGACAAACATGGCGTAATGCGGCAAGCTCTCGTCGCTCTGCAATCCAGCGATAGACAATAAAGCTGGCCTCTGCACTGTTAATTTCCACCGTCAGGTGACAACAATGGTTGCAGCCAGATGCGCAGGCAACCGCGGGATAGGTTACCGCCTGAGTCGCAATCAAATCCAGCGCACCGTGCAAACGCGGAATCACCTGTAGCGGCCATATCGGATGCTGCTTGCTGTTTTCCAGCAAAGTCTGATTATCTTGCTTAACACGCTCTATCGCCGATAAAAAAGCCTGTTGTTCTTGCTGGCTCAGTACCATATGTGCTCCGTAAACAAACCCACCGGCTTGCGGTGGGTTTGTCGTGCTGTTGTAATCTCTGCGATAAGTACTTTAGTTCGCGACGGCTGCAGCGCTCTTATTTTCTTCCACCTTTGCTGGCTGAATAGCCTTCGCTTCTATGCCCTTTTCCTCAGCGGGTTTAAACAAAGGCGTCACATCACGCTTGCCACGTTCGAGATAAGGAATCGGTTTCTCCATCCAGCCCGGACGGGCTGCGCCTAACAGGAAATGATCGAAAAACTCTGCCATATGGACCGTGTAATGCTTCACATTTTCGCGGTCACGCAGGCCATGTTTCTCACCATTATAGTTAAACCAGTAAGCTTCTTTACCCAAACGGCGCAAGGCAGTGAAGAATTCTATCGCCTGATACCATGGTACTGCATCGTCTTCATCATTATGCTTGGTCAGATAAGGCGTTTTCACCTTATCGATCTGAAACAAAGGCGAGTTCTCGATATACTCAGCGGTTTTGTTCCAAGGTGTGCCGCCCATACGGCTTTGTCCGGTTTCGTATTGGAAGGCACGGCTGACACCGGCGCCCCAACGTATACCGCCGTAGCCACTGGTCATATTCGCCATCGAGGCACCGGCTTCTGCGGCAGCAAACATATTGGTTCTGGTGATCAGGTAGTTGATCTGATACGCACCCCAGCTGTGCCCCTGGATACCGACACGTTTAGGATCGACAAACCCCATGCCGACCACTTTATTGACCGCACCGGTCACGGCTTGCAAGGCACTACGTCCGGGATGGCCCGTTGTGTAGGTGATGTCCGGGCGCAGTACGATATAGCCATTGCTCAGATAACGCGTAACGTTGATATTCTGGCTAGGCGCTGGCGCTGTATGACGGTGCAGATTGTCGCTCATCTTTTCATAGATGTAGACCATCATCGGATACTTTCTAGCAGGATCAAAGTTTTCCGGCTTAGCCAGCAAGGCTTTGAGTTTTCTGCCATCGGTCGTGCTGTACTCAATCATTTCCTGCGTGCCCCAGTTGTATTGCGCTTGCTGAGGATTGGCCTGACTGATTTTCTGTGGCGCATTCAGTGTCACATCACTGGCCCACACATCCGGGAATTCCGTGAAGCTCTGACGGGTGAATAACACTGTATCGGCTTTCTTCGCCTTGATCACACCGCCATACCATTGATCACCAAAGACCCGTTGCTGCGGCTGCGCACCGTTCGCGGACATCTGGTAAAAGCCCGAAGCACGTGTGTTTTCATTTAAGGCTGACAACAGCCAGTCACCCTGCGCCAACGGCTTGCTTTCGGCAACCGGTGTCGGTTCTTCCATGATTTCAGGGCGTGTATTTTCGAGATTAATATAGCGCAGCTGTAACTGATGCGCACGTCCATAGCCCTGACTCAGATTGCGGCTGGCCAGGGTAGCTGGAGTGACTTCCCATAAATCGAACTGATCGTACAGCACCACGCTGCGATCTCCCTCAGTCCAGCCCGCATAGCCATACGGTGAGCGTGGCTGCGGCGTATCGTGTTCATGATCTTCAAAGCGAGCTTTGATCTTTCCGGTCAGGTTAATTTGCTTGCCATCCGCAGTTGACCACGCCTGCCAGCTATAGTGTTTCGCATCAAACCCCAATACATATTTACCGGCCGGCGACATGCCTGCGACAAAGCGCTGTTTTTGCGCTAACAGGCGTGATTGCCCTGTCTTCAAATCAATCGCATACACGTCGCGGTAAGCGCCATCCCAGGACAACAGCATTTTGTACGGCACATCACTGCTACCCATCGCAAAGTCAGGATTATCGTTAACGGATACAGCAGGAATGTGCGCATTCCCTAACTGCACAAAACGCTGCTCCGCCAGATGTATCACAGCCTTATAATTTTTTTGCTTGTCTTTTTCGGCGCGGACTTTCTGTACCGATTGCAGCTCAGGATCTTTCCAGTGCCACAAATCGACTTTTACCGGTTCCGGTGCATCCTTGGGTTCTGCTTTCTGAATTTCTGCGGTACCAAAGAATAAGCGTTGACCGTCTTTGCTAAAGCCCAGTTCACCGAATTCGCTAACACCCCACTTTTCTGGCATGCCGGGGGTCGCTGCACTGGCCAGCAAGGCGGCATGGTGCTCACCTTTTTTCCAGTAATACAGTTGATACACGGGCGGATCTTCTTTCTCTGCAGCGGCGTCAGAAGCAGGTGTTTTCTTCGGTTTTTTTTCTTCCTCACCCCGGCGTTTTGTCAGGTCATCGCGATTGCTCAGGAAAGCGAGCTGTTTGCCATCTTCATCAAAGCGCAAATGCTTAATACTGCCGGTACCAGAGAAAATCTGCAGCTGTTGCTGATCGGCTGGAGTGAACAGATAGACACCTTCCTTCGCCGCTAACTCAGCGGCTTCTTTTGTACTTTCTTTAGTCGCCTCTTTATTTACTTCTTTATTTGTCTCTTTGGCCGGCTCTTTACTGTCTTTATTGTCCTTGCTGTCTTTCGCGACGGGTTTCAGTGTATAAGCGAGTGCAACTCCATTTTTCGCCCATACCATCTCACCCACGTCCTTGATACTGATGCGCTGCTTGTTAGCGACATCGATCAACAGCAACTCGGACCCGCTCTCTTTTTTCTTGGCAGCAGCACCCATCGCACCGGCAGCGGCGGCTCTGGCGACCTGATCTTCTTCCAGGTCTTTCTTATTTTCCGCGCTGTCTTTCTTCGCGTCTTTTTTAGCATCGGGCGCAGCTTCCATCAACACAGCCAGCCAGCCACCGCCCTCTTCCGACCAGGCATACTGTTTAACGCGCTCGATCAGTTCAATTTTTCCACTTTGCAGATCGATGATGCCAAGACCGGATTTCGGCGCATCTTCCGGTTTTTTCTTTTCTTTTTTTGCTTTGTCCTGTTCGACACGGGTAGGACGTACGGCAAATGCCGCAAACTTCCCATCTGCGCTGAACAGCGGTGCGGCACCACGTGGCGAACGGTATTCACGGCCGTCTTTGAGATGGCGGAATACCACTTCTCCATCACCTTCCTGGGCGGTCAGTGCATAGGCTGCCCATAGGCCGTCACGGCTCAGGATACTGCCTTGTACGCTACGCCAGTTGGCATACACATCATGGGTAATGACTTTTTTGGCGCTGACCGGTACCGGCGCTGCCAATACGGCTTCTGTTGCCAGACTGGCAGCGTGGGAGGCAGGTGACCAGGTTCCGGATAAGACACCTGACATCAGTGCGGCAGCACAAACAGGACGCCAGGCTGGCAAGGCGTGATAAAACGTAGGCATAAATTAAACTCAAACACAGAGGGAAAAACAAAGAGTGTGCGGCACTCACATGATTCAGGACAAGATATTGAGCGTGGTAACTGCACGCATTTCTGAGCGTTCACCAGTACCAGAGCTCATATTTTTTCTTTCTTTTTTCTGCACCAGCAAACGGTCACCTGTCACCGTATAAACCAGGTTGTCTTCATCATGGATTTCAAAGCTGACCACGACGAAGGCGCGACCCGATATCTGCTGGCTGGAACGGCTGGCCAGGGGTGTGCCGTCGGCATCAACCCAGACATCAAAACTACCTTCATACTTTTTAATGTATTTCTTTTCTTTTTCACTCAGCCTGTCGATAGATAATTCAAAATTTAACAAGCGTGCCGGCTTGCCGTTATAGTTATCTGCTTTCTCGCCTTTGAACTGGGCTCTTTCCAGTTTACGCAATAAGGCTGCTGCATAATTCACTGCCGGTCGTAACTCGGCCGGGCTCAATTCTTTGATACTGGTCAGTGCCGGGGTTTTCGCCTTCGGATCTTTCTCTTTCGCGCGCTCTTCTGCTTCCAGTTTGCTCAACAACTCTTTAGGGAACACCAGTTGCAGGCCTCGGTTGCCATCTTCCAGCTGTATACTGGCCTGGCCTGCGCTTTCCTCCAATTCCTTGCCTTCGCCGATGCGGTTATTGATGCGGGTTTCCACCTGTGCTTTGACTGGCACACTGCCATGCAAACGAGCCAGCGCCGTTTTGAGATCATTGAGGCCATCGGCATGTGCCGACAGCGCGCAGCTGGTAAATACGATTGCAGCGGATATCTGGTGTAAGGCAAGAGGCAGGCGCATAGACTTTCCTTTTCGAAGAGTGTGTTATGACCGGCAAATACGCCAGAAGTTCAGGCCGCCAGCGCTTTTGATTTCAGCTCGCGCCAATGCAGATACACCAGCAAAGCGACATGTGCATCATTGGCCGCGTAAAAGATTTGCTTCTCGCTTAAAGGATGCTGGGCCCAGTTAGAGGTCGAGGTTTTTTTGGACTTACTCATCTGCATGCCAAAATATTTGGCAACCGCAGCCTTAACGCCCATATCACGCTGTTTGCTCTCACGCATCACACGTGCCAGGTCCAGCACATTCGCCGTCACAATACCGAATTTACTTTTCAAATGACGCAAGTCGTCGACCAGGCCAAAACCGACTTTCTGTATTGCTGGCTGTTCCAGCAACTGACGGATGACATCGATAGACTCGGCCTGCAAAGCAGTGGTCAGCGGAAATAAGAAAGCTTGCGTTTCTGTGGCGAGTTGCACCAGATGCGGCCCCTCACTTTTCTGGCCTTTTTGAAAAACGGGTTTGGTCTCCGTATCGAAGCCGAGTATGCTGGCGCACTGTAATTGTGTGCGAGCATATTGCAAGCTTGCGGCATCTTCTACCATATAAATCTGCTGGCGCTTCAGCCCGGGATAGGCGGGAAGCGCAGACTCAGGCTCCAGCCGCGTTTCATCTTGTTCTTGTTGTTCTTGTTGTCGTTCTTGATTCATTAATCGGATTCTTTACACTTAACTGGTTTTGCCTTGGGCGATCAGCCGCCTGTGCTCATTCTTGCCTGTGATCAGCCTCATCCTGGCATTCCGTGACATCTTTATCTATACGACGCCGGCCCGGAGCAGAAAGTGGCTGCAGGCTGATCAACACCACATGCTCTTGATCGGTACTGAGTGCGACCATTTCCTCTTCACCAGCCTGAAAATGATATAGGGTAGCAGCACCCACCGCAGCAGAACTCAGTAATTTTGCGTCTACCAGCAATTCTGCCAGCTCAGCGCGCTGTGCGGCATGCCATCGGAGCTTGGTCATGTTGTCATACCTTTTTCTTCAACTGAAACTGAGCGAAACTTTGCGCATCCATGGGACGTGCAAAATAATACCCTTGCACCTGACTACAGCGCATCTCGCGCAACAACTGTATCTGTTCCAGACGTTCCACACCTTCAGCGACCACATTTAATCCCAGACTCAAGCCCATGGCAATAACCGCGCTGGCAATTGCCGCATCATCAGGATCGGTATGAATGTCGTTGACAAAGGATTTATCAATTTTCAGTTCATCAATAGGAAAGCGGCGCAGATAAGACAGGCTCGAATAGCCGGTGCCAAAATCATCCAGTGAGATCGACAAACCCAGTTTTTTCAAAGAACGCAAGGTAGTCAGCGTACTGTCCACATCCTGCATCACCATGCTCTCCGTCAGCTCCAGCGTGATATAGGCTGGGTTCGCACCGGTGACAGCAATAATCGCGGCGATCCGGCCGGCCAGATCGTCCTGCCTGAACTGGCGTGAAGACATGTTGACCGCCACTTTTAAGTCACCCAGCCCCTGCTCACGCCAGCGTACTTGCTGACGACAGGCTTCAGCCAGCACCCACTCACCCAGTGGCAGTATCAGCCCGGTTTCTTCGGCCAAGGGGATAAATTCTACCGGATGCACCATGCCTATCTGTGGATGATTCCAGCGTACCAGCGCCTCGGCACCGACCACGGTATGCTGGTCAAGATCGATTTTCGGCTGATAATGCAGCAGAAATTCGCTACGTTCCAGGCCGCGCCGCAATGCGCTCTCCATATTCAGACGGCTGATCGCGTTCAAGCCCATTTCCGGTACAAACTGGCGCATGCTGTTGCGCCCATGCTCCTTCACCCGGTACATCGCAATGTCTGCATAACGCAGCAAAATTTCCCCATGATCGCCATCACGCGGATACACCGAAATCCCTATGCTGGCAGTCACAAATACATCCACGGCCTGAATCTGGATAGGACTGGACAAGGCTTGCAGAATTTTATCTGCAACGGTATCAGCATCACTACTGTCAGGCAAATCAGTCAGTACAACCACGAACTCATCGCCTCCCAGACGTGCAACCGTATCGGTGTCACGTACACATTGCCGTAGTCTGTATGCCACCTGCTTGAGCATCTCATCACCGGCCCCATGACCTGAGCCGTCGTTGATCAGTTTAAAATGGTCAAGATCGAGCAGAAGCACTCCGACGTATAAATCCTGACGCTTAGCCCAGGCAATGGCCTGCGTGATGCGATCATTGAGCAAATTACGATTGGCCAGCCCGGTCAGGCTGTCATGATTGGCCTGATATTCCAGCTCTTTCTGGTAATTGACACGCTCGCTGACATCATTAATCACACTGACAAAATGCGTCGTGGTGGCACCACGTGCATCTTTCACTGGCGAGATATGCAATTCATTCCAAAACTGTGTGCCGTCTTTGCGGTAATTTCGCAGCAAAGCCCGGCCTTCGCGCTTTTCACGCAAGGCGGTACGAATTTCTTCCAGATCAGGCTGCTGTAAATCGTCGCGCACCAGAAAACGTCCTTCGCGCCCGATGACCTCATCTGCGCAATAGCCGGTAATCCGCTCAAACGCGGGATTGACATAGACGATGGAGTGATCATTCGCGTCGCTACGCGTAATCATGATGCCGTTACTGCTGGAAACCAGCGCCTGTTCGCGTAGCAGCAAAGCCTGCTCCACTTCTTTCAGCTGAAACTGAGATGCGCTCAAATCCTGACGGATCGCGACCAGATGGGTAATCTTGCCATCCACATCAGCGAGCGGGCTTACCACCTGTTTTTCCCAGTAGCGCTGGCCTTCACGGGTACGGCTCAGAATATCTCCGTGCCAGTGCTGCCCCAGCGTCAGCGCCTGAAATTCAGCCTGTAAACGCTGATCGGTTCCATCCCCGCTATTCCACAGTACAGGAATCCCCTGTAACTCTTCGAAGCGATAAGCTGTTCTTTGCAGATACGCCTGATTACAATATTCCAGCTTGCCAGCGCGATCGGTGATGAGCACAGAAAGCGGGCTTTGCGCAATTGCCAGCACCAGCAATTCCAGGTTTTCCTGCAAATTCTGATGTTCGTGGGTCGTCAGCACGGCATCCACGGCACGTTCCAGCTCCTGCGAAATTCGTGTCAGCAACTGACCGGTTTCGCTTTCATCCCACAGGCTTGCAGGACCAAATACTTCCAGCAGCACATCGCAGCCAGTGCGGGTCAGTGATCTGCGCTGTACTGGCTGGTCCACGCTGTCCGCATCGGCACCTGCCTCATATTTCAGGTCCAACTGCTCACTGTTGACCGTCAGCGTGCAACGCTGGTAGCCCGCGCGAGCAACCATCATGTGGCAAAAAGTATGCAGCATCTGCTCTATGCTATCGGGATACCACAAACAATGCGTGAGTTCGCCCAGCAGGCGATACCAGGCTTCGAGACGCAGTGATTCTACGTCCAGCACATCCTCGACCGGTGCGCTTGTTTTCATATTTGGCAAGTCTCCTCTCAGCCAACTTCATCGACAGGTAAAGCAGGCATCCCTCCCCTGCTTGCGGGGGATGCTGAAGGCGACTGAGGCTGCTCTTGTATGTGCTTGCGATGTGCCCTAACGCAAGCAGAGACTGCCTGTTGTGCCTATCCTGTTTGCTATTATTTTTTAAAAATCAGGTCGCCGCTGCCGTTGAAAGCCGACTGTGATGATGCGCGTGCGCCGGCCAAATTTATACCCTGTAACAAGTGTTACCGCAATAGAAACATTGCATCATGAACGGTATCACCACCAATAACTTGTTGCGCAGCGCAGCAAGTATTCGCGCCGGCAGCCGTGTTATCCGTAAGAACAGCAATTTCTAGGTTAAAATCTAAGGTTTGGCAAACCATTTTCTCCACTCCGTACGGAGTCACAAGGCAGATAGCACGATGCTCACATTTCAACAAATTATCCTGACATTACAAGACTACTGGGACAAGCAAGGTTGCGCTCTGCTGCAACCTTACGATATGGAAGTGGGTGCAGGAACTTCGCATACTGGCACTTTTCTGCGCGCCATCGGCCCTGAACCCTGGCGCGCCGCCTATGTACAGCCGTCGCGCCGCCCGAAAGATGGTCGTTATGGCGAAAACCCTAACCGTCTGCAGCATTATTATCAGTATCAGGTGGTGTTAAAACCGGCGCCGGACAATATTCTCGATCTTTACCTGGGTTCGCTCAAAGCACTGGGCCTGGATCTGCAGCAAAACGATGTCCGCTTCGTTGAAGATGACTGGGAAAATCCTACCCTGGGCGCCTGGGGTCTGGGCTGGGAAGTCTGGCTCAATGGCATGGAAGTCACCCAGTTCACCTATTTCCAGCAAGTCGGCGGTCTGGATTGCAAGCCGATACTGGGCGAAATCACTTACGGTATAGAACGTCTGGCCATGTACCTGCAAGGTGTGGAAAACGTCTATGACCTGGTCTGGACCGAGCGCGAAGAAAACGGCAAGACCGTGCGCCTGTCCTATGGCGACGTATTCCACCAGAATGAAGTCGAGCAATCGACCTTCAATTTTGAATATTCGAATACCGATTTCCTGTTCTCGCTGTTTAACAACTACGAAGCAGAGGCCAAGCGCCTGCTGGATGTCACAGAAAAATCACTGGCCCTGCCTGCTTACGAAATGATCTTGAAAGCAGCCCACACCTTCAATCTGCTGGATGCACGTGGCGCAATCTCGGTGACTGAGCGCGCCGCCTACATAGGCCGCATCCGTAATCTGTCGCGCGCGGTAGCCGCTGCGTATTACGCTTCGCGTGAAGCGCTGGGCTTCCCTATGTGTGCAGCTGACGATATGCATAAGCCGGCGCCGTTGGTAAGCTCCGCAGCTACTGCAGCCACCACAGCCACGACAGCAGACGCTGCCTGAATCAGCAGCCGGACAGAATGGACAGGAATTTCTATATGAACCAAACTTTATTAGTCGAATTATTTACTGAAGAACTGCCGCCAAAAGCACTGGCAAAACTGGGCGAAGCCTTTGCCGCCGGTATCGTTGCCGGTCTGCAGTCGCGTGATTTTTTAGAGGCTGCTTCGGTCGCTACCTCATATGCCTCACCACGCCGTCTGGCGGTCAGCATCACCCAGGTGCGTGCGACCTCGCCAGACAAACAAATGCGTGACAAAGTGCTGCCAGTCTCGGTCGCACTCGATGCTAATGGTAATCCGACTGCCCCGCTGGCGAAAAAGCTGGCTGCGATGGGCTTCGCGGATGTGCAGCTGAGCCAGCTCGAGCGCGCGCAGGACGGTAAGGCTGAGAGCTTTTTCTATAGCTATACCAGTGCAGGTTCAGCACTGGCACCGGCACTGCAAAGTGCGCTGGAAGAATCCATCAGCAAACTGCCGATTCCTAAGGTCATGAGCTACCAGCGTCCGGATGGCAGCACCGTGCATTTTGTGCGTCCTGTGCATCAGCTGATCGCGCTGCATGGTGACAGCGTGGTACCGCTCAGCCTGCTGGGTCTGCACAGCGATCGTCTGACTGGCGGCCACCGCTTCCTGTCTCAGGGTCAGGTCAGCATTGCGCACGCCGATGACTATGCCAGCACCTTGCAGCAAGAAGGAAAAGTCCTTGCGCATGTCGCGCAACGTAAAGAACAGATACGTCAGGCACTGCTCGCAAAAGCAGGCGCTGACCTGGTGCTGATGCCTGACTCTTTGCTGGATGAAGTCACCGCGCTGGTCGAATGGCCAGTGGTGTACGAATGCCATTTCGAGCAGGAATTTTTGGCTGTACCGCAGGAATGCCTGATCCTGACGATGCAAACCAATCAAAAATATTTTGCACTGACCGATGCACAGGGCAAGCTGCGCTCGCGCTTCCTGATCGTGTCCAATCTGGAAACCAGCGATCCGCAACATATCATCCAGGGAAATGAACGCGTGGTCCGTCCACGTCTGGCGGATGCGAAATTCTTTTTCGAGCAGGATAAAAAAACATCGTTAGAGTCTCGTATATCCCAACTTGAAAAAGTTGTTTACCACAATAAATTGGGTACTCAAGCCGATCGCATGAAGCGCGTTCAACGATTAGCTGCTCAAATCGCCAGCGCATCTGGATTTGATCCAATAAAAGCTAGTGAAGCTGCAACTATTGCTAAATGCGATCTTCTGACCGACATGGTGGGTGAATTTCCAGAACTGCAGGGAATTATGGGAACATATTATGCTCGGAATGACGGCAAAATAGATGAAGTTGCCAGAGCAATAGAAGAACATTATTTGCCTCGGCACGCTGGCGACTTATTACCGTCAACAGGAACTGGAATTTCGTTGGCAATCGCAGATAAGCTTGAAACATTAACGGGAATATGGTCCATAGGACTTGCACCTACCGGAGATAAAGATCCATTTGCGTTGCGACGTCAAACACTTGGAATTTTAAGGATATTAATAGAGAAAAAGTTGCCTATTCCCTTGAAATCCATGATCGAAGATGGATTATCGAAAATTCAAGAATATAATGCAAGTCGCATTGAACAAGGTAGAAAAGCCGAAATTACGATTCCACCAATCGATCAAATTTACAACTTTATGCTTGATCGATTACGAGGCTTACTCCGCGATTTAGGTTATTCCGCAAATGAAGTTGAAGCTGTAGTGTCTCAAAATCCGTACACGATAGAGAATATTGTTGAACGACTTGATGCAGTTCACGCGTTTGCAACACTGCCTGAATCGGCTTCTCTGGCTGCCGCCAATAAGCGTATTACCAATATCCTCAAAAAAGCAGAAGCCGCACCCGGTGCAGTCAATCCTGCCTTATTGCAGGAAGCCGCCGAGCAGGCACTGGCCAAAGCGATGGACGATGTCAGACCGCAAGTCGATGCGGCCTTCAGCCAGGGTGATTACACCGGTGCGCTGAAAACCCTGGCTGCGTTGCGTGCCGAAGTCGACAGCTTCTTCAACGATGTGATGGTGAATGCGGACGACCTGGCCTTGCGCAATAACCGTCTGGCGCTGCTGTCTGCATTGCATGGCATGCTGAATCAGGTTGCTGACATTTCTAAACTGGCAGCCTGATATGCCAGAAAAAGGACAGCCTATGAAACTCATCATTCTGGATCGCGATGGCGTCATCAACCACGACTCCGATGCCTTCATCAAATCTCCGGAGGAGTGGGTGCCTATCCCCGGTTCGCTGCAAGCCATCGCCCGCCTCAATCAGGCGGGTTATCAGGTGGTGGTAGCCACCAATCAGTCTGGTATAGGACGTAAGCTGTTCGATATGGCGACCCTGAATGCGATACATCAGAAAATGCATCAGATGGCGCAGCAGGTCGGTGCCACCATCGATGCCATTTTCTTTTGTCCGCATATGGCCGACGATAACTGCGACTGCCGCAAACCGAAACCGGGCATGCTGCATGAAATCGCGCGCCGCTATGACATCAGCCTCAAAGGTGTACACAGCGTGGGTGATTCACTGCGTGACTTGCAATCCGGCTTTGTGGTCGGTTGCCTGCCCCATCTGGTATTGACAGGCAAAGGCCAGAAAACCCTGGACAAAGGCGGCCTGCCGCCAGGTACCCGCATTTATCCGGATCTGGCGGCCATGGTCGATCAGTTACTGGATGCCCCCTCAGAACAACAAAACGCGAACTGAGTACCGATTCGCTACTGGAGATGTCATGTTTGGTTTTACCTGCTTTATCCGTTCGCTGATTTTCATGGTCGTCATGATCGTGGCGACAGTGATCTGGGCCCCGATCAGTATGCTGTTTGCTTTTTTGCCGTACAACCAGCGTTACTATGTAACCTCACGCTGGAACGTGTTTATCATCTGGGCTGCCAAAGTCATCTGTGGTATCCACTATGAACGCCGTGGCTGGGATAATTTCCCGGATGAACCTGCGATATTACTGGCAAAACATCAGTCTGCCTGGGAAACCATCTTCCTGCTGATGGCGACTCCACGTCCGCTGGTGTTTGTATTCAAAAAAGAAATTACCTATATTCCGTTTTTTGGCTGGGCGATTTCTTTGTTGCGCATGATACCAATAGACCGCAGCAAGGGAAAAGACGCGTTTGCCCAAGTGGTCACACATGGTAAAAAACGCCTCGCCGACGGACAGTGGATCATCATGTTCCCGGAAGGCACACGCATTGCTGTCGGTAAAAAAGGCACTTACAAAGGCGGTGGCGCACGCCTGGCGGTAGAGACCAACACGCAGGTCGTTCCTATCGCGCTGAATTCCGGTGAATGCTGGCCGAAAAATTCTTTCATCAAAAAACCCGGTATTGTCACCGTTTCTGTAGGAAAGCCGATTTCGTCTGAAGGAAAAACAGCGCCTGAGCTGATGCTGGAAGTGGAACAATGGATAGAAGCTGAGATGCGGGTGATTTCACCGCAAGTCTACCAAGAATAAGTCTGCCCTCATGCCCTGTGATCAGGGCATTTTTTTTGTGCAAATCAGGCCTGCAGAGCGAAGTTTGACGACTTGGTATACATTGCTGTCCTGAACCAGTCGCTGCACCTGTCTCTACACACGCTATGTCATCATTCTCATCGCTAGGAAAAGCTATACAAATGGCCTTACAGCTGGATTTATTCAGCGAAGTCTTGCCATCTGGCACAGGCAAACCCGGCTTGCAGCCTGCGGCGGCACCGGCTGCTTTACCCAACCCGCTGACTGAACTGGGAACAGCGCTTGCGCCACCGTCTGCCAGTGATACGGCGACGGGCAATAAACTACGAAAAATGGTGCTGGCTGACTGCACCATACAGTACGAATTACTGCGTTCAAAACGACGCAGCATCGGCTTTCTGATTCATGATGGTGGCTTACGTGTCACCGCGCCGCGCTGGGTCACCATCAGCGATATCGAGCATGCCATCAGTGAGAAGCAAAGCTGGATACAGCGTAAGCTCAGTGAGCGGCGCGAACGGGTTGCCCGACGCCTGGAGCCCGCTATGCAATGGCAGGATGGCGCAACATTTCCGTTTCTGGGACAGACGCTGACTTTACGGATTTCACCCGGCTCACTCAGCGGTACTTTTCTCGACCAGGCAGCAGCGCAATTGCACATCCATGTACCGGCGGATGCCGCTGAACAGCAGATCAGGGACCGGGTCCAGGGCTGGCTGCAACAGGAAGCGAAACGGCTGTTTCAGGAGCGACTGCCTGTATTTGCCGACAAGCTGGGCGTGCAGTATCGCAGCATGGCGCTGTCGGCCGCACAGACGCGCTGGGGCTCCTGTACCTCCGATGGAAAAATACGGCTGAACTGGCGACTGATTCATTTCTCACCCATGATTATCGACTACGTGATAGCCCATGAGCTGGCTCACTTACGTGAAATGAACCATAGCCCTCGCTTCTGGGCGACAGTACAAAGCGTGTTTCCGGAAATGGAACAGGCAAGACAACAATTAAGGCAGCAATCCACTGCCGATTTACCGCCATTCTGAAGCGCCTGGAAAACCTGCCAGCTTCAGCTTGATGCTCAGAGCAACACCCACATTCATTAAAGGAAAAATAATGCGAATTCTGCACACCATGCTACGCGTAGGCGATCTTCAGCGCTCCATCGACTTTTACACTCAGGTACTGGGCATGCGCCTGCTGCGCCAGTCAGATAATCCGGAATACCAATACACGCTGGCTTTTCTGGGCTACGGCGCCAACCCGGAACATGCCGAGCTGGAACTGACGTACAACTACGGCGTGGATAGCTATGAAATGGGGACAGCTTACGGTCATATTGCCATCGCTGTGCCTGACGCTTATGCTGCCTGCGAAGCTGTCCGTCAAAAAGGCGGGAATGTGACGCGCGAAGCCGGACCCGTGAAAGGTGGTAAAACAGTGATCGCTTTTGTACAGGACCCGGATGGCTATAAAGTAGAACTGATACAACGCGACAGTGAAGTCACCTTGTAAGTATTGCACTCAGTAGCGATAAGGATTTTCAGGTAACAGCAAGCTGACAGGATGCCAGCTTGCTGGAGTAGAGCTGACGGTAAGAATAGGTCCCGCCCCAAGCCTCAACGCTCGTCAGATTTCGTTTTCTTAGCTGGCATATGAGTGACGTTGTTCATCGCTTTCACGAGAAAGATGATGCCTAAAATAAACACTAGAATTAAACCGGTAAAAATACCTGTCCACATGACGGCTACCCTGATGAAAAATGGTCAGGACTTACGCAAAAAACCATGAAAAGATTGTATGTCCGCTCATCAGAGCGCTTTGCTACAACGCGTTTGGCCAGCAACATGTTTGCGTAATTCCCGATAGAAACTACTATTGCCCCAAAGCATATCTCAGATCAGTTTCACCCCAAATTGAATGACGAGTTTTTTTACATTATTTAACGGAATTTCAGCTTTGTGGAAAAATACCAATCACAAACAATGCTGAAAATCAACATTGCTTGCAGAATTTGTGGTGGGATTGACATGTTGCGCGTCAAGCTGAGGTCGCGCTGCCGGGCGGCTGCAGGTGCTGCAGTTGTGCGCCGATGGCACTTGCAGCTTAGCCGCAAGTGCCCTGCGCTTTAAACGTGACCGTGTCGACGGAAATAGGCAATCAGCCCACTGGTCGACGCGTCCAGTTGCGCATCAAAGGCCTGATCGCCAAGGATCGCGGGCAGCAAGCGGTTAGCCAGTTGCTTGCCTAATTCCACACCCCACTGATCGAAGGAATTAATACTCCAGATCACACCCTGTACAAATACTTTGTGCTCATACAAAGCGATCAGCATGCCAAGCTGGAACGGGTCCAGGCCTGGCATCAGGATAGTAGTCGATGGCTGGTTACCGGCAAACACCTTATGCGGTAACAGACGGGCCAGCTGCGCCTCAGACAAACCGGCCTGACTCAGTTCTTCACGCGCCTGCTGCTCGGTTTTACCGAATGCCAGTGCCGCACTCTGTGCCAGACAGTTCGCCAGCAGCGGTGCCTGGTGACCCGGCAAAGGATGATCGCTGGATGCGGCCACCACAAAGTCACATGGAATCAGCCAGCCGCCCTGATGCAGCAACTGGAAGAAAGCGTGCTGACCATTCACGCCGATTTCGCCCCAAACAATAGGGTTGGCGCGGCAGCTCAGCGGTTCGCCATCACGGCTCACGGTTTTACCATTCGACTCCATTTCCAGCTGTTGCAGGAAGGCCGGTAAATGGCGTATTGATTCGTTATAAGGCAGAATTGCGGTGGTTTCTGCGCCCAGGAAATTGGTGTTCCAAATGGAGATCAGTGCCATCAGTACCGGCAGATTTTTTTCCAGCGGCGCCTCACGGAAATGGCTATCCATGGTTTGTGCACCTTGCAGCATGCGCTCGAACGCATTCATGCCGATAGATAAAGCCACCGACAAACCGACAGCTGACCACAGAGAGTAGCGTCCACCAACCCAATCCCAGATTTGTAGGATATTTTCGTCAGGAATACCAAATTCATGCGCTTTGTCCGGACTGGACGTCACCGCGATAAAGTGCTTCGCAATCGCCCATTCCTCCATCGCCGCAGCCATCAGCCAGGTTCTGGCGGTCTGTGCATTGATACTGGTTTCTTGCGTGGTAAAAGTCTTGGATGCCACGATGAACAGTGTTGTGCGTGGGTCCAGTTTTTCCAGTAAAGGAGCCAGGTGCGCACTGTCCAGATTCGATACATAGAAAAAATTCAGATGCGGATGCTGATAGGCCGACAACGCGCGGCTGGCCAGTTTGGGCCCGAGATCGGAACCACCGATACCGATATTTACCACGTTCTGAATCGCATCGCCTTTAAAACCACGCCATAAGCCACTACGCACACGTTCCACGATGTCGCGCATTTGCTTGCGTACCGCACGCACTTGCGGCATCACATCGAGCTCTGCACTTGGGAAAGGACTGAACTCCATATGGCGCAAGGCTGTATGCAAGACCGCTCGGTCTTCGCTGAAATTAATCTTTTCGCCCGCAAACATGCGGTCACGCCATTCCTCAACATTCGCCAGACGCGCGAGTGACAGCAAATGCCGAACAGCTTCCGCGTCCACCCTTTGTTTGGAATAATCAATCAGCAAGCCATCGAGTTCAGCTGAAAAGCGTTGAAAACGCTGTGCATCATTGGCAAACAGGTCACGTAAATGCGTGTGCTCCAGCCTTTGCTGATCCTGTAACAAAGCCTGCCATTCAGGGGTCTGGGTAATGTTCATCGTTGCAATAAAATGAATAAGGTTCAGTCTTGGCTGCCTGCATGACGCAGACTGTACAGACGTGTCAGCGCTATGTATTGCTCCAGCCCCACGGTTTCCGGACGTGCCTGAGGATCGACGCCAGCTTCCTGCAATTCCATCTCATTGAACATACCGGCCAGGCAGTTACGGATCACTTTGCGACGCTGTGAAAAAGCCTTGGTCACCACCGCCTCTAAATCAGCCTGGCGGCAATCCAGCATATCGCGCTTAGGTATCATGCGCACGATAGCTGAATCGACTTTGGGTGGCGGATCAAATGCGTCGGGCGGCACGACAAACAATAACTCCATGTGATAGCGCCATTGCAGCATCACGGACAAACGGCCATAGGCTTTACTGCCAGGCTCAGCGACCATGCGCTCCACGACTTCTTTCTGCAGCATGAAATGCTGATCCGACACTACATCTGCCAGTTCAGCCAGATGGAATAGCAAAGGGCTGGAAATGTTATACGGCAAATTACCAACCACACGCAGCTTTTGTCCTTCCGGCACCGGGATAGTACGGAAATCGAATTTGAGTGCATCACCTTCATGGATAGTCAGCTTGTCTGCCGGAAAAGTCTTTTTCAGACGCACCACCAGATCGCGATCCAGCTCCACCACATGCATATGTGGCAGGCCTTCGAGTAACAGGCTGGTCATCGCGGCCAGACCGGGGCCAATTTCCACCATGGTGTCCGCCGGACGCGGGTCGATGGCACGGATAATCTGGCTTAGCACCAGCTGATCCGTCAGGAAGTTCTGGCCAAAGCGTTTGCGGGGTATGTGTTTCATGATTTAAGTATGTGAGTTGCCATGGTGGCGGCGCTGCGGATGGCCACCACCATGCTGCGGATATCGGCCAGGCCGGTACCCTGAATTGCGAGGTCGAGTGCGGTACCATGATCGACCGAAGTCCGTATCAGCGGCAGACCGAGCGTGATATTCACACCCAGGCCAAAGCTCGCATGCTTCAGTACGGCCAGTCCCTGGTCATGATACATGGCCAGCACGCAGTCAGCCTGCGCCAGATATTTTTGCTGGAACAGAGTATCAGCCGGATAAGGTCCTTCAACCTGAATTCCTAACGCGCGCGCTTGCTGCAACACAGGGATAATCACATCGATTTCTTCACGCCCCAGGTAACCGTTTTCACCCGCATGCGGATTGAGTCCAGCCACCAGTATGCGCGGTGAGGCGATACCAAATTTTTGCTTCAGATCGGCGTCTACGATCTGTATCGTACGCAGCAGTTCGCCTGCCTGTATTGCGTCAGGCACCTGTCGGAGCGGCAAATGGGTGGTCGCCAGCGCCACCCGCAAAGGCTGCGGCAAATGGGCGTTCGCGTCCGCCGCCAGCATCATCACGACTTGCGCTGTGCCCGTCTTTTCAGCCAGGTATTCGGTATGACCGCTAAACGCGACACCCGCATCATTGATGATGCTTTTTTGCAGTGGCGCCGTGGTCATGGCGTCAGCCCAGCCCTGTTGTACACATTCGATGGCGACATCCAAGGTATGCAGCACGGGTCTGCCATTGCGCGGATCAGGCTGACCTGCTTTGACATGGGCATTGAGCGGACAATCGATCAGGGTCAGCCGGTCCGGCGGACAACCCGGCATGCCCGCATAACGCAGGGCTTCCAGGGAGATTCCCATGAATCGGATATCCGGATTAATTTCATTGGCGATCATGGCCAGGTAAGCGGCGTCACCAATCAGGACAGAACGCACTTCGTGCCGCAATTCCCAGGCGGCACGCAAGGAGATTTCCGGCCCTACTCCTGCCGGTTCACCTACCGTCAGGGCGATGACCGGCAATCTGGATTCAGGCATTATTTTTCTTCCGTACGGAGTTCAACATAAGTGCGGTCACGTAATTCACGCAACCAGTCTTGCAAGGCTTCATCAGATTTGCGTTCACGCAGTGCTTCACGTGCTGCCATGCGTTTGCGGTCTTTTGACTGGTCTTCAGATTTACGTTCTGTCACTTCGATCAGGTGCAGACCAAACTGAGACTGGATCACGTCACTGACCTGACCAATAGCCAACTTCACAATCACTTCATCGAAAGCCGCTACGTCACCGGGGTTGATCCAGCCTATATCGCCGCCTTTTGCAGCGGTACTGTCAGCCGAGTAGTTTTTAGCCGCGTCTTCAAAACTGATTTCTTTAGCAGCGATTTTGCGTTTCAGTTCCGTCAATTTTTGACGTACTTCGGCCTCTGGCACGATCTGGCTAGGCTTCATCAGAATATGACGTACCCGGTTTTGCTGAACGATTTCTGTGCCGGCTTTAGGATCATTCCCGGCACGCTTGCCAACCAGTTTCAGAATATGAAAGCCATTGGCGCTGCGGATAATGCCGGAAAACTCACCGGTCTTCACCTGCGCGACCGCATCGAGGAATAATTGTGGGATACGTTCCTGTTCACGCCAGCCGATTTCACCGCCTTTTAAAGCTTCTGCACTGTCGGAATAAGTCACGGCCATCTTGGCAAAATCAGCGCCGCCACGTAATTTTTCCAGCACTTCTTCGGCACGGTTACGGCGCAAGGTAATTTGCTCTGCACTGGCGTTTTCCGGAATACGTACCAGAATATGAGCCAGATTGATTTCCTGCTTACCGGCTTTGGCACTGGCTTCAGCAGCCAGGAAGTTGTCGATTTCGGTTTCCGTGATGATGATTTTGCTGTCGACTTCGCGGTCACGTATGCGCTGCATCATGATGTCGTCACGCATCTCTTCGCGGAAGCGCGCGAACGGTGTGCCTTCACGCTCAATCTGATTCCGCATTTCCTGCAAGCTCATCTTATTTTGCTCTGCCATGCGCTGCAAAGTACGGTCCAGCATCAGATCGTCGGCACGCATACCGTTTTCTTTCGCCAGTTGCAACTGAGCACGGTCCAGTATCATGCGCTCCAACAATTGCTTTTGCAGCTCTTCACGTGAAGGCAGTGGCGTACCTTGTGCCTTAAGGCGTTTTTCTACCACGCTGATACGCTCGTCGAGTTCCTGGCGAGTAATAATTTCATCATTAACTACCGCAATGATGCTATTTACCGGACGCGGCTTATTGCTGACAACAGGCAGCGTGGTCGTAGGTTTCAGTTGAGTTGTTTGCGCCCAGGCACCCGGGTTAGCCAACAAGCCGGTAGACACTGCCAGTAAAGTAACAAGAGTACGTTGTTTCATGTGCAATAGTTGTCGCATAAAAAGTTAAAACCTGGTTAAGCTTTGCCCTGAACTCAGCATTGCCGATGGCGCAAAAGCTGCAATATACACGTTAGCAAGCATTTCACAAACTGGATAGCTGCGAACACCCATGTGTCGCAGGCCTGCATCCAGCCCTGCAAGGCTAGCGCTCGCTACTTGTCTGATACCCATAAATATTACGTTTTAAGGCTTCCAGCGGATTCCCGCCTACCCCCAGCCGTGCCAGTCCAGTTAACTCCAGCTGGATAGAAAATCCGCTATTACTGGTCGTACTATTGACGGCAAAGCGTTGCGCCACAAAGCGTAAGGACCAGCAATCCGCTTTATATTCAAAGCCTGCCAATCCATCCACAACCCGCTTATCCATCAGCGAGTAATTACCACGACCGACCACATACCAACGATTCGCCACCGGCCATTGTCCGGAAATATCAACCTGCTCCAGACTATCGCGCTGGAAGCGATACGATACATTCAGCACTTTCTTCGCTTCCGGCTGCCAGCGTATGCCGTAGCTGGATTGCACAGACTGACGCGTGCCGGCACTGATCTGAAAGCCCAGATCTGCATATAACTGATCCGACCACTTACCACTGGCAGCCATCAAGATATCCGAGCGGCTCGGGCTGGCTGTATTATCCAGTGTGACCTTCTGCGTATTAAAGTAAAACCGCTGACCCATCGCCAGTTTCAGCCTTTCACTGCCATCCTGCTCCAGATAACGCGACACCAGTGCCGCCGTAATCTGATTCGAGTCACCAATCCTATCCTGCCCCACAAACCGGTTTTCACTGAAAATCTGGGCAAAGTTAAAATCGGCCAGACCGCTGTCAAAATTCGGCAGTTTGGACTGATCGCGATATGGCGTGTTCACGTAAAACAAACGCGGTTCCAGAGTCTGGGTAAAATCGCGCCCCAGCACATTGGTCTGGCGTTCAAAGATTAAACCACTGTCTACCGAGAAAGTCGGCACAATTCTATGCGAATCTGCCTCTTGTCCGGGGTTAGGATTCACTAAATGATAATTGGTCGCGTGCAGCGATACCTTAGGTGTCAGAAAATATCCCGAACTGATCAAAGGCAAAGACACCTGGAAGTTATTGGCAAAGCGGTCACCGCGTACCAAAGTCGGATGCCAGAAACGGGTGACGCTGGAATCCATCATTAAATCCAGCCCCATCACATCGTATTTCTCTGCATGAAATTGCAGTTGCGGCAAACGGTCGTAAGGGCGACCGATCTGGACAGCCGAAGTTTTGTCCTGCAATACCTGATAATTGGTCGCTCTGAGTCCCAGATTCCAGAATGAGCCGTAATAAATCAGGCTGGTTTCACGCGCCAGCAAGCGCTGCGCCGTCTTAGCAATCGAAGTAGAAAAATCAGCCGGATAATCGTCATCAGAGGCAACATTGATGTTCCAGGCCAGGCGCAGGCCTGGCATCAGATCCTGCTCATGCACCGAGGTCACGGCATAGCGATTGGTCTGCGTAATACGATCGCTGGGTAAATCTTCGACCGTCGTTTCACCCTTATATATTCCCCCAGGGAAAGTCTCTCCCATGTAACGCGCTTCTGCGCCTAGCTGCATGCCGCGACGGCTGATCATTTTCGGGTATAGCGTCAGATCACGGTTAGGCGCGATATTCCAGTAATACGGCAGTGCGAACTCGACGCCGCCCTTGCTGGTCGTTCCCACCGTCGGTGGCAAGAAGCCGGAGTGACGGGCCCCCGACAAGGGGAAAGTCATGGAAGGTGTCGCCAGAATCGGGATATTTTTGAAGTACAGCACTGACTTACCGGCGACGCCGGTATCAAGTCCGGTATCCAGACTCAGGGTATTTGCCTTCAGATACCAGTCAGGATTGAGGCCTTCACAGGTACTGTAGGTCCCCTCATGAATCAGGGAGCGCTCATCATCCAGCAAGTCTATACGCCTTGCGTGCCCCTGCGCATTACTGCGTAACAGCTTGTAGACAGGGTTATCGATACGTCCGGCGCCGGATTCGAGCTGGACGGTCGCATTATCCCCGTAATAGCAGTCGCCATTTTTCTCTACCCTGACATTGCCACTCGCCTCTACTTCATCTTCCAGAAAACGGTAACTGGCTTTATCCGACCTCAAATTCAATGCGCCCTTATTGACGTCGACATCGTGTTCAAAATGAATAAAGCGATCCGAACGGCCCCAGAACTTATACGACTGCACAATGACAGGGGCATCTTTGTCGTTAGCTGGCTTTGTTTCTGGCTTTGTTTCTGGCTTTGTTTCAGGCTTTTTCTCATCCTTCCTGACTTCTGCATTTTTCTTTTTATTGCGGGCCAGTTCTTCCTCGAAACTGCTGCTAGCCTGCGTCTGCGCCCTGGCCTCAGAAAAGAAGGCAGGCAGCAGTACCGACACGACAATCGCGGGGATAGTAGGAAACAACAGCGGTGAGTGAGATAATACGGGTTTCCTGCGCATGTATTCAGTATGTAGTAAGCGTTTTGGCAAGTAGGCTGGCTGGTATCCGGCCGACTGGCCGCCAGAAATCAGCCGCCTATTATAGGTGAAATGCTGCTGAACCGATCTGAAGCTTGTGTACAAACCTATTCAATTATTCATTTAGCCATGTCCTCTCACGTTCCAAGCACGCCGTCCACAGTCGCACCGGACAAAGAACAACGCCGCATCGCCCTGCAACAATGGCTGAACAGTCTCAGCGATCAGGAACTGCTGACTGACACCCTGCGTGCAGCCTCGTCCGATGCGAGTTTCCGTTCGTTTTACCGCTTAGACACTGCCGATGGAAAAACACGTATCGCCATGGATGCGCCGCCTGCGACAGAAAACTCGGCCGCGTTCATTCGCATGGCTGGCTTGCTCAAGTCCATGAATCTGTCGGTGCCGGAAGTCTTAGCCCATGATCTGGAGCAGGGCTTCCTGTTAGTCAGCGATCTGGGTCAGCATACCTATGCCCATATCCTCAATCATGACACCGCGTTCAAACTGTATATGGATGCGATTGATACGCTGGTGCTGATGCAGGCACAAAGCCAGCCGGATGTATTGCCGGAATATGACCGTGCTTTCTTAGAACGCGAACTGCAGATTTTCAATGAATGGTATATCGGCAAACACCTGGGTGCGACGCTCAGCGAAGATCAGCAAAAAACGCTGCGTGGCGTGTTCGATCATCTGCTGGCCAGCGCGCTGGCCCAGCCTCAGGTATTTGTCCACCGCGATTTCCATTCACGTAATCTGATGTGGATGGATCAGGGTAATCCCGGCATCGTCGATTTCCAGGACGCGGTATATGGACCGATCACCTATGATCTGGTGTCGCTGCTGCGTGATGCCTATGTACAGTGGGATGAAGAAATGGTGCTGGACTGGGCTATCCGTTATTGGGAAAAAGCACGCCGTGCCGGCCTGTCAGTACCGCCGGATATCGACCAGTTCTATCGTGATTTTGAATGGATGGGCCTACAGCGCCATCTGAAAATCCTCGGCATTTTCGCGCGCCTGTCGCACCGGGATGGCAAGCATCAGTTCCTCAATGATATCCCGACCGTAATGGACTATGTGCGTAAAACGGCTCATCGTTACAAGGAATTAGTCCCGCTGCTGCGTCTGCTGGATCAATTAGAAAACACAGCGCCACAAGTTGGCTATACGTTCTGAGGCCAGTACGATGAAAGCCATGTTACTGGCAGCCGGCCGTGGCGAGCGTATGCGACCACTGACTGACAGCTGCCCCAAACCTTTATTGAAAGTGCGTGGACGCCCGCTGATCGTCTGGCACATCCTGAATCTGGTCAAAGCAGGTATTACCGAAATCGTGATTAACCATGCGCATCTGGGACAGATGATTGTGGACACGCTCGGCGATGGCAGCCAGTTCGGCGCCAGCATACAGTACTCGGCGGAAGAGCAGGCACTGGAAACCGCGGGCGGCATCGCCAAGGCACTGCCCTTACTCGGCGATGCACCGTTTGTGGTGGTGTCGGCCGATATTTACATTCCGCATTTCAACTTCAAAGAATGTCTGAATACGCTGGAAGACAACGATCCCTGGGGTAATCCACATCCGCCTGAGCAGCGTGATATCGCCTGGCTGTACATGGTAAAAAACCCCAGCTTCCATCCACAAGGTGATTTTGCGCTGACCCTGATGGGGCTCGCGAATGAAGGTGAACCAAGGCATACCTTCGCCAATATCGGTGTCTATCGTCCGGAAATGTTCGCCAGTATCAAAGCGGGTGAGTATGCCAAGCTGGGACCGCTGCTGCGCGACTACATTGATGCCGGGCGCATAGGCGGCGAGCTATATCGCGGTGAATGGCATAACGTAGGCAAGCCTGAGCAATTGCAGGCGCTGAACGCGCCCCTGCAGTTCACACAAGGTAAAGCATGAGCACCGCCTCCCTGAGCCTGGCCTGCCAGACACGGCGGCACCAGTTGATACAGCAGATGCTGGCGCAGGGCGGCGGCGTTGCCGTCATCCCGACTGCACAGGAAATGACACGTAACAACGACAATCATTTCCCATTTCGGCACGACAGTTATTTTTACTACCTGACGGGCTTTTGCGAGCCCGAAGCCGTGCTGGTGCTGATCGCGACTGCTGAGAAGCAGGAATCCATCCTGTTCTGCCGCGAAAAAAACATAGAGCATGAAATATGGGATGGCTACCGCTATGGTCCGGAAGCCGCACGCCAGCACTACCTGTTGGATGCAGCCTATCCGGTGAGTGAACTGTCCGTGAGGCTGGAAGATTATCTGGCCGCAGCTGCCACGCTATACACCAGTTCCTTATTTGATCATCGTCTGACACCGCAAATCCAGCAGGCGCTGGCTGGCATCGCGGCCAAAAGCCGCACCGGGATTCAGGCTCCGGCCGGTTTGGTGGATGTCTGCCGCCTGATAGATGAAATGCGTCTACACAAAGATGCGCAAGAAATCGCGTGTATGCAGGAAGCCGCACGCATCTCCGGACTGGCGCACCGCGCTGCAATGCGGGCCGCGCGTCCCGGTCTGCATGAATATGCGCTGGAGGCAGAATTACTGTATTGCTTCCGACGCCATGGCGCTCAGGCACCCGCCTATCCATCTATCGTCGCCAGCGGTGCCAATGCCTGCACCCTGCACTATCAAAGCAATCAGGCTAAGATCAATGACGGCGACCTGATACTGATTGATGCCGGCTGTGAATTTGACAGCTATGCCTCGGATATCACACGCACGTTCCCGGCCAATGGCCGCTTTAGTCCGGTGCAGAAAACCCTGTATCAGATCGTACTGGCAGCGCAGCAGGCAGCGCTGGCTTGCGCCCACCCCGGCGCAGGCTATATGGATGGACATCATGCTGCAGTCAGGGTCCTGACGGAAGGGATGCTCGAGACCGGCCTGCTCAAGCGCCAGCAAGTTGGCAATGTAGACGACGCGATTGCGAGTCAGGCTTACCGCCAGTTTTACATGCACGGCACCGGCCACTGGCTGGGTCTGGATGTGCATGATGTCGGTGATTACCGTAAGCCGCACAGCGCAGGTGATGCAGCGACTACACGCGCTTACCGGCCACTGCAACCCGGCATGGTGCTCACGATAGAACCTGGCTTATACGTACGTCCGGCTACTGGCGTACCTGAGCAATACTGGAATACCGGCATACGGATAGAGGACGATATACTGATCACCGCCAGCGGACATCAGAATCTGAGTCAGGACACCCCGAAAACCATCAATGAAATCGAAGCCTGGATGCGCGGCGACTGAGATACAACATGACTACCATCATCAACGATGCAGACATTGCGATTTGTGGTGCCGGCCCGGCCGGACAGGCACTGGCTTTGCTACTGGTACAGCAAGGCATACCGGCCGCAAGAATCGCACTGTTCGACGGAAAAACCGCAGCCGAAGCGGAACAGGATGCGCGTTCGATAGCGCTGTCTTACGGCAGCCAGCAAATTCTGCAGCAGGCCGCTTGCTGGCCGCTGCGTGCGACTGCGATTCAAGACATTCATGTCTCTCGGCGCGGCCATTTTGGACGCACCCTGATCCAGGCTGCAGATTATCAGTTACCCGCACTTGGTTATGTCGCCCGCTATGGTGACATCGTGGCACCGATGCAAACGGCAATCGCACGCACAGGTGTACAAATGCATAGACCCTGCCAGGTCAGGGCGATCGAAGAATTGACTGATCATGTCCGGCTGACGGTGCAAACTGGGACTAAGACTGGGGCTGGGACTGAGCTGCAGCGTCAGTTTTCTGCGCAGGTGGTGGTGCAGGCTGAAGGCGGAACATTTTCCGACCAGAGCCAGCGCCAGCAAAGCCGCGACTATCAACAGACTGCCATCATCGCCCATGTCTGTTTTGATGAAGCGATTGCGCACCGTGCGTTTGAACGTTTCACCGAAGAGGGGCCGCTCGCCCTGTTGCCGCAAGAAGATGGCTATGCGCTGGTCTGGTGTGTGCGGCCAGACCATGCGGCGCAGTTAATGGCGCTGGATGAGGCCACATTCCGGCAACGGTTGCAAAACGCATTCGGACAACGTATGGGGCAACTGACACGCATCAGCACCCGGGTTAGCTATCCACTGGGCCTGAATGCCCAGGCCCAGGCCAGCGCGCGCGTAGTCAGCATAGGCAATGCCGCCCAGACGCTGCATCCAGTCGCCGGACAAGGTTTAAATCTGGGACTGCGCGACAGCATGGTCCTGGCGAAATGCCTGGGCCGTGAACTGGCCATGCCGGAAGCCGCGTTGCAGCAGTTTTTACGTGAACGGCAGACCGACCGCAGTCTGACGATAGGTCTGACCGATACACTGGCCCGCATTTTCGCGAGTTCACCCGATGGCAGCTTAAAGCAAAGCCTGCTGGGCTTGTCGCTGGGAGGCCTGGATCTGTTCCGCCCGGTCCGGCATCTGATTGCCGAGCATATGCTGTATGGCTGGCGCGCCTGATCGTCTCAGTACCCGCAGAATTACGCTATTTTTTTTCGCAGGCCTGTCCTGCATTTTTAAACGAAGGATCTACCATGAAATTACGCACCAAACGCCGCCTGATGAACTACGGCCGCCTGTACAACCATCAACTCGCCAGCGTACTGGAAGCGGCATTTGAAGAATTCCGTGCCAGCTTCGTTCAGGAAGGTGAATCCATCGCTGAATCGGTTGAGGCGATCGAACACCTGAGCGCGAGCTACCGTCATTTCAAAAAATTCTCGCTGCGTTTTGCGATCGTACGCTGATCAGACGCCGGAACAAATCAACTTAGTTTGTGCATCCCCGTCACACTTCCGTTGCGGGGTCTTGGGGATGCAAACTCTGACTATTCAGCATTTCTTCTGCTCGGACTTTCCTGCTCTGAATTGATATGCATCCCCTGATCGCGCAACTGGATACGGCCCTAAGGCCAGCCGCTGACACACAGCACGCAGAAAAAATGTCTGCTTATATGCAGCATCAGCTGCACTTCCTGGGCATCCCGACTCCTGCACGGCGCGCCTTATCAATACCATTCCTGCGTCCCTATTACCGCGCAGATTTCGCCGAAATTCAAGACATCGTGCTGCAGCTATGGGGGCAACACGAACGCGAATTCCATTACTGTGCAATCGACTTGCTGGGCAAAGCCAGACGCTATCTGCCCGCCTCTGCCCTCCCTTTTCTGCTAGACCTCGCACGACAACACGCATGGTGGGATAGTGTTGACGGTCTGGCCGATGTAGCCGGCGACCTGATCCGTCTGCAAAGACAGGATCAGCCGCAAGTACTGAGCCAGATAGAACAAGCTGTTCAACATCCCTCATTCTGGATCAGGCGTATCGCCATGCTGCATCAATGCGGCTGGCGCGCAGAGACGGACAGCGAGCGCCTGTTCCGCTTCGCACTCACACTGGCTCCTGAGCAGGAATTCTTTATCCGTAAGGCGATAGGCTGGGCCTTGCGCGACTATGCGCGTCATGCACCGCAAGAGGTCGCCCAATTTCTACATCTGCATGGCACACAACTCTCCGCACTAAGCCGGCGCGAAGCCGCGAAACATCTGCCAGTCGTCATTTGAGGGCTGAGCTGGTCGTTTAAGTTTTACAAAGTGTTAAACCAACATAAAGATCGCTGCGCTTTCGGTAATTAGTCCTTACGATGTGTCAGTTCAATGACTACAATCAGTTATCGCCCCGGGTTCTCGCTCCAGGGTACCGCTACCTAAAGCCTTTGTATGCGCCATTCAGTCTGCCTATCCACATTGCTCATTTGCTGCTTGCAGCCAGCTTTGGCTGCTCCGGTCAGCTTGTGCTATGAAGATAGCTCGGTCTATCCGTGGATCACGGGAACCGGGCAGGGGCTGGCAATCTTACAAATGCAATTGGTCGCCAAAGAAACCGGTATCGAGTTTGAGTTTATGCGCCTGCCCTGGAAACGCTGTCTGCTGGAAGTGGAAGCCGGGCGCATCCATGCTGCAATTGCCGCCAGCTACAATAAAGAGCGGGCGACCTGGGGCGTCTATCCTCACAGGCCTGACGGTAAGCTACAGCGTGATTACCGCATGCATACGGACAGTTTTTATGTGTATCGCCACGTCGATAGCCAGATACGCTGGCAAGCCAAGGGATTTCAACATCTGGGGTATGAAGCTGTAGGCGCACAACTGGGCTATAGCGCGGGCACGGACCTGGAAGAAGCAGGCTATCGCATCAAGTATTATCCTGCTTCCAGCGATCTGCTCAACTACCTGGAAAACCGTATGCTGCAGGTCATCGTACTGCAGGATCACGAAGCGAAACGCCAACTCAGCCACCGTCCGTCACTCAGAGACATCGTCATCCGAGAAGCGCCGCCAGTCAAGGTTGCAGATCAATACCTGTTATTCGGCAATGCGTTTTATAAAGCCAATAAGGCGCAAGTTCAGACTATCTGGCAAAGCATAGAGAAAGTGCGTAAGAGTAAAGTCTATCTGGACGAAGAACGCGAGTTGCTAGGTTCAGGAAAGGTTACTGGCGACAAATAAGACCTGCTTTCTGCTACAGAATATCGCGCGATCTGCGCTGCCAGTATGGGCGAATACACAGTAAGATACTGGCTTCCGCTTTAACCTGCCACCGGCACCTGCTATGTTGTCTTCGTTAACGTCCTCCACACGATTTCCACTTTCATCTAAACGCCGCAGCAGCGTTGGCGGCCTACTGTGCGCGCTGCTGTTCAGCATCGCACTGGTGCCGTTCCATATTCGGGCGCAAACACCGGCGCCTGTCAATGATGGCCCTCATGTATTCTTCAACCGCGACAACGCACAACTGCAGGCAAGCTGGGTCTGTAACGATGAACGTCAGGATCAGCTGCTTGCGACGGGCAGTGCAAGCATAGCGCCGCTATGCGGCTATCCCTACACAATACAGCTGCGCGCGCAAGCCGCCACTGCGCCGGTCGCGGCCAGATTTGAAGCAAAAAAAATCGCGGCTTTCAGTGATATTCATGGTCAGTTTGATGTGATGCTGAACCTGCTCAAAGCGAATCAGATCGTTGATGCGCAAGGTAACTGGCAATACGGCAGCGGCCATCTGGTCATCGCTGGCGATGTGTTTGACCGTGGTCCCAAGGTGACTGAAGCGCTATGGCTGCTGTATATGCTGGAAGCACAGGCCGAAGCGGCGGGTGGCAAAGTACATTATCTGCTCGGTAATCACGAAGCGATCAGCCTCGCCAATGACCTGCGTTATCTGCATCCTAAATATCGCGTCGTTGCAGATAAACTCAATACGACTTACCCGCGTCTGTTTAGTCAGGAAACCGTATTGGGACGCTGGCTGCGCAACAAACCCGTCATCATCCGTATCAACGACAGCCTGTTCATGCACGGCGGTCTGCATCCCGATTATGCGCAATTAAAACTCAGTCTGACTGAGGTGAACGCGCAGTTTCATGCCGGTCTGGGTTTACCCAAGGCCAGTTTCAAAGAAAACAATGTGCTTTCCTTCCTGTATGGCAGCATCGGCCCACTGTGGTATCGTGGCTATCTGAAGGCACCGCTGCTACAGAGTGAAGCACTGAATCAGTTGCTGCACGACTTACAGGTGCAAACTATTGTAGTCGGCCACACCACCATGAACGGTGTCTACGCGCACTGGCAAGGACGGGTTTATTCCATTGATTCAAATATCAAATCCGGTCAACGCGGCGAAATGCTGTTTTGGGAAAACGGAGTATGGACTAAGGCCGGGCTGGATGGCAGGCAGGTGCCGGTTCCCAGTCCGGAGTCAACACAAAACGTGACTGAATGAGCAGTGTTGAAGTGAGGTAGCGTCAGGCAATAAAATTGAGTTCTATGCCATTCCCGGCAGGATCATGAAAAAAAATCTGACGCTGCAAAGCAAAATCGGCTGAGGCCGGGACTTCCGATAAGCGATAAGCGATCCCGTCCTGCTGCAGGCATTGCAGCATCTGCTCAAAGTCAGTACAGGCGAAAGCCAGATGGTCAAAGGTCGTCTTCACTCCGGTCTGCGCAGATTCGCCTGCACGATTTTCAGAAATATGCAGCACAGCCTGTCCACCCGCATACAACCAGTAACCAAAACTGCTTAAGGCCGCCCGCGGACCATCAACCAGTCCTACATAGCGAATATAAAAATCACGCAGCTGTGCCATCCCGGCACGGTCAGTACGCAGGTTAGCATGATCGAGTCTGATAGCAGCCATTATTTCAACCACCCACGACGACGGAAATACCAGAATGGCGTAATCGCCGACGCCAGCATCAGCATCAGGGCGAACGGATAACCAAGCTCCCACTCCAGCTCAGGGAACCAGCCTTTGAAGTTCATACCGTAGATACTTGCGATCAGGGTAGGCGGCAGGAAAGCCACGCTCGCGACTGAGAAAATTTTAATGATTTTATTCTGATTAATATTAATAAAACCGACCGTCGCATCCATCAGGAAGTTGATTTTATCGAACAGAAATGAGGTATGGCCATCGAGCGATTCGATATCACGCAGAATCTGTCTGGCCTCTTCAAACTGATCCGCATTGAGCAAACGGCCACGCATCAAAAAACTCACGGCGCGGCGTGTATCCATCATATTGCGACGGATGCGGCCATTCAAATCCTCTTCCTGGGCGATCGCATTCAAGGCAGCAGCGGCGTCCTGATCGCTGAATTCTTTTTGCAATACAGCGCGGCTGACTTCTTCCAGTTGTTGATAAATGCCTTCCAGCGCATCCGCCGAATATTCAGCGTCAGTCGCATACAAATCAAGTAAGACATCTTTGTAATCGCCTATCGAACCCGGACGGGAACGTGCACGCATGCGCACCAGACGGAACACAGGCAAGTCGGTATTGTGTACTGAGAACAGGATATCACGCGCCAGGATGAAGGCCACCGTCACGGTGCGGGCTGGTTCATCATCCTCATCTTCATCGATCAGAAAATCCGTACGCAGATGCAGATCACCATTGTCCGCCTCGTAATAACGGGCTGATGCTTCAATATCCTTGACTTCGTCTTCACCCGGTAAAGTCACACCATAGATGCTTTTGACCCATTCACGCTCTTCCTCGCTGGGATCTGTCAGATCAACCCAGATCGGCAAGGTATTTTCGAGATCTGCGCGGTTTTCGATATTGATCTGGCTCAGCCGGCCATTGTGTAAAACAAAGACATTAATCATGAGGTGATTCCGGAAAAAGCGTGACAAACGGTTGGGCTGGATTGTAAACCCGTTTGAGCTCAGCGCAACCAGCGGCGCAGGACTTTTTTACACTTTGCCTGATTCCGCTGGTCCGGACTACTCCATTCAAACGCAGCTTTATTTAGATGCCTTCTCGATGGCTTTTTCTATCATCTTGATACGTGCATCCTGCTCAGGCGAACTGGCTGACGCCGCATCTGCAGCAGGCTTAGGTTTCTGGAAGCCCTGAGTATCCTGCAGCTTGAGGGTGGTCGCGGTCGCATTATTGTGGCAATCGGTATCGGAGTACACGGTTTTACCATTGATGACGCAGCGTTTGACACCGGATTCTACTGTGACCGGTGCTGGCATATTTTCAGCGCCGGATGCACTGCCAGTCGCCGGAGTGGACGAATCCGGTATGCCGCTTGCATTCTTTAATTCTTTGCCGATCACATTGGCCGACTTACCCCAGCGTGCCCAGACTTCCTGCATAGGCAGATGACCATAGCGTATGCTGTATAAAAATCCCATCGCAACCAGACCCAGTATCATAAATAAAACCGATACGGCAACCAGACTCATTCCTCGTTGTTTGTGTAAATTCATGGTAATTCTGCACTATTCATGCGTTTCATGATCAGTTCGCTGCGTCTTTGCAGATAAGCCGATCCCTGATTTTTATCAAAATAGCGTGGTTTTGGTAACATCACCGCCAATCTGGCAGACTGCGCCGGACCCAACGAAGCGGCGCTGCTGCCGTAATAATGCCTGGCGGCGGCTTCTGCACCGAATACACCCACGCCCCATTCCACCACATTCAGATAAATTTCCAAAATACGTTGTTTATCCATACAGGTTTCAAGCATGTATGTTATGACAAGTTCTTGTCCTTTGCGCAAATAACTACGCTGCCCGGATAAAAATAAATTTTTGGCGAGCTGCTGGGTAATGGTGGAACCACCGGAAACGACTTTGCCTTTCTTTTGATTTTTTTCGTAGGCTTTCTGCATCGCTTCCCAATCCACGCCGTCATGATCAACAAAGCTGTCGTCTTCCGACGCGATCACTGCACGTTTTAAATGATTGGAGATTTTGTTATACGGCACCCATTGATGCTGTAATTTCGCATCTGGCTTTTTTTCCTGAAGTACGCTCAGTTGCTGGCGCATGAAGCTGGTTGAGGATGGATTAAACTGAGTCCACCACAGTATCTGCAGCAAGAAATACAGCTGCAACGACAGCACCAGCAATAGGGGCACACCGACCAGCCAGAACAGTAAGCGCCGCAGTATCTTCACGCACCCTCCGCCACTTGCATTTCCAACCTGAGCTCATGCAGTACCGGCCCGGTAGCCGGCTGTACGCCGCGCCACAGGGCGTATGCAGCAGCAGCCTGCTCTACCAGCATCCCCAGACCATCGCGACACTGCGCAGCATGCTGTGCCGCGACCTGCAAAAAGGCGGTAGGTGTAGCGCCATACATCATGTCATACGCCAGCGGCCGTGCCCGCCACACATGGTCAGGCAGCGGCGGTACCGCATCCTGCAAACTGGCAGAAGTCGCATTGATGATTACATCAAAAGCACAATCTGCCGGAACCGTTTCGAAAGAACAGGCCGCGACCACAAGGTCAGGGAATTCAGTCTGTGCCGCCTGCGCCAGTTGTTGCGCTTTACTGAGTGTGCGGTTGGCGATGATTAACTGCGCAGGCTGCTGTTCCAGCAAAGGCAGTAAAGCGCCTCTGGCGGCACCGCCCGCACCTAGCAACAGTATGCGCTTCGCTTGTAAAGGGATAGCGGCATTGCGCACGATGTCGTTCACTAATCCAAGGCCATCGGTATTGTCGCCGATGATGTCTGCACCATCAAACATCAGGGTATTCACCGCACCGGCCGCCTGCGCCCGTGCAGTCAGCCGGGTTGCATAGTCAAACGCTTCCAGCTTAAAAGGCACAGTCACATTCGCACCGCGTCCGCCAGCCGCACGGAAAGCCTCGACGGCGGCAACAAAGCCATCCAGCGGCGCCAGCAGTGTGGTGTACTGCAGGAACTGTTCCGTCTCTGCCGCAAAACGTGTGTGAATGCGTGGCGATTTGCTATGAGCTACCGGATTCCCTATCACCACATATTGATCGACTGCCTTGGCTGCGCTTTCCTGTAAGGGTTCAGACATCAGTTTTTCCCTCCGCGCAAATCCGTTTCCAATTGCTGATCGCGGGTGAAACGGAAACGTGAAATCACGACCCACAAATCATCTTTGTCACCGGAACGCATATTCTGTGGGAACTTACCAAAAGGCGCGGCATTACGCACGATGCGCAATGCCGCTTTATCGAGCGCCTTATTGCCGGAGGATTTTTCTATACGCGGCCCGCCTTCCTTTTCATAGATGCTGCCGTCCTGAAAAATCGGGATATAAATCACCAGTTCCCCGTACAGTTTTTTCCCATCTTTTTGCGGAAAATTCAGTGTACCGAAATCCTCTATGCGCTTTTGCAACTGCTTGTAGTAAATCGCATAGCCGACCCGCTGGGTACTCGGGGTGATAAAGGTTTTACGCGGACGACGGTTCTGGTCTTCGATGGTCTGATTGATTTCAGCCGCCATCCGCGCCAGCGCCTTAGTCGTTTCCATATCTTCAGCACCGGCATTCGGCGCACGCTTATCGTCGAGCTTACGTTTATCCTGAACTGGCAGCAGGAAGTCCGTATTTTGTTTGACCTGATCCAGCAGGCGCTTTTGTTGTTGCTCGATTTCTTCGATACGTTTGGTAGTAGCGATTAAATGATCGCCATTTTCACTGCGCTGCATATCGGGCAACGGCGACTTGCTGCGCCCCGCATCATGCATACCACCGCCATCCAGATCGGCTTGCGCCAAAGCCTCTGCCTTGACGGGCTTCTTATCATGTTTGGCATTGACCAATATCACTTCCAAGCCCGGATCGGCAGCGGGCGACGATACCGCCGGAGGATTGACGAAATGCATAAAGGCGAGTGGGATCACATGTGCCAGTAAGGATACGGTGAGCGCCGTACCGAGAACGAGATTTTCAAAGCCTGGTCGGTTAGACATACTGCGCGTCTCTGTCATCAAGGGTTAGCTGTCGTTTCATTACTGTCTGGCACAGATTGCGTTTCAGCTTCAGCCGATGCAGGCACTGACATTGTTGCCTCATCCGTCAACTGGGCGTCTGCCGGCGTTTGTTCCGCCGTATCCGCCATATCCACAGTCTCCAGCGCGACTTCATTCTCGTCGTCGAGTTCTTCCTCGCCAATATCCGTCACCACATTCAAGACTTCCAGCAAGCGTGCTTCGACCGTCAGGTCAACTTCATCCCAGCGCAGAATATCAAGTCTGACCTGGGCACCACGGGCCGTTTGCGGCATACCTGGCAAGCGTATCACGAGTGGGATATCGACCAGGCGCAATACCTCGTCTTTCAATACCACCGCGTCAACCTGACGTGCATTTTCCTGCTGCAGCCAGCGCAGGCACCAGTAACGTTCCATATTGCTTTGGAAATCGGCATAGGCGGAGTAGGCTGCATCAAATCCGGACACGATTGCAAACAGATCGGCATCTTTCGGTTTAAACGGTGCGACCAGCGGTGCGGTAATGCCATGCTGAACACAGGCGATAATCTGCCATTGATTGACCAGATCGGTATAGCGGCGCAGCGGCGATGTGCTCCACGCATATTGATCGACACCCAGGCCCTGATGAGGTGCCGCATGCGTCAGCATACGGACTTGCATGCGCGCCGCCCAGCCACCCGGACCACGGCCGCCAGCCACACCCTGGGCACGGTAAATGCCGGGGATGCCATGCTCTGCCATCAGTTTGCCCCAGGTGCTGTTAGCGAAAATCATCAGCTCAGCCACCATCTTATCAAGCGGCGCACCACGCTTACGGCGCACGATGCTGACCACATCATCTTCAACATAGAAGTTAAAATCGACGCGATTATTTTGTTCCGGCTTCATGCCGAAACTCTCACGCTTGGCCATACGACCCTGCTCCAGCGCCAGCGCCCATTGCCAGATACGGGCGATTTCAGCTTTATGCGGATAATCACCGGCATCATTGGCCAGGTTTTCTTCCGTGACCAGCGCATCCAGATCGTTATGACGCAGGTTGGAAGCCATGGTAATCGCTTCCACTTTAGTCTCGGTACTAACTACACTCCAGTCCGCAGTATTCAGGGTCGCATACAGCGATAAAGCCGGACGGCTTTGCCCTGCACCCAGCGTGAATACATCCACCAACTCATCTGGCAGCATGGTGATTTTATCGCCGGGCATGTACACAGTAGACATGCGGCTGCGCGCGAGCTGATCGATCGCGTCATTCCTTTGTATCGACAATCCCGGTGCCGCGATATGGATACCGATCCGTATCTGCCCCTCACCTAATTCGGTGACGGAGAACGCATCATCAATTTCTGTGGTGGTTACGTCATCAATCGAAAACGCCTGCACGTCCGCGACCGGCAGATCAGCCGCCAGCGCCGGTAAAGGCAATGCAGGAAATCCTGTGCCCTTAGGGAAGTGCTCATAATGAAATTTCGCCAGGTGCAGATGCTTAGGACTACTGATTCCACCGGCTGCCAGCATCAAACGTGCCGCACTGGTTTGCAAGGCATCGCAGGCTTCCACCAGTGCCTTGTATTCGATACTGTTTTTATCCGGCTTAAACAGCAATTGCAGCGCCAGCGGGCGCATCGCTTCCGGTAGCTGATGCTGCATCAGCTGTTCTACATAGCCCGCTTGTATCAGCAATTGCTGCTTCTTTTTCTCTATCCCGGCCAGCGCCGCTTTGAGCGCAGTCTCGGGCGCAGCCTTATAACGGCCACGGCCTTTTTTGTAGAAATAGACGGGCGCATTATGCAGTGCAAAAATCAATCCGGCCGCTTCCACTGGCTGTGCAGCCTGACCGAAATATTCCGCACCAAGTTCAGCAAAACCAAATTCTTCCTGACCTGCGACTTCCCACAAAAATGGCAGATCAATTTCAGCCGCAGCCGCTTTGGCCTGCTCAATCAGGCTGACCGGATCGGGCGCAGTGAACTGCAGCAGTACATCTTTCGCTTTGACCTTAGCACGCTTACCGCTGGCCAGTTCGACCTGATAGGCTTCCCCTGCCTGCGATAACACGCTGCCTGCTTTAAAGTCGCCTGACTCTTCAAAAAATACATTCATTCTAGTTTTTCTTTTCTCTACGGACAGATCAATGGCGGCGGGCTTTAGAGCTGCACACGCTGCGCTACCTATCCTTGCTATGATGCAGCAAACTGATGTGGGCGCGTCCAGCGACGCGCCTCAGCTCCAGTCTGCCAGCTTAATTCTTGTTTAGCCCGGCTGCCAGTGGCAGATCCGGTAAATTTCTGCTGGCTGGTAAAAATACTTCAGTCACCAATAAACAGGCACCGCGTCGCCAGAACAATGAACGCCTGGCCGGCAGCCAGCTGACGCCACTTAATTCCGGCAGGTGACTCATGACACGCTGCATCAGCGGGTGACTGGCATGCAGCCGCGCATAGCTGAGCGCGCCACGCCGCACGCCAGGATCATTAAACAAAGTGCTGCCCAGCGACTTTTCACCCAAAGCATGAAACAAGGGCCATTCCTTGGCAGTGGCGCTCAGCGGCACCACGGTATGACCATAAATCATCGGCGTTTCATCACAACGCAGTATCACTTCCCGTTCATGCACCATCTGCACCCGTGCCAATCCAATCGCAGCATACTCATCAGCCAGACAGCGCGCTTTGTGTTGCGACAAGCGCTGCACCCGGAAGCGCTGACAGCGCGCGACCAGCCTGGCTGTCAGCGAGTCGCGATTGCTCAGCCAGGTCTGCATCTGACGGCTGACCTGCACCGCATTCACATGCGCGCTCCAGCTGGCTGGTTTGCAGTGATAACTTTGCCGCAGTTTCTGGCTCTCCATCCGCTTAAGCACCCCGGCCATCGCAGTAATCCAGCACCAGATCCAGATGCTCAGCAAATTCAGCGATACCGTGATCACTGCCCTCGATAATGAGTTGTCTGGCCCCGGCGTAAAAACTGATCATTTCACGGTAATCCAGCACTTCATCACCGGTCGCTGCCATCAGAAAATAGCGTTCAGGCCGGGTAATGCCGCTGATGGCCAGCGCGCGCAGCTGATCCACGTATTCCGCCTTAAATTCAAATACCTGATCGCTGTGATAATACGTCGTCACGCCCACATAGGACTCCAGCTCGCGTGGTGGTTTGACGGCCGGATTCACCACCACAGCGCGACAGCCATACTGTTCAGCCAGCCAGGTCGCATAAAAGCCACCCAGCGATGAACCGATGATCGTCAGTTGTTCCGGTGCGGTATCTGCAATGATGGCCCGCGCCTGTGCTATTGCCTCTGCGGGTGATGGCGACAAGGCCGGACTATGAAATTCTGCGCTGCGGCCCAGCTGATCCATATGGGCCTGCATCATCCTGGCCTTAAAGGAACTGGGTGATGACCGGAAGCCATGCAGATACAGTATCATGCCAGCTCCGCTGGCAGGGCTGTGAGCGCGTCGAGCAGCTTTTGATGAATGCCGCCAAAGCCGCCATTACTCATCACCAATACCGTATCACCGGGACGGGCCGCCGCGACGATGGCATCGACTAAAGCCGGGATTTGCTGAAACGCGGCGGCCTTGTCACCCAAAGGCGCAAGCGCTTCGGCCAAATCCCAGCCCAAGGCATCCTTGCCTTCCTGAGCGCCGTAGCCAAACACCAGATCGGCCTGCGCCAACGCTTCCGGTAAGGCCTGCTTCATGGTGCCCAGCTTCATGGTATTGGAACGCGGTTCCAGCACAGCCAGGATGCGCTGCGCACCGGCTTTGCGGCGCAAACCCGCTACCGTGGTACTGATTGCCGTCGGATGATGGGCAAAATCATCAATCACGGTAACACCCTGTACCACGCCACGTACTTCCATGCGCCGTTTGACGCTCACGAATTGCGACAATGCTTCTATCGCCAGTGCCGGTGGCACGCCCACATGGCGCGCAGCGGCAATCGCTGCTAAGGCATTCTGACGGTTATGTTCGCCATTCAGTGCCCACTGCACACGACCTTGCAATTGCTGCTCAAAATACACGTCGAAATCTTCACCCTGCTGCAACTCCAGACGCCAGCTTTGCTGTTGTCCAAAGCTTTCCTGTTCGCTCCAGCAACCGCGCTGCATCACATTGACCAGTGCTGCACTGTCACCATTGAAGATCACGCGCCCCACACCGGGCACGGTACGTACCAGATGATGAAACTGGGTTTCTATCGCTTTCAGGTCAGGGAAAATATCGGCGTGATCGTATTCCAGATTATTCAGGATCGCGGTCTTGGCATGGTAATGCACAAATTTACTGCGCTTATCGAAGAAGGCCGTGTCGTATTCGTCCGCTTCGATCACAAAAAAATCAGAAGCATGATTGCCCTGTAAGCGTGCCGAAATACCGAAATTCATCGGTACCCCGCCGATCAGAAAACCCGGCGCATAACCGGCATACTCCAGTATCCAGGCCAGCATGGCCGACGTCGTGGTTTTACCATGCGTCCCCGCTACTGCCAGGACCCATTTATGGCGCAGAATGTGCTCGCCTATCCATTGTGGACCAGAGACATAAGGCAGACCACGGTTCAGGATTTCTTCCATCAGCGGATTGCCGCGCGAGACCACATTGCCGATCACATAAAGATCCGGCTCCAGTGCGATCTGTTCTGCACCAAAACCTTGGGTCAGCGTGATGCCCTGCGCTTCCAGCTGGGTGCTCATGGGCGGGTAGACATTGGCATCGCAGCCCGTCACGGTATGCCCGGCTTCTTTTGCTAACACCGCCAGTCCACCCATGAAGGTACCGCAGATACCTAAAATATGAATATGCATAATGCCTCTAAATTTCAGAATCCCGCAATTCTACCCGACATCAGCATGGATACCCTATGGGGAAATCGGTGGAAAACGACAGAAATGCGGCGTCTCTAACCTCTTACTGCGACACCCGGGCAGCAGCGACGTCTGGCAAGCCTGACAGGCTTGGGCTATGATGCCCGCATGATGATACACACACCGAATGAAGCCGAAGCACTGCGTGCCGAAATCGCGGCGCTGGCAGCCCGCATGATCGCTGAGGATGGCGCAGATTACGCGTCGGCCAAGAAGAAGGCCGCCAAACAATTACTGGGCAATCAGCGCATCAAGGGCGATGTACTTCCTGACAATGCACAAATAGAACAGGAAGTGCGTGAATACAATGCGCTGTTCTTTGGCGACACCCAGCCGCAGCGCTTACAGCAATTAAGGCTGCTGGCGCTGGAAATCATGGAGCAACTGGAGCAATTCCAGCCTTATCTGGTGGGCGCCGTACTCAATGGCACCGCTGGTCAGCATTCCGATATCTATCTGCATCTGTATACCGACAATGCCAAGGAAGTTGCGATTTTCCTGCTGAATAAAGATGTGCAATTTGAGGTATCGGAAAGCTATAACGCGCGCAATGAGAGCGTAGAGACGCTCAGTTTCCTGTACAAGAATGAAGGCGTACATCTGATCCTGCACGAGCAGGATGGTTTGCGCAGCGGGCAAACCCGCAGCAATGAACGTGCTAATCTGTCCACCTTACGCCAATTGATCGCTACGTCTGCGGAGTAAGCTACCCGCTTAAAATCAGCCAGCGCCATTTCAGCATGACGCTGGCGTTTCAAACCTTTCCGCTACTTCGCTGCTGCAGCAGCGCGCGCGCGTTCGATGCGCAGCCTGGGATTCGGATGCGAACTCACATAGTCCAGACTTTTACGCATCCAGATCGGCAGGCTGTTCATTGCACTGTCGCTTTTTTTGCTTAACATTTCAAATAATTCAGCAAAGCGATCCGGGGAAATCCCCAGCGCCTGCAGTCGTGCAAACGCATAGGCGTCCGCCTCAGACTCAGCGTCACGTGAATAGTCCATTTTTAGTAAGAGGCCAGGTGCTACCGTCATCACCACACTAAAATCACCAAACAGCGTGGCCATCATTACCGTCACCATGGAGTCACTGATCAGCCCGCGCATGGGATGGCGATACTGAATATGGCCGACTTCATGCGCCAGCACTGCAGCGAGCCGCTCCTCTGCTTCAGGGTTGAGTAAGTCATCTTTTCCCGTTTGCAAAAGCCGTATCATCTGATCCGTCACCACGACCGTGCCACCAGGCAGAGCGAAGGCATTTGGACCAAACTGCCCGGAATCACGGACTTCCAGATGAATCGGGAACAGCGCTTTCGCTGGCTTAATACGTTTTAGTAACTGCTCGGCCTGCAGGATTTGTGCGTCGGTGAGCAGACTCGGCTTGAAAGTATGCTCATCTAAGGCTGTCATTAGCTTGGCACCTAACTCACGCTCAGTGACGACAGGCACCCAGTTCACAGCCCGGTCAGCAATCGCCGGGATCAGCCAGCGATACACACTGAACAGCATGGCCGCCATCAAGACGATCGCCAGCAAAGCCAGCATCCACCTGGACTGCCAGCGTTCGACCAGGCCGGGCTGGTAAGCCATCATCTGGCGTAGCGTCTGCTTATCAGAGGCTGCCTGTACTTCGGCATGCGATCCGTCCGGGAAGCGTAACAATCCTGGAGCCGCAAGAAATAACTCGTCCAGCTGGGTTTGCGCTTTGCTGTAACGCTGCGTCCAGGCTTCACCAATTAACTCCAGGACATCACCGTGATCCTGCAGCTCGGCAGAACGATGCTGCGCGTGAAGGCCATCGAAATACAATACTTGCATCACATCACCCTCACCAGGAAAGATCAAAACCAAACATATCTGCCGATGCATCCGCAGTCGAGGTGCTGCGCTGCCCATCGGCGGCAGCTCCAGCCGCCTCAAAACTGGCGACCGTCAATTGCATATGCTCAAGCCGGAAACGATACGCTGCCACAACCGCGAAAGGACGATAAAGCCCAAGGCTCAACACGGTCAGGAAGAAATTTTTTGTTTGCAGTTTGATATAGGCCGACATAGGCAGTACAGATTGAATTTGCACGCCTTGTAAAGAGGTGCTGTTCCAAAGCCGGTTCCAGAGACTGACTTGTAAAGCCGGACCCAGTATCAGATAAACAATATAGGCGGCGCTAACCCCACCCAAGATGGCCATCAGGACAGAAGCAAAAACGACTTTATCCTTAGCGAAAATTTTTGAACCATTGACAGTGACTGCAGTCGTCAAGCCGATGATAAACACTGCCAGCAGCATCACTAAAACAGCAGCGACAAAAGGCCATACAAAACGAGTCCACCCCAGCGTCGTGGCAGAACGCAAACGCCCATAAGCAAAATTCCCATTTTGATAGCGCTTCATCCCCGCATAGAGCCAAGGCCAGCTCAGATAAGGGAGGAAAGCATAGATAAGCCAGGTGGTGCGGCGTGGATACAGTACAGTCACCAAGCCTGGCAACAGAAAGATCACCACCACCGGCAAGTACACCAGGTAAGCACGCATGCGGCTGCCATGAAATTGAAAGCGAATGCCGCGATAGCTGGTATTTTGTAAGCGAAAACGTAAGGCCCCTCTGAGCATCAGCGGCAACATGAAGAGCAAAGCCAGCGCGATCAGGATTGCACTCAATTTAGACAGGCCATACACATAGTGATAAAAAAACAGAAAGATTACGCTGATGATACGTCCACGCAAAATCACCTCTGGACGGCCATGGAAATTAAAAACTGCCCCGGCATACACCGTATTCTGGTCAAAATACTTGAGCCGCCTGACCTTGGCCCAGGCCGAATACACACCGAGTGTGAGCAAGGTCAGGCACAGGTTAACGATCCAGATACGGAAGTATTCCTTACCGCTGCCAGTAAACCGGATGCGATCATCGGTAGCTAGGGCTAGTGCTGTGTCCGTCAAGCTGACGGTTGGATTGGATGATATGAAATCCTGACTTTCAGTGGCCGGTGCGCTTAGCGGGTCCACGGGTAATGCATGACTGCTCAACATAATACTTCCCAAATCAATTAAGACTTCAAGGCGGACAACACGATGATTGCAACATATAAAGGCGTCAGCATCGTAATGCTCACGATACCATGCGGGCTTAAGTGTCCACGCCCCCAAAAGCCAAGACCTGTGCTGCCATGCACCAGTTTGATTGCCATTTTTACATACAATTTACACAAATGCTACTGATGACGCAGTTCTGACCCAGTCAGCACGAACACGCACTAAGAAAAACTGCGCTAAGATGGCTGCCAGTCAACAACTCGGCAATACAGCCATACAGAGAGCAAGCGATCATGATCAATAAAAAATTCCTGTCCTTTGCCGTCCTGATCGGTGCCGCCTGTGCCGGACTCGGCATTTATGCGGGCAATGTCCACTCCACGCCAGACACACCGCAATCCGGCGCAGTCAGGCAATTGATGAGCAAATCCTTGCCGGACACCAGTGGCAAACCGCACGCATTGGCGCAATACAGCAATCAACTGCTGATCGTGAATTTTTGGGCGACCTGGTGTAAACCTTGCGTTCAAGAAATGCCAGAATTATCTGAATTGCAAAATGAACTCAAATCTAAAAAGGTGCAGATACTGGGTCTGGGCATAGACAGTCCATCCAATATCACCGAATTCACGCAGAAGTACCCTGTCAGCTACCCCATATTTGTCGCGGGTCTGGACGGTAGTGAGTTATCACGTCAACTCGGCAATCAGGCAGGCGGACTACCGTTTACAGTCATGCTGGATGCGCAGGGTAAGCTGGTCAAAACCTATCTGGGACGCTTGAAAATGCAGGAATTAAAAGCGGATATCGCCAAATATTCTGCGGAAAAATCAAAGTAAGTCGTTTTTTTCTTGCCAATCTGCAGTTATTGACGGCAAAATGCGGCCATCTTCGTCAAACTGAATGCGACTATGGCAAGCAAACTGCTGCTGCTGAATGGCCCCAATCTGAATTTGCTCGGCACCCGTGAACCTGCAACCTATGGTTCCACTACTCTCGCTGAAGTGGAAGCTGCCGCTATCGCGCAAGCGCAGGCGGCAGGTGCAGAACTGGTCTGCTTCCAAAGTAATCATGAAGGCGCACTGATAGATCGTATTCATGCTGCACGCGCGGAACAAATTGATGCCATTGTGGTCAATCCAGGTGGGCTCACACATACCAGCGTGGCCTTACGCGATGCATTGGCAGGCGTGGCGATTCCTTTCATAGAGCTGCATATTTCCAATGTGCATCAACGCGAAAGTTTCCGACATCACTCATTTTTATCCGCCATCGCTCAAGGTGTGATTTGCGGCCTGGGCACAGACGGGTACCGGTTAGCGATTGATTTTTTCCTCAAAAAGCGCTAACTTCCACCATCTCCGCGCTAACTTAGCTTAATTTTAAATAAAATATATTACAATTCACTGCGCGGAAGCATTGCAGAAACCGAGTAAACACTCTATATTGCGCGCTTACTTTTTTCAGAACTACTTTTTTCAAGGGGATTCCACATGGATTTAAGAAAACTCAAGACCCTGATCGACCTCGTAGCAGAATCGGATATCGCAGAACTCGAAGTAACGGAAGGTGAAGGCAAAGTCCGTATCGTTAAGTCCTCCGCCATGCCCCAGAATCAAGTTGTGATGATGCAGCCTCAGGCGCAACAAGCAGCGCCGCTTGCAGCCGCACCGGCAGCCAGTGCAGCACCTGTTGCAGCAGCACCTGCCATACCGGAAGGCCTGATCGTGAAATCGCCTATGGTCGGCACTTTCTACCGCTCTTCTGCTCCGGGCGCAGCGCCATTTGCGGATATTGGCAAGAGCGTAGCGAAAGGCGATACCCTGTGTATCATCGAAGCGATGAAGCTGCTGAATGAGATTGAAAGCGATTACGAAGGCACGATTAAGCAAATTCTGGTAGAGAATGGTCAGCCAGTCGAGTTCGGTCAGCCACTGTTTGTGATTGGCTAATCCTGGCCGGGATGCCCTGACAGGCACCGCAGCTGCAACCATAGCTACAGCAAAGTTAAATCATGTTTGAAAAAATTCTTATCGCCAATCGTGGTGAAATCGCATTGCGCATTCAGCGTGCGTGCCGCGAAATGGGCATTAAAACCGTGGTGGTGCATTCTGAAGCTGACCGCGAGGCCAAGTATGTGAAACTGGCGGATGAATCCGTCTGTATCGGCCCGGCGCCTTCCAATCTGAGCTATCTGAGCATGCCAGCCATCATCAGCGCTGCTGAAGTGACTGATGCCCAGGCTATCCATCCGGGCTATGGCTTTCTGTCTGAAAACGCGGACTTCGCAGAACGCGTAGAACAATCCGGTTTTGTTTTCATCGGCCCACGTGCCGAATCCATCCGTATGATGGGTGATAAAGTCTCTGCCAAGCATGCCATGATAGAAGCTGGCGTACCTTGCGTCCCTGGATCGGATGGTGCGTTACCGGATGATCCTAAGGTGATCGTCCAGACTGCACGTAAAGTCGGTTATCCGGTCATTATCAAAGCTGCCGGTGGTGGTGGTGGACGCGGTATGCGCGTGGTTCACACCGAAGCTGCACTGCTCAATGCCGTGACCATGACCAAGACCGAAGCCGGTGCCGCCTTCGGCAATCCTGAAGTCTATATGGAAAAATTCCTGGAAAATCCACGTCACGTGGAAATCCAGATTCTGGCCGACCAGCATGGCAATGCAGTCTGGCTCGGCGAACGCGACTGCTCTATGCAGCGCCGCCATCAAAAAGTCATTGAAGAAGCACCTGCACCCGGCATTCCGCGCGAGCTGATCGCTACAGTCGGTGAACGTTGTGCGGCTGCCTGCCGCAAGATAGGCTATCGCGGTGCAGGTACGTTTGAATTCTTATACGAAAACGGCGAATTCTATTTCATCGAAATGAATACCCGCGTTCAGGTTGAGCATCCGGTTACAGAAATGATTACCGGTATCGATATTGTTCAGGAACAAATCCGTATCGCGTTCAATGAGAAGCTGCGCTTCACGCAGGACCAGGTGCAGTTCCGCGGCCATGCGATCGAATGCCGTATCAATGCCGAAGATCCGTTTAAGTTCATCCCCTCGCCAGGCCGTATCACTTCCTGGCATACACCGGGCGGCCCTGGCATTCGTGTTGACTCGCATGCCTACGCAGGGTATTTTGTACCGCCTAACTATGATTCTATGATAGGCAAGGTAATTGCTTATGGTGAAACCCGTGATCAGGCGATCCGTCGCATGCAGATCGCTTTGTCAGAGATGGTGGTAGAAGGCATACAAACCAACATCCCTTTACATCGTGAGCTGATGATCGATGCACGCTTCATTGAAGGCGGTACCAACATTCACTATCTGGAACATAAGCTGGCGGGCATGCCAGTGCTGGATAAGAAGGTCAAATAATCCATCAACCAGTCTGCGCACCAGGCGATTTTGCGCAGATGGATGTTGACAGAAGTACACAGAGGCTGGCAACAGCCTCTGTGCGTTAGCAACAAGCAAAAATTGACAGAACAGCGCTTAGGCAAAACCGCGACGCTTACAATCTGCGCGCCAGTCAGGCGAAGCGTAGACTACACTCCGGAGCAATTTTGCGTAAGTTCTGAGAAAGAAACAAATTATGGGTTGGATAGAAATCGTCATCGAAGTGGCGCGTGAGCATGCAGAGTCCTTATCGGATGCATTGATGGAAACCGGTGCTTTATCAGTTTCCGTGGAAGATGCAGATGAAGGTACCGAAGCGGAAAAACCGTTGTTCGGTGAGCCTGGCATGGAGCCGGATGAAGCGGCCTGGGATCGCAGCCGCGTGGTTGCACTCGCCGATGTCGATATCGATCACGTCACACTGGTGGCAGAAGCTGCAGCCAGTATCGGTTTGCCAGCCACACCATCTTACACGACGCGTAGCGTTGAAGAGCAGGACTGGGTACGTCTGACCCAATCCCAGTTTGCACCTATCCATATTGGCAAAAACATCTGGGTCGTACCTAGCTGGCATGATGCGCCGGATGCAAATGCACTGGTACTCGAACTCGATCCTGGTCTCGCATTTGGTACCGGCAGTCATCCAACCACCCGTCTCTGCATGGAGTGGCTGGAAGCGCATGCACCGCAAGACTTATCGGTACTCGATTACGGTTGCGGCTCCGGCATTCTGGCTATGGTTGCTAAAAAGCTGGGCGCAGCGAAAGTCATCGGCGTCGATATTGATCCGCAAGCGATAGAATCTGCCGGCTTTAATGCTGAGCGCAATCATTGCGACATCGAATACGCGCTGCCAGAGCCTTTTTCTGTCGCCTATCCTGAATCTGAAAAATTCAATGTGGTCGTCGCTAATATCCTGTCCAGCCCCTTAAAGCTGATGGCACCGATGCTGGCCGGACGCGTCGCACCGGGTGGCGCACTGATACTGTCCGGGGTACTGGCACGTCAGGCAGAGGAAGTGGCGGCTGCTTATGCCCCGTTCATCCAGCTCAGCGTCTGGGCAGAACATGAAGGCTGGGTTGCCCTGGCCGGTCATTTACCCTCTTAAGCTATGGCATTAGCCACCCGTTGCCCCCATTGCCAGACGACCTTCCGGGTCGCGAATGACCAGTTAAAGCTACATGCCGGACTGGTGCGTTGTGGTGCCTGTCATCAGGCCTTCAATGGGGTGGAACACCTGGTGGCGCCAGATGCGGTCAAAGCGACACCAGGCGATCCGGCCGCGCAAAGTGGTAGCAATGCAGTAATGCCAATGTCGCTTGATGCACGACCCGCAACCCAAAGTACAGACCAGGCTGCAGCCGCTACTGAAATGCAGCATGGCAGCGATGAGGATGTGGCGGAAAAGCATATTTCCTCCTCAACAGTCGGCACGGTGACGCAAGCTGACAGCCCGCAGGTATGGAGCCACGCCAGCCGCGCGGAAACCAATGCGCCAGCTGACGAGGAAACGCTCGACGAATTCGCACTGGCACTGCGTGAACAACAAGAACTGGAACGACTGCAGCTTCAGACTGAATCCGCAACCCAGACAACCGAACTGCCAGTCGGCCAGGCTGCAACAGTGAATACAGACGCGCCGGCCGTCAGTGCGGCAGCGATAGATTTCGATCTGGGTGACGGCATGGAAAGTATGTTGCCGGACAGCCTGAGTTCAGAAGCCAGCATTGCCAGCGGCATAGAAGTGGAAACACGTGCGGCACTGGCCAGTGAGCCAGAGATTGACTGGTCGGTCGCAGAACATGGCAGTGAGGCCGGCTTACTGTCAGCACCCGTGCAACAGGATGGGCTGCTGACTGCCCCTTTACTGGCAGATCAGCCTGTTTCTGACTTCCCCTTGTCGGATGCGGAAATGCACGCGCTATCGGAAACAAACTTACCGATATCACTGACAGAAGCTGACGAACTGAATATCGACAATGCGGCGGTATCGCAAGCTGAGCTGACGGCAGACGACAAACCAGAATTTGTATTACAGGCAGAGCGCGCCCAAAAGCGCAAAAAAATCCTGACCATTGTGTATGCACTGCTATCGATCATCCTGCTGCCTGCACTGCTGGCGCAAGTGATCTACCTGAATCGCAACAGCATCGCAGCACAGTATCCTGAAACCAAGCCAGGTTTACAAAAAGCCTGCGCCGTATTGGCTTGCCAAATCAGCCTGCCTGCAAAAATTGATCAGATCACGATAGAAGCGAATGAATTGATTTCTCAGGATAGTGACAAGAACCTGTTTCAACTGACCGTACAATTACAAAATCACAGCACGATGCCTATGAGCTGGCCACACATAGAATTGATTTTGAATGATGCCAAGGATAAAACCGTCATTCAGAAAAGCTTTAGTCCAAAAGAGTATTTAAGCGAGGTGGACGAGCTTGGCAAAGGTATTGCTGCCGGTTCAGACAAGAATATCAAAATTTATTTTGAACTGCCTAAGCTCAAAGCATCTGGCTATCACGTTGGTGCGTTTTACCCCTGACCTGCCGTCCTCAACCGATACCACTGACAACGCTCCTTGTCACTATTCCGTCCCATACGGTAACAGGCTAGGGTCATATCACTGCAGTATGACCACGCTGATCAACGACGATGCCCTGTTGGGCTCCATATCGCAGCCTGGATATCTCCGCTATCGTGCCTCCACGATCGTGGCGGCCAGAATTAGTTTCAGACGTGATTTGCTGCAATATTTCACATACTGTTAAATATAGAAAAATCAGCAATTAATTAGTAAAAATATACTTATGCTGCGCTTGCGTTCGTTTTGACGCCTATTTTTCAGGGACTCAATATGAAATTAAGACATCTATACTCAGTTATATTTGCAGCATTCGGCGCATACCTCTTTACTACATCAGACGTGCTTGCGTCAGAGAACAGTACAGGTCTGTACGTCAATGGTTCTATCGGAAAATCGTTCTGGAATGTGGACTGCCCGGCTTCCTCCAACTGCAAATCCAATGATACCGGTTACAGATTACTCGCAGGCTATAGCTTCAATCCACATTGGGGCAGCGAACTGGCCTATTATTCCCTTGGCACCGTCCACGCCAATGCCTATGATCCAGTGTACGGCATGGTTCCTGCTGCGTCCCTGAAAGCGTCTGGGATCGAATTTGCGGGTGTGTATCGGGAAGATTTAGGCAGCCGGATCGCCCTGTTTGCGCGTCTTGGTGTTGGGCAAACAAAGACCGAAAGTAGCTATACGCCAGTCTCAAAATCATTGCCGCTCAGTTATTCGGCGAACCGGACGCAATTGGTGTACGGCTTAGGCATCACTTACGGATTGAGCGCGAATCTTGCTATTCGCGCTGACCTGGATGCGCGCCGCGTCAATGCGGGCAATGGCAACTCAGGTAATGTGACCAGTGCCACCATCGGCTTACAAGCCAACTTCTGAAACAGTACGGGATGCTGCCGTACCTATCACTGCCAGAAGCAGCGCACTGACGCAGGCCCCGGTACTTGCTACGGGGGCCTGTGCTGACGACATTAACTCAAACGACTGTAAGCCAATGCAAGCTGCGCCCCGCACAATGCATTATTTTTCACTAAGGCAATATTAGTGTGCAGACTGCGTCCAGCAGTCAGTTCTTTAATGCGTGCCAGCAAAAAGGGGGTGACCGCTTTACCGCCAATTCCCTGCTGCTGCGCTTCATCCAGTGCCTGGCGGGTAATCGCTTCAATCTCTGTGCCTGGCATTGCATCCGCCTCAGGAACGGGGTTCGCAATCACAACACCACCTTGCAGTCCTAGTGTCCATTTGGTACTCAGAAAAAGTGCCTGTTGTTGCGCCGTGTCTAAACGAAAATCGGCGCGGAAACCACTGTCGCGGGTAAAGAAGGCTGGAAATGCCTCTTGCCCGACACTGACCACAGGGACGCCATGGGTTTCCAGATATTCCAATGTGAGTCCCAGATCGAGGATGGATTTGGCACCCGCACATACAACCGCCACTGAAGTCTGCGCCAGCTCCTGCAAATCAGCGGAAATATCAAAACTGGTTTCAGCACCACGATGTACGCCGCCGATACCGCCGGTGACAAATACCTTGATATCTGCGAGTCCGGCACAGATCATGGTTGCAGCTACCGTGGTTGCACCCAGCTTACCGGTCGACAGTACGTAGGGCAAATCACGGCGACTGACCTTGATCGCATCACGCGACTGGCCCAGCAATTCCAGCTCTGCATCGGACAGGCCAATATGGATTTTGCCATTCATGATCGCGATCGTAGCCGGTACCGCGCCCTGATCACGAATGATTTGCTCCACTTCTTTGGCGGTCTGCACATTTTGCGGATAAGGCATACCGTGAGAAATAATGGTCGATTCCAGCGCGACCACTGGCTTGCCAGCCTCACGTGCAGCCTGAACTTCTGCTGAAAATACCAGGTAATTATGCATAGCTATCCTCTTGAAAAATGTTAGGGTGCAGTTGTCCGGATACGGTCCGGCCACTTTGCAAAGTCAGTGCTGCCAATTGCTGTCCGCGCTGGCAAGCGAGTTCTAATTGTGTAGCTTGCTGCAATAAGGAATAACACACACCGGCACTGAAGGCGTCGCCAGCTCCGGTCACATCCACGACCTCACACTGTGGCGCAGGTATCGCCGTCAGCAAATTGGTGTCAGGGCGGGTGCATAGGACACCGGCACTGCCCATGGTCACGATCACATCCTGCACGCCTTGTGTACGCAGCTTAGCAACTGCTTGCTGTATCGCCGCCTGATCAGGCAGTGCCTGTCCGGCACGTTGTTCCAGTTCGCCATGATTCAAAATCAACAGCCGCAAACCTTGCAATTGCGCCGGCAGGCGCTGCATTTTCGGTTGTGAGACCGCTATCAGAACCAGCGGAATATGTTGCTGCTGCGCATCCTGCAATAATAAACTCAAGCTGTCGGCCGGCAAATTCAGGTCAGCAATCACCATGGCGGCTGCGTTGCGCTGACGCTGGCGTGAGCGCAGAAAATGCGGATCCAGCCGCTCACATACATCCATCTGCGACAGAGCCAGTACCATCTCACCCTGCGGGTTAAGCACCGCCGTGTAACTGCCGCTGCTGAAGCCAGCCAGCGTCAGGCAAGCACTGACATCGATGCCCTGCTCTGCGCTATAGCTGAGTATCGCCTGACCGGCGGTATCGTCACCGACGATGCTGAGTAGCTGTACACGCTGACCACAACGGGCGAGATTTTCGGCCACATTGCGCGCCACACCACCAAAGCTTTCAAACTGGCTCACGGGATTCGAGGTAGCCATTTGCACATCGTTCAGAGTGCGTAGTTTGCGATCCAGATTCGCACCACCTATGCACACCACAGGCCGGTGATCCGGCAAGACATAGGCACGGCCCAATATCTTTCCCTCACGCATCAGCGCCGCCACATAGCCGGCAACGGCCGACCGCGACAATTGCAACTGATCAGCCAGCTCCTGCTGAGTGACCGCTGGATGCGCCTGTATCAGCCGCAACACATTTTCTTTTCGGGACATACTGTTCATTTCAGGAATCTCAGGTATTTGGCGGGCAAATAATATGGATGGCGGCCATAGATCAAGTAGTCAGTAGCATACTCACCACGCGCCCCACGCTCCGTCACGGGGACAGCAGCAATCAAACAATTGTTTGCAACTCTAAACAATTGTTTAGACACCGTCAATCGAAGTTCGGCACCCGAATCGGGCAAACCGTCATTTCATTCACCTGGCATGCATACGTACAGCGCATAGTACCGCCTGGCGGCTGACAGCCGGAGTACGTACAAATGGCTCATATAGCTCGTATCGCTCAAATAGCCTGGTCATTTTTCATTTTTTCTTCGCTATTCCTGAGCTGTTTTTTAAACGCTATTTGACAGCAAGAGCCAAGCCCTCCACAATCTCGCTCGCTGTCAGAAAAATGCCGATTAGAGCATCTATTCCAAGTGTGGCGGACTGAAAGCTGAACTACCGAAAATTCCGATCAGAAAACCGCTGACCTGAGCGCCTACTGAACACACTGAGGACACTGTCCGTCTGGAATGGCGACCTCTGGCAATTGCACAAAAAATCACCAGAAAACGCGAATCCGCTTGACTAGGCGTTTCGCCCATAGTTAAATACGAAATCGTTTGCGCAAACGATTGCGCAACCCTATTTATTTGAGAAAAACAGCATCATGAAGCCACAGATATGCGTTGTCGGCAGCGTTAATATGGATCTGGTCTTCCGCACACCGCGTATGCCTGCGGTGGGCGAGACTTTGCATGGACACGAATTCCGTCAGATTCCCGGCGGCAAAGGTGCGAATCAGGCGGTTGCTGCAGCCCGTCAGGGCGCGGATGTACGCTTTATCGGCGCAGTCGGCGATGATGGCTTCGGCGATTTTTCTCAGCAATCGCTGTCATCTGACGGCATCACCCTGACCCATCTGAGCCGCATTCCCGGTGTCGCCACAGGCGTGGCCGGTATTTTGGTCGAAGACAACGGCAGTAACAGCATCGTGCTGGCAGCTGGGGCCAATGCTTCACTGACCCCGGCACATATAGACGCAGCAGCCTCGGATATCCGCAACGCACAAATTCTGTTGTGCCAGTTAGAAACGCCGCTGGATACGGTGACCCATGCAATCGCAACCGCGCATGCCGCTGGGGTGAAGGTCATCCTCAATCCGGCACCAGCACAGGATCTGAGCCCGGCATTGCTGGCTCAGGTGGATTACCTGATCCTAAACGAAACTGAAGCTGCTCAGCTGAGCGGTGTCCTAGTGACTGACACTGTCAGTGCCCAGGCAGCCTCTGAAAAGCTGCTGGCTATGGGTGTCGGCCAGGTATTGCTGACCATGGGCGGTCATGGCGCGCAAATCACGCAAGCAGGTCAGAGCCAGTTTATTCCTGCAATACGGGTGGATGTAGTCGACACAACAGCGGCTGGTGATACCTTCGTCGGCGCGTTTGCAGTCGGCATCGCCAATGGCTTATCGCTGCTGGAAGCCAGTCAGGAAGCACAATATACGGCAGCACTGACTGTGACTAAGCTGGGTGCTCAGACTTCCATACCAAAACGGGCAGAAGTCGTGGCTTTCATGGCTGCCCGCACAGCATAAGTGACCGTCTCCATCCCGAAGAATGCGCGGGATTTGATAAAATTTTTATTCCATGGTGAGCCAGAGGTGTTCGCCATGTTAGGCTGGTAGAGATCTGACTATGGTTAAGCGTCTGCATCCCTCACACTACGACATCTGAATAAGGAAGCTCTCATGAAACTCAAACCTTTCTGCCTGACTCTGGCTAGTCTGTTCACTGCGGCCAGTGCCTATGCTGCAGATCCTAAGTTTGCAGTGATTTACGATGCAGGCGGCAAATTTGATAAGTCCTTCAACCAATCTGCTTCCGAAGGCGCAGAACGCTTCAAAAAAGAAACCAAAATCGGTTTCATGGAAGTACAGGTCGCAAGCGATACCCAGACTGAACAGGTGCTGCGCAATCTGGCGCGCAAAAAAGTGGATCTGATCGCAGCGATTGGTTTTGCGCAGGCGCAGGCAGTACAAAATATCGCCAAAGAATTCCCGGCGACTAAATTCGTATTAATCGATGGTGTCGCCAAAGGTGACAACGTGAGTTCTGTCCTGTTCAAAGAGCAGGAAGGCTCCTATCTGGTTGGCGTAGCGGCAGCACTCGCGAGCAAATCGAAAAAAGTCGGTTTTATCGGTGGCATGGACATCCCGCTGATCCGCAATTTCTCTTGCGGCTATGCGCAGGGTGCGAAAGCGACTGACGGCAAAATTGAAATTCTGCAAAACATGGTGGGCACCACCACTGCGGCCTGGAATGATCCGGCCAAAGGTGGCGAACTGGCGCGTGCTCAGTTTGAACGCGGTGTCGACGTGATTTTTGCCGCAGCCGGTGGCAGTGGCATGGGCACGCTGCAAGCAGTCAAAGAAAAAGGCAAGCTCGGCATCGGGGTAGACTCCAATCAAAACTACATGCATCCGGGCAATATGCTGACCTCCATGGTCAAACGCGTTGATCAGGTCATTTATGACAGCTTCATGCAAATGAAGAATGGCGACTGGAAAGGCGGCACCGTCTACAAAGGCCTGAAAGAAGGTGGCGTGGACTGGGCACTCGATAAAGATAACCGCAGTGTCGTCAGCGCCGACATGGAAAAACGCATCAACGCCGCTAAACAAGACATCATCAACGGCAAAGTGAAAGTCGTCGACTTCCGCGATGCCAATAAGTGCCCGGTCTGACCCATACAGCAATTCAGCGGGGCGCAGTAAAATGCGCCCTGCTTCATTGGTAAGATAATGAGCTCTGATCCATTTCACCACTTCCGCCGAACCTAACATCCTGAACGTATGCAGCCAGCTGTCGAATTTCAACACATCTCCAAACGCTTTGGCGCAGTACAAGCCAATCGCGATGTGAGCTTCTCCATTGCGCAAGGATCGATCCACGGCATCATCGGTGAAAATGGCGCAGGTAAGTCCACCCTCATGAGCATCCTGTATGGTTACTACCGTGCGGATGGTGGCAAATTGCTCATCAACGGTCAGCAACAGGATATCCGTAACAGTCATGAAGCAATCGGTTTGGGCATAGGCATGGTGCATCAGCACTTTATGCTGGTCGATAACATGACCGTGCTGGATAACGTGATGTTGGGCGGCGAAGGTGGCTTCCGTCTGCAAAAAAACCGTAAGCAGGTTGAGCAGCAATTGCGTGACATCTGTCAGCGCTATTCACTCGACGTCGATCCACTCGATAAGATAGAAGATTTATCCGTCGGCGTGCAGCAAAGGGTGGAAATCCTGAAGCAGATCTATCGCAGCGCGAACATCCTGATTCTGGATGAGCCGACCGCGGTATTGACGGTACAGGAAACCGCTTCCCTGTTCGAAGTATTACGCCTGTTCAAAGAGCAAGGCAAAACCATTATCCTGATTACCCACAAGCTGCAGGAAATTCTGGATATCACGGATGAAGTCACCGTGATGCGTGCCGGTACGGTGGTGGGTGCGGTACAGACAGCAGCAACCAATAAAGAACAACTGGCAGAGCTGATGGTGGGCCGCCCTATCGAGACTCAGCTGCCGCGTGCGCCGTATGCGCCGGGCGCAACGGTCCTCGATGTCAAAGGTCTCAACCTGATCAATGCCCAGCAAGTCAGTCTGCTCAAAGACATCAATTTCCAGATCCGCGCCGGTGAAATCGTCGCCATCGCCGGTGTTTCAGGCAATGGTCAGAGCGAATTACTCGAAATTCTGAGCGGTATGCGTCTGCCTACGACAGGCGACATCAGTATGCAAGGTAAGACTTTGCCCTATGCCGGACGCAAGGATGCGGATGGCTTGCCCGCCACTTTCCGTGAACTTGGTATCGCCCATGTACCGGAAGACAGGCTGCGCGACGCGGTAGTCAAAAACTTCTCGGTCATGATGAACAGCTTCCTCGGTTACCAGAAAAAACTGGGCAAAAGCTTGGGCTGGCTGGATTACAAATCGATTTTAAAAAATTGCCAGAATTTGCTGGCACAGTTTGATGTGCGTCCATCCGATCCGCACTTGCGTATCGCATTGCTATCCGGCGGTAATCAGCAAAAAGTCGTGATGGCACGTGAAATGGCTGCCAATCCACAACTGATTTTAGTCGGTCAGCCTACCCGTGGCGTCGATATCGGCACCATAGAAAGCCTGCATGCGCGCCTGCTCGCCATGCGCGATGCCGGGGTTGCGATTTTGCTGGTCTCGGTAGAGCTGGAAGAAGTACGCGCGCTGGCTGACCGCATTCTGGTGATGTCAGGCGGTTGCATTACCGGCGAGCTGAAAGTAGAAGAATTTGATGCTACCCGCATCGGCCTGTTAATGGGTGGCTTGCACAAACACTGATGCGGCTGTCCTACCCGGACAGTCAAGCGTCACCAGAGTAATTCTTTAAGACGATACGTATGAACCAAACCGATCTGCCTCGCTGGGCCACTGCCTTTGCCCTGCCCCTGTTGAATCTGCTGTCAGCCTTGCTGGTGGCCGCAGGTGTGATCTATCTGCTGGGTGAAAGCCCGCTGGAATCGCTGGGCATCCTGCTCAATGCGGCGGTGTTTAACCCAGAGGGTCTGGGCTACACCTTATTTTATGCGGCGACCTTTATCTTCACCGGTTTATCGGTATCGATAGCGATGCAGGCCGGTTTGTTTAACATCGGCAGTGAAGGCCAGATGTATATCGGTGGTCTGGGCCTGACACTGGTGGTGCTGGCACTGGATGCGAGTCTGCCGGGCTGGGCGCTGATCCCGCTGGCCATGCTGGGCAGCGCGGTATTCGGTGCGGCCTGGGCTTTTCTGCCGGGTTATCTGCAAGCCAAACGCGGCAGTCATGTGGTAGTGACCACCATCATGTTTAACTTTATCGCTGCCAGCCTGATGAACTATGTGATCGTGAGCTTCCTGATCCCGGCTGGCGAACAAAACACCGCCAGCCGCGTGTTTGCTGAAAGCGCCTGGCTGCCTAAACTCAATGGCATTTTACCGATCTTGGGTGAAACGCCGCTCAATATCAGCTTTATTCTGGCGCTGCTGGCACTGGTGATTTACGGTCTGGCTGTGTGGCGCACCACCTGGGGCTATCAGTTGCGCGCCACCGGACTAAATCAGCACGCGGCCCACTATGCCGGTATCTCAATTAGCAAAACCATCATCGTCACTATGATGATTTCCGGTGCACTGGCCGGTCTGGGCGCGGTTAACTCGGTGATGGGTTCCACCCACTATCTGAATCTGAATTTCCCGGCTGGTGCCGGTTTTATCGGCATTGCGATTGCCCTCATGGGGCGTCAGCATCCGGTCGGCATCCTGTTGTCCGCCATCCTGTTTGGCGCGCTGATCCAGGGTGGTTTCGATCTGTCGCTGGAAAAACCGACTATTCCGCCTGAAACCTTTATCTTTATCCAGGGCCTGATTATCCTGTTCTGTGGCGCCATGGAAAACCTGTATGCACCGGCTTTATCTGCCCTGCTCAAACGTAAGCCATCCTGAGGAAAAATGATGTTTGATGATTTTCAATTTTCCAGCATTCTGGTGTCTACCATCCGCAATGCCCCGGTCCTGATTTTCGCTGCCATGGCAGGTCTGTTTGCAGAGCGCAGCGGCGTGGTGGATCTGGCGCTGGAAGGCAAGATGCTGGCCTCGGCCTTTGTCTCAGCCGCAGTCGCCTACGTGACGCAAAACCCATGGCTGGGCATCCTGGCTGGGGTCGGCGTATCGGTCGCCATCGCGCTGTTGCAAGGCTTTGTCAGCATCACACAGAAAGGTAATCAACTGGTGGCCGGGATCGCGATCAATATCGCACTCAGCGGCCTGACTTTTGTGCTGGCTCAGTTCTTTTTTATGCAAGGTGGCCGTACCCCGGATCTGGGTGCAGCGCGCCTGTTTGACATCGTGCTGCCCGGTTCGGAAGCGCTGGCTTCAATACCGCTGCTGGGCTGGATCTATACCCGTCTGATCGGTGGTCACAGTGCGCTGGTGTATCTGGCATTTGCACTAATACCGCTGGTGCACTGGGTGCTGTACCACACCCGCTTTGGCCTGCGCCTGCGCGCGGTGGGTGAAAACCCTCATGCAGCAGACGCAGCAGGTGTCAATGTTGAACGCACCCGCTTTATGGCGATGCTGTGTGCCGGTTTGCTGTGCTCATTCTCGGGCGCGTATCTGTCCATCGTACAAAGCGGTTTTTTCCTGCGCGATATGTCGGCCGGTAATGGCTATCTGGCGCTGACGGCGCTGGTATTCGGTAACTGGCGTCCGCTGCAAACGGCGCTGGGCTGCCTGATGTTTGGTTTTTTCACTGCTCTGCAAGTCCAGATCGAAGGCGTGGTCTTCCCTGGCTTAGGAAAAGTGCCGGGATCATTGATACAGATGATCCCTTATGTAGTAACCGTCGTCGTTCTTGCAGGCCTGATGGCGAAATCCGTCGCGCCTAAGGCGATAGGCGTGCCGTTTGTAAAGTCAAGATAAAAGACTATAAAACCTGCTGGCAAACTGCATGGGGCTGCCCCATGCCGGCTGCCGGTGATTTATTTTTTAAATCGACAACGTTACGGCCTCCTTGAACCAGGTCAAACACAACAAATTGCTTCAAACTGGGTTCTGTTCAATGGCCAGTTGAAGCTATTTCCTGGAGTAAATCCATGCAAGCAAAACATAAAGTCATTTTCGATACGGATCCTGGTGTAGATGACGCAATGGCGCTGTATTTCGCGCTGGCCCATCCTGATATCGATGTAGTCGGTATCACCACTACCTTCGGCAATGTCTATGTCGAACAGGCGACCATCAACGCACTGTACCTGACCCGTATCGCGGGCCGTGCTATCCCGGTTGCGCAAGGCGTCAATGTACCGTTCGCCAAAGCAGCCGGTACGCCGCCAGACTTCATCCACGGCGCAGATGGCCTCGGCAATCTGCCATCCCGTATCGAAGTCGGTGGTCAGGCTGAAGTAGAAAGCGCAGCGGAATTCATCGTCAAGATGGCACGTCAGCATCCGGGCGAAATCACGTTGGTCGCAGTCGGCCCGCTGGGCAATCTGGGGCTGGCACTGAAAATGGAACCACAACTGCCTAAGCTGCTGAAAAAAGTCGTACTGATGGCGGGTGCGGTTGATGAGCCGGGCAATGTCTCACCGGTTGCTGAAGCCAACGTCTGGAATGATCCGGATGCAGCCGATCTGGTCTTCACAGCAGGCTGGGATCTGACCATGGTTGGTCTGGACGTTACGCACCGTGTGGTCTTGCCATCGAGCTTCTTTGCACGCCTCGCAGAACAACATCAACACATAGCGATGGATACCCTGTCGCACGCTGTGAATTTCTACGCCAACTTCTACCAAAGCATACGCCCTGACCTCGGACACGCTTGCTATGGTCATGACGTACTGGCCTTTGTCTGGCTGGTGGCACCGGAAATCTTTGAGACCCAGAGCGGTCGTGTGCGCGTTGCCAAAGAAGGCATAGGCAATGGTCAGACTATGATGGCGAAACTCGCTATCCCTTACCCGCAAGCAGGCTGGGAAGCCAGCAAACCGGAAACCCGCGTCTGCATGAAAGTGGATGCAGATGCCTGCGCTAAGCTGATCGACCAGACCCTGTCCGGCGACTGGCTGCAACCAGCGCTGGCGTAATCGGGAGAGAACAATGTTGATACAACCTGTTGACTACCGTGATCCGGATGCAGCGAAAAAATTCACCGAAAGCCTGCACAACACCGGCTTTGGCGTATTGACCAATCATCCCTTATCGCAAACCCTGCTTAACACCATTTATCAGGAATGGTACGAGTTCTTCCAGACTGATGCGAAGCACAAGTACAACTACGATACTGAAAAAATGGATGGCTATTTTTCGCCTAAAGTCTCTGAGACCGCCAAAGGCTTTGCCAAACGCGATCTGAAAGAGTTCTACCATGTGTACCCTTGGGGCCGTGTGCCATCGGAAGTATCGAACGCGGCACGCGAATACTACGAACAAGGCAATCAGCTGGCGACAGAATTGCTGCAATGGGTGGAAGACCATACCCCGGCAGACATCAAAGCCAAGTACTCCATGCCTTTGTCGGACATGATCACCGACAGTGACATGACCCTGCTGCGCGTATTGCACTATCCACCGCTGAATGGCGATGAAGAACCGGATGCAGTCCGTGCTGCGGCCCATGGCGACATCAACCTGCTGACCGTTTTGCCAGCAGCGACCCAGGCTGGCCTGCAGGTTTTGGGCAAGGACGACGCCTGGCATGATGTGCCATGCGACTTCGGTATGCTGATCGTCAACATCGGCGACATGCTCGATGAGGCCTCACAAGGCTATTACCCGTCGACCATTCACCGCGTGCTGAATCCGACTGGTGAAGAAGCGAAGAAGTCCCGTATTTCGCTGCCACTGTTCCTGCATCCACGTCCTGACGTCGTGCTGTCTGAACGTCACACGTCCGGCAGCTATCTGCAGGAACGTTTGCGTGAACTGGGCGTGAAAAAATAAGCAGAGACCCAGACAGAATGCGGCTGTTGGCAGCTTTTCGGGCTGACAGCCATATTCTGTGCCGACTTCTGTTTGCAGCAATTCAGCATTAAATACGCAGTAAGTAAGCAGTAAATAAGCAGTAAATAAGCAGCAAAGAATTCTGAAGGCATGCGAGGCATGCCTTTTTTTTCCTCAAGACGAAACACTGACAGACGAGTCAAAGACCGCTACGGAGAACTTCGACATGCAAGACCAGGAATTAATCGCCCTGGCCAATCAGGCCAGAGAAAAAGCTTATGCGCCGTATTCGCGTTTTTTAGTGGGCGCTGCCTTGCTGACCAAAGATGGCAAAGTTTTTCAGGGCTGTAATGTAGAAAACGCGTCTTATGGTCTGTGCAATTGCGCCGAACGCACTGCCTTGTTTTCAGCCATCGCCGCGGGCTACCGCCCACGTGAATTCGCAAAAATCGCCGTCACCGGCAATACCGAAGCCCCGATCGCCCCTTGCGGCGCCTGCCGCCAGGTGCTGCTGGAACTCGGCGGCCCTGAGCTGGACATCATCCTGACCAATCTCAAAGGCGACATCAAAACCACCACCGCCGGTGCGCAACTACCGGACGCCTTTTATCTGCAACGGGAATAAGCTGGGTGGTAGAGCGCTGCCACTGTTGAAAAAATCCAATGGAATATCAGAATGAGTATTAAAACTAAATTTTGAAAGCTTAGTATAAAATTATATTTTTTACACTTTCAATTTACGCATATGACACGTATTTATGCATTGCTTATTGTCTTTTTAAGCGCATTATTTTGCTTGCCTGAATGTCACGCTGCTCAACCTTTACCTGATAGTGAAACTACAGTAGTTCGAATTGTTGACGCTAGCACCCTATCGAAAGAAAAAATTTTTACTGGCACAAAAATCTGGATTGCAGAAAATTTCCGATCAGCTAAAGCTGTTCTCGAGTACGAAAGCAAAGATGACGGCATACTAATTGGTAATGGAAGTATGAACTTTCCGACTTCTGGTGCTATGGAACTTGCAATCAAAGGAGATTGGCTCGTTCAATTTACAATGAGGGTTGATATTAAAGAAGAGAAATTTCGACTATCTTTCATCAATATCACCATCTCTACTCCAGCAAAAGCCACTTCCGGCGGCGGAGTCTTACCTGCATATAGTGGACCTGTTTGGAATCAAGCCGATATGCAAAAGATCAAAGTAAAGCTCGAAGGATTTGGTGATTCAATTTTGAATTCCGTCACATCAAGTAAAGCTAAGATAGATTTTTAAGCTCAGGTAGAGAAAAGCTCACTTTTCACCGTATAAGCTATCAAACCCATCGCGCCACTAAATACCAATTCACCTTTAAGTGCAGGCGCATGAACAACAAGTGTGGGTAATTTTTGGAGCACTTAATCGATGAGTCACATATCGTTAATACCGAGCGGCGATGAATTTTAAACAGACTTGATATTGCTTTCAGTCCGCTCAGCATCAAATGGCGCAATAACTCTATCGCGCCATTCAATCTACACAGACAAAAATAAACCACATTCGGTCTTTGCTTCAATTCAAGTTATACACGAAATCATCCAAAGATTTAGCGACGCAGTTTTAATTTAGTAGTTTAGATTGAAGCTCTTTAATCGAAGGATGCTCGGGTGCAAGCTTGATTGCATTTTCTAAACTACGAATGGCTCGCTCTCGGTTTCCGCTTGTGTAATATTGTTTTGAACTTTTCACAAACCAATCAGCAGCGAGCAAATAAGAAGCATTCGTGCCAATACCATCTCGGTACATCTCTCCAAGTAAGCTCATAGCTGCAGGGAATTCTAGTAACCCGACATTTTTCTGATTTTCAGCAACGACTTTTAAATCGGCCAATGCCTGTGAGCAAATTGCAGCATCCCTGGTAACTCCCGATTGTTTTTTCATCATTTTACATATCTCATTGCGGTACCAAGCAAAGTAGTACATTGCTGGTGCCTGCTGCGCGTTCGACCTATTCATTAACTCTTGCAAATAACTTCCAAAGAGAGGGGTCTTTTCTACAGCTGCACCAAGCTCAACTATTTTCCCCATCAATTGATATGAACTCAGCTCCTCATATTGCGGTTGAGCTGCTATATAGGGAGCTGAGGTTAGCAAAAGAAGCCCGCTTAATTTAACTGCATTTTTTAAGCACGCTAAAGCTCGTGGAAACATCAATAGTTCACGCATTTTTTAAATGTAATTAATTTACGTATTGCGAATATATCCTCACCTCACCCTATTTGCAATTTTTATCATTAAGAGTAACTCTTGAACATTCTGCCAGCCGGTACAAAAACCGCTAATATGCAGCCTGATACTGCCCGGCCTGAATCACAGAGGGCGGTATCGCTGTAAGCACGCCTCTATTTCCGCCCCTAACCAGGAGACCCGCATGCATAATCAGAATGACAGAGCAGAATTTAACAGCCTGACTGGCGCCAGCGTAGACAGCACGGGTACGCAAAGCAAAGCGAGCAGCCAGCAGGAAAACAATCGACGTCAGTTTTTGCAAAGCGCGCTGGGCGTGGGCTTTGCGGCCGCGGCCTTACCGGTCTGTGCCCAGACCATGCTGCTTACACCAGCAACTGGCCTGAGTGAGCAAAGACTGCAGATAGATGTCGATGGCCAGGCAGTATCGGTGTATAGCGTACGGCCTGAGGGTAAGCAAAGTCTGCCTGTGATTTTGGTGGTGTCGGAAATTTTTGGAGTCCATGAGCACATCGCGGACGTGGCGCGCCGTTTTGCCCAACTCGGCTATCTGGCGCTGGCACCAGACCTGTTCGTGCGTCAGGGTGACGCGAGCAAATATGCGAGCGTGGCAGAGCTGATCAAAGAAGTCATCGCCAAAGTCCCCGATGCGCAAGTGATGCGCGACCTGGATGCGGTGCTGGCCTGGGCCGATAAACATGGCGGCGATCTGAAGCGGGTCGGCATCACTGGTTTTTGCTGGGGTGGCCGCATCACCTGGATGTATGCCGCACATAATCCTGCTATCAAAGCCGGGGTGGCCTGGTATGGTCGTCTGGTGGGTGAAGCGAATGCGCTGACGCCGCTGCATCCGGTCGACATTGCGGCCGCGCTCAAGGTGCCGGTGCTGGGTTTGTATGGTGCCAAAGATACCGGCATCAGCCTGGACTCCATCGTCAAAATGGAAGCAGCGCTGGCGAAAGGCAGCAGCCATTCTATATTCAAAGTGTATGAACATTCCGGCCATGCCTTCCATGCCGATTACCGTCCCAGCTATGTGGAAGCCGATGCCAAAGATGGCTGGAAAGCTTGCGTGGCGTGGCTAAAGGCGAATGGCGCGGGCTAAGCCAGACTCAGTCCATCCGTGAATGTACAAGTGCAGCGGCTTGCGGGCTGCTGCGGATTTGCTTAATTCGGCGGTCTGTGCTTTAATTTGCAACCTGGTTGCAAATTCCTCTGAGGTTTAAAATTCACTCCACCCTGTTATCCATTCTCTTCACCACAGCCTTAGCAGGGGTGCTGAGCATATCCGCCGCTGCGATTTTCTCATTCTCTCTGTTATCGAAAATGGTGGAAAGATTGGTCAGCCTGTCGGTCGGTATTATGCTGTCCACCTCTTTGCTGCATGCGCTACCGGAAGCCTTTGAATCCAAGGCCGATCCACGTACGCTGTTCGCTTGTCTGCTGGCCGGTTTGCTGGCGTTTTTCCTGCTGGAGAAAGCCGCGATACTGCGCCACTCGCACCATCATGAAGGCGATGGCCACCATCACGAACATGGGCATGATGCACATGAGGCAGGCAAATCCGGCTGGATGATTTTGGTCGGCAATGGCATGCATAACTTCACCGATGGCATCCTGATTGCAGCGGCTTTTCTGGCGAATCCTGAACTCGGTATCGTGACAGCGTTCGCGATTATCGCGCATGAAATTCCACAGGAAATCGGTGACTTTATCGTCTTGCTCAATGCCGGTTTCAGCCGCACCCGCGCCTATCTGTACAATCTGATGACCAGCATGATGGGCGTGGTCGGTGGTGTATCAGGCTATTTTTTACTGGAGCAGGCGGCCGACTTGCTGCCCTATGTGTTGGTGCTGGCTTCTTCAGGATTTATTTATATTGCCGTCAGCGATCTGATGCCTCAAATGCAGCGCCGCGCCACACTCAAAGAAACCGTGCCCCAGGTCTTGCTGGTCACGCTGGGCATCGTGCTGGTGTTGCTGGTGACGGGTCATCACTGAGACCAGACTGTGACTCAGCTCCCCACAAAAAAAGCACTGTGTATCAACAGTGCTTTTTTTGTACACGGACCAATGCCGTCTTAACGCTCAACCGGACGCGCAGGATCGGCGCACCATTCGCTCCAGGAGCCCGGATACAAAGCCGCACCGCGCAGGCCGGCGACTTCCAGTGCCAGCAGATTGTGGCAGGCAGTCACGCCTGAGCCGCATTGCATGATGGCGCGCGCCGGATCGCAGATCAGTTGCGCCCACTCCTGGCTTAATTGTGCGGCGGGTTTAAAGCTGCCGTCAGCTTGCAGATTATCTTTGAAGAAGCGGTTTTTGGCGCCAGGAATATGGCCACCGACCGGGTCCATGGTTTCATTTTCACCGCGGAAGCGATCCGGCGCACGCGCATCAATCACGATGCGTTCTGCACTCTCCAGATTGGCTAGCACCTGCGCCACGCTGACCTGGGTAACCAGGCTGGACTGTACCTGAATATTACCTGGAGCACGGCTCACTTGCTCTGTGCTGAGTGCATAACCAGCGGACTGCCAGGCCGGTATACCACCATCCAGCACGGCAACCCCAGCATGACCTATCCAGCGCAGCATCCACCACAGGCGCGCAGCAAACATGCCGCCATGGGCATCCACCGCCACCACTTGGGTATCTGCATTGACGCCCAGCTGACGCAGGCTGGCGGCAAAGTCTTCTGCATCCGGTAAAGGATGGCGGCCGCGGAATACGCCATCAGCGCCAGTTTTAGCAGCCGACAACACCTGATCCAGGTGCACAAACTGCGCACCAGGCAAATGTCCGGCAGCAAATGCGCGGGTGCCGGCATCAGCATCAGTCAAATCATGGCGGCAATCCAGAATGATGGTATTGCTCTGTGCTGCAGAGTCAATCAAAGCGGCCAGTTGGCCAGCACGGATTAAGCTGGTGTACATCGTTTCCCCTTAGATGAAGAATGAAGACATGATGCAGACGAGCGGCTTGCTGGCCTACTCAGTCGCAATCGGATCAGGTGCTACTCAGGTAGCACTTTAGCAGGACTATTGCGTGCATTGTAAAAACTGGCCAGACAACCACTGCACAGTATCACGACGATGCCGGCCCAACTGAGCCAGGACAAACTGTCATGCCAGATCAGCACATCCCAGATACTGGAAAAGACAATGCCCAGATATTGCAGATTTGCAGTCAGCAAGGTGTTACCCAAGCGGTAGGCACGTGTCATCGCCATTTGGGCGAGTGCCGCCGTAATGCCGATGGCCAGCAACAGCAAAGCACCCTGCCCTGTATGTGCATGCCAGCCCACACCGCCAGCCAATGCGCTCAGGCTCACCCCAAGAAACCCGGCGACCGCACAGGTCAGTGAAAAATAGAACACCACGCGGTATTCCGGCTCGCCAGCCACGCCCATTTGCCTGACCTGCAGATAGGCCAGAGCCGCCAGCATGCCGGACACCAGCGCAATCACGCCACCCAGCCACTGATCTGCATGGATCGTTGGTCTGAGCAGCAAAATGACACCGCCAAAACCCAGCAATATCGCCGCCACCAAACGCCAGTCCAGCTGTTGTTCACGCAGTCGCCAGGCACGTAAGAACAAGAAGGCGGCAATCCAGACTGCGGACATATAGTTCAGCGTAACCGCCATCGCCAGTGGCAAGCGACCTATCGCGTAAAACCACATCCACAGCGCAGCCACGCCGACCAGACCACGCCATAAATGACTGCCCGGCATGGTCGTACGCAGAGTGCCGCGCTGAACCCGTATCAGTGCTAACAGCAGCAGACTGCCGATCAGGCCTCGGTAAGACACAATTTCTGCAGTTGCATAGTGAGCAGAAGCGAGTTTGACGCAGACGCCCATCAGTGAAAACAACAGACTGGCGACCAGCATCCATAAAGATTGCATTTCTATTTCTCCGCTCACCTCGGGCGAGCTGCGCTTCACCGAGGCATTCAACAAATTCAGGCAACATGATTGCGGCACTCGGTCGCCACAAACGTTTGCTTCAGGATGAAAAAGAGGCGCATAGCAAATGCCAGCGCCTCTTCATTTTTGACCGCATACGACAACACGATGCGAAATCAGAATGTCATGTTACGACGATACCATTCGTGGAAATGCTGCATGCCATCTTCCATCGGTGACTGATAGGGTCCGACTTCATTTTCTCCGCGTTCCAGCAGGATCTTACGACCTGCATCCATGCGCATCCCGATTTCATCGTCTTCTATGCAGGTTTCCATATATGCTGCGCGCTCTGCTGCGATGAAATCACGTTCGAACAAAACGATTTCTTCAGGATAGTAAAACTCCACCACATTGCGGGTTTTACCCGTTGTAGTTGGCCACAGCGTGGACACCACCAGCACATGCGGATACCATTCGACCATGATATTCGGATACAGCGTGAGCCAGATCGCGCCGTATTTCGGCGCTTCACCATTGCGGAACTTCAGCAATTGCTCCTGCCACTGACGATAAACGGGTGAGCCGGATTTGAGCAGACCACTGTTCACGCCCACGGTTTGTACACTGTAGTCTTCACCGAATTCCCAGCGTAAATCATCGCAAGAGACGAAACTGCCCAGGCCAGGATGGAAAGGCTCAACGTGATAATCTTCCAGATACACCTCAATGAAGGTTTTCCAGTTGTATTCACATTCATGCACCTCCACATGATCCAGCATATAGCCGCTGAAATCGAGGTCCTTGGTCACACTCAGTTGCGCCATGCGCTCCATCACGTTATAACCATTTTGCTCGAACAGCAAACCATTCCAGTTCTGTAATGGAGTGCGTTTCAGATTCATACAAGGCGTATCTGAAAAGTGCGGCGCACCGATCAGCTCACCTTTGAGATCATAGGTCCAGCGATGTAAAGGACAGACGATATTATTCGTATTGCCGCGCCCATTGAACATCAATGCCTGGCGGTGACGGCAGACATTCGACATCAGCTCTATGCCCTGTGCATGACGCACCAGCATGCGGCCTTCATTTTCAGACTGTAAAGTAGCAAAGTCACCTACGTTAGGAACCATCAGTTCGTGGCCCACGTAGCGAGGACCTGCCTGGAACAAATCCTTGATTTCACGCTGCAAAAGCGTCTCATCAAAATAGACGTGTACCGGAAGTTGCGCGTCAGAACGCGCTAATGTAGACAAAGAAGCCAGATCGGACATCCCCACCCCCCAAATTAATTTGCACCAACCTAAGAGAGAAAGAATCCACAAAAACCTGTTTCCGACTGGTTTGCTGCCAGAGCGGAAATTCAAACGATCAAACGACTTGAAGAGGAAATTTTGGACAGAACCCGAGATTATACCTGAATCTTGCAACTTTGCCCCGCGCTGATGAAATTTCCTGAGCAAAATCAACTTCTTAGCATGCAGCCCCCAAGGCCGCTCTGCGTCATAAACAACATCGCAGATGTTTTAGGTAAAAACATCTAAATCATTCCCGGCAGAAAAACCAGCAGTCCGTTTTTCCTACCCGAGCAACCAGCCAGATCATAGGGAAATACCACGCCGGCAAAACCATGTCATGGTCTGTGCTTACAAGAAATACCACACCATAACATCGCACATGATGCTGGTTTCCCGCCGATTTATGCTGCATCGCAGCTTGTCGCTGACGAGCAGCAAACTTAGTCTGCAATCACGTTGTTCATACCGCCACAGGTCCGAATGCCCGCAGAGGCATGCGGTACAACGTTGCCTGGTTTCATTGGAGTCTGCTTTTGAATTCAATCTGGACCGACACAACATAGCTGGCACGAATCAGCCTGATGCATGACCCACAGTAAGGCCAGCAACAGCGCAAAGTCAGCTTGTTTGTCACAGTCCGCCAACTTTTGAAAGAGTCAAGATGAACAACACTATGATGAAGAAAATGCTCGCTTTCTTTCTCGCGTTGTCTGTATTACCGCAACAGACATGGGCAGCAGGTTATACGGAGACAAAATTTCCTATCGTGCTGGTGCACGGCCTGTTCGGATTTGACCAGATCGGTCCGGTCGATTACTGGTATGGCATTCCTGGCGCGTTACGCGCAGATGGTGCCAAAGTATATGTCACTCAGGTCGCTGCGGCGAACAGCACCGAAGTCCGCGGCGAACAATTACTCACGCAGGTCAAACAAATCCTGGCTGTCACCGGCGCCAGCAAAGTGAACCTGATCGGGCATAGCCACGGCGGCCCGACCATACGCTACGTCGCGTCGGTGCGCCCTGATCTGGTCGCTTCCGTCACCTCCGTCGGCGGTGTCAACCGTGGCTCTAAAGTGGCAGACGTGCTGCTCGGTGTTGCGCCTGATGGCAGTCTGCCCAATGCAGTGCTGGTGTCGGTGGCGAATGGATTGGGAACCCTGATCAGCTTCATCTCCGGCAAACCTGGCTTGCCACAAGATGCGCTGGCAGCGGCGAAATCCCTGAGCACAGCTGGCTCACTGCAATTCAACAGCCGGCATCCGGCTGGGGTGCCGACCAGCGCTTGCGGTGAAGGCGCATACGCTGTGAATGGAGTCGCCTATTACTCCTGGAGCGGTGCAAAAACCTTGACTAATCTGCTTGATGTGTCAGATCCGGCACTGGCACTGACTTCGCTCGCGTTCGCGGGAGCCAAGAACGACGGCCTGGTCGCCAGCTGCTCTACCCATCTGGGAAAGGTGATCCGTGACGACTATGCCATGAACCATCTGGACGAAGTCAATCAGGCGATCGGACTGGTCAACATTTTCGAAACCAATCCAGTCACGATTTACCGTCAACATGCGAACCGTCTGAAAAACAGCGGCCTGTAATTGACAGCGACACTCTGACGGAGCCGGCAGCATGAAAACACTGAGCAGGACACTTGGTTTAGCGGCGTTAGGCAGCGCCGCTTTTTTCGCTTTCTGGAACACTAAACTCACTGACCAACAGGACAGAGCTCAGCTAACGGCACCAGATACCCACTTGTCTTTCGTGCGCTCTATGGACGGAACACAAACCGATGGCAAGCTCGAAGAAGCGCGAGGCGAGCTGGTGGTCAATGCCGAATTACGATTGATGTTCGATTACTATCTGGCCGCTACCGGAGAAAAATCACTGGCTGAGATTCGTCAGGAAATCGAAAAAGTGCTGGATCAGCGCTTACCTCCGCATGCGGCTTCACAAGCTAAACAATTACTGAGCCGCTATCTGCAATATAAAACGGCCTTATTTGATAGTGAAAAACAGCTGGGACAGAACGTTCAATCAGCCACCATGATGGCGACAGCCATGCGCACACGCTGGCAGGCGATGCAAAATCTGCGACTGCAGTATTTCAGCGCCAAAGAAAGTCAGGCGATGTTTGGCTTCGATGACGCGTATGATCTGGATGCCATTGCGCGGCTAGAGATAGCGAATAACCGCGCACTGACGGAAGCTGAAAAGCAAATGCGTTTGCGCACGCTGGATGACAACTTACCAGCGGACCTGAAAGAAGCGAAAAACGCACCATTGCAAGTGATACGCCTGGAAGAACAGGCAAACGCGATGCGTCAACAAGGTGCCAGCGAAGATGATGTGTATCGTATGCGCGCCGCTACCATCAGCCCGGACGCGGCAAACCGCCTAGCACAAGTGGACCGCGAGGAAGCCGATTGGAAATCACGGATACAGCGTTATCTGAATGAACGCCGCAGCCTGATCAACATGGGAATGAACGAAGTACAGCTATCCCTATCCATACAAGAACTCAGAAATCGTTATTTCAGCAGCCAAGAACAATTACGCTTGCCGGCCTATGAAGAACAATAAAATGGATGCACAGATGCCTGGGGCGATCTCATTCCACTTTTGTGATCGCTGTGATCCACTTGTCTGCTGAAGTGTTTCTGAAGTGGCTGATATGGCAGAAAACAGCTCAGTTTGGCGTGAGAGTTGCACGGCAATCCGGCTCAGCGTCTGGCTCAGTGCCTGGCAAATCAGGTGCTGCAGCAGGAGTGGTTTCGTCGGGCTGCAAACTGCCAAGCGCCTCCATCAGAGCGCGGTCCACCACTTTGTCGAGTTCCAGCAAACGGGCTTTCTGTTCGCGGAAAGCTTGTTGTAACTGCTTGACCGGCAATGAAAAGTTTTGCTCTTTTTGACTGGAAGTGAAAATAAATAAGCTGCGCATGGGACTGACCCAGGCCAGTCTGACCTTGACCGGCGCTGCAGCTGGCTGCTGTAACTCAATCCAGACACCGCGCTCCAGACTATCGACCAACATCACCGCCGGATCTTCCTCCGCTACGGCTTGTTGCTCAGCCTGTTGCTGTGCTTTTTTCTCTGCCTCAGCCCGTTTCTCCAGCCTGCGCTCTGCCGCATGCTGTGCCGCCTCGACTGCAATTTCTAATTGCTTATCCGGCGACAGTTCCAACGGTGCCCGCACAATCGAGGCATGGCATTCGGCCAACTCTGCGAAAAAGCGTACGCGGTCAGCATCTTCCCATTTGATCAGACTGAGCCATTTATTCAGACGTGCCAAAATCGCTGGCAAACGGTTGAGTAACTCTTGTCTGTCCTGCAGGGTAATCTTAGGCTTCACACTCCAGATCAAATCATCCATGGTGCGAATTGCATCTTCCACCGCCTGCGGTTTTTCTTCTTTGACGCTGTAAGCCAGGGTCAACACCTTGGTCCAGCGGTTTTCCAGGAAGGTTTCGACAAAAGCGACCACTTCGCCACTACCGACGCGCACCGCCACAGTCTGGGTCGCAGTCATACTGGCTTGCTTGATTTTTTCTTTACGCAATGCAGTCTGTATCGGTGCCTGCAACGCCTGCTCACTGGCCTGCTCTTCCTTCGCAATGAAGGCTTCCAGATCATTCACGACTTCTTCAAACAGCGCAACTTCCTGATCGAACTCATCACTGACACGCTGCACATTACGCTGCATGGTCTGGAATAAGGGATCTTGTTGCGCCTGTTGTGCATTGACGGCCGGGCTATAGCGCGACAACAAATCGATCAGACGACGGGCCGGATGATGCTCGTTAAAGAAGAATTCCTTATCGAGCATCGCCGCTTTCAGCACAGGAATCTGCAAGACAGAAATCAGCTCTTTTACCTGTGCCGGAATAGTTTGATTGCGGAATACATTGTCAAACACCTGCGACAATAAATCCAGCGTCTGCTTTTCGACACCGGTAGCAAACATGTCCGGTACCTGCTCGCGCATTTGTGACAGACGCAGCACATCTTTGGCTTCCGACATCAGTTGGCGGAATTGCAGACTTTTTTGAAATTCGGATAGCTGCTGTAAAGTCGCACCGGAGACGCCCGCAGCCCCCCCCGTCATGCCGCTGTACGCGTTCCCGCTCTGCACCGCGTTCTGCGCTGCGCCTTGCGCAAAGTACTGGCGTAATTTTCCTTCGGTTGCAGTGGCTGCAACGGCCTCGTCCTGATCATCCAGCTTTTTCTGACGCTGGCGACGAATGCGATACGACTCCTGCAGATCTGGCAACACACCTTTAGCGACCAGTGCCTGATTTAATTCCGCCAGAATAGGTTCGAGGTCAAACAGGATATCGGGGCGCAATAAAGACAGCACCAGTTCATGGGTTCCGGTCTCAGGATCGAACTGACACCAGGCCTGATGCAGCGTGGTGAGCAATAATTCGGGACGAAACGGGTTTTGCGCAATACTTAAGGCTTCTTTTTGCATCAAGTGTGCAATACGCATATTGAGCGCCGCATACTGCTCCGCATTATCGAGCTCTATGCTGCGACTGACACGGCTCAGTGCCAGTTTTTTATCCATCTCTTCATAAGATACCAGGCTCAGGTCCGGCTCCATCATGAGCTTCTTTTCCGGTTGCGCCACACGCTGCGGCAACAATAGCTGATCAATATCTGCACGCAAGGCTTTTTCTATGTCAGCCGCAACCAGATAATAAAAAGCATAGGCATTTTTTTTCAGCAGTTGCCCGGCATGAAAACTCAGATTCGCTTCGCGCGAATCCTGACTAGTCTCGGACAAGGCCAGAAAGGCTGCCGATAAGCGCACCGACATTGTCTCAATTTGCGCTCCCACCAGATGTGCCACGATAGGCACCAATGCACGCAGCAGCTCACCAGCGGGCGGATTAACGCCAGCTAAAGATCCGGTATGCTGATGCTGAGTAGGCATGATTAGGAATGCAAATTGAACTGGTGATGTTGTCTGCCCTACCCGGCGGGCATGAAAAACCTTGCCTGGATAAGAAATAATTGAAACTCAGAGGTGAAAATCCATGTTTTTTTGATAAAATCCACTGGATACCATGCTGTATGACACCTGCATCTGACCGAACTATATACACTTAATTTCCACATGGAAATGTTTGAAACGCAATTCCACTTCTTTTTTCAGTGTAATTCGGTTTTCCCCAACATTAGCATTTCCGATTTGAAACTGTGGTTTCAAATTGTAAGCAAATGCACTTTGAATTTGCATGGTTTTCGTACTGACAGCAGCAGCTTTGCTCTAAAATAGACGGTTAATTAAATTTTGTGTCATAAGACGCCGTTTTCAACATCTTCATCATTCTATGCCCAAGAAAAATCCAGACTCTCACGCCTCTGCGGCCAGCCAGCCAGCCAGCTTTGAAGCTGCGATGGCGGAACTGAGTCAGCTGGTACAGCAGATGGAAAACGGCAATCTGCCGTTAGAGGCCTCTGTGACCGCCTACCAGCGAGGTTCAGAATTAATCCGGTTCTGTGCCAGTCAGCTCGAAAAAGTTGAACAACAAGTCAAAGTCCTGGAGGCGGGCGTACTCAAACCTTTTAATGTCGATCACGACGAGGAACTTGCATGAGCCAGGATTTCCAGACTTGGATGAAACACACCCAGCACACTTGCGAGCAGGCTTTAGATGAACTGATCCCTGGCACAGACGCCACACCACAGCAATTGCACGAAGCCATGCGCTATACCGCGTTAGATGGCGGCAAACGCGTGCGTCCTTTGCTGGTGTATGCAGCAGGGCAGTTGTTTGATGCCCCCCCTGAATTACTCAAACGTGCTGCAGCGGCAGTGGAAATGATACATGTCTACTCGCTGGTGCATGATGATATGCCGTGCATGGATGACGATGATCTGCGCCGTGGCAAACCCACTGTACACATCCGTTACAACGAAGCGACTGCCTTACTGGTCGGTGATGCATTGCAGGCGCAGGCCTTCATCACCTTGTCCGAAGGCCCCGGCGATGCCGCGAACAAACTGGCTATGGTAAAGGTACTGGCTCAGGCTTCCGGTTCGCTCGGTATGTGCGGTGGTCAGGCCATCGATCTGGCCAGCGTAGGACTGGCTCTCAGCCGCGAACAACTTGAACAGATGCACAGACTGAAAACTGGCGCGCTGCTGCGTGCATCGGTCATGCTGGGCGCTATCTGTGGCAAATTACCCGATGCGACAGAAACAGAAGCGTTGCATGCGTATGCGGGTGCCATCGGTCTCGCCTTTCAGGTAGTGGACGATATTCTGGATGCGACTGCGGACTCAGCCACCCTGGGTAAAACCGCAGGAAAAGATGCTGCCGATAACAAGCCGACTTATGTGAGCCTGCTTGGTCTGGATGCCTCACGTCAACTGGCTGGCCAATTGTGCCGTGACGCTCATAAGGCCCTGTTGCCCTTTGGTGAGAAGGCACACTACTTGCATGATCTGGCCGATCTGATCGTACAAAGACAAGCGTAAACCGCGACCCACTATGACTAGCTTATTACAACAAATTCAATCTCCGGCGGATCTGCGCCAAGTTCCGCGTCACCAGCTCAATCCCTTGGCAGATGAGCTGCGCCAGCATGTGCTGGAATCCGTATCGAAAACCGGCGGCCATTTGTCGTCCAATCTGGGTACGGTAGAGCTGACGATCGCTTTGCATTATGTGTTCAATACCCCGGAAGACAGACTGGTGTGGGACGTGGGCCATCAGACCTATCCGCATAAAATCCTGACTGGCCGTCGCGATCAGATGCCGACCTTGCGTCAGTATGGTGGCATCTCAGGCTTCCCTCGCCGCGATGAGAGTGAATACGATACTTTCGGCACGGCACACTCCTCCACCTCGATCTCTGCCGCGCTGGGTATGGCGCTGGCCGCACGCACCAAAGGCGAAAGCCGCCACTCGGTCGCGATTATCGGCGATGGTTCCATGACAGCCGGTATGGCTTTCGAAGCCCTGAATAATGCAGGCGTGTATGACGACATTAACCTGCTGGTGATACTGAACGATAATGATATGTCGATCTCGCCGCCGGTAGGTGCATTGAACCGCTATCTGGCGCGTCTGATGTCGGGCAAATTCTATGCAGCGGCACGCAATGTCGGCAAATCAGTCTTGCCATCACCGATGCTGGAACTGGCTAAAAAGTTTGAAGAACACGCCAAAGGCATGCTGGTTCCGGCCACTATGTTCGAAGAATTTGGCTTTAACTACATCGGTCCTATTGATGGTCATGATCTGGATTCCCTGATTCCTACCCTGCAAAACATCAAAAACCTGAAGGGCCCGCAATTCCTGCACGTGGTCACCAAAAAAGGGAATGGTTATAAGCTGGCGGAAGCCGATCCTGTGTTGTATCACGGCCCGGGTAAATTCAATCCGGCAGAAGGCATCAAACCGTCCACCTCCGGCAAACTGACTTATACCCAGGTCTTCGGACAATGGCTGTGCGATATGGCGGCCGCTGATAAAAAGCTGGTGGGTATTACACCGGCCATGCGTGAAGGTTCAGGCATGGTGGAATTTGAAAAGCAATTTCCTAAGCGCTATTACGACGTCGGCATCGCGGAACAGCACTCTGTCACATTTGCAGCTGGTCTGGCTTGCGAAGGCCTGAAGCCGGTCGTTGCGATTTACTCGACTTTCCTGCAACGTGCTTACGATCAGTTAATCCACGACGTCGCTTTGCAAAATCTGGACGTAACATTCGCGCTGGACCGCGCCGGACTGGTGGGTGCGGATGGCGCCACCCATGCTGGCAATTACGATCTGGCCTATCTGCGCTGCATTCCGAATATGGTGGTGATGGCGGCATCGGATGAAAATGAATGTCGTCAAATGCTGAGCACGGGCTATCACTATCCAGGTCCGGCAGCGGTGCGTTATCCGCGCGGTGCCGGTATCGGTGCGCAGGTCACGCCAGATTTGCAAACCCTGGAAATCGGTAAAGGCGAGATCAAACGTGAAGGCAAAGAAGTCGCCATACTCGCATTTGGCTCTATGGTGCATCCTGCGCTGCAGGCGGGTACTGCCCTCAATGCCAGCGTTGCCAATATGCGCTTTATCAAACCATTGGATGTGGACTTAGTACGCAAACTGGCACAACAGCACAAAGCACTGGTCTGTGTAGAAGAAGGCTGTACCATGGGTGGCGCCGGTTCTGCAGTGGCTGAAGCACTGGCAGCGGAGGGCATCTCTGTTCCTTTGCTGATCCTGGGCTTACCGGACAAGTTCATTGATCACGGTGATCATGCACAGTTGCTGTCGCAATGCGGACTGGATGCCAAAGGGATAGAAAACGCGATACGTCAGCGTTTTCCTGAACTGACACTCAACAACACACAGTAAATCCGTCAACTGACTGATGAATTGAGAATACAAACAAAAACGGCAATCTGAAGATTGCCGTTTATTTATGCTGCCTACGCAATATCTATACGTTCATACCTGTGCTGTCAGGCTGCCACCCATTCACGCTGACTTTGTTCTGCATACGTGACGGGCGCATTTTTTTCATCATCAAAACTGACGATTTCATACGCATCCGGTTGCGATAACAGCACGCGCAATAGCTGATTATTCAAACCATGACCAGATTTATGGGCGGTATAGCTGGCCAAAAATGGATGCCCGATCAGGTATAAATCACCGATCGCATCCAGGATTTTATGGCGTACAAACTCATCATCGAAACGTAAGCCATCGGCATTCAGGATGCGGTATTCATCCATCACGATCGCATTTTCCATCGAGCCACCACGCGCCAGTCCTATGCCACGCAGCATTTCCACATCTTGCATAAAGCCGAAAGTACGCGCTCTGGCCACATCTTTCACGAACGAGACTTTTTCAAAATCGACCACGGCAGTCTGTACCGTGCCATCGACCGCCGGATGATTGAACTCGATAAAAAAGTGTAGCTTGAAGCCATCAAACGGTTCCAGACGCGCCCATTTCTCATTGGCGCCTGAACCTTCACGAATTTCGACCGGCTTCAACACACGGATAAATTTTTTGGCAGCATCCTGTTGCTGCAATCCGGCTTGCTGTAATAAATACACGAAAGACGAGGCGGAGCCATCCATGATAGGGATTTCTTCTGCGCTCACATCGATGTACAGATTATCTACACCCAGACCGGCACAGGCAGACAGCAGATGTTCAACCGTAGAGACGCGCTGCCCGTTATTGGTCAGCGTGGAAGCCATACGGGTATCACCAACGGTAGTCGCAGATGCAGGAAATACCAGCGGCGGCTGCAGATCGATGCGGGTGAAAATGATGCCGGTATTGACAGGTGCGGGACGCAGCACCAGTTCGACTTTGGTACCGGAATGCAGTCCGACACCGACGGTCCTGACAGTTTGTTGGATAGTGGTTTGCTTTAACATAGGCGTATTATAGCGATTCAGGACAATTCATATCGCCAGCGATGAAAAAGCGCTAAATTATTCACAGTAATGTGGCGTGTGCCGGACAGTGACGCTCAGGTTTGAGCACAATCACCTGACCTCTTTGCAAAAAAAATGCCCGGCACAAGCCAGGCATTTTCATCACGATTGTAAACGATCAGCCTAACTGAGCCAGCAGTGTTTCTGCATTCGATACTTCAAACTTACCACCAGCTTCTACGTTGAGCTGCTTTACCACGCCATCCACGGCGAGCAGGGAGTAGCGCTGGGAACGGGTGCCCATACCAAACTGGCTGAAGTCTGCATCCAGACCCAGTGCTTTGGAAAATGCAGCATTGCCATCTGCCATCATACGGATAATACCGGTCGCTTTTTGGTCGCGGCCCCAGGCACCCATCACGAAAGCATCATTCACGGAAACACACCAGATTTCATCCACGCCCTTCGCTTTCAATGCAGCGGCATGCTCAATATAGCCAGGTACATGTTTTGCCGAGCATGTCGGTGTATAAGCGCCAGGCAAACCGAAAATCGCGATGGTTTTACCTTTGACCAGATCAGCTACCTGGAAAGTGTTTGGGCCCAGTGTGCAGCCCTCGCCTTCCACTTCTATGAATTCCGCCAGACTTGCTGCTGGGAGTTGATCGCCGATCTTAATCGTCATGATGTTTCCTTTCAAAATAGGTAAGTTGAAACGTATTGATCTACATCAGAAAAACTGCATTTTTCTGATCAGGCTGAAGTATGCATCAAGGCACGAAGTTTTGCTGAGCAGTGCATTTCCTGCTCAACGCGAAGATAAAAAAACCTCGCCGCAGCGAGGTTTTTTCAGACAGAGCAGCACTGACCAATCAACATCATCAGTCAGCCTGTTTGCGCAGGAAAGCTGGAATGTCATAGGTTTCCATGCCATTTTTTTCCAGAGCGCGCACTGTGTCTGACGCAGATTCACGGCGCCATACGGCAGGTTTGCTGAGCCCGTCAAACGCTGGCACTGCATTCACCATACCGTTGGAAACGGTGGTCGTTGTCATTGCTGCAGCCGACATCACTGTTTCGTTATTGGTACCGGTACGCAGTACAGGAGTTTGCACCAGCTGGATATTTTTCTTACCACGACCCAAGCCGGTTGCAACCACAGTCACGCGGATATCGTCACCCATCGCGTCATCGTAAGCGATACCCTGAGCGATAGATGCATCCGGTGCAGCAAACGCGCGTACAGCAGCCATGACTTCCTTGATCTCTTTACCTTTGAGACCACGGCTGGCAGTGACATTCACCAGGACACCACGTGCACCGGACAGATCAATACCATCGAGCAGAGGCGAAGCCACTGCCTGTTCCGCCGCGATACGGGCACGATCAACGCCGGAAGCTGTTGCGGTACCCATCATTGCTTTGCCCTGCTCACCCATAATGGTTTTGACGTCGTTGAAATCGACATTAATGTGACCTGGTACATTAATGATTTCAGCGATACCTGCAACCGCATTGTTGAGCACGTCATCAGCATGTTGCAGCCATTCGATCATGCTATCGTCTTCATAAATCTCTTCGAGCTTCTCGTTGAGAATAATGATGAGCGAATCCACATGCTGGGTCAGTGCATCCAAACCTTCATCCGCGATGTCCATGCACTTCTTACCTTCGTAAGAGAATGGCTTGGACACAACCGCAACGGTCAGTGCACCTAACTCTTTCGCGACTTGCGCGACAACAGGAGCTGCACCGGTACCGGTGCCGCCGCCCATACCGGCAGCGATAAACACCATGTGCGCGCCGCGCAGCGCATCTTCGATGCGCGCACGCGATTCTTCTGCCAGCTGACGGCCGACTTCCGGTTTCATCCCGGCACCCAGACCGGTATCACCGATCTGTATCACATTGTGCGCTTTCGATGCGAGCAAAGCCTGCGCATCTGTATTTGCCGCGATAAATTCAACGCCGGACACACCTTTGTTGATCATATGCTGAACCGCATTACCGCCTGCACCACCCACGCCGACAACCTTAATTACGGTGCCTTGTGTGGCGTTATCAACCATATCGAACTCCATCATGACTCCTCCAGGTAGGCAGTTATCAGTCGCTAATGATCACGGATGAGACGACTAGCGACTAATAACTGTATATCAGACCATTATAAAATGACTACACCAAATGTGGTACAAAAAGCTGCTTAAAAATTCCCCAAAAACCACTCTTTCATGCGTTGCCACACCGCTTTGGCAGAACCTTCCTGCCGTATCACGAGATGACCGCGCAAATACTGCTTCTTCGCTTCCAACAACAACCCTAAAACGGTGGCATAACGCGGGCTGCGCACCACATCAGCCAGCTGACCGGTGTAAGCTGGCATCCCCAACCGGGTAGGCTTGAGGAAGATGTCTTCTGCCATCTCCACCATACCCGGCATGGCTGCAGATCCGCCAGTGAGCACGATGCCCGACGACAGCACATCTTCATAACCGGATTCACGTACTACCTGATGCACCAGTGCGAACAATTCCTCCACACGTGGTTCGATCACAGCAGCCAGCGCCTGACGCGATAAGGAACGTGGTCCACGGTCACCCAGACCCGGTACATCCAGCGTATCGGCAGGATCCGCCAAAACCTGTTTGGCGACACCAAAGCGAACTTTGATTTCTTCCGCTTCAGAAGTTGGTGTACGCAATGCCATCGCAATATCATTCGTGATCTGGTCGCCAGCGATAGGAATCACGGCGGTATGTCGTATTGCGCCTTCACTGAACACCGCGACATCCGTAGTGCCACCACCGATATCAATCAGCACTACACCCAGTTCTTTTTCATCGCGGGTCAGCACCGCTTCAGCCGAAGCCATCGGCTGCAAAATCAAATCAGAAACTTCCAGACCACAACGGCGCACGCACTTCACGATATTCTGTACTGCCGATACAGCACCGGTCACGATATGTACTTTGACCTCAAGACGGATACCGCTCATACCAATAGGCTCGCGCACATCATCCTGATTGTCGACGATGAATTCCTGTGGCAGGGTATGCAGCAACTGCTGATCGGTCGGGATGTTGACCGCCTTAGCGGTTTCTATCACACGCGACACGTCAGCTGCGGTGACTTCCTTATCCTTAATCGCCACCATACCGCTGGAGTTGAAGCTACGGATATGGCTACCGGCGATACCGGTATAGACGCGACTGATTTTGCAGTCCGCCATCAACTCTGCTTCTTCCAGCGCGCGCTGTATCGATTCAACCGTTGCCTCGATATTGACCACGACACCTTTTTTCAGGCCTTTAGATTCATGCTGACCCAGGCCTATCACTTCATGACGGCCATCAGCCATCACCTCGGCAACTACGGCCACGATCTTGGATGTCCCGATATCGAGACCAACGATCAGATTTTTAGCGTCTTTTGTCATGTCTTTCCACTTGCTTTTATTTGCTTTTTTGAACCCACAGCGCTATGACTGGACTTTAAAGCCAGACCATTCGGGTAACGCATATCCACGCTTTCTATACTATCCTGCAAACTGGCGATTAACTGTGGATAAACCGTCATTAAGCGGTCCACCCGATTTTTCAGCGTATCGCCATCCTGCACCCGGCCTAACTCCACATTCATGCCATTATTGAGTTTCACACTCCATGCATAACGTCCTGAATACGTCACGCCATCTGGTTCCAAACCGATTTTCTGAAACCAGTTTTTGAACTGCATATACTGCGACAATACTTCTTTTTCACTGCCGTCCGGCCCTGCAAAAGCGATCAGATCAGCGTCTTCTTCTGCTTCCGCCAAATTTGCTGTAAACACATCGCCCTTCACTGATAACAGCTTACCCTGATCGCCCCAGGTGCCCAGCGCCACATGTTCGTCCAGTGAAATCACCAACCGGTTCGGCCATTCTCTTTGTACTGCGGCTTTCCTGACCCAAGGCACGCTTTCAAATGCAGCGCGTACTGAGTCCAGGTTGGCCGTAAAAAAATTCCCGCGTAGCTTAGGAATCGCATTATTGCGTATCGTGAGTGTATTCACGTGGCGCAGGCCGGCGTGATTGACGCCTTCCACCTTGATTGTGGTCAGCGTAAACATAGGCCTGTGGATCACCCACCATACGCCTGAGGCGATCAGCGCGAGCAATACCAAACCAAACAAGGCATTGGCGGTATTGTTCATCAGTCTGACGTCATGCCACATAAAATTTACACTCCGCTCCGCATACCTGCTCAGGACTTCTCACCTGAAATTTTAAGGCGTGCCGTCTTCAATATCTCTACACATAAATCTTCGTAACTCATACCCACTGCTTTGGCCGCCATCGGCACCAGAGAATGTCCGGTCATGCCTGGAGAGGTGTTAATCTCCAGCAGGAAGGGACGCTGATCCGATTCACGCACCAGCACATCAATACGTGCCCAGCCCTCACAATCAAGTGCACGATAGGCATCCACAGCCATTTTCTGGATAGTCGCCGTCAGCTCCGCAGGCAAGGGAGCCGGGCACTGATACTTGGTATCGTCCGTGAAATATTTGTTTTGATAATCGTAATTACCTTCCGGTGCCACGATTTCTATCACCGGCAAGGCATAAGCCTGTTCGCCACGACCCAGGATCGCGACCGTGAATTCACGGCCTTCAATAAATTCTTCTGCCAGCACCACTTCATCAAATTGCGCGGCGAGAGTATAAGCCTGTTGTATGTCAGCAGTATGATTGACTTTGGTGATACCGATGGTCGAACCTTCATGCGGCGGCTTCAGTATCATGGGCAAGCCCAGATTCTGAGCTAATGTCTGCAAATCCGACTGGGCATTCAGCACTGCATAGCCCGGCGTACTGATGCCGTGGGTTTGCCAGATGCGCTTAGTGAAGATCTTATCCATCCCTATCGCACAGGCCATGACGCCGCTACCGGTGTAAGGAATATTGCATTGTTCGAGCACGCCCTGCAGGCTGCCATCTTCACCGTAGCGGCCATGCAGCGCGATGAACACGCGATCAAATTTTTCCGCCTGCAGTTCTGCCACGCTGCGCTCTGCCGGGTCAAAAGGATGCGCATCTACGCCCTTGCTGCGCAGAGCAGCTAATACGCCGTTACCGGACATCAGCGAGACTTCGCGCTCAGCAGAACGACCGCCGAACAGTACACCTACTTTACCCAAGGATTGCATATCAAAATCACTCATTTTCGTATCTCGGTTTTCTGTATTCTGTATTCAGTTTTCGACTAATGATAGTTACTGATTGTGCGCTAATTTTCCCGGTATGCCACTGATCGATCCGGCACCCATCACGATCAGCACATCACCGTCCTGCAAAACATGCAGTAAGCCATCCGGCATATCCTGGATAGACTCAATAAACACAGGTTCTACCTTACCCATCACACGCAAGGCGCGGGTCAGTGCGCGGCCATCCGCTGCCTGAATCGCTGTTTCACCGGCCGCATAAACTTCGGCCAACACCACCGCGTCAGCAGTGGAAATCACACGCACGAAGTCTTCAAACAAATCACGGGTCCGGGTATAACGGTGCGGTTGAAATGCCAGCACCAGACGACGATCCGGATACGCACCGCGTGCAGCTGCCAGCGTGGCCGCCATTTCCACCGGATGATGTCCATAATCATCAACCAGCGCAAAGCTGCCGCCTTTCGCCAGCGGGATTTCGCCGTAGCGGGTAAAGCGACGGCCCACACCGTTAAATTCACTCAAGGCTTTCTGGGTCGCACTGTCTTCCACCCCGACTTCACGTGCAATCGCAATGGCGGCGCAGGCATTCTGCACATTGTGCATACCAGGCTGATTCAGGCTGACCTGCATATCAGCATAGCCTTGCTGAACCACGGTGAAATGCATCTTGCCGCCACCCGCACGCGCATTGATTGCACGTACATCAGCCTCTTCATGAAAGCCATAGCTGACGATGGGCTTGGAAATCTGCGGCATGATTTCACGTACATTGGCATCATCCAGACATAGCACCGCCACCCCATAAAAAGGCAGCCGCTGGGTAAACTCCACAAAAGCCTGTTTCAAACGGCCAAAGTCGTGGCCATAAGTTTCCATATGATCCGCATCGATATTGGTGATCACTTCGATCACTGGCAGCAGATTAAGGAAAGACGCATCCGATTCATCGGCTTCCGCTACGATGAAATCACCGCTGCCAAGTTTGGCATTTGCACCTGCACTATTGAGGCGGCCACCGATCACAAAGGTTGGATCTAAACCACCTTGTGCCAGCACGCTGGCAACCAGACTGGTGGTCGTGGTTTTACCATGAGTACCGGCAATCGCAATACCGCTTTTCAAACGCATCAGTTCTGCCAGCATCATGGCACGTGGCACGATAGGAATGTGACGCGTACGCGCAGCAAGGACCTCTGGATTGTCGGCTTTGACTGCCGTTGATGTGACAATCGCGTCAGCTCCGGCTATGTGTTCTTCAGCATGGCCCAGTTTCACGTCGGCACCCAGCTCTGCCAGCCGCTGCGATGCCGCATTGGTGCTGAGGTCGGAGCCGGAAATGGTATATCCAAGATTCAGTAAGACCTCGGCGATCCCGCTCATACCGGAACCGCCGATACCGACAAAATGAATATGCTTGACTTTGTGTTTCATGCTAATGCTTCCAAAATAGTGGCGATCTGTTGCGTCGCCGCGCGTTGTCCCAACTGATAAGCCGTTTCTGCCATACGCAGGCAATCAGCTCGGCTCAGAGTAGACAACTGTGTTGCCAAAGTATCGGCCGTAAGCCCGCTTTGGCTAATAAAAATTGCGGCCTGTTGTTGCGCCATCCATTCCGCGTTCTGCTTCTGATGCGAAGTGCTGGATGCCATGAAAGGCACCAGAATACTTGCGACACCTGCAGCTGTTAATTCAGAGACTGTAATCGCGCCGGCACGACAAATCACCAGATCGGCATCGGCATAACGGCGTGGCATATCATCGATAAAATCAAGCACCTCGGCCTCCACCCCGGCTTGCTGATACTGTGTACGCAAAGCGGTGATATGCTGTTTACCGGACTGATGCGTGACGACCGGACGTTGTTCCGGTGCCAGTAACGCCAACGCTTGAGGCAAGGTTTCATTGAGTACTTTTGCACCCAGACTGCCACCCACGATCAGAATACGTAATGGGCCCTGACGCTGCGCATAACGTTGCGCCGGTGCTGGCAATTCACAAATTTCACGCCGGATAGGATTACCGGTCAGGCGCAATTTTCCATCCATCTGTGCAGCGCCGGACATTCCTGCTGCCGGTAAGCCAAACAATAAATGCTGTGCCAATGGCTGCAACACTTTATTTGATAACAGCAAAGCGGCATCCGCATTCATCAAGACCAGCGGCACACCACGGCAGGCTGCCATGACGCCGCCGGGCACGGTCACATAACCGCCCATGCCTAATACCACATCCGGTTTGCGCTGACCGATCAGACGATAGCAAGCGAAGAAACTGCTGATCAGTTTCCATGCACCGCTCAGGCTATGACGCAGACCTTTGCCACGCAAGCCACGGAAATCCAGCGTATCCATAGCGATGCCATGTTGCGGCACAATCTGATTTTCCATCCCAGCCTGGGTGCCCAGCCAGCTTACCTGCCAGCCGCGTTCACGCATGAAATCGGCAATCGCCAGTCCAGGGAAAATATGGCCGCCGGTACCAGCCGCCATAATCATCAATGTTTTCTGAGTATTGCCCGCGTTGCGCTTGATCATAAGCGGCCTCCGCGCATCAGTACCCTGTTTTCAAAATCGACCCGTAACAAAATCGCCAGTCCTACACAGTTAATCATCACACCTGAACCACCATAACTCATTAACGGCAAAGTCAGTCCTTTGGTTGGCAGCAAGCCCAGGTTCACCCCCATATTAATGAAGGTCTGTACGCCTATCCATAAACCGATACCCTTGGCAGTCAGGCCGGCAAAAGTCTGATCCAGCGCGATCGCCTGACGGCCGATTTCAAAGGCGCGTTTGACCAAAAAATAAAACAGCAGGATCACGGCAGTCACACCGAAGAAGCCTAACTCCTCACCGATCACCGCCAGCAGAAAATCGGTATGCGCTTCCGGCAGATAATGCAGTTTCTCTACGCTGGCACCGAGACCGACACCAAAAATTTCTCCACGGCCAAAAGCGATCAGAGAGTGCGTGAGCTGGTAAGCCTTACCGAGCGCATGATCTTCCTGGAAAGGGCTCAGGTAAGCAAAAATCCGCTCCCTGCGCCACGGCGACAACACAATCACCATGGTGAAAATACCGACCAGCATCGCTGCAATACCGCCGAACCAGACTCCATTAATCCCACCCAAAAATAAGATGCCCATCGCGATCACCGCGATCACCATGAAGGCCCCCATATCCGGTTCTGCCAGCAGCAATAATCCGACCACTGCGACCGCCGCCATCATAGGCAGAAAGCCCTTGGTCAGTTTATGCATGTATTCCTGCTTCCTGACCGTGTAATCAGCCGCATACAACACCATGAACATTTTCATGAATTCCGACGGCTGCAGGTTGAGCACCTTCAGAGAAATCCAGCGTTTCGCACCATTGACCCCCTTACCCAGACCCGGCACCAGCACGATGACCAGTAAAATCAGGGTGGCAACAAACAAATACGGCGCCAGTTTTTGCCAGGTAGCAACCGGAATCCGAAAGGCAAAAGCACCAGCCACAACAGAAATCAAAATAAACATCGCCTGCCGCAGCAGGAAGTGGTTGTTCTTGTAATTCGCGTATTTCGGCGAATCCGGTAAAGCAATCGAGGCGGAATACACCATGACCATACCGAATAACATCAGTATCATGGTGACCCACACCAGCAGCTCATCGTAGTTCATCATTTTGGAACGATGCACCAGCTGCGTCTCCGGCCCGGGAGCCGAAAACGGAAGTAATTTCTGCAATGGAAGCAATAATTGCTTCATCAGCAGACCTCCCCGCGTTCCAGCGCGATCTCACGCACGCTGGCAATGAACACTTCAGCACGGTGTGCATAATTACGGAACATGTCCAGACTGGCGCATGCTGGCGATAACAACACGATGTCGCCTTCCTGTGCCATCACAGCGGCCGCTGCAGTAGCGGCTTCCAGTGTGGCATGGTCTTGCAGCTCCACACCGGACTCTGTCAATACCTGACGTAACACGTCTTTGTCTTTACCGATCAGCAGTACCGCTTTGGTGTAGCGACTGACCGGATCGCTTAAAGGAGAAAAATCCTGCCCCTTACCATCACCACCGGCGATCAACACAATGCGTCGGGCACCCGCGCCTAATTGTTGCCCCAGTCCGGTTAAGGCAGCGACGGTAGCACCAACATTGGTGCCCTTACTGTCATCGACGTAATCGACGCCTGCCACCGTCGCGACGGTCTCTACCCGATGCGGTTCACCTTTGTAGTCACGCAGCGCATGCAGTAAAGGCGCCAGCGGCAAACCGATGCCACGGCATAGTGCCAGCGCAGCCAGCGCATTGCTGGCATTATGCTGGCCACGGATCTGCAAGGCATCGACCGGCATTAAGCGCGTCAAAATCACGGGAATTTCTTCCGCTTCTTTTTTCTTGCGACGACTGCTCACGACCGGTATATCTTCAGCCGGATTCGCGGTAACCAGCCAGGTCATACCATGTTCATGTAACAGACCAAGATCATGCAGATAATCAGGTGCGGAACAACCGAAACTCACCACCGCAGCACCGCTCTTAGCCATGATCATGACTTGCGCATCATCGCGATTGAGTACCTGTATGGTGCCTTCGCCAAATATTCTGGCCTTGTCCTGACTATATGCCGTCAGGCTGCCATGCCAGTCCAGATGATCCTGGCTGATATTTAATACCGTTGCCACATCCGGTTTCAGGCTATAGGTGCTGTGCAACTGGAAGCTGGATAATTCCAGCACCCAGACCTGCGGTAACGTCTGCTGCTCCACACATTCGAGCAAGACGTCCAGTACCGCCGGGCTGATATTGCCCGCAATCCGGGTTTGCAAGCCTGCGCGTTCACACAATAGACCAACCATGCTGGTCACTGTGGTCTTACCATTGGTGCCGGTGATCGCAATCACTTTGGGTTGGTAAGCAGTTTGTTCACGCAACGCCTGCAAAGCCTGTGCGAAGATTTCCATCTCGCCCCAGACCGGGATTTGACGTTCCTGCGCCAGCGGCAGCAAGCTGGCTAATTCTTTACCGGGTGCCAGACCAGGACTGACAGCAATCAGCGTGATCCCATCCAGCAACGAAGGCTGAAACTCACCGGGCACGAACTCCACCGCGTCAGACAGCGCCTGCAGCGCAGGCAAACGCTCAGGCTGGCTACGTGTATCTGCCACACGCAGGGTGGCACCGGCACGCAACAACCAGCGCGCCATTGCCAGACCGGACTCACCGAGTCCCAGAACCAGTACGTGTTGATCAGAATAATTCATACCCGGCTACATCCACTTTTTCTCAATAACGATACAAAAAAACGACCCGCTTTGCGCATTGGATTAACGCAGTTTCAGCGACGACAAACCGATCAGCACCAACAACATGGTAATGATCCAGAAGCGCACCACCACCTGCGTTTCCTTCCAGCCTTTCTTCTCAAAATGATGATGCAGTGGCGCCATCAGGAATAAGCGGCGACCAGCGCCATAGCGCTTTTTGGTGAACTTAAAATACGAAACCTGCAAGATAATGGACAGGGTTTCAGCAACAAAAATACCGCCCATGATGAACAGCACGATTTCCTGTCTGACGATCACAGCGATCGTTCCCAAAGCACCGCCCAGCGCCAGCGCGCCAACGTCACCCATGAATACCTGCGCCGGATGGGCGTTAAACCACAGAAAGGCCAAACCGGCACCTGCCATCGCGCCACAGAAAATCAGCAACTCACCGGCACCCGGAATATAGGGAATCAACAGGTATTTGGAATACACCACGTGACCGGATAAATACGCAAACAAGCCCAGCGCCACACCGACCATGATGATAGGCATAATCGCCAGACCATCCAGACCATCGGTGAAGTTCACTGCATTTGAGGTGCCCACAATCACGCAATAGGTCAGGAAAATAAAGCCCCAGACGCCCAGCGGATAACTGATCGATTTAAAGAAAGGCACGATCAGATCGGCCTTAGGTGGCAGGTACATGCTGAAACCTGACTGTACCCAGGCGTAAATCAACTCCAGAATTTTAGAGCCGCTTGGCGCAGATACCGAAAACGCGAGGTAAAACGCAGCTGCAATACCAATCACCGATTGCCAGAAATACTTTTCACGCGAACGCATGCCTTCCGGATCTTTGTGCACCACCTTACGGTAATCATCGACCCAGCCGATCGCGCCATATCCCAAAGTCACGATCAGCACGATCCAGACAAAACGGTTACTCAGATCGGCCCACAACAAGGTAGAAATCCCTATCGACAGCAAAATCAAAGCGCCGCCCATGGTCGGCGTACCGGATTTGACCAGATGCGTTTCCATTCCATAGCCGCGCACCGCCTGGCCAACTTTCATGCGGGTCAGCATACGTATCACCGCCGGTCCGGCAAAAATGCCGATCGACAGTGCAGTCATGGTGGCGAATACCGCGCGAAAGGTGATGAATCCAAAGACGCGTAGCAATCCCAGATCTGACTTAAAATATTCTGCTAACCAAAGCAACATGCTAAAAACTTTCTTTTGTTATTGGTGTGTTGATACAAATTCGGTCTGGCTCGCCAGATATTGCACGACCCTTTCCATTTTCATGAAGCGTGAGCCTTTCACCAGCACAGTGCAGTCTGCTGTGAGTGCGGCTGCCAGCGCGCTTTGCAGCCCCTCTACGTTGGCAAAATGTTGCGCACCTGCGCCATAAGCACTGACCGCATGCGCCACCAGCTCGCCCAGCAAGTACAGATGGGTGATGCCGGACTCGCGTGCATACGCACCGATCTCGGCATGAAACTGCGGCCCGTTCACGCCCACTTCGCCCATATCACCGAGCACCAGTATGCGTGGTCCGGCCGACTGGCGCAGCACATCGATTGCAGCGCGCACCGAATCCGGATTGGCGTTATACGTGTCATCGATCAGCAGCGCGCCATTGCACAGGGTTTGCGCCTGCAGTCTGCCTTTGACAGGCGCAAATGCTTCCAGCCCCTGCACAATTTGTGCATCTGCTATCCCTATCGCCAGACAGCAGGCAGCAGCAGCCAAGGCATTCAGCACATTGTGTTCACCGGCCGCATGCAAACGTATACTGAGGCTGCGCCCCAGAAAACTGGCCGTCAACAAACTGCCAAATTGTTGCGGCACATAGCAGGCACTGACTTCCGCCTCTGCCTGCAAACCAAAACGCAGAATACGGCGCTGACCGGACTCTTTCGCATACGCGGTCCACAAGGCGCTGTACTCATCTGCATACGGGAATACCGCCACGCCATCCTGAGGCAAGGCAAGGATGGCTGAACCATTTTCTTCTGCCACGGCCTGCACCGTCTGCATAAATTCCTGATGTTCTCGTTGTGCGTTATTGACCAGCACGACACCGGGTTGTGCAACTGAAGCCAGCAAGGCAATTTCACCGGGATGATTCATGCCCATTTCTATCACCGCAGCACGATGTTGCGATGTCAGTCCGAGCAAGGTTAGCGGCACGCCGATTTCATTATTCAGATTGCCGCTGGTCGACAGGCGGGCAGTTTCACCAAACGCAGTCGCCAAAATCGAGGCGATCATCTCTTTCACGGTGGTCTTACCATTACTGCCAGTGACACCGATTACAGGCAAAGTAAATTGCTGACGCCAGTAACGCCCGGTTTCTGCCAGTGCCAGCTTGGTATCCGGCACGATGATGGCAGGCAGTGCAAAATTGGCCGGCACGCGTTCAGCGATAACGGCAGCAGCACTGGAGCTGGCAACCTGCTCAAGAAAATCATGCGCATCAAAATTGTCGCCGCGCAGCGCCACGAATAAATTACCTGGCGCAATACGGCGGCTGTCAGTCGTCACACCGCTTAGGCTGACATCGGCAGTCAGGTTGGTATGGAAGCGAGCCTGGCTGAGTGCGGGCAATAAGTGCTGTAGCGTGGTTTGCATTAGGAAGTCCTCTTCATGCTGGTAGCGACCGTGGCCAGCGCCAGCGAGGCGTGCTCCTGATCAGAAAATGGCCATTTTTTTCCCTGAATATCCTGATAGGTTTCGTGGCCTTTACCAGCGAGCAGAATGACATCGTGGTCGCTCGCATGTTTGATTGCATACAAAATGGCAGATGCGCGGTCTTCGATCACATGCGCCTGACGGCGCATACCCGCCACAATCTGAGCGATGATGGCGGATGGATCTTCGGTGCGCGGATTATCACTGGTCACTACAACATGCTGTGCGGTTTCTGCGACCAGTCCCATCTGCGGACGCTTGCCCGGATCCCGGTCACCGCCGCAACCAAAGACACACCAGAGCTGGCCTGCGCGTTCAGTCGCTACCGGCAGCAAAGTTTCCAGTGTTTTTTGCAAAGCATCCGGTGTGTGTGCGTAATCGATCACGACCATGGCGTGGCCAGGCGAACCGAGTAATTGCATACGACCAGGAACCGGCTCCAGCTTTTCGATTACTGCCACTGCTTTGGCGAATGGAATGCCCTTAGCCAGCAGTACGGCAATCACACCGAGTACATTGCTGATATTGAAGCGGCCAATCAATTGTGTCTTGACCTGGGCATGACCAAATGGGGAATCGAGATGAAAGCTGGTACCGGCATGGCTAGTCTTCAAATGTGTAGCCAGCAGTGTTGCGCTGCCATCTTCTGCATTTTTTTCCAGGCTATAACTCAGCACATTCACTGCAGGATGCTGCTCACGTACATGCTGCAGCATTTGCATTCCAAATGCGTCATCCAGATTCACGATCGCATTTTTCAGGCCTGACCAGTCAAACAAACGCTGCTTCGCCGCTGCGTAGTTCTGCATATCGCCGTGATAATCGAGATGGTCACGGGTCAGATTAGTCAGCAAGGCAGTATCAAAATGCATGGCATTCAAACGCCCCTGATCCAGTCCTATCGACGACACCTCAATTGCCAGTGCCTGCGCCCCCTGATCGCGCAAGCCACCTAAGGCCCGCTGTAGTTGTATCGCATCCGGTGTAGTGAAGCCAGTTTCCTGCAAATGCGCGACGCTGCCCTGCTGATACAGTCCCACGCCCAGCGTGCCGATGACAGCGGTATCGCATTTAAGCTGAGACAAAGCCTTTGCTATCCATTGCGTACATGAAGTCTTGCCATTGGTGCCAGTGACGCCCACAGTATGCATAGACTGGTCAGGATGCGCGTACCAGGCAGCCGCCAGCTCTGCGACATGGCTGTGTAAATCCGGTACCGCCAGATGCGGCACGGCCCAGTCAGCTTGCCAGCTAAAATCTGCGGCTTCATAGACGATAGCCGCTGCACCCTGCTCTATGGCTTGCGCGATGAAATGACGGCCATCACCCTGATGGGTCAGCAGCGCGAAAAATACGTCACCCGCCAGTATCTGTCGGGAATTCGAACACAGCTGCGCACCTGTCGCATGCGTTCTGAGCCAGTTTAAAATTTCGTTCATGGAGACATCGGTGTTGATCATTACATGCTCTCCTGTACACTGGTATCAGGAATAATCCTGGTCACTGAAGAGTCAGGAGGAACATTCATAGAGCGCAAAACATTGGCCGTGATGGTAGCAAATACCGGTGCGGCGACTACACCGCCGTAATAGCCACCGACAGTCGGCTCATCGATCATTACTGCGACAATCACACGTGGATTAGAAACCGGTGCAAAGCCAACGAAATCACCTACGTATTTTTTGACGTAATGACCGCCTTCAAGTTTATGTGCGGTACCGGTTTTACCGGCCACCCGATAGCCAGCGATACGAGCCTGGGGTGCAGTCCCGCCCGGTTCAGTCACCGATTCCATCATCAGACGCATTTGCTGCGCGGTTTTTTCGGAAATCACACGCTGACCACGCGGCATTTCTGTCGTTTTTTCAAAGGTCAAGGGAATCAGATCGCCATTGCGTGCAAAGATGGTGTAAGCACGCGCCATCTGGATCAGCGATACCGACACACCATGGCCATAGCTCATCGTCGCCTGTTCGATAGGACGCCAGTTTTTGTGGTTACGTAAGCGACCTGCGACTGCACCGGGGAAACCGATTTTCGGCTGCTGACCAAAGCCAACGGTGGTAAATAGCTCCCACATTTCTTTAGGCGGCATTTGCAACGCCATTTTGACAGTGCCGATGTTTGAAGATTTCTGTATCACCTGAGATACTGTCAGCGAGCCTTGTTTATGCGCATCGTGTATCGTTTCCGGACCGATTTTCATCACGCCAGGTGCAGTTTCTATGATAGTGTCCGGCGTCACACGTCCGGTTTCCAGCGCCCATGCGACCGGAAACGGCTTCATGGTCGAACCGGGTTCAAAGGTATCGGTCAGTACCCGGTTACGCAATTGTGCACCGGTCAGTACTGAACGGTCATTCGGGTTATAAGTAGGCAGGTTCACCAGCGCCAGCACTTCGCCAGTCTGTACATCAATCACAACCGCACCACCGGCCTTGGCTTTATGTTTTTCGACCGCCTGCTTCAGATGGGTGAAAGCGATATACTGAATTTTGCTATCTATCGACAGGGTCAGTTCCTTGCCATCATGGGGTTCACGAATCGCCTGTATATCTTCCACGATACGACCCAGACGGTCTTTGATTACGCGGCGGCTGCCCGGCTTACCTGCCAGATTTTTTTCTGAAGCCAGCTCTATCCCTTCCTGCCCGATATCTTCTACGCTGGTAAAGCCAACCACATGTGCCATTACCTCACCTTCGGGGTAATAGCGTTTATATTCTTTACGTGCTTCGATACCAGGGATGCCCAAAGCCAGAATTTTTTCCGCCACTGGCATTTCAACCTGACGCTTCAGGTACACCAGCTGACGGTCAGAATCGAGCTTCTTACGCAAGTCGGGCTCGCTCATTTCCAACAGGATGGCCAGCTGGCTTAATTTGTCTGCGGGTGCAGCACGCACATCTTCCGGATCGGCCCAAATTGCACGCACTGGCACAGAAGACGCCAGCACCTGACCATTTCTGTCCGTGATTTTGCCGCGCGTGGCAGGCAATTCTATGTTGCGGGTATAACGGCTGGCTCCCTGCTTTTGCAAAAAGTCTGTGCTTTTCACTTGCAGGAATAAAGCACGTGCGATCAACGCAAAAAACGCGCTGAACAACAGGAACAGCACCAGGCGCGAACGCCAGGTCGGCAGCTTCACTTCCAGTAAAGGATTTGACGCATAAGCGACACCGCGCGAGGCGGCCGTGCGGGACATGTTGCGGCTGCGGCTCATTTGACTTCCACCGCTTTCAAATACTGCGTGCGATCGGGTGTGATCGGCAGCATATTCAGTTCACTGGCAGCTGTGGCCTGGATGCGCGAATGCTTACCCAGCGTAGACTGATCCAGTTTGAGCTGGGTCCATTGCAATTCATACTGGCGACTCAAGGTCTGTTCGCGCTCGAGCTCAATAAACAGGCGACGCGCCTGATACTGCGCATTGATCAGCAGTAGTGCACAACTGATCAGCATGGTTGCGAGCACGATATTGAGCCTGTTCATTGCAAGCCCCCATCCGGCAGACGCTCTGCCACACGTAAAATCGCGGAGCGCGAACGCGGATTCACTGCGATTTCTTGTTCAGATGGCTTGATACGCTCCACCAGACGCATTTTGGGTTGAGGCAGTTCCGTCTGACGTATAGGCAGGCGGCGGTCAGGTTGCTCGACCTTGACCTTAGAGGCAAAGAATTGCTTGACGATGCGGTCTTCCAGCGAATGGAAGCTGATCACCGACATACGCGCCTGCGGTGCCAGCGCTGCATAGGCGGCATCCAGACCTACTTCGAGATCTTCGAGCTCTTTATTGATGTAAATCCGTATAGCCTGAAAGGTGCGAGTTGCCGGGTCCTTACCCTTCTCGCGAGTTTTGACGGCGTGTGCGACCAGTTGTGCAAGTTGTCGGGTTCCAGTAATGGGATCCGTTTTCCGGCAAGCAACAATCGCCTTTGCAATCTGAAAAGCAAACCGTTCTTCCCCATAATTCTTAATCACCTCCCTGATTTTTTCCTCGTCTTCATGCGCCAGCCATTCTGCTGCTGAGATACCACGGGTGGTATCCATGCGCATATCGAGTGGACCATCGGCCCGAAAACTGAATCCACGTGCGGCATCATCCACCTGCGGCGAAGAAATGCCGAGGTCAAGTAACACACCGTCTACGTGCTGTATTTGTAATTGCGCCAGCGCTTCTGTGATGGTCGCAAAACTGTTGTGTACGATCGTAAAACGCGGATCGCGTATTTCTGCGGCATTGGCGATAGCCTGAGTATCTTTATCAAACGCGATCAGACGACCGCGTTCCGATAATTTTTCCAGGATCAGGCGGCTATGCCCGCCACGGCCAAAAGTGCCGTCGATGTAGGTACCATGCGCACGCTCGCCACTCAGATCGAGGGCATCCACCGCCTCGTGCAAAAGCACGGTGGTGTGCGTGAATTCTGTCGCCTGCTGATTGGTCATTGCTCGCGATCAGAAAGTGAAATTGTTTAAAACATCCGGGGCACCTGCCGCTTTCGCATTGGCTTCATTCTCAGCCAGACGACCGGCATCCCAGATTTCGAAATGGCTACCCATGCCTAACAGCATGATGTCGCGCTGTATGCCCACTGCATTACGCAACTCGGGTGCCAGCAGGATGCGTCCTGCACTATCCATGTCGACATCAAAGGCATTCCCGAGAAAAATGCGCTTCCAGTCACGCGCCTGAATCGGCCAGGCAGCGATTTGTTCACGGTGGGATTCCCAGGTAGGGCGCGGAAACAGCAACAGACAACCGTCGGGATGACGGGTCAGGGTGATTTGCCCCTGATAGCGTTCGCTCAGGGCATCACGATAGCGCGCAGGAATACTCATCCTGCCTTTCGCATCGAGATTGAGTGCGGATGGACCCTGAAACACGCTATTTACCTTTTGTCTGAACTTGTACGCGGAAGTGGTTTGGTGAAGATATAAGAATGCTGGGATTTTTTCCCACAAAATTACACTTTTTCACACTAATGCCCACTTTAGAGGATGCATGAGACATGGTCAAGCAAAATTACAGACAAAAAAAAGCAATTTCTTTAATGAAGTCAATGACTTAGCACGCGACGCCGAATATTTCTAAAATAAAATTCTTAGATAAATGAATGACTTACATCGCTTTGTGCATGTGAGACCTCAGAAATAAACACAAAATGCCGGAATTTTCCGGCATTGATTTTTTACAATTTGGAAGAATTTAAGCGATCTTAGCGACCGCTTCCTGCTTTTTACAGGCGTGAAAAGCGGTCACAGCGGTGCTTGTGACCTGCTCTGCGTCAGATGGCATCGATCGCGATAGGCTGACCGCTGCTGACCTGCCTTTGCAGCAGCGTCTGGAACTCTTTGGCAGTAATCGCTTTGCTGAAGTAAAAGCCCTGATATTCATCACAGGCGAAGTTGAGCAGGGTATCAAGCTGCATGCGTGCATCCACCCCTTCCGCAATAACCTTCAGGCCCAGCGTATGTGCCATCGCGACGATGGCCAGTACGATGGCCGTGTCATTCGGATCATCGGGAATATCTTTAATGAAAGACCGGTCTACTTTGACGCTATCGACCGGGAAGCGCTTCAGATAAGCCAGCGAAGAATAACCGGTACCGAAGTCATCAATCGACAAGGTAAAACCGGCATCCTTAAAGCCATCCATCAGCTTGATCGCCTGCTCCCGGTTGTGCATCACCATGCTTTCAGTGATTTCAAATTCCAGAGCATTGGCCGGTACGCGCCAGAAATCGACCACACTTTTCACTTCTTCCAGCAAGCCCATGTCATTGAACTGTGAACCGGACAAATTAATCGCAACACGGCCAAACTGCGGATCGGCCTGTCTGAAATTGAGCACATCACGGCAGGCAATATCCAGCACCAGCATACCTAGTCGTGGAATCAGACCGGCTTCTTCTGCCAGCATGATGAAGTCATTCGGATACAGGATACCGCGTTCAGGATGGTTCCAGCGTACCAGCGCTTCGGCACCGACGATCATGCCAGTGTCGACCGCGATCTTAGGCTGGTAATACACCACGAACTCACGTCGCTCCAGTGCTTTGCGCAAGCGCGCCTCAAAGGCCAGCCGCTCCACGGTGTGCGTATTCATTTCCGAGGCATAGAACTGGTAATTATCTTTACCCTTATTCTTGGCGCGGTACATCGCGATATCGGCATTTTTCAATAGGGTTTGCGCATCTTTTCCGTCCGCCGGGAAAGTCGCGATACCGATACTGGCGCTGAGCTGGCATTCCTGACCGTCGATTTCAAATGGCTGCGACGCTTCGTACAGCAGCTTGTCGGCGATATCACCGAGATCACGCGGCTCATGGAACTGATCGATCAACAGTATGAATTCATCACCGCCGATGCGCGCCACGATGTCCGATTCACGCAGGGTATGACGGAAACGCTGAGCCACGCTGCGTAACACCTTGTCACCCTCGTCATGTCCGAAGGTATCATTGATATTTTTAAAGCGATCCAGATCGAGGAACAGTACCGCCAGCCGGCTGCGGTTACGCTCCGCCAGCGCCAGTGCCTTAGCCAGATGCTGGTTATACAAAAAGCGATTGGGCAAGCCAGTCAGTTCATCGTAATGCGCGAGCTGCAGGATTTTTTTCTCAGAACGACGGCCTTCTATCGCGATACTGGCGATTTCTATCATGATCCCGATCAGGCCCATGTCCTCATCATTGAGTGCAGGCTTACTCGAGAACAGCAGACAAAACGATCCTAATACCTGCCCATGTTTATCCATCAGCGGCCAGGCGGTTGCCGCCGTCAAATGACGGATCGCCTCCAGCTGATTCACAAATTGCATGCTGGGTGCAGTCAGCAAGTCATCGCTCTGGACCGGACAAGCGACCAGCACGGCTTCGCTCCAGATGCCATTCCCATGCGTGACCGGCAAACCCGATAACTGGTCCAGCAGCACGTCGGGAAAACGCTTGCCGACACCCTGCACAAACGTACGCTGATCATCCGACAATAACTGTATCCCGGTAATCCATTGCGGACGCATTTCTTGCACGAAGTCACAGACCGCATTCAATATATAGATAGGATCTTCATTACCACCTATCAGTTGCAGCAAGCGGTTCTGACCTTCCAACAAGCGCTCTGTGCTCTTGCGTGAATTGATATCACGCTCCATACAAAATACCAGCATCTCGCCATTGAGTTCGACCCGGCTTAAGCTGACTTCATTGTAAAACGGCTCACCATTACGGTTCATGACCCATTCAAAGCGCTGCGGAATACCGGCAAATGCACGGTCTACCAGCAGTCTGACCAGCTCACTGCTATCTGTTTGAGTGAAGCCTGCCACGGATTGTGCCGGCTGAGAAAAACAGCCGACCCGTTTGCCAATAATTTGCGATTCATTATTCAGTCCCAATAACGTGACTGCAGCCGGATTGCAATCGACATACAGGTAATCGCGACTGATCAGCATGATGGCATCCTGCGCGCCCGAAAACAGCAGACGGTAACGGCTTTCACTCGCATCAAACCTGGCTTTGGATTCCTGTAAACGTCTGAGCTGAATCAGCAACAATATCGCCAGCACCAGGATAAACAGCACCGTGGTGGCGGTAAACATCACCCTTTGGCGTACCCGGCCGTTCCAGTCGGTCAGAATATCGTCGATATTCCTTGCATACACCAGCGTCAGTGGCATACCTGTAATCTTACGATAGGTGTACAGGTAATCACCACTACCGCCCATCAGCGGGCCACTCTGCAATGAACCCTCGGTATTGGTATCCGTAATCGCCGTCATCACATCGTGTTGGCTAATAGGCGTGTCCAGATAGGTTTTATCGAAAGGTGCCCGGGCCAACACATTGCCGCTGCTGTCATGCAGGGAAATCGCCGCTGCACTGCCGCGTGCGACCAGCTCATAAAAGTCCTGGAAATAGGCCAGCCGGATATCAACCTCAAGTATCGCCAATAGCTGTCCGTCATCGTTATAGACATTGCGTGCAATCGGCAAAATCCACAAGTCCGTCTCATCCAGCCTCAGAGCAGAGCCAATTGCCAGCGCCCGTTCTTTTGGTTTTTTCAATAAGGTAGCGATATGGGTCTGGCTATGACTGCGGGGATTTTTTTCGATTGCTACCTGCTCAGCCGGACGGCTCGCAATCTGTCGCAGGCCAGCGCTGCTATAGACAGATACTGCGTAGATAAACTGGGTATCCTGATGCTGGGTGTGCAGAACTTTTTGCAAGCGCGCATCCTGGTCAGGACTGCCGGGGTTTTGACGGATTTCTGTGCTGATCAGCTCCATTTCACGCAGGGCTTCACTCAATGCCCGGCCCGCATGTTCTTCCAGGATGCGCACGGTGAAATAACTATTCTGCTGTGCATCGGCCAACGTCAGGCTATGGTCTTCGCGCACCGACCACCAGCTTTGCGCAATGATGACGAACAACACCAACACGATACAGACGACGAAGGCCATCAAAGGCACATCGCGCACTTTTTTAATCCCTGTTGTCTCCATGCGTTTCGTTTTTATGTGTTGTAGGACTTACGCAAAACCGCTCCAGCGGCGCTATGGCTCCTTGCCAGGACAATTTTGCGTAAGTCCTCAGTTGTAATCAGTAACTCTTTACGCCGAAGTTTGTCACCAGACACGGCAGACCTGATGCAGCACCCGCCGCGCTCCCTACTGCGACGTATGGCTGCGCTGCCAGCTGGAAATCGGGTAAGTGTAACACCAGTGTTTTTGATTTTGCCTGAAACTTTGGAGTGAAACGTCGATTTATCTCATCCTGAGTGCGGCCAGATATAAAATAAACCGGAAACAATATGGATCAGGCTGCTTTGACCATGGTGTGCGGCCCACCAGCTCTAAGCTGTGGCGCACGGTATTGAGAAGTGAATTAGAAGTAAAGCAGGCCGGTAGGCCGGATTCTGTTACGGTCACGCATATTGCTATACGCGACTATGACAATCATTCCTCTAGGCGACGGATTGCTCCGCCGCTCAAGCTTTCTACCCGCACGCTCCGCGAGCCACATCAACGCGTGCCTATTTGAAATTGCTCCGGGTGGAGGTTACCGCGTTTCACCGTAACTCAATACGCTCGTCTCTGTGGCCCTATTCCTCGTCTTATATCGCAAGCTGAGCCTGCGACTTTCAACGTACGGCCGTTAGCCGTCACCCTGCTCTGTGGAGTCCGGACCTTCCTCCCGTCGCCACATTGCTATGGCAACCAGCGATTGTCTGGCCTGCTTCGGGCGCTATTGTAACCGAAAGCAGGCAATCCCGCCCTGATTATCCGCGCCGCGCCGGGATAGCGCCGCCATCCCGGCTAAGACCAGTTAGCCGCCGCTGTTGTGATTTCCCTACGCCCGCACAGATCTGAAAACACTGATTTCCAAATAGAAGACCTATATTCCATGCGGCTTTCCAAGCCAAAATGACCTGTCAGCCAGTCTGTATCAGGGCGATGGATTCCATTCCAAATATGGCGCAGTTTCTGGTAGCGTACGGTTTCCTTTGATAAAACACAGGCTTACCCAAACTTGCTGCGGCAGTTCAGGTAAGACCAACAACGATAAAAAATAGAATGAAGACATTACGCTCTGGTGGTCAGTTGGTGGTGGACGCATTACGCGTGCACGGAGTTGAGACAATTTTTGGTGTGCCCGGCGAGAGTTATCTGCCAGTGCTGGATGCGCTGCATGACAGCACGATACGCTTCATCATCAACCGCCAGGAAGGCGGCGCGGCATTTATGGCCGATGCCTATGGCAAGATGACCGGCAAGCCCGGTATCTGCTTCGTCACGCGCGGGCCGGGTGCCACCAATGCCTCGATAGGCGTACATACCGCGTATCAGGATTCGACCCCGATGATCCTGTTCATCGGCCAGGTCGGCAATGATTTTGTGGAGCGCGAAGCCTTTCAGGAAATCGATTACCGCCGCATGTTTGGTCCTATGGCGAAATGGGTGGCACAGATAGACCGCGCCGACCGCGTCCCCGAATACATCGCGCGCGCCTTCCAGGTCGCCACCAGCGGCCGCCCTGGCCCGGTGGTGCTGGCACTGCCGGAAGACATGCTGGCCCAGACCGTGGAAGTAGCAGATACCCGGCATTACACGCCGGTACAGGCTTACCCTTCGCCAGCACAATTGAGCCAGCTGCGCAGCATGCTGGAAGCGGCTGAGCGTCCTGTGCTGATCCTGGGCGGCAGCGGCTGGGATCAAACCGCCTGCACCCAGCTGCGTGAATTCGCAGAACTGAATCATTTGCCGGTCGCCTGCGCTTTCCGTTTTCAGGACTTGCTGGACAATGCGCATCCTAACTACATCGGTGATGTCGGCATCGGCATTAATCCTCAGCTGGCAAAACGCATACAGCAAGCCGATCTGGTGATTGCGATTGGCCCGCGCCTGGGTGAAATGACGACAGGTGGCTACACTCTGCTGGAAGCCCCGCTGCCAAAACAAACGCTGGTACACGTACACAGCGATGCGCTGGAACTGGGGCGCGTCTATCAGGCGCCACTCATGATCAATAGCGGCATGAAGGAATTCGCACATGCGCTGTCGGAACTCGGCAAGCAAGGCAAGTTAGCAAGCGCCACCCGCTGGCAGCACAGCGTGGCTGAAGCCAAAGCAGAGCTGCACGCCTGGCAGCAGGAACCCGCCATTTTTGCCAAAGAAAATGCGCCGCTCAATCTGTGGCAAGTGGTGCAGAACATCATGCACCTGGCTCCGGCTGACAGCATCATCACCAATGGCGCTGGCAATTACGCGACCTGGGCCCATCGTTACTTCCGTTATGCCGGACTGCGCACCCAGCTGGCACCGACTTCAGGTGCGATGGGTTACAGCGTGCCATCTGGCGTGGCCGCCAAGCTCACTGCACCTGAGCGTTGCGTGATCACATTTGCGGGTGATGGGGAATACATGATGAATGGTCAGGAGCTGGCCACCGCGGTGCAATACCGTGCTGGCATCGTCATCATCGTGTTTAACAATGGCATGTACGGCACCATACGCATGCATCAGGAAAGAGAATTCCCTGAACGTGTGTCCGGCACCGAATTACATAATCCTGATTTTGCCGCACTGGCCCGTGCTTATGGTGCGAGTGGTGAAACCGTATTGAGCACGGAAGAATTCGGACCGGCATTGGAGCGCGCGCTGCAGCATACCCGAGATCACCAGTTGCCAGCCCTGATCGAATTGCGCTACGACGGCAATCTGATCACACCAGGCGCGAGTCTGATGCAATTGCGGGCGCAGGCCAAAGCTAGCGGGAAATAACCTACAAAACATCGTGCAATGATCGCGCAAAGACAAACGCCGCACCAGCTCAGCCAGTGCGGCGTTTTCTTTTGCGGCAAAATCAGGAAGCACGAAAAGTCTTCAGCGCTGAATTCCAGGCAAACTGATTTGCATACGGTGCTTTTTTTCTGAGCACAGCCAGGCAGTCCTGGGTCTCCATCACCTTATCTTCTATCGTATCCAATTCTTCAAACTGACTCAGCAACTCCTGATGCACGTTGGCATAATACACATCGTCCAGAATCAGGCGCAGTGTCATTTGACGTGTTAATTGCAGTTTTCTGTGCAAATACAAGACACTGATCGCCAGAATCAGAATGACTGCTCCAGTTAAGAGATGTAACTGCATGCTGTTCTCCTGTGTGTTCGGTCAAAATAAGTTCAAATTGCGATCAATATCAGTTCACAATAAAGGCATGCAAATTGCATGTTCATGACGACGACTGTGAAAGTGCTGATCAAGCTGTCGGTTCTGACAGCAAGACTAATGCCAGCATGGAAGACAGGCCAATGGATACGCTTCACACTGCGCAACGCTGCCATCACAAGGACGCAAATAGCCAGAATAGCGCCATCAGAGAGCCGGACTAAGCCAGTTCATGGTCTGCTATTTTTATATGTAAATTGACATGACGCACAATGAAATTTACATTCACTGCTTTACATGCAATTCACGATAAGGTCACTATGAGTTTCAGCGATCACACCATGACCTCTCCTTCTCTGCTGGTGGCAGGCAATAGCTGCCCGATGCTGGGTTTGACTATCGCCTGGCATCCGGACAGTAATCGCGTCGGCGAGCAGTTTATCGTTGCTGATCCGCAGGCAGAACTGGAGCTGAGCCGCTTCAGTCCCGCCTTCCGGCTGGCTGGCAAAGAAGCGCTGCCACTCGGTCATGGCGGTATATCGCGCGAGGCACTGCGCATACAACGCAATGGCGATCAGGGCGTGCTGATTACACCACCTGCCAGCCGTATGGTGGTCGAGGTCAATGGTGTGCCTGTCCATGCTGCGGTTCACATCACGCGGGAGCAACTGAGCAAGGGGCTGATACTCGGACTCGGGCGCGCCGTGCTGATTTGCCTGCACTGGATGCAATGCCTGCCGAAAATGAATGAGATGGAAGGCGTCATCGGTGTCGGCAGCAGCGCGATACTGTTGCGCGATCAGATCCGTCAGGTGGCCAATACCGATTTTCCTGTGCTGCTGCTGGGCGAAACCGGTACCGGTAAAGAAATTGCGGCGCGTGGCATACACCAGCACAGCCAGCGTCGTCACAGCCAGATGGTGACCGTCAATATGGCGGCCTTGAACGAATCACTGGCCGCCGCCGATTTGTTTGGCGCAGCCCGTGGTGCTTACACCGGCGCGCAACAGGCACGTAAGGGCTTATTTGCGGAAGCGGAAAACGCCACCCTGTTTTTAGATGAAATCGGCAATACCCCGGCCAGCATACAACCCATGCTGCTGCGGGTATTGGAAACCGGCGATTACCGGCCACTCGGCGCGCCCCAGGATTTGCATGCCAGTGCACGCCTGATCGCAGCAACCGATCAGGATTTATACGGTGAGAATTTCAATCAGGCCTTGTTACGCCGCCTGGAAAGTTTTGTGATTCACTTGCCGCCACTACGTGAACGCCGCGAAGACATCGGTATCCTGATCCAACATCTGCTCAGGCAAAGTAAACTCGAGTATCCGGTGACCTTACCCACTTCACTGATCAGCGACTTATTGATTTACGACTGGCCAGGCAATATCCGTCAGCTCAGTCATGTGCTGCGCCGCATACTGCTTGCGCTGCAAGCCGGACAGCCAGCCGACTTCCATCAGCTGGTCGGCGCCAGCAAAGAGCGCAGCAGCGTCGCGTCAGCCACGCCCTCGACGAGCCTTGCAACGAAAAGCAGCGAGACAGCACCTGCAGTACGCAAGAAATTGACCGACCTGAGTGAAGACGATGTACTGCAGGCGATGATACAACATGACTGGTATATCCAGGGGGCAGCGCAGGAGCTGGGCATATCACGGCCCTCCATGTATAAATTGCTGGAGCAGCATAGCCAGATACGCAAGGCAGAGCAGATACCGGTCGCAGAATTACGCGCTGTGCTGGATGCGACCCAGGGCGTGATCGAGCAAGCCGCCCACAAACTCAAAACCCCAGCCGAAAGCCTGCGCCGTTACGCACGCATCATCGCCATTAGCGCACTCAGCGGATAAGCTGCTGCTGGCCTGATCGCCTTGTTCGTCGCAGTAAGGATGAAAACAAAAAAACCGGCCTCGGCCGGTTTTTTTATCCATACAGCGCAGATCTGTATTACTCCTGACCTACGCCACCTGTACCCACATCTGCTTCAGGATCAATCAGGAAAGGAATGCTGATCGCTTCATGGCCAAAAGTCAGGGTCGCCTGATAGGTACCTGTGATCACAAAGCTCCAGTTACCAGACTTTTTATCGACGGTAAATACATCGCCTTCTTTAACCGGAAATTTAAATCCCTCTTGCCCGGCAAATGGATTCAGTGGCAAATCATTTGCCAATGGGCGCCAGTACATCACGCCATCCAGGACTTCACGTCCTTTAAACGAAAACCTCAGAGTGTCGCCATAAGCCAGCGGGGGCATGGTATTCAAAGGCAGGATATCCTTGTCATCCAAGAAGATCAGAAAGGATGGTGTGGTACCGCCGTATCTCAAATCCACTGTAAACACATAGTTCTTTGCCATTCAGACTCCGCAATATTAAGTTCTACTTCAGATAAGCCGGATCACGGCGCAAGGCCATTAAATCCGGTTCCGCTTCTATTGACTTGACCGGAAAGCCAAGTTGTACAGCTTTTGCAATTTCTGCTAAAGCCAACTGCCTGTCACCAAGCAATTCATATGCCATACCAGCACGGAAATGTACATTCGCATTCGCCGGTGCCAGTTCCAGTGCATGCCTGATATGGCGTACAGCTTCTTCTTTTTCACCCAGCCTGGCGCTATATAAGCCCATACGGTACACCAGCACCACATCGTCGGGTGCTCGTAACAAATGTGGTGCCAATAATTCCTTGGCTTTCAGATAGGCGGCGCGCGCTTCCGGCTTGCGACCAGGTATCCACAGCAGAGTATCCGCCAGATTGGCCCAATAGCTATAATTGGCAGGATTCCCCTTATCAGGTGCCACAGCCTGCTCAAACGCACTGGCAGCCCCCAGATAATCGGCCTTTTGAAATAAAGCCACGCCCAATGCGGTATTGAGCCTGCCGCTGGAGCGTATCTGTAAGCCTTGTTGCAAGACATGCAGCGCGTCTTCCGTGCGTCCCTGACGGCTCATCGTCGCACTCAGATTGGCATAGGCATTCACCGCATCCGGTTGCAATTGAATACTGTCGCGAAAAGCTTGTTCAGCGGATGCCAGGTCTCCGGCAATGTAATGCGCGGTGCCCAGACCATCGGCAAAATATCGGTCATCTGGAAAGCGCTTGCGTGCATCCAGCGCGAAATCGCGCGCCTCATCCAATCGCCCCAGCTTCACGAGGGTTTCGAATTTTCCATACCATGCGAAGCGATTCAATGCATCCAAAGCGAGCGCTCTATTGAAAATCTCCAGCGCCTCTTTTCTGTTCCCTTTATTCAATTGCAGAAGGCCATTCGCCGCATGTGCAATAGCCAACTGTGCATTCAATTTCAACGCATGCTGGACACTGGCATCGGCCTTACTTAACCAGAGCTCATCTCTCTCATCACTTGCATAACGATAACAGTACACCAGCGCCATGCCCGCCACGGCAGCTGCATTTTCGGGATTATGTCTAAGTATGGTCTCAAAGCTCTTAGTTGCTTTATCCAGGCTGCCCGGGCGATCAAATAACTGCAAAGCCTGTATGCCCTGCTGCATGCTCAGTGCTTCTGAATAGGGTTTGAGCAGGCTGAGCTTGTCCTCCAGATAGGGATAGGTCTTCCATGCGCCTAAGCCCAGCACAACTACGGCAGCGAAGATACTGGCGTAACGTCGCCAGGTGGTAGTGGGTATCTGGCTTTGTCCGGCCATCAGCTGGGCGGGCGCGGCGACTGGCAGCGTATCGGATACCGTCGTGCCGGAAAGCATGCCGCTGGCATCTGCATGCGCCAGCAAATCCTGCATGCGTTCCGCCACTGCCGCCATGCCGGGAATACGGCGCTCAGGCTGGCGCGCAGTCATGCTAAGTATCAGTTGCACCACCGTGGTTTCTAACTGCGGCGGGAAACTCCAGGTTTCTGAATTGGATTGCATATGTGCTGCTGCCAGTGCCAGACCCTGTAATTCCGGAAAGGGCCGGTGGCCGGCTACAGCTTCATACAACATCACGCCCAATGCATACACATCAGCCTGTGCATCGGCAGCGCGTCCTAATAAACGCTCTGGCGCCATGTAAGCAATCGTTCCTTGCGGATCCGCATAACTGACCGAACCGGTGGCCTGGGCGTCGTCTTGCGAAGCCAGACCAAAGTCCAGAATACGTACACGGCCTGAGGCTTCCACCATCAAGTTCGAAGGTTTGAGATCGCCATGCACCAGGCCAGCCTGATGCGCGACCTGCATCGCCGCAGCCACTTGTACCAGCCATTCGATTGCGCGTGAAGCAGACACCGGACCTTGCTGCATGAGTTGCTTCAGGGTTTTTCCCTGTATCAGCTCCATCACAATGGCGGCTGGGGACACATCATCTTCGATCGCAAATATCTGCACAAAGGCAGCATGTTTGAGCGAGGCGGCCAGGCGCGCTTCCTTCAGTAACTTAGCCGTCGCCGGTGCGGATTCCTGACTGTCTATTTTCAGCTGTTTGATCGCGACATGGCGGCACAGCTTAGGATCCCAGGCCTGAAAGACATGACCGAAGCCTCCTTCACCCAGCTGTCCCTCGATCTGATAGTGCTTGTAATAGCTCCCTGACGGTAACTCCACCGCGTCTGCGGCATCGTCCCCATTGCTGTTCGTAACTGTAGGCTGGTTTTGCATGTGGTTTCAGATTTAGTCCGTTGTCTGCCTGATCGCTGCCTGCGTCAGCGGCACGCAAACTATGTCAACAATTGCCATATGATAAGCATTTTATATGTAAATAACATGTCAATGAGCAATATGACGTGAAGTCGCTCCGGTTTTGCTCCGTTTTATTCAGCTTTACTGCGTTTTGCTCAGGTTTTCCCGGATTTATTCAGAAGTTGCGCGACATCCCCGTGCTTACTCCTCGCCCAGACCATTACGCGACCTCGCCAGCGCAGAGCGCAATTGCTGTTTTTGCTTACGCCTGTCCTCGCGCAAAGGATGTGGCCCGCTATGCGCACCGGCATTGCGTAAGCGTGCCGCCAGCGCATGCGGATTGCGCGGTTTGGCTAAGGCCGGCTGTAATTTTTTACGTTTCATGCGGACAAATTCCCTCTTTCAATTTCTTCAGTTACGGCAGCGACAGGGATTTCTTTTGGCTGTTCCGAGATATTGAAGCATCAACAGATGATCAATATTTAATGTAATTAACATTCTCTTTCACGAAATTCAATTTTTCTCTTCTTGCATTGCTGAATTTCAATAAATTTCTCTGTAGAATCTTTCATTGACGCCATCATGGTGTCTCGCATCCAACCCCGTCTGCTGTTTTCAATTTGCTGCCGGGAAGCGTATGCAGCTAACCAATTTTTCCTCTGAATTGCTCCGATATGCTCAAGAAGTTTGCTTTAGGACTGGTCCTGGCTGCCGCAGCCAGTATGACCAGCATTGCCAATGCCACTACCCCGTTTTCAGATTGCCCTCAGTTTTTTGCCAAAGAAACCGCGCCAGTGATTCCGAATGAGCGTCAGCTCAATACCCGGCCTTTGTGCTTTTCCGCATTTGCCGTCATGCATTCCGGTAAAAGCCGTACCCCGCTGTATGTCGCAGAAAAGCTGAACCGGCGCAGTGTGCTGGATGCACAGGATAAAGAAAGAACCAATCGCTTCTTTGCCGATGCGCGTTTACCGCGCGCAGAACGGGCCGAGCTGGAGGATTACAAGGGTTCCGGTTATGACCGTGGCCACATGGCACCGGCGGGTGATATGGCGAGTGACGAAGGCATGGCACAGAGCTTTTCGCTGGCAAATATGGTGCCGCAAGCACCGGAAAATAATCGCAAGACCTGGGCCAATATCGAAAAAGCCGCACGCAAATATGCGATGCGCGCCACCGGCGATGTCTATATCGTGACTGGTCCGGTATTCGACACCCAGCCACCAACCATAGGCAGGAACCAGGTCTGGGTGCCTAAGTATCTGTTTAAACTGATGTACGACCCGGCTGAAAAACGGGCCTGGGCGTATTGGGTGGAAAACGCTGACGATGCCAAACCGGGCAAGCCTATCAGCTATGAAGAGCTGGTAAAACGCACCGGCATCCAGTTCCTGCCTGGCATACTGTAAATTGTATAGTCAGGTGCAGATATGCATCAGGCCAGCATGATGCGGGCCTGATGTATTGATTCACAGATGCTGCGACTGCAAGCCCGCGTTGCGGGCTGCTGGCAACTTAGTTGAACTGACTGAAATCCGGTTTGCGTTTTTGAAAGAATGCCATGAAGGCTTCACGCGCTTCCGGTGCTGCCAGCATCGCAGCAAAATGCTGGTTTTCTTCCACCATCTTGGCTTGAATCGCGGCTGGCTGATTCGCCTTCATCAGACGTTTAGTGACGCGGATGGAAGCAGCTGGCAGCGCGACCAGTTTCGCCGCGACCTGCTGCGCGTAAGGCAGTAATTCGGCCAAAGGCAATACCTTGTTCACGAAGCCCATCTCCATCGCTTCCTGCGCGCTGAAGGCCTCGCCCAGCATCAGTTTTTCTGCTGCACGCTGATAGCCGACAATTTGCTGGAACACCATGCTGGACGCGAATTCCGGGCACAGACCCAGTTGCGTGAAAGGCATGGACAGCTTCGCATTCTCAGCCAGATAAATCAGGTCGCAATGCATGAGTAAGGTGGTACCGATCCCCACTGCCGCACCGGACACGGCTGCGATCACTGGCTTGCTGGATTCATTCAGCGCCTGCATGAACTGATACACCGGCGGTACTGCAGTGCTGGTGGCAAAGCTGCTGGCGTTTTTCATGAAGTCTTCCAGATCATTCCCTGCCGTGAAAATCTCTGGCTGGCCGGTGATCAGGATGGCGCGCACTGCGCTATCGGTTTCCGCTGCACGCAAGGCATCGGCCATGGTCTGGTACATGCTTTGTGTGATCGCGTTCTTTTTTTCCGGACGATTGAACTGTATGGTCAATACGCCTTGTTCGGTCTGAGTCTGGATATCCATATTGTGTCCCGTTAGTTGTTGTGTATTCTGTCATGTAAGGTGTTGACATGCCTGGCATTGTAGCGTCAGCAGCCAGCGGCTGCCGGGCTTCCGGTTTGAAAAAAAACCGCACAAATCGCTCTGTGCGGTTTTTCTCAGAACCCAATGCGGACTATCAGCAACGTTCGAAAATACCTGCTGCACCCATACCGGTACCGACGCACATCGTGACCATGCCGTATTTGAGCTTGTTACGATGCAGCGCATGGATAGTGGTTGCGGAACGGATTGCACCGGTTGCGCCGAGTGGGTGACCCAGAGCGATCGCGCCACCCATAGGATTGACCTTGGCTGGATCCAGACCCAGATCCTGCACCACGGCCAGCGATTGTGCGGCAAACGCTTCATTCAGTTCAAACCAGTCGATCTGATCCTGCGTAATGCCAGCAGCACGGCAAGCAGCCGGGATCGCTTCTTTCGGACCGATACCCATAATTTCCGGTGGTACGCCACGTACTGCGAAAGACGCGAAACGTGCCAGCGGTGTCAGATTGAACTGCTTGAGGATTTTTTCGCTGACGATCAGCAAAGCACCTGCACCGTCGGAAGTCTGGGAGCTGTTACCGGCAGTGACAGAACCTTTAGCAGCGAAGACTGGCTTCAGACGTGCCAGACCTTCGATGGTGGTGTCAGGACGTGCGCCTTCATCACGGCTCACAGTGCGGGTTTTCAGTTCGATTTCGCCAGTCACCAGATTCGGTACGCGGTCGATGATGTCCACGGAAGTGGTTTCTGCATCGAAGTAACCCGCATTCTGTGCCGCGATGGCGCGCTGGTGCGATTGCAGCGCAAATGCATCCTGCGCTTCACGCGAGATTTTCCATTGCTGCGCTACTTTTTCAGCAGTCAGACCCATGCCGTAAGCCATGCCGACGTTTTCGTCGTTCAGGATCGCCATGTTCATGGATGGATTGCTACCCATCATAGGCACCATAGACATCGATTCCACGCCAGCTGCGATCATCACATCAGCCTGACCAACACGGATGCGGTCAGCTGCCATCGCCACGGCAGTGATACCGGATGCGCAGTAACGGTTGATAGTGACACCACCGATAGTGTTCGGCAAGCCAGCCAGCAATACGCCCATACGTGCCAGATTCAGACCCTGTGCGCCTTCCGGGAAGGAGCAGCCAACAATCGCGTCTTCAACCAGCTTAGGATCCAGATTCGGGACCTGTGCCATAGCCGATTGCAATACGCGCACCAGCAGGTCATCCGGACGGGTGTTACGGAACATACCGCGACCGGATTTACCGATAGGGGTACGGGTAGCAGAGACGATATACGCGTCTTGGAGTTGTTTAGTCATTTTTGATTACCTCAATTCGTTAAGGTCAGCTCAGGCTTAATCTTCAAAAACCCCTCACCACAGAGGCACAGAGACACAGAGGAAAAACAGAGCAAGTCAACAGGACAGGGTGCTCTCTGTGCCATCTCTGTGTCTCCTTGTCTCTGTGTCCAAGGGTTTTTGGTCTTTAAGCTTTTAATTAGTTACGTACTGGTTTGCCGGTTTGCATCATGCCCATGATGCGCTCTTGCGTTTTCGGATGATTCAGCAATTCCATAAACGCTTTACGCTCCATATCGAGCAACCATTGTTCGCTGACCAGACTGCCATTGTCGATATCGCCACCGCAAACTACTTCTGCAATCATCTTGCCGAGTTTGAAGTCATGCGCAGAGATGAAGCCACCGTCACGCATATTGATCAACTGTGCGCCTATGGTCGCGATGCCATGACGGCCAGTCACAGGCACCAGTTTTTTCATCGGTGCGCGGTAGCCCGCATCGAACATCGCACGTGCTTCTACTTTCGCTACATGCAGCAATTCATACGGGTTGAACACGATGACGTCGCTGTCGGACAGGTAACCCATTTTCTTCGCTTCCAGCGCAGATTTGGAGACCGCTGCAGTCGCTGCATTGGTGAAGTAGTTCTTCAGGAATTGCAGCAAGTCTGTGCCTTTGGCATCCGCTGCAGCACGTACTGCGGCTTCTTTCAGACCACCACCGCCTGGAACCAGACCAACGCCGACTTCGACCAGACCGATGTAGGATTCGATCGATGCCACACGCTTCGCAGCGTGCATCATCAATTCACAGCCGCCACCCAGTGCCAGACCGGACACAGCAGCCACGACCGGGATGTTCGCGTATTTCAGCGCCTGGTGGGCATTTTGCAGACGGGAGATCGCAGGCTCAATCGCCTTGATACCACCGGACATGAACAGCGGCAGCATCGCTTGCAGGTCGGCACCAGCAGAGAACGCGCCACCATCAGCTGCATCCGCACTCCAGATCACCAGGCCTTTGAAATTCTTCTCGGCTTCAGCGATCGCTTTTTCCATACCTTCGATCACGCCTGGGCCTATCACGTGCATCTTGGTTTTCATGGACAGAATCAGCACGTCATCGTTCTGATGCCAGATGCGGACCGATTCATCTTCGAAGAAAGTCGTGCCGGCATTGGCACCGCTTTCTGCGCCTGCACCCAGTACCGGTGCACGGAATACCTGACGGTCATACACTTTGAGTGCAGAGCGTGGTACGTAGCTGCTGCTGACTGGCGACCAGGAACCTTCGGCGCTGTGTACACCGGTGCGGCCATCAAATACCCAGGCTGGCAATGGTGTATTGCACAGAGCCTTACCTGCTTCGATATCTTCTTTGACCCAGCCTGCCACTTCCTGCCAGCCCGATGCCTGCCAGGTTTCAAACGGACCTACGTTCCAGCCAAAGCCCCAGCGCATTGCGAAGTCGATATCGCGTACATTGTCAGCGATCGTCGCGCCATGCACGGCGATATAGTGGAAAGCATCGCGGAAAATCGCCCACAGGAACTGTGCCTGTACATGGCTGGATTCACGCAAGGTTTTCATTTTCTTGACCGGATCTTTTTCCTTGAGCATACGCGCAACTACGTCGTCTGCCTTGGCGCCACCCACTACATATTCGCCGGATGCGAAATCCAGACGCAAGATGTCTTTACCGACTTTTTTGTAGAAACCGGCACCGGTCTTGGAACCCAACGCACCTGCCGCTACCAGCTTAGCCAATACGTCCGGTGTTTTGTAGACAGCGAAGAAAGGATCATCCGCCAGGTTGTCCTGCATGGTTTTGATTACATGACCCATGGTGTCCAGACCAACAACGTCCGCAGTACGGAAGGTACCGGAAGAAGCACGGCCCAGTTTTTTACCGGTCAGGTCATCCACCACGTCTACGGTCAGACCAAATTTTTCTGCTTCATAGATGGTGGCCAGCATACCGAAAATACCAACGCGGTTAGCGATGAAGTTCGGTGTATCTTTAGCGCGTACCACGCCTTTGCCCAGCGTGGTGGTCAGGAAGCCTTCGAGCTGGTCGATGATTTCAGCACGGGTAGAGACGGTAGGGATCAGTTCCACCAGGTGCATATAACGTGGTGGGTTGAAGAAGTGCACGCCGCAGAAGCGGGCTTTCAGTTCTGCTTCAAAGCCTTCAGACAAGGCGGTGATGGACAGACCGGAAGTATTCGAGGCGAAGATCGCATTTGGTGCAATATGTGGAGCAACCTTTTTGTACAGGTCATGTTTCCAGTCCATGCGCTCAGCAATGGCTTCGATGATCAGATCGCAGCCAGCCAGCACGTCGAGGTTATCTTCGTAATTGGCGACTTCGATCAGGGCTGCATCATCTTTGTTACCCAAAGGAGCAGGATTGAGTTTTTTCAGGTTTTCTATCGCGCGCAGAACGATGCCGTTTTTTGGACCTTCTTTAGCTGGCAGATCGAACAGGACTACAGGTACTTTTGCATTGACGCAGTGAGCGGCGATTTGCGCACCCATCACGCCAGCGCCCAGAACAGCGACTTTTTTAACGATGAAATTGGTCATTTTTAACCTCGGTTGAAATTCGTAAAACAACGAAAAGCAAATTATCTGCAAATGATCTTTACCCTCAACAGCGGGCTGAACCGACAGGCCGCGCATTGCGCAGCCTGCTTATTCCAAAGATCACGTGGTGTATCAATACACCCGACTACAAACACAGGGAGTACATCGCACTCCCCGTGAGTCATACCATCAGAACAAATCTGCTTCGAGCGACAACAGGTTCGCGGAACCGGAACGTGCCTGACGGATCAGCATCGCTGTTTCAGGATACAGGCGGGCGAAGTAGAAACGTACGGTAGCCAGTTTCGCTTTGTAGAATGTATCGCCGGAATCCTGTTTTTCCAGAGCGATTTTCGCCATTTGTGCAAAGAAATAGCTGTATACCAGGTGACCGACTACGCGCAGGTAAGGCACGGCAGCAGCACCGACTTCATCTGGATTCTGGAAGGCTTTCATGCCGATTTCCATGGTCAGCTTAGTGACTTTGTCACCCAGCTCAGCCAGCGGTGTCACGAATTCAGCCAGTGCTTCATTGGTACCGTTCGCTTCAACGAAAGCTTGTACTTTTGCGCCGAATTTACGCAGTTTTGCGCCGTTATCCATCAGAATTTTACGACCCAGCAAATCGAGCGACTGGACAGTATTGGTGCCTTCGTAAATCATGTTGATACGCGCGTCACGGACATACTGTTCCATGCCCCATTCTGCGATGAAGCCGTGACCACCGTACACTTGCAGACATTCAGAGGTCGACGTCCATGCATTGTCGGTGATGAAGGCTTTCACAACAGGTGTCAGCAACGCGACTTCATCAGCGCAATCTTTACGGACTGCTTCGTCTGGATGGTTCAGTTCTTTGTCGAGTTGCAGTGCGACGTAAGAGCAGAACGCGCGTGCGCCTTCTGCATAGGCTTTAGCGGTCAGCAGCATGCGGCGTACGTCTGCATGCACGATGATAGGATCGGCAGGCTTGTCCAGTGCTTTCGGGCCAGACAGGCTACGCATCTGGATACGGTCTTTTGCGTAGACCAATGCATTTTGATACGCGACTTCAGTCAGACCCAGACCTTGCATACCAACGCCAAGACGCGCTGCGTTCATGAACACGAACATCGCGTTCAGACCTTTGTGCGGGCCGCCGATCAGCCAGCCAGTTGCACCGTCCAGATTCATCTGGCAGGTAGAGTTACCGTGGATACCCATTTTTTCTTCGATCGCGCCGCAGAAAATCGGGTTACGTGCACCGTTAGAACCATCTGCATTCGGCAGGAACTTAGGCACGATGAACAGGGAAATACCTTTCGAACCTTCCGGTGCGCCTGGCAGACGTGCCAGCACCAGATGGACGATGTTGTGTGACATGTCGTGTTCACCAGCCGAGATAAAAATCTTAGCGCCGGTGATTTTGTAAGTGCCGTCTTCCTGTGGCTCTGCTTTAGAACGCAGCAGTCCCAGATCGGTACCGCAGTGTGGCTCGGTCAGACACATGGTGCCTGTCCATTCGCCAGAAATCAGTTTAGGCAGGTACAACGCTTTTTGCTCTTCTGTACCATGCTCATGAATGCACTCGTAAGCGCCGTGGGACAGGCCTGGATACATAGTCCATGCCTGGTTGGCCGAGTTCAGCATTTCATAGAATGAATTGTTGACCACCAGCGGCAAACCCTGACCACCAAATTCAGGATCGCAGGACAATGCAGGCCAGCCTGCAGCGATGTACTGTTCGTAAGCTTCTTTAAAGCCTTTTGGTGTCGTCACCGTTTTTGTTTCTTTATCGTGGTGGCAGCCTTCGCGATCACCGGAATGGTTCAGCGGGAACAACACTTCAGACGTGAATTTGCCGCCTTCTTCCAGAATCTGGTTGATGATATCGGCATCGACTTCCGCGTGCGCTGGCAATTGCTTGAGCTCGGATTCGACATTCAGTAATTCATGCAACACAAACTGCATATCACGCAATGGAGCGATATATTGACCCATGATTATCTCCTGACGGCAAAATTAAATAGTTGAGTTTAGAAACTGCAGAAACCAGTGACAGGCAGGTGTGACATACGGCTACCGTCTCTGTCTCTTCTGAAAAAAACCAGTACGCTTATCCGCTTAAGCAGCTTCAACGACTGGTGCATAGCATTCGATCATACGTTCAAAACCTGCCTGAGCCCGGTCGACACTGCCAGGTTTGCGCAAGAAGCGCGCATCATGGTGTAACGCCAGTATCAGGCCATACATTTCATACACGATCTGTTCCGGATCCACCCCGGCGCGTAAATGCCCAAGCTGAATCGCCTGGGTAGCTGCACGGTGTAAAGCACCTTGCCAGGCTCTGACCATGCCGACCAGTTCATCCCTGATCGGACCAGGCCGGTCATCGTATTCCGCCGCACCACTGATATAGATGCAACCGGAGGCGATTTCCACCGTCACGCGTTTAATCCACAATGCAAACATCGACTGCAGACGCGGTAAGCCGCGCTCTTCTTTCATACTCGGGTAGAACACTTCCTGCTCAAAGTGATGGTGATACAGCTTCAGCACTTCGATTTGTAAATCCTCGCGTGAGCCAAAATGCGCAAATACGCCAGACTTACTCATGTTCATTTTGTCAGCCAGCAAACCGATAGTCAGACCTTCTATACCGTCACGACTGGCTGCATCCAGGGCTACATCCAGGATAGCCGCGCGGGTCAGTTCCCCTTTGCGCATGAATTTCGATGTCATATTCATATTACATTGCTTATTTTGAAATGCTTTACGTTTAGCAAAAATATGCAAACGAGTGAATTAATCGAACGCTCGTACTATTAGTCAGAGCGCATGAAAAGTCAAACTGCTTTCCGCCTTTAGAGGAGAGTATCTATTTGTTTTGCGACAGCGGTATTTCATCTCGATGTCCTCAGACTGTTTTTATGAATTGGCCTGCTGTTACCTGCGACTCAACCGCCTAGTGACGATCGAAATCGAGCTGACGTCGATCCCGTTTGGTCGGTCTTCCCTGTATGGCAGCGGCCGGTTCGCGATAATACTTGCGGTTCTCAGCCTGCGTGAGGCGGCGTGCCTGGCTGTCCGGCGTTTCCTGATACATGGTTTGCGCCACCGCAGCAGAACCGCGCATTTCGAGGATGCGCACTACCTGGACTTCCCAGGTTTGTTCACCATGCGTGACCTGGATCAGATCACCGGGTTTTACGCTGTGCGCGGGTTTAACTCTCTGTTCATTCTGTAACACGCGGCCCAACTCGACGGCGTGAGTGGCCAGGCTGCGGGTTTTAAAAAAACGCGCAGCCCACAGCCATTTATCAATACGTGTAGTGTCTGTCATGGGATAGGTTAAGCGAAGGTGTTGCCGTCCGCGCTGACTGACAGCCAGACGCAAAATTTCGTACGTTCATTCTATTTTGAAGCAATGTATTGCAGCCTCAGTTGAATTACAAGCCATTTCTGTGCTGCAGCAGCACGACTCATTTGCAGTTCATGATCGCGTGACTCAGCGGCTGGCCAACTCGCAAGCGACGATCCAGCCTTCTAATGCATCAAAGGCGGGCAAGCCAAACTGCTGTTCGCGGCGCTGCCAGGCCCAGCCTGCCAGCAGCAGGCACAGCACCGCATCGAGCAAATCGGCACTGCTATCGGCCAGAATCGCATCGCGCCACGGCCCTAATTGCAACGGAGTTTGCCAGGGCGTTGCCCCGGCTTCGATGGCCGCGATAATACGGCCACGCTGCTCAGTACGGGATGCATCCTGCTTCGCTTTATCATCGCTTTTATACGACAATCGCGTCACACTGCGCGCAACCATGCCGGGATAAGCTTCCAGCGCAATTTTGCGCGGCTGCGCCAGATGCATGCCAGGTACAGAAAATCCGGCCTGTAGTATCAGCTGCATGCCGGCATGCAGCATGTAAGCGACCGGCGGATTCACCCATTTCATCGAAGGAGACGACCCAGCGGGCAGGTCGGTGGCGCGGTGGGCAAATTTATTACCGACCGGTCTGGCATCGCAAAAGGCTTTGCAGACTTCGCGCAAACCGGCACGGCTGAGTGTGCTCAGCTCAGCGATCAGCGCAGGCCAGTGCTGCGGCCAGCCCTGCTGCCCGATCAATTCACGTGGCAGTGAAAAAGGCAGGTCAAACGCAGCCACACAGTCTTCCTGTTGCTGTAACCACGCAGAGAATTCAGTCAGGCTATGCAGTGTCGTGAGCCCGCTCAATGTCAGCCCACCGTCTTGTGCGAGCGCAGTCGCAATCGTAATACCCTTACGACGACTGGGTGCGGAGGTGAAGTCGATGCCGTGTAACAGCGTCATCAGCCGTAATGCCCGGAGGTCATGATGCGCATCAGATTGCGGTACACCAGAAAAGCGAAGCCATTCCACAGTTTGCGCGTCCATGGCAGGCTGGAAAAATCCGCTTCCTGCACTACGCTACCGTCTTCTATTCCCTGACTGAGCTCGGCTTCTAATTCAGCGGTAAATTCAGCATCCTGAATCACGATATTGGCTTCATGATTCAGAAACAAACTGAGTGCATCGAAATTACTCGAACCCACTGTCGCCCAGTCATCATCGACAATCGCGACTTTCGCATGCAATTGGGTTTTGTGATATTCGACAATCCGCACGCCCTGCCGTAACAGGCGCGGGTAATACGACTGCGCGACCGCATCCTGCAAGGCAAATTGTCCAACCCCAACCAGCAGCGTTACCTGTACACCCCGGCTAGCTGCAGCAGTCAGTGCGCGCCGAAATTTGCGGCCCGGTGCGAAATACGGTGTGACCAGAATCGCACGCCGCTTTGCCTGACCCAGCGCCTGCAGATAGGCTTTCTGGATCGTACTGCGGTTGCGCAGATTATCCCGGACCAGCAAGGCGGCCAGACTCAAACGTGTGCGTGCGACTTTCGCTTCCTGATGCAAATCGCGCATCAATGCAAAGCGCGCACGTAAATTGAGCTTACCGGTTCGCCGCCATTGCGCATCCACTTCGTGAAACACATGATGCACCAAGGGTCCACGCAGGCTGACAGCAAAATCCCAGCGTGGAAAAGGGAGAGGCAAATCCCAGCCATCATCCGACACCAGATCATCGATAATATTGAGGCCGCCAAGCAGCGCGACGGCACGGTCGGCCACCAGAATTTTGCGGTGGGTACGCGCCAGGCCACGGCGGAACCAGGGATTGAAACAACGTGCAGCCACACCGGCCGCGCATAAGTCAGCCACCAGGGTTTCTGCTGCTGCCCTGCCACTGCCCAGCCAGTCAATCACGACCCGGACGGTGACGCCACGACAGGCTGCGGCCTTCAGCGCATCCCTGACCTGATTGGCGGTCGGATCGGCAGTGAAGATATAGGTTTCAAGATAAATTTCCTGCTGCGCGCTGTGTATCGCAGCCAGCAGTTCCGGAAAAAATTCCTTGCCCGAACGTAGCAGGCGCACATCGTTGCCATCGATGAACGTGAGCTTACTCATCGCTCAGACTGCCCTGGCTGCAGTAACTGCAATTCAGCGCTGATCGGTACATGATCCGATAAACTGGTCCAGGGCTTACCGCTGAGTACCTGCGCCTGACTGACCTCAAAGCCGCGCAGATACACACGGTCCAGGCAGAGCCAGGGTAAGCCAGCCGGAAAAGTTCTGGCATGACTGGGGCGCGATGGCTTCCACAAACGATGCAGACTGGCCGGCAAAAAAGCCGGATGCCGGTGCGTGGCATCCATATCAAAGGCTTCACGTACGCCCAGCGCATGATATAAATCCTGACTCAGACGCTGATTCCAGTCATTGAAATCGCCTGCAATGATCAGTGGTGCATCACTCGGCGTATCGCGTTCTATGGTTGCAATCAGCGCCGCAATCTGACGCTTTCTGCTGGCAGCAAACAAACCCAGATGAATTACAAAGCAATGGATGGGCGCAGCCGGATGATCGACCACAGCATGCAAAATGCCACGCTGTTCATACGCATGATCAGACACATCATGGTTAGCCTGAGAGTGAATCGGGAAGCGGCTCAGCAGCGCATTGCCATGATGCCCGTGATCATAAACGGCATTCATGCCATAAGCAGCGTGATGTGAGTCCCCGGCCAGGAATTCATGCTGGGCTTGCTGTGGCCAATGTGGGTGACGGCGTGCATGCAAATCATGCTGTCCCTGAACTTCCTGTAAAAACACCAGATCCGCATCCAGCGTAACAATCGCATCTTTTAAATGATGAATACGGGCCTGACGGCCAAATGCGCTGACGCCTTTATGAATATTGTAGCTGGCGATTTTCAGTGTCATACGCTGGCGACCTGCTCAACAGCACCAGGATGAAACTTCGCATGCAGGTGCGGCAGCTGCAAAATCGCTTCCGCGTTCGATGGCGAAAAACAGGCATCGGCGGCCGCATGCCAGGGCAGCCAGCGATACTGCAAGTGTTCTCGTGGCGCCAGCGTAACCGCCTGAATCGCATCCACACACAGTCCAAATACATGTTCGGTATTCTGTGTCACACCCGGCGCATAGCGGTGGCGCCAGACCGGGTAAATGTCGTAGATATTGCTTAGTTCCCAGTCATTCAGTTGGTGCAGCGTCGCGTCTATCCCGGTTTCTTCTGCCACTTCACGGACGGCGGTGTACGCCAGCGGCTCATCGGGCGTGTCTTTGGAGCCGGTCACCGATTGCCAGAAGCCTGGCTTGTCAGCGCGCTCCAGCAAGAGCACATCCAGTGCAGGGGTATAAATCACGACCAGTACAGACTCAGGAATCTTATAGGGCATAGCAACAAGTCAGAAGAAAAACCGTCATCAACACTGACCGGAAGTCAAAACCGACACAGCCTTCGTAACAAAGGCAGAGGCATCGTGGATCTTCGTTCCCTAGTCAGCAACAGCGCTATTCTAACTGGTTTCGCTCACAGTGCTGTGAGCGGTGCTGAGTAGCAACCTTACTATGATTGCTGCAGGTAGCTGAGCACAGCAAATCGACAAAAAAAGCATGGCGCTGATGAGACGCCATGCCAACTCTCATTTTGATTGCTATTGAGGAATTACGAAAAATTGTCCCGGCAAGGCTTGGCGACGCAGGCAGTACGCTAAGTACGACAAGGAGCCAAAACGCAGCTGGAGCAGATTTACGTCAGTCCTTTTATTTAGATGCGTAGACGCCCACGCATAGCATGCTGTCTCCTGCACCACGCTCACAATAGGATTTTTTCAGCTCATAAGACTGGGTGGCCGGGTTATTGAATTTATAGGGCCCATACCAGCCTTTACCCGAAGCTTTAACCATGTCTATCATGCCCTTGATGAAGGCATTGCCATCCACATCTCTCATGCCTAATAAATTCTTCCCGACCATCTTCGCATTCGCTCCCTGGGCCAGACAATTACCCTCAAAATCATAGGCAAACACATACAGGTCATGGTCTTTAAAAGCCCCGTCAGGATGTTCGGTAAAGGTTTTATAGGCTTTGTCAGCACCGGCAGATTTCACCAGTGCGACGCCGTCTTTGACCATTTTCTGCGCGTCGGCTTCACTGCCATGTTCGGCTGCGCAGGCCAATCCGGAAAAGAAAACAGCGATAAAAGTACTGGCGACGAGAGAGGCGGAACGTAATTTCATAGGGGCTCCTAACAGTGCGAAACAATCAATTGGCTTGATGTGTGTGTTATAGCACTTTCCATCAGGAAAATAAGGGGAGTATGGAGAATTGACAATACTTAACTTAATGCAGCGCAATATTTTTTTAAAAAATGATCACCTCATTTTTTCGCACAAATTCAACAGCCAGCAGATTTCAGTCCATCGCCTGCACTACTGTGCAATGCAAAAATATTCTCCCCTTATTACAGACTGGAACTGACTCAAGTACAACATAACTAAAAGGCTGACCGCACAAACTGTCAGCCTTTTAGTGGCTATATGTTTCGCTTATTTTTTCGGTACTGCAGGCGGTAATTCCTTGCTCTGTAAATGCTGCACCTGGCTCACCAGCTTATTGTGCGCATCCAGAAAAGCGGCCACGATGACTTTGGCTTCGTTGGTATTACTCCAGCCTGCGCCCAGACCGCCACCGCCCGCACCGAAGCTCAGGCCACCCATGCCGAGATCGGTGGATTTGGCGGCCCCGGTCGCCGCTGCAATTTGCTCTGTGGTTTCGTTATCAGTTAGCAGCAAGGCAACTTGCGCCTCTTTGAAAGTGACTTTTTCGGCATAACCTGTGAAATTTTTAAGGAAAGGGATCATGCCCATAATGGCACCGATACCACCACCGGCGCGGCTTTCGGAAAACGTCAGGCTAGGGATCATGGTGTATTGCGCTTCATAGCCTTTGCCCTTATGCACCGTGGTGTTCTTGCGTATGATGCCTTGCGCCTGCAAATCCTGTTCCTGTATTACAGACTTTAAACCGGAAGCGCGGTCCACTACCCTGAAGCAGCCGCTTTGCTGTGCCAGCAAACGGATCAGCGGCACCGGCGAAGTTGGCAGGTTATAGGAGCTCTGTAAGGTGTAACCATTGGGATTTTCGACCAGTGCCAGCGTAGCGACTGGCGCTGTACATTGTGTCAGGGATTTGCTGGCTCCCTTGGCTCCCGCCGGACCGGCTGAGCCTGTGACCTCAGACGAGCCTTGTCCTAGCTCGGTTTTTTTCTCACCGCAGGCACTCAATGCGAGCACGGCAGTCAGGCATAAGCCAATATGATACGGGGTAGTGGTGCGCAGCGTCATGTATCCGATCCTGAGTAGCATTAGAAAACGGGAAATTTACACTAAGCAAAGCAAAAAGTGATCTTTTCTATATGTAAAAATTGTAACTTTCATCTTACATCCGATTTCATCCCCTGCGCCGTTTGCTATTGCCCCATCAGGTAATTCAGATAACGCCCCTCGCCAAGCTCAAAATACCAGTCACCTAAGCGCTGATAAGCATGTTGTTCATAAAAACGGATCGCCCGGTCATTCTGCGCGTTGACCTTGAGCCATAGCCGCGCTTGTTGGCTCGCTGCCAACTGCTCTGCATGATGTAACAAGGTGCTGCCTATGCCCTGCCCGGCCGCATGTGCCTGCACATACAGGGTTGCCAATTCCACGCCATAAGTAGGCTGCGCACGCTCAGCATCGCTGAGACTGGCACAACTCTCGGTATCAATCAAAGCATAAGCCAGCAAAAATCCATCCTGCTCCGCCACAGTCAGGCGCAGTTGCGGTTGCTGCAGCATCACCAGAAAAGCAGCAGGCGTCAGGCTGTTCAACACATATGCAGCGATGTCCTGATTAATGCCCTGCTTGCAGTAAGTATGCGTCCAGACCTGCGCTGCGAGCACGGCCAGCCGGTTTGCATCACCAGGGACTGCGCTGCGTAATGTCCATGTGGTCGCCATTCTGATTTCCTTGTTCTTTACATGTGAATCACTCTCTCAGCCTGAAAAAAAAGCGCGGACATCATCCGCGCTTTTTTATTGGAGCTATCCTGCTTCAGATCAGCAGGAGAAGCTGCATCAGGCCTTGATGGCTGGTTCAGCAGCGCGCAAACGGATGTGCAGTTCACGCAGTTGTTTTTCATCGACCGGAGACGGTGCATGGGTCAGCAAGTCTTGTGCACGTTGTGTTTTCGGGAAAGCGATCACGTCACGGATAGACTCAGCACCTGCCATCATGGTCACGATACGGTCCAGACCGAAAGCCAGACCACCGTGTGGAGGCGCGCCGTATTGCAGAGCGTCCAGCAGGAAGCCGAATTTCAGTTTTGCATCGTCATCGCTGATCTTCAGAGCGCGGAATACCTTGCTTTGTACGTCAGCACGGTGAATACGCACAGAACCGCCACCCAGTTCCCAACCGTTCAGAACCATGTCATAGGCTTTAGCGATACATTTGCCCGGATCAGTTTCCATCAAATCTTCGTGACCATCTTTCGGTGCAGTGAAAGGATGATGCACAGCGGCCCAGCGGTCGTTTTCTTCATCATGTTCAAACATAGGGAAGTCGATCACCCACAGTGGCTTCCAGACGTCGTCGAACAAGCCATTGGATTTACCGAATTCACTGTGACCGATTTTCACGCGCAGTGCGCCGATCGCATCGTTGACGACCTTGGCTTTGTCGGCACCGAAGAAAATCAGATCGCCATCTTTCGCGCCGGTGCGTTCCAGAATCTGGGTCAGCGCAGCGTCGTGGATGTTTTTAACGATAGGCGATTGCAGACCATCACGGCCTTTTGCCAGTTCATTGACCTTGATGTAGGCCAGACCTTTAGCGCCGTAAATCGCGACAAACTGGGTGTAAGCGTCGATCTCGGAACGTGGCATGTTAGCGCCGCCCGGTACCAGCATACCAACCACGCGGCCATTGTGCATATTGGCTGCACCGGAGAAGACTTTGAAGTCGACATCTTTCATCACGTCGGTCAGTTCTGTGAACTTCAGTTTGACGCGCATATCCGGTTTATCGGAACCATACAGGCCCATGGCTTCTGCATATTCCATGACCGGGAATGGGTCAGGCAGATCGATGTTCAGCGTGTTTTTGAACACCAGACGGATCATGCCTTCGAACATGTCACGGATTTCCTGCTCAGACATGAAGGATGTTTCGCAGTCGATCTGGGTGAATTCAGGCTGACGGTCTGCACGCAGATCTTCGTCACGGAAGCACTTGGTGATCTGATAGTAGCGGTCAAAGTTAGCGACCATCAGCAATTGCTTAAACAATTGCGGGGATTGTGGCAAAGCGAAGAATTCACCGGCGTTCACACGCGATGGCACCAGGTAATCACGGGCGCCTTCCGGTGTCGATTTGGTCAGCATCGGTGTTTCAATGTCGATGAAGCCGTTCGCATCCAGGAACTTACGTACTTCCATCGCCACTTTGTAGCGCAGACGCAGATTGTTTTGCATCTGTGGACGACGCAAATCCAGTACGCGGTGGGTCAGACGGGTGGTTTCAGACAGGTTGTCATCATCCAGCTGGAATGGTGGCGTAACGGACGCATTCAGGATTTCAACCTGATGCGCCAGCACTTCGATCTTGCCGGATTTCAGATTTGCATTGCCAGTGCCTTCAGGGCGTGCACGCACCAGACCGGTGATGCGCAGGCAGTATTCATTACGTACAGTTTCAGCAGCGGCAAACACATCCGCGCGATCCGGATCGCAAACCACCTGCACCAGACCTTCACGGTCGCGCAGATCGATGAAAATCACACCGCCGTGATCACGACGACGATGCACCCAGCCGCACAGGCTGACGGTTTGGCCGAGTAATTCCTCAGTAGTGAGGCCACAGTAATGGGTACGCATGGACATATTTCTTACCTGTCTGTTTTCAAAATTAATAATGTGTAGGAAGCGCGAAATTCCGCGCTATCTTATTTTGGTGGTTGATGCTCGGGAGCCACCACGCCCATGGAAACGATGTATTTGAGTGCTTCATCCACACTCATATTGAGTTCTATAGCATCTGCCTTAGGCACCATCAGGAAAAAGCCCGAAGTCGGATTCGGTGTAGTTGGTACATACACGCTGACATAATCGCCTTTGAGATGATTGACCACATCGCCACCTGGTACACCGGTCAGAAAACCGATGCTCCAGGAACCCTGACGCGGATACTCAATCAGCACAGCTTTGCGAAAGGCATTGCCGGACGAAGAAAACAGCGTGTCTGATACCTGTTTCACGCTGGAGTAAATCGAATTCACGATAGGGATGCGGTTGAGCAAGCCTTCCCAAACCCGCACGACGTAATTACCGATGAAGTTCTGCGCCAGCAAACCGGTCAGGAAAATGATCAGCACCGTCAGTACCGCACCGAAGCCCAATACCTGAAAACCGAATAACTCTTGCGGACGCCATTGTGGTGGCAATAACAACAACGACTGATCCATGGTGCTGATAATGGCATGCAGCACCCACAGCGTTATCGCCAGTGGAACCAAAATCAGTAAGCCCGTCAGGAAATATTTACGCATGGTGAACATTCTATGTTGATCAAAAAATTCAGTCGCTGCAGCCTGTGCTTAAGCAGTTTCGGCAGAGCCGGAGCTGGTGCTGGCCGCGGCTGTTGTCGCTGAGGTCGCGGTTGCAGCAGGCGCTGTGGTAGACGCGGCAGCCGGTGCCGCAGTTTTCACTTCACCGGAAACGGCAGGTGCAGACGTACCAGGCACACTGGCAGACTCACCTGATGTGCCTGAAGCACCCGATCCACCCGAGCCACCCCGGAAATCGGTCACATACCAGCCATTACCTTTGAGCTGAAAACCAGCCGCAGTCACCTGCTTCTTAAATGCAGACTTGCCACACTCAGGACAGTCAGTCAGCGGCGCATCAGAAATCTTTTGCAATACATCTTTGGCAAAACCACACTGTTCGCAACGATAAGCGTAAATCGGCATACTCTCGCCCTAAAAAACTGATAAAACCCTGAATTATAAAGGTTTTACCGGAAAATTTGCGCATTGCATCAAGCCTGGCTCAGACTTCCGCCGCTTGCCGTGTATATTGTGGCAAGATCGAACCCAGTAGCATACCCGCCATACTCATCACTACCCCCACCAGCTGTGGCGGCCAAAAGCCTTCCGGCGCAGTAATTTCAAGCACAATCCAGCTGCTCAGACCAAGCAGGATAGAAACCAGGCCGCCCTGCGCGGTAGCGCGTTTCCAGTACAAGCCAAAAGCCAGCGGTACGAAGGCCGCCACCAGCGTGACTTTATACGCGTTCTCCACCATCTTATAAATACTGGATTCCGTATTCATCGCAAACAAGGTCACCACCGCCGTGAACAGCAAGACCACAATACGCATCATGCGCAGAAATTGCTTATCACTTTGCTGCGGAAAAAACGGCTTCAGGATATTTTCTGAAAACGTAACCGATGGTGCGAGTAAGGTCGCACTGGCACAGCTTTTAATCGCGGACAACAACGCACCGAAGAACATCACCTGCGCCAGCATAGGCACCTTGGTCATGATCAGGGTAGGTAAAATCAGCTGGGAATCCTTGTCGATCAGGCTGGCCACCATGGAGGGATCGATCAGCGTGGCCGAGTAGGCCAGGAACATAGGGATAAACGCAAAACCGAAATACAATAAGCCGCCCAGTACCGAAGCACGTCCGGCGATAGTTTCATTTTTTGATGAGGCCACACGCTGGAATACGTCCTGCTGCGGTACAGAGCCCAGCATCATCGTTATCCAGGCGGCGAAGAACCACAGCATTTCGCGCGCGCCCGGGGCGGGCCAGAACTCAAATTTACCGGCATTCGCCGCATGTTCTATCACAACACCGGCACCACCGACCATGCCCGATACCTCCCAGCCTATATAGACCATGCCGACCACGATGATAATCATTTGCAAAAAATCGGTGATCGCGACCGACCACATCCCGCCCATCAGGGTATAGATCAACACACTGGCAGCGCCGATGATCATGCCCACATCCATAGGAATGTAGCCGCCGGACACCACGTTGAACACCAGCCCCAGCGCCTTGATCTGTGCGGCGACCCAGCCCAGGTAAGATACCACGATACACAGGGTGACCAATATTTCAACCGCGCGTCCGAACTTATTGCGGTAATAATCACCGATGGTCAGCAAGTTCATGCGATACAGTGGTTTGGCAAAGAATAAACCAACCAGTATCAGACACATGGATGAGCCAAACGGATCTGCCACCACGCCCTTAAGCCCTTCTTTGACGAAGGTAGACGAAATCCCCAGTACCGCCTCGGAGCCGAACCAGGTCGCAAACACGGTGGCAGTCACCACATACATAGGCAGCGAGCGGCCAGCGACAGCGAAGTCTTTGGAGTTATTGACATAGCGCGCAGCATATAAGCCGATACCGACCGAAATCACCCAATATAGGATGACAAACCAGATAAGTGTGTTCATGTAGGCGTGAGTACCAATAGTTCAATAAAAAAACCCGCTTTTTTTTGCAGCGCGCATTATAGACCTAAGTAAGCGGGGCTTTAGAAAGCAGTTAAAGGATTTTGTCGCTAAAACCACGAATTAGTTTTCTAAATACCCAGATACCACCAATCCGGCCTCAGCCGGGTGTGCCCTTCACTTCAAGTGATGCGGCATCCTTTTTCTGAACCTGTCAACGACCTTGCAACCCACCGTGTAATATCCGCTGATCCGCCGCCCTGAGCGCCTGGGCGATCAGATTGACCGCAGCCTGATAAAAGGCGGGCTGGATTTTGTCCGGCGTATCACCCGGCTGGTGGTAATCCGCATGGTCTTCAACGCCAAAGTACAAAAACGGTATCCCGGCCCGGAATAAGGGATAGTGGTCGGACTGCGTGGTCCAGTCATCCTGGCCCTGCTCAGGCCTGTCGTGCCCCAGCTTCAGGCGCAAATCCGGCGAGGCGGGCAAAGACAGCATCAATTCACGCAGGGCTGGCGTGTGGTAACTGCCACTCGCATACAATTCCCCACGATCGCCGCGCCCGACCATGTCCAGATTGATATTCAGCGCCACCCGCTGCAAATCCAGCACGGGCCGGGCGACCAGCGCCTTTGCGCCCTGCAGCCCCAGCTCTTCTGCATCGAAGAATGCCAACACAACGTCATGCTGTAAGGGCTGAGTCTGTAATCCGGCTGCAATCGCGAGTAAGGCTGCCACACCGGAAGCATTGTCATCTGCGCCAGGATGGACTTTCCCATTGTGTACGCCCAGATGATCATAATGAGCAGACAATAACAGCATCGGCCGGCTGGCATGATCCGGCGCACTGCCTGCATGACAAGCCAGAATGTTTCTGCCCTGCTTATCCTGCCCACGCAAAGTGAAACGGAAATCCTGAATAAAATCCGCGCCACAAGGACGCAGCCTCAGTTGCTCCAGCCGCCGAATAATCCAGGCCGCTGCCTGCCGGCTGCCTGCCGTGTCGGTCGCACGCCCTGCCATCTCCGGCGCGGCCAGTGTGTACAGATCCTGCATTAATTGCGTCTGCACGGATGGCGTGTTGTCTGGCACCTCAGCCTGCTGCGCCTGTACCTGCCCGGCCAAACCTGCCAGCCCCAAGCAGATCAGCGCTGCACAATGACGCCCTATGCTGCGCAAGCCATGCTCTACAAAATGATAGGAACACATCTTAGCTATCCTGATTATCGTAAGAAAAAATTAGTGCGTCGTACCGGCACTCATGCGCACATCCTGCCTGACCGCGACCGCTGTTTCAGCGATCAGGCGCAGTCCCAGCATGACCTGCGACAAACTCATACTGGGCTGCCCGGGATGACGCACGGCCTGCTCAGGCATAAACGGGATATGCACAAAGCCCGCGCTACGCAACGCCGGATGCTGACTCGCGAAATGCATCAGCGCGTAAAACACATGGTTACACACGTAGGTACCCGCCGTATTCGACACCGAAGCGGGCAAGCCCTGCAACTGCAGCGCCTGCACAATGGCTTTGAGCGGCAGGCTGGAAAAATAAGCGGCGGGTCCACCCGGCACCACCGGAATATCAATCGGCTGTGCACCCGCATTGTCTGCAATTCTGGCATCGATCAGATTAATAGCCACCCGCTCCACACTCAGATCACAGCGTCCACCCGCCTGTCCGACGGCGATTACGATCTCAGGCTGCAGCGCATGCAGTGCTGCATTGAGTACGCTGAGCGAAGCCTCAAATTCACACGGCAATTGCAACCCTACGATGCAATGGCTGCCCGCAATCAGGCTTTGGTCCAGTTGCGAGACGGCTTCCCACGAAGGATTGCTGGTCTCCCCCCCGAAGGGATCAAAGCCTGTCATCAGTATTTTTTTCATCCTGGACTATCCTGTCAATTGTTAACGTGAATTGGAGAGTGGCTTCACACCAACGTAGTGTGATCGAAGTCTGCCCTAAAAAGCCAGACCATACATCAGCATCACATTGCAAGCCAACACGGCCAATGCAGTCGGTATCTGGATTTTGATGACCTGATACTGATCACGCAGTTCCAGCAGCGCGGCCGGTACGATATTAAAATTCGCCGCCATCGGCGTCATCAATGTGCCGCAGTAGCCGGAAAACATCCCTATCGCCACGACTGCTGCCGGATTCGCATGTTGACCCTGTATTAGGAAAGGCAGTGCTATGCCCGCTGTCATCACCGGAAACGCAGCGAAGGCATTCCCCATAATCATGGTGAACAAGGCCATCCCGCCGCAATACATCAGGATCAGACCGAGGCGGCTGTCTGGCTGTATCAACAGACTGACCAGCTGTTGTATCGCCTGACCGGTATGCGCGGCCACAAACACGCCGCCCAGCATGGCCAGCAATTGCGGCAGGATCAGCGCCCAGCCCATCGCATCGACCAAGCGGTGCGCTTCACGTACCGCCTGCAAAGGCGTATCGCGACTCAGCCAACAGGCCGCAGCCAAGGCGCACAAACTGGCCAGCACCAATGACGCCAGCGTCAGATTCCCCTGATCCAGCAGCGGCCAGCCCGCCAGTTGCCATTGTTTTCCCGCGAGGGTCAGGATCACAGTGATGAGCGGTATCGCCAGCGCAGGCAAGAATATTTTTTTGCCTATGGTTTCAATGCGGCTGCGCAACCGCACCGTCATATTTTGTGTATGCTGACCGGCGCCTAATCCTTTGCAACCGGCGATCAGCGCCAGTATCAGTACGATGCCACCGACGATGCGGTAAGTCAGTGGTTTACCCAGGTTGGCCTGCATCGCATCGCCCGCAATGAAGACACTGCCAAATAAAAACCAGAATAAACCTGTGCTCCAGCGACGCGGATTACTCGCATCGCGCCAACTCATGAATGCGATCAGCATCACCACCAGGCCGATCAGATAAAACACCACTTGCAGACTGATCCAGGCCTTCATTGGGCGCCTCCCGATGCAGCAGCCACACCCTGCTGTTGCTGCCAGGCGTAGACTTCACGCGCAATCGAAGCGTCCAGCCGTGACAGGCGGAACAGGTGAATCAGCAGCGCGCATAAGGCGGTTGGTACACCCCACAAACCTATCGCTAAGGGCTCTACCGTATGGATACCGTTTTCTTTCAAAAAAGCGGTCATCAGCAAGACCGCGCCGAATGCAATAAACAGGTCTTCACCAAAAAACAGCGCCACGTTATCGCAAGCTGCCGCATGCGCTGCGATACGTTCACGCAGTGCCATCGGCAATTCACCATGCTGATGGCGGGCCGCACCTTCGGCCATCGGGGCCAGTAAAGGGCGTACCGTTTGTGGATGCCCGCCCAAGCTTAACAGACCAAGCGCAGCACTCGCTTCGCGCACGACAAAATACAGCATCAAAATACGTCCCGTGGTAGCGCTGCGTATGCCCGCCACCCAGGCCTGGGCACGTTCGCGCAAGCCATAACGTTCCAGCAAACCGATCACCGGTAAGATCAGCAAAGCACTTGCCAACTGACGGCTATTCAGGAATTTTTCACCAAAGGTTTCCAGCAAGAGCCAGAAATCCATGCCGACTGCGAGGCCAGTCACCAGACCTGCCAGCGTGACCACCAATACCGGATTGAAACGCAGGGCAAATCCGATCACCACAATCGGAATACCAATCAGCGCCAGCCATTGCTGCATCTCCATACTTTGTCTCCTGTTTTTTGAGTTCTATCTTTTTTTAAGTTCAGTGTCAGCCAGCGTCCAGCCAGGCCCGCAACTGCCTTGCCAGCGCCAGCGCATGCGCACCGTCACCATGCAGACACAGGGTGTCGACTTCCAGTGTTAAACGGCTGCCATCCTGCGCGGTAACGCTGTGATGGGCTACCATTTGCTTCGCCTGTGCCAGCGCTTCAGCATTGTCCGTGATCACGGCAGCAGCCAGTTGACGCGACATCAGGCTGCCATCCGGGTTATAGCGGCGATCGGCAAACGCTTCCTGCGCAAACGGCATACCCGCTTCACGCGCAGCGGTGATCAGCGCGCTGCCAGCCAAGCCGACCACGCACAAATGTGCGCCAGCGTCACGAATCGCACTCACCACCACCCGCGCCAGCGCCAGATCGCGCGCAGCCTGATTGTATAAGGCACCATGCGGTTTCACATGCACACACTCGGCGCCTTGTTCAGCACAGATCGCCTGCAAAGCGCGGATTTGTGCATAAACCTGTGCATAGACTATTTCTGCCGGCAACTGCATTTCCGAACGCCCAAAATTCTGCCTGTCTTCAAACGAGGGATGTGCGCCGATTTTCACCCCCAGCTTAAGCGCAGCCCGGACTGCGGTGCGCATACTGTCCGCATCACCTGCATGTCCACCGCAAGCGATATTGGCGGAACTGACACAGGCCAGTATCGCCTCATCATCGCCACAGCCCTCACCCAGATCTGCATTCAGGTCTATGTCCCAATCCTTTGCCATATAAACTCCACTCCATTCGATATAACTCCTGTTCCCATTGTTTTCTGGCCAGTGCCGCGCCGTCCCTGTCGGTCTGCACAAAACAAAAGCGTGCACCGCTCTGCGCCTGCGCCAGTTTCCACATATCAGCGGCGATCACCGTCGCGATGCGCGGATAACCACCCGTCGCCTGTGCATCAGCCATCAGTACGATGGGCTGACCGGAAGGCGGCACCTGCACCACACCGGGAAACACCGCATGTGAAGGCAAATCCCGTTGTACGCTGCGCTGCAAGGGCGTACCCTGCAAACGGAAACCCATGCGGTTACTTTGCGGACTGACTTGCCAGGCGCCCCTGAAAAACGCTTCCTGCGCAGCAGCATCAAATTGCTCAAACTCCGGACCGCGCAAGACACGGATTTCCGGCGTCCAGCACCGCTGTAAAACACCGACCCGTGGTCCACCCGTATAGGCCGGGCCAGTCGAGAGCCAGTCGCCATTCCTGAGCGCCCGGCCATCCAGGCCACCCAATTTAGCGGCAAAATCGGTAGCGCGTGATCCCATCACTGGCGCAACATCAATTCCCCCATCAACCGCCAGATAAGCACAGCGCCCGCTGACTGGCCCCTGCAAACGCAGAACCTGGCCAGCACGTATTGGAGAACGCCAGCCATTGGCGATGGGCTGGCTATGATGACTGCCCTCGATACTGGCCTGAAACACAGCACCGGTCAGCGCAATCCAGCTGTCGCGATGAAAGCGTATCACCACCGGGCCAGTCAGTATTTCCAGACCCGCAGCACCACCCGCATTCTGAACCAGCCGGTTAGCCTGCCACAAAGCAGCCGCATCTAATGCGCCAGCCTGCGCCACACCCAGATGACGAAAACCTTCACGCCCCTGATCCTGCACACTGTTGTGCAATCCTGCCCTGATTAATTCAAGCATCCGCCGCTCCTCGCGTGACGGGTACAAAGCGCACCAGATCTCCACTTTGCAACAGGCTGGGTTCTGCGCGTGCCGGATCAAATAAGGTAGTAGCAGTGCGTCCTATCAATTGCCAGCCCCCCGGGCTGGCAGCCGGATAAATGCCGGTCTGGGCACCGCCGATACCGACCGAGCCAGCTGGTACGCTGAGTCTGGGTTCGGCGCGGCGCGGCGTGGCCAGACCTGCAGGCAAACCACCGAGATACGCAAAGCCCGGCTGGAATCCCAGAAAATACACCCGGTATTCTGCCTCGCTATGAGCAGCAATCACCTGCGCTGGCGACATACCGCAATGCGCGGCAACCAGCTCCAGATCAGGCCCATCGTTACCGCCATATTGCACCGGTATCTGCACCAGCCTGGCAGCAGAGGCTGTGTACGAAACAGTTTCTGCAGCGGCACTCTGCGTTTTCCATTGTTGCTGCAAGGCGGACAGCATTTGCGCAGGGTCATAACGCCTGATGTCGAAGCGTACGCTCAGGTTATTCATACCGGGTACCACCTCGATGATGCCTGGCTGTTCGCGCAAGCTGGCCGCCAGCACCCAGCAGATTTGCTGTATCGCCAGCGTGGCGGCAGGCTGAGCTGCCGCCTGCAGGACAGCGACATCCTCTCCCAGCAAATAAGCCCGTACCGGCGGATAGCCGCTACGCGCTGCCACAGTCTGTTTTTTGGGTGCCATATTGTGCTTTCAGGTCGATCCGCTATCAGCCAAGATGCTAACAGAGCCCCTGTGCTTTTGGCGCAGCTTTAGTCTTATTTGACTGACGCATGCGAAAATAGCCGTTTTGGCTGGCTCCGTCTTCACAGGAAATCCCTTTGCGACTTTTACATACTTCTGACTGGCATCTGGGCCAGACTCTGCAGCAATTTGACCGCAGCGCAGAGCATCAGCATTTTCTGGACTGGTTGTGCCAGCAAATACAGGCACAGGACGCTGATGGTCTGTTGATTGCGGGCGACGTGTTTGATACCGCCAACCCATCAGCTGCAGCACAGAAAATGTTTTACCGATTTCTGCAGCAGGCCAGAGCGATACAGCCACATTTACAAATTGTCGTCATTGCGGGTAATCATGATTCGCCGGGACGGCTGGAATCGGCCCTGCCTTTGCTGGAGCAATTCAATACCCATGTAATCGGCTTTGTGCCACGCCTGCAGGATGGCAGCATCGATCTGGACAAGCTGATCCTGCCGCTGCGCGACCGCCACGGCGTCACGCGTGCTTTTGCACTGGCGCTGCCGTTTTTGCGTCAGTCCGACGTGCCAAGAGTCGAGGACGCAGCTGATCCGTATATGGCAGGCATAGGTCTGCTGTATCAGCAAGTACAGCGGCGTGCGCTGGAGTTACGTACAGAAGATCAGGTGATTGTGGCTCTGGGCCATTGTCATCTGATCGGCGGTCAGGTTTCTGCCGCCTCTGAGCGCAGTATCGTGATCGGTGGCAGCGAGGCTTTATCGGCCAGCATTTTCGATAGCCGCGTCGCCTATGTCGCACTCGGCCATCTGCATCTGGCACAACAAGTCAGCCAGCAACAGCACATACGCTATTGCGGCAGTCCACTGGCTTTATCGTTTGCTGAAACGGAATATCTGCATCAGATACTCCGCGTCGATCTGGACTGCGCGCAGCTTGCCAGCGTCACGCCGCTGCCGGTGCCGCGTACAGTCCCCATGTTGCGCGTGATGCCGCAACCAGCGCCGCTGGCACAGGTACTCGAAGCGCTGCGGCAGCTCGATTTGCCCGCGACAGACTATCCGCCTTATCTGCAGGTAAGGGTGCGCTTACAAGAACCGGAACCTGCGATCCGCAGTCTGGTCGAGCAGGCACTGGAGGGCAAGACGGTACGCTTAGTCCGCATAGAAGTGTCGTATGCAACAGCTACACGAGCACAAGATGAACTCAGCGCGACGCAGGAACTGGCACAGCTGAGCCCGCAGGAGATGTTTGAACGCCTGTATCACAGTCAGTATCAGGAAGCGCCGCCGCTGGCATTACGACAGGCTTTGAATGAATTGATACATGGAGCCGCACAATGAAAATACTGGCGATCCGTGGCAAAAATCTGGCTTCGCTGGCTGGAGAATTTGCACTTGATTTTCAACAGGAGCCGCTGGCCTCGGCCGGTTTATTTGCGATCAGCGGTGCAACCGGTGCTGGTAAAAGCACCTTGCTCGATGCGCTGTGTATGGCTTTGTATGAAAACACGCCACGCCTGTTGCGTGCGGCTGCTGGCAAGGTTTTACCGGACGGGGCAGACCTGATTTCCCAGCAGGATGGCGGCAATCTGTTACGCCGGGGCTGCAGTGAAGGCTATGCCGAAGTCGATTTCGCTGGCATCGATGCGCTGCACTACCGCGCGCGCTGGAGCATTAAGCGCGCTTACAACAAAGCCAGTGGTAAATTGCAGGCGGCCAGTATGAGCCTGCACCGCTTGCCGGAGCTGACGCCGATAGGTGGTAAAAAAACCGAAGTCAAAGAAGAAATCCGCTTGCGGATAGGCCTGGAATTTGAGCAATTCACACGCGCCGTGCTGCTTGCACAAAACGAGTTTTCCGGCTTCTTAAAAGCCGAAGACGATGAACGTGGCGCGCTGCTGGAAATGCTGACAGGCAGCCAGATCTACCGCGATATTTCACGCCGCGCCTATGAACGCGCCAAGACCGAACGCGAAGCACTGGATCGTCTGACCCAACGCCTGAGCGACAATGCCGGACTCAGCGATGAACAGCGCGCAGTACTCGATCAGCAACTCACAGACAGCCAGCACACAGTACAGCAACTGAATAGCCGCAAAGAACAGGCAGACGCTGCCTTGCGTTGGCTGGACAGCGCACAAACACTGGCTGCGCAGGCAGCGCAGGCGGACAGCCAGGCGCAGCAAGCTTTGCAAGCCTGGCAGGCTGCACGGCCGCGCCAGCACACACTGAGCCGGGTGGAGCACATGCAGGCGGCGCGTCCGTTGCGACAGCAGGCAAAACGCGGACAACAGCAATACCAAACCAGCAGCCAACAGTTGCAAGAAGTTTTGCAACAACACGAAGCCACGGCCATACGCAACAAAGACGCGCAGCAACTGCTGGAGCAGGCACAACAAGGTGCGCTGCAAGCCATGACCGCATGGGAACAAAACCAACCGGAATTGCAGCAGGCGCGCCAGCTCGATAGCGAGATCGCACAGCAGGCAGCGCAGTTACAGCCGTTACAGGAACGTCAGCAGCAGCACAGCTTGACGCTGCAGCAGGCCACACTCAGCCTGCAACAACAGACTGCACGCCGGCAGCAATTGCAGCAGCAATTGCAAGACAATACGCAATGGTTGCAGCAGCACGCTCACTGGCAGGCATTGGTCACAGTCTGGCCACTGGCAGACCGCGTATTGCAGCAGGCGGCAGACCAGCACAAGCGCTTACTGGCGGATCAGCAAACGCTGCAGACACTGGAGCAGCAACTCAGCGAACAGCAACAACATTACGCCCATGCGGCAGAACAGGCGCAGCAAGCCGGACAGGCGCTGCAACTGGCACAAGCAGCACGCGCGGCGAGCCAGCAGGCATTGGAAGCGCTGGATCAGCAGGCATTACAGCAAAGAGCACAACAACTGTCGCAGGAAAAACAGCAACTGCAGGAGCTCAGCCTGTGCGGGTCACAAGCGCAGCAAAGTACGCAGCAGTTGCAGCAACTGGAACAGCAACTGCGCCAGACTCAACACACGCAGCAGCATACCAGCACACAACTGCAGCAAGCGCAAAGCGAACTGCCCGCGCTGCAAGCCGCCACGTTACAGGCACAGCAGGCCTTGAACATCGTGGAAACCGCATGCGCTCAGGATGTGGAAAGTTTGCGCGCTGGCCTCCATGATGGCGAGGCTTGTCCGGTATGCGGCAGCGCCAGCCATCCCTATGCAGCGGAGGGTCAACAAACCCGGCTGCATCATGCCCTGACAGGCTTACAGTCAGCGCTGGAGGCCTGTCGCCAGCGCGAAGCCGTTAGCCGCGATCAGATCACCACCCTGAATGCGCAACAGAAACACGGTGCACAGCGACTGCAGGAATTACAGCAGAATGAAACAGATGCCAGACTGATCCACAGCAAATTACAAAGCCAGTGGCAGCAAATGCAGCACCTGGACTGGGTGTTGTGCCAGCCGCAGCCAGATACCCGACTGCCCGGACTGGAACACAGTGCACAGTTGCAGCACTGGCTGGAGCAAGCACACACGCAATGGCGCCAGCATCAGCAGGATGTGCAGCAACAAGAGCAGCAATGGCAGCAGGCCAGTCAGCTTCACGCTCAACAACAGGCCGCATGGGAAAACCAGCAACAACTGCAGATACAGTGCCGCGAACAACTGAGCCTGAGCAGTCAGGCGCGCGAGCGCTTGATCCAGCAACTGCACGGTTTGCGACAACAGTGTGAACAGGATGCGGCACATATACAGCAGGACTTACAGCAAATTGACGCTGCCATGCAGAGTGCACTGCATACGGCGGAAGCGAGCCAGCAACGCACTACGCCGACATGGCAAATACAGTGGCAAGTGCAATGGCAACAGGCAGCAGCTGCGATCCATGCGCACTGCCGCGCCCAGGTCGCGCAGTGGCAGCAATCACAGCGGCAGCAACAAGAGTTGGAACGCAGTCTGCAGGATGCCAGCCATGCATGCGATCTGGCACAACAACAGCAAGAAGCGGCACAACATGCGTCAGAACTCAGCACGCACCAAGCGCGGGAAGCACAGGCCCTGCTGCGGCAAAAACAGCAGCAACGTCAGCATTGTCTGGCTGGTCAAGCGACTGACGTCGTCGCACAGGCACTGCAACAACAAGTACAACGGAGTCGTGAACAAGTCGAACAGCAGCAACAACAGGTACAACGTCAACAGCAGGAATTCATCCGTTTGCAGCAGGCCACTGAATTGCTGCAGCAACAGCAGCAAGATACGCAACTAGCCTGGCGCAGCGCCGCTGAAGCGCTGGATAGCTGGCTGCTGCAACACGCGGATTTACTCCACACTCAGCCTGCTGCGGAAGAGAACCCAAGCAGCGCTACACCAGTCAGCAACGATGCAGCGCCGTCCACCCCGCCTACACTAGCTGACTTACATGCACAGTGTGAACACTTGCTGCGCTTTGACGGCGACTGGATAAAAGCAGAAAGAGATGCGCTGCTAGCGCTAGACAGCGCATGTTTACAGGCTAATACCATTGTGGCGGAGCGACGCCAGCAAATCGCTCACCATCAACAGTCACGCCCCGGCTCTCCAGCGCCAATTGAGACCAATGGCGTGCAACAGCCAGTGCACACGGTGGAGCACAAGGTGGAGCACACAGCGGAGCCTCCCTTTGAACAAACCTTGGAGCAGGTATGGCAAGCGCATGCGCACAGTCTGCAACAGCAGTGGCAGCAGGCGCAGCAAAGCTACAGCGAACTCCTGGCGCAACGGCGTCAGGACGATGCACGTCGCGCACATAACGACGACCTGCGGCGGGAGTGGCAACAGCAGACAAACCAAACCCGTTTGTGGGAACAGATGCGTGAACTGATCGGCTCTGCCGACGGAAAAAAATTCCGCAATTATGCACAGCAAATCACGCTGGATGTCTTGCTGGCCTATGCTAATCGCCATTTGCAACAACTGGCGCGACGCTACCGCTTACAACGTATTCCAGATACGCTGGCGATGATGGTGATCGATCAGGACATGGCGGATGAACAGCGTTCGGTACACTCGCTATCAGGCGGTGAATCCTTCCTGGCTTCGCTCGCGCTGGCACTGGGTCTGGCATCCTTATCGAGCCAGCGCGTCAAGGTCGAATCGCTGTTTATCGATGAAGGTTTCGGCAGTCTGGATGCCGACACCTTGCAAATCGCGATGGATGCACTCGACTCACTGCAGGCACAAGGGCGACAAGTCGGTGTAATTTCTCATGTACAGGAAATGACCGAACGCATTGCTACCCGCATACTGGTGCAACGCGCGTCCGGTGGCAAAAGCGCCATCACGGTCAGTTGAGGCTGGCTGGCCAGTCATTGCAGCTGGCCAGCGTAGTCATCGGGATCAGCGTCCCATTTCTTTCAGATAGTCAGCGCGGCTGCTGAGTGCGGTGTCCGCAAAATCAGAGAACATGCCATCTACGCCCAGACGCAGGAATTGCAGATACTCGGCCTTAGGATCACCTTTGTAATTCGCAGCTAAACGGCGCTGTTCATTACGGAAGGTATAAGGATGTACCAGCAAGCCAGCTTTATGGGCATCAGCGATCAAACTGCCTGGTGCCAGTGTGGTCGTGTCAGCATCATTGATTTTGCCGTCGCCATTGATGTCCTGCAGTTTGCCATCGGCGCCGACTGTGCCTTTAACGCTCACAATATAACGCTTCCAGGGACCGATACCATCGGCATAGGTTTTGATCTCAGCCAGACCGGCTGGTGTGACCATATCGGAGAACATGCGCTTATCTCCGGCCAGCGCCCAGTCATAGGGTTTATCATAGGGTGCGGCATACGTCAGGGCGCCGGTTTTGAGATCCACATCATCGGCATCAATCAACTGTATCAGGCGTACATTCAAGCCTTTTTTACGCATTTCCTTCAAGCTGCCTGGCTCAAATGACTGCACCAGTATTGGCGCTGTTTTACTATTCCATCCTGCTTTATTAATCAGGTCTATCAGCTTATCTTCCAACGGCAATCCTAATGCACGATGGTAGCTCGGGTTCTTGGTTTCCGGATAAACCTGGATGCTACGGCCAGTCTCTTTCGACTTGGCTTTTACCAGATCAATGATCTCTTGAAAACTCACGATTTTATACAAGCCATTGTATTGCTGAGGACGTTCCGCATCAGTGGAAATACCACCCAGCGTTTTTATTTCTGCGAAAGTAAAATCGCTGGCGAACCAGCCCGTCTGCACCTCGCCATCGACACTCACCGTCTTTTTACGTGACGCAAATTCCGGATGTTTATCTACGTCCGTGCTATAAGCCAGATTCGGATCATGGCGCGCAATGAGTACCCCATCTTTCGTCGAAATCAGGTCCGGCTCTATCGCATCGGCACCCAGCTCTATCGCTTTCACGTAGGCTTCATAGGTTTCTTCCGGCAGATAGCCGGATGCACCGCGATGCGCGATCACCATTGGTTTTTCGCCATCCAGCGTCAACAATGGCGGAGGCGCAGAATTGCCACCACAGGCGCTCAGTGACAAGGCCGTGATAGCCAGAATTTTTCGTTTAGCTGTAAAACGCATAGTCTGTTCCAGATGAGTTAAAACCCAGCAAGATATAGAACAGATATGACCTGCGCATGACTTTATCAATCAACAATTAAAAACTGAGTTTCCACAAATAACAGAGTATGTTTGATCAATAACAGAACAGATTACAGCGACGCAATCACTGCTTACGCGCGCGCCCGGGACAGGCATCAATGATCAGATTGTCGCTTACTGCTTGTGAAAAAAAATGATTTAACCGACAATACTATGTAGCACGATACAACATTGTCACGTTAAAAAATATGTACCTGAATTGATCGTACTGGATCTTGCTTTACTGAGCGCTGCACCCGATTCAACCCTCACTTTTCTGAATGCTATGCCGCTGATCTCAATGTCGACAAACGCTTACCACCGCCTGCCTGCGATCCTGACGGCGAGCTTGTTGACCGCCTGTGTCACGACCCAGGATTTTTCCCATTTACCACCGTCTGAAAGGATACAAAAAGCGTTTGCCGGATACCAAAATTTGGGCGGCAACAAGGCGTTTGCCGCTGCCGCAGACGGTAGCTGGGCTGCCGCTTCCGGTAAGACAGATCAGAGTCAGGCCATCGTCTCAGCACTGAGTGACTGTGAGAAGAAAGCCAGCACTCCCTGCACGCTGATCGCGGTCAACCAGGAAAGTACGCTCAAACAGATCACCGGGTTCAGGCAGAATTCTGATCTGGCACTGACTAAGCTGCAGATAGCAAGCGGCAAACCTGAATATACAGAACCACAATGGTTCCTGGCGCAGGCGGTCAATCCGCGTCAACCTGGTGAGCCTATGCATTACGCCACGCCGACATCGATCAAAGGTGTGCACACCATTTCCACGCGAGATCTGATAGAAAAAATGAAAAGCCGCTCGCTGGTCTTGTTTGATGCACTGGGGCTCAACAATCAGATAGGCACTTTGCCGCATGCGTATTCACTACATGGAGCTGAGCTTGCCTTCAATGGGCCTGAGAAAAATAAAAACTTTGAATCTTATATGGAGAAAGTGATCGCGCTGTATGTACCGGATAAAACTCAGGCGATCGCGGTCTACTGTGCATCCGCCGAATGCTGGCTCAGTGTGAATGCGCTGATTCATCTGCGTAATATCGGCTATAGCAACCTGTACTGGTATCGCGGCGGGCTGGCGACCTGGAAGCACTATGAGCTGCCGACCGTCATGCCGGAAGCGAATCTGATCGTCCTGCAACCCTGAGTAGCCGTGAGTGCGGTTCTGCCGGGTCTGGCCTTAGACCGGGTCAGGGTAAGGTTGAATTTTTCAGCCACAGCTGCAAAGGCAAATCTGCAATGCGTTTCATGTTTTCACCAACATACATTTGTGGATTAGACGGCTGTAATTGTTGACTTTCTTCTTTTTGAATGACAGCTTGCTTGGTTTTTTCAAATATCTGCGTCAGCGACAATGCAGGATCAAATGCGGTATTGAATAAAGCATCGATGAAAAACGTATTTTCTGCGAGCGGCTGGCAACCCCAGGATACTTTGTCTGCGGCCGAGGCCGTGAGTATGATGCGGTTAGGACTCTTCAATTGCGGAATCATGGAACCTGAAAAACAGGAAGACAAAATAATCAGCGTCGGGGTTTTATCAAAACGGTCAAAGTTCGTCTTTAAATAATGGACTAACACTGGCCCATAATCCTGATTGGCGATATTGACGCTCAATAAGTTGGGCAAACCATGACTGCTCAATACGAGGATGATCACATCTTCCGGCTTACTCAGCGTGGCCAGATCAGAGGATACACGCTCCATATGTGGCAGCACTGCCAGCGGCACCGACATTGTCGCTCCGGGTACACCGTTCGACAGCCGGAAACTCAGTAAATCCGGTCTGATTTGTTGTAAATCCCGTTTGACTAACTCTATATCTCCGCGAAATGCGCTGGATCTGCTATCCATGGCAAAGCCTGCATACCATACCCGTTTGCCAGATACCGCCTTGCTCAAGATCTGAATTTCGTTTCTTTGTGCCTCCAGTATTTTCCTGCTGAATTGCAGCAGCTCATTGTTGACCGGATTCACAAGGCTGGCATTGTCGGCACTGGCATGCAGGGTGCCCAGACTCAAGATGGCACTCAGGATGGCAATTCGCACAAAGCGGGAAAAAGTAAACGCAGGCATAAAGAGTCAGGAAGCAGTGAATAGGCCAAATAATAACATTATTGCATTTTCAAAAAACTGTATGCGAACGCTTTTTTTCTGTCATTTGCGAGACATACGGCATGTACAGCAAGGAAGCATCCAGGCTGCAAATCCCGGAGCCTGCACGTACAATGTGCAGCTTCTCTCATCAACATACCTGGAATCCGCCATGCAATTCTCAGAAATTTTATCCACCTTACCCAGCATTGAGCACCTGGCTACTATCGTGCTCTATCAAGACGGCAATGTGCTGGCACGTATAGAAAACCAACCTGGCTCGGCGGGCAGTGTGCGCGTTTATCATGCGCTGATCAATGCCGCATCGCAGATCGATCAGGCTGCAGCACAGCAAGGGCTGGCATGGTATGCAGAGCATACTGACGATGCCCGCCTGCATCCGGGCAAACATCCCAACATAGACCGACTACTGCAATTGCTACAGGCCGCTCCAGGAAGTTTTTATACCGCAGAGCTGATACGTAAGTAAGCTGGATTTGCGCCACATACAGTCGCTTCATTGGCTATTTAACATAGTCTGACTTGCTTAGTCGCTCAGCTTCCCCTAGAGTCAGGTTAAATATCGGAAAGGGGCTTATGAAGTTGTCTTCCTATGTGGCATGCGCATTACTGGTGTCAGCAACTGCGCATGCTCAAACCCGTGCCTGTGGCGGCGACAGTCAGTGGCCGCCATTTTCGTATCAGGCGGCCGGAGGCAATGAAGTACAGGGTATCTCTGCAGACTTATTACGTCAGATTTTCCCCAATCCCGTCATCAAACTGCTGCCCTGGCTACGCTGCCTGACGGATATGCAGGCCGCAAAGATCGATATCGCCATGTCGACCTTGAAGAGTCCTGAGCGCGAGAGGATTTATCTGTTTTCACGCCCCTATTCCTTACTGACACCCTCATATTTGTATGCAAGTCAGCGTTTTCCATCAGTGCCAGTGACCCGGCTCAGTGATCTGACCAAGTTCAAAGTCTGCGCCTTGCGTGGCAGCTTTACCTCATACAGCAAACTACCAGCTTCCAGCATAGACAGCGGTGCTTCGAATTATGCGAGTCTGTTGAAAAAACTCGATATCGGCCGCTGCGATATTCTGATCGATATGCAGGAAATTTTCGCCGGCTTTGCGCAATTAGAAATTCTGCCGTTTGACAGTGGGCGTTATCGCATTCTGCCTTTGCCTGAAACCAGCCGCATTGCTTTGCACTATGCAGTCAGCAAAATCCATCCTGACGGCCTTAAACTCATTCACCAGATCGATAAACGTCTGGAGGAGATGCAGCAATCCGGGCAGTTAAATCGCATCGTCCACAAGCATATGGCTGTGCGCCAGAATTGATAGCTTCATCTCAATGCGACGCGCCCAAAGCCTGGCGTGGCGGGAAGCGCAAACTGTATTGGAAGTCACCATCCGGCTTCATCGCCGAGCGCAACGCATCTAATTCATTGAGCAAAGCAAGAAATTGCTCCGGCCTGATCTGCGGGCCCAGCGTCACTTGTATTTCATAGGTATGCTGCGTATTTGCCGCCTCTTTCCAGCTCTCTTTTTGTATATCGTTTTGTGTTACGTCTATCTGCAATTTCACTTGCCGGAACTGTGTGACATCAAACGGACTGATTGCGGTATGCCGAAAGATCACCGCTGCCAGCGCCTGCATCAGCGCGGGCTGAGTATCGCGGATCAGGATAGTCTGAGACAACACAGGCTGCTGTTGCGAATAATTCTGTCCATACAACTCTGCCAGTTGAAAACGGCCAGGTAACGCCGAGGCTGCGGCATCTGACTTTGATGCGCTGGTCGCAGCTGGTTTGCGCTCACAGGCAGTGGATGCCAACACGGTCAGCAGCACCAGCAGCGTCGCAAAACAACGGGAAGCAAACATGATCTCAACACGCAAACGGCGCGAAAATTAAAAAACGCAACATACCATTTTCGCGCCAGCTGCGCCAGCACCTGGTGCTGGCTGATCACGACATCAGCTTCGCAATAAAGCCACTTTCGAACTTGCCTGCGTCCGTCCCTGGGCAGCTGCGGGAAACTGGGTCTGTAACTTGAACACGCTCACCACTTTCACCAGTTCTTCAGCCTGATCCTGTAATGAACTGGCAGCAGCTGCAGCCTGCTCTACCAGCGCCGCATTTTGCTGCGTGACACTATCCATGGTGATGATCGCCTGATTAATTTGCTCTATGCCGATTTCCTGCTCACGGCTGGCAGCTGTGATTTCACTCATGATATCTGTCACGCGTTTGACGCTGTTGACTACCTCTTGCATGGTACTTCCCGCCTCGCTGACCAGACGGTTACCCTGCTCTACATTTTCGACAGAATCTGTAATCAATACTTTGATTTCTTTGGCAGCAGCTGCAGAACGCTGAGCCAGATTACGCACCTCCGACGCGACCACAGCAAAGCCCCGGCCCTGTTCACCGGCACGTGCAGCTTCAACTGCTGCATTCAGTGCCAGAATATTGGTTTGAAATGCGATGCCATCAATCACACTAATGATGTCGACAATTTTTTGTGAAGAACTGTTGATCGAACCCATAGTATCGACCACGCGCGAGACGACTTCCCCACCTCTGACAGCGATCTCTGAAGCAGAGACTGCCAGTGTATTTGCCTGACGCGCATTGTCACCATTTTGACGCGTGGTGGAGGTCAGCTCTTCCATTGATGACGATGTTTCCTCCAGCGAGCCGGCTTGTGCTTCCGTACGCGCAGACAAATCCATATTGCCATTGGCAATTTCTGTGGAAGCGGTCGTCATGGTTTCTGTTCCCATCCTGACCTGATGCACGATTTGCTGCAGATTGCCACTCATCGTTTGCAAAGCCTGTAACAGCTCACCGATTTCATCGTGTGCATCGATACGGATCTGGCGGGTTAAGTCACCATGTGCAATCGCATCGGCAAAATTGACGGCCCGGTTCAAGGGTGCAGAAATCGAGTTAATCAGCCAATAGCGCATACCCAGCGCGAGACTCAGCCCCACCAGCACGACAATAAGCGCGATCCAGCTAAAACGGATAAAACTGGTCTGACTCAGCTGAAATTCCTGCTTACCAACATTGAGTTGCAATTCAAGTAAGCCATCCATGTATTTTTTGACAGCTTCAAATTCAGTGCGCATGGGTCCCTTGAACAGGTCGCTTGCGGTTTTTTGGTCTTTTTGCTGCAGGGCGGCTAAGGCAGGGAGTAAGCCGCGCTCCAGAAACTGCTTACGGCTTTGCATAAACTGATCAGCCAGTATTTTTTCTTCCGGAGTCAGATAGGTCGCCATGTAATCGCCCCACTCCTTGTCGGCGATTTCTTTATTTTTTTTGACGGCGTCGAGATGGGATTGGATTGCGTCCGGGTCAGCTATGATTGCAGACGCAACTTCAATCTGATTGCGCGAAATGGCACGTATTACTGAATCAAGCTGTCCCATTGCCACCAGCCTGTCGTCATAAATCGTTTGTATAGACTGATTCGACTGCCGCAACCCCAAGAAGCCACAGACAGCGATCAGAATTAGCAGTGCAGCCAGACTCAGCATCGCAAAATTCAATCTGGCACGTATGGATATATTCCACATCATTCTTCTCCGTATAGCAATGATAAAAATGGTACCCGCTTACGAAACGTAAAGACCATCTGCTCCAGTCAGACTCACGACTGAATATCTGAGACAGTCTGCAGCAGGATCCGGGCGGCTGCATCAACGTAAGCCCGGGACTGGCGACGCACTCATTGGCAATGAAGGACGTGGAATTCAATGTAGCAGAAATTTCTGCTGACAAACATTTACTTAGATCAAATTAACAGAAAGAAATGTTATTTAACATTTACAAAAGTGTCATGGGTGGCGATTTACCCACATGCAATATTTTGGTGCAGTCTATGACTATTTAGCCCGAACCTTACTACTACGTTTTGCTGGCACATGAGGACGTGATGCATGGCGCTGGTCATAGATGGTCTGGGCGTCCTGTACCGCGCGCTCAAGCGTGCGCATCGCAGGGATGTCATCATGCAAAGTGAAAAAGTCATTTGCCTGGGCGCGCATCACGTATTTGATCGCAGCCTCGTCGGACAAATCAAAATTTTCTGTCATTAGGGTGGTGACCTCATCCAGATATTCCTCGTAACTCATGCTCATTTTCGTTGCTCCTTTGTATGCTGAGGGGACCCGCATTGTACCCGTATGTGAGATTTTTCCTCTATTTTCTGCTGTTAGTACGGTACATAGATAAGCAGCGCCATTCAAGGGTGCCTGCTTTGCCCATCTCTGGCCCGTCAATAGAGACAGAAACAATACACTCATGATCTTGCAATAAAACTATTGCTATCGCGATCAACTGACAGATTGATCGCTCAATGAGCCTGGCTCAGACATGCTTTCCTGAATGACAGTCAGCTTCACAGATCAGCAAGATGCGCAGAAGCTAAAAACCAGTTCAATAAATTCATATTAACGACATTCCAATAAAACAACTCCCCATAAACCGCATGAACATTCCTAACAATATTTGACAGGGTTTTATGCAGCGATTGCCTGCGTGTTGAGCAATTTCCTGGAAAGTAAAACCTATAATGATGAGCCTACTCATTACTGCGAACCGGTATCAGGATGCCAGCCTGAGCATAGCTGCGAAGCATCTATCTTTTTTCTTCAATATGAGCTTACTTCTGAAACTACTCCTCGCCAGCGGCTTAAGCTTGCTGTCGACTGCTGCGTCCGCCGCTGAATTGAAAGCCGGGCTAGGTTATATTCCGTCGTTGGCAGAGAAAAATGGCAGTGGTCCGTTCGTTGATCTGTTTAAGGCGATTGCAAAAGTGTATCCGGAAGCCAGAATCCAGATTCAGGTTTTGCCCTTCGCGCGCTCTATACGCAATATAGAGCTGGGCTTACAAGACTTTCATGCCCCTATGATGGTCAGTCCTTATGTGGATCAGGAAAAGCTACCCTATCGCTTTGTTAAAAAACCCATGGGTCAGGTTTGCCACGTACTGTACTCGCGAAAGAATGCCGAATTAAACAGAGAGCAAGTATTTAGCGCAGCATCCCATACCGCCTACCCTTACCGGATTGAAGTCATACGCGGTACAAAAGAATTCTTCAATTTCCCCTTCCCAATTGCTGAGGCAACCTACTTTGAAGAAGGAATGAACAGCGTGATAAAAGGACAAACTGATGCGTTTATCGCCGCGCAGGAGGAAGGTGATGCGATACTGCGCAGGCTACCCGGTAAGGAACAGATACACCGTTCCTTACTGGCCTGCTGGGATGACCAGATTGTGATTCCCAAAGGTCCTCATGGGGATGAAATTGACCGCATTCTGACTGCGGCACTGAATCGTCTGGAGAGCTCAGGGCAACTCAAAAAACTGCGAAAAAAAATACATGGTTCTTATTCTGACTGGCAAACCGGCGTAACTGCAACGACCTTGCCAGCGCCCAAAAAAAATAATCAGGCTGACCACCATCCATGAAGAGATTTGCAAATTAGTGCTATCCATCGTCTAATGCGCGTTATTTGAAAATTTCCAGGAAGAATTCCATGATAGATGGCATAGTCGCAGGGCGTATGTATGGCGTTGCAGAAACGCGGTCTGGACAATCAGGCTCCGTGTATGTGACCTGCAAGCTGAAAGTCGCCACGGATGAAGGCGATACGATCATGTGCAATGTCATTACTTTTCAACAGAGCGTGCGTAGCGCACTCATGGCACTGGGTGATGGTGAAAGCGTATGCCTGTCTGGCGCGCTCACGCCCAAGGTCTGGACCGACAAGCAAGGTAACACCCGCCCTGCGATCGACCTGATCGCCCACGCCATTCTGAATGTGCAACGCGGACAATAACGCCGTCCTGACAGCGCAGGTGGAGGCGAGCCCACACCAGGTCAATGCATCATGGATGCGCTGACTGGGTTGCGCAATAATTCAGTAAACACTTGCCAACGCAGCGCTGCATCAGTTTTGCCAGCCCTCTTTTCGACGAAGGCCTGCACCGTATCCTGACCCAGGTTGTAGTTAATTACATAGGAACGGTTATGCTCGATGAAACGCAGGCGCTGCGCAGAGCGCTCTGCATCTGACAGACTGTACTTCATCAGCATCGCTATTGCTGCGTCACGATCAATCTCACCATCCAGGTAACGTTTTGCGACCATATTGCCTGAGTAGGATAATTGCTGCAGCACCGCCTGTATCTGGTAATACAGCTCAGCCTTAGCCGGATCGATACCCGCCAGCGGAAATAAGACTGACTTCTCAAACTGCATACGTTCAGCATGCGGAAACGCGATTTCTATACCGTAGTTGGCACTGCCTTCTGCCAAAAAAGACATGGGTGAATACAGAGGATAGACCGCATATTCCACCCAGTTTTTTTGCTGCACCATGTCTTGCTCCAGCAGCAAATTGAATACATGGTGGCCAGGGTAAGCTTCATGACTGGCCAGGTCGATGGCACGACTGATAAACATGGGGAAGTCGGTATTGACTTCAATCAGGCTGCGATTATTTCCCTTGTACCAGTTATACGCGCTCCAGACCTGATTATTGACGTAGGCAATTTCAAAACTTTCGTTGTCCGGTAAAGCGATATACCGCAGCGTCCTGGCACGTGCTTCATTGACAGCTGCAGTAAACACCGCGTCGAGTTTGTCACGCGGAATTTCGAATTGACGGTTGTAGGCAGACAGACGTGCATTGAGCTCACCCTGCCCCGGTACCAGCGCATCCAGTTCCGCCAGTGTCGCATCCAGATCGGCTGGCGTCAGTGGCGGAGAAACCGCATCATACAAGGCCAGCGATTCCTGATCAAAGGGCAGCAACTGCCCCATCAATTGCTCAATATACGTCTTCACCGAAGCAATCTGTAAGCGCAGAAAAGCCTGCCGCGCTTTTTGCTCTACATCGCTGTCAGACAGCGCAGCGATGCGCCCCAATAAGTCAGCGGCCTGCTGCTGCAACTGCGCCAGCGGCAAGTGCTGTGCCTCATCGCGCCAGGCCTGCGGCCCGATGTAGGCATCGACGTAGCCGGGATCATGCAAACCGACGGCAAGGACTAGCCGGACATAGGCTTCAGCAATGGTAGAAAGTTCTGACATGGGTGACCCTTAGCAAAAACCGCTGAGAAAAAACACTGACTAAGAAATACTGAATAAGGAAATAATTTCCGTTTAGCATTGTGTATAAATTTGCAAAAATTAACAAGTTTTATTCCAAGGCCAGTATAAGAAAAAGCCCCGTCTGATCAACAAACGGGGCTGTATTTTCATTGCAAACTAGCGGCTATTACTTATGGCAACACCACACGGAACAAGGCTGCATCAGTCGTAACCAGCAAGGAACGACTATTTTTATCATAGGCCAAGCCAGATAACGAACTCAGATTGGCGGGCAATTTACCGACCGAGCTTAAATAGCTGCCAGTTCCAACGACCGTCGTCACGTCGCCTTGCGGGGTGATTTTACGAATGAGGCGGTTGCTGTAATCCAGTACGTAGAGATTATCAGACTCATCCGCAACTACCGCTTTGGGGCAAGCGAACCTCGCATTGATACCATTACCATCCGTTTTACCCCGCTCGCTGTTGACCGAGCCAGCGACAGTCATAATTTCACCGTTTGGTGTGAGTTTTCTGATCCGATGTGAATAACAATCTGCAAATAGCAAATTATCTTTACTGTCTATCGTCATCCCATAAACGTATCCCAAGCCAGCACTCAAAGCTGGTCCGTCCGGATAAATAAAAGTCGTTACTCCACCAATGGTAGCACGCTGATATTTACCACCTGCAATGGTCGTCACCTGACCGCGCCTTGTATCAGGCGAAAAAGAAAGGCAGAAACCAAGTATGTATTGAAGCGCAAACAGTATGCGATATAGCATGACGCGCGAAGCAATCCAGGTTAACTGCATCACCACCGGACTATCGCACGAGGCTTAATCCCCGAGACCGTATACTGATCCGAAAAAAAAGGAGGCGTTTGCGCCTCCTCTCTTGTTGTTAGCTGCAAGGTCGCGCTGCTTACTTTTTGGCACGCATTTCTTCTTGCACATGTTTCTTAAACATATTGAAGAAAAATACTCCCATGAATAGTACAAAAAGTATCACGCCCAGGCTCATCAGACCATAATCAGTAGAAAACAAATCTAACATCAGTTTCATCGCTCACCTCGGTAAGTAGTGGAGTAAACAATCCTGGCAATCTGGGCCTGTTAAATCACCTTTTTGCGTAGGCGCGGATCAAGCTTGCGTGCCGGATAACTATGAGTATGCGGTTTCAGTCCAGACCAGACTTGATACGGCTCAACACAGCATGAACTAGTGCACATTCTGCAACCCGTGCTTAGCAAGTGTCCGGCATTGGTCCAACAAGCTTAGTCGGCATATCGACGGAGCACTCACCTTTGTTCCTACAATACATACCAGTCCGTCGTCAGCCACTCCAAAAAACATCCTTACCTTCCTGACTGATCTAGCTGGCACGATAGCGTCCATATCAAATCAAACAGACCAGTTCAGTCCATCCAGCACTGAATTGATTTGAAATTAGTTGCCTGAAATAAAAAATCATGGCATAAGCTAAGTCCTTGTAACGCAGTGTAGCAAGTAAGTTTCCAAATAAACATACACCACTTCCGTTGTTTGCCTGAATGAATCCGTCCGCATGAGCTATTTAGAGAGAAAGATAATCCGAACCGAAGCAGACTTCGACGCGCTGGCAGGTGCATGGCGCAGGCTGGAAGCGCAGGTAGCGGATCTGCTTCCATTTCAGACCTATGACTGGAACCGGGTCTGGTGGACAACTTTTTCTCAGCGCACCGGCCTGCGTAAAGATGAATTGCTGATTTGCGCGCTGTTTTCCGGCCAGGATCTGGTTGCGGTACTGCCGCTTTCTAATACTCATATCGGCACCCATTATTTTTATCTTTACCGTTACGTGCGTCCCTTTGGCGCAGATCCGAATCTGACCGAGCTAAGACTGCCACTATGCCTGCCAGCTTACCGCGAACGGGTGTTGCAGTGCTGGGAAGAGATTTCCAGAGAAGAGCTATTCGGACTGACAGAATTTCAATTAGTGCAGGATGCACATAGCGCACGGCACTTTCTGCAAACCCATCATGCCTTGCATGCGCTGACCAGCCGCGAGATTCCTAACTTTGTACTGCGTCTGGGCACGGACTGGGATAGTTTTAAATCTCAGTTAAAGCGTAATATCAAGGAATCGCTGCGGCGCTGCTATAACTCGCTGAAACGTGATCAGCTGGAACCGGAATTTTGTGTGCTGCAAGGGCGCGAGCAAATCCTGCCGCTGTTGCCGCTGTTTTACCAATTGCATGGCATGCGCGCAGCCGCCAGTGACACGGTGCAGCATCCCGACTATTTCGCTGCACCGCGCCATCGCGCGCTGCTGGAAGCCTTACTCAACAGTCCGTTTTCGGAACGCTGCCTGCTGCTGACACTTAAGCTCAACGGTAAGATAGTCGCACTCAGACTGGCCTTCCGCATGGAGCAGCAAGTCTATCTGTACTATTCCGGTTATGACCTGAACTACGGCCAGTACAGTGTGATGACCACCCTGGTCGCCGAGACCATACAATGGGCAATACGTTGCGGCATCCCCAGCATCAATTTATCGGTCGGCGAGGATGTGTCGAAAACCCGCTGGGGACCGGAACAGGTCGACTATCTGGAATTTCATTGCGTGAAGAACAGCGGTTGGCGCCGTCTGCTAGCAGAACATATCTTCAGGCTGAAACAATGGCGCAAGGCACGGCAAAACAAACTGGTACTACATACCTGATCATAAGGCGTTAGGGGCTGTTTGCATTTTAAATTCCATGTGCTCGTTTAAATGCAAACAGGCCCTAGTCCGGCAGATAGCACCAGTCCTGTAACGCCAGATAGCCATCCGCACAAGCCAGCACCAGCGTATTCCCGGCATTGTGCACCAGGCTGCCAGCGGGCAGATTGTGGTCGCCGGGCCAGGCACTGGCTTGTTGTACCTGAATTTTCTGTCCCTGAAAGCGGGTATAGCAACCGAGCCTGCCAAACGCGCGTAACTGGCGCCGTATCAACGCGACACTGCCGCTACAATCCAGCGTCTGCTCTTCCGCACTGAACATGGGCCAGTATTCACCCTCATCCTGAATATGCGCCTCACGCCATAACTGCCTGAAGCCAGCTGCTATCCTTTTCGCCAGCACCTGGCTGGCAATCTGTATTTTCAGATGCAGGGTCTCATGGGTGTCATACTCATCGAGGGCAAATTTCTCAGCGTCCAGCACCGCGCCGGTGTCATAGCTCGCGTCGATGCGATGGCAACTCACCGCCCACGCACTATGTCCACGCAGGATGGCCTGAATCAGCGGATAAGGTCCGCGTCCAACTGGCAGCGGCGAAGGATGAAAATTCAGCGCATATGGCAGATAAGTGCGCCAGTCGGGAATTTTATAGTTGTAACTGGCAACGATTAATACCTCACAAGCTGCTTCAGCCAGGCTCTGCAAATCAGCAGGCTGTATGCGACTCAATTGCAGCGGGATACCCTGCAAGGCGGCCAGCGCACTCAATTGCTGATTGCTGCCAGAAACCTCCGTCGCTAACTGGCTGAATACCTTCAACAAAGTCCAGCCAGCGGCCTGCAGGCTTTCCAGCACACCGATATTTCTGTCACAGCCTACAAATGCAAAACGCATCGCTTACTCCCGATCAGCGCACATCCTGCTATGCGCAAGCCTATAACACCCGGTAAGCCAGTCTATCCAGCCTTACTGTACTCAGACGGCCGAGTAATTTACTCACATTCGCCGGATAATCACGGATTTTTTCCAATTGCTGATAATCGTGGATCTGGCTCGTGTGCTGCAGTATGCTGGCCAGTTCCTGTTGCAGTTGTGGTTGCAATTCATGTTGAGGATCGTGGATCAGCAAGGCATTTTCCAGATCCAGCCGGAAGGCGCGCGGATTCAAATTATTGCCGGTCATCAGTGCATAATCCTCGTCTATCCACATGCCCTTGAGATGATAGCTATTCCCCCCTTCCCGCCACAGATGCAGCCGCAGTCGTCCGGTATAGATATCTTTCTGATGCGATTTAGCAAAGCGCCGCAAATTGGCTTCGTACAGATACGGTAACGCAGAAATCACTTTGAACGGTTCTTGCGGCGGGATGTAAAAATCATTGGCAGTTTTATCGCCAACGATCACATCCACCTTGACACCACGTTTTAAGGCACGGTTAATTTCACGGGTAATCGCAAGTGGGAAATTGAAGTACGGAGTACAGATACAAATGCGTTGCTGACTATTCGCGATTAACTGGCAGATGACGCGGTTTAAGGGATTGTTTTTCCCTACACCGACTAAGGGTGTCACTGACAATTGCTGCGCATGTCGCTCTAATCCGGACGGAAAATGATAGCGTGCCTTTTTGAGACTGGCGCGGAAGCTGCGGATTTCCGGGCGTAGCTGTTTAGTCGCCGGATAGCCTGGCTTATCCAGTCTGTGTACTGCCGACGCAGAGAGCAAATGTTGGCGGATAAAATCCACCATGGAATTCGCAAGCACGGCATTCTGTATCAGCAAATAGCGGTCATGCCGGTATTTATCAAACTGATGCAGATACACATTGTTCAGGCTGGCACCGCTGTAGATGACCAGATCATCAATCACAAAGCCTTTGAGGTGCAGTACGCCAAACAATTCGCTGGTCTGCACCGGTATGCCGTATACAGGTACCTGGGTCGCACTGTTACTGCTGACGCGCTGATACCAGGCAGCGTTGCCAGCACTGACACCGGCTTGTTTTTTTTCACCAATCAGACCGCGCTGCGCCCGGTGCCAGTCCACCAGGACGGCGATATCCAGCGCCGGACGTGCTGCTTTGGCGGCATGCAGCGCCGCCAGTATTTCTGCGCCGGCCTCATCATTTTGCAGGTAGAGGCTGCACAGATAAATCCGGTTCTTCGCATGCGCAATCTGCTGTAGCAACTCCTGCTTATAGGCGGCAGCACTCAGCAAAGTCCGGACTTTTCCCGCATCCAGTGCTATTGCTGGCAACTGATCTAAGTTTGAACGTGGTCGTAGAAATCGCATCGGGAAGTATGGCTGACAAAAACAGGAAGATAGTAGCACTACCAGCGCTGGCTTCCTAGCAAGCTCTGCCCGCCAAGCATCAACAAAAACTGACTTATTTCCAGCTTATTCCCGACTTATTTCCTGCGCCAGACTTGCCAGCGCTCTTTGCCAGCAAATACCTCCAGTGCATCCAGCGAAGGCTGTTCCTGCTCCAACTGAAAATAGAGGGACATCATTTGCATCAGGCTGTCGGTATGTGTCAAAAATGGCGGACCTTTGGGAGAGTGCAGTGGATTCTCATCGAGGTAAAAATAGCCCGCCAGCGTAGCGCCGACCGGCAACAATGCTGCCCAGCGCTGTACTATGCGTGGACGGAATTCAGGCGGCAGTGCGCAGAAAAATGCGCGCTCGTAGATCAATGCCAGCGGCTGAGCAGGCGTAAATTCAAAAAAATCTGCCTGCGTCACCAGCTTTGCCCACGGGCCCAGCACGTGTTGCGCACTGTGTACCGCCGCCGCAGAAAAATCAATTGCCTCGACCTGCCAGCCTTGCTGCGCCAAAAAGCCCGCTTCATACGCATTGCCACAGCCGGGGATCAGCACGCTGCCCGCCTCACTGTGCGCGATGAATTGCCGAAATTGCTGAGGAACCGCCCCTTTGTCCCAGGGCGTAAACTGCTGCTCAAAGCGCTCATCCCAGAAGGCTGGCTGGCGCGCATCACGTTGCTGAAAGTTTGACATAGTCGCAGCATCCCTGACCAGGCTTCAGGTCAAAAAGTACCAGTGGTATAGCAATTGCGCGGCAATCACACCCGCGAGCAAGCCACCGGCAAAGTAGATGATGGTACGCAGCAGGGTATTGGTTGCCCTTTGCTCTGCCAGTAAAGCAGCCAGCATCTGGTGGTCCTGATTGCCCTCTGCCATGCGGCTCAGGGCCTGATGTGCCAGACGTGGCAATTGCGGGAAGATATGGCTGTAGCGTGGCGCCTCGTCTTTGAGTTTATCGAGCAGCCCACGCCAACCCACCTGCTCGCTCATCCAGCGTTCCAGATACGGCTTGGCAGTTTTCCATAAATCCAGATCCGGATCGAGCTGACGTCCTAAGCCTTCAATGTTCAGCAGCGTCTTTTGCAGCAGTACCAGTTGCGGCTGTACTTCTACGTTGAAACGGCGCGAAGTCTGGAACAGGCGCAGCAGCACCTGACCAAATGAAATATCCTTCAGCGGACGGTCAAAGATAGGTTCGCAACAGGCGCGCACCGCAGCTTCCAGCTCATCAACACGGGTCTCTTTCGGCGCCCAGCCAGATTCGATATGGGCTTGCGCCACGCGCTTGTAATCGCGCTGGAAAAAAGCCAGAAAATTCTGTGACAGATAATCTTTATCGAAATCATTGAGCGTACCAACGATGCCGAAATCCAGTGCGATATAACGTCCAAAAGTCGCCGGATCGGTCGATACCAGGATATTCCCGGGATGCATATCCGCATGAAAAAAACCATCACGGAAAATCTGGGTGAAAAAGATGGTCACGCCATCTCTGGACAATTTACTGAGATCGACACCGGCTTCGCGCAGACGCTCAATCTGGGAAATCGGTATGCCCTTCATGCGCTCCATCACAATCACTGATGAAGAACAATAATCCCAATGCATTTCCGGCACCAGCAGCAGATCGGAATCCATGAAATTACGGCGCAACTGGCTGCCGTTTGCCGCCTCACGCATCAAATCCAGTTCGTCGTGCAGATATTTATCAAACTCTGCGACCACCTCTTTGGGCTTGAGGCGTTTGCCATCGGCCCACAAGGCTTCCAGCCAGCTGGCGGCAACCTGCATCAAGGCCACATCTTTATCGATCGTGTCTTTCATTCCCGGACGCAGCACTTTGACCGCAACCTCACGTCCATCTTTGAGCGTAGCGAAATGCACCTGAGCGATAGAAGCAGACGCGACCGGTATGCGTTCAAAACTGCCGAACAAGGTATCTGGATGGGCGCCCAGCGATTTCTGTATTTGCGCGATCGCCAGATCAGGATCGAAGGAAGGCACGCGATCCTGCAACTTTGCAAGCTCTTCAGCGATATCCGGTGGCATCAGATCCCGACGGGTGGATAAGACCTGACCAAACTTGACAAAAATTGGGCCCAGGTCTTCCAAGGCTTTGCGCAGACGCTCACCGCGCGGTGCAGATAAGTCTCGCCAGAACAAAGCAGTCTTCAGCAGCTTCAGCAAGCCAGGCACCTGCAAGCCGCTGAGCGCGATCTCATCGATGCCATAGCGTAGCGTGACACGGATAATTTTCAACAGACGGATAAACTTCAAAATCATGAACGCAACCTTTCCAGTCTTTCGATGCGCTTCATGAGACGCTCGACATCATCGCGGGTTTGTTGAACTTGCTGATTTAGCTGGCGGGTCAGCTGCGGACGCACCAGTACCGGTTTTTCTTCAGTGAGATATTCCGCCAGATTGTGTTGCAGCCGCTGATGTGCCTGCTGCACGTTTGCGATCAAGGCTTTACTGCCCGCGACCAGATGGACAGCAGGGATATCGCCGATCACACGGCTCAGATCAGCCTCTGCATCCCAGCGTAAGTGTTCACTGAGCCTGGATAGCGTATTCGCCAGATCAGCATCCCCTTCAATTTTCACATAAGAGAAAGCACGTTCGCGGTTTTGCAGTATCAGTGGCACATCGCTGGCCTGTATCCGTATCGTGACATCGGCCAGCGCATCCGGTGCTACCGCTTCCAGATAGCCATCGACCGCTATCCTCAGGCGGATTTGCAGCATTTGGGTATCAATACAGGCGACCTTACCGGCATGCGGCAATAACTGCTGTAAAGCCCAGTCTTCGCGTGCTAACAAGTGATTAATAAAGGGAGCAACAGAGATCATAACAGTCCCGGTGGCAGGCTTAGTATCCAACACGTCCGGATATGCCCTGCCAGGTATCAATAAAAAAACCGCCCGAAAAATGACGGGCGGTCTCCAGTTTAACAGTTTCCGTGCAGGCAGGTCTTGGATCTACATCAGCTGATAGACACAAATTAGCTGCGACCTGTCCGCACTGTTGTTAAGTAGCAGATCAGACTTGCTGTATCCCTGCCAGTACCCAGCCGCCTTGACCATTGGCAGGTTTAGACAGGTTCCAGACTTCGGCGAAAGGCTCGGTCGGCGCATTCGCCGCTTCTTTGATCATACCGGTGAATTTCACGCTGGCCAGGTAATCATTGCCCACCTGTTCAATACCCAGCAAATCGGCGTCGATGCTGACCACGTCGGTCACATTCGCACTGGCACCACGTTCTTGCAATTGCAATTTCAATTCAGCGAACATTTCACCGGTGGTAAATTCACGCAGATCATTGATATCCGCCTTATCCCAGGCCGCTTGCAAGCGGATGAAATACGACTTGGAACTGCGCAGGAAGCCAGGCACATCGAAATCGGCAGGAATCGTCCAGGAACCCGCATTCGGATCAACTACGGTCTGGGTCTGCGCGGACTGATAAGCCTGAGGTTCGGACTGAGGCTGACTGAAGCTCTGCGCCTGTGGCACGCCGGCATACGCTGGCTGACTGAAGGCATTCGCCGGTGCTGCTTTATTGCCACGGAACAGACGGAACAGGAAGAAAATCAGGAAACCGATGGCCGCGAACGTCAGCAGCGAACCCAGCATACTGGCGACTGCACCACCCAGACCAAAGTGGGACAAGACACCCGCCAGCAAGGCGCCACCGATCAGACCGCCGACGATACCTTTCCATGGTGTCGCCGGTTTAGGTGGTACAGCAGATGCCGGTGCAGCAGCAGGCGCACCTGGCTTGGCCTGATTGGCCGCATTGCCCGGATTCGCAGGTGCAGCTGGCGTCGCCTGACGCGATACATTTTGTGACTGGCGTCCGGAAGACCCACCGCCACCAAGGCGTTTCGCATCAGCATCCGTCACCGTCATTGCCAGGGTGCTGGCGACCATGAGCATGGCGAGTAAAAATTTCTTCATTGCTGTGACTCCTTCACTTCTTAAAGTTTGATACCGGTGTGTAATGCGGCCACACCTGCCGTCAAATTGAAATACTGTACTTTTTCCAGACCGACCGCTTCCATCATGCCTTTCAGCGTTTCCTGATCCGGATGCATACGGATAGATTCGGCCAAATAACGGTAACTATCTGCATCACCCGCGATTTTCTGCCCCATCCACGGCAGTATCTTGAATGAATACAAGTCATACGGCTTTTGCAATACTTCAGGCACCTTAGAGAATTCCAACACCAGCAATTTACCGCCCGGTTTTAACACCCTGCGCATTTCTGCCAGCGCCTGCTCTTTGTGCGTCATATTACGCAAACCAAAAGCGACCGTGACGCGATCAAAGTAATTATCCTGAAAAGGCAATTTCTCTGCATCGCACAGTAAAGTGGGGGTGATCAGACCTTTATTCAAGAGGCGATCGCGGCCCACGCGTAACATCGACTCATTAATATCGGTATGCCAGACCTCGCCTGTCTTGCCAGCCTGCTTCACAAATTCCTTGGTCAGATCACCGGTACCACCGGCGATATCGAGCACTTTAAAGCCGGGACGCACGCCAGCCTGGGCAATAGTGAAGATTTTCCAGATGCGGTGCAGGCCACCTGACATCACGTCATTCATGATGTCGTATTTGGCCGCCACAGAATGGAAAACTTCCGCAACCTTGTGTACTTTTTGATTTTCTTCGACTGTGGTGTAACCGAAATGGGTGGTATTGCTCATAATTTCTGACTCCTTTGCGATGCCGCATTATAGGGGAAGTGCCCGCAAACGGCATGGATTTTGGTCAATACTGGCCAGCGTGCCAGCCCGGTCGCCCGCTGTACAGCGCAAGTGCCGCCTACTCTGCGCGCTGAGGTAAGGCGATACTGCGCACCTGGAAACGGCCATCGTCGTTGAACAGCCATGTTTCAGACAGCTCCAGTCTTGCGCCACGGACTAACTTTGCTGGTGGTTTGCCAAACGGCGCTGCCTGACGCAGACTTTGCATGGCGCGCTGTTCTGCAAAACGGTCACCGTTACCACGCAACAGTTCCACCCGGCTCAGACTGCCATCGGCATTCACCACATAACGCAACACGATCACTGCACGCAGCAAAGGCTGAGGCTGTTCCTGATACACATAAGACGGGAAACTGGCATAAACGCGCTGCGCCACCTCGCGCTTATACATTTCTATGCTGCCCGCCTGCGATGGTGCCGGTGGTGGTAGCGAACGTGCTTGTATCTCAGCTGGAGCAGCATTCGTATTGCCAGAACTGATGGCAGGGTTGGCAGCGCCAGGCGCAGACCCGCTACGGTCAGAGGGCGCATCGGAAATGCTGCTGCAGGCACTCATCAGCAGCACCCCGGCCACGCTGACGCTGGCTGTGCGGCCGTGACGCTGCACTTGCCGCTGTCCAGCCTGTAACAAGCGCTTAGTGAGCGCTGCCACAGGCACGTCCTGCACTAATCATCGGTGCATCACGGCCAGTCTCGCCCGGATGCCCTGCGGCCTGTAACTTTTGCAGATAGTCTTGCCACAGCTGGGTTTGATTTTCGCCCAACCAGTATAAGTACTCCCAGGTGAAAATCCCTGAACTGTGTTCGTCAGAAAACAAGGGGCGCACCGCATAATTTCCGACCGGCTCTATGCCCACCAGGCCCACTTCGCGCTTACCGGTCTGCAGGGTTTCCTGTCCAACGCCGTGACCACGTACTTCCGCTGAGGGCGAATACACGCGTATCAGTTCAAATGGCAACACAAAGCTACGACCATCGTCGAAGCTGATTTCCAGGACGCGCGACTGGGTACGCGCATTGAGTGAAGTCGGTTGTGGTTTAGCTATATTCATTGGCGTTATTTGCTGGATAAGCGCTGTTGTATGGCCTGTATCAATTGCGGCAGGCGTTCACGTCTGGCAGACAGAATTGCTTCTGCAGGGCCGCTGGTCTGTGCTGCAGCCCAGACCGGATTCGGAAAATGAGCATCATCCAGATAGCGCGGAATCACGTGCCAGTGCAAATGCGGCACCATATTACCAAAACTGGCCAGATTGATCTTATGCGGCAGCAGCACTTCACGCTGTGCAGCTTCCACCTGCCACACCACCTGCATGAATTCCTGCCGCTCTGCCTCTGACAAATCGGTCATTTCTTTAACGTGCTGATGCCAGATTACGCGGCAAAAGCCAGGATAATTCGCATCATCCACCAAAATCACGCGCCAGTTAGCGCTGCTCGCAATAAGCTGCGCCTGCGCGGCGGTACATAATTCACAGCCGGGCACGGTTTCAAGCTGAACAGGCTGCATCACACTAATACCCTTTCAATTCCACCGCTATTCGCTCTTTCCACATACTCTGGCAACCAGTTCTCGCCCAGTATATGTTTCGCCATTTCGACCACGATGTAATCGGCCTCGGTGCCACTGTCATCGTTATAGCGCGACAGGCCTTGCATACAGGACGGGCAGGAGGTGAGGATTTTCACATCGCCGCTAAAGCCATCCGCACGCAGCTTATCGGCACCACGCTGCATTTCACCTTCTTTGCGGAAGCGTATCTGCGTAGAGATGTCAGGACGGCTGACTGCCAGCGTGCCGGACTCACCGCAGCAGCGTTCATTTTTCTCTATCTTCTGCATACCATTGGCGGCTGGAATCAGCGCGTTCACGGTTTTCAGCGGGTCCTGCAATTTCATCGGCGTATGGCAGGGATCGTGATACATGTAGCGGGTACCGGTCACACCTTCCAGACGTACATTTTTTTCCATCAGATATTCGTGGATATCGACAATGCGGCAGCCCGGGAAAATTTTATCAAACTCGTAGGTCGCCAGCTGGTCATAGCAAGTACCGCAAGACACCACTACCGTTTTGATATCCAGATAATTGAGTGTATTCGCCATGCGGTGAAACAGCACGCGGTTATCTGTCATCATTTTTTCAGCCTTATCAAACTGGCCGTTACCACGTTGCGGATAACCGCAGCACAGATAACCAGGTGGCAGCACCGTCTGCACACCGACATTCCACAACATCGCCTGCGTCGCCAGACCTACCTGTGAGAACAGTCTTTCCGAGCCACAGCCGGGGAAGTAAAACACGGCTTCGGTATCGGCATTGGTGGTGTGCGGATTACGGATAATCGGCACCACTTTATCATCTTCAATATCGAGCAAGGCACGCGCAGTTTTCTTAGGCAGATTGCCCGGCATTTTCTTATTGATGAAGTGGATGACCTGCTCTTTGACCGGAGCGCGGCCTACCGTTGCCGGTGGTGCCTTAGTCTGCTTCTTCACCAGTTTCTTCAGTAAATCATGACCGAAGCGCTGTGCTTTATAGCCAAGCCCGACCATGACCTGACGGGTCGCATTAATCGTGGCCGGGTCAGTTGCATTCAGGAAGAACATCGCAGCCGAGGTACCCGGATTGAATTTCTTCTGTCCCATTTTGCGCAGCAGATTGCGCATATTCATCGAGACATCCCCAAAGTCGATATCCACCGGGCAGGGGTTCACGCATTTGTGGCAGACCGTGCAGTGATCGGCCACATCCGAGAACTCATCCCAGTGTTTGATCGAAATTCCACGCCGGGTCTGCTCTTCATACAGGAAGGCTTCGACCAGCAAGGAAGTCGCGAGAATTTTATTACGCGGCGAATACAGCAGATTCGCGCGCGGCACATGGGTGGCACACACCGGTTTGCACTTACCGCAACGCAGACAATCCTTGACGCTGTTGGCAATCGCGCCAATATCGCTTTGCTGCATGATCAGCGATTCATGCCCCATCAGACCAAACGAAGGCGTATAGGCATTGCGTAAATCTGCGGCAAACTCAGGCAGATTCAGCAGCTTGCCTTTATTGAAGCGGCCTTCAGGATCGATTCTTTGCTTATAGCTGCGGAAGTCGCGGATTTCCTCTTCAGTCAGGAATTCCAGCTTGGTGATACCGATGCCATGCTCGCCCGAAATCACGCCATTGAGCGAACGTGCCAGTACCATAATGCGCGCCACCGCATGATGCGCCACCTGCAGCATTGCATAATCATCCGAATTCACCGGCAAATTGGTATGCACATTGCCGTCACCCGCATGCATGTGTAAGGCGACAAACACACGGCTGCGCAGCACTTTTTTATGCAAAGCGACGCACTCATCCAGTATCAGGCGGAATGCGGCACCGTTAAAAATCTGACGTAAAGGGCTGCGTAATTCGTTTTTCCAGGACACACGTATGGTTCTGTCCTGTACCAGCGAGAACACAGTCGCGTCGTGTTGGCGTTGCAGCCTTTCTTCGAAATTCGCTGCCAGTTTTTCCAGGCCCAGCTGCATTAATTCGGACTGTGCTTCACGCAAAGGCTTATCCAGTTGCTGCAGTAAATAAGTCCAGCGCGCCTGAGTCGCATCAAGTAATGCCTGGGTTTGCAATACCCGGTCTTCCAGCAATTCAGCCGCCGGAATATCATCACCATCGGCATCCTCGCTCTTACCCAGCGGCAGATTGCCTTTACTGAAAAATGCTTTCAGTTCAGCCAGCATGGCGAGTTTATTTTGTATCGACAATTCGATATTGATACGTTCTATACCATCGGTATATTCGCCCATACGATTGAGCGGTATCACCACGTCTTCGTTAATTTTGAAGGCATTGGTGTGCTTGGAAATGGCGGCTGTTTTAGCGCGGTCCAGCCAGAATTTTTTACGTGCTTCCGGACTCACCGCGACAAAGCCTTCACCCACGCGGGTATTCGCCATGCGTATGACTTCTGAAGCTGCCTTGGCTACCGCATCTTCATCATCGCCGACGATATCGCCGAACAAAGCCATTTTCGGTAACACGCCACGTTTCGATTTGGTGGTGTAACCCACAGCCTTCAAATAACGTTCGTCCAAATGCTCCAGACCGGCCAGTATGGCGCCGCCCTGTTTGCTTTCGCCATCCAGATAGTCTTTGATTTCGACGATGCTAGGGATCGCATCTCTGGCCTGTCCAAAAAATTCCAAACAAACAGTGCGCGCAAATTTCGGCATTTTGTGCAGAATCCAGCGCGCAGAAGTAATCAGGCCGTCACAGCCTTCTTTTTGCACACCCGGCAAACCCGCCAGGAATTTGTCAGTCACGTCCTTGCCCAGGCCTTCTTTGCGGAATACCCGGCCTTTGATTTCTAACTGCTCGGTTTTGAACGGCTGCTTGTCGCCGGGATGGGTCCACTCCAGCCGGAATTTTGCCAGCTCCACATCATGGATCTTGCCCAGGTTATGTTCCAGACGCGTGACTTCCAGCCAGTCGCCATTCGGATCGACCATTTTCCAGGAAGCCAGATTATCCAGCGCAGTGCCCCATAACACGGCTTTCTTACCACCGGCATTCATCGCCACATTGCCGCCTACGCAGGACGCCTCAGCCGACGTTGGGTCGACTGCGAATACAAAACCAGCTTTTTCTGCCGCATCCGACACCCGCTTGGTCACTACCCCTGCGCCGGAATAGATGGTCGCATAGTCGCGATCCACACCTGGCAAGCGCGTCATTTCTACCGCTCCCAGCGTTTCCAGTTTTTCCGTGTTAATCACGGCTGACATCGGTGTGAGCGGAATCGCACCGCCGGTATAACCAGTGCCACCGCCGCGTGGAATAATGGTCAGCCCAAGTTCGATACAAGTCTTGACTAAGCCTGCCATCTCATCTTCGGTGTCCGGCGTCAGTACCACAAACGGATATTCGACGCGCCAGTCCGTCGCGTCCGTCACATGTGAGACGCGGCTCAGACCATCAAATTTGATATTGTCTTTGGCGGTATAGCGTGCCAGCAAACGGCAGGCTTTTTTACGCAAATCATAAGTATCGCGGAATTCACGCGCAAAATCCGCCACTGCTTTGCGCGCAGCCAGCACCAGCGTTTCCACGCTATTGCTGCGTTCAGCATCATCATTCTGGGTATTCAGGCGACGTTTTTCGACTTCAGCCAAACGGTGATTCAACGCATCGATCAATGCCTGACGCCGTCCGGGGTTATCCAGCATATCGTCCTGCAAATACGGGTTACGGCGCACGACCCAGATATCGCCTAACACCTCATACAGCATGCGTGCAGAACGTCCGGTCTGACGTTTACCACGCAACTGATCCAGCAAAGACCAGGCATCTTCGCCGAGTAAGCGGATCACAATTTCACGATCTGAAAATGAGGTGTAGTTATACGGAATTTCCCGGACACGGGTAGGTAAAGCGCCCTGCGGCGTCTCGGCATGCAGGGTGGGTATCTGGACTGGAGCGTTCATGTGCGGCGGCTTAGACGATGGCAGACAGCGCAGACAGGCTGCCGGCAAACCAACACCAGCGTACAGTCTTGCTTCCGTCTGAGGTTTCTCAAAGGCTCATTCTAACTTATTGCGATGCACCATGCGGCAACAGCCTTGAAGTTTGTACGGCTATGCCCCCATTTTGTGGCATTTGACCAAAGTTTATTCCGCCATCCCGCCTTATTTTGACAAATTAAATGAAAATTTATCCATCACACAAAATCTAATGATGGAAAAAATCGATCATTTCTACACATGACAGCCGTAGCGAAACGACGGTGTGCATACGCTATGCACACCATCCATACTGCATGCACATTCAGCTAAGCAAGCAATAAAAACCCCCAGCTACAGTTGTGTGCTGAGGGTTTTCTACTAACCAGCATGAATGCGCTGGCAGCCCGTTAAATTAGCCCAGCAAAGCTGCTGCGGTCTTACCTAACTTCAGGGTCGTTTCTACAGGCAACCAGTTGCCGGTCGATTCCTGGCGGCCTTGCAGCAGGAAGCGTGGATGCGCTTCTTTGAGTGCGTCAGCGGCAGCTTTGGACAATTCGCCGATTTTGCCTTTTTTCAGGCGATTCACGATCAGGCCGACTTCTGTTTCCGGGAAGTCGCGCAGCATGTCGTAGTCGCCATCGCTGTCGCCAGCAACAAATACCGGGCCGTAGCCTTTCTTTGCAACCAGCTCTTGTTTAATCACGATCGTTTTGCCCGGGCCCCAGTTCAGTGTCCAGTTTTTGCGGTAAGCGTTTTTATACACTTCACCATCTTGCTCCAGACGCAGGCCGAGTACGTTTTCACGCTTGACGTGGTAACCGTATTTAGGATTGGTTGCGAACTCTGCGACCACATCTTCCAGCGAAGCGGTGCTTACATAAACATCAAAACCATGGTGACGGAAAGTATCCATCAGTGTCGCCACTTCGGTGCACAGGCGTATCCCCTGGGAATGTGAGGTTGTGATGACACCGGCTTTGCCTGGCAAGGAAGCCGGGCTGGTGAATTTAGCCTTGACCAGACCCATGCCCAGATTGGTGTCGTGCGAGGCTTCCGCCAGCTTGCGCACTTCGCTGACTGTCATATTGGCGAAGAAATAAATCACCCATGGATAGCCGACATTGACGCCGTGAGTATCATTCACCGCTTCATACAGGAAGTAGAGCTTGGCGCGGAAATCGAGGAATTGCTCAGTCGTCACGATGTCTTCCAGCGTACGGCTACCCGCCATGCCCTTGTAATTCGCGTGCAGGAAAGCGTAATCGCTGTCGAGGTCAGTACAAATGCTTTCCAGATCAACGACTTTACCGGCCGCATTTTTGAAGTCAGGCGCAAAATTACCAGCCGGAACATTCTGACGCACGATCGCAGAGAATTCAGCCGGGCTCAGTTTGAAAGCGAGCTGGTTGATCTGATACATCAGCAGCGCTTCTTCGCAGTCATTCATGATACTGGTGTTATCCCAGTCAAACACGGCGTAAGGCTTACGTTGCGGATTGTAGCTCTTGCTGGTAATGCCATGTTTGGCGATCAATGCAGCGATCAGTTCACGATTGCGCGGTGCCCATTTCGCACTGTCCAGGATGACGGCCGGTGCAGCTGCAACTGGGCGAGCCAGCGCAGGTGCAGCCAACGCGGCACCAGCTGCCGTTGCCATCAATCCCTGAATAAAGCCACGACGTGGTTTGTCTGTGTGTTGCATCGTTATGATCCTTTAAAAGATAGTGAAACGAAATACTGACCAGCGCGTCCACGCTGACCTGCTGTATGCGTAACCCGCGAGTATGTCAGTGATTCATGACATTGTTACGACAAAAAAAACATACTACACGGAAACAAATAGCAAAATACTACCTGAATCCTGACTCAAGGTCAGCCTGTTTTCAGGAAAACAGTTCCAATAAATGGCGCCAAAAGCCATCTGGCACCTTGAGCAATAAAAACGTGATCGTGACGTATCGTAAAAATTTCCCTATGGCCATATACATCACGCTGGGCCAGAATGGCAGCCTGAGCCAGCCCGCCAGGGTACAAATCGGATCACCGATAATGGGTAGCCAGGCCAGCAGCATGGTTTGGGGGCCAAACCTTTCCAGCCAGCCAAACCAGAAACTGCTACGCTCTTTGTGAAAAGCCTTTTCTGCCGCGTACCCCATCGCGTAGTCCACCGCTCCGCCCAGCGTATTACCAACGGTAGCAACCGCGATCACCAGCCAGAATAGTTCAGGATTGGCTTTAATGACCGCGAACACGGCGGGTTCCGAACCCATGGGCAACAATGTTGCCGAAATAAAACTAACAATGAAGACTGATAGCAGCCCCACCTCGGGCACAGCCAGAACCTCAAAAATCCAGTGTATCAGTGCATCCATTCAGCATCCATTCAGCTTTCATTCTGTTTCAATTCCGTTTTAATTCCGTTTTAATTCCGTTTTAATTCCAGCCTGACCAAGCGATTTACATTCAGCCTGCTAGTCTCAAAACCGCATCCATTATAATAGACGCTTCACTACCGCTATTATCAACCCAACTGAGCCTGTTACTAAGCTTGGATTCAACCTGAACGCATATGAGCACTGATTATCTGAAAAAGATCCTGACTGCACGCGTCTATGACGTGGCTTTTGAAACTCCGCTGGAATTCGCACCCAGCCTGTCAGCCCGGATGGATAATCGAATTATGTTCAAACGCGAAGACATGCAAAGTGTGTTTAGCTTCAAGATTCGCGGTGCCTATAACAAGATCGCCCATTTGAATGCTGCCCAGCTCAAGCGGGGCGTGATCTGCGCTTCTGCCGGCAATCATGCGCAGGGCGTGGCACTCAGCGCCCAACGACGTGGTTGCAAAGCAGTGATCGTGATGCCAACCACCACCCCGCCAGTCAAAATCGACGCGGTACGTGCGCATGGTGGCGAACTGGTGGAAATCGTGCTGCATGGTGACTCGTATTCCGATGCCTACACCCATGCGCTGGAACTGGAAAAAAAACGCAAACTCACCTTTGTCCATCCTTTCGATGATCCGGATGTGATCGCCGGTCAGGGTACGGTGGGCATGGAAATTTTGCGCCAGCATGCTGGCCCGATTCACGCTATTTTTGTTGCGATTGGTGGTGGTGGTCTGATCGCCGGCGTATCTGCTTATGTCAAAGCGATTCGCCCCGACATCAAAATCATCGGTGTGCAAACCACCGATTCTGATGGCATGGCCCGCAGTCTGGCTGCCGGAAAACGGGTAACGCTGAACGATGTCGGCCTGTTCTCAGATGGTACGGCAGTGAAACTGGTGGGCGAAGAAACCTTCCGCCTGGCGAAACTGTATGTCGATGAAGTCATCACTGTTGATACCGATGCGGTATGTGCGGCGATTAAAGACGTCTTCCAGGATACCCGTAGCATACTGGAGCCAGCCGGTGCGCTGGCGGTGGCAGGCTGCAAGGCCTATATCGAGCGCGCTAAAGCGCAAAAGAAACCACTCAAAAACGAAACCCTGGTCACCATCGCCTGCGGTGCGAATATGAATTTTGACCGACTGCGCTTTGTCGCTGAGCGCGCCGAAGTCGGTGAAGCACGTGAAGCCGTATTTGCGGTAACCATACCCGAAGAGCGCGGCAGTTTCCGTCGTTTCTGCGAACTGGTGGGCGCACGTAATGTGACCGAATTCAACTATCGCATCAGCGACGATAAAGCGGCGCATATTTTTGTCGGCATTCAGGTCAATGACAAGCTGGAATCCAGCAAGATCGCCAAAAATTTTGAGAAACATGGTTTCCCAACTTTAGATTTAACCCATGATGAACTGGCTAAACTGCACATCCGCCATCTGGTCGGCGGAAAGAGTGGATTGGCCCAGAATGAGCTGCTGTATCGCTTTGAATTCCCTGAGCGTCCCGGTGCACTGATGCGTTTCTTAAACAGCATGGCACCGAACTGGAATATCAGCCTCTTCCACTACCGTAATCATGGAGCTGACTATGGCCGCACCCTGGTCGGCTTGCAGGTACCAAAAAAAGAAATGAAGGATTTCCGCTCTTTCCTGTCCACGCTGGGCTATCGCTACTGGGATGAAAGTCAGAATCCGGTATACAAATTATTTTTAGGCTAAGTTCTCAACGGCGTTAAGAACAGTCAGCGCTTTAAAACTTTAAGATCATGACACAAGACCACACACCGAATTCACCGGAACAATCCCAGCTGGGCAAAGTCGCCACCTACAAGGCGGAGTATGACGCATCCCTGCTGTTTCCGATTCCGCGCAGCGCTAAACGCGAGGAAATCGGCATCAGTGGCACCCTGCCTTTCTTTGGGGTGGATATCTGGAATGGCTATGAACTGTCCTGGCTCAATCAACGCGGTAAGCCACAAGTTGCAATTGCTCGTTTCCACGTGCCGGCAGATTCGCCAAACATCATTGAATCGAAGTCCTTTAAGTTGTATCTGAATTCCTTTAACCAGACTAAGGTGGCGGATACGGATACACTGATCCATACTTTACAACGCGATCTGACTGCCGCAGCCGGTGCTTATGTCTCGGTCAGCCTGACCTTGCCGGAACAGTTTTCCCAGTTACAGATGCAGGAACTCAGTGGCACTGTACTTGACCGGCTGGATATCGAAGTCGATAGCTATCATCCGGCACCGGATTTATTACGTGCTAACCACGATGAAGCGATCGTCGAAGAAACACTGGTGTCGCACCTGCTTAAGTCTAACTGCCTGGTCACTGGCCAGCCAGACTGGGGCAGTGTGCAAATTCATTATGTCGGTCCGCAAATCGATCAGGAGAGCCTGTTACGTTACCTGATCGGCTTCCGCAATCACAATGAGTTTCACGAACAATGCGTGGAGCGCATCTTTGTCGATATCCTGCGCCAGTGTCAGCCGCAGAAACTGTCCGTCTATGCACGTTACACACGACGTGGTGGCCTGGACATCAATCCGTGGCGCAGCAATTTCTCCACTGCTCAGGCACCGGGAAATGCACGCAATGCGCGTCAATAAGCATGCTGACCTGCATACAACCCATCCTCATCCTTTAACTACTTACGACACAGGACCCATGAAGTCTTATTTCACAAAAACCCTGCTACGCGTCAGCCTGGTGCTGGCCGCCGCCTTACCACTGGCTGCAATGGCAGAAGAAAATACCGATACCAGCTGGTGGGAAAAATATAAAAACAAGGCCGTAGGCTTATATGACAATGGACAGCTGTCCCTGATGTTATCGGGTTACGCACACCATGGACGCAACACCTATACCGCAGAACGTATCGCTGAGTTGAATGAACGCGCCTGGGGACTGGGTTTTAGCAAAGTCATGCGCGATGAAAAGGATAATGAAGAATCCATCTATGGCATGGTGATTTCAGACTCTCATTTCAAACCTCAGCCTATGCTTGGTTATGCCTATCAATGGACTAAACCTTTGTCAGAAAAACTGGAAGTCGGAGTAGGTGCGACTGGCTTACTCATCAGTCGTACAGACTATTTCGGCGGCTTTCCTTTCCCCGCCGTATTGCCAGTCGCCTCGGTCGGCACCCGTCACAGCAAGCTGATGGCGGCGTATGTGCCACGTTTCTCTAAAAACAAAGGCAATGGTGACGTTTTATTGCTATTCGTGCGCATCGATCTGAACTAAACGATTGACGAACGCCATCCGTATTTGCGATGATCATTGCCTTGTGTCAATTCAATGACGTAAGACAATGATCAGGCATGCGTGCTTACCGTTCTTGCCATGCATACGGACACACAGCAGCCAGAACATCAGTAAGCGAAGTAAGCAATGTAACCGCTGTAACAGACTGACACCAGTTTGCATTTCCACACAGGTCCTAAGAAGCATATTATGTGAGTCGCTAATTCCGATCAGGATGCAGCTGACTTTTTTTGTTGATCTTGTTGCTGCCTTGTTTTTTACGTTGTCGTGATACCGTCCAAACCTCATTTTGAACCTGCACCCGTTGTGCTCACTGTCAACCCAGAATGGCACAGCGCCATGCTGGACATGCAACCGGATGCGATCTTTGTTTTGCTGGGTCAGAAAATTGCCTATGTCAATCAGGCAGGCCTGGAGTTGCTGAAGGCCAGCGATAGCAGCCAGATACTGGGCATGCGCCCGGAAAATTTTTTGACAGGTAAATATCATCTGGCGGTGCGCCAGCTTTTCGAGCTTGGCAAGAATGAACGTATTCCCGGCCCGCAGTATTATCAATGCGTGGCACTGGATGGACAGATGGCAGACGTGGAGGTATATAGCAAGGGCCTGCTGATAGGCGAACAAAGTGCCATATTACTCAGCGCACGGCAATACAAAAGTCCCTCGCCTGCACAACAAACGATTGAACAATTAATCAACGAAGTCAAACACCAGAACAACCGGGTGCACGAAGCGCTGCACCACGAAAAAGAAATCCTGGAAATGATCGCACTGGATAAGCCTTTGGCTGACATCCTGGAAGATGTGTGCGATCGCATGGAACGCCTGTTGGATAACGGTGCCTTATGCGCTATCAGCCTGTACGATGCGGAACAACAGGTGCTGAATCTGGGTGCGGCGCCTTCGCTGCCGGAAGCATTTGTTCAGCAAATACTGAAATTGAAGGTGCGGGAAAATAATGGTTGCAGCGCAGCGACGATATTAAAAAACAGCGTCACTATCGTGCATGACATACAGCGCAATCCGGTCTGGGGAGACATGAAGCCGCTGGCTGCCGAAAATGGCCTGTGTGCGAGCTGGTCTACCCCCATCAGCACTGCGTTCAGCTCACTATTGGGTACGGTAGACGTGTACTATCGTCATCCGCATATGCCGGATGACGATGAACAAGCCATGATTATGGATGCCTGCGATCTGATCGCACTGGCTATCGATAAAAAGAACATGGAACAAAGTCTGGAAGAGAGCGAGGAACGTTACCGTTCCGTCGTGACCAACCTGACTGAAGGGATCATGGTGATAGGACCAGGTGGTCAGATCCTGACGTCCAATCCTTCCGCCCTGCGCATCCTGAAAATTGCAGATATCAGGTCGGTAGGACGCCGCCATCGCTATTTCAAACGTATTTTTACAGAAAATGGCGACACCTTAAAATTGGGTGAAGATCCCGCCTCTCAAGTCTTCCGCAACGGACGCGCTATCCTTGATTTGTCGATAGGCATGGAATTACAAGATGGTTCTGTGGTCTGGCTGCTAGTGAATTGCTTACCGATCTCAGGAAAAAACAGTCCATATGCGTCGGCCGTACTCATTTCGTTTACCGATACCACAGAAGTCAGGGAAACCCAGCGTCAGCTCAATCTGATGGCCAGTTTTGATGCGCTGACTGGCCTGCCTAACCGGCATCAGCTCAATCAGCGCCTGGATAAAGCCATCAGTGACGCTAAGCAGCACCGCCAACATGTTGCCTTACTTTTTCTCGATCTGGATCGCTTCAAAAATGTAAATGACACGGCCGGCCATGCAGCAGGGGACAGCCTGCTGCGCAATGTCGCTGAACGTCTGCTTTCCTGCATACGTGAAACCGATATGCTGGCACGCCTGGGCGGTGATGAGTTCGTGATCATCGCTGAAGAAGTCAGGGATGCATTCTATCTGCGCGAGCTGGGTGAACGGGTGCTGGTGCGGATGCGCGAACCATTCATCATAGACGGCAATGAATATCATTTGGGCACCTCGATCGGCATCAGCGTATTTCCGCATGATGGTCAGGATGCGGCGACGCTGATGCGTTGTGCCGATTCGGCGATGTATCACGCCAAAGAATGTGGCCGCAATAATTACCAGTTCTTTACCACCGAGCTCAATGTCCGGGCTCAGCATCGCTATTCACTGGAAACCAATCTGCGCCGCGCATTGGCAGAGCAGGAATTCCGCGTGTATTACCAGCCCAAGCTATGCCTGAATCATTCCAGCATCGTTGGTGCCGAAGCATTGCTGCGCTGGCAGATGCCCGGACTGGGATTGATTTCTCCGGCCGAATTTATCCCAATTGCCGAAGAAATCGGCCTGATCCTGCCGCTGGGACGCTGGGTACTGGAACAGGCTTGCCAGCAAACTCAGCGCTGGCGTGAACAACATCATGCAGACCTGGTCATCAGTGTCAATATCTCTCCCAAACAGTTTCAGGATACCGGTTTATGTAAGTTCATCCAGCGCACTTTACAGCAAACCGGCTTACCCGCTCATGCACTGCAACTGGAAATCACAGAGGGGCTGCTGATGACCGATCTGGATACGTTGCTGCCTATGTTTGAGAGTCTGCGTCAGCTTGGTGTCAGTATTTCACTGGATGATTTCGGCACTGGCTTTTCCTCGCTATCCTATTTGCAGCGTTTCCCGATTGATAACCTGAAAATTGATCGCTCTTTCATCCATGATATACCGCATAACCCGGATTCGGTTGCGCTGGCCCGTGCGATTATCGCGATGGGCCAGGCCTTGCAAATGAGTGTCACTGCGGAAGGCGTGGAAAACCGTGAGCAGGTACAATTCCTGGCGGAGTCAGGCTGCCAGGAATTACAAGGCTATTACTTCAGCCCTCCGGTACCCGCGTCTGAATTTGAAACACTGTTTCAGCGTAACTGGCACAATGATTGAGCTCAGGGAGCACGTAAAACCGCCTCAGCGGTGTTATAGCTCCTGGTCATACAATTCGTATTGACTATCTGCCTGAACTTGCCGGAACAATTTTGCCTGAGTCCAGACTTAAGTTAATTACACTGAGCATTCAATTCCAGCCTATAATTTGTATGTCTAGCTCCTATCGCAGCTGTACTTTCTTCGCACCATGACAAATATTGCAAAAATTCTGCCCCTTTCCAATGTGCTGCTGGATCTGGAGATTTCCAGCAAAAAAAGAGCATTTGAACAGGCAGGCTTGTTATTTGAAAATAACTGCAGCATCGCCCGTTCCACCGTGTCGGATAATCTGTTCGCGCGGGAGCGTCTGGGCTCTACCGGTCTGGGGCATGGCGTCGCTGTTCCCCATGGTCGTATCAAAGGTCTCAAAGCGCCGATTGCCGCCTTTGTACGCCTGAAAGATCCGATTCCGTTTGAATCGCCCGATGGACAGCCGGTCAGCTTGCTGATTTTCTTACTGATGCCTGACAATGTGCAGCAACAGCATTTGGCCATACTCTCTGAAATCGCTGAAATGCTGTCCAATGAAGCATTCCGTGATGAATTACAGACTGAGGCAGATGCCAGTGTCGTCTACGATAAAATTCTGGCCTGGCGCCCGAATTTACCTCCAGCTGTTTAACGCCTGATCGTCTTCGCAGATTGTTGATTTTCCCGCCATGCCAATATTTACAGAATTAACGATACAAAAAATCTACGATGACAACCGCGATATCATGCAGCTGGGCTGGTTTGCCGGCTTTGCCGGAGCGGATAAACAAATCACTGGCGACGCCGCATCTTCGGCCGATCAGGTCGGCCACTTAAATCTGATCCATCCTGGCCGTATTCAGGTACTCGGGCATCAGGAACTCGCCTATTACAACCGTCTGTCCAATGCTTCCCGCGCAAATCTGATCCGTGAACTGGTGGCCGGTGGCCCACCTGCACTGATCGTAGCGCAAGGTCTGGATTCTCCACCGGCGTTTCTGACTACCTGTGACGACAATCATATTCCCTTATTTTCGACGCCTTATCCATCGGCACAGGTGATCGATTATCTGCGCGTTTATTTGTCAAAAAAACTCGCGCAACGCATCACCATGCACGGCGTATTTATGGACGTGCTGGGCGTAGGTGTGCTGATTACCGGTGAATCCGGTTTGGGTAAAAGCGAGCTGGGGCTGGAACTGATTTCACGCAGCCATGGCCTGGTCGCGGATGATGCTGTGGAATTCTCACGTATCGCACCGAATATGATAGAGGGCCGCTGCCCGGAATTGCTGCAGAATTTGCTGGAAGTACGCGGTCTGGGCTTACTCGATATTAAAACGATATTTGGCGAAACAGCCGTCAGACGCAAAATGCGTTTGAAGCTGATCGTACATCTGGTCAGGCGCAGTACGCTGGAAGAAAATTATGAGCGCCTGCCTATCGATTCTCAAACAGAAGAAGTGCTGGGTCTGCCGATACGTAAAGTCGTGATCCCGGTCGCGGCTGGCCGCAATATCGCCGTTTTGCTGGAGGCTGCGGTACGTAACACTATTCTGCAACTACGCGGTATCAATACACTGGAAGACTTTATGGAACGCCAGCGTCGTGCTATGGAAGCGGGAGACTGAACATGGATGTGATACTGATTTCAGGCATTTCCGGCTCAGGAAAATCGGTGACGCTGAATGTACTGGAAGACGCCGGTTATTTCTGTGTCGACAATCTGCCGCCTTCATTACTGCCCGAGCTAATCGCAACACTGGAACATGAAGCGCAAATGAAAACTGCCATTGCGATGGATTCGCGCAGTGCGCATTTACTGACCACAGTCCCGGCCACAGTAGAAAAACTACGCCAGGCTGGTCATACCGTCAGAATTTTATTTCTGACTGCCAGTACCGAATCACTGGTTGCACGCTTCTCAGAAACTCGCCGCAGTCATCCTTTATCGCATCGCATGGGTATTGATGCCCACGCCTCTATTCATCTGACCTTAACCGAATGCATAGAAGAGGAAAGAGAAATTCTGGCCTCTATCCAGGCCAGCGCACATGTGATCGATACGACCGATCTGAGCGCCAATCAGTTACGTAAATGGGTCAAAGAATTTATCCGGATTGAGCACGTACCGCTGACGCTGATGTTTGAGTCTTTCGCATTCAAACGTGGGGTGCCGCTGGATGCCGATCTGGTGTTTGATGTGCGTATGATACCGAACCCTCACTATGATCTGGCACTGCGACCACTGACAGGACGCGATGAGCCAGTGATAGAGTTTCTGGACAATCAGCCCATGGCACAGGAGATGTATCAGGATATCCTGGCATTTCTGCGCAAATGGATACCCGCGTTTAAGGCCGATAACCGCAGTTATCTGACGGTAGCGATAGGATGTACCGGGGGCCAGCACCGCTCTGTCTATATGGTGGAAAAACTGACTCAACAATTCCTCACGACGGAACAAGTGTTGATACGCCACCGCCGCCTGCACTAAGTACAGCAATCCTGATATCGTGACATAAAAAAAAACCGGGAATTTTCCCGGTTTTTTTATGCACATATACTTTTCCTTACCTCAGGCCATCACCACTTTGCGCATTTTTTGCGCAATATATAGCAAGGCGGTCAACGTGATTCCGCTGCAGACTATCAGTGCGGCACCGGCCGCCGGAAAATTCAGCGCTTCCCCCTTGAGTACCTGATTCATCATCTGGTTCTGCGCCAGTACCGGCACCCATTGGAACCAGGCTGGCTCACGTCCCGGAAACAGGATAGGTGCGAGCGACACAAACGGAATAAACATGGTAACGATCTGGTTCCTGACCTGTGCTTCCTTATAGCTCTTGCAGTCCAGCGCGATCGCAATCTGTAGCGCTGCGATACTGGCCGCCAACGGCAATAAGATGAACAGAAAACCGAAGGCATCTTTCAGATTAAACTGAAATGCAGCACGCAAGGTCTCATTCTTGATCAGCCACTGGGTAGGAAAGAAGCTGAATATCGTCAATACCACCACGCCCATCCCCACCAGCGCCACAGCACCCCATTTACCAACAGCCAGTTGCCAGCCACTCACAGGATTCATCATCAGTGGCTCTAATGAACCACGCTCACGTTCACCGGCCGTGGTGTCGATCGCTGCATACATACAGCCAACCACGATCGCCATCAATACCATCATGGGCAGCATTTCCGTGAGCGTGGTTTTACGCTCTTCCGGTTTTTGCAAATGACGTTCGCGGATATCAATCGTCTGCAACAAGTCGGGAGAAATGCCACGCATGGTCAGATTCATTACCATGCTCTCCTGCACAAAGGCATCAAGCAGGCGGCGTAAAGGCCGCAAACCGAATTCAGCCTGACGATTCGAGGTGTCGTAAGCCAGTTCCAGCCGGACTGGCTCGGCGCTCAGCAATTTGCTTTCAAAGTCTGCCGGGATCAGCAATACCGGCTGGGTCAGTTCCTTATTGCGGGATTTGGCTTCGTAATCGGCTGGTGCTGCCTGAATCTGATAACCCTGACGCAGAATGAAGTTCTCGAGTTGCGGCGCATGCTCCATGCCTACCGCGATCACGATACGCTTTTCTTCCTGGGTTTCGACCTGAGACAAGATGGCGGAAAACACCAGCAGCATTAAAGGGACGCCCAACAAAGAACTGATCAGCGCAGTCATCAGAGTGCGGCGATCACGCAAAGCATCGCGCAATTCTTTTTTCAGAATTTCTATAGTGGCCATCATGCTGGCACTCCTTTCACAGCGTCGGCATCATTTAAAAATGCGAGTTTCACGAAGGCGTCCTCAAAGTCCGGCTTACCCGCTAAATCCAGCAATTGCGGTACCGTGCCACGCGCCACATTTCTTCCTTGCGCCACGATCACCACATCATCACAAAGGCGTTCGACCTCCTGCATGATATGAGTAGAAAAAATGATGCATTTGGCGCCGCCTTCTGCTGAGCGTAACCAACGCAGAAATTCACGCAGTGCGCGTGTGGCGACGACATCAAGTCCATTAGTTGGTTCATCCAGAATGATGTTTTTAGGATCGTGGACCAAAGAACGCGCCAGTGCGGTTTTCATTTTCTCGCCCTGACTGAAACCATCAGTACGGCGGTCCAATAGTTTTTCCATTTCCAGCCAGTGCGCGAGCTGGGCGATTCTGGCATCTACCGCATCTGCCGGCAAACCATGCAGCAAGCCGTAATAGCGTATGTTTTCCCGTGCCGTCAGGCGAGGATACAGGCCGCGCGCATCGGATAACACACCCATTTGTGACTGCGTGGATTGCGCACCTGGCTGCACTGTAATGCCATCGACCTGTATCGAGCCGGAGTCCGGTTTCAATAAAGCAGCAATCATTCTCAGGGTGGTGGTTTTACCCGCACCATTCGCACCGAGTAAGCCGGTAATCGCACCATCCGCCGCGCTGAAACTGACACCATTGACGGCCTTCACCAGCTCAGGCTGCTTTTTCATCAAACCCAATGAACGGGCTAGGCCTTGCACGGTCAATGCTTCTGCTTTGCCCAGACGTACAAATTCTTTATGCAAATTGTCGACAGTAATCATGGCTGAGCTCCCTTCTTTTCCTGTACCGGCATCCATGCCAGCGGCCTGGGTATCTGACGTACACAGCTGCTGTCCGTCGCTAAGGCTTCTTTATCTTCTTTTGCGCTGAGAAAGCGAACCACCACATCGCGCACGCATGAGTGAGCAAGCAATCCGTGACCTGCATTATCAACCGTGATATGCCGCGCATAGTCACCCAATGCCTGCGCCACCGCAGCACCATTACGTATCGGCGTGACCGGATCAATACCACCACTCAGCAACATAACCGGTGCGGTAGCCACAGGGATATGATAAAAAGCCTCAGGCACTTTGCCGCGCGGCCAGTTCTTACAGGCTTTTTCGTACATACCATTCATCGTTTTTTCGAACTCGTTACGTGCAGCTGGCAAAGGCTTGGCCATGGCTTCGCTACACCAGACCGAGTAATGCATACCGTAATTGATCGCAGCCGGTCCGGGTAAATTGGTCGAACCGCTGAGACCGACCAAAGGCTGGAAATTGCCTTGATCTGCCTGCGATATGGCATAAGGCAGCCCGGCGATCAAGGCTGGTGTGTAGAGTGTACGGTGCACCATACCTAACACCTGATCGCGACGCAGATCCAGTTTCATCGTCGCTGCAGTGCGTGGGTGTGTCAGTGTCACTGGCTTAGGCAGACTGCTCAATAAATGCTGCCAGCGTTGTGCCAGTTGCGGATAAGCCTGATTGCAGCGTTCCTGCTTTGCACAATCAGCAAACAGTCCATCCAAGGCAGTCTGTGCGTCGACACTTTGTATGCCCATATCAGGCGGCACAACCCCATCCAACACCAGCCGTCTGACTGAACCGGGGAATTGGCGCAGGAATTCGAGACCGACACGGGTACCATAAGACGCCCCAACCAGATTGATTTTGTCATAGCCCTGCGCCAGCCTGACCGCGTCCAGATCCTGCACTGCGATGCTGGTGGTATACATCCCGAGTTCGCCATGCGGCAAACTTTGCAGGCGTTTCAGACAAGCTTCCGTACGGTGTTCTGTCTGCGCCTCATCCAACACCTCGTCGCGCGCTTCCAGCTCGGGACAACTGAGCGAAGCACTGCGGCCAGTGCCACGCTGATCCACGAACACCAGATCGCGCCGCTTATTCAGGCGCCCCAATACACCCTGACCAAAACCTGCTACCTGTATCGCGCTCTGACCTGGCCCGCCTGCCAGCAAGAACACTGCGTCCTGTAATTTGTTTTTATCCTGGGATGGCAACACCACATAATGAATGTCGATTTTTTTCCCGGCGGGTTGATCCGGATTGAGCGGGCGTGACACCACACCACATTGCACTTCCTGAGGAAAATCGGGCACGCGACAAGCACTGGTCGCGGCTTGCGCTCCGCCTGCGGCCAGTATGGCGGTCAGGCTCAGTAGTTGAGAAAAAACATGACGGGGCAAGGCAGTCTCCTGAGTAATTTTACTTTGGGGACGCTTAGTGTATCGCTAACACTTAAAAAAGTGGCAGCGTGTGACGAAACAGGGATTTACAGTGACTAAATACTGCAACACGATGCTGAACTAAGCAGCGCTATGCGAGATTGCACAGCATTCAACGTGCAGTGCACTGTACATCCCTGGCCAGGCTCAGCAATAAATTTTTGACTGGTGCCGGTAAGGCTGCGTCCTGCACCTGATTCAATGGCAGCCATTGGTATTTATCTTCAGCTACGGCTAACTGCGCGTTTGCGGCAGCGGGCGCCAGTTCCATCAGTAAGGGATGTATCCATAAGCGGAAGTGGGTAAAGACGTGCTCCATCACCGGTAATAAGCGGCCAGTTCCAGCCTGGCCAAATGGCCGTATCACTGCGTCAAAGGCATCAGCCGGTAGCTGTGGCAAGGCGGGGCTGCGACCTGATTCACAGGCTTGCATGCCATCCAGTTCTGGCAGCGATAATAGCCCCCCCCAGATACCAAGATCAGCACGACGTTCGACTAGCACCGCGCCCTGATGCATCAACACCAGCATCACCGCCTGCTTTTGTTTGGGCGCTGCCTTAGGTTTTTTAAAGGGTAGCAGCTCCGTCAGCCCGTCAGCCTTTGCCACACAACGTTGCTGCAAAGGACACAGCAAACAGGTTGGACTGCTGCGGGTACAAACGGTCGCGCCCAAATCCATCAGGCCCTGGGTGTAGGCTTCAATGCCGTTATCTGGCAATAAGGCATCGGCCAATCGCCACATACTATCCTCAACCGGCTTACTGCCTGGATAGCCGTGAATGCCAAACGCCCGCGCCAACACCCGCTTGACATTGCCATCCAAAATAGCCGCCTTAGTACCATAAGAAAAAGCCGTGATCGCCGCCGCCGTGGATCGCCCTATCCCGGGCAACTCCCGCAGCAAGGCAGGATCAGCCGGGAATTCCCCGCCATACTCAGCCACAACACGTTTGGCGCACTGATGTAAATTGCGCGCACGGGTGTAATAACCGAGACCGGCCCAGTGTGCCATCACCTGTTCCGATGGTGCCTGTGCCAATGCATGCACATCGGGGAAGCTGCTTAAAAATTTCTGATAATACGGAATGACTGCGCTGACCTGAGTTTGCTGCAGCATGATTTCTGACAGCCAGACGCGATAAGCCGCACGGCTTTGCTGCCAGGGCAAACCATGGCGGCCATGCAGCTTTTGCCATTCAATCACAGCTGAAGAGAAGCCGGCATCAGGTGCATCTGCAGAAAAAAAACTGGCGGCCACAGCCGCCGGTGTCACATAAGTCATGGATAAATTCAGGCGGCTACTTTTAATTTGGATAAATTGGCGGCCAACGCTTCTTTGAGTTCGGTTTCCAGATCAGTCAGCGCTTTTTTCTGTGCGTCGACCTCAGCCTGCATCGTTTCAAATGAAGTGATTTTATCTTCCAGACTATCGGTCGCGACATGGATACGCTGTATCGATTGCATGCGGTTTTTCAACTGAGATTTATGTTCGCGAATCTGTGCTTCCAACGGTGCCATCACGACTTTTTGCCAGGCTTCCACATCTTTATTTGCCTGTAAAAAGTTTTGCTTGACGCGTGCTGCAACTGAATCAAAGAACTTATGAATCAGCTTAACGCGGGTATTGGTCATCATCATGGTGACACTGAATTGCTTCTGATAGACCGCTTCAATGGCCTCTAACTCTTTGATGTACTTATCGAGAGAAAACGGCATAGGAGCAGACAAAGCCAGGCCATGCTCTGTCGAGAATTTACGATACATCACCGCCATCATCTCAGAAATTTCATCGGTCTTTTTGTTCGAGATGATGAGGTTCAGTTTAACCTGTGCAAAAAACTGGCGTATCGAATCACGCAAACCCACGGACAAATGACTGGCTTCCATCGCTTCCCGGGTTTTGCGAATTTCTTCACGCAGGATATCCATACCCAGGCTAGTAAATACCTCTGTCGATAGCTTGGTAAAGACGGCACGGGTCCCCTGCATACGGATCAGGCTCGCATCGAATTCTTTTTTCTCGGCATCAACGCGCTTCATCATGTGCTCGATCACATTCATGTTCTTACCGCGTAAGCTCTTCAGCTCCAGCATCTGTTCCACCACACTGCGGCTGCGTGACGTGATCACGGCCTGTTGCGCATGCGTGATTTCGCTAATTTCTGCAATCAGTTGCGAACGGATGATGTCCTGTTTGCCAGGTATCAGCTCTTTCGATAAGGCATATTCCAGAGTAGGCAGACGGCTGCGTGCCAGCAAAGGTGCATCCTTATTGATTTTCGCAACCAGGCCTTTTTGTGCAGAGACTGGGAAAATCTGTTTCTCTTCTAATGCCAGCGTCTGTGCGACGGTAGTGACCTGACGCGCGATCTGCTGTTCGGTTTCTTCATTCGTGCGTAATTCATCCCACATGCTGTCGATCTTATTGAGCACCACCATACGGCCCATACCTGAGCCTATATGATTACGCCAGACATCGATATCGCTCTTGGTTACACCGGTATCGGCGGCCAGAATGAACAGGACCGCATGTGCATTCGGGATCAGGTTCAGCGTCAGTTCCGGCTCAGTACCGATCGCATTCAGGCCCGGTGTATCGACGATGATCAGACCTTCTTTGAGCAACGGATGCGGGAAATTGACGATGGCATGGCGCCATTGAGAAATTTCGACCAGACCGTTTTCATCGACTTCCAGCGCCGCGTCGGGATCATCTTCATCGAACAGACCGTATTGCTTGGCCATCTCAACGCTGACTTTCTTGGTCAGACTGACTTGCTTAAAGGCTTCCAGCATGCCATCGCCCGAACTGATATTCAGTGGCAGCACTTTCCAGACATGATTCTGTCCCTTGTATTCGCTGGTCGACTGCGCTTCAGCACGGGTTTCAATCGGCAGCAGGCGTATGCAAGGCGGTATCGTATCGTCATACAGCAATTCTGTTGGACACATGGTGGTGCGTCCGGCGGATGAAGGCAGGATGCGCTGACCATAATCAGCAAAGAAAATAGCGTTAATTAACTCAGACTTGCCACGGGAAAATTCAGCAACAAAAGCAATAGATAACTTATCGTCAACAAGGCGCTCCTGCAAACGGGCCAGACGCTGATCAGTTGCCGCATCAGCCATGTCTGATCCACTAATCCAGCCGCGATACTGTTCCAGCGCCCGGGCGACACCCTTGCGCCATTCGCTATATTCTTGGAATTTTTGAACCAGATTGCTCATGTTCCCCTCAGTAAATTTTTTATTCGTTCAAGTATATATGTAAGCGCCGCAAAAAAACGCAAAACACGGTGTTACCAACAAGCATTGCCCGAAAGGACGGGCATTTTGCCTGTTTTTTGACTCATTTCTGACAATGCGCACAATAAAAGGTGCTGCGCTGTCCCTGCCGGATTTGCTGCACTGGCCGCTCACACAAACGGCATGGCTGGCCCGCGCGGTCATAAACAAAATAAGACTGTTGAAAATATCCGCTTTGACCGTCTACACCAACAAAGTCTTTCAAGCTGCTGCCGCCCTGAGTAATCGCTCTTTCCAAGGTTTCCTTAATAGCATGGGCCAGCAACTGATAACGCTGCTGACTGATGCGCTGTGCTGCGGTTTGCGGCCGTATGCGTGCCTTAAACAGGCTCTCAGACGCATAAATATTGCCTACCCCGACCACGACATCACCAGCCAGCAGCACCTGTTTAATCGCTGCGCTGCGGCTTCGGGTTTGCTGATATAAAAACTGCCCGTTGAAATCAGCCTGCAAAGGCTCTACGCCCAGACCGCGCAACAGCACATGCTGTTCCAGCGCTCCTTCACTATTGTCATGCCATAGCACAGCACCAAAGCGGCGCGGATCTGTCATACGTAAAGCCTGGGTACCGACCACAATATCAAGATGATCATGTTTGGCAGCAGGCTGCTCTGCGGGCAAGATGCGCAAATGGCCAGACATACCCAAATGTATCAACAGACTGCCATGCTCAAAATGCAAGAGTAAGTATTTTCCACGTCGTCCTGTGCTCAGTATCTTGCGTCCTGTAAGCAGGCCGGGCAATTGCTCGGGGAACGGCCAGCGCAAACCCGCCCTACGCATCACGACGCCGGTGACATGTTGTCCATGCAGATGTGGATCAAGTCCTTGACGGGTTACTTCGACTTCTGGCAATTCAGGCATAACGGGAACTTTTCTGAGCAGATAAATCTAAAAAGCAGGATGCGCCATCGTGCCGCTTCCGTTTATGACAGGTATGCATGTTTACCGTCATCATGGTGGAAGCGATCAAGCCAGACAAACGCATTTACAATTTGACACAGAGCAACAATTTGCGGATAAAGATACAGTCAGGTGCACCGTGAAACTGCTTATGTTTTGTATAAAATTCTAAGAAACCCACGCTGAGAGCACTTCAGCGTAAAATCGCTCATCCTCTTCTCTATTCGGATCCGACTTGAAAACTCTGAACAATTTTGTTTCGACCGCTATTGTAGCCGCTCTCAGGCCGGCTGCTTACCTGGCATGTACCGCGGTGCTGACCGCCTGTGCCGGATTGGGAACACAGGCCAGCCTTCAGCCTGAAGATGCGCATCATGCGCGCGATGCCGCCCATGCTGCACTGTCCGCCGAAAAAGAAGTGGGTACTGCACCGGTAGCGCAGTTGCCGCAACAGGATAAGCTGCCTGAGCTCAGCCTGAGTCCCGAATTACTGTACAAAGTGATGATGGCGGAAATCGCCTACCAGCGCGGCAGCTGGCAAGCCGCTTATGTCACGCTGATGTCGACCGCTCAGGAGACGCGTGATCCGCGCTTTGCCAGCCGTTCGGCTGAAATCGCACTGAGTGCCAAGCAACCAAGCGAGGCATTGTCAGCCATCCGCCTGTGGCGCGAACTGGCGCCGGAATCGAATGAAGCCATGCAGTATTACCTGGGCTTCATGCTGATGAATAATAACCTGAACGAAATCCGCCAGGTCTATACCGACAGGCTCAAAGCAGCCAGCCCTGAGCAATATCAGGTCATCATGCTGCAGGCGCAGCGTCTCTTATCGCGTGCACGTGATAAACAGGCTGCCATGAGTATGTTGGAAGAGTTGCTGAACCCGTATCAGAATTTCCCGGAAGCGCATCTGGCTCTGGCGCAAGGTGCAATGGTAGCCGGTAACAAAGCACGTGCGCTGACCGAGGCACAACAGGTGCTGAGCAAAAAAACCGACTCGCAGATCGCCGCACTGACCATAGCACAGGCATCCACACAAGCCGATGCGGTTAAGTTTCTGAATAGCTTTTTGAAAAAAAATCCTCAGGCCCGTGATGCCAGGCTGGCATTGGCCAGTCTGCTGATCGACCTGAAAGACTATGACAAAGCCTATGGTGAATTCGAACACCTGCTGCGTGATAAACCGGATGACACAAATACCCTCTACACACTGGGGGTGCTGTCTATGGAGCGTAACCAGCCCGGGCAGGCTGAAAGTTATCTGAAGCAGTATCTGAAGCTGGCTGAAGATAAGCCGGAAGATCGAGACCTGAGCCCTGCGCTGCTGAATCTGTCTCGTATCGCCATCGAAAAAAAGGATTACCAACAAGCGCTGGACTGGTTATCGCAAATTGAATCCTACGAAGGCAAAAATCCGGTGTGGTTCAATGTGCAGATACGGCGCGCCCACCTGTTGGCACGCACTGGCAACGCGGACGCTGCAATGCAATTACTCAAAACCACGTCTGCTGCAAATGATGCAGAACAGGTGCAATTGATACAAACCGAAGCGCAGTTACTGCGTGACCGCGGTTCTGTGCTGGAAGCGGGTCAGTTGCTCAGAGAAGGCAGTAAAAAATTCCCGGACAATGCTGATCTGCTATACGACTATGCGATGCTGCTGGAATCCCAGCAAAGTCTGGAAGAAATGGAAACCAGTCTGCGTAAAGTGATCGCGCTGGCCCCGGAGAATCAGCATGCCTACAATGCGCTGGGTTACTCATTCGCTGACCGGAATATCAAGCTCGATGAAGCACTGAATCTGGTGCAGAAGGCGAATCAATTGGCCCCGGACGATCCGTATATCCTGGACAGTCTGGGCTGGGTATACTTCCGCCTCGGTAAAATCAGCGAGGCAGAAAAAAACCTGCGTCGTGCATATGAAATTCGCAATGATGCCGATATTGCCGCGCATTTAGGTGAGCTGCTGTGGAGTAAAGGCGATCAGGATGCCGCGAAAAAAATCTGGCGTGAAGCGCACCGTAAGGATGCTGACAACAGCACACTGAAAGGCACGCTGCAGCGCTTTCAGTTTAAGCCCTGAAGCTGAATGACGATCGGACACAGGCACTGCCGTTACAAGCGAGCCTGTGCCGGGCTCACCCTGCTCTCTGACATCCAGGTTTCCCCCCCCTATGTATTTAATCAAACCTCTGCTGTTGAGCACGCTGCTACTCATCAGCGCCTGCTCCCTCGTGCCGGTCTCACCATCTGCCAGCGGCACACTCGCGACTCAGCCAGCCAGTAGTTATCAGCAGCAAATCAGCCTGAGCGGCAAATTGTTTATACGCTATGAACAGAATGGCAAAGCACAGCAATTACCCGGCAACTTTGACTGGAAACAGAACGCACAAAATCTGGTCATCGATCTCTACAATCCCTTGGGTCAAACCATCGCCAGAATTACCCAGACAGCACAATCTGCCGTGCTAGAGCAGCAGGATAAACTGCCGCTACAAGCCGATAATCTGGAGCAGTTACTGCAGGATAGCCTGCACTTCCCGCTGCCGGTATCCGGTTTGCGTTACTGGCTACAAGGGCAAATACGCGCGGCTAATGGTCAGCTAAGCGCCTTAAGCGCGCATGATCAGGTGATAGAAACCGATGGCTGGAAAATCCGTTACGCCAGCTGGCATCAGCCGGGCGTCCCCAGGCGCATGGAATTATCCCGTTACACCACTGAGGCTGGCCAGGTCAGCCTGCAGATTATTTTAGAAGCCCCGTCCTCACCATGAAGTTTTTACATCAATGTCCGGCACCAGCCAAACTGAATTTATTCCTGCATGTGACAGGTCGCCGCGATGATGGCTATCACCTGCTGCAAACCGCATTCCAATTGATCGATCACTGCGACCTGCTAGATTTCGATGTGCGTCAGGATGGACAAGTCCTGCGTACCAATGATGTGCCGGGGGTGCCGGCAGACAGCGATCTGATCGTACGTGCTGCCCGCCTTCTGCAACAAAAAACCGGCACCACGCTGGGTGCAGACCTGACTTTGCATAAAACCCTGCCTATGGGCGGTGGTGTCGGTGGTGGCTCCTCGGATGCGGCGACTACGCTGATGGCGCTGAATCACTTATGGCAAACCGGACTGAGCCGCGCTGAGCTGATGCTACTGGGTTTGCAGCTGGGTGCAGATGTGCCGTTTTTTATCTTCGGCGAAAATGCATTTGCCGAAGGCGTAGGTGAGGAATTGCAGGCGATTAGTACACCGGAACGCTGGTTTGTCGTGATAGAACCAGGCGTACACGTACCGACTCCAGCAATTTTTTCGTCCAGGGAGTTGACAAGAGACAGTAAGCCCGTCAGAATAGCGGACTTTTCCAGCAATGCAGAAAATTACTGGAGAAATGATCTGCAAACAGTTGCCTGCGCAATGTTTCCGCAAGTCGATGAAGCCATACAGTGGCTCTCGCAATTCGGAAATGCGAAGATGACAGGATCAGGAGCTTGTGTTTTTTGTGCTTTTGCTGACGAATCAGCAGCAGACAAAGTGATAACGCAAATGCCCGGTCGCTGGAAATCATGGAAGGCAAAATCGCTGAATCAACATCCTTTAGTTGATTTGCTGCAGAGATAAAAATTTGGTCTGTTGCGAGTTTTACGCTAGAATAGCGGAAGATTCTGACAACAGATAAACGGTTGTGTAGGGGAATCGCCAAGCTGGTTAAGGCACCGGATTTTGATTCCGGCATGCGAAGGTTCGAATCCTTCTTCCCCTGCCATTAAATTAAAGCCGCCGCATACAATGTGCGGCGGCTTTTTCAGTTTATACCTCTGATTATTTTCTAAAGCTTCACCAATTAGACAAATAGTCTGGCCCTCAAAAAATTCAGCCGATAGGTCCCGCCATGGCAAACGCGCGCGCACACGACAACATGATGGTCTTCACTGGTAACGCCAATCCTGCATTGGCTGCCGGCGTTGCAAAACAACTGGGTATTCCGCTTGGTAAAGCAGATGTCTCCAAATTCTCTGATGGCGAAGTTGCTGTCGAAATCAATGAAAACGTGCGTGGTAAAGATGTTTTCGTTCTGCAATCCACTTGCGCGCCAACCAATGACAACCTGATGGAAATCATGTTGATGGTCGATGCACTCAAACGTGCATCTGCTGGCCGTATCACGGCAGCAATCCCGTATTTTGGTTATGCACGCCAGGATCGCCGTCCACGTTCCGCACGCGTGGCTATTTCTGCCAAAGTGGTTGCCAACATGCTGGAAGAAGCGGGTGTCGACCGCGTTCTGATTATGGATCTGCATGCAGATCAGATTCAGGGCTTCTTCGATATCCCGGTTGATAATATTTACGCATCCCCGATTTTGCTGGGTGATCTGGTTTCTAAAAACTATGATGACCTGTTAGTGGTATCGCCTGACGTCGGTGGTGTGGTTCGTGCACGTGCGCTGGCAAAACGCCTGGGCTGCGATCTGGCGATTATCGACAAGCGCCGTCCTAAAGCCAATGTATCCGAAGTCATGAACATCATTGGTGAAGTTGAAGGCCGTAACTGCGTGATCATGGATGACATGGTGGATACCGCAGGCACACTGACCAAGGCCGCAGAAGTTCTGAAAGAACGCGGCGCGAAAAAAGTGCTGGCTTACTGTACTCACCCAGTCTTGTCCGGCCCGGCAATTCAGCGTATTTCCCAGTCCCCGCTCGATGAGCTGGTTGTGACTGACACCATTCCACTGTCTGACGCAGCACGCGCCTGCAGTAAAATCCGTCAACTGTCCTGTGACAGCCTTCTGGCAGAAACCTTCCGCCGAATTACTAAAGGCGAATCGGTCATCTCCCTGTTCACAGACTAATCGACGTATCCGTTTCCGGCGCTGCCATGTACATGGTGGCGCTTTTTACTGTATCCCTGGTCGCGGGGATACAAAACCGCAAGTTAGCTCTTGCATTTTTTGGAGTAACACCATGAAAGTTATCGCATTTGCACGCAAAGAACAGGGGACCGGAGCGAGCCGCCGCCTGCGCAATGCTGGCCAAACACCTGGCATCATCTACGGCGGCACAGAAGCCCCAGTAGCAATCAGCCTGGACCACAATGCGCTGTACCACGCATTGAAAAAAGAAGTATTCCACTCTTCCATTCTGGATCTGGAAGTTGACGGTAAAGTAGAAAAAGTTCTGTTGCGCGACTTCCAAGTCCACGCATACAAACAACTGGTATTGCACGCAGACTTCCAACGCGTTGATCCTAACCAAAAGATCCACGTTAAAGTGCCTCTGCACTTCGTTAACGCTGACGTATCTCCAGCAGTAAAACTGTCTGCAGCAGTAATCAGCCACATCGCTGTTGAGCTGGACGTTTCCTGCCTGCCAGCTGATCTGCCAGAATTCGTCGAAGTTGACCTGTCCAAACTGGAAGCTGGTCAATCCGTACACGTTTCTCAACTGGTTCTGCCAGCTGGCGTAACAGCAGTTGTACACGGTGAAGACGCAACTGTAGCGATCGCTACCGTACCAGCAGGTGCTGTTTCTGCTGATGCTGAAGCAAAATAATTCTGCGAATTGATTTCGTTAGAATGATCTGAAAAAACCAGCCCGCGGGCTGGTTTTTTTACGCCTGCAGTTTTTCGCTTACACTATGCATTTCGTTTTACGCAAAATCCTGCCAGCCCATGGCTGACGCCCTCCTTGTGGCGTGATGGTTTTGCCTAAGTCCTCACATCTGACCTGCACGGAGTAGACCATTGCTGAACCGTTCTCCCTTATTGCCCGCCTTATTGCCTGCATTCTGCGCAACGCTGCTGCTGGCCCTGACTGCACTGAGTAATGCACCTGTGGCTCAGGCGCAAATTGCGGCCAACATCAAATATGACACCAGCTATCCCATCATCAGTCCGGTGGAAGGCAAAAAAGGCCTGGTCGCCAGTGAACATCAGCTGGCCTCACAGGCGGGCATCGATATCCTCAAACGCGGTGGCAATGCGGTTGATGCAGCGATCGCAACCGGCTTTGCGCTGGCGGTGGTATTACCGAATGCCGGCAATATCGGTGGTGGCGGTTTCATGATGATACATCACGCAAAAAGCGGCAAAGATGTAGCGATTGATTTCCGCGAACTGGCTCCGCAACTGGCCAGCCGCGATATGTATCTGGATACCAATGGCAATGTAATTCGTGGCAAATCCCTGTACAGCCATCAGGCCGTTGGCGTGCCGGGCACCGTAGCAGGTTTCGAGATGGCGCTGCGTGACTACGGCAGTCTGCCGCTCAAAGACTTGCTGGCACCAGCGATCCGCTATGCCGAACAAGGCTTTGTGGTCAGCCCGCATCTGGCTGCCATGCTGGAAGCGAGCAAAGAACAACTGGCCGCCTTCCCTGCCGCTAAAGCGATTTTCTTTCAGGATGGTCATCCGCTGCGCGCCGGCGAGCGCCTGATACAAAAAGATCTGGCCAATTCATTGCGCCAGATTGCAGCACAAGGCGCGAAAGCATTTTATGAAGGCGAGATCGCCAAGAAAATCGTAGCCGAAATGCGTCAACATCAGGGCCTGTTATCTGAAGCCGATCTGAAAGCCTACCGCGCCGTACAGCGCCAGCCAGTGCGTGGCCAGTATCGTGGCTTTGACATCGTCTCCATGCCGCCGCCAAGCTCGGGCGGCGTACATATTATCCAGATGCTCAATATGCTGGAGCGTTTTCCCTTGCGCGAGCAAGGCCATAACAGCGCACAGACGCTGCATCAGCTCAGCGAAGTCATGAAGCTTGCCTATGCGGACCGCTCAGAATTCCTGGGTGATCCGGATCACATCAAAGTGCCGGTCACTGGCCTGACCTCACGCCGCTACGCAGACACGTTAGCGCAGAAAATCAATCTGGAAAAAGCAACGCCTTCGGCCGAGATTAAGCCAGGTCAGCCGCAGGCTTATGAAAGCGATCAGACTACGCACTACAGTGTGGCAGACCAATACGGCAATGTGGTAGCGACCACTTACACGCTGAATCTGAATTTTGGCAGTTGCATCGTGGCTGCCGGTACCGGCATCCTGCTGAACAATGAGATGGACGATTTTTCGATTAAAGCCGGGGTACCAAATGCCTTTGGTTTAGTCGGCGGTGAGGCCAACGCCGTGCAGGCCTGGAAACGTCCGCTGAGTTCCATGACGCCGACCATCGTACTCAAAGACGGCAAACCCTACCTGGTAACGGGCAGCCCGGGCGGCAGCCGGATTATCACCACCACTTTGCAGACTATCCTGAATGTGATCGACTTTGACATGAATCCGGCGGAAGCTGCCGTCGCCCCTCGCATCCACCAGCAATGGATGCCGGATCAGCTACGCTTCGAAAAAGGGTTCAGCTTCGATACCTTGCGCCTGCTGGAACAAAAAGGCCAGCAATTAAAGGCCGGCGCCACCATGGGCAAAACCCAGACTATCCTGATCAAAGCCGATGGGATTAGTGGGTATTCGGATCCACGCAATCCTGATGGTGCAGCCATCGCTTATTAAAAAAGCAGGGGTGCTGTCATACACCCCTGCTTTTTTTACACTGGATTTACCGATCGAGATCAGAACTGATGCTGCACTTTGAGCGACACAAAGCGGCCACGCGGATCAGCCTGGGTGATGTCGAAGAAGCTGGTCGATGAATCCCAGGATGGGCGACGATTCGTCAAATTCTGTACCAGCAAACTCAGCGTGGTCGCCGGGCTCAGCTTGTAAGAAGTCGTCAGATCCAGACTGCTGAAAGCAGACACCGTTTCATTGCTCGCAGATTTTTGCTCATAGCCTCCGACATAATTCCAGATCAGGGTAGTTGACCACGCAGCTTTAGTCCAGTTGACGGAGCTGACGCCGCGCCACTTAGGAATAGAGCCGAAGTAATTGGTGCCCGCACCTTCCGTCAGCTCAGCACCAGCAGATAAAGGTTCAGCAAAGCGCAGCACATAACTAAGCTGGCCATTCAAAGTCAGCTGACCCCAGTCACTGCTTTGAAAGCGTTGGCGTATATCGAGATCCAGTCCGGATACTTCACGATTACCCTGATTACGGTACTGACGATACAGCGTCGTGATGCGGCCCTGCTCGTCGCGGGTCACTTTTTCCGGATGTGCTTTTTCTGAAGCCAGGATAGTGTCAGCGGACTCCGTACCGATCACGCCTTTCTGGGTGATGCGGTAGTAATCAATGCCAAGGCTGGTATTGGCGGACGGTGCAATCACGATACCGAAGTTCAGATTATCGGAACGCTCAGGCTGCAAAGTAGCATTGGCGATCGTGATATTGGTCACACCACGTGGCTGATTCGGCGTCAGCGGATCGCGCGGATCGATCACGCTGCCGTAACTGACCGAGGTACTCTTGGTAATTTCCGGGAAAGACGGCGCACGGAAACCACGCGAGGCAGTACCACGCAACAACAACCAGTCGGCAGCTTGATAACGCAGGCTGGCCTTAGGCGAAAACGCATTGCCGAAATCGGAATAATGATCATAGCGACCAGCCAGATTCAGATTCAGATCTTTAACCAGCGGCACGCTGAGTTCACCAAACAGTGCAGACACATCACGCTGACCATTGATGATATTGATCGCCGGACGCAATTCGGTACCACTTAACACTGCAGTAGAGGTCTGTGAGTCCATTGCTTCCCTGCGCCATTGCGCACCGCCGGCAAAACCCACTTTACCGGCAGGCAGCGTCCACAACTCAGAAGAAGCACTCAGATCCACCGTAGTCAGTTCCGATTGCGCAGGACGACGGGTAGACAGACGCAGACGATTTCTGAGTTCTTCCGAATTTTTCGACTGATCGGCAAAGTTATAGCTGCCATCCGCCAGCACTTGCTGAAATACATAACGGTTCACAAAATTCGCGACCGTTTCCACCATCACACTGCTGGATTTCCCGGCGGATAAATCCCAGTCCCAGCCTGCGGTATAACCTTTAACACCTGCCAGTGCACGATAAAACGTGACGCGGTCAGTTTTCAAACGCGGCCCCAGATCAAATAAAGTCGCACTGAACGCCAGCGGTGTGGTGCCCGGATTATTCGGATGACCAACCGGCAGCACGACCGGAATCGTGGTCAGGGATTGATTTGCATTATTCCAGGCACGCAGACTACTCGATACGCTGAGCGGTGCACTGAAAGTCTGGTCAGCACGCGAATAGCTGTGTAGCCATTCTGCATAAGCCTGGGTATCCGGATTAATCTGATATGTGCCGGACAAGGCGGTATGCACACGCTCTATACCTGGAATCAGGGTACGGTAAGGCGCTGGATTATAGGCCAGCACCTGTCCCGTCTTACCCGGGGTCAGCGCAGAGTAAGGCAGTAACTGCAACGGTCCCTGCACACCGCCTAAAGTGCGGGTAGGATCAGAGCCGAAGTAATTCGTCGCAACCCAACCCAGGCTGCCATTTTGCTGATCGCGAAAATCCGCATCGCGTAACCAGCTCACATCACTCTGCTGCAATTTGCTGCGCTTTTGCGCATCCACCGACAGCGAAATACTATAGCCATCTTTGTTCAGCTGACCCCAGCCTGTTTGCAGCAGTGCGCTTTGCTCAGACTGGCCGGTGCCGGTAGCAGACTGACCTCCCTGCACCGTCAGCTCGGTTCCGGTGAATTCACGGTAGAGAATAATATTCACCACACCGGCCACCGCATCGGAACCATAGATAGAAGACGCGCCGTCTTTCAGCACTTCTATACGCTGTACTGCAGCCATAGGCAGGCTGTTCAGATCAACGAACACATCCTGAATATTCTGCGCAGTCGCATAGCTGCTCACGCGTTTGCCATTGACCAGGATCAGGGTATTTTTCTGACCGATGCCGCGTAAGGAAAGGCCTGAAGTACCCGCTGAAAAACTGCCGGTATATTGTTCGTTATAGCTGTTACCGCTGTTCGCAGAAATCGAACGCAACACATCTGCGATGCTGGTTTTACCACTGTCACGCAACTCTTTGGCGCTGATCACCTGCACCGCTGCAGCACCTTCTTTTTGCGTTACACGCAGGTTAGAACCAGTAATCACCACACGCTCTGCCTCTTGAGCAAAACTGTGGGAAGGGTAAATGGCGGCCAGCGCCAGCACCAGACTTAAGGGTCGTATCATAATTTCCTCTGTAATAGGACTTTCGCAAAACCACCCCAGCTGCGTTATGGCGCCTTGTCGTAGCAGGCGTACTGCCTGCGTCGCCATGCCTAGCCGGGGCAATGTTGTGTCAGTCCTCTTTAGTTATAAGCGTTTGCGATCACAAACGATGAAGTTCACCACACCAGCCTGATGGGTCAGGTGATGAAAAAAATCGAAGGGGGTACTACAGATACTGAGCGACAAAGCGGCTCAGCGTGGGGGCACAGTCACATGCACTGCGCCATGCACAGTGCATAGAGTGTGTTCAGAACGGGGATGCAACAAAAGCGGGATACAACTAAGTAAGACATGAAACACTTTACATAATCAACAATGTGACCAGTGTAATCAGCACGCTTCAGATTGAGAACGAATTAAAAGTGAGTTACATATATGAAATAACACATAAAGACAGTCATGAAGCGCAAGCACCTCTGCACTGGTATTGCGTCAAACCCGACAACACCTCAACGTGCGACCAGCATCTCATGCATGGGCAAGTCAAAGTGGTCCGGCTCGAACTCACAGGCCGCAACTGGATACGCAATACCCAGCGCCAATGCTTGCGGTAACTGCGCCAGTGTTCTGTCATAGAAGCCACCGCCGTAGCCCAGCCGGTAAGCAGTAGTATTGAAGCCGACGCAGGGAATCAGAATCACCGCCGGATCCAGCAAATGACTGCGCTGGGCAGGCAAAGGAATGCCGTAACTGTCCGCTTCCATCGCGTCCCCCGGCTGCCAGGCCAGAAAACGCAGCGGCGCCTGGGCCTGCACCACCCAGGGCAAGGCCAGCTGTATACCCAAGGCCTGCAGTTCTGCATACACTGCACGCAAATCCGGCTCGGCGCGAATAGGCCAGTACAAGGCCAGACTGGCAGGTCGCAGCGTCTGCATTTTTTCCAGCAATTGTTGTTGCAGGTTGCGATCCCAGGCAGCGCGCTGCGCAGCAGGCACGGCACGTCGCTGCGCTAATAAGTCGCGGCGCAGAGTCTGTCTTGGAGTGGAAAGAAACTGTTCTGGCGCATGTGCGCCGTTGTCTGGCTGTGTCATACTGTCAGCAATCATGCTCAAAAGATAAACGAATGATGTCTTTCAAAAGAAAATTTGCCGGGCTCAGCCTGACGATCTTAGCAGGTTTGCTGTGTCCGCTGTCGCATGCGGCGAATACGCCGAAAAAAAACCTGGTCACCGATGATGACCGCTTCATGGCACTGCGTGATGCGGCCTTTCATGATGATGCCAGTGGCGCCGACCAGCATGCCGCGCTGCTTAGCAATTACGATATCCCCTCTTACGTTGATTACTACCGCTTACGTGCACATCTGAGCAAAGCCAGTAATACCGAATTCCGCGAATTTCTGCAGCAGTATGAAGGCAGTGCAATTGCCGACCGGCTGCGTAATGACTGGCTGCTGGTTCTGGGACGACGTGGCGAATGGGAACTGTTCGATCAGCAATATCCGCAATTTGTGGTAGCGGATGATAACCAATTGCGCTGCTACGCCCTGCTGTCACGCGCCAGTCGCCAGCAAAAAGTCGCGACTGAAGCCAAGGCCTTATTGAACTCACCCAAAGACTATGGCGAAGGCTGCTACAGCCTGGTCAATGCGCTGGCTGCCAATGGCCAGTTCAGCCAGACCGATTTGTGGGATCAGTTAAGAATGGCCGGTGAATATGGCGCCATGCCACTGGCCCAGCGCCTGGGTAAATTGCTGGAACTGCAGGAAAAGAAAATCAGCGAAGTACTGGAAAAACCCGCTGCGCTGCTCAAAAAGGGCCCCGATGGGACAAAAGCCGGTAAGGAATTATTCATCATCGCACTCGGGCGCGCAGCCAAATCCGATCCCGAAGATGCAGCTGAAAAATTATCCCGCTACAGTGCCAAACTGAATGAGACAGAACGCGCAAATGGCTGGGCGCAAATCGCTTTGCAATCGGCGTTGAAACTGGAACCGGAAGCACTCGGTTATTGGGTACGCGCTGAAGCCGCACGCTTTAGCCAGGAAGCCTATCAGTGGCGGGCGCGCACCGCGCTGCGTGAAGGTGACTGGAAACTGGTGAAGAATGCGATCCTGGCGATGCCCGCCAATCTGCGCAATGAACCAGCCTGGATCTATTGGCTGGGCCGTGCACTGAAAGCAGAAGGCAAGCAGGACGAGGCGCGCCAGCTATTCAATGGCATCGCCGATCAGATACATTTTTACGGCCAGTTAGCGAGTGAAGAAAATGGCCGTAAAATCGGTATCCCGCCTGGCAATAAACCTGTCAGCGCCGAGGAAGTCGCGGCCATGGAAAAAAATCCTAACCTGCAAAGAGCGCTACGCTTTTATGCGATGAATCTGCGGTTAGAAGGCACGCGTGAATGGAATTGGGAATTGCGCAAAATGAATGAGCGCCAAACCCTGGCTGCGGCGGAACTGGCGCGCAAAAACAATCTGCTCGACCGCATGGTCAATACCTCAGACCGTACCCGTGGTGAGCTCGATTTCAGCCAGCGCTACCCGACGCCATTTAATGACAGCATGTACAAAATGACGCAGGCACTGGGACTGGACATGGCCTGGGTATATGGCCTGATACGTCAGGAATCGCGCTTTGTGATGCAGGCAAAATCGCATGTAGGTGCCTCCGGTTTGATGCAGGTAATGCCCTCCACCGCACGCTATGTGGCAAAGAAAATAGGATTAGGCAATTTCGTGCCTGAGCAGGTCAATGATATCGAGACCAATATCGCGCTCGGCACCAATTATCTGAACATGGTACTGACTGATCTGGGCGGTTCGCAGGCACTGGCTTCTGCGGCTTATAACGCCGGCCCTGGCCGTCCGCGTGCCTGGCGCGCCAAGCTCAGTCATCCGGTCGAAGGGGCGATTTTTACCGAGACCATCCCGTTCAATGAAACCCGCGGCTATGTCAAAAACGTATTGTCGAATGCGACCTATTACGCTGCCTTGTTCGAGAAAAAAACGCAATCGCTGAAAGCCCGTCTGGGTGTAGTCGTACCCAAAGGTATGTCCGCCAGCGATGCCGAATTACCTGATGAAAGCCAACGCAATGCAAGAGACTGAAATCCACCCTGCCCTCGCAGCGATCATGCACGATCAGCGCTCTCCGCTGTCACTGGTGATAGGGAATAAAAATTATTCTTCCTGGTCTATGCGCCCCTGGCTGGTGTTAAAAGCCTTTGGCATTCCTTTTGAGGAAATCCGGGTTCTGCTCGGGCGTCCGGATACCACGGCGCGTATCAGTGAATACTCGCTGGCAGGCAAAGTACCGGTGTTGATCAGCAAGGACCTGACCGTTTGGGATTCGCTGGCTATTTGTGAATTCCTGGCTGATCAGTATCGCAGTTTGCCCCTGTGGCCGCAGGATGTGGCCGCGCGTGCGCATGCGCGCAGCATCTGCGCTGAAATGCATTCCGGTTTTTCCTCCTTGCGTTTCGATATGCCGATGAATATCCGCGCTGTATTGCCGGGCAAAGGCCGTACCATGGGTGCACAGGCTGACATAGGCCGTATCTGCGAAATTTGGGAAGACTGTCTGGCGCGCTATGGCGCGCATGGCTATCTGTTCGGCGGATTTTCGATTGCCGATGCCTATTTCGCGCCAGTCGTGATGCGCTTCCGTAGCTATGAGGTGTCGCTGGCTCCGGCCTTGCAAGCCTATGTAGAACGGGTGATACAGCATCCGGCGGTAGCGCTGTGGATACGTGAAGCCGAAGCCGAGCCCGAAGTCTTTCCTGCCCATGATGCACGTTTAGAGAAGTCGCCCTGATGAAGATTTATGAAGTGGGTGGTGCAGTGCGTGACCGTTTGCTTGGTCTGGCTGTGCAAGACCATGATTATGTGGTGGTAGGCAGCACGCCGGAACAAATGCTGGCGGCAGGTTTTCAGCCGGTAGGCAAGGATTTTCCGGTATTTTTGCATCCGAAAACCCATGAAGAATATGCGCTGGCCCGCACGGAAAGAAAAACCGCTGCAGGCTACAAAGGCTTTGTATTTCATACCGATGCCGAGGTCACGCTGGAACAGGATCTGATACGGCGCGACCTGACTGTCAATGCGATGGCGCGCGACAGCGATGGTCACATCATCGATCCGTTTGGCGGTCAGCAGGATTTACAGGCTGGCGTCTTCCGCCATGTCTCAGCAGCGTTTTCTGAAGACCCGGTACGCATACTGCGGGTAGCACGTTTTGCGGCGCGTTTTTCGCAGCCACCACGGGTATTTCAGGTCGCAGCAGAAACGAATGCGCTGATGCGCACTATGGTGGATGCGGGTGAAGTCGATGCCTTGGTGCCGGAACGGGTGTGGCAGGAAATTGCACGCGGCCTCATGGAGGCTGTTCCTTCGCGCATGTTTGCTGTGTTACGTGAATGCGGTGCCTTGCAGCGCCTGCTACCGGAACTCGATGTGCTGTGGGGCGTGCCGCAACCGCCACAACATCATCCGGAAATCGACACTGGCGTCCATGTGATGCTGGTGGTCGATTACGCCGCTCAGCAAGGCTATACACTGCCGGTCAGACTGGCGGCTTTACTGCATGATCTGGGCAAAGGCCAGACTGATCCTGCACTGTGGCCACGTCATCATGGGCACGAAGCACGCAGTGTGGAACTGGTCCAGGCAATTTGTCAGCGCCTGCGGGTTCCGGGCGATTGCCGTGATCTGGCTGTGATGACGGCACGCGACCACGGCAATGTGGGCAGAGCACTGGAAATGCGCAGTGCCAGCCTGGTCGATCTGCTAATGCGCAATGATGCTTTCCGTAAGCCGGAACGTTTTCTGGAATTTCTGCTGGCCGCGGAATGCGACCATTTTGGCCGCACAGGCTTTGAGCAAGTTCCTTTCCCGCAAACCGACTTCCTGCGCGCAGTGCTGCAGGCAGCGCGCCAGGTCAATGCCGGGGCCATTGCCGCACAGTGTGCTGAGCATCCGGCGCAGATACCGGAAGCGGTACGCAGCGCGCGCATCGCCGCCGTACGTGCCTTGCGTGCTGAGCTTGCTGACGGTGCTGAATCTGCTGAAGCTACTGAGAAAAAATAAGCAAAAACCAAAGTCCGCATGAAATAAGGCACGCAGCCGTTTTTCGAGCCAGCGGCCGCAGCGGATATAGGTCTTCCGTTTTTCACTGGTCTACCGATAGACAGGGAACAGCGTGTTTGCCCCACAGCAAAAAACAGCCAGCGGCACGCTGACTCCAGCTATCATGCAGAATAGCTGGAGTTCAGCCGGTTATTGCTCTACAATGGATTGTGCACCGCACCATTTATGCAGTAAGGAGTAGTCATGCAAGCCTCCGACCTCTATCCCGATCCCTCGTCCGGCCAGCCGGAGTCTAAGTCGCGTCCCGTCATTCATGTCAAGGAATTATCGGAACGCGACCGGCACCGCATCTTGCGTCATTTCCTGGCTCTGGAAGAAAGCGACCGCCTGCTGCGCTTCGGCACTTATCTGCCAGATGCGATGATAGAAAAATATGTCGACGGTATTCATTTCGAACAGGACAAAGTATTCGGCGTGATGAGCCACAGCTTCCGCCTGATCGGTGTCGGTCATCTGGCATTTGCACCACGTACCGAGAAAGATGAAGCGACCGACAAAGCCAGGGTCGCCGAATTCGGCGCATCGGTGTCGCAAAACGCGCGTGGCAAAGGCGTAGGCGCCAGATTGTTTGAACGTGGCGCCATCCATTGCCGCAATGCCGATGTCGATACCCTGTACATGCATTGCCTGTCGTCGAATGCGACCATGATCCATATCGCTAAAAAAGCCGGCATGGAAATCCATCGTGAATACGGCGAAGCCGACGCCTATCTGAAGCTGTTGCCCGCCAGCCCGGCGAGCGTCTTGATGGAAGCGATGCAAGAACAGGTGGCAGCCCTCGATTACACGTTCAAGGCCAATGCAAGGGCTGCGGCCAAATGGCTGCGTCATTTACCTGGCTGGAAATAAGGCACTGCGAAAGCACGACGACTGCACGACGCGTCGTTTAGCCAGCCCCATTCACGGTTTTCAATACCAGACTGGCGCAGAGTAAATCGGCCAGCGCAGTGCCAACAGATTTGAACACGGTAATTTCTTCTGCGTTGTTCCTTCGTCCCTGTCCGCGACATAATTGCGCTAAATCTGCGGCGATGGCCGATGCCTGAAACTGGCCCTCTGCCATCGGGATTAATAACTCCCCGGCTTCCCTGAGTACATTTTCCCGCGAATCGACACAGACGCGCGCACGGGTAATCAATGCAGTATCACATTCACGCCGGTCCGGACTGTGATTGCCCAGCATATCCACATGACAGCCAGGCGCAATCTGCGCACCCGCCAGCAAAGGTGTGGCAGAACCGGTAGCCGCCACAATGATGTCGGCCTCCGCCGTCACTTGCGGCAGCTCGCTGACGGCCTGTATCTGCAATGCAGGATAGGCGCTGGCGGTTTCCGCCCGACACTGATCGGCTACCGCCTGCGCCTTAGCGATATCCCTTCCCCACACCGATATGCGGCGCAACGCGTGCTGACTCAGATGCGCGTGCAGCAGCGGTAAAGCGAGACGACCCGTTCCCAGCAATAGCAAATGCTGTGCGTCAGGCCGAGCCAAATAGCGTGCCGCCAGCGCTGATACCGCAGCGGTGCGCCAGTAAGTCACGCTGGTACCATCGACCATCGCCAGCGGAACACCATCTGCACGCCGGAACAACAGTATTTTGGCAAACACGGTGGGCAACTGATTTTCTGCATTATCCGGAAAATAAGTGAAGGCCTTCATCCCGATCAAGTCTTCATTCCATGCGGGCAGCAGCGCAAAACCCTCATGCCTGTGCGCTTGCTCAGACAGGCGATAGACCTGACGCGGCGGCATATTGAAATCCCGACTGAAGCCCTGCTCCAGCGCATCTATCAGACGTGGGAAATCCAGCGCCTGGCTGACTTGTGCTGCATCGATAATCTGCATAGTGGCTCTGTGCTCCATGTTGAGTGATCAGTAGTAAGAATGAGACCGGCCGCTTATCCTGCCACCGGCAAGGCCGTGGTTTCTTTAATCTGTTGCAGCGCGAAGCTGGACTTCACATCCAGCACCGCCGGATGGCGCAGCAAGGTCTCCATCATAAAGCGGGAAAAGTGATCCATGTCCTCGACATGCACCCGTAACAAATAGTCCATTTCACCGGTCATCGCATAACATGCGACCACTTCTGGCCATTGCGCGACCGATGCCGAAAAATCCTCGCGCGGCGAACGCGAAGCCCCCTTGCCCGGCTGATCGCTATGCTTTTCCAGCCTCACGTTCACATAGGCGAGCAAGCCGAGACCGATCTTGGCCGGTTCCAGCAACGCCACGTATTTGCGTATCACACCACTGTCTTCCAGCCGCTTAATACGGCGCAGACATGGGGACGGCGATAAGTTAATCCGCTCTGCCACTTCCTGATTGGTCAGCCGTCCATCCGCCTGCAGTATCGCCAGAATTTTTCTGTCGATTTTATCCAGCACTAACTCTGTCATGATTTGCCAAGGATTAATTGATATGAGCAATATTATTGCGCAATTTCAGCTAGCTTTGGATAAATTTGGAATTTTATGGCGCGTTTTGCAGACTATACTGTGAGTTTGATCTGCATCAAAAAGCATCCGGAAACGGACATTGATACAGCCATAAAGACTGATGCAAGCCTGCAATTATCTGGCTCACTGGCCGCAGGCGACATCGGTTCTACATTCGATGATTTGACACAGGAGACAAGCATGACCTTCCAGACTTGGGATAACCCGATGGGTACCGATGGGTTTGAATTCGTAGAATACGCCGCACCGGATCCAAAAGCCATGGGCGAGCTGTTTATCAGCATGGGCTTTACCGCTATCGCCAAACACCGCACTAAGGATGTCACGCTGTATCGTCAAGGCGATGTGAACTTCATCATCAATGCAGAACCTGACTCTTTTGCACAAAAATTTGCGCGCAAACATGGTCCTTGCGTATGCGCCTTCGCGTTCCGCGTGAAAGACGCGAATGCGGCTTACAAACGTGCACTCGATCTGGGCGCATGGGGCTTTGATAACAAAACCGGCCCGATGGAACTGAATATTCCTGCCATCAAAGGTATCGGTGATTCCCTGATTTATTTCGTTGACCGCTGGCATGGTAAAGATGGCGCTGAGCCTGGTTCTATCGGTAACATCAGCATTTATGATGCGGACTTCGTCGCTATTCCTGGCGTCGCGCCAAATCCAGTCGGCAATGGCCTGACCTATATCGACCATCTGACCCACAATGTGTATCGTGGCCGTATGAAGGAATGGGCGGACTTCTATGAAACCCTGTTTAACTTCCGTGAAATCCGTTACTTCGATATCGCTGGCAAGCATACTGGTCTGAAGTCTAAAGCCATGACTTCTCCTTGCGGCAAAATCCGCATCCCTATCAATGAATCATCCGATGACAAATCCCAGATCGCAGAATATCTGGACCTGTATCACGGCGAAGGCGTGCAGCATATCGCGATGGGCACCGACAATGTCTACAAAACCGTGGCCGATATGAAAGCAGCCGGTGTCTCTTTCCAGGATACGATAGAAACGTATTATGATCTGGTCGACCGCCGCTTGCCTGGCCATGGCGAAAACCTGGAAGAATTGCGCAAACTGCGCGTCCTGATCGACGGTAAGAGCACAGAAACGTCACGTGAATTGCTGCTGCAAATTTTCACAACTACCGTCATCGGCCCGATCTTCTTTGAAATCATCCAGCGCAAAGGCGACCAGGGCTTTGGCGAAGGTAACTTCCGCGCCCTGTTTGAATCCATAGAACTGGATCAGATACGCCGTGGTGTACTGAAAGATGAGAAAGCAAGCGTATAAGCTTGCTAGACGAATGTGAGACTCCAACAAAAGGCCGACACGTTGTATGTCGGCCTTTTGTCTAAAAAAGATCAACAGGACTGACGCAAAACCGCCCCAGCGGCGTTATAGCTCCTTGTCGTACTATGCGTACTGCCTGCGTCGCTATGCCTTGCTGGGACAATTTTGCGTAAGTCCTAATAAAAATATTGGATATGAATACAACTACTACCGTCAGCAATGCGGATTTTCTCGCCACCGTTGCTGAAAAATCAGATGGTGCCGCGCTGCGCGGCGACTATAGCAAGGCGGATGCACACTATGTAGTCAGCCAGGATTGGGCTGCCTATACCGAAGAAGAACATGCAATGTGGCGACGTCTGTATCAGCGTCAAATGGCCTTGTTGCCAGGACGTGCATGTGATGAATTCATCGACGCACTGCAGGCGATGAATGCTGCCGATGGCATCCCGGAATTTGAAAAAGCCTCGCAACAATTATTTGCAGCGACTGGCTGGACCATCGTTGCGGTACCGGGTCTGATTCCTGAGCTGACTTTCTTTGAACACCTGGCCAACCGCCGCTTCCCGGTCACAGTCTGGCTGCGCACACCGGAAGAATTCAATTACATCGTCGAACCCGATGTATTCCACGATTTCTTCGGACATGTACCGATGCTGTTCAATCCTGTGTTTGCCGACTTCATTCAGTTGTACGGCAAAGGCGGACTAAAGGCAATGCAGCTGGGCGGACTCGATCAGCTGGCACGCCTGTACTGGTACACCGTGGAATTCGGCCTGATCAATACGCCGCAAGGATTGCGTATTTACGGCGCGGGCATCCTGTCTTCCGGCGGTGAAGTCGAATACTGTCTGACTCCGGGCACCAGCTCACGTCACATCCATCTGGAGATAGAACGCTGCCTGAACACCTTGTACAAGATAGACAGCTATCAGGAAACCTATTTTGTAATCGACAGCTTCCAGGAATTGTTTGACGGAACCGCGCCTGACTTTACGCCTTACTACGACAAACTCAAATCAGTTAGTCCGTTGTCGGCCAATACCCTGCTGCCGCATGAAGTGGAACTGCTGCCTGCGCAGTAATGCATCCACCAGTGACGACTGCTGCGGTCAACATCAACGCAGCAGTCGCCTGAACCACCTCAGCGGATTCTGCTGACTTAGCTTTCCTTGTTCGCAGCCGTCACACACCAATACACTGCATTCTCACGTTGCATCAAACCATGCATGATCATTTCTCTACGCAACGTCGCGCAATCTTCGTGAAACTGTAGCAGGAATTGATTCAGCTCGGCTTCCGGGTACGGCCTGTGCTGATCCAGCTGCGCGAGCAGCCAGTGCAAAATCACCAGCCGCTTTTTTCTTTGCTGAGGTATGCTCAGTAAACGGCCATCACGTACAAAGCTGGCCATGACACGCGCCGCTTCCTGCGCATTGCTATGCAAATCCAGATTCGCCTGCTGCACATTCCAGCGCTGATGCAGGCGTTCGGTTCTGGTGTAGCGCAAACGCTGCAACACCAGTTGTTGCCAGGCTGGCGTCGCATAGGCCTGTACCAGATCGCGCTGTATGCCATCCCAGACACCAGCATCCGCAGTGAGTCCCAGTGCTTGCAGATACTCGCTTCTAACCAGCATAAACTGCTTGCGGTAAGGCAGCAGGAACAGACTCGCATCCCGCTCAGCGCACTGACGCGCTTCTGCATACTCACTGAACCACAGATTGGTCAGGCCTGCGACTTCATTACCATGCCATAAAGTTGCCATATCGCTGCCTGGCGCCGCTTTACCGGATAAGACCTGCAAGGCATGCTCCCAATGTTGAAAACCCAGCTCAGCCGCGCACAGGTTCAGACTATGGCGTAATTGCCAGCACTCAGGCAAAGTCCAGTGCTGCTGACGACTGAGCACCAGCGCATGTTTGCATGCAGGTGCGTGCCCCTGCTGCAACAGCTTCAGCAACAAACGCGCGCGCGTTTTCATTTCCTGTATCAGCGAATTCATACTTGCACCCCGCTGCAACTGAAGACAGGCCGTGCATGCACAGAACAGGAAACCGGACAGGGGTAAAACTGAAATACAACTAAAGACAACATGATCGCTCCAATTCGTTATCTGACGACCCGCTACGTCAAACGAATAATCGCTGATCACATCTGATGGTGGCCAAACCGGCTGGCCGGTAAGGATGCGATAACACAGGGTGAGAGCCTCTTTTGCGGGCAGGCGCCCCTGAGCACCTGAGCCGCGATTGTAAAGTCAGGCTGAAGGCGCTGTCAATCAGGATTCTATCGCGCGATCGTCTGCGCACTGCCCATTAGCCTACGCTGAGATTTGTATCAGTTAGATGGTCAGCACAACACAAGTGTGCGCCGACCACTCCTGAATCGATCAGGGATACTGAGCAGTTGCGTCGTGTTTAATACACGCCAGGCTCACCCTCAGGGCGGGTCTTGAAACGTTTGTGCGCCCAGAAGTATTCGGAGGGGGCTTTCAAGACTTCCTGTTCGATAAACGCATTCATTTCGCGGGTAGCGGATGTCAGATCGCCGGCGGGATAATTGTCCCAGGGAGGATGGAAAGTGACTTTCCAGCCCTGACAATCCGGCAGCATGGTGGCGATCACAGGCACAACTTTGGCGTTGGTGGACGCAGCCAGACGCGGCAGTGCAGTCAGGGTTGCAGCGGGGATGCCGAAGAAGGGAATGAATTCGGCATTCTTCACACCGAAATCCATATCCGGCAGCATGAAGTAAGGCAGTCCCTCGTTGCTCATGGCACGGATAATCGGCTTGACGCCTTCAGCACGCGAAAACAACTTGACCGGACGGAAGCGCGAACGGCCTTTGCGTAAGGCCTGATCGAATACTTTATTGCGCTGCTCGGTATAAATCGAACACAGTGAAGACTCCAGCATCACGGCGACACCGGCCACATCCAGACACACAAAATGCGGACACATCAGTATGGTCGGACCGGACTGTATGACGTCCAGCGGTACTGCGGGCTCAACCTGAATCAGGCGCTTCAGACGGGCTTCAGAAGCCCACCACAAAATACCGCGCTCGAACACACTGCGTGCATACATTTGAAAATGCTGCTTCGCGATCTGATGGCGTTCCTGCTCACTCAAATGCGGTAAACATAAGCGTAAATTGGTCAGCGCGATATGGCGCCGTTTGCGCAGCAGTCCAAACAGCAAACTGCCGACAGCTTCCCCGAATCTTCCTAAAACCGGCAGCGGCAACCAGTGCAACAACCACATCAGCACCAGCACGGCTCTCATGCAGACTCCTTGATCTCTGCATCCGGCGCCGCCACGCCATCGGGCTGTTTGTAGCGGTTGTAACTCCAGAAGTACTGCGCCGGTGAACGTGCGATCAGTTTTTCCATCGCGTGGTTAATCGCTGCTGCCTGCGCTGCGGTATCGCCGTCCAGATTTTCTTCAAACGGAACAAAGCGCACAATATAGCCCTTACCGGCTGGCAGCCGTTCTGCATAGGTCAGGATAATCGGCGCGCCATTCATGCTATGCAATTTGGCCGACAAGGTCATGGTGTAAGCGGGTTTGCCAAAAAAGCGTGCCCACACACCCTCCCCTTCCTGCGGCACCTGATCCGGCAGCAAGCCTATCGCTTCGCCTTTTTTGAGCGCCTTGGCCATGATGCGCACGCCGGACAAATTGGCCGGAGCGAGCAGCAGGTTGTCACGCGCCCGCGCATCCTCGATCAGCGGCTTCAGCGCTGCTTTGCGTGGCGGCCGGTACATTACGGTCAGACGGGTACGCTCTGCGATCGTTTGCGCCACGATTTCAAAGCAGCCCAGATGTGGCGTTAAAAAAATCACGCCTTTTTTTGCATCCAGCGCCTGCTGTACCAGTTCCCAGTTTTCCAGTGTGGCAGTTTTCAACACCCGCTCAGGACGCGCGCACCAGATAAACGGCAGTTCGGCGATATTCTTACCTGCTTCGCGCACGGCATGCCAGCGTTGATCAGAAAAACCGGCCCGCTGCAGGTTTTCCTGCAGGCGGCGGCGATAAGAACCAGACAGCAGATACACCAGACAGCCAAGCAAGGCACCGCCTGCATGCAGTACAGGTAAAGGGAAACGGGATAGAAATCGGAATAAATGGACAAGCATGACGCCGCGCAAGAATCAATGAAAAATGGAGGGGTATTCGACATAGATGCGCCGAAAGGCGTAAAATATCATACATTGGCTGGCTGATGGACTATCCTCAGCAAGCCGACCGCCGAGTTAACAGACAACTTGCGAGGCGGTATACAAGTTCCGCTAAAGCGTCGCAGGTTCTAATTTTCGACTGCGGCACATTTTTTCGGTCAATTTTTATAGGAGCCTGCGATGGCGAATGACTTCCTTTTTACCTCTGAATCCGTGTCCGAAGGACATCCGGATAAGGTTGCAGACCAGATTTCCGATGCAATTCTGGATGCGATCCTCGAACAAGATCCTTACTCCCGCGTTGCTGCTGAAACCCTGACCAACACCGGTCTGGTGGTGCTGGCCGGCGAGATCACGACGCAAGCCAATGTGGATTACATCCAGGTGGCACGCGACACCATCAAGCGCATCGGCTACGACAATACAGAATACGGTATTGATCATAAAGGCTGTGCGGTCTTGGTCGCGTATGACAAACAATCGAATGACATCGCCCAGGGCGTGGATCGCGCCAGCGATGACTACCTGAACATCGGCGCCGGCGATCAGGGTCTGATGTTTGGTTACGCGTGCGATGAAACACCGGAACTGATGCCTGCGCCGATTTACTATGCGCACCGTCTGGTTGAGCGTCAGGCGCAATTGCGTAAAGACGGCCGTCTGCCTTTCCTGCGTCCGGACGCCAAATCCCAGGTGACCATGCGCTATGTCGATGGAAAACCACACAGTATCGATACCGTCGTGCTGTCGACACAGCATAGCCCGGACCAAAGCGAAACTTCCACCAAGATGAAGCAATCCTTCATCGATGCGGTGATCGAGGAAATCATTAAACCTGTGCTGCCTAAAGAATGGCTGCAGGATACCAAGTATCTGATCAATCCTACCGGTCGCTTTGTCATCGGCGGCCCGCAAGGTGATTGCGGCCTGACTGGCCGTAAAATCATCGTCGATACCTATGGTGGTGCCTGCCCGCATGGCGGCGGCGCATTCTCCGGTAAAGATCCGACAAAAGTGGACCGTTCTGCTGCCTATGCTGCGCGTTATGTGGCGAAAAATATTGTGGCAGCGGGTCTGGCACGTCAATGCCAGATTCAGGTGGCATATGCGATTGGCGTGGCACGTCCTATGAATGTCACGGTCTATACCGAAGGGACCGGCGTGATCCCGGATGATCAGATCGCTGCACTGGTCAATGAACATTTTGACCTGCGCCCGAAAGGCATTATCCAGATGCTGGATCTGTTACGTCCGATTTACTCCAAGACTGCGGCCTATGGCCATTTCGGTCGCGAAGAACCGGAATTCAGCTGGGAACGTACCGACAAAGCCGCCATCCTGCGCGCTGCCGCCGGTCTGTAATGAGCTCATGAAGGAGTCCGCGTCACAATGCTTGTGCAGTATCGATTCAACACAGTATCGCTGACGCGCTCCGCTTTTTGCCTACGCCTGCTGGCTGCAGCTGCCATCTGTGCGGTTCAGCCCGCCAGTGATGTCTATGCCGCGGCGCCAGCAGCGAATACCACTCCCACTGTCAGCAAAACAGCCAAACCAGTGAATGACTGGTGCCCGGCTTTAACGGCCAGACTCCCCAAAGTATCCGTCGCTGATTGCCGCAATGCGCAGCTCAAGCCGACCGGAGTGAATTCGCTCAATGGTTTCCCGGTGTTGTTCCGCGATATGCCGGCAGATACACGCCATCCGGGCGCGATCCGCGTGCTGTTATTAGGCGGCATACATGGTGATGAACAAACCGCATCATCTATCGTTTTCAAATGGATGGAATTGCTACGGCGCCCTGGTGCGGCAGAATTCAACTGGCGCATTGCACCGGTCGTGAATCCGGATGGTTTACTCGCGACCAAACCCAAACGTGTCAATGCGCGTGGTATTGATCTGAACCGCAACTTCCCGACACCGGACTGGGAAAAAGAAGCACCCGCTTACTGGGCACGCGTGACGCGCAAAGATCCGCGCCGCTTCCCCGGCAAAAAACCGGTCTCTGAGCCGGAAAGCCGATGGGTGTATGACACCATAGAACGCTACAAGCCCGATGTGATTATCTCAGTGCATGCACCTTTCGGTGTGCTCGATTTTGACGGACCTACCGATCCGCCTACCCGTTTTGGCAGGCTGGTGTATAACCGCGTCGGCATTTACCCCGGTTCACTCGGTAATTACAGTGGCATACACAAAGATATCCCGGTGGTGACCATAGAGCTGCCGCATGCGCTGACCATGCCGCCCGATGCGGAGGTTCAGCGTATCTGGACCGATATGCAGAAATGGATACGTCAGCATATCGCGGCCCCACTTAAAACAGCCGGCAAATCCTGAAGCCAGAACCGCCCCTTTTTTGGGCAAAGTCAGATCGAATTTGCACAAAATTCCAACATGCTTACGATTTGCAATTCTTTTTACATGATAAGAAATTTTCAGAAAACCGGTACGCATAGGAACTTTCTACGATTCTGCGTCTCAAATTCACCAATTTAGCTAATTCAGTTAAGTTCCCGCCCTGAAAAAAATACTCAATTTTCAGAAAATTCCCGCCAAGTCAAGCTGTTTTTTTTGGTGCACTGCCACTTTTATGGTTATTTTAGTAAAAACAGTTTTGTTTTTTATCAAAAAATAATTCATCTTTACGTAGTTTCCACAATAAATAGATGAAGCAAGTTTGCTCAAAGCGGCCTGCAATGAAATTTTCTTTTGAAAATATATTTTTACACTTTTCCTCTAGAAACAATAAACAACAAACCCTGTTCTCGTTTTTTCCATTGTCTGATTTACTAATACTTAGCTAAACAGGCATAGCACTGAAATCAACTTTGTGTATGCAGCGTAGTGCTGAGAGCTGGACTCCCGCCTGAGGTCTGCTCTGTTTCGGTCTAAGTGTATCAATTCAACTCTGGCTGCACCGGTCTATCGGTCAGCTGAAAATATCTACAACAATCATTGGAGAAAAAATGACACGAGCTTTGAAAATGAAACAGGTCTTCCGTCCAACCGCGATTGCCCTGATGCTGGCATGTGCATGGGATGCGCAGGCAGCAGAAAGAGTGAATCTGAATCAAGCTGGAGCTGAGCAGGCAGTTGCTGCTTCGCTGGCAAAAACAGGCGCAACACGCGCCCATGAATTGCTGGGTCTGGCCAGCGATGAACTGCAGGCAGTGCGCAGCCACACTTATGCCAATGGCAGAGTTGTGACCCGTCACCAGCAACTGTACAAAGGCATTCCAGTCTGGGGTGAAGCTGTGGTCGAGCATACCGGCTCTGGCCAGCCGTCTCTGGCCGGTGGTTTTGTGCGTGGTCTGGATAAAGATCTGCCAAATACCAAACCTACTTATTCCGCATCCCAGGCGCTGACTCTGGCTAAAACCCAGGCACGTACCCAACAAACAGAAAACGAACAGTCCAAACTGTACGTTAAACTCGACAGCAATAATATCGGCCGTCTGGTATATGCCGTGTCCTTCGTAGATACCCGCAATCCGGCTAAACCTAGCCGTCCACATTTCATCCTCGATGCCAATACAGGTAAAGTGCTGGAACAATGGGAAGGCATTACCCACACACTGTCCGGCACAGGTCCTGGCGGTAATGCAAAAACCGGCCAATACGAATATGGCACGACAGCAGGTTATGGCTTCCTCGATGTCTTAGTAAGTGGCTCCACCTGTAAGCTGAGCAGCACCAATGTCGATACATACAATATGAACGGTGCGACTTCCGGTTCCGGTACTCTGCATTCCTTCACCTGCCCACGCAATACCGTCAAAGCCATCAACGGTGCTTATTCCCCAATGAATGATGCGCATTACTTCGGCAATCAGGTATTCAATATGTACCAGGCTTATGTCGGCGTACGTCCTATCAGCCAGAAACTGGTCATGAAAGTGCATTACGGCAGCAACTACGAAAATGCATTCTGGGATGGCTCCGCTATGAACTATGGTGATGGCGCAACCACCTTCTATCCACTGGTATCGCTGGACGTGACCAGCCATGAAGTTTCCCACGGCTATACTGAACAAAACTCTGGTCTGGTGTATTCCGGTATGTCCGGCGGTATGAATGAGGCTTTCTCTGACATGGCCGGTGAGGCAGCCAAATTCTATGTGCGCGGCACCAATGACTTTAAAGTCGGCACAGACATTTTCAAAGGCTCAGGCGCACTGCGTTATATGTACAACCCGCCACTGGACGGCAGTTCGATTGATAATGCGTCCAAATACACCAGCAGCTTAGACGTGCATTACACCAGCGGCGTGTACAACAAAGCCTTCTACCTGCTGGCAACGACTGCAGGCTGGGATACTAAAAAAGCATTCCAGGTGATGGCCGATGCAAACCGCCTGTACTGGACTTCCGGCAGCACATTCAATGACGGTGCCTGCGGCGTAGAAAAAGCAGCGGCTAACCGCGGCTACGTGGTAGCTGACGTGACTAACGCATTTAAAGGCGTCGGTGTGAGCTGCTCTACAACACCGGTTCCAGCAACCGCGTTGACTAAAGGTGTACCGGTATCCGGCATCAGCCTGGCAACTGGCGCCAGCAAGCTGTTCAGTATCGTCGTTCCTAGCGGCGCGAAAAACCTGAGCATCAAGCTGTCCGGTGGTACAGGCGATGGTGATATCTACGTGAAAGCCGGTTCCGCACCGACTACCACGTCTTACACCTACAAATCGGATGGCTCCACCAATGCAGAATCCGTTTCAGTCGCTACACCTACTGCAACGACTTACTACATTCTGGTGAATGGCTACGCCACAGTCAGCGGCGCTTCTCTGGTCGCGACTTATCAGTAATTCCTGACGCAAGTCACACTTACAATTTTCCCGCTCCCACCGGAGCGGGATTTTTTTCGCCCGTGTTTCAGCTGCGCTTACTTTTTTAAGGAGTTGATCATGCAAAAACGAATTTCATCCCTGTTGATTTCCAGCCTGTTCGCCATACTCAGTAATCAGGCTCACGCTGCCGACGATAAAGTCTGGATTTCTATCGGCGATAAGGCTTTACAGCAATTACAAAAACTGGCGCCAGCCACCGTGATTCAGCAATCCAGTATGGTGTTGGCCACGCCGGCCAATCGTCTGAATAAGCAAGCGGCACAAGAAGAACAGGTGCACCTGGTACAAGTCAGTCAGGATCAGATGCTGCGCTTGTCCGATGCGATACATCATGAACTGAAGCGCTGTGGCGGTTTTATGTTTCATAGTGATTTGAACAGTGCCAAAGTCAGTCTCAGCAAACTCTCGGTTCAGAATAAAGCAGGACTGGCTGCACTCGTCGCGCCTTCGTACACCATCGATAATCAGTCCGTCGTGACACCGATGCTGACGCAAATGCAGGCTAGCAATATCGCACAGACTATTGTCGACTTTTCCGCCTTTGCTAACCGCTATTACACCACCAATAATGGCGTGAATGCCTCTAACTGGCTGAAGCAAAAATGGAGCAGTATGGCCAGCGGTCGCAGCGATATCACAGTCGAACAATTCACCCACGCAGGCTGGGCACAGAAGTCGGTCATTCTGACGATTAAAGGCAGCGACAATAGCACGGAGGTCGTGGTTCTGGGGGCGCATCTGGACTCCATCAATACCAAGGGTACGACAGAAACCACCAAGGCCCCGGGCGCAGATGATGATGCATCCGGCATCGCCAGCCTGACGGAAATCCTGCGTGTGATGGTGGCCAATAATTACAAGCCACGCCGCACGATTAAACTCATGGGCTATTCAGCGGAAGAAGTTGGATTACGCGGTTCGCAGGAGATTGCCAAGAGCTACAAAGCGGCCAATACCAATGTGGTCGGGGTAATGCAGCTGGATATGACGAATTACAAGGGCTCGCCACAAGACATCTATCTGTACACTGATTATACCAATGCAGCGCAAAATCAGTTTGTCGCCAATCTGATCAGCACTTATCAGCCCAGCCTCAGCATAGGCTACGACAAATGCGGTTATGGCTGTTCAGATCACGCTTCCTGGAACGCGCAGGGCTATGCGACATCCATGCCTTTTGAAACCGCATTCACCCAGGATAATCCCTATATTCATACCGAGAACGATACCTTCGCCAACAGCGGCGGGCAGGCAGATCACTCACTGAAATTTGCGCGTCTGGGTTTATCGTTTGCCGTAGAACTGGGTAGCGACGGTCCTGGCACACCGGGTAAACCACCCGTCACGGATAGCTATAGTGGCAGCCTGACGCAAAACCAGACCAAGAGCTTTGGTCCCTTCAAAGCGGCCTCTGGCAGTGTGACAGTAGCGACCACAGGCACCGGCGACGTGGATCTGTATGCACGTAAATCCAACCTGCCAACCACCACCACGTATGACTGCAAATCCGATGGTTCCACTGCGACCGAAAGCTGCAGCCTGAATCAGAGTGCCAACGGGGATGTCTATGTGTTACTCAAGGGTTATACGGCATCGACCTATAGCCTGAAAGTCACTTACACACCGCAATAAGCCTGTTAGGCCTGACGTTGAATGCAGCGTCAGGTGCTGCTGGATTAAAGATAAAAAGCAGACCGGGTCCTACCCTGGTCTGCTTTTTATTCGCAGCAAACACCGTCATCTAGACGGTAGAAATAAGGCGTTGTCAGTACTTGTATCCAAAGCCCACGGTCAGCAGGCTGGATGTGGTTTTAAACCCAGCGCCAGGTTTGCTGTTGTAATTGATGTTCGCTCCCAGATTCAGCGTCCATGCGTTGGCAACCACAGTTGCCAGCGACATATCCAGCGTACTGCGCAAGCCCATATCTGACTGCCCCGGATAAATCACCAGTCTTTGCTTAAAAGCGGATGTGCTACTCAACTGGTGGCTGTATTCTTCACCCAGCAATAATTCTGCACCATTCACGCTGGATGGCGCCGGAGCTACCGTTTCAGCAAAACGCTTACCGGAATAGCCAATACCAGCGAACACATCAAATGCCGTGTCTTTACTGCGAATCACGTGATAACCGGCACCCGCATTCAATGCATAACGGGAGTTGATATTTTGCGGCTTATTGGTTTCCAGTTCCGCACCACCAAATGCAAACGCGTCTGGCGACAAGTTGTAATCATAACGTCCGCCTGCACGCAGTAATTGCGCGGTGCGGGTTTTGACATCATTCACAGTGCTGCTGCCATAGTTTGCCAGACTGTACAAAGACACTTTATCTTGCAGCGTCGCCTTGCTGCCATCTGCACTGAAATTTAAATTCTGTGTCGTTGAATTGTTATTAGCAAAAGAACCGCCAGCAGAGAGCGCACCATGCCACTGACCATCGGTCACGGTTTGCGCTTGCGTTGCACCAGCCGCAAAAACACTGATTATGAATACGGACTTCAGCATGTCCTTACCAGAAAATTGCATTGTATGACCTCATCAATAAGATTACACGGCCACACGCAAAGTGCGGCCACGGAAAAATAGCCAGGCCGGATTATAAAGAGAGGCTGTCGGTCAAAATGATAAATACCGTCAAAATGCACGAGGTCTAATGTAAAGCAATGTTAAGCAAAAAGAATTCATTAACGACAGGAAATTTGAACTATTCATACAGGTTTGCAGTCGAAAAAACGGCTTGTCTGCATGAAACTTTCGTGTCACGCTGGCAACTCAGGCAATGCAATACAGAGATCAGTGATATCTGGTTTCCGGATTCAGCACAATGATTTTTCCCATGTTCTATTTAATGACCACAAATTACAACGAGACTGAGAACACATGAAACCACAACGTCAATTCCTGGCGGCGCTGACACTGCTGGCGGCGGCCAGCGTCAGCTACGCGCAAACGCAAGATCCACATCAATGGCTGGAAGATGTCAGCGGCGATAAGGCGCTGAACTGGGTTAAGGCACGCAATGCAGAAACCCGCAGCAAACTCGATAAGGACGCCGGCTTTATCAAACTGCGCGACGATCTGGGTGTGATCCTGAATTCCAAAGACCGGATTCCCGGCATCTATAAAATGGGCGATGCGGTCTATAACTTCTGGACCGATGCCGAACATCCACGCGGTCTGTGGCGCAAAACCACACTGGACGAATATCGTAAAGCACAACCAGCCTGGGAAATAGTGCTGGACGTGGATGCACTGGCTAAGCAGGAAAATGAAAACTGGGTCTATAAACGCGCGAATTGCCGTGAACCGGAATATGACCGCTGCCTGATCGAATTATCGCGTGGCGGTGCCGATGCAGTCACACTGCGTGAGTTTGATCTGAAGTCCAAAAGTTTCGTCAAAGGCGGTTTTACCCTGCCAGAAGCCAAGATGAATGTAGATTGGCGTGATAAAGATACACTCTATGTCGCGACGGATTTCGGCAAAGGCTCGCTGACTGACTCTGGCTATGCACGCATCGTCAAAGAATGGAAGCGTGGCACGCCGCTGAGCAAGGCACACACCTTGTTGGAAGCACAGAAAACCGATATGAGCGTCGCGGCACAAAACAGCGAGCACGGTGGTGTACGGCATGAACTGGTACACCGACAAATCACGTTTTACACCTCGGAACAATTCCTGCGCAATGGCGACCAACTGACGCGCCTGGATGTGCCGGCCCAGTCCGACGTGTCCTTCTTCAGTTCACAAATCATTGTCACACCGCGAGAAAACTGGACCACGGGTGGTCAGACTTTTGCCGCAGGCAGTGTGCTGGCGATGGATTTTGACGCTTTCATGAAAGGCGAACGTCAATTCACTGCGCTGTTCACGCCAGGCAGCAGCACCTCATTCACCGGCATGGCGGCGACGCGCAATACCTTGCTGCTGCAATCCCTGAACGACGTAAAAAGCAAGCTGGTGGAATGGCGCTTCAACGACGGTCGCTGGACACAACGCGAAGTCAGCCTGCCTACTCTGGGTAGCGTAGGCGTCATGGCCTGGGACCCGGATCACAGCGACGAATACCTGCTCAGCTATTCTGACTATCTGACCCCCAGCGTCTACCTGATGGCCAAGGCCGGCAGCGATGAACGCGAAAAGCTGAAGTCAGCACCAGCCTTCTTTGATGCAAGTCCATACGAAACAGTGCAGCAATTTGCCACCTCCAAAGATGGCACCAAAGTGCCTTACTTTATGGTGAAACGCAAAGACCTGAAACTGGACAGTAATAATCCTACCCTGCTGTATGGCTACGGCGGCTTCCAGGTATCGCTGACGCCTTCCTACTCCGGTGCTTTAGGCAAGAACTGGCTGGAAAAAGGCGGCGTCTATGTGGTCGCCAATATCCGTGGTGGCGGTGAATATGGCCCGAGCTGGCACCAGGCTGCGCTCAAAGGCAATCGCCAGCGTGCCTATGATGATTTTGCAGCTGTCGCTGAACATCTGATCAGCAGCAAAATCACCAGCCCGCAACATCTGGGGGCGATGGGTGGCAGCAATGGCGGTCTGCTGGCCGGGGTGGCACTGACCCAGCGTCCTGACTTGTTCAATGCGGTCGTCAGTCAGGTACCTTTGCTCGATATGCAGCGTTTCAGCCACTTGCTGGCAGGCGCTTCCTGGATGGGTGAATACGGCAATCCTGACGTGGCCGAAGAATGGGCATTTATCCAGCGTTATTCGCCCTATCAAAATGTGAAGGCGGAAGTAAAGTATCCGAATGTACTGTTCATCACCTCCACTCGCGATGACCGTGTCCATCCTGGTCATGCCCGTAAAATGGCGGCCAAGATGCTGGCACAGGGTCATAAAAACGTCTGGTACTACGAGAATATCGAAGGTGGTCACGGCGGTGCAGCGAACAATGCGCAGCGTGCAGACATGAGTGCGATCACCTATACCTTCTTATGGAATATGCTGAAATGGGACAATGCTGAGCATCGCATTCACTGACTAAGTTTCAGCGGCTTATTACGCTAAACAGTGCAATCCGTTATCCTGTGAGGGGTAACGGATTTTTTATTCGGAATCAGGCAAAACTGCAGAGCTGTCGCGCTGCACTTACACTGCGGATTCGTGACTGCCAGCCAGGCTTAGCGGATCTGATCGTCTTCTTGTGATAATCGCTTTTTTACTGTTCGCATGACACTGAATCAACTCTTATTTCAATTTATCCGGCGTCATTGGCGCCAGTACTGGCTGGCAGCAATCATGCTGGGGGCAGTGGCGCTGCTGTCGGTCTGGATACCGCGCCGCGTGGGTGTCGTGATAGACGGCATGGTTGCTCATCAGCTGCAGGGACAGGCTTTGCTGACTGAACTTGCGTATCTGCTGCTAATGGGGTTGGCCATCTATTTTTTACGGGTAGGCTGGCGCATGCAGCTATTCACCACCTCCTATCAACTGGGGGCTGAATTACGTACGCGGCTATATCAGCGCCTTAGCCTGCAAGGACAGGACTTTTTTCAAAAGCAGCGTACCGGTGATCTGATGGCGCTGGGCACCAATGACGCCGATACCATAGAGCTGGCTGCTGGTGAGGCAGCATTGGCAGGCTTCGATGGCAGCCTGACCTTCGCACTGGTAATAGGCATGATGCTGATCGGCGTAGACTGGCGACTGGCACTGGCGGCGCTGTTACCTTTCCCCTTGATGGCGCTGGCCTTCCGCCGTATCACGCATCATATTCACGAGGCATCGCGTGATGCCTTGCAGCGTTTCAGTCATTTGAATGATCAGGTTCAGGAAACCCTGGCCGGTGTGCGAACGGTAAGGGCTCTCGGTCTGGAACAGCGCAGTGCGCAGCAATTTGCGCTGCTGGCAGAACAGGCGGCGCAAGCCAGCCTGAGCGCGCAGCGCTGGGAAGCCGCGTATGAACCCGCAGTGGGTCTGGCGCTGACCTCGGCAGGCGCATTGACGCTCGCGGTCGGCGGCTATCTGGTGTGGCACGGAGAGATGACGATAGGCGCGTTGACCAGTTTCAGTATGTATCTGGGCCAGCTGATCTGGCCCATGTTTGCAGCGGGTTGGGTGCTGGCCCTGATGGAGCGCGGCAAAGCCGCCTGGGCCAGGCTGGAACCAGTGCTGAATATGGAGATCGCGGTCAGTAACCATGGCCAGCTGAGCACCACACCAAACGGCGTAATCAAGGTACAACAACTCAGCTACCGCTATCCGGGCCAGACCCATGCTGCACTGGACAATGTGAATCTGCACATCGCACCTGGTCAGACGGTAGGAATCGTCGGTCCAACCGGGGCGGGCAAGTCCACCCTGATCCGCTTATTACAGCGACAGATAGAAAGCACGCAAGGAAAGATCATCTGGGGCGATCAGCCTATTGCTGACTACTGCTTGCCTACGTTACGCTCCGCAATTAACTGGGTTGCACAGGAACCTTTCCTGTTTTCTGCCTTAATCGCCGACAATATCGCGCTGTCCAGACCGGACGCCACGCGTGAGCAAATCATGCGTGCAGCGACACTGGCATCGGTACACGAAGATATCATGCGCTTTCCGCAAGGCTATGACACACCGGTCGGTGAGCGTGGCGTCACTTTATCCGGTGGCCAGCGCCAGCGCGTGGCAATTGCGCGTGCACTGCTGACTGACAGTCCTTTGCTATTACTCGACGATGCGCTGTCGGCAGTGGATACCGATACCGAAACCCGTATCCTGCAGCATTTGGCCACACTCAGAAAAACCCACGAGCAGCGTGCGGCAGTCATCGTCAGTCATCGCCTCAGCGCTGTGGTGGATGCCGATCACATCATCGTGCTTAAAAACGGCCAAATTACGGAACAAGGCACACATGCCCAATTACTCGCTCAGCCACATTGGTATGCCTCGCAATGGCGTTATCAGCAACTGGAGGCCAGCCTGAATGCGATCTGAACACCCCAACCCTATATCAGCAAAGTCTGAAAAAAAACTCGCCGTGCAACTGCTGGTTCAGGCCGCACAGCCTGAACGCAATCAGGTCCTGACCGGCGTCCTTTTCCTGTTGCTCGCAGCCGGACTGGAAGCCTTAGGGCCCTTACTCGGTAAGGCCTTCATTGATCATTATCTGTTACCCCGCCAGATGGAATGGGGCATGATCGGCTTATTGCTGCTGGCATACCTGTTCACCGGCTGGGGTGCGACCGGCTTACGCTATCTGCAACTGACGCGGCTGGCGGGCGTCGCGATGCGCTCGGTGCGGCGCTTACGCGAACAGGTCTATCAGCATGTGTTACGTCTGCCTATGGCCTACTTCGACAAGGCGATGACCGGGCAACTGGTCAGCCGCGTAACCAACGATACCGAGGCAGTCAAGAATTTGTATGTACAGGTTTTATTCGTGATGCTGGACAGCTCCATCGTGGTGCTTGGTGCGCTGCTGGCCATGGCCTGGCTGGATTGGCGTCTGATGCTGATCGTAATGATGTTAATTCCCACGGTGGTGCTGATCGTCTGGTTTTATCAGCGCTGGAGTGCGCCCGCCGTCACACGTGCACGGCAACTGCGCAGTGAAATCAATGCTCAGGTCGCAGAAAGTATACAGGGCATGGCAACCCTGCAGGCCAGCAATGCTGAACGACGCTTTGGGGAACGCTTCGGGCACACCAATCAATTACATTATCAGGCCAGGCTGGATGAGTTAAGGGCCAACTCCTGGTTGCTGAGACCTGCACTCGATCTGATGAATACAGGTCTGCTGGTGATCGTCATTTTTAGTTTCAGTCAGCGCAGCTTTTCAGGCATAGAAATAGGCATTTTGTATGCGTTTGTCAGTTATATCGCGCGCGTGGTGGAGCCACTGATACAAATTACTTTGCAGTTTGGGCAGATACAGCAAGCCGTTGTGTCTGCAGCACGCGTCAATACGCTATTGGCAGAAACCCTGACTGCCGATCATAGTTGCCAGGCACAGATGTGCAGCGGCCGGGTCGATATCGACGGGCTGCAGTTTGGCTATGATGCGGACCATCCGGTACTGCATAACATCCATCTGCACATTCCATCCGGTCAGTTTTTCGGCATTGTCGGTCACACTGGCAGTGGCAAATCCAGCCTCATGAGCTTGCTGCTGCGTTTCTATACAGCGCAATCTGGCAGCATCCGTATGGATGGTCAGGATATTGCCGGATTTTCCGAAGCTGACTTTCGTGCCGCAGTCGGTTTGGTGCCACAGGAACCCTTTCTGCTGGCGGCCAGTGCTCGCGAGAATATCGCCATGGGCCGTGACATTCCCGAAGCAGAATTGATCGCCGCCGCCAAAGCCGCGCATGTACATGACTTTATTCTTCAGCTGGAACAGGGCTACGACACCCAGCTTGGTGAGGGAGGCGCACGTTTATCAACGGGTCAGAAACAGCTGATTGCGATTGCGCGCGCACTGGCTGGTCAACCCCACATCCTGTTCCTGGACGAGGCAACTTCGCATATAGACAGCGAAACTGAGCAAATAGTCCAGGTAGCGCTCAATGCACTCAGAGGTAGCGTCACCATCATCGCCATCGCCCATCGCTTGTCCACTATCCGTGATGCCGATAATATCGTGGTCCTGAATCATGGCCGTATCAGCGAACAAGGCAGCCACGCGGCATTAATGCAGATAGAGCAAGGCATCTACCAAAAGCTGTATCTGCTGCAAACTTTAGAGGAATAAACCAAGATGAAATGGATCGCTGCCGTATTGGCATTGCTGGGCGTCGTCGCAGGGGCTGTGCTGGCCTATGTGTTTCTGGTGCTTGCCCCGAATCTGCCAGCGCTCGATGCGGTAACGGATTATCGTCCCAAAATCCCGTTGCGCATTTACACAGCAGATAATGCGCTGATCGGTGAGTTCGGTGAAGAACACCGCGAATTTGTACCGATTAAAGATATCCCTGAGCAGCTCAAAACTGCACTGCTGTCGACCGAAGATGCACGCTTTTACGATCATAGCGGTATCGACTTTATCGGTGCCGGTCGTGCCGTATTGGCCGATTTACGCGGTGGGTTTCATCAGGGTGCCTCCACCATCACGATGCAGGTGGCCAGAAATTTTTTCCTGTCACAGGAAAAAACTGTGAACCGCAAACTCAAGGAATTATTACTCACTACCCGCATTGAGGCCGCACTCAGCAAAGACCAGATTCTGGAACTGTATATGAACCAGATTTATCTGGGGCAGCGTACACATGGCTTCGCTGGGGCAGCACGCACTTACTTCAATAAATCTCTGAATGAGCTGAGTCTGGCGGAATCGGCAATGCTGGTCGGCATACCAAAAAATCCGGTAAGGCATAATCCAGTCAGCAATTTTCAGAAGGCCAAACAAAGACAGGAAGTGGTGCTCAAGCTCATGCTCAACCGTGGCGTGATTACCGAAGCTCAGTACGACCAGGCTTTGCATGAAAAAATCACTGTAACCGGCAAACAGATTTATGACACCCATGCTGACTATGTCGCTGAAATGGTCAGACAGACAGTGGTTGAGGAATATAAGGATCAGGCCTATACCAGTGGCATCAAAGTCTATACCACGCTGTTAAAGGCAGATCAGGAAGCTGCCTACGAAGCGGTGCGTCATCATGTCATGGCCTATGATCAGCGCCATGGCTACCGTGGTCCGGAAGCCTTTATCCAGTTACCGGCCGATGAAGATGAGCGCGATGATGCAATCGATGAGGCTTTACGCAAACATCCTGCCAGCGATAAGTTACAGGCCGCCGTTGTGACCGAAGTCAGCACCAAAGTCGTCAAAGCCGAGCTGGCCAATGGCGACACGATAGTGATCGATGGTGACGGCTTGAAATTTGCCGCCGCCGGATTGCAGGCCAAAGCTAAATCTGACATGAAGATCACACCTGGTGCACTGATCCGTGTGCTGCAAGATCAGAAAAAACGCTGGAGTATCACGCAGTTGCCGGAAGTCGAAGGCTCATACGTGGCACTGAATGCAGAAACCGGCGCTTACCGGGCGTTGGTAGGTGGCTTTGATTTCAACCGTAAGAAATTCAATCATGTCACCAGCGGCTGGCGTCAGCCCGGCTCCAGCATGAAGCCCTTCGTGTATTCTGCCGCGCTGGAACAAGGCTTTTCACCTGCCACGCTGATCAATGACGTACAGTTATCAGCCACCTCAGAAGAAGCGCTGCGCTGGGATCCGCGCAATGACGATGGCAAATATGATGGCCCAATCACGATGCGAACCGCATTGGCAAAATCGAAGAATGTCGTTTCTGTGCGTATTCTCAAGGCAGTTGGTGTCAGCAATGCGCAAAACTGGATCAGCCACTTTGGTTTCAGCAAGGATAAACATCCGGACAATCTGACGCTGGCCCTGGGAACTGGCTCAGTCACACCACTCCAACTGGCGACCGCCTACGCGGTATTTGCCAATGGTGGCTATCAGGTGCAACCGAATCTGATCACCAAAATGACGGATAGCAAAGGCAATGTGCTGAAATCCTACCCTGCGCCAGCCATAGCGCAGGATGTTGACCGGGTGATCGATAGCCGCAATGCCTTTATCATGGATGCCATGTTACGTGAGGTCACACGCAGTGGTACCGCCGCATCCGCCAGCGTCAGGCTGGGACGACATGATCTGGCCGGCAAAACCGGCACCACAAGCGATGCTGTTGATGGCTGGTTTGCCGGTTATGCCGGGAATGTCGTGGCCGTCGCGTGGATGGGTTATGACACGCCCAAATCATTGGGTGGACGTGAATTCGGTGCGACGCTGGCCTTGCCAATCTGGATAGATAGTATGCGTGCTGCGCTGACAGGCAAGCCGGAAATCCAGAGAGCGCCACCGGAAGGCATCAGCAATGCCGAAGGCGACTGGATGTATGCTGAATTTCTGAACGGCGGTGGCGTGCGTACGCTGGACATGAATGAGGTGGCGCCAGCCACACCAGTCTCAACGACGAATCAGGCCGGCACTGCGCAATAGGATGCCTTCTGTATCCGTGGCTATCCGCAGCCATCTGGAATCATCAGCAAAAAAAAACCCACAGCACGCTGTGGGTAAATATCCTGACCTTTGGAGGAGAAGCAGTAGGACGATCGCATTGTAGCGAAACGGCATGACAAGAGGATGACATGCCGGCTGCTTCTTCATGTCAGAATTCAGGCAGCACAGGCAAGCGCATTTGTTTCTTGTTGTGCGCGCAAGGCAATAAATCCGGTATCCAAATCATTGATCAAATCTTCCACCGCTTCCAAGCCCACATGCAGACGCAGCATAGGTGCAGCCCATTTCTGTGGATTGATCGTACGGTAGGATTGCGGATTGGTTGGCAGGATCAGACTTTCATATCCACCCCAGCTAAAACCAATCCCAAATAAGCGGGTACGGTCGATCAAGGCAGCAACCTGCTGCTGTGTAATATCAGCGCGGAATACTGCGCCCATCAGACCACAGGCATACTCAGCACGGAAATAACGTTTCCATAATTCATGACCAGCCGCACCTGGCATAGGCGGATATAAAACTTCTGCCACTTCCGGCTGATCACTCAACCAGCGCGCGACGATTTGCGCACTGTCGCGATGTACCGCCAGGCGGGCTGCCATGGTACGTAAGCCGCGCAACGCGAGTGCCGCATCGTCGCCACCAATCGACATGCCCAGTTGTTTATAGGTAGCACGTACACGTGCATGCAATGCTTCGTTAGTCAGAATCGCCCCCATCAAGGCATCTGAGTGACCAACGATGTATTTGGTGGCGGCATGGATGGACACATCAATACCCAGCTCAAAAGAAGACCAGCCTATCGGCGTGGCCCAGGTGGAGTCCGATACGACCACTGCGCCTGCTGCATGCGCGACGGCTGCAATCGCAGGAATATCCTGCACCTCAAAAGTCAGCGAGCCTGGTGACTCAACAAACACCACCTTGGTTTCCGGCCGCATCAGGCTGGCGATGCCAGCACCGATCAGCGGATCGTAGTAAGTCGTGCTCACGCCGATTTGTTTGAGTAAGCCATCACAGAACTGGCGGCTAGGATCATAAGCCGTATCGACCATCAGTAAATGATCGCCAGGGCCCAGCAGCGCCAGCAATGTGGTGGTGATCGCCGATAAGCCTGAGGAAGTCAGCATACAGCCAGCCGCGCCTTCCGCGGCACATAATGCCTGCTCCAGCGCCATCGTCGTCTCGGTTGCGTGACGGCCATAGCAACTGCGGGTGCCATACGCATCCTGCAAGGACGCACAGTCAGGAAACAGCATGGTCGACGCACGTACCAGTGGCGGATTGACCGGGCCATGATGGCTTTTCCCCTTGCGACCTGCATGGGTCAGGCGGGTGGCAGTGTGCAGGCTGGTATCGTGCGGGTTCATACGGTCTCCTCAATTCAGTTTGTTTTCAGCAATGACTTAGTGTGCTGTCACAGAGGCTTACATCCTACCTATCCTGCCAGGAAATTTTTTACCAATTTTCCGTGTATTTCATGTTAAATTAAGAAAAATTTTCTAATATTTAAAGAATATGGACAAAAAAGACCTAGAAATTCTGCATTTATTACAAAAAGATGCGTCTATCGGTATGGCAGAACTGGCGCAGGCCGTACACTTGTCTGTCACGCCCTGCTGGCGTCGGGTGCAAAAAATGCAGGAGGATGGTGTGATCCGTCAGCACGTCGTGCTGTGTGATCCGGTACGTCTGAATCTGGGGCTGACGGTCATGGTGACGCTGAAAGCGGCGCGCCACAATGAACAATGGATGCAGCAATTTATCAGCGGAGTAAAAGACATACCGGAAATCGTGGAAATCCTGCGTATGAGTGGTGATATCGACTATCTGTTAAAAGTCCATGTACCGGATATGGCGGGTTTTGATCAGGTCTACAAAAAACTGGTGCGTGTCGTCGACCTGCAGGATGTGAGTTCGAGCTTCGTAATGGAAGTCATTAAGAGCACCACTGCCCTGCCGCTGGATTATGTGAACATCAAGGCAGCACGGCAGACTTAAACCAGTAGCCCCTAGCCGCGGAAGCGATAGTGTTCCTGCGTGAACAAATCTATCCCGCACTGCAGATTTTCTATCCAGTCCAGGAAAGCATGGATGGCTTCTTTACCCTGGAAGTAACGGCCGTGCTGAGGCACCAGCATGTCCACGTCCATACCGCGCACCATATTCGCCCAATAACGACACACCTTATTCGATACCATGTAGCGCTTATGGAAACCGCTCATGCTATGTAATTCCTGGTAAAACTCGTCTTTGCTGGTGATAGGACGTTCGATATCCTTGGCGTCCACCATGGAGGCGCCCATATCGCCGGAAAACAGGATTTTCGACTTGCTGTCATAAAACTGGAAATTGCCTTCAGCATGCAAAAAGTGCGCAGGCACCGCGTGTATCACGGTATCACGCAGGTGTACCGGCATGCCTTCATCGGGGATGCCGATAATACGACCTTCAGCCCGGTTCAGATTACAGAAATGCGGTACGAAGCGTGCCCACAGTTTAGACACATATAAATTACATTCCGTGCTGAATAACCACTTGTCGAGCGCACCGATAATGTCAGGATCCTGATGCGAAGCGAACAAATACTTTAACTGCTGCTTAGGCAAGTATTTATGCATCGCCAGCACCAGCGAGTTATACGTCAGGTGACCGGAAGGATCGATCATCGCACCTTCGCCGTCGGACACGATCAGAAACTGATTAGCCTGCACAGCATGATCTGCCGCATCGTCCTTGATCAGATCATTAAACATGATACAGACATGTTTTCCGTCGTTATAAAGCTCGATAGCCAATTTTTCTCCCCGCTGCTCTGTCATCCAAAATCGGACATTTGATTGTAACCATTACTACACAAGCAACGTTGACTTACATCAAAACGATGATTGTAGGAAAAAGATACTTCACCATAAAAAACGACCACCGCAGCGGCAGCTGAGGTGGCCTCAAGAGGAGCACAACTTCAATGTTCAAAACGTACCTTGCAGTGACAGAGACAACAACTTGGAATCACCAAAGAAAGGATAGGGGTAATGTGACTTGTCTTTAGAAATATCGTATTGCAGTTTCAGTGCCATGTTTTTACGGAAGTCCCAGCGCAAAGACAGATAATGCGATTGACGTGCTTCTATCGGCTCGGTCACTGTTGTGTATTGCGAGTAGGTATACATCGGCGTCCAGGCACCGAAGTTATAACCAATACCAAACAAGGCGTACTTATAGATATTGTTAATCCCCTTAGACGCATCCTTTTGTTCGAAACGGTCAAACTCCGATTTGAGCAGCCAGTTTTTGTAATCCATATTGATGGATAAGCCCATAATCCGGGTCGGCTGATCTTGCAGCAGGAAGGTAGTGCCAGCGACCGGATCATTTTGTGACACGGTTTCTTCATGCCGCATCATCATCGCGCGCATGTCGAAAATCCCATTATTGACACTAACGGAAGCACCAAGAATTTTTTTCCATGCATCATTGGTCGGCGTGGTGTAGTACAAGCGCGTGTAGTAAGGATTATTATCCGAGGTAAAGCTGCCCGCCCACGCAGTGGCCGTCATCGCCCAGTCAGACTGCCCCAACTGATGACGATAACTGACGTTGCCGCCATCGTAGGCGTAAATCGGCCAGCCATATACATCCGGAGCAGGACGCGACCAGGGATAGGCATAACCGATATACAGATAATCACTGTAATAATACAAAGGAATCCGGAAGCGTCCAGCCTGAAAAGTCCAGTCAGATTCCGCACTCGGTTGCCAGCTCAGATAAGCCCAGTCTACGGTTGGGCGTGAACCTTTGTTCGGATTCAGCGTGCGCATCACGACTTGCGCTGTTGCGGACAAGGTAGGTGAAAATTCTTTTTTCAATTGCAAACCCAGTAGCGATTCCTGATCCAGTTGCCAGCCCTTGGATTTTTCATATACCCCGGTGTATTCCCAGTTCTGTATCGAACATGGGCATTGATATTGCTGATAAGTCCAAGGGGTGGAACTGCCCATTGCCGAACCACTGAGTACCTTACCTGCAGTCAGATTATAAAAACCGCTCAGTTTGAGCGAACCGCTTTCATCCAGATCAATCGCTGAAGCCAGACCTGGCAACAAGAGCATGGCACACACTAACTTCTTCATCGCTATTCTCCTTATCTTGATGTCAGTCCAGCAGATCACGGTACGATGGCGACAACTTTGACGCTGTCGTCGACCGCAGATTTTTCTATATAACCCATCGCATTTGGGGTTTCACTGACATACTTCTTCACCTCAGCACTGGATTTGAACTCTTTCGGTGCTTTGGCTTTTCCCGTGAAAAGCAGTTTGGACCAGATGGCTTGTACCTGAGCCGGATCTTTATCCAACACTTTTTTATAAAACTCCGCACGCATCGGTGAGTTTTCTGCGAGCTCCACCGGTGCAAATAAATTAGAGCCGCCCAGATAAAATTGTGCGACCTGATTCAGGAACAATTTAGTGGCAGGATTTTCTTTATTGACGATGATGACCATCTCAGCGTGGACTGGCATGCTCAGGCACCCCACCACGATCACAGCAAGCAAACTCAGATATCGGCACTTCATGACTCATCCTCCGGTAAAAACTGCAACAGCAGAACAGGACTGACAATGAGGCTATTTCAGGGGAAATTCGGGTGGGGAAACAGACTACGGGTATACAAAATCACGCCGTCCGGAAAGGCAAAAAACGATGCGATGACCCGGGCTAACCTGCTGATTTCAGTCTAGTCATGCTGATTGGAAATTCCCAATTTGTTTATTGCGAACGTTAACTTTCCGCAACGGAACAAAAAAAAGCAGCAGGGGAGGCCAGGCTCCGCTGCTGCTTTTCGCATGATGACAAAGGAAATTAAATCAGATTTTTCCAAATCGCTGTGGTGGGCGCCGCCTGATTCAGGGAATAAAAATGCAAACCCGGCGCGCCGCCTGCCAACAAACGTTCACACATACTGCTGACCACATCCAGCCCAAAAGCCTTGATCGATGCACTGTCATCGCCGTAGCTATTGAGCTTCAGGCGTATCCATCGAGGGATCTCAGCGCCACACATTTCTGAGAAGCGCTGTAACTGGCTGCTATTGGTGATCGGCATAATACCGGCCAGCACAGGCACATCCACGCCCAGCTTGTGCGCCTCTTCCACAAAGCGGAAATAAGCGTCCGCATTATAAAAATACTGGGTAATCGCAGAATTCGCCCCCGCCTTCACTTTGCGTACAAAGTTTTGCAGATCATCCTGCGGCGAACGTGCCTGTGGATGCATTTCCGGATAAGCTGCCACTTCGATATGAAACCAGTCACCGGTTTCAGCACGGATAAACTCAACCAGCTCATTCGCATAGCGGAACTCGCCACCCATGCCATAACCGCTGGGTAAATCACCACGCAGTGCAACCAAACGACGGATATCATGCGCCTGATATTGCTGCAGAATCTGACGTATCGAGTCACGGGTACCACCAACGCAAGATAAGTGTGGAGCCGCTTCAAAACCCTCACGCCGGATATCGACCACGGTATCGAGTGTACCTTGCTGGGTAGTGCCACCGGCACCGAAAGTCACGGAAAAATATTTAGGCTGCAACTCAGCCAGTTTGTTGCGGGTAACGCGCAGTTTCTCCACCCCTTCAGCGGTCTTAGGCGGAAAAAATTCTATGCTGAAGTTATGTTGATTCATGATTTTTGCAAAAGTAAAGTCGAAAGCGTCCAGGAGATCACGCTGTATAACAAGGCGCCACCCACTGCGGACCAAAAACCGGCTACATGGAAACCATCCACCATGCTCGCTACCCCCCAGAACAGCAGGCCATTAATCACAAAAATGAATAAGCCCATGCTAATCACTGTAACTGGCAAGGTCAGCAACAACAGCGCCGGACGTAATACAGTATTGGCAAAACCCAGCACCAGCGCGACTAACAGCGCTGTACCAAGACTATCCACAGTCACGGTATGCATCAGATAGGGAAGCGCCAGCAATGCAAGCGCATTCACCAGCCAGATAGCGAGCAGACGCATAGCATCTCCTGTAAAAAAAATCCCCGGTCTGCGCTGACAGAGCGGGGAAAGGTTCAGATCTTAATAACGATAGTGTTCCGGCTTGTAAGGGCCTTCTTTTTTCACGCCGATATAAGCAGCTTGTTCATCGGTCAGTTCACTCAGTTGTGCATTGAGTTTTTTCAATTGCAGACGTGCGACTTTTTCATCCAGATGTTTCGGCAGAGTGTACACGCCGACCGGATATTGCGTATTGTTGAGGAAGAGTTCGATCTGGGCGATCGTCTGATTCGCAAACGAAGAGCTCATTACATAGGATGGATGACCAGTACCGCAACCCAGATTCACCAGACGGCCTTCGGCCAGCAAGATAATGCGTTTGCCATCAGGGAAAATTACATGATCCACTTGGGGTTTGATGTTTTCCCAAGTGTACTGCTTGAGCGAAGCCACATCGATCTCATTATCAAAGTGACCGATATTACAGACGATGGCCTGATCCTTCATCTTCTGCATATGGGCGTGCGAAATCACGTGGTAGTTACCTGTGGTGGTCACAAAGATGTCGCCATGTTCCGCTGCATAATCCATGGTCACCACGCGGTAACCTTCCATCGCTGCCTGCAAGGCGCAGATAGGATCGATTTCTGTGACCCAGACCTGAGCAGACAGAGCACGCATCGCTTGCGCAGAACCCTTACCAACATCACCGTAGCCAGCGATCACCGCGACCTTACCCGCGATCATCACGTCAGTGGCGCGTTTGATACCATCCACCAGCGATTCGCGGCAGCCGTACAGGTTATCAAATTTCGATTTCGTGACGGAGTCATTGACGTTAATTGCAGGGAAAGCCAGCTTGCCTTCTTTATGCATCTGGTACAGACGATGTACACCAGTCGTGGTTTCTTCGGTCACGCCCTTGATCTCAGCCAGGCGCTTAGAGTACCAGTTCGCATCGGTTTTCAGATGGGATTTGATTGCATTGAACAGGCAGATTTCTTCTTCTGAGCCTGGATGATCGAGTACAGAAATATCTTTTTCTGCACGGGTGCCTAGGTGCAGCAGCAAAGTCGCATCACCACCGTCATCCAGGATCATGTTGGAATAACCACCGTCGGTCCATTCAAAAATGCGGTGCGTGAATTCCCAGTATTCATCCAGGTTTTCGCCTTTGAATGCGAATACCGGTGTACCGCCAGCTGCGATCGCTGCCGCCGCGTGATCCTGGGTGGAGTAAATATTGCAGGAAGCCCAGCGTACCTGTGCGCCCAGTGCATTGAGTGTCTCGATCAGCACTGCGGTCTGTATCGTCATATGCAGCGAACCGGTGATGCGTGCGCCTTTGAGGGGCTGGCTGGCAGCGAATTCCTCACGGATCGCCATCAGGCCAGGCATTTCTGTTTCAGCGATCTGAATTTCTTTACGGCCCCAGTCAGCCAGGCTGATGTCGGCGACGAGGTAGTCTTGATGTGCTGTTTGAGTAGTCATGATGGCGGCGTTCTCACGCCCTCCTTTCTAAAGAAAAAAGTAACGTGAGCGCAGTTGTGGTCAGCAAGGCCGGAAATTTGTTCATTTTTTGCATCATCAGAAACAAGAAAGGCAAATGAAAAGCAAACTACCGGCTTACGCCTGTGATTCCAAGCCTGGCGGAAAAGAGATTTCCGTCGCAACGCTCCTTGGAAGCTGGGAAGTATAGCGCAGCTCAGGGTTTTCTGCATAGCAAGCTGAACTGCACGCAGTATGTATGCGAAGCCACCCCAGCCGAATTTTTGCTTTTGGTCGTACAAATCAGGTACAAACCGCTGTAATCCCGCTGCAATACCGCTGTAAAACAAAAAAGGATGCCATGTGAAGTGACCCCATTTAGTTGGACAGCTTGATAGTTACGTGGCCAAGGGCTGATTCCTGTATTGAACAGGACTCAGCCCTTTTAATTTCAGTTTTATACGGTCATGATTATAGTAGTGGATGTAGTCAGCCAATCCCTTCTCCAGCTCCTCGACGTTGTTGAATTTGGTCAGGTAATAGTATTCCGACTTCAATACAGCAAAGAAGCTCTCCATCGCTGCGTTATCCAGACAGTTCCCTTTGCGCGACATGCTTTGCGTCACCTGGCGCTGTTCCAGTAAGCGCCGGTATGCTGGCATTTGATATTGCCAGCCCTGATCGGAGTGCAGTATCGGACGATCTCCAGGCTTTAACTTGCTCCATGCGCTCGTCAGCATTTCGCTGATCATCTTAAATACCGGCCGCCGTGACGTGTTAAAGGCAATAATTTCTCCGTTGTATAGATC
>NZ_JACOGG010000050.1 GCF_014284365.1 Cognatundibacterium rugosum
CAGCTGAAAAAGCTGGCCTGCTCACGCGTCTGAAAGACGAGGGTTTGCTGGGGAACACGCAACGCTATCTTGGCAAATTAGCGGGGCAGTCTGGCGTGAATGCCAATACGGTTCCAGCAGTCGCCAGCGTGAGCCCAGATGAACAATTCAGCCAGCTGTTGGCTGGCATCCACGACGAGCTCAAAGCACTGGACACGGCTGCTACACCAGCAGCACCTTCCGCAGCACCAATGGCCAAGGCGGCCAATCCGATGGCACGCAACAGCAGTGACATCAGCGCCCGTTCATTAAAGAATGCAAGCCCGCCAGCAGTGAGTAGCGTCCAGACCCAGAAGCGTATCGAACGGGTGCAACTCAAAATCCAAGCGTTAAAAAAAATGTATGCCGGTATAGAGCAAAGCTTCAACGACACCGAGCAACAACTCAAAGCTGCCAACATGCCGGCAGAAATTCTGCAGCGCCATCATGCCGCCGTTGCCCAATACCAAAGCCGTCAAAAGCAATTCCAACAACTCAGTGAACAAGTTGAGCGCAGCAGCGGCGCAGAACAGCAGCGCGCCCTGGTGGAACTCAGCCGTTTTATGGGGACTCACCAGAACGCTAAGCCACACCAATTTACGGACCCCAATAAACTCCCGTTCGGCAGCCCCAGCAACAAAGTCAGAAAACCAAACGAAACTAAAGCCGAGTACCAGGCCAGCTTGTTCCCGCCCAAGTATGACAAAATCATGCTGGCCGGCGCCATCCCAGATGGACTCAAACTGGCACAAGCCAGCTTGCCGGTGCTACCCGTCGCACAAGACACAGCAGAAACTGAAGACATTCAGCTCACACCTGCTGTAAAAGCCAAAGCCCAGGAACTCAACAACAACCCGGTACAAATCTATAACTGGGTCAGAA
>NZ_JACOGG010000051.1 GCF_014284365.1 Cognatundibacterium rugosum
CCCATCCCGAACAGGACCGTGAAACGACTCTGCGCCAATGATAGTGCTGCAACCAGTGTGAAAGTAGGTTATCGTCAGGCTCCCTTTAAAAACCCCTCGTTACAACCGTAACGGGGGGTTTTGCTTTAAGTGAAAGCCTAGGTTTTTTGCAGTAAATTACGCGGTGTTAAGCGAAAAAATGCAGCAAAAGACTAGACAAGAAGTGAAAATATGATGTATAATTTTGCTTCTGTTGACGTTGGTGACAAACGTTAAATAGTTTATCTGACTAAGCAAATATGGGTGCTTAGCTCAGTTGGTAGAGCGGCGCCCTTACAAGGCGTAGGTCGGGAGTTCGAGCCTCTCAGCACCCACCACAGATAAACGAAGAAAACAGAGCCAGTTTTAAGGTTTAGGAGCGGTAGTTCAGTTGGTTAGAATACCGGCCTGTCACGCCGGGGGTCGCGGGTTCGAGCCCCGTCCGCTCCGCCAAGTTAAAAAGCCAAGCGTAAAGCTTGGCTTTTTGCTTTTCTGCTTCAGCATTTGCTGGGTTAAATGCTGCATATCAATATCATTCTTCGCAGCCACGGTCTCCGCATCAGTTTTTCCGTGCGCAGCACACCGCTAGGTGTAACGCACTGTTAGCAGCGCCAGTCATGCTGACACCAAACACAGCGATGAATGCGTATGCGTAGCCACTCGTCACTGTACGAACACCGCAAAGCATGGCCTATACCAACCAAGGTGCTGAAATCAGAGGGATAGATGCATACAGGAATGGGCCGCCTTCAGCGTAAGCATCCGGTGAAGTCATCTTGAAGTTAAGTGCGTAAGCGTAGATGATCGTGTCCACTTAATAAGTGGACACTTGTACATGATGGACGATGGAATCAATACGCCAAGACGGCGTCGGCGGCAC
>NZ_JACOGG010000052.1 GCF_014284365.1 Cognatundibacterium rugosum
CTAGGGCATGTCCTCATTTCATAGAATCAGCCAGCAAGTAGACATTTTTGCTGATTTGCAGGATTCTTCCATCCTGGATAAAAGGGAGATGGAATGGTTCGGCGCGTATTAAACGATGATATCTGGCAGCAATTGAAGACAACCATGCGCGCCAAGGGATGTCACCAATGGGCGAACGACAGAGAAGTGATGGAAGCGATTTTGTGGAAGTTACGCACAGGAGCACCATGGCGGGATGTTCCCGAAGAATTCTGTCCGTGGAAGACGGCGTATAACCGCTTTAACCGGTGGGCATGCAAGGGGTTGTGGGCGGAATTTTTTTTGAATTACGAGGCGACATTGATACGGAATGGCTATTTGCCGACGGAAGTTACGTCAGAGCTCACCAGCATGCGAGTGGAGCTCGGGCTGGAGAAGAGCGAGCCATTGGCAGATCGCGGGGAGGAGCCACCACCAAGATTCACATGGCAGCCGACGCGCATGGAAATCCGGTGGATTTTGAAATCACTGGGGGTGAAGTCCACGATGCCAAAGCTGCACCGAAGCTGATCGGCAAGCTAAAAGCAGCGCAACATATCATTGCAGACAAGGGCTATGATGCCGAGGTGATTCGTGACCACATCAGGCAGGCGGGAGCGATTCCGGTCATTCCGAGAAAATCCAACAGTCGTAAAGCGAACCCGGAATTCGATGCGCATATATACAAGCAACGCCATTTGGTGGAGAACCTGTTTGCCAGACTGAAGCATTTCCGCAGCATTGCGACCCGCTTTGAGAAACTGGCGCGGAATTTCAA
>NZ_JACOGG010000053.1 GCF_014284365.1 Cognatundibacterium rugosum
CATCCACTACTATAATCATGACCGTATAAAACTGAAATTAAAAGGGCTGAGTCCTGTTCAATACAGGAATCAGCCCTTGGCCACGTAACTATCAAGCTGTCCAACTAAATGGGGTCACTTCAAAAATTATTTTTTTAATATGTTTCTCATTAAAAATCTTATTTATTTGAATTATTTCCTGATTTTGTAACTTTCTTTGTCAACCGGGAGGCTGGCGTTAACGTTTCTAGACATAAAGAATCTTCGCCCATTTTGGATTACCGCGAAGATGCCACTCAAGGAGTCTGAAAATGATCTACGAAATTCTGGTTCGTGCGGCTAATAGCAAAAAGATGACATCTGATCATCTGATTTGGATAGAAAGCGATTTGCCCTCCCGCTCTTTTGAAAAATGGTTGCGTGACCGTGCATTGCTGGATACCGGCGCACAATCGCCGGTAGTGCGCTGGAGTATCGTTCAGACCGAACGTCAGGCCCATTTCAAGCTGGCTACTCAGGCAAAAGCCTTGAAAACCCGTATTTCAGAACTGATGAGTGGCATGCCTGAAGTGCTGGCAGTACCGGATGCGTCGAAAGCATTGAGCGCCTTCCGTCTGAAAGCAAAAACACCGGAACTGGCTGGCGCTTATCTCTAAGTCGCTTGAATCTGTCTGAAAATAAAAAAGGCAGCTCAGTGAACTGCACCCCAAAAGTTGGACACCCGTCCATACTTTTGGGGTGTTTTCATGAGTAAATATACAAAGCAATTCAAAGTACAGGTTGTTGAGTACTATCTGCAGGAGAACG
>NZ_JACOGG010000054.1 GCF_014284365.1 Cognatundibacterium rugosum
AAAGGTTTAAAACTTCAAAGTTTAAAAATTTCCACAGCCCAGTCTCCCCGACCGGACATACTGAAAGAGAACAAAATGGCAATGGCAATCGGCAACGATGGTGACGGCGAAGACGAAGTCAACAGCACCATCAACACCACCCCGCTGGTTGACGTCATGCTGGTGTTACTGATCATCTTCCTGATTACCGCCCCGGTAATCACAGACACGGTCAAACTCAAGCTCCCGGCAGAACGTAACCAGATCTACAAAACCAAACCGGAAAACATCACCGTCTCGATCAACAAAGACGGCGACGTGTACTGGAACGGCATGATGAAACCCCTGCCAGGCGGCACAGAAGACCTGTTCGACCGTCTCAAAGTCGAAGCCGTCAAAGTACCGCAACCGGAAGTACACATCCGTGGCGACCAGAACGTCCGCTACGAATTTGTCGGTAAAACCATCCTGACCGCCCAGCGAGCCGGGATCGCCAAAGTGGGCTTCGTGATCGAACCCCCACCACGTAACTAAGAAAGGATCTGACATGGGAATGCAAGTAGGTTCAGGCAGCTCATCGGCTGATCCGGAAGTCATGATCGAAATGAACATGACCCCGCTGATTGACGTGATGCTGGTATTGATCATCATGCTCATCATCACCATCCCGATTCAGAATCACTCCGTGAATCTGAACATGCC
>NZ_JACOGG010000055.1 GCF_014284365.1 Cognatundibacterium rugosum
AGGACTTTGATACGCGTCGAACGCTTGTTGGTAAACAGGTAGGCATGATGCGGCCGCGCTGCACCGAATACCTGAACTACCCTCGCCAGTGCAGTATCCATACCGACGCGCATATCAATCGGTTCGGTTGCCAGCCAGATGGAATCTATCCGGATCATCTTAGCCAGTTCTGCAGCCAACCGGCGCACTCTGCGGCCGCAGCTTGCGGCCAGCGCACAGTCACATTAGCGGCGCCTCGTCTGATTTCAATCACGATGTTTGGTGTCGCAGTGACTGCGGTCGGCGCAGGCAACGGAATGGGAATGAATTCGGGAACTGTGGTAATCGGTGCAATTTGCGTCGACGGTATCGCCAATTGCGCATGCGCCTTGATCCAGATACGGACCTGATTGGCGTTCAACTGGTAACGCAAAGCCGTGGCGGCAATGGAAACTCCCGGTTGTTTGCAGGCTTGAATGACCTGAGCCTTGAATTCGGCACTGTGCCGCCGACGCCGTCTTGGCGTATTGATTCCATCGTCCATCATGTACAAGTGTCCACTTATTAAGTGGACACGATCATCTACGCTTACGCACTTAACTTCAAGATGACTTCACCGGATGCTTAC
>NZ_JACOGG010000056.1 GCF_014284365.1 Cognatundibacterium rugosum
GTTCACGCTGCTGTTCGCCGGTATAGGCTTCGCTGGTGGCGGCAAACTTCTGCCGTTTCAGGATGGCCAGTTCGTGGGTCAACTTATCAATCAGCGTTTGCCGGAACCGTCCTTCGGCCTGTAGCCGGATGGCCAATTCGCGGATCTGGTCCGGGTTGAGCTCAGTGATGTCGACAGTTAAATCCATGTCTGGCAATGTGCCAGACAAAAGCCTGCTTCAGCAAGGACGTTTACATAGGTTTACATCTTCGTGCTACTCACACCACGGTGATCTGGTGATTGTGCATGAGTGTCTGCCACGGCAAGCCGGTCACCAGCGCCTGTAGCTGGTCGGTGTTGAGCGCGACCGGCAAATGGCCACTATCAGTCCAGGTAAAGCTTCCCTTGTTCAGGCGCCGGCTCGCCAACCAGATACCGAACCCGTCATAGACTAGGACTTTGATACGCGTCGAACGCTTGTTGGTAAACAGGTAGGCATGATGCGGCCGCGCTGCACCGAATACCTGAACTACCCTCGCCAGTGCAGTATCCATACCGACGCGCATATCAATCGGTTCGG
>NZ_JACOGG010000057.1 GCF_014284365.1 Cognatundibacterium rugosum
CCGAACCGATTGATATGCGCGTCGGTATGGATACTGCACTGGCGAGGGTAGTTCAGGTATTCGGTGCAGCGCGGCCGCATCATGCCTACCTGTTTACCAACAAGCGTTCGACGCGTATCAAAGTCCTGGTCTATGACGGGTTCGGTATCTGGTTGGCGAGCCGGCGCCTGAACAAGGGAAGCTTTACCTGGACTGATAGTGGCCATTTGCCGGTCGCGCTCAACACCGAGCAGCTACAGGCGCTGGTGACCGGCTTGCCGTGGCAGACACTCATGCACAATCACCAGATCACCGTTGTGTGAGTAGCACGAAGATGTAAACCTATGTAAACGTCCTTGCTGAAGCAGGCTTTTGTCTGGCACATTGCCAGACATGGATTTAACTGTCGACATCACTGATCTCAACCCGGACCAGATCCGCGAATTGGCCATTCGGCTACAGGCCGAAGGACGGTTCCGGCAAACGCTGATTGATAAGTTGACCCACGAACTGGCCATCCTGAAACGGCAGAAGTTTGCCGCCACCAGCGAAGCCTATACCGGCGAACAGCAGCGTGAAC
>NZ_JACOGG010000058.1 GCF_014284365.1 Cognatundibacterium rugosum
TGCTGTTGACTTCGTCTTCGCCGTCACCATCGTTGCCGATTGCCATTGCCATTTTGTTCTCTTTCAGTATGTCCGGTCGGGGAGACTGGGCTGTGGAAATTTTTAAACTTTGAAGTTTTAAACCTTTGAACCTTAAAACCTTTAAACACAGAGACACAGAGAAAGGCTTGAGAGAGGGACTGAATGATCAGACTATGCTCTTCGCTTTGCTTTGCTTCGCTTTTCTCTGCTTTTCCTCTGTGTCTCCGTGTCTCTGTGTTAAACAGGTTTTAACGCTTTTAGGTTTTAACGCTTTTCAGAACATTCCTACCACGCAGCCTGCCCCGTTGACCGGGTTGGACCTTATGCTTTTTTCGCGACTTTGCTCATGTTGCCGGACAGGACAACGGAGTGCAGGTCTGCTGCAAACGCGCGGACTTCTTCCATCGCGCTCTTGTTGCGGCGAACCAGGAAGTTGTAGCCCAACACCGCTGGAACCGCGACGGCCAGACCAATCGCGGTCATGATCAGCGCTTCACCCACAGGACCCGCTA
>NZ_JACOGG010000059.1 GCF_014284365.1 Cognatundibacterium rugosum
AACTGTCTGGCCAGGCAACAGATGCCCGCGCTAAATTCTGGAAATCTGCCTCGGTACAAGCAGGTGCAGCTTCCCTCAAAGAAGGCAGCCCATTCCGCTTCATCGCTGACTCCGGCATCAAAGCCACCGAGCACCATGAAGGCGCCCTGCTGGAACAAATCGACCTGAACACCTGGGTCTCCATGTCCATCCAACGCGCAGTCGACAAAGTACAAAGCCGCCTGCAAGACGGCCTGGCCTTCCTGGCGACAGTCGGTTCGACAGCACCATTCGTTGGTCTGTTCGGCACCGTATGGGGTATTTACCACGCGCTGACAGCGATCGGTATGTCCGGTCAGGCATCGATCGACAAAGTAGCGGGTCCTGTGGGTGAAGCGCTGATCATGACCGCGATCGGTCTGGCCGTCGCGGTTCCAGCGGTGTTGGGCTACAACTTCCTGGTTCGCCGCAACAAGAGCGCGATGGAAGAAGTCCGCGCGTTTGCAGCAGACCTGCACTCCGTTGTCCTGTCCGGCAACATGA
>NZ_JACOGG010000005.1 GCF_014284365.1 Cognatundibacterium rugosum
CCGAATTGCCGCTGCGCGCAGAGGGGGCAGACTTGCACGACCTGCTGCCGTTTAACTACGCTGGCAGCGTCACGCCATAATTCAACCACTGTTCACGTTGCAAGGTGCGGGGAAATTCGCGCTTACCTTGCATCAACAAACAAAAAAAACCGGGTACTAACCCGGTTTTTGATTTGCTGATTCGACGCGAACATCGACTTGAACAATGGATCAGCCCACCCACTTACGCGCATTGCGGAACATGCGCATCCATGGTGTATCCTCGCCCCACGATTCCGGTGCCCAGGATTGAATCACTGAACGGAATACACGCTCAGGATGCGGCATCATCACTGTGAAGCGACCATCCAGATTGGTCACCGCAGTGATACCGGCTGGCGAGCCATTCGGATTATAAGGATAGGCCTCCGTGGCCTGACCTGCATTATTCACAAAGCGCAGGGCGACACTTGCCTCATTCTGATTACCTGTCTGTGAAAAATCAGCAAAGCCTTCACCATGCGCAACCGCGATCGGCGTTTGTGTACCGGCCATACCGGCAAACAGGATCGATTGCGACTCCAGCACTTCCACCATCGCCAAACGGGCTTCAAACTGCTCCGACTTATTACGCGTAAACTTAGGCCATGCCTGCGCACCAGGGATGATGGATTTCAGATTACTCATCATCTGACAGCCATTACAGATACCCAGACCAAAAGTATCATCACGATGGAAGAAACCAGAGAACTGCTCAGCCATCATTTGGTTAAACAGGATGGTTTTCGCCCAGCCCTCGCCCGCCCCCAATACGTCACCGTAGGAGAAGCCACCGACGGCGATCAGGCCTTTAAAGTCTTGTAAATTGGCGCGGCCAGCGATCAGGTCACTCATGTGTACGTCAACTGCTTCAAAACCAGCCTTGTGCATGACATAAGCCGTTTCGATGTGCGAATTCACACCCTGCTCGCGCAGGATAGCGACCTTAGGACGGACACCAGTTGCGATAAACGGAGCAGCAATATCTTCCTGCATATCGAAGCTGATACGTGGCTGCATACCCGGATCATTGGCATCCAGAATGCGCGCATATTCAGCATCAGCACAAGCTGGATTGTCACGCAAACGGGCGATCTGCCAGCTGGTTTTGCTCCAGATCTGATGCAGACTACTACGCGTCGCCGCGTAGACCTGCTTCACATCACGGGTGAATTCTATGCTGTCTCCGGCGTTCACTTTGCCGATGATATGACTGCAGGCGCCCAGTTGATGCGCACGCAGCACATCCATAACTTCTGAACGTTGCTCGGTACGAACCTGTATCACTGCCCCCAGCTCTTCATTGAACAAAGCGCGCAGGGTCAGTTCATTTCTGCGCTCAGGGATCTGGCCGGCCCAGTTTTTCGCATCGCCCTGATCGGCTGCATGACCACCGTCCATCGCCAAAATATCCACATTCACCGACAAACCGGCACGACCTGCAAATGCCATTTCACACAGAGTGGCGAACAAACCACCGTCGGAGCGATCATGGTAGGCCAGCAATTTGTCTTCACGATTCAAGGTCTGAATCGCCGCAAAGAAGGCTTTCAGGTCCTCCGGCTGGTCCAGATCCGGCACCTCATCACCGATGCGCTGCATGACTTGCGCAAAGGCAGATGCACCCAGACGGTTTTTACCACGGCCCAGATCAATCAGAATCAGGCTGGTATCGCCCTTATCGAGCTGCAATTGCGGAGTCAGTGAACGACGTACATCGTAGACAGGAGCAAAGGCCGAAATAATCAGCGATACCGGTGAAGTGACTGACTTGGCCACACCGTCATCACTCCAGGTGGTGCGCATAGACAGGGAATCTTTACCGACCGGGATGCTGATGCCCAGTGCAGGACAGACATCCATACCTACCGCTTTCACGGTATCAAACAGTGCAGCGTCCTGGCCTGGCTGACCACAGGCGGCCATCCAGTTAGCTGATAATTTAATATCCGAGATAGCCTGAATCGGTGCCGCAGCGATATTAGTAATCGCCTCACCGACCGCCATACGGCCTGATGCCGGGGCGTTGATCACGGCCAGCGGGGTACGCTCGCCCATGGACATTGCTTCACCCAGATAGCCTTCGAAACTCATGGTGGTCACTGCACAGTCCGCCACCGGCACCTGCCATGGGCCCACCATCTGGTCACGCACCGTGGTGGCACCGACGGTACGGTCACCAATGGTAATCAGGAAGGATTTATCAGCCACAGTAGGCAGACTCAGCACGCGCTCTGCTGCAGTAGCCAACTCGATACCGGTCAGATCTATCGTCTGCAAGGTCTGCGTCTGGCGCTCTACCTGACGATGCATTTTAGGTGGTTTGCCAAGCAATACATTCATCGGCATATCGACCGGTGCATTGCCATTCAAAGGATCAATTACCTTTAACTGACGCTCTTCAGTCGCCGTACCAACTACCGCAAACGGACAACGCTCACGTTCACAGAAAGCCTGGAACACAGGCAGGGACTCAGGCGAAATCGCGAGTACATAGCGTTCCTGAGATTCATTACTCCAGATTTCCTTTGGCGCCAGACCACTCTCTTCCAGCGGCACTTTACGCAAATCAAACAATGCGCCGCGTTTGGCGTCATTGGTGATTTCCGGGAAGGCGTTAGACAAACCACCGGCGCCAACGTCATGGATAGACAGGATAGGATTCTCATTCCCAAGCTGCCAGCAAGAATTAATCACTTCCTGAGCACGGCGTTCCATCTCCGGATTGCCACGCTGTACCGAGTCAAAATCCAGGTCAGCGGTATTGGTACCGGTCGCCATTGAGGATGCAGCACTGCCCCCCATACCGATACGCATACCAGGTCCACCCAGTTGTATCAGTAAGCTGCCGACTGGTAAATCATTTTTGTGCGTGTGTTTGGCAGAGATATTGCCGATACCACCCGCAATCATGATGGGCTTATGGTAGCCGTACACAGTACCCGCAACATTCTGCTCATAGGTACGGAAATAGCCACCCAGATTTGGACGTCCAAATTCATTATTGAACGCTGCACCACCAATAGGGCCGTCTATCATGATCTGCAAAGGGGAAGCAATGCGATCAGGCTTACCATAGAACTCTGTGCTGGCTGTACCCGTATTGCAGTCACCTGCATTTTCCCAAGGCTGTACCGAACCGGGAATCGCAAGATTGGACACTGTAAATCCGCACAAACCCGCTTTAGGCTTAGCTCCACGCCCAGTCGCGCCTTCGTCACGGATTTCGCCACCGGCACCGGTAGAGGCGCCTGGGAAGGGAGAAATAGCCGTCGGATGATTGTGGGTTTCCACCTTCATCAGGATATGCGTGAGTTCTTCACTGGCCTGGTAGGTATTATTCTTAGGATAGAAACGGGTGACTGATGCGCCCTCGATGATAGAGGAGTTGTCGCTGTACGCAACAACGGTGCCTTGCGGGTGTAATTCGTGAGTATTTTTGATCATCTGGAACAACGACTTATCTTGCTTTTCGCCGTCTATGGTCCAGTCTGCATTGAAGATTTTGTGGCGGCAATGTTCGCTATTGGCTTGCGCAAACATCATTAACTCAACATCGGTAGGATTACGTTTGGCAATAGTGAATGCATCTACCAGGTAATCAATTTCATCATCCGATAAAGCCAGGCCCAGCTCAGTATTAGCATTAATCAGGGCTTGCTTGCCGCCCCCCAGTACATCAATGAATTCCAGCGGTTTCGCATCCAGTTCACCGAACAACATACTCACCTGCTGTAAATCACCGAGTACCGTTTCCGTCATTCTGTCATGCAAGGCTAAGGCGACAGCTTCACGGGTCTGGGCATCAAGTGACTTCGCTTTTCCGAGCAAACTATGCTTCATGTGCACAAAGTAACTGATCCCTCTTTCGATCCGCCGTATTTGCTGCATGCCGCAGTTTCTGGCGATATCCGTTGCTTTACTGGCCCACGGAGAAATCGTACCTACCCGGGGAATCACCATAAATACTTCGCCGGTTTCTGATCCGGGATAAGGATCACCGTAGGTTAGCAAAGCTTGCAAACGCTCCGTGTCGGCGCTGCTGAGCGCGGCGCTGGCATCGACAAAATGCTGGTAGCGCGCTGTAACACCGACAATATCAGGCGTTATGCTTTGCAGACGGGAAAGGAGATTAGTGGTGCGAAAACTAGACAGGGCATTAGAGCCTGGCAAAATCAACATGGCTGAGAGATAGTTGAGGCAATAGCTCGAGACAGTTCTCTCTCACTATCGCAGGTTGGATGAGAAAACCGAGATTATACTCCTTTGCTCCCCACCCACTCCAGACTACATGCATTTTTATCCGTGGAAATACCTGACTTAATTCGAGAATACTAAGGTATTACCCAATTCCTTGGATTTTGTTAATTTTTTAGCATACGGCTTATTTTGAAAATCAGCCAGATCATCTTTTAGCACTAACAACGCTACCTTGCGCTCAGCCAACAAATCAGCAAAACTCAGATCATCGATCACCACTGAATTTTTATGCAGTTTGTTGCCCCAGTAGAGGTCATTACTTCTGATATCCACAATTCTGACGACACGCTGCAAATAATATGGCAATGAAGATTGTTGCTCAAAAACACGGTACAACACCGCTTCATGCTGAGGCAGCGCCTGCTGCGTCCAACGGACCAGCGCCCGCGTGGACACTTTCTCATCCATACCAGCAGCAACATTTAACAGCAGTGGCAAGCCTAATACAGGAATCAGCACCAATGCAGCGACTCCGGCTTTGGGACACATGAATGCGATCAGCATAACAAGGAAACTGGCGCATAAAAAAATAAGCCCAACCCAAACTAGTAATGTATTCTGAGTCATCCCAAAGGCAAGGATGTCCATGGATGCGGAAGCTGACTGCGACCATCCCGAATAGGCGACAGCAGCAAACAATATCATTAACAAGGCAGTAGGGAAAACGATTCCCAGCTTACCACCAGAGCCCTTCTCTTCCAGCCAGAAAGCGAGCTGAATCGCCATCAGCGGCATCACTGTCACCAGATAGTAATTGGCTTTCGCACTGGATACCGAAAAAAATAATAAGGGCATCAGCCACCCGGCAAACAGAAACAAATGCAAACGCTTATCGGCAGGAATGACACGCCGGAAAAATAGCAATACCGGCAATAAAAAAGACCAAGGAAAAAGGAAAATCACTACTCGTGGCAAGTAATACCACCAAGCGCCGGCATAATAATCATGCGGCTCACGCTTACCCAGAAAGCGCAAAACATGTTCGTTAATAAAATAAAACCATGCAAATATCGGTTCCGTCGCTGCCGCAATCACATGCCATGGAGCAGCCACCAGTAAAAAAACGGCAATCGCGCGCCAGTCCAGCCAGAGACCAATACCAGCCAGAATTTCACGGAAGGATGTCGCCCGCAACACCAGATAAACGCCCAGCACGGCAGAAAACAGGATCAGCGCCACAAAGCCCTTCGCCAGCAATGCCAATCCCAAGGCAACTGCCGCAGTGTAAAGATGCTTGCGCTTACGGTTTTCTGTGTATAAATAGGCAGCCATCACGGCCGCCATCAGAAACACGGTCAGCAACATATCGAACATCAATACTCTGGCCATGGCTGTCACCCCCAGACCACTGACAAAGATCAGCGCCGCCAGCCGTCCTGCCTGAGGTCGCGCTACTGACTTGGCAAACGACAGGATCAAAGCCACACAACCCATTCCCGACAAAGCCGGAACCAGCCGTATCACCCATTCTGCCTGCCCGAAAATCCCCATAAACAGTGCTGTAAGCCAATACAACAACGGTGGCTTTTCCATATAAGCCAGGCCATTCAGATGTGGAATAATCCAGTGTCGCCAATCGCCCGAAGCCAGCATTTCACGCGGAATTTCGGCATACAGGCCTTCATTATTATTCAGGACAGGATAGGCGCCCAGCCAGAATCCGAAAAAATAAACCGCAAAGCCCCAGACCAGCCACAATGGCAACACGGGGATCGATAATGAAGTACCTTTATTCATCCTGACACAATCTGAAATTCAGCAAAAAAAACGGCAAGCCAGATGCTTGCCGTTGCCTGGAGGTAAAATAACTTAAGCGACTGCAGCCACGTTTTTCGCCCAGACCAAGGCCGACAAGTGGGCAGCATTCACATCTTCAGCAGTGATCTTGAGTGACTCAGCCAGAGAGCCAACCAGCATACTATTAAGTTCACATGCTTCTGCCAGCGCCAGATAAGGACCGTATAAGCCACCGCGCGAAATCAACGCTACAGTCACAACGTCAGGCAATTGTATCGAAGCCATAATCTCATCCATAGGCAGACCGAGCAGCCGGTCAAGCAAAGAAAACATACCGGCAACAAATAAATTTTCGGCTTCTGCCTTAGGCATTTTCATCTGCCCCAATAACTCAGCAAAACGTCCACGCACGATCGCGGTTTCGAGCAATACCGGCGAATAGCCACTGGTGCTTGCTGTCGCCAATAATACCGTTAGCCAGCGATAGAGCGGACTATAACCCAACATCTGAACCGCATGTTTGAGCGATTGTACTTCAGTGCGCAAACCAAAACCTGCGGAATTGATATAGCGTAGCAATTTATAGGCAAGTGTGGCATCCCGCTTCACAACCAATTCCAACTGCTGGATATCAGCATTTTTCCTGACCATTTCCATCAATTGCAAGATCGTCGTCTGCGAAGGGTTCAGCGCCTTCACTGCTGCGTTTGGCCTTGGTGTCAAATGCAACTTACCGACGAAACTATCGAGCGAAAGTGCTGAGCACGCGTCAAAATCCTGCCAATTGGCGACATTTCGCGCCACCATTTTGACGGAAGATTGTTTCAGAGATGCGTAAACCTTTGCCTGGGACGCGAAATTCGCGGCATTAAGTTTAACTTCGATATGCGTAACAAAGGCAAAAAATCCACGCTCTAAAGTTGTGATTTCCGCACCACGCAGGCAAATGCCGTAGCCCAAATCGCGTAAAGTCTTGACGGCTGCCACATTCGCGCTATCTGCAAAATGCTTTTTATGCAAAATCAAAACGGTATTCTTAGGCGGGAAAAGTTTGAGTCCCTCGACTTGCAACAACTGAGGCGCTGCCTCCAGAAAGATCAGGCTGTCATCTAACAAAAAACCTTTTTCATCATCATTCAGATGACCTGCGACGAACTCCAGCAGAGCATCGAGACTGTCGACATCCGATTCGACCGCTGGATTATTGCTTTGCCAGGAAAACTGAAATCCTATTACTTTTTGCTTAGGATCCAGTAAAGGCTCGCGCACGATGAAGTGAGTTTCGACCATATATACAATTTTCAAAGAAGTTCCGAAATGACAGCTGAATACCTTGCTCACCGAAGCTGTGCTGTGCCAGCAGAGTCAAGCCTGGCGCCGTGCTGGGAGCTAATGAACAGTCTGTCAGACTTCATAAAATCACCGCAAATTATCTTACGGGTGGTTACAACAAATGATGCACCATTGCAACAAAACCTAACTACGCATGCCTGCACATTCGGCAGAGGTAGTGCTCTTCATCAACTCTGCCCAAAAAAACAGGCTTTGTTGTCTGCAAGCATACGGACAACAAAGCCTAGCGTCAGGTAGATACTGATTCAAGCATGCATGCGTACTAAGCAATGCATACAACTTGTATCAGGCTGGTTTTCCGAGTTTTTCAAAAATCTTAGTGAGTTTTTCATCCAAGGTCGCAGCAGTAAACGGTTTCACGACATAACCATTTGCGCCAGCTTGCGCTGCTGCAATAATATTTTCCTTCTTCGCCTCAGCCGTCACCATCAAGACTGGCAATTTGGACAAAGCTGGATCAGCACGAATATGCTGCAACATAGTCAAACCGTCCATGTTGGGCATATTCCAGTCAGAGATGACGAAGTCAAAGTCGCCATTCTTTAATTTAGCCAGACCCATTGCGCCATCTTCAGCCTCATCCACGTTGGAATAACCCAATTCTTTGAGCAAATTCCTGACAATCCGTCGCATGGTAGAAAAGTCGTCGACAACTAAAAATTTGAGATTTTGGTCAGCCATGAATTACTCCAATATTTCTTTAAAGATAGTTGTTAGTATTATCGGTCAAATTACAATTTCTGGGTGCCGAAATTGCAGAAAAGCATAAAAAACGTAGTGAGAACTACACCCTGAGTGCCCGGCTGCCATGCGTCGCCAAATATTGCAGGACTTTAGCAGGCAATTCATTGAGTGCTGCAACCTCATGTGTGCCGCCGGCGGCGATCGCCTCTTTGGGCATACCAAATACGACGCAACTCGCCTCATCCTGAGCAAAATTATAGGCACCGGCATTTTTCATTTCCAGCATACCCGCCGCCCCATCCTTGCCCATGCCAGTCAAAATAACTCCGACCGCATTCTTACCCGCACAAGTTGCCGCCGATCGGAACAGCACATCGACCGAGGGCCGATGCCGGTTGACAGGTTCGCCCGTGTCAAGCTGGGTCACATAGTTGGCACCACTGCGCCCCAACAACAAATGGGAATGACCAGGCGCGATGTATGCATGACCAGGCAATACGCGCTCACCACCATTGGCTTCAGCCACAGAAATCTTACATAAACCGTCCAGCCGTTTTGCAAAAGAACGCGTAAAACCTTCCGGCATATGCTGCGTAATCAAAATACCAGGACAATCCGATGGCATCTGCACCAGGAAATTTTTAATTGCCTCAGTCCCACCGGTAGACGCACCGATGATAATCAACTTCTCACTACTCGTCAGCGGATTACGTACTGGCGGCAAACTCTCTTGAGCCACTTTCGCATGATCAGCGGCCGCGACGGCACGACGAATTCTGGCTTTTGACGCTACCCTGATTTTTTCAGTGATCAAATCAGCATATTCCCGCATACCACTCTGTATGGAGAGCTTGGGCTTGGTCACAAAATCAACCGCCCCCAGCTCCAGCGCACGCATCGTAATCTCAGACCCACGTTCAGTCAGTGAAGACACCATAATGACAGGCATGGGACGCAAACGCATCAAACGTTCCAGAAAGTCCAGACCGTCCATTTTTGGCATTTCTACATCCAGAGTCAGGACGTCAGGATTAGTCTGTTTAATGAGCTCTCTTGCAACCAGTGGATCCGGTGCCACGCCCACCACTTCCATATCGGGTTGGCTAGCAATAATTTCACTCATTACGCTGCGAATCAGAGCGGAGTCATCGACTACCAATACTTTTATTTTCATTATTCAAACTCCACAACCATACATTTATCACTGCTATCGCTTCAGAACAGATCAACCTCACCACCAACCGAGGTAGTTTTGAGGCGGCTTGCATAATCTTGTTCGCGTTTTCTCAATGTATCGTTATGCTCGACTTTCAGCTTTTTCACAAGTACTTTGCCAGTACGCGGAAAAAAATATACTTTCCTGGGGTAAATATCATTAAGATCTTCAGCAATCACCCGCATTCTCTCTGCGCGCAGATAATCCAAAACGAATTTAGCGTTTCGCTCGCCAACATTGATTGCTGTAAAGCCGCGCAACACATTACCACCGCCAAAGACCTTTGCCTCCATGTTCTCTCTTTTTGCACCGGCTTTCAGCAGCTCATTAATCAGCACCTCCATCGCATAGGTGCCATAGCGCATCGAGGCAGACACTGGATTGTCAGCGTCCCCTCCCGTATCTGGCAACATAAAGTGATTCATGCCACCCACGCCGGACACCCGGTCACGAATACACGCTGAGACACAGGAGCCCAACACAGTGACTATCAGCATATCCTTATTGGTGAAATAAAATTCACCTGGCAATATCTTGGCAGCATCACAATCAAATGTGCGGTCATAGTAGACATTGGTTGCAAAATGCTCTTCGCTCAAGCTCATAAACTACCTTTATGAAGGTGACTTACTGATGGCCGGCTGGCAGCCCTGGATTTTGCCAGCTCGTAAACTGTCTTTCCCTTCAACTTCAGCTCATCAGTAACGTATAAAAAGTTTTCTGAATGCCCCGCAAACAACAAGGCATCAGACTTCATCAGCGGCGCAAATTTTTTTAAGATTTTCCCCTGAGTAGGCTTATCAAAATAAATCATGACATTGCGACAGAAAATCGCGTCAAACTCACCACTGACTGGCCAGCTATCTGCCAACAAATTCAATTGCTTAAACGTAATCAGATCTCGCAATTCCTGACGGACCCTCACTAAGCCTTCTTGTGCCCCTTTTCCCTTCAGAAAAAATTTCCTGACTCTTTCCTGGGACAACTTCTCAATCCGGTCTGCGTTATAAACACCTTTTGCCGCGGTGTTGAGTACATTCGTATCAATATCCGTCGCAATAATTTGTGCAGGCGGTCGCATGGTCCCGAAGGCTTCACACAAAGTCATCGCAATAGAATACGGTTCTTCGCCGGTAGAACTGGCGGAACACCAGATACTGACAGGTGTTGCGCACTTCTTCACATGCTCAGCCAGGATGGGAAAATGATGCTCCTCTCTGAAAAAAGAAGTCAAATTAGTGGTCAACGCATTCGTAAACGCCTCCCACTCCTGACTATCGTGATCCCCTTCCAGCCGGTTCAGGTACTCAGTAAACGAGGTCAGACCTGTCGCGCGCAAACGTCTTGCCAGCCGGCTATACACCATCTCCTGCTTACTATCTGCCAGTGATATACCAGCCCGTTTATAGATCAACTCACGTACCCGATCAAAATCCCGCGAATTGAAGTTAAACTCTTTCGAAGACTCAGATTTCAATCTCTCTGTCATATTGCGTACCCAGGTAATTAGTCAGCATCAAACTCAGAACTCCTCCCAGGAGTCATCGTCAGCACTATTTTTTGTTAGTTTTTTGGGTGAACTTTTTTCCGCACTCACCTGAGGTAAAGCCTTTTTCACCGGGGCCTGCGGCTTAGCCTCACGCACTACTGGCCTGGCTGCAGCGCTCAAGGCATTTCCCGTGTTTAACTTGAAGACACTAACGGCCTGTGCCAACGTCACTGACTGCTCTTCCATGCTCTCGGCGGCGGCGGCAGCCTGTTCGACCAACGCGGCATTTTGCTGCGTCATTTCATCCATCTGGGTAATCGCGAGATTGACCTGCTCAATACCGGAGCTTTGCTCTTGGCTGGCGGCAGTAATCTCACTCATGATGTCTGCAACATGCTGCACACTGGTCACAATCTCATCCATAGTCTTACCGGCTTCATCCACCAGCTTACTACCCTGATCGACTTTATCAACCGAATCGCCAATCAAGGATTTAATTTCCTTAGCAGCACTGGCGCTGCGCTGCGCCAGGTTTCTGACCTCAGCAGCAACAACCGCAAAACCGCGCCCCTGCTCACCGGCCCGCGCTGCCTCTACAGCCGCATTCAGCGCCAGAATATTGGTTTGAAAAGCGATGCCGTCAATCACACCGATGATATCGACAATCTTACGTGAGCTATCCTTAATGGAGCCCATGGTTTCGACCACCTGACCGACGACAGCACCACCTTTTACTGCAACATTGGTTGCAGAGACGACCAGTTGATTCGCCTGCCGTGCATTGTCTGCATTCTGTTTTACAGTGCTGGTCAATTCTTCCATAGAGGAAGCTGTTTCTTCCAACGAGCTAGCCTGGGATTCTGTACGCTGCGACAAATCCGCATTGCCGGACGCAATTTCTTGTGCAGCAACGGTAATCGTTTCAGTACCAACTCTGACCTGACCGACAGTCGCTGCCAGGTTGTCATTCATATTTTTGAGTGCAATCAATAACTGAGCGACTTCGTCACTACCCTCTATTTCTATTGAGCTTCGCAAATCACCACTGGCGACAGTTTCGGCAAGCTGCAGCGATTCACTCAATGGCTTTGTAATGCTTGCAGTCAACAGCCACGCAACCAATCCCCCGAAGGCAACCGAGGCGACCAACACAACAAACAACAAATACGAAAGTCTGGTACCTGTACGCGCTGCCGTTTCAAAAGCGGTTTGGGCAGCGACAGTCTGCAAATCAACCAGTTTATTAATCTCTTGTATCGATTTACTGCTGAGTGGTTCAAGTACGGAAGTAATTATCTTGACAGCCCCTTCACCATTGAAGGCCAACGCCTGTCCCACCGCATTCTTGAAAGGTTGCTCGATTTCCTTATCAATTCTCGCCACCTCAGCCAGAATTTTCTTTTCATCCTCAGACAAACCCAAACCGACCAGCTTTACTTTTGATTCTTCATACAGTTTTCTTTGGGCCTTGACCTTACCTTCTTCTTTTTGCATTTCGCCGACATCCGATTGAATGCCGATATTTCTCATGGCAATCCCACCCTCATATACGGATGTCTTCATTGCGTTCGCCAACAGCTGCTTTTGATTGGCAATACTCAGACTATCTGCCATTTCTTTACGACTCGACGCGTTCATCGCATTCACGAGCAACATCACCACCGTGATCGCACCGAGAATAAGAGCAAAGCCTGCTCCTAAACGTGTACCAATTCTAAGATTACGCAAATTCATCTCAGTCCCCTCGTGATGCAATATTGACTAATTAGCCCAGGTAAAAAAATTAACCGACGTGATCGACCAAACCCATTTCCGGGCTAGACATCAGCTTATCGATATCAACCAATATCAGCATACGGTCTTCCAAGGTGCCGAGGCCAATCAAAAAGTCTGTGCTGAACGTGGTTCCCATCTCAGGTGCGGGTCTGACCTGACCTGGCATCAGCGTGGTGACATCAGATACGCTGTCGACCACCATGCCAACTATCCTGCCCTCGATATTCAAAATTATCACTACAGTAAACTGGTCATAAGTCGGCGTACCAAGATTAAATTTGATACGCATATCCACCACTGGAACAATAATGCCCCGCAGGTTTATCACACCTTTCAGAAACTCCGGTGCATTGGCTATTCTGGTTACGGCTTCATAGCCACGAATTTCCTGCACCTTCAGAATATCTATCCCATATTCCTCATTGCCCAAAGTAAAAGCTAAAAACTCATGTCCGGCGATATCGACCGAATTGCCTTCGTCCGAAGAGTTTGTATCGTTTTGAAATTGAGTTGCTTGAGTCATCATATGTCCTTCAAAAAATCTTGTAGCCAGTTGTAGTTATTTACCTGAGCGAAGTAACGCAGGCACATCCAGAATCAGCGCAACGCCGCCATCCCCCAGGATGGTTGCTCCGGAAATACCCGGAACCTTCTTATAGTTAGATTCAATATTTTTGACGACAACCTGTTGCTGACCGACCAGATCATCGACAAACAATGCCGCTTTTTTTCCATCAACTTCAACAATGACGACGATGCCATCGGAGGGTTCTGAGAATTTCGGTTCAAGCGCAAACTTCTTATGCAGCGCGACCAATTGCAGGTATTCGTCGCGAACTTTAATGACTTTTCCTTTGCCATTGACTTCCTTGACATCATCCATTGCCGGCTGCAGGGACTCAACCACATAGCCAAGCGGAAGTATGTAAATTTCTTCACCCAGCTTAATCGACATACCATCCAGGATGGCGAGCGTCAAAGGCAGAGAAATTGTGATCGTAGTACCAAAGCCGCGTGCTGAGCGTATATCAACCACCCCGCCCATCGCTGTGATATTGCGCTTAACCACATCCATACCAACGCCACGACCAGACACGTCGGTCACCACATCCGCCGTAGAGAAGCCAGGCGCAAAAATCAACTGCCATACTTCGGGGTCTGTCATATTGTCACTGACGGGCAAACCATTTTGCTTTGCCTTCACCAGTATCTTTTCTCTGTGCAATCCACCACCATCGTCACTGACCTCGATAACGATGTTACCGCCCTGATGCACAGCAGATAAGGACAGGCGGCCAGTTTCAGTTTTGCCGGCACTGACACGTGCGGCCGGCATTTCTATACCATGATCGATACTATTTCTGACCAGATGTGTGAGCGGGTCAACAATACGCTCTATCAAACCTTTATCGAGTTCAGTAGAAGCACCGTAGGTGACAAACTCAACTTTCTTACCCAACTTGTTGGCCAGATCGCGCACCATACGAGGAAAACGCGAGAACACATAATCCATCGGCATCATGCGAATCGACATGACCGCTTCCTGCAAGTCACGTGTATTACGCGTCAAATGCGCAACGCTGCTAAGCAGCCTTTCATTTTCAATCGGATCCAAATGCTGGGTGCGCTGTTCCAGCATCGCCTGCGTAATGACCAGCTCTCCGATCAGATTAATTAGTTGATCAACCTTTTCTATTCCCACCCTGATCGTGGTGGATTCCTGGCTCGCAGCTGGTTTTTCGATTTCTTTTCTTGCTGCCACCTTCTTTTCTGCACTTGGGCTTTTCACTGGAGCGACAGGCACCGCCGCCGGGACGACCGCTGCACCTGCAGAGGCTTCCCCCTCGAGTGGTGGAAACATCGCGTCCAGCGGCTCAAAAAAGCCATAACCCAGTTCATCCTCACTGAGCTGAGCCTCGGCAGCAGGAGCGACCACCGCCTCTTCAGTAATCTTCAGACAATCCGGATTTAAGATAAAAGAACAAATAGAAATAATATCTTCTTTGCCTTCATTGGTTTGCAAATGCAATACCATGCCGTCCTTGGCGCCAGACTCGCTACTAATTTTCCCCAGCAATCCCAACTCAGACATAATTGCATTCGCGTCAGCCTCACTGACTGGTGGCAACTCTATCCTGAACGCAGAATGAAAAGTCGTATTTTGATGCTCATCATCCACTAAGGTCAGCGTAGGTTTCGGCGGTGGCGCGGCCGCATCGTCCTGCGACAGCGACTGTAAAAGCATACGGACATCTGCTACCGCATCCTGATCAACCGGAGAACCCAGTCTATGGCCATCAAGCTGCATCTTAAGCACATCTTTTGTAGATAAAAATGCATCAACGTGCTCAGCAGTTAAAGCCATTTCACCTTTGCGGATTTTATCTAACAAGGACTCAAGGACATGAGTCACTTCGGTCATATCGTTCAATCCAAAGGTGGAAGCCCCTCCCTTAATGGAATGCGCTGCCCGGAAAATGGCGTTGAGATCTTCCGGATCTGGCGAAGCTACATCGACCGCAAGCAGCAATTTTTCCTTCTCGGCCAAAAGCTCTTCTGCTTCATCAAAGAAGACCTGGAAAAACTGACTCATGTCAATCGTCATTATTGCACTCCGAGATTTACATTATTGCTAAACAAGCCATGGCTTAGCCAATTACTTTTTTCACCACTTCTGTTAGCTTCTGCGGGTCGAAGGGCTTCACCAGCCAGCCATTAGCACCTGCAGCCCGACCTTTCGCCTTCATATCATCACTGGACTCGGTTGTGAGCATCAGAATAGGCACTCTTTGATATGTAGCAAGTCCACGCAAGGATTTAATCAAAGTGAGGCCATCCATGCGCGGCATATTCTGATCTGTCAGTACCAAATCAACGACCTGATTTCTTGCCTTTTCCAGTCCATCCTGCCCATCCACCGCTTCGATCACCTGATAGCCGGCAGCCTTGAGGCTGAATGCAACCATTTGTCTTAACGATCCGGAATCGTCAACCGCTAAAATTGTCTTGGCCATAATTGCTCCATCTTCGAATGAAAGGCCCAATAGCTTGGGTTTCGTACAAATTAAAATAACTCAATATCACCGCTACCGAGATGCTTCTGGTGTACTGCCTTCCTTAACAAACTCTGCAAATCTGCACTCTGCTTCTCCAGTCGCTGTATAGTTTCCTTGAGCAGCGATTCCAGATCCTCAGTCTCAGATTCCGTGGAAATATCATCACCTACAACACCCAGAGTCACCATTACTTCACGCAAGCCTTCACAACGCTGCATCGTTCTGGAGATTAGCTGACTGGTCAGATCCTGAAACTGCAGGCAAGTTACAGCGGAATTAATATGCGAAGCAATTTCAATCTGTATTAATTTGAGACGGTCAACACTTTCATTAGGCACCGCACCTGAATCAATGATCAGACTGATTTCATCCTGCTCCTTGATGACGGCAGAGTGCAGAGACATGAAACTGATACCCAGCTTCTCTATCGCCTCACCGAGTAACAAAGCCGTCTGAGCGAGATCCATTTCCACTTCCGATAAATGCGCACTGCTGTGGTCAGACACGCCTGACAGCAGTTGCTTCACCTGGGGGCCGAGTATTTTCTCTTTGGACATCTTGAGCATCCCGTATGCGTAAATTGAACAAGCGATGCAAACTAAAGGTTACTTTGAACCTTTTACCGTCACTTCTGCTTTTGAATCTGATTGACTTGTTACCTCAACAGAGCCGCCATCTTGCGACGCTGACTCCTCTGCTTTTTTATTCATCACGATGATGCTAATCCTGCGATTCACCGGGTTGTAGGCATCCTGCTTATCAAATAGTACCGATGAGGACAGTCCGACTACTCGCAGTACCTTAGACTCATCCATGCCACCGTAAATCAGTTCACGGCGCGATGCATTGGCACGATCTGCTGACAATTCCCAGTTGCTGTATCCCTTTTCACCTAGGCCATAGGGTGTTGCGTCGGTATGACCGGATAAACTGATGCGGTTCGGCACCTCATTGAGTGCTTTACCAATCTCATGCAAAATTTCGCGTGTATAGGGTTGCAGATCCGCCCTGGCCAATGCAAACATGGGCCGGTTCTGCTCGTCCACCATCTGAATACGCAAACCTTCGGTCGTAATATCCAGCAACAGCTGCTTTTTATACTGCTTTAAGGTTGGATTCGATTCAATAACGGCCTCAATTTTTCCTTTGAGGTTTTTCAGCCGCTCTGCCTCTTCTTTTGCGAGTGCTGCTTCCGCTGCCTGCAGGTTATATGTTTTCTTGGGAGATTCAATGTCACCTTTACGGTTTTGGCCTTCTCTCAAGCTGAGATCCTTACCACCACCTTTAATCACACTGGAGCTATCACCACTTCCATCTCCGCCAGCCATTGCGACCTTCAATGGCGTCTGAAAGTATTCTGCAATACCCTGCAGATTTCCCTTTGCCGTTGAGCCCAACAACCACATCAACAGGAAAAAAGCCATCATTGCCGTGACGAAATCGGCGTAAGCGATTTTCCACGCACCACCATGATGACCACCGCCAGCTTTCTTAATACGCTTGACGATAATTGGCCTGAGTTCCTCATTTGCCATCACACTACCCCAGAAGACTTTTTATTATTTTGATTTGGACTGCTTAATATGCTCTTCCAGCTCGCTAAAGGTCGGTCTTTCGGTTGAATACAGTACTTTACGACCAAACTCGACAGCCAACGCTGGCGCGTACCCATTCAGACTGGCAAGTAAAGTAACTTTAATACACTGAAAAGTTTTCGAAGCCTCATCATTTTGCTGTTCCATCAAACCAGCCAGTGGGCCGACGAAACCATAAGCCAGCAAAATACCCAGGAAGGTACCGACCAAAGCATGTGCAATCAAAATCCCGAGCTCCGCTGGTGGAATACCAACCGACTCCATGGTATGCACCACACCCATCACCGCAGCAACAATACCAAATGCAGGCAAACCATCGCCCAGCTTCGCAATAAAATGAGCAGGTACCGCAGCCTCGTGGTGGTGCGTTTCCAGTTCGTTATCCATCAGATTTTCGATCTGAAATGCATCCATATTCCCAGAAACCATCAGACGCAGATAGTCACAGATAAATTCCATCAAGTGATGATCATGAACGATCAGACCGTACTTACTAAACAAAGGACTATCATCCGGCTTTTCAATATCGCCTTCGATGGACATCAACCCTTCTTTTCGCACCTTGGTCAAAACATCAAACATCATGGTCATTAATTCCATGTACAGGGCCTTGGTGTACTTAGAGCCTTTGAACACGCTAGGCAGTGCTTTCAACGTGGCCTTGAGACTCTTGGCATTATTGCCTACCAGAGATGCCCCCACAGCAGCACCACCAATCATCAACAATTCCAGCGGCTGAAACAACACAGCCAAATGGCCGCCTGACATGACGAAGCCACCAAACACCGACCCCATAACAACTAAATAGCCAACGATGACTAACACGGAACATTACTCCCTGAAGGAAAATCAAAGCATAAATCACTTACGTTTATCATATCAGTCCAGCCCAGAGTAAACATGAAAAAACGTGCGAATTTCTTGCGAAAAACTAAAAAATTTCCAGAAACCAACAGTAAGAAACGAAAATTCACATTTTCCAGCCATACAAATAAATTTCCTCGTATCCACACTGTATTGCAAAATCTGGCTTTCTTCCATGAACAACAAACTCATAACTGATAAATATTGTTCCAGGCAACATTTCCCGCTGCACTTTTTCCCACAAACCTGACATCACCACCGGCGACAAATAGGCATACACCACATCAAAAGCAGCCAGGTCCATATCTTCATAATTTCCAAAGTGAATGCTAACGTTCGACTCACCACGCAACTTTGCCCGACACCAGCTAACCAAAAAAGGAAATAAAGCCAGCTCAATTCCGGCATAACGAAACCTCGGGAATTTTTCAGACAGACCAAACAGCACCCCACCGAAACCACTTCCCACATCCAGCACAGACAACGGCCTTTCGGGACTTAATTGCTGCGCTAACATTTCCACCGCACGATCGGGTGAAGGATAGTAAGGCACACGACTAAATAAGGTCGCGCCACATAGAGCAAACAAGAATAAAAAGAGGAAAAGATAGATCTGCGGGTTCAATTGCAAAGTCGCTGCAAACCAAACCAGCCAGGGAAACACGGCCTCAATGACACACCACCACCAATCCAGACGCAAAAAACGAGCGATCAGGGCAGCGACACAGGAGAGTGCAATAACAACATAGACGGGAAAAAATGTGACGTTGAATGTGCGATGAAACAGGTTCGCTGCAAGCAGCACCAGCACAACACCACTCATTTGTATCAAAAGTGCAGTCAGCGCAACCGGGATGACACGCTGACGGTCCGGGGTGAGTTTGAGCAAGTCAGAAAAAAAACGAAACTTAAGCAATACACCCCCAAAATAAACTCAGGCAACCATTGCCATCTCCGCATCTTTCGCTTTTTTTGTTTTACCAGCGCGGGACGGAACATGGCACAGACCACAACGGTACTGATCATGCAAATCAAGTGAGTGTGCAACAAAATGGCCACCACATTCACTACAGCGGGCAAATGTTAACATTTTTCCTTCAAAAAATCGAACCAACGTCCAGGCGCGCGTGAGCGACAGCAAGGCTTCATCTGGATTAAGGCAGGCAACTTGCTCCAGGTAGAGCCGATACGATTTGATCACCGCCTCAATGCCGTTGATTTCAGCGTGTTCATTGAGGTATTTATAGATGTTCATGAACAGGGACGAATGAATATTCGGCTGCCAGGTTACGAACCAGTCTGTCGAAAAAGGCAACATTCCCTTCGGAGGAGAAACGCCCTTCAATTCCTTGTATATCTTCAACAAGCGTTCGCGAGACAAAGAAGTTTCGGACTCAAGCAATTGCAAGCGCGCACCCAACTTAACCAGTTCTATTGCCAACTGAATTTCATTAGCCTCATTTACAACACTTTTGATCGCCATGTTCGCCTCACTCTTTGTTTTCTTAAGAAGAAATTAATGAATTTCTTCGACTGGCTGACCTGCCATCAGGATAGCTGCATGGGAATGTGCCAACGCACGTTCCTTGTTGTAATTGGTCAACATGCAAAGAATCGCACTGTCCTCGAAACGGAAGCGGGCAAGCATCATATTGGAGCCAGCCAATTTCAGTATCTGAGAATTATTTAAACCCTCAATCAGGTCCGCAATTTCTTTACCAATGCCCAGACGGAAAATTGCAGTCGCCTTGTCAGCACGTATCATTTGCTGAGCAAGCATCAAGTAGCTTAAGTTTGCATCGCGAATTTCCGCCATCATATCGTTCTGTGTCATTTCCGCACCCTCCAGTCCATTTTTTCAAGACAAGTTCATTGCCGTTGAGACACATTGTGCTTGGTCGAAAAAAACCAAGGTATAGGCAAAAGTAGATATTTACGGACAGAATACGACGATGACACACATAGGAATCTAACCTACATGCGTAAGACATCCTCTATTTTGTTTAAAACAGAGAAAAATTGGATTTTTTAGAACACAGCAAGAAAACAAAAAATAAATCTTAAAAAACAAAGACTTAAGTTAAATCAGACACTTTTTTAATTTTCTCTTATTACCATTAACGGCACTAAAAGTAGGAACTTTAGGGTTAATCGCAAAAATTTTTAAATATTTTTTCCTACAGTTTTTAACGGCAACGATTAAAAAAACTTTAGGGCAACTGTCGTTTTTTTGATGGATTTTTTTGAGGGAGAGTGAAATTGGATTGTAAAATGCAAAAATCGCAACTGAATTTAGATCAGTCGCGATTTTTCAAAGCGTACCAAGTAAAGCATTTTCCCGATACAACCAACGATACAACCAACGATACAACCAACGATACAACTAACGATACACTGCGATGTCAGTGATGCTAACGTTGGCTTTATCAGCGCATAGTCAAATGGGATGGCGACTCAGCAGGGCTTTATTGCAATCGCCACAGGCAATCTTGCTTGCCTTGCTTATCTAAGCCAGCCAATAATTTTTCATGCTCATCCAGTTCAAGCGCATCTGCAGCAACACAAACCATGTCATCGCTAGCCAGTGCTTCCACTGGCAGATCAACGACCACTTGCACAACCTCCTCTTCTATATCGATCGCAAAGCTGTTCTGCCCACGTGACATTGCCAGGAAAACATCAGCTAGCAACTCCGCATCCAGCAACGCACCATGCAGCTTTCGATGCGAATTAGAGATTTCATAGCGGTCACACAAAGCATCGAGCGAGTTTCGCTTTCCCGGGTGCAACTCCTTGGCCTGAACCAGCGTATCTGTGACATGACTGACGTGATCGGTAAAACTTCCCAGTTCCAGTCTGGCAAACTCTGCATTTAAAAATGCGACATCGAATGGTGCATTGTGAATAACAACTTCCGCCCCACGAATGTATTCACAAAACGCTTGCGAAATCTCTGCAAATTTAGGCTTATCCGATAAAAACTCAGTCGTGAGTCCATGCACCGCAAGCGCACCCTCTTCAGAATCACGCTCCGGATTGATGTACTGGTGGAAATTATTTCCAGTAAGCTTACGATTAATTAATTCAACGCAACCAATCTCAATAATACGGTTGCCATCACGGGGACTCAGACCCGTGGTTTCAGTATCAAGGACAATTTGCCTTAATTGTTGTTCCATACATTTTTCCCTGATTCATCAAAAACCCAATGCAAACTTACCTTTGTAGTTGAATCCTGATCAAAAAACTTTGCATTCATACCTACCTGAGCGGCATACAGCAACTCTGCTCCTGCCGAGACGAATGGTAATTCACTCCTGACCCAAAATGGTATATTCAAAGACTGGAAATGGCTTTTCATATCACGGGTAGGCCTGTCGATGGCCAGCTTCATGCGCTCCCCACCTCGACGCAAATGCAAAACCAATGAATGCCGAGACAGCCATTCAGATGAAATCCCCTGTTCGGCAAGCTCAAAATGCAACACACCACCGTAGGCAGGAAATGCCAGGCTGGATTCACCATTCCAACTAAAACCCACTTCGTCCAGACCGGACAAGCTGCCCCCCACCTGCTGGAGGTAGACTGCATCTCGATAGCGGTGCAGCACGTGCTCGCCGCAATGAATTTCTATACGTGCATCCGATTTTGCATCAAAAAGCTGCTTAAATATTTCATGCAGCCTTGCCGTTGATGGCAGACGCACACCCTGCTGACTTAACCAGTGCCTGAAAACGTGAGCCGCCCGGCTTTTACCAAGTGCGACCAGCCTGGCAAGCTGCAATTGATCATCTTGTGTGCATTGCGCAAGGTCCGAGACAGCCATTTCCTCAATCAAATCACGTGCAGCACTGACATGCCTTGCGCCACGCGACATTCGCGCAGCAAAGCCTGGGTAAATTTCTTCCAAGATAGGCATCACCCTGTGTCTTAAGGCATTTCTGCGGTAGCGCACATCGGTGTTCGACTCATCTTCGACAAAGTCCAAATCATATAAACGCTGGAATTGTTCTAATTCCTCGCGGTTCGATTCCAGCAAGGGCCGAATAATTACCAAATCCGGCGTACCTAATAATCCTGGTGCGGCATTAGTCAAATCCATACCTGACAATCCTGCCAGGCCAGAACCGCGTAACATTTGCATCAGTATCGTTTCAGCCTGATCATCCTGATGATGTGCAGTGAGTATATGGCCGACACCATGCGCAATACAAAGCTGCCCCAGAGCTGCATATCGCTCCTTGCGCGCACTCGCCTCTGTCCCTAGCCCGGAAGACAAATCTACCTTTACCCTTGCCGCACGAAAAACAATACCCAGCTCACGACATTTTGCCTCACAATGCGCCAGCCAATCGTCTGCGTTCGGACTTAGTCCGTGATGAACGTGGAAGGCATGAAGAGGAATTTGGTGCTGGCGGCAATATGCATGCGCCAGAGTTAACAATACGGAGGAATCCAGACCGCCGCTATAAGCGACGGCCAGACTGGGTGCTTGGTGAGCACTGCTTTTCTGAAGACAAGAACCTAGGACATCGGAAAATTTGCGTCGGAGCGCAATTTCATTCTTGTCAGATTTCATTCAGTAACTTTAGTTTCCTTAAACTTACCATAGCTCATCAGCTTCTCGTGGCGAGCAGTTAACAAATCTTTGGTTTTCACGCCTTGGAACTGACGCAAGGTATCCGCCAGGGCACGCTTGACCAACGCGCACATTTGCTTAGGATCGCGATGTGCACCACCCAAAGGTTCATTGATAATTTTATCGATCAGCCCCATCGCTTTCAACCTGTGCGCAGTCAGACCCAGTGCCTCAGCCGCATCGGAAGCACGATCAGATGTTTTCCAGAGTATCGATGCACAACCTTCAGGAGAAATCACGGAATACGTAGCGTATTGCAGCATCAGCACAGCGTCACCGACTGCGAGTGCCAGCGCACCACCGGAACCACCTTCACCAATAATCGTTGTGATCAGCGGAACCTTCAATTCCGCCATCACATATAAATTGTGGCCGATCGCCTCGGATTGACCACGTTCTTCCGCATCAATTCCTGGCCATGCACCAGTCGTATCAACGAAAGTAAATACCGGAATATCAAATTTTTCAGCCAGTTTCATCAGACGCATGGCTTTACGATAGCCTTCAGGCTTAGGCATCCCAAAATTGCGCATTGCGCGCTCTTTGGTGTCGCGGCCCTTCTGATGTCCCATGACCATGCAAGCCTGACCATTGAAACGCGCCAGACCACCTACGATAGACTGGTCGTCAGCGAAACTGCGGTCACCATGTAACTCATGAAAATCCGTAAATATCTGATTGATATAGTCCATCGTGTATGGACGTTGCGGATGACGGGAAATCTGAGAAACCTGCCAGGGGGTTAATTTAGCGTAGATGTCCTTGGTCAGCATCTGACTTTTCTTAGACAATCTGTCGATTTCTTCCGAAATATCGACAGCAGAGTCATCTTGAACAAATCGCAACTCTTCAATTTTTGTTTCGAGTTCTGCAATGGATTGCTCAAAACTCAGGAATGTCGTTTTAGTCATCGTGCCTCCTTCAATCTACACGAGTTAAAAATGCGAAGTAACATCTGTATCTCACTATCGAGCAGTGCGGCTCGCTCAGATTGCGCACCAAGAACAGCAATCAGTAAAAGAAAAGACAGATGAATCTTAATATACTTGCTACCCAAAAGAGACTGAATAATCAGAATCCAATAAGACGGACAAGATTAAATATCAAAAACAGGCTATCTGTCCAGCTTAGAATACTTCCTCAGTATGAGATTCTGCTATCTGCCCTCTTCTGCACGCATTTCACAGGATTTAAAAATTGACCACGGTCTCCATGTGTTCAATTTATTAATTCCATCGAAATACCCAATGCAGACTACTTCTTTGATAAGATGTGATTTTGTGTGCTACCGTTTAGCACTGCAGCCTTTGCGTTCAGACTACTACAATGATTACAAGCCAGAACACTATGCGTCATTTACTCAAAAGCCTTTTTGCCACCACTTCCCTTGCCTTGGCAATGTTTGCCTCATCGGCCAATGCTGATGAGGCAGCAGATATCGGAAAGTTACTGCGCGGCGGACAAACCGCTGAAGCCTTGCAAAAAGTCGATGCTGCGTTGGCCAGCAAACCTAAAGATGCGCAGATGCGCTTTTTACGCGGCCTGATTTTGACGGAAATGAATAAATCCGCTGAAGCAATCACCGTTTTTACTAAACTGACCGACGATTACCCTGAGCTGCCTGAGCCCTACAACAATCTCGCCGTGTTATACGCAGCAACCGGCCAATACGACAAAGCACGTGCTGCTTTGGAAATGGCCATACGTACCAATCCAACCTATGGCACTGCGCATGAAAATCTGGGCGATGTCTATGCCAAACTGGCCAGTCAGTCCTACGATAAAGCACTGCAACTGGATTCTGGCAATGCCACTGCTAAGCTGAAGCTGACCTTAGTGAAAAATTTAGTTGGCAACACCACAGGCGGAACCAATCCTAAAAATAATCCTGCTCCGGCAACAGCGGTGACCGCTGCTGCGCAGGCCAAACCTAGTCAGGTAGCGGCAAAAGCAGATCCTGAACCAGCAAAGGCAGAGAACCCGCCGGCCAAAGCCAAACCTGTTGCCGCTGCAGCGCCTGTTCAGGATAAGGATGAAGATGATGTCATGCGTGCCGTAGATAAATGGGCCAAAGCATGGAGCAATCAGGAAACTGACAGCTATTTAGCGCACTACGCCAAAGACTTCCAGACACCCAAAGGCGAAAGTCGCAAAGCCTGGGCTGAAGAGCGTCGCAGCAGAATTGAAGGCAAAGGCCGTATCAACGTCAAAGTTGAAAGCGCCAAAGTCAGTGTCGATGGCAATTCTGCCACTGTCAAATTCAGACAAATTTATACTTCAGACCGGCTGACCGCAAATAGCCGTAAAGTACTGGTCATGACTAAGCAGGACGGCAAGTGGTTGATTAAGCAGGAGCGCGCAGGTAGCTGATGTTTTCTGCAGTACTGAAAAATGCTTTACTGAGTAAGAGAGTAAAGCTGCGCCCTGTCGCTTCCATTTTCTTAGTCTCGCTTGTAATGCTGACCGGCATACATGAGGTGCATGCTGCCCGCCGCACGAAATCAGATTCGACAGAACCGGCCTCCGGTGTAAGCCTGCCTAACCCGGATTTGCTGCTAATTGAAACCATGCGGGCACTCTCCAATAATCAGCTCTCACTTGCTCAACAAAAAATTGACGAGCTGGTTGTGGCCTATCCGCACTTTCAATTAGCGCACCTGATACGTGGTGATTTGCTGTTGATGCACACTCGTCCGCTACAAGGTTTTGGCAGCGCGGCCAATAGCCAGCCTGAAAAGCTCAAGGAATTGCGCGATGAGGCTGCGGCCCGTATCCGTGCGTATCAGCAACGTCCGGCGCCGGATGCGATTCCCAGAGTATTAATTCAGCTCAAAGAGGATCAGAAACAGGCTTTAGTCGTCGATGCTAAACGCTCGCGACTCTTTGTTTACGACAATCAGTCCGGTGTACCTAAACTAATCAGCGATCACTACATCAGCCAAGGCAAGTTCGGCATTAATAAATTCAAGGAAGGTGATCAAAAAACACCTATCGGCGTTTATTACATCACCAGCAGGCTATCCGGAAGTAAGCTGCCCGATTTTTATGGACCTGGCGCACTGCCTCTTAACTATCCCAATGAATGGGACAAGGTGAATGGCAGAAGCGGCAGCGGCATCTGGCTGCATGGAATGCCTTCTGCCAACTTCAGCCGCCCGCCACTGGCATCTGATGGCTGCGTCGTTCTGACCAATCCGGATTTTCTGCGCATCGCAGCCACTGTTGACATAGGCAGAACCCCGGTCATCATTTCGGATCAACTGGAGTTCGTTACAGCACAACAATGGCAGCAAGAAAGACAAACTGCGAATAAACTGCTGGAAGATTGGCGACTGGATATGGAAAGCCAGAACGCAAACCGGATATTTGCTAATTATTCACGCAATTTTAAGTCGGTCCAAGGTGAAGATTTAAACGCCTGGTTTGCCAAGCAGCGCCCGTCCTGGGAGGGCTGGACCACCCCCATCGTTCGTCTAAAAGACATTACCCACTTCCGCTACCCGGGTAAAGATGAAATGCTGGTCTCTACTTTTACCATGGAACTGAGTTCCGGCAAGTCAAAGATGAGTAGCAGAAAGCGTCAATACTGGATCAAAGAATCCAACAAATGGCGCATCGTTTACGAAACCAATGTCTGATGTACAGGAGATAAGCATGAAGCAATTTTATAAAAAAGTCAGTTCGGCGATTGCATTCGCGGCCGCACTTAGTGCGCCTGCTGCATTTGCAGAAAATCTGCCCAAGGTCGCTTTTAAAACCAATATGGGCGAGATCGTGGTGGAGCTCTATCCGGAAGCCGCACCGGTTACCGTTGATAATTTTCTTAAATATGTCAAAGCCGGTCAGTACAAGGGGACGATTTTTCACCGTGTGATCGATAACTTCATGATACAGGGCGGTGGCTACGACAAGAATTTCAAAGAGAAGCCTACCCGCAAACCTATCCCACTGGAAGCCCGTGCTGCGCTGGAAAAGGGCTTGAAAAATGATGTGGGTACGATCGCCATGGCCCGTACTGAAGACCCAAATTCTGCCACCGCGCAGTTTTACATCAATGTTAAAGACAATGATTTTCTGAATCACCAGATTTTGCCCGATGGCGATCCGGTAGAATTCCTTTACCGCGGCAACAATGTCGTTGCACCAAGGGCTAAGGCGTTAATGGCCACAGCAGGCTATACGCCTTTTGGAAAAGTTATCAAAGGCATGGATGTCGTAGAAAAAATCAAGGTCGTAGAAACCGGCGATTCCCACATGATGCAAAATGTCCCTAAAAAAGACATCATCATAGAATCTGCCAACGTAATAAAATAACTTTCTTTTCGTCATCTCATTAATCCCCGGATTAATGACCCAATTAATCACCTAATCATCTAATTAAGGACAATTATGGCCGTTCTTCTGACTACGAACCATGGCAATATCAAAATCGAACTCGATGCTGAAAAAGCACCTAAGACGGTTGCCAACTTCCTCGCTTACGTTGAATCCGGTCACTATGCCGGCACCATCTTCCATCGCGTGATTGACGGCTTTATGATTCAGGGCGGCGGTTTTGAGCCAGGTATGAAGCAAAAAGACACTCAGGCGCCAATCGAGAATGAAGCCAACAACGGCTTGAAGAATGCCTTGTACACGATTGCAATGGCACGTACCAGCGCACCGCACTCCGCATCCGCTCAGTTCTTCATCAACACCAGCAACAATTCCTTCCTCGACTACCCAGGTCAGGATGGATGGGGCTATTGCGTGTTCGGCAAAGTGACTGAAGGCACCGAAGTTGTCGACAAAATCAAAGCCGTTAAAACAACCCGTTCCGGCATGTTTGCCGATGTGCCAGTGGAAGACGTGGTCATCCAAAAAGCCGAAATCGTCTGATCACAATGACAGCCGTATCCAAAACATCAGGAGACGGAACACAAACAACGCAACCAGATTTGGTTGCGTTGTTTGTTTCTGACGTCCATCTGACCCCTGCCCTGCCACAAACGACGACGCGTTTGCTGCAGTTATTCGCTCACAGAGCCAGATTTGCCAAGCAGGTCTATCTGTTGGGGGATATGTTTGAATACTGGGTCGGAGATGATGACCTGAATGACCCCTATCATCTGGCAGTCGCTGATGCGATCAAAGCATTGACTGCCGGCGGTACGCAGGTGTTTTGGATGGCAGGTAATCGTGATTTTTTACTGGGCGAAGCTTTCGCTTCGTATACCGGCATACAATTGCTCAGCGATCCTTGCGAAGTGCATATCGCTGGTCAGCACATGATCCTTACGCACGGCGATGCACTGTGCACCGATGACCTCGCGTATATGCAGTTCAGGAATATGGTGCGCCAGCCAGCCTGGCAAGCGCAATTTCTGAATCAGCCACTGGCACAAAGAAAACAGATTGTACAAGGCATGCGCGCCCAAAGCCGTATGCAACAAGCAGAAAAAGCCCTGGAAATCATGGATGTCAATTCAGCTGCGGTTGATGCCCTGTTCGCACAATTTAAAGCACCGACACTGATCCATGGTCATACTCATCGCCCGGCTTTACATAACGACGGAGCGCGTCAGCGTATCGTATTACCGGACTGGGATTGCGACAACGGGCAGGCGCGCGGCGGATGGCTGGAAATCGATACGGCTGGCGTCTTTACTCGCTGTACAGTAGACGCCCTGCCGACATAAACCGGAATCAGGCGATGCGGCCAGCCTGTATTGTCAGCGTCCGGTCACAGCGCGCAGCGATGGACATATCATGGGTCACCAGTATCAGCGTAGACCCACGCTCTTGATTCAGCCTGAACATGAGCTGCATGATGGCCTCTCCGGTTTGCGTATCCAGACTGCCGGTCGGCTCATCAGCGAACAGTAATGCGGGCTCTGTCACAAATGCGCGTGCCAGCGCGACCCGCTGCTGCTCACCGCCGGACAAGTATTTCGGATAGTGGCGCAAACGCTCACCAAGCCCTACCTGCTTCAGCATCTGTTCCGCCTTGCTGCGCGCATCTTTATCGCCACGCAATTCCAACGGCAGCATCACATTTTCCAATGCATTCAAATGCATCAGCAACTGAAAAGACTGGAACACGAAACCCACATGTTCTTTACGAAACTGAGCTCTTTCATCTTCAGTCAGCGCAAACAAATCCACACCCCGTAATGCGAGCTTACCGGCAGTGGGCAAGTCCAGCCCAGCCAGTATACCCAGCAAAGTTGACTTACCTGAACCGGAAGCACCAACGATAGCAAGCGTCTCACCCGCTTGCACTGTAAAATCGATACCCTGAAGTATGGAGAGCTTTCCGGTCGCATCTTCAACCTCTTTATGGAGCTGAAAGACCTCGATTGCCAATTGCCCGTTTTTGTTTATCGTATTAGGACTATTCATGCTGTCATTTGCCTGGAAATTAAATTGTCGATCGGTGTGCAGACTGATTATTGTAAGCCTGCTCATGCTAACTGGCACCGCGCATTCTGCCGCAAAAACCATCCTGGTGCTGGGCGACAGTATCTCAGCCGAATACGGACTGGTACGCGGCCAGGGTTGGGTCAAACTACTGGAAAATAAACTGGAGGCCAACGGCCATACTTTCAAGGTCTTCAACGCCAGTATCAGTGGCGAAACCACGGCAGGCGGCAAAAGCAGAATTGAGGATTTACTCAATAAACACCAGCCTCAAATTGTGATCATAGAATTGGGTGGCAATGATGCACTGCGTGGATTGTCACTGCAAGCCAGCAGGGAAAATCTGTTGTACATCGTCAGTAGCGCAAAAAAAGCCCATGCAAAAGTGCTGTTGACTGGCATCCAGATTCCGCCGAATTACGGCCCCGACTACAGTAAAAGTTTTACTGCGATGTTCAAAACGATCAGCAAGGATGAAAAAATACCGCTGGTCCCATTTATATTTGAAGGATTTGCCGATCAGCCTGCTATGTTCCAGACTGACCGCATACACCCAACCGCGCAGGCACAGCCAATTATGCTGGGCAACATATGGCCACTTCTCGCCCCCTTACTTAAATAAGCACCTATGAAATATCCAGAACTCATCCAGTTCACCGACGTCGCCGCTGATTTAACTCGGTTTGATTGCATCATCGATGCGCGCAGCGAATCTGAATTTGCCGAGGACCATCTGCCTGGCGCCATCAACTGCCCGGTGCTCAACGACGAGCAACGGATACAGGTGGGAACCATGTATAAGCAAGTCGGCTCATTTGAAGCAAAGAGGCTGGGAGCCGCACTGGTTGCAGCCAATATTGCACACTATTTACAGACACAGTTTCAGGATAAGCCGCGCGAATGGCGACCTTTAATTTACTGCTGGCGCGGTGGCAATCGCAGCGGCTCCATGGCCCATATTTTTTCTAAGATAGGCTGGCCGGTCGCACAATTACAAGGTGGTTACAAAGCTTACCGCCAGCATGTCAACGAACATCTGCCTACACTGGCACAGCGCATGCAATGGCATGTGATATGCGGCACCACAGGCAGTGGAAAAAGCCGTATGCTGACGGCACTGAACAAGGAAGGCGCGCAGATACTGGACTTGGAACACCTCGCGTGTCATAAAGGATCGGTGCTGGGTCTGACACCAGGTACGCAGCAACCATCGCAAAAACAATTTGAAAGTCAGATATGGTCTGCACTCACACAATTTGATCCGTCTAATACCGTCTATGTCGAAGCTGAAAGCAAAAAGGTAGGCAATTTACGGGTGCCGGAACAACTCATGGAAGCCATGCGTGCCGCACCCTGTACAACACTGGAGCTCGACATGCCACATCGGGTCAGTCTGCTCAAGGAAGAGTACGCACACTTCCAGTCCCAACCTGAGCGGCTCATCGAACAACTAGGCTATTTATCGCAATTACACGGCAATCACAAAATCAACGCATGGAAGCAGCTGGTCATCAGTGAACAACTCGACGCACTGGTTTTGAGCCTGTTGCGTGAACACTATGATCCGGCTTATCTGAAGTCCATCAATAACAACTTTAAACAATTTTCAGCAGCGCAGACTGTGCATCTGCAAGATCTGACACCAGCCTCAATGACGCGAACCGCACGCGAAATACTCAACCCGACTCAGCCATCCACATCATCCACAATGCGCTGACCTTCACGATCCAGCTCGTCAAACTGGCGGTGATTGATGGCCCACCAGAATACGCCGCCAATTGCGAACACGAGAACGATACTCAAAGGGACCAACAGATACAGGATATCCATACTCAAATCACTCAACAGTCAGTGGAAACGCGGGTCTGGGCAACAGGTACAGTCGCAAGGCATTCAGCACAACCAGCAGAGAACTCAACGACATGCCCAGTGCTGCATGCCATGGCTCCAGCCAACCGGCTACTGCTGCGGGAATAGCAATCAGATTATAAACGATCGCCCACATCAAATTTTCGCGAATCAGACGAAACGCCTTCTCAGCGACACCCAAACCGAACATCAAATCACTGAGACGGTTTGACATCAATAACAGATCACTACGGGTTTGCGAAATCGCGGCACCCTGTCCCATCGCAATCGACACGTCGGCTATCGAGAGTACAGGACCATCGTTCATACCATCGCCCACCATAACAACCCTGGCACCCTTTGCCTGTAAGGATTTGACCACATTGTGCTTATCCAGCGGACTCATGCGCGCGCGCGCATCTGCGATACCGCACGATGCAGCCAGTTTTTGTACCGCTTCTTCCGCATCACCAGATAAAAGCATCACCTGTTTCCCGTTTTTTTGCAAAGACTGCACCAGCTGTGGTGCATCATCACGCATCACATCATCCAGTAGAAAAATCAGATGTACCTGATCCCGATCAGCCAGCACAGTGACACTTTTCCCAATCAGTTCCACCGGTAAAATAAATGGGAGCGGTAAAGCTTGCGTCGCGTAAACTGGCTGTCCCAAGCGAAATATCACGCCATCCAGCTCCGCCTCAATACCAGCACCGGCCACTTCACGCACGTTCTGCAATTTCAGGTCAGCACCCTGCCCCTGCCAGCCGCTCAGATAATTCGCAATCGCCTTAGAAACGGGATGGGCAGATTCCGACGCAAGGCGAAATCCTAACTGACGGGCCAATACAGATGACGTTAAATCCCTGCACGCTGCCACTTGCATGCGACCTGCCGTCAGGGTTCCGGTTTTATCAAACACAAAGTGGGTAGCTTGCGCCATGCCCTGAATCGCCTTGCCTGACTTAACCAGCAAGCCATGCTGTGCCATTAAGCCTATGGCAGCCGCCATCACACCTGGCGTCGCCAAGGATAAAGCACACGGGCAGGTCACAACAATTACACTAATCGCGATCCACAGTGCACGCGATGGATCGATGCTGGCCCAGGCCATCCCGGCAACAATGGCGATCAACATGATGATCAATAAAAAACGGCTGGCGTGTCTATCTGCCAACAGTACTATCGCAGGCTTCTCAGCCGCAGCGCGTTCCATCATCCCGATCAGGCTGGCCAGGCGTGTTTGTTGTCCAACCTGCGTCGCCCGCACGACCAGACTGCCGCTCATATTGACGGCGCCGGCAATCACTGTGTCCCCCACTGCCTTGGGAATCGCCTGTGATTCACCTGTCATTAATGATTCGTCGCACTCACTGCAACCTTCAACGACAATGCCGTCAGCAGGTATTTGCGCACCAGGCACAACCAATACAATTTCCCCTTCCATCAACTGTGCGGCATCCTTTTCCTGCACTTGCCTTTGACGGGGAAAATCTGGCAAGACCTGCGCAATCAGGGGCTGCAGCCGGGTCAGTATCTTGAGTGCGGCTCCAGTCCGCTTCTGCACTTTTTGCTCTATCCAGCGCGCCCCCAGCAATAAAAAAACAAACATGATGGCCGAGTCAAAGTACACTGCACCGCCGGTGTAAGTCGCCCATACACTGGCAAAAAAAGTCAGCAAAATACCAAGCGAGACCGGCACATCCATACCGATATGGCGGTTTTTAATGTCACGCCATGCAGATTGAAAAAAAGGCAGCGCTGAAAAACCGACCACAGGAATTGCCAACACCATGCTGGCGAGTTTGAGTAATTTATCCAGATCCGGCGTCAGGTCGCCATCTGCCGTCGGCACAGGCACCAAATAAGCGGGGAAGGCGTACATCATAACCTGCATCATGGCAAAACCCGCCACGAAAATACGCCAGATCGCCAGCTTGTTTTGCTGACGCTCGACTTCATCAGGTGACTGATTGGCTGGCAACGCGCCGTATCCTAGCTGTACGATGGCCTGAATAATTTGCGACAGCCCCGTCTGCGCAGCATCCCATTGCACATCTGCTCTGTGCGTGGCGGGATTGATCACAAAAGTCAGGATACCGGGGATTTGTCTGACACGAAACTCAATGAGTTGTATGCATGCAGCACAATGCATGCCAGACAAGGCCAGCTTATCCTGCAGGTAGTTTTCTTGAGCGGCGTCTGCGGCCTTGGTAATACGGGTTCCGGGAGGAATAGACATGCGGATTTTCAGGATGGGTTCAATTCGTCTCTGGCACGCAAGTAGTCTGCCGTCATCTGATTTTTTTCAACTGCCTGCAGTATGGCAAGGCAACCATGACAGCAGACTGCCTGTTGTGCATGATTAAATTGGATGTATAGCGTCTGACTCGGTCTGGATCGCTCGCCACAATGAAAACAGACAACACTCTTCTTTTCAGCAGAGGGCAGCGGTAAGCGGGAAATCAAATAAGAAAGTGCGCTGATCATCGTTATCAGGAAACCATGCAATCCAGTCATCTTACCTGAAGTCAGACAAACTCACTTGATTTGGAACAATTGCTGTCAGCAAAAATCGGGGGGGTAAAGCAAAAAGACGGGAGCATTGCACTTCCGTCTTTTTGGGTGTTGCCAGACTATTTTGTGAGGATTCCTAGAAACCTCAAAGCCGCCAAAGTACACGGCACATCACTGCACAAATTGTATACAACAACTTACTATCACATTCACTACTACCACGCACATAACCGGATCATTCCCGGAGCCCAAGAAGCATACTGAGATAATCTGCTTTGAATATCGACCTCCCGTTTGAGCCAGCTACGTACTTACTATAATCCAGAGCACAAATCGGTCAAAGAAAATTAAATCTATGCAGTGATACGCCGGGATTTAAAAAATCAAATAAACAGTTTCCAGTATCAGTGCAATGATGGGCGTTTGGCTGATAATAAAGTTGAAATTGCTCCCCCTCCCAGTGAAGCACCAAATTTTTTCAGCATACGCTCAGGCAGACCTTCTTTTTGGGTGTAGTCGATCACGTTTTCAGCCTTAAGCACATCCCTTGCAACAGAATCAACGGTTCCTAATTCATCCGCCAGGCCCATATCAACGGCTTTGCTGCCGATCCAAAAAAGTCCGGAGAAAGTCTCAGGCGTTTCTTTCAGGCGCGTACCGCGTCCCTTGCGTACTACATCAATAAACTGAGCATGAATTTCGTTCAACATCGCCTGCGAATAGGCTTTTTGCTTACTGGTCTGTGGCGAGTAAGGATCCATCATGCCCTTGTTCTCACCAGCAGTCATCAGGCGACGTTCTACGCCCAGCTTATCCATCAGGCCAGTAAAACCAAAGCCATCCATCAACACACCAATTGAACCAACCACACTGGCTTTATTGACATAAATCTTATCGGCTGCAGCAGCGATGTAATAACCACCTGAGGCACAAATCTCCTCAACGACCACATAGACTGGCTTCTCCGGATACTCTGCACGCAAACGCTGAATTTCATCATTAATCATCCCTGCCTGCACCGGGCTGCCCCCCGGACTATTCATGCGCAGTATCACGCCGACGGATGCACTATCAGAAAATGCGCGGTTCAAAGCCGGGATGACATCATGCGCACTGGCCCCTCCTTCTGACTCAATTTCACCGGAAACATCAATCAAAGCAGTGTGTGGCCCCAGTTTTTCTGCAGCATCATCGGTGTAATCTGAAAAACGATAAATGGCAAACATCACCAATGTCAGCGTAGCCAGCTTAAAAAATATGCTCCAGCGTCTGCGAAGTTTCTGCTCACGTAAAGTTTCAAAAGCCAGACGTTCCAGCACCGAACGCTCCCATGGAACATCCTTGCCTGTGGCAGGCGCCGTATTATCTTGTGAACCAAATTCCTGACTCATACTTACCCTCCTTAATCAAGCCAGGACCGGACGCACATAATCATCCGGTGTCCAAACGACTTTACTATCAACCTCAGTCACGGCCAGCTTGCGCAGGCGACTGCCACGACAGGGTCCGCCCGAGCAATGCCCAGTTTCCGGCTCATAGATTGCGCCGTGGGTCGCACACATAATGTATAAGCCACTGGATTCCAGAAATTCACCCGGATTCCAGTCGAGCTCGACCGGTACGTGTGCACAGCGGTTCAGGTAAGCATGCACGCCCCCGGCATAGCGAATCACAAAACCGGTTGCCTCATCGCTACCCGCCATCACGGAAAAGCGCACGCCTTTTCCACCCTCTTCCAGCGCGTCAGACTGGCAAATATAGACTGTTTCCATGGTCACTCAATCGAATTATGGGTTTGGAGTGGAAGCTTACGCATTTTCCTGCAGCCATTGATGCAATTCTGAAATTGATTTAGCAGAGAAAACCGGATTCAGGCTACGTAGTGATTCGCTATCGTGCGCCCCAAATTCCACAGCAATAGCAGCAGCCCCTGCGTTGTTTGCCATCTGCAAATCATGGGTGGTATCGCCTATCATGACAGTACGTTGCATATCCTGACCCAGCTCTCTTGTTAATTCTTGCAACATCGCTGGATGAGGCTTAGAAAACGTTTCATCGGAACAACGGGTTGCATCGAAAACTGCAGTCAGATCTGCAGTGTGTAGCGCACGGCTGAGCCCAACCCGGCTTTTACCGGTAGCGACAGCCAGAAAGTAACCTTGTTGCGACAAGTCAGCCAACATCTCACGAACACCAGGAAATAAGGGTAATTCGTGATCCTTAGCCAGATAATGGTAACGATAACGCTCTACCATACGCGGATAGTATTTAGGATCGACGCCAGGAACGGCGACTTGCATCGCGTCCGCCAGAGACAGACCAATGACATAAGCAGCCGCATTCTGATCTGGAACCGGTAAGCCCAAATCCTTAGCTGCCGCTTGTATGCACTTCACGATGGTCGCTGTACTGTCCATCAGCGTACCATCCCAATCAAACACGATAAGATCAAATAATTTTTTTGCCATTTTTATTCTGCTCGGCATCCCGCTGAGTGATACCGTTGATTTATCCATAATTCAGCGATCATACCATTACTAAACAATTAATTTTTCTGGCGAAAACTATGCACGCTGCAAGCTTTGCAAAAAATTTAAGCATTCTGTCGGTAAGGGCGCCTTCACCGTCGTTGGCTTGCCTGTGTCTGGATGGGCAAAAGTAATCTGATGCGCATGTAAAAACATACGTTTCAACGCACCTCGTTCAGCAGTGGCTTTTTGCAAAGCCTTATTGAGCGGGAAGTCACCATACTTATCATCACCGGCAATTGGAAAACCGCTGGCTGACAAATGCACCCGAATCTGATGAGTACGGCCAGTCTTCAGTTCCGCCTCCAGCAAGGCAAAATCTTTAAATTTACGCTGCAGCGTAAATACTGTGTGTGAAGCCATACCGTCTGCCTGCACCCTGACACGGCGCTCGCCATCTGGTGTCGAGTATTTATGTAAAGCCAGCTTAATATGCTGTCTGGCGTTTTTCCAATCACCATACACCAGCGTGAAATAGCGCTTATCGGTCACGCCATCGCGCATCTGTTCATGCAAATTGGTTAATGCCGAGCGTTTTTTGGCAATCAGCAAGATGCCTGAGGTCTCACGGTCCAGCCTATGTACCAACTCCAAAAACTTGGCATCAGGACGGGACGCCCTTAATTGCTCAATGACGCCATAGCTGACACCTGAGCCACCATGCACCGCCACCCCCGCCGGCTTATCGATAATCAACAAGTGGTTATCTTCAAACACAATCGGGAATTCGAGCTTAGGCACCACCTGCGCCACCGTTTCTGCCACCCGTATGGGGGGAATACGTACCACGTCACCTTCAACCAGGCGATATAACTGGTCGATGCGCCCTTTATTAACGCGCACTTCGCCAGAGCGCAGCACACGGTAAATATGGCTTTTTGGCACCCCTTTGCAAATACGCAATAAGAAATTATCAATACGCTGACCGGCCTCTTCTTCCGAGATTGTGATCAGTCTGACCTGAGGCGGCACGCTTGAAGGATCGTTCTGGGAAACTTTTTGCATCTGTTTTTGATGCAAATCCCGATTAATTGTCGCTAAGTCCTTCATTTTGAATATATAATCATTTTCGCCTCAGCAATTACGCTGTTGGCAGTGTAAAAGAAATAAACGACTATTTTACACAGGGGCAAGCCCATCAGCCTCGCCAGTTTGCAAATATGATGGGAAAGATGTGTATGCAGGCGTGTTTTCAGGTCAGGGTAACAACCAAATGTTGTTATCGGGCTCAGTAATGCAGGCCTGGCTCAGAGAATGTGAAAAAATAGGATAAATTGCGCAAGAGACGATGACTACATTGCTGGTCAGCGTGCTTACGCATAGTAGTTGCAGGAAATTAGCGATTCCGTCAGATACAACACAATAAGATGGTCTGACATCAAAGTTGCTCATCGCCTGGCGTGGTCGATTGTCAATGCACTAATTTGACATTACAGGACAACGCGGGGGACGTGTGCACTCGGTACTTTCCAGCGATTTACCGCGCCAGGCGCGAAGCAGAATGACATTGAATGAATACTTGCGTATCGTGGTTCAGTACGCTGTGCATTCTGCTGCGCCAAAGGCATTCCCCACCCCTTCAGATTCTCCGTCCTCGCATACATCCCGTATCAGTACAGTTGTGAGCCTCACGACTTGAGGCAGCAACAAAAGATGACCAACAGGTCACGGAGTAAAACATGAAACGTATGCTGTTCAATGCAACGCAGCAAGAAGAATTGCGCGTTGCCATCGTTAATGGGCAAAAACTCATTGATATCGACATTGAGACTGCTGGTCGCGAACTACGTAAGTCCAATATCTACAAGGGTGTTATCACCCGCATCGAACCCTCCCTCGAAGCATGCTTCGTCAACTACGGCGAAGAACGTCACGGTTTCCTCCCCTTCAAAGAAGTCGCCCGCTCTTATTTCAAAGAAGGGATAGATGTTCGCAATGCGACCATCAAGGAAGCGCTGCGTGAAGGCCAGGAAATCATGGTGCAGGTTGAGAAAGAAGAGCGCGGCAACAAAGGGGCGGCGCTGACTTCTTTCATCTCCCTGGCTGGTCGCTATCTGGTGCTGATGCCGAACAATCCGCGTGGTGGTGGTGTATCCCGTCGCGTAGAAGGTGAAGACCGTCAGGAACTGCGTGAAACTATGGACAAACTGGACCTGCCGACCGGCATGTCAGTAATCGCCCGTACCGCAGGCATAGGCCGTAATGTCGACGAATTGCAATGGGATCTGAACTACCTAATGCAATTGTGGCGTGCAATTGAAGGTGCCGGCAAATCCGCACCAGGCGCCTTCCTGATTTACCAGGAATCCTCGCTGGTCATCCGCGCTATCCGCGATTACTTCCAGCCAGACATTGGTGAAATCCTGATCGATACCGACGACATCTATGAACAGGCTCAGCAGTTCATGAGTCATGTAATGCCAGATATGGTACACCGCGTCAAACGCTACAGTGATGACGTGCCACTGTTCTCACGCTTCCAGATCGAACATCAGATCGAAACTGCCTACAGCCGCACAGTACCGCTGCCATCCGGTGGCGCGATTGTGATTGACCATACCGAAGCACTGGTATCTGTGGACGTGAACTCAGCCCGCTCCACCCGTGGTGGCGACATCGAAACGACAGCGTTTAACACCAATCTGGAAGCTGCCGAAGAAGTTGCACGTCAGTTGCGTCTGCGCGATCTGGGTGGCCTGATCGTGATCGACTTCATCGACATGGAAAACGCAAAAAACCAGCGTGAAGTCGAACAACGCCTCAAAGATGCGCTGCGCTATGACCGCGCACGGGTACAGATGGGTAAAATTTCCCGTTTCGGCCTGATGGAATTGTCTCGTCAACGCCTGCGCCCTTCCCTGTCTGAAGGCAGCCATGTGACCTGTCCTCGTTGTAATGGTACTGGTCACATCCGCGATACAGAATCTTCCGCCCTGCAAGTCCTGCGCATCATCCAGGAAGAGGCGATGAAAGAAAATTCCGCCGCGATCCATGTCCAGGTTCCGGTCGACGTAGCAGCCTTCCTGCTGAATGAAAAACGTGGCGAGATCCTGAAAATCGAGACCCGCCACCGTGTCACCGTGATTCTGATCCCGAACAAGCATCTGGAAACGCCGCACTACAAACTGGACCGCCTCAAGCATGACGATCCACGCCTGGAAGATCATCATGCCAGCTATGCCATGGCTGAACAGGCGGACACGGATATCGGCTACAACAAGCGTCAAAAAGAAGACGTCAAACCGCGTCAGGAAGCGGTCGTCAAGAGCATTACGCCTGAACAGGCACCGATCGTCGAACGCAAGGAAGTGGCACCGGCACCCGTGGCTGCCCCTGCCAGCGCACCGACGCCAGGCTTCTTCAGCAAAATCTTTGGCTTCCTGTTTGGTCAATCTGAGCCTGCCCCAGTTGCTACACCTGAAGTCACTGAGGACAAATCCGCAGAACGTGACCGCCAGCGCAGTGGTCGCAATAACCAACGCAACCGCAATCGCCGCAATCGTGAAGAGCGCGAAGAGCGTCCTGCCAATGCCCGTGCAGAAAAGGCAGAAGCACCGAAAGCGGCAGCACCAGCTGAAAGCCGTCCGCCTAAAGCAGCCAAGCCTCCGCGTGAAGAACGTGAGCCACGTGAACAGCGCGAACCTCAGGAAGGCCGCCGTGAGCGTCAGCAGCGTCTGCGTGAAGAGCGCAAGGAAGCCTTGTTGACCGAAGCCAAGCAGGAAGAACCCGTATTGCAAAAACATGCAGACCCGGTTCCACTGGAGCTGATCCCGGCCAATACACCTGTCAGCATTACAGAAGGCGCGGAAGGCGAACAAAGCGAAGAACGTCGTCGCCGTCGCCGTCGCGGTGGACGTAACCGTAACCGTCGCGAACGCGAAGCTGGCGATCTGACAGAGCAAAATGAAGGCAGCGAAGGTCATGAAGGCGCAAGCTTTGTACCCGTTGCTGACGTCGCTATTGAACAGCAAGCTGCGACACAGGCTAAAGCTGAAGCCACACCAGAAGCAGCGCCTTCAGTATCGGCTCTAACTGAAGCAGTAACCATCAACACACCCGCAGCGGCAGAAGTAACTGCAACAGTCGTGGCAACTTTCGTGGCCGCAGAAGTGACCCCGACAGCACCGGCAGTAACGACCGAAGCAGAGGTAGTTCCAGCACCTGCAGTTGCTACAGAGCTGGTGCAGCCTGCAGCAGTCGTAGCCGCAGCGGTAACACCTGTTGCTGATATTGCTGCGACCACTGATGCTGCTCCGGCTACCGCAGCACCGGCAACACCTGTCGAACAGCCAGCAGTGCTGCCAGTCGAAGTCAAGCTCACTCCTGTTGCTGCGACAAAACAGACAGAAGTGATGCCTGTGGCAGATTTGCAAGCCATGCTGAGTGCAGCCGGCCTGGTGCTGGCCAGCACCGATCCTGAGAAGCATCGCGCTGCTCAAGCAGCAGCCGCCAACATCGTTGCTGCGCCACGTGTTCCACGTGAGCGTAAGCCTTTGCCGGCGGCTTCGAATGAACCGCTGATCCTGGTTGAAACACGCAAACCAGGCTAATAAAGGGTAAGCCGCCTAATCCTGGCGGCATCAGTCAACAGGCCGGCACATCTCGATGTGACCGGCCTGTTGTTTTCATTCAGCGAGTTTATGCGACCGGATAGTTCACGTCCAAAATGGTTAATTCCTCGACCCGGGCTGGTGTTTTCAACATGACGGTGTCACCAGTGCGTGACTTGGTCAAGGCGCGCGCAACCGGAGAGATCCAGCTGATGCGACCATTCAGCGGATCAAATTCATCAATCCCTACGATCGTCACGGTCGTCTCTAACCCATCCTGATTTTCATACACAACCGTCGCGCCAAAAAATACCTGATCACTGCCATGATGCACGCGCGGATCCACTACCTCAGCCACGTCCAGACGCTTACTCAGGAAGCGTATGCGGCGATCGATTTCACGCAACCGTCGTTTGCCATAAATATAGTCACCATTCTCTGAACGATCACCGTTCGAAGCTGCCCATGAGACTATTTTCACGACTTCCGGACGATCTACATCGATCAGCCGCAGAAACTCATCCTTCATACGCTGATGCCCCTGAGGCGTCATATAGTTTTTTGAACCGGCAGGAATCGCGGGTGCACCAAAATCATCATCCTCGTCCTGCTCAGTTTCTTTCACAAATGCTTTACTCATCATTACCATGTATCGAACTAGATCAAATTTATTGTCGTCTTCTTACCGCAGCTTCTGCATCCCTTATAAAATACTAAGTGAACATCACATGACTGCACATAGCGCAGTCGGCGCGATAATAACCCGCCAGCCCCCAGGAATTACTGTAACCCGCACGATTTTATGTGAAACCGTGCCAGGGATACCGACTTAGAAACGGAAATTTGCATGACTGAACACGCAGCTATTCAATTGTTGATCGTTGACGACCATCCGGTAGTCCGCGAAGGGATCAAAAGCATAGTCGCTGCCACCAACGATATTGCGGTTGCAGGTGAATCAGCCTCCGGGCTGGATGCCATCCGCCTGTCACGCCAACTTGATTACAAGGTCATGTTACTCGATATCGCGCTGTCCGATAAAAACGGTATCGAAGTACTCAAGCAAATTAAGTCTGAAAAGCCCGACGTGCAGGTATTGATGTTTTCCATCCACAAAGAAGAACAATATGCCATCCGCTCACTCAAAGCCGGCGCTGCAGGCTACCTGAACAAGCAATGTGCCACCGATGAGCTGTTACAAGCTATACGTCAGGTCGCGAATGGTCTCAAATACATCACCCCTCAACTGGCTCAGGAACTGGCCAACAACCTGAATCAGGAACACGAAGACGCCCTGCATAAAACCTTATCCGACCGGGAATTTCAAACCTTAACCATGATCGCATCCGGAAAATCGGTCAGCGATATTGCTAAAGACTTATCTTTGTCAGTAAAAACCATCAGTGAATACCGTTCAAGGATTTTGTTGAAGATGAAATTGCGGCACAATGCAGAGTTAACTCACTACGCGATTAAAAATCAACTGGTCGAGTAATACTGCCAGACCCTGCGCACTAATGTCTAAAACCCTGACTGACCTATATCAGTCGGGCAAAGGCACTTGAAAAGCCGGTTAGCAGGTCAATCTGATCATCCGCGTGTAGATGGGGCAATATGTCAACAAAAAATAATAATCCGCAATTCAAAACGCCAACTGATATCGCACGCGAGACATTCCGCCAACTTGCCATACAGCGAATTGCACCGACGCCTGAGGCTTACAGTCAGTTGTACCATGAAATTGCCGGTACCGAGGCACCTGCCGCCGCGCTGCCACCGGCATCACCTCCGGAAACGGCCGAGGCAACGCCAACTGCTGGCAACCAGCAGGCCAAAAAATTATTAAGCAGTTTTGCCGAGTATTTACAAAGCTCGCAAAATGACTACACGATTTATGGCCAACGTCTGAGCCGCGCGCTCAGCAATGACAACTGGGAAGCCTACGAACGGGAGCTGCGTGCGCTTACTGAGCGCATGACCAGTAAGCCTGCGCCACAAATCAGCCTGGTTGATGATCCGGTGCCCGCCACAAGCATAGCTAGTATTTCACTGGTGGATGACGTCGCCGTCACAGACAACAGGACTAAATTACTGAAAGACTTGTTATATCGCACCCTGAGTCTGGCATTGAGCTCATTACTCAAACCAAATCCGCCGTTGGCCAATGAATCCGACGCATTGGGCCTGGCCGTACGTGATGCTGAAACTGAAAATGAACTAAATCAGATTGGTGCACGCCTCAAACATTTATGTTTTCAGATAGAACTGCAAAGTGGCGATACGGCTGAACAACAAGAATTATTACTCCGTTTATTTGACCTGTTGCTGACCAACATACACGACTTACTGGATAACGATAACTGGCTGCGCGGACAGATAGAGGTGGTACAGAATCTGATTGCAGGTCCGATAGACCATCGCGCCTTACAGGAAGCAACACGCAGCCTAAAAGATGTCATCTACAAACAAGGCAGCTTAAAGAACAGTATCGCCGAATCGAAAACCTCAGTCAAAAACATGATGGCAGCGTTTATCGACCGTTTATCCGCCATGGCTGAAAGCACCTCCACTTATCAGAATAAGATGGACTTGTATGCGAATCAGCTCAGCACTGCCACATCAACCAATGAGGTGACTGGCGTGATCGGTAAAATTTTGCTGGATACCAAAGCCGTACAAACTGAAACCCTGCGCTCACGTGACATTATCGTCGCCGCACAAAAGGAAGTCACTGAAGCAGAAGCGAAGATTAAAGATCTTGAAAGTAAACTGGCACATATGAGTGAACTGGTGCGTGAAGATCAGCTTACCGGCAGCCTGAACCGTCGCGGTATGGACGATATCTTTGAGCGCGAAGCTGACCGTGCCGACCGCCGCAATGCCCCCCTCTGCGTTGCCTTACTCGATCTGGATAATTTCAAAAAACTGAATGATACCCATGGCCACGCGGCCGGTGACGATGCGCTGGTACATCTGGTACGTATTGTGAGACAAACGCTGCGCTCAATTGATGTCATCGCACGTTATGGTGGTGAAGAATTCGTTATCATCATGCCAGAAACAGAAATTGAAGAAGCCGCCCAAGCCATGATGCGGGTACAACGCGAACTGACTAAGCACTTCTTTACTGTCAATGATCAAAGGCTGTTTATCACCTTCTCTGCGGGTGTAGCCTTGCGCGGTTCACGTGAGCCTCAGGAGCAGGTCATTAAACGCGCAGACAAGGCAATGTATGAGGCGAAACAGACTGGCAAGAACCGGGTCGTCAAAGCAAGCTGAAGCAAACGTATATGCGTGGGATTTTCTTGTCAGCGGCTTGCACGATAGTTTATCGGGCAAGCCAGCCTGCTCAGCCAAGCATCGGTGCGAAGAAACATATCAAACTGTCGTCATTGAAAAATTTCGCTCCGAATACCATCAACTCAGTCTGAAATCATGATGACGAATTCGTTAACGCGTCAAAATAGCTAAAGCCTGAAAATATCAGCCAGAATATTCTTTTCGTTCGCCCGCACCTGCAGCTTGCCGTTTTCTCCCGCAAATACCAGGCAATTGCCCGGCGTTTCCTGATTAATGATGCTGGTACCCTGGCTGATCACGCTGTTTTTTCTGACCAGACTACGCCCTATTACCGCCGTATTCGGATACAAAATCACACCCTCTTCCAGCACCGGTGCAACACCGTGGTTTTTGCCTACTGTTGAGTTCTGATACAACACCAGATAATTCGCGTAACTCGCCTTCGCCAGCACGATGCCAACGGAATGACCGATAAAGAAAATTTCCGGCAATTCGATCTCATAAAAACAATCGATGCCATTCAGCGCCTTATTCAGATAAAACAATTTGGTACACAGCTGTTTATCCTGGCGGTTGCGCCATATGGTATTCGACAAAAAATATAAAAAAATTGTGTACTGACTGGAATGCAGGTAATCGAATTCGCCGGGTCGCCACATCCTGACGGCATTGATACAAACTTCCAGCCGCGCCAGTGCCTGGTCTAAATCTTTGTCTATTCTGACTGACAAATCCTGCTGCCCATCCGGAAAAAAATGCTCCAGCTGTCGCACCAGATATGTCATTAAACTGCTGCGGTCTATACCCGACAGACTGATCATATTTTTCCTTTCAACATAGATGGTAACTGCTCGCATACGCTGCTTGCTGTCCATCCAAATTCATCACGCATCTTTACAACTGAAATCTGCCCAGGCGGCACATACGCTTCACTATTGGCAATCATGGCGGCTATCGTCACGCCAGTGATCTCCGTAATAGCATCAAACAATGCAGCATTACTGGTATTGGTACCACTGGCCACGTTATACATCCCACCCGTTTCCGACCCGGCCAAATGCAGCAATGCAGATACCACATCATCGATCATCACATAATCACGTACAAACTGGCGCGAGGACTCGATGCGCAGCGGCTCGCCAACTGGCTGAAGGACGACTTTCTGTAGCAGCGATGCGAGAAATCCCTCTGCGTGCAGATCCTGACTAACCACACAGGATAAACGTGCCACGTTAGCCTTATTTTGTCCAAGCTGCAGGCACAGGGATTCACCCAATGCCTTAGACAAATCAAACAAGTGCCGTGGATGATGCGGATTCAGCTGCAAAGCATCAGATTCTGATAACAACGCTGCGGCAGACTGGTCATACAAGCGGGTCGATGATAAATACACCAGCTTACGAAATACACCGCGATGCAGTATCTGATTGAGACAACTGACATGCGCATCCACACAATCAAACCCACGCTGTGCAAAATCAGCAGTCACACCGGCACAATAAAACACCGTACCCAGATCGAGACGAAACAATCCTGGATCATTTTTTTCCGGCATCCAGCAATCCCAGCCATCAGCCACCAATCGACGATGCAGATGCTGACCGATGAAGCCACGGCCTCCGATCAGGGTCGCAACCCGTTTTGAGATATTGCCCATGTGTTTACATCCTTTCTTTCAGTGCCGTCAGCTCAGTCCCGGCTAAACCTGCACACCGCGCTCGCCCAATTTCCGCAACGGATTCCCGCCCTGTATTGTGTAGGCAGGTACCTCGCCACGCACAACTGAACCAGCAGCAATCACGCAGCCCCGACGTAGCACCGCGCCATCGAGTAAGACACAGTTCGCACCTATCCACACATCATCTTCAATCACAATGCCGCCTTTGCTGGGCAAAAAACCCTGCTGATTGATGCGGACATCACGCGCCATATACGCGTGATTCACTGGTGCGAAAGTGCAGTTCGCAGCGATAGCCACATCCGCACCAATACGGATGCCATTGCCGGTATACAGCACACAGCCAGAGTTAATCACGCTGCGCTCCCCTATCCACAGATCGCCGCTACCACCTGCCGGTTTGATTTTGACAAAGCTATCGATCACCGCACGGGCGGCGAGTACGATACGGCTTCCTCTGACGGAATCCTCAATGTCCGCCAAACGGGAAACCACAGCCTCGGGATGAATTTCTATCATAGGCAGCCTCTTACACTATCTTCCATTCCGGAATCGCAAACACCAGGCGCCCCCCCCAATTGCATACCATGTGTAAGTCCGCACTGATTTCCTGCTCCAGATTCCAGGGCAGGATCAACACAAAATCCGGCCGGTCTTGGATCAGGTGATCCAGATGTACGATAGGAATCCGGCTGCCTGGCATGCATTTTCCTTGCTTATGCGGATTAATATCGACCACATAAGGTAATAAGTCAGGCCGCACGCCGGCGAAATTGAGCAGCGTATTCCCTTTAGCAGCAGCGCCATAAGCGGCAACTTTCACGCCTTGCTCACGACTCGCAATTAAAAATTTAAGTAAAGCATATTTGGTGTTCTCAGCACGTAATTGCGCCTTACGGTAAAAGGCCAGGCGATCAACACCCGCCTCACGTTCCTGTTGCAACAAAGCCTCCACCCGCTCACTGCGCTCACGCTGCCCGGTATCGGATCGCTGAGCCAACACACGCAAACTGCCACCATGGGTGGGTAGCTGTTCGACATCAAAGACAGTTAATCCCTGACTACTGAAAATACGTTCTACTGCCAGTAAGGAGAGGTAAGAAAAATGCTCGTGATAAGCCGTGTCAAACTGATTCAGGCTGACCATATTCAGTAAATGAGGAAACTCAAAACTGGCTACCCCATGGGGTTTGAGCAAGGCTGTAAATCCAGCCACAAAGTCGTTCATATCCGGCACATGTGCCAGCACATTGTTTGCCACCGTCAAGTCCGCTGACTGAGCTTCACCGCATAACTGTTTTGCCAGCGCCAGCCCAAAAAATTCTTCACGTATCGTCAAGCCTTTGTCACGCGCTGCGGCAGCCGTGCTGGCGGTCGGCTCGATACCCAGGCAAGGAATTCCCGCCTGCTGTACATATTGCAGCAGATAGCCATCATTGGCCGCCACCTCAACCACATGGCTATCTGCATTCAGCCTCAGGCGCTGCTGCATATCCTGCACAAAACGCTGTGCATGTGCGAGCCAGCTTGATGAGCAGGAACTGAAATACGCATAATCGGCATCGAACAGATTTTCACGGCCGGTGAAATCCAGGGTTTGTACCAGCCAGCACTGTTCACATACCATCAGCCTGAGCGGCAACCAGGTTTCAGCCTGCTGCAACTGCTGCGCAGATAAATAGGCATTCGAAGGAGGCGCAGTGCCAAGATCAAGAAAAGTATGCGTTAAGGCCTGGCCACAGTGTCGGCAATTCATCGCCCTGCTCCCTGAAATTGGTGATCTAAAAACGGAAATTGCTGATCGCGCTCTGATTGTCGGCTAATCGGCAATGGCCAATGGATTTGCAAACGAGGGTCTTGCACATGGACGCCGAATTCGCTGTCCGGTGCATACGCGCGGCTATGGCAGTACAACATCTCCACCTCATCGCTGAGTGTCTGAAAGCCATGTGCAAAGCCCTCCGGTATCAAATATGAACAAGCTTTTTCAGCAATCAGATGTACCGCATGCCAATGCAGGAAAGTGGGCGAACCGGCACGTAAATCCACCGCCACATCCCAGACTTCGCCGCGCAGACAGGTAATCAATTTCGCCTCAGCATGCGGTGCTAATTGCATATGTAATCCGCGCACGCTGCCTTTGTCTTTGGTATAGGTATGATTGATTTGCTGCACAGGATCACGCCAGCCAAACATGGCCAGTTCTTCCGCGCAAAACAGGCGCTGGAAGTAACCGCGTTCATCCCCCAGTGGCAGACGCTGAATCAAATGTAAGTCTCTGAGCGGAGTTTCTATTAATTCAAATCTCTGAGCCATGTTCTTTCCTTTCAGGCCTGCAGAAAATCCTGCAAATCACGGTCGCACAGCTGTGCCGCGGGCACACCTTGATAAAACTGCTGATACCAGTCCATCGTACGCTGCACCGTTTGAGTCAGTTGCCAGCGGCCATAAATATTCAGTTCAGCTCTCGCTTTGCTAGCATCTAAAGCCAACAAACCAGCTTCATGCGGACCTTCTGGCTGAGTCGCAAAACGTAGCTCACCGCGACCAAATGCGGCATGCGCCGTCTGTACCACTTCCCGGACGCTAGCTGCACTGTCGGGACCAAAATTCCAGGCATTGGCAAAACGCGCATCAGCCCACAGCGATTCTGCCAGGCACAGGTAAGCACACAGGGGCTCCAGCACATGCTGCCAGGGCCGTACTGCATCAGGGCGCCGTATTAATACCTCCTGCTCCAGATGCCAGGCCTTGACCGCATCGGGCAATAATCTGTCCTGCGACCAGTCGCCGCCGCCAATCACATTGCCCGCCCTTGCCGACGCAATCCGGATATCCATCTCTTGCAAGAACGCGTTGCGGTAGCTGGCAATCACCAGCTCGCAGGCCGCTTTACTGGCACTGTAAGGATCATGCCCACCTAATTCAGCGGTTTCAGGATATGCCTGACCTGTCTCCAGGTTTTTATAAACTTTATCGGTCGTCACCATCACCCCCACACGCACGCCTGGCGTCAGCCGCATCGCATCGAGCACATGTGCCGTTCCCATCACATTGCTGGATAAGGTCTCAAGCGGCGTCTGATACGCAGGCCTGACCAGCGCCTGGGCGGCCAGATGCAGTACAATTTCCGGCTGCGCTTGCTGGAAGCTGCGTTTGACTGTTTCAACATCGCGAATATCTGCCAATTGATGCCTGAGATCCGGCAGCGACAACCCTTCAAATAAGTTAGGTAAAGTTGCCGGAGCCAGCGCCAACCCATGGACCTGTGCCCCCATTGCAGATAACCAGTGCGCCAGCCAGGCTCCTTTAAAACCGGTATGCCCAGTCAGTAAAACGCGCTTACCCCGCCAAAACGCCGGGTCTGGCAGACGCGGTCTGGCTACCAGATTTTCCATGGTGCCCTTCCGGAATTCCATAACTCTTCCAGCATATTTTTTTCGCGTAAGGTATCCATAGGCTGCCAGAAACCACTGTGCTCGAAGGCCATCAGTTGCTGCTGACTGGCTAACTGATTCAGCGGCTCACTCTCCCAACTGCAACTGTCATCCGGAATCAGCCGCAACACGTCGGGCGACAACACAAAATAGCCGCCATTGATCCAGCCGCCATCACCGCGTGGTTTTTCTGTAAAACCGGCGACTTGATTGCCCTGACGTTCCAGCGCGCCATAACGGCCCGGCGGCAATACGGCAGTGACGGTGGCAGCCTTACCGTGTTCACGGTGAAAGCGTATAGACTCTGCAATATTCACATCCGAGACACCATCACCATACGTGAAGCAAAATGCTTCCTCATCCTGTATATAACGGGCAACCCGCTTTAAACGCCCACCTGTCATAGTTTCTTCACCGGTATCCACCAAGGTCACTTTCCAGGGTTCGGCATGCCGCTCATGCACTTCCATGCGATTGTTTTGCATGTCAAAGGTCACATCCGACATATGCAAAAAATAATTAGCGAAATACTCTTTGATCATGTAACCCTTATAGCCACAGCAGATCACGAAATCGTTCACACCATGCGCTGAATAGCTTTTCATGATGTGCCACAAAATAGGATGGCCACCGATTTCTATCATGGGCTTGGGACGCAGATGGGTTTCTTCAGAAATCCGGGTACCCAGGCCACCCGCCAAAATCACCGCTTTCATACCTGATTATCCTCACAATAACGCAACCACATCTGACGTAAAGCATGATCAAAACTCTGCCCGAATGCCGGCTCATTCATCAGCAAGGATTCACGCATCGTCTGGCGCATCGTCTGACGATAGTGCACCAGCCGCTCGATGTCATGCGCCAATATCAATGCCTTTTGTGCATATTCCATCTCGGTTTCTGCGATCCACTCGGGGAACCCGGCTGCATGCAGAATACTGGCCCCCAGCCGTCCGACACTGGGCCTGTCCACTAAGGTGATATAGGGTATGCCCATATACAGGCTTTCAATCAGGGTGGTTCCTGAGTTATGTGGGAAGCAGTCCAGACTGATATCGATTTTCTGTAAAGGTACCCAGGAAGGTGATGCATAGCCGATATCCAGACGGGAACGCTCGATACCATAAGCCTCAAAGCGTTTTGCCATTTCGTCTTGAATACCAGGATCATGGAAATCACCACTATTAAGGACCAGACGCGAATTCGGCATCGCATCCAGGATAGCCGCCCACACCTTAATCACTTTATGATTGATACGATTGGCGCGTGACAGGCTGCCGAAGGTCACAATACCGTCTTTCAGGCATGGCGGCTCACTCATTTCCGGCACACCGAGATCGGGGCGGTATACGATAGTAGGCCCATTCAGACGCCAGATCTTCTCGGAAAACAAATGATCGCAATGGTCGGTCACCGAATACTGGTCGGTGACGTAGTAATCGATCGCCTTTAATCCTGTGGTGTAGCCGAAATCTAGCCAGTGCAAGGAAACCGGTGCAGGTTTGCGCGCAAATACACCCAGCCTGTTGTCAGTCGAATGTCCACCTATATCAATCAGAATATCAATGCCATCATTCCGGATCTGGGTAGCCAGTTCAGCATCCGACATATGATTCGTCACTCTCCAGTAATCTGTGCACGCCTTATACTTTTCCGTTACTACGTCTTCCATCGGTGGATCCGAATAAGCAAAGACTTCGATATTGCCACGATCCAGATGCTCCATCATCGGCAACAGGAAATAACGGCAGACCTGGTTGTAAAAAGCTTGCGAGACAATGCCGACTTTCAGCTTCTTGCCCGGATCACGCTGATTTGAAAAAGGCTTCCACTCGTTGCGGAACGGGGCACCAAAGCGCTGCTCGAATTCCTCATAGCCGCCATAAATCACCTCTGCCGGCAAATCCGGATGGTAATTCAACACGAATAGCAAGGAGCTGTAGATCTTACGACTGAATTTAGATTGCGGATCCGCTTCCAAGGCCAGCGCCTGCATATAGGCGTCCAACGCTTTGTCGGGTTTACTGGCTCGTTGTAAGGAATTGCCATAGGCGGCCCAGATTTTTGAATTGCGTGGCTGATTCAGAATTTCGACTTCCGCAAAATCAATCGCCTCTTTTGCTTTTCCTTTCAGCGTGAGTACATCAATCAATGCAGGTACTGCAATTGGATTATCTGGCATGATAGCGATCGCTTTACGATAGCTCTCTTCCGCCTTATCGTATTCTTTTTGCTCTGTATAGACTTCAGCCAGATTGCTGTAAAAGAAAGGCACCTGAGGATTCAGGCTGATTGCCTTCAGATAAGAAGCAATCGCCTCGTCCTGCTGACCATTGCCATTGAGGGCGTTACCTAAATTATTGTGTGCATTGGCCAGCCCCGGATCTAACTGTATCGCTCTTTGCAAAGCCTGTATCGCCTCAGGAAAACGTTGCAAGCCATTGAGCGCAGCACCCACATTTCCCTGTATATGCGCATTTTGCGGCATCAGCGCGACGGCACGCTTGCCAACCTCAAGTGCACGATCAAAGTCCTGCTGCTCTATACGACTGATTGCCAGATAATCCCAGCCATATGGGTCACGTGGCAAAACTGTCGTCAGCCAGACACTGACTTGCTCAAGCAAAGCAAAGTTCTTTGCTTCGATCAGTGCATTCATTAAGTCGTAACAGGCATCAGCGTCGACTTTCGCCGCCGCGCTGCCTGCAAAAGCCTGCTTCAACGCATGCCAGGCAGACGCAAAGTCGTTTTGTCGTATAGCTATTTTAGCTAACACATAATGGGCATCCGCATTCAGCGGATAGCGTGCGGTAATTTGCTGGCATAGCTCAGCGGCATGGGTGATATCACCATTTTTGAAACTTGCTTTGGCTTCAGACAGAAATTTCTGCGGATTAATTGTTTTCACTATAACGACCTCTTTCAAGTCCTGACATGGAAAATGTAGCAAAAACTCCTGCAACAGCTATGATGCAACTCAGAAATCGCAGCTCAGATGTGCAAGAAGCCAGTTTGACGCCCTCATTTTATCGAGAAAATTTCTTTTTAATCAGCAAAACAGAGGCAAGATTACGGTGCAAATTACCCTAAAGTATTTAAAAAATCTGTCGTAGAACGGAAAATACAGGGAAACTTAAGCAAAAAAAATAATATTTATTTGCGGTAACTTCCTAAAAGTTTTCAAACCCTGACCGTTACCCTTTACAACGGCGGTGCAACAGTCAACAAGACAGACCAAAGTTTGAGGCTCAAACGCCGAATTGAATAACTTAGGTAAGGAGAATCAACATGGCTTCATATATCAATACCAATATTGCGTCGATCAATGCTCAACGCAATCTGAACACTTCTCAAGCGTCTTTGTCCACTGCGATGCAGCGCCTGTCGTCCGGTATGCGTATCAACAGCGCAAAAGACGATGCGGCAGGTCTGGCGATTGCCCAACGTATGACTTCCCAACTGAGCGGTCAAAACCAGGCAGCTCGTAATGCGAACGACGGTATCTCTCTCGCGCAAACCGCTGAGGGCGATTTATCGCAAATCGGCTCCAACTTGCAACGTATCCGTGACTTGGCAGTTCAGGCATCCAACGGTACTAACAGTGCATCTGACCGCGCAGCGCTGAATAATGAAGCCAGCCAGCTGATCTCTGAGATCAATCGTGTGGCCAGCACATCTAACTTCAATGGCGTGAACCTGCTGGACGGCTCCTTCTCCAACCAGACTTTCCAGGTTGGTGCAAACGGCACCGCTAACGATCAGATCTCGATCAGTGCGATCGCCAGTGCAAAATCAAGTTCCCTGGGCGTAGGCTCCAGCTCCAGCTACTCTGCAACTCTGGCTGGCGCATCGAATACCAATGATGCGATCGGTGCAGGCTCCCTGATCATTAACGGCGTAAGCATAGGTGCATCCAACGCGGACGGCGTTTCTTACAAAGATTCCAACGGTAGCGCGATTGCCAAAGCAGCAGCGATCAATGCTGCGTCCGGCAATACCGGCGTATCTGCAGTCGCGAATGCAAACAGCGTTGCCGGTACTGCAGTCAGCAGCGGTGGTCTGACTGCGATCACGTCCGGCTCGATCAAAATCAACGGTGTTGATATTGGCGCAGTGGCTTCTGCAAGTACCGCTGTAGAGCGCGGCTCCCAAATGACAGCGGCGATCAATGCCAAATCTGCACAATCCGGCGTATCTGCCAGCTATGACACTACAACAGGCGCAGTGAATCTGTCCGCTTCCGATGGCCGCAATATCACCATAGAAAGAACCGCAAGCGCAGCCACAGTTGATGCGCTGACCGGCTTGACAGCAAGTACCGCCAGTGGTGCCACCACTTCAACCGTATCTGCGCAGGTCAGCCTGACATCCAGCAACTCCAAAGGTATTCAGGTAAGTAATGGGTCGGAAACCAGCGTTACAGCGGGTGGTGCAGCGACTACATCCGGTTTGTCAGCAGGCGGTATCACCATCAACGGCTTTGATATTGGTGCAGTTGCCAGTGGCGCGACAGCGGCGATCGCAGGCCAGAACATCGCCGACGCGATCAATGCGTCTGCGACAAAAACAGGTGTCACTGCTACTGCAAGCTCCAACGGCACATTGAAATTACAATCCCTGACTGGAGGCAATATTGTAGTTGCAGGTACAGCAGGTGGTCTGACAGCCTCTGGCTTGAGTGCCGGTACTACCACTGCTGCTGCGGGTGTAGGCGCAACTTCGGTTGGTCTGAGCACAACGGCAGTTTCTGCGTCAGTAACAGTTGGTGGTGGTTTATCCTCTCTGGATCTGACCACGGCAGCAAGTGCAACATCAGCGCTGGCAACCATTGACTCTGCACTGGCGTCTGTGAACTCCTCCCGCGCTTCTTTGGGTGCGTTCCAGAACCGTTTCACTTCTGCAGTGACCAGTCTGCAAACTTCGCAAGAGAATTTATCTTCTGCACGTAGCCGTATTCAAGATGCTGACTTCGCATCGGAAACAGCGAATATGACCCGTGCACAGGTATTACAACAGGCTGGTACGGCGATTCTGGCGCAAGCTAACTCGGCACCTAACGGCGTGTTGGCTCTGCTGCGCGGCTAATCCCCAACAGCAGCTACAATTAGTATGATGTAAATTTTCCCCCGGTCATCATGATCGGGGGATACTACTTTAAGGAAATGATCATGGACATCCGATCGATTGGCAGTTCGGTGCAATCAGGACAACTGATCAGTGAAAAAGTGAACATCAGTTCTGATGCGCAACGTGTCGGAAATACCAGTGGACTCCCAGGTACTGCAAACACCAAAACCGAGTCCGGCACTGCACCAGACCTTAGCCAGGTCACTAAAGCTGTCGCTGACATCAATAAAAGCATGCAATCTTTTTCTCAGGATTTGCAGTTCAGTGTCGATAAAGACAGTGACAAGGTGGTTGTTAAAATTATCGACCAGCAAACCAAGCAAGTGTTACGTCAGATTCCAAGTGAAGAAGCACTTGAAATTTCAAAATCTCTGGATAAGTTACAAGGACTGCTGATTAAACAGCAGGCGTAATGGCTTTTTCAGAAATTGACCCATAAATACCCCTCTGTCATCCGGATTGGGTCGGTCGTTGATTTGATAAAGTGATGGCTAATTAAGGAGAATCACGTGGCTACAATTCAATCAACTGGCGTCGGATCTGGACTGGATGTGAGCGGCATCATCAGTAAGCTGATGCAGGCTGAAAGTACGCCTTTGGTCAACATTACCAAGAAGCAGGCTAGCTATCAGGCAAACCTGACTGCTTTCGGCACTGTCAATGGTGCGCTAAGTTCTTTACAAACCGCGCTTGCCACCCTTAACAACACGAATACATTCAAAAATCTGAATGCATCTGTATCCGATTCATCGGTCGCCAGTGCATCCGCTAACAGCACCGCTGTCGCAGGCAGTTACAATATTAACGTCAGCAAAATCGCGCAGTCACAAACGATTTCCAGCGCTGGTCAGGTAAGCACGACGACACCGATAGGATCGGGGACCAGCACAACGATCAGTTTTCAGTTTGGTACCATCACCGGCACCGCCGCGTCCGGTGTTTACACAGGTGCGAGCTTCGATCAGGATGCTACCCAGGCGACTGGCACGGTTACCATAGACAGCACAAACAATTCCTTGCAAGGCATACGTGATGCCATCAATGCTGCGAAAATCGGTGTACAAGCTTCGATAGTTGGTGATGGCAGCGCCACACCGTATCACCTGGTACTCAATTCCAGCAAAACCGGTGCGACATCCAGCATGAAAATCACCACGACAGGAGATAGTTCGCTGGCCAGCCTGATGAACTATGATCCGGCCGGGACACAGAATTTTAAAGAAGTCGTGAATGCGCAAAGCGCCAATCTGACGGTAAATGGTATCGCTGTCACCAGCGCCAGCAATAACGTGTCAAACGCGATTCAGGGCGTGACGATCACAGCACAGAAAGTCGGCACGACTTCCGTTAACCTGACTGCGAATACGACCCAGATACAAAGCGGCATCACCGCTTTCGTGAATGCATACAATAGTCTGAATTCCACCATCACCTCCGTTACCTCCTACAACCCGGCGACTAAAGCTGCTGGGGCTTTGCTGGGTGATGCAACAGTACAGTCAGTACAAAACCAAATACGCAGCGTGATGACCAATTCCGTTGCCGGACTGGGTGGTGGCCTGACCAATCTGGCGCAAATAGGCATTTCCTTCCAAAAAGATGGTTCACTCGCAGTCGATTCAAGCAAATTACAGGCTGCACTGAGCGCCAACTTCAGTGATGTGGCGGGCTTATTTGCGGCTGCAGGTAAGACGACCGATAGCCTGACTACTTTCGTCGGCGCAGGCCCCAACACCAAACCCGGTTCCTATGCAGTCAATATTAGTCAACTGGCGACACAGGGCAATCTGACCGGCAGCCTCAACTTAAATAGCGGCCCGACTACCATTGCCAGCGGTACTACCCTATCGTTTTCCATCGATGGTGTCGCTGCTGATGTGAACCTGACCGCCGGCACTTATACTGCGACCCAATTGGCGAGCATGATACAGTCAGCCGTCAATGGCACCGCTGGTTTTAGCGCTCAGGGTATCAGCATTAGCACCAAGATAGACTCCAATGGCTTCTTGAATATAACCTCAGGCAGCTATGGGTCCACTTCAAATATCAGCCTGACCAATAAATCAGGCACCGGGCTAGATCAGCTGACTGGCGTTGTGAATGCCGGCACACCCGGCAAAAACGTCATCGGAACCTTAAACGGCGTGACCGCAATTGGTGCAGGGCAGACGCTGACCGGTTCCGCCGGGTCGGACTCTGCGGGCATACAAGTTCTGATCAGTGGCGGCTCCACCGGTGATCGCGGCAGCGTAAACTTTTCTCAAGGCTATGCATTTAATTTGAATGCGACGCTAAGTCGTTTTGTCGGCGCAAATGGTTCTATTACCAATGCCACAAACGGTATTAACACCTCAATCAAAGACCTGCAAAAGCAGACTGACACCATCAATAAACGACTGGCAGCCACCCAGGCCAGGTATCAGGCTCAGTTTTCTGCGCTGGACAAAATTGTAAGTTCCATGACCGCGACCCAGAATTTTCTGACACAGCAGATTAATGTTTTAAACGGCACCACTAACAAGTAAAAGATAAAGCGAAGGAATTCCCATGTTTAGTTCATCAGCAAATGGCGCGAATGCTTATACAAAAATAGGTGTTGAAACCGGTGTGATTGCCGCGTCACCTCATAAACTGATCGTGATGCTGTTTGAAGGTGCCATCGTTGCAATTAATAACGCACAGGTACAAATGCAAAGCGGCGATATTGCCGCAAAAGGCAAATCCATTTCTAAGGCAATTTCAATTATTGATAACGGCTTACGGGCCAGTCTCGATAAGCGGGTTGGTGGCGAAATCGCATTGAATCTCGATGCTTTGTATGAATACATGACCAGGCAATTGCTGCTGGCCAATCTCAACAACAGCGAAGATGCACTGATCGAAGTATCAAAATTATTGCGGGATCTGAAATCTGCCTGGGATGCAATCGCTCCCCAGGCAACTACAGCGGAAACAGCTCCAGTCATGATGCATGACCCTTTACAACCACGTCCTACTCACGTTTTTGAGGCTTGATTCAGAATGGAAAGCTTAGAAATTATCTCCTTATATGAAAATGTCGCGTCTCTGACCAATCAGATGCTCAATGCTGCGCGGGACCGGGACTGGGAACGTTTAAGCTTGCTGGAAAGTGATTGTTCATTGAAAGTGGAAGCCATTAAGACAGCTGATACACCAACACCGCTCTCCCCTGAGTTAAAAGAAAGAAAAATTCGGGTCATTAAAAAAATCCTGGCGGACGACAGGGAAATTCGCGATATCACCGAACCGTGGATGGCGGAACTATCACAATTGATGCGCAGCTCAAATACGGCCCTGAAAGTCAATACTGCTTACGGGACCGGTAACGCGGCCTGAAGATCATGCCTGTGCGCCTTGACAGCTTGTACAAGCCCATTTCCGCTGTCGAGGCGATCAGTTCTGCACTGCCACTCAAAGCGGGCGATCAGAACACCTATCTGAAGTTTGCTCAACTGGCATTGGGCCAGCCTGCTCAGGCTGAAGTTTTGGGCACCAATCCTGATCAGCTGACGACCATACGCATTGGCGATCTGAGTACCAGCTTAAAGCTGCCGGCCAGTTTTTCGGGTGCCGACAAACTCAGTTTCCGCTTGCTGACGCTCACGCCAACTATCCATATCAGCCTGCAAAATCCCGCTCAGCCACTCGATGTTGCGCATTACACACTGAATTTACACACCGACATCAATAGTCAACAAGCGCAGTGGGTCAGAATCAGCCCCGAACAGCTGAGTGCAAGTCTGGCTTTGCAGTTGGCGCAAACTGACGCCAGCAGCGTCACCCAACTCAGCCCGCTGAGTCAAATTTTGTTGCGACTGACAGATAAGGGGAAAATCCTGTCAGGAGCAGAACTTCTAGCCGCCCAACCCTTGCTAAATGATGCTCAGGACTTAAGCAAACCCGCTTTAATGGCAGATACGATGAAAAAGGCCATAGCACAAAGCGGCTTGTTTTATGAGTCGCATATTGCGGCCTGGGCACAAGGACAGCTGGAACAGAAAGCACTGGAAGCTGAGCCTCAGCACAGCTTACTGGCAGCGATTCCACCGGAAGCCACTGAGCAAAGTGGATATACAGATAGCTTGAAGCAATTGATTCAAAATCAGCTACAACTGCTTGAGCAAGACAAATTGCAATGGCGCGGCGAATTATTTCCCGGTCAACCGCTGGAATGGGTGATCACCAGAGAGTCGCCACATCAGACTATTGTTACTACACCACCAACTGAAATCTGGCATACCCACTTGCGCATGACGCTGCCGGGACTGGGCGAGCTGGACGCGAAACTACAATTACATCAAAACACAGTGCAAATCGCGATCTCCGCCGTTGAATCTTCAGCATTGACACTGGCAGCGAATGAGCGCAGCTTAAGAACGGCCATTGAAGCAGCTGGCATGCAAATATCCGGATTGCAAGTTTCTGAGGCAGTTGCACCTAAGTCGGATGAAGCCTGAAGGCATACAGTGATGTGCAGTACGCCAGCCAACTTGTTCAGTTTATCCAGTTTAATTTAGCAATAAAAGATACACTCATACACCATGGATGATCAGCCCCATCATTTGCCACTTAAAAATGCCGTGGCACTGGCCTATCATGAGGGTGAAGGCGCGCCCAAGGTTGTCGCTAAGGGCAAGGGCCTGATTGCAGAACAGATCATACTCAAAGCCAGGGAACATGGCGTGCATGTGCATGAATCAAAAGAATTGACGAGTTTACTCATGCGGGTGGAGCTGGATCAGGATATTCCGCCTGCTCTGTATCGTGCAGTTGCAGAACTGCTCGCTTGGCTTTACCATATCGAAGCCGAAAAGTCTGGAAACAAGCAAAAGTGATATCTACCCACGCTGACTTTTGTATGACTTCATTTTACTGACAATAACAACACAAATATGCAACTTACCCCCACTCTTGGGACAGAGAATCAAAGTCCCTATCAAGTCGAGTCCCGCAGAGAAATTATTGCACTGCTACGTGGGCTAAGTGACAGTAACCAGTTAATCAGCATGCTGATTAACGGGGGGGCTGAGGTTTTTATCACCTCTATTCTGCATATCGACGAAGCAGCGAATCTGGTCATCGTGGACAGCGCACCTGGTCAATTGGCGAACCAGCGTATAGCAGAAGCAAATCGTATCTCGTTTGAGGGCTTGCTGGACAAGATAGGTATTCAATTCTCTGCAAACAAAGTCAGCATTGCCAGCTTTGAGAACCGGCCTTCGCTGCAATTTCCCATTCCGGCTACATTGATACGCCTGCAAAGACGCGAGTACTACCGCATCAACACGCCACTTTCCACGCCAATCAAAGCTAATTTCCCGGTCGAAGTCGATGGCCGGATAGAAACACTGAAGCTGACGCTGGTGGACATCAGTTGCGGTGGCATTGCTGTACTCGATGAGAAAAAAATACTCGATGTGACCGTAGGCACAACCTACGACCACTGCAAGGTGGAATTACCAGGTATAGGCTTAGTTGACGTGAGCCTGCAGATCAGAAATTCTCAGGAGCTGGTTTTACTGAATGGGAAGTCGAATCGCCGTGTTGGCTGCCAGTTCATCAATTTGTCGAATGCGGTGCTGGCCAGCGTGCAGCGTTACATCATGAAACTGGAGCGCGAGCGTAATTCCAAACTAACCGGCATACGCTGACCCGCCCTCTCCGTCTCGCCACCATCCCCTGCCAATCAAATCTGCATACTCATGATGTCATGATATGCAGATACCAATTTATTTCTGACCTGCACTGTAGTCTGGAATGAGATATTTGCTTTTTGCATAGAGATCATGACGTCGGACAGACTGACTTTATCGTCACCCAATGCAAATTTTCGCCCCAGTTCCTGCGAGCTCATTTGTACCTCATTCACCTGATCGAGCGACGCTTTTAAGGCATCTGCAAAATCCAGTTTTTGCGGCGCTGTCGTTGCCGCCGCCCCAGTCGCGGCACCAGCCTGATTGACACCAGCGCCAGCCTCCATTTTCGCTGCTGCACTGCGCAACTGTGCCACCATCGCATCAATGCGGCTGCTATCTATGCCTGCGAGTTTCATATCAACTCCCTATTCAATCTGTCTTTTACTGCGCCTGATTTCCCCTGCCATGCGGCGCTTACGGGCACTTGCATAACAGGAACCATGCTGACTGCTTGGGCGTGTATCTTTAAAAGAATGTCCCATGCAATACCTTACCAGCTTCCACCCGCTGCATATGCCAGAGTAAGCAGGGAAAATCCCCTTTATTCGGGCCATCAATTTTTGTCGGTTAACGCAAAATAGCTAACAGAGAAAAACCATCTTGGTTTGATGCGCAGGAAGCACACCTCTTGCCACAGCCAATAACGCTTAAGCTGACGAGTATCATGTACCCACAATTAACTGATTTTGCCGCGGTTGGAGTAATTTATGGCCACAGCTGACACATTGTTGAATCCTGAAGAGGTCGTCGCCGAGCCGCCACGCCTGTTCGGCATCCCGCAAACCCCGGGCATACGCATAGCGATGTTGTCTGGCGGGGCTGCACTGATCATTGCCATCATGGTCGGTTTGTGGCTGTGGGGGCAACAACCTGAGTACAAAGTACTGTTTTCCAATTTCAATGACCGTGACGGCGGAGCGATTGTGGCATCGCTGCAGCAAATGAACGTACCCTATAAGTATTCAGACGGCGGTAATGCAATCCTGGTACCGGCCGCACAAGTGCATGATGCACGTCTGAAACTCGCCTCACAGGGCTTGCCCAAAGGTGGCAATGTCGGCTTTGAACTGATGGAAAATCAAAAACTGGGTATTTCTCAGTTTTTGGAACAGGTCAATTTCCAACGCGCGCTGGAAGGGGAACTGGCACGCTCTATCCAGGCGGTTTCCTCGGTGCAGGCAGCACGCGTGCATCTGGCTATTCCTAAGCAAAACGTCTTTATCCGCGACCAGCAAAAGCCAACTGCATCAGTATTACTAAACCTCTACCCCGGGCGTAATCTCGACCAGCAACAGGTCAGCGCAATTCTGCATCTGGTTGCCAGCAGCGTCCCGGAACTATCGACCAAAAACGTATCCATTGTGGATCAGAACGGTACCCTCCTCTCGGATATGAATCGTCAGGGCATAGGCGCCAATCTGGATCCATCACAACTCAAATACGTGCAGGAATATCAGCAAAACATCATCAAGCGGGTAGAATCCATCATTGCCCCTATCGTTGGTGCCAACAATGTGCATGCGGAAGCGACCGCCGATATCGACTTCTCGAAAAGCGAGCAGGCAGCGGAAAGCTATCGCCCTAACTCGCCACCGGAAGCCTCGACCATACGCAGCCAGCAGTCCAGCGAAACCTTCAATAAAAACAATAATCCTTCCGGTGTTCCTGGTGCACTGACTAACCAGCCTCCGGTACCTGCAACTGCGCCTCTGGTCACCGGCGGCAGCACCACCAGCAGTCAGGCTGCTGCATCCGGCTTGGTACAGAAGGATTCGACCATTAATTACGAAGTCGATAAAACCATACGTTATACCCAGCAAGGCATGGGTGGCGTCAAGCGCCTGTCAGTTGCAGTCGTAGTCAACTACAAAAATGAAACCGACAAAAATGGCAAGATCATCCCACGTGCTTTGACTGATGCTGAAAAAACACAAATTACCGATCTTGCCAGAGAAGCGATGGGCTTCAACAAAGAACGCGGAGATACTTTAAGCGTTGCCAATAGCCCGTTTGTAGGTCCGGATAAAGAAAACCTGATAGACGCACCACTTTGGAAGCAGCCGGAAAACATCCAGTTGGCCAAAGAACTCGGGCGTTACCTGTTGCTTGCCGCAGTCATGGCTTACCTGTTCTTTGGTTACTTACGCCCTATCCTGTACAAAATCATGGGCAAAGACAAAGAGAAAGAAGAAGCCGAAGCCAAGGCAAAAGCAGAAGCCGAGGAGGCAGAACGCATTGCCGAGGAAGAGCGTATCGCCGAAGAAGCCGCCGCTGCAGAAGAAGACGGTGCTGTGGTTCAGCTTTCCAGTGAAGAGGAACAGCAAGTTGCCGGCAAACAAGCTACTATCTATGAGATGAATCTGGAACTGGCCCGTGAACTGGCTAAATCCGATCCAAGAATCGTCGCTAACGTGATTAAAAAGTGGGTGAATAATGAGTGATGACGGCGTACAGAAAGCAGCGACCTTCATGCTGGCTCTGGGTGAGGATGGCGCAGCGGAAGTCATGAAATTTCTCGGTCCACGGGAAGTCCAGAAAATTGGTGCTGCAATGGCGACCATAGGCGCTATACCGCACGAAAAAATCGCCAAGGTATTGGATGAATTTAAAGCCGAAGCCGATGTCAGCTCCTCGGTCGGATTAGACTCCGACGAGTACATCCGCAACGTACTGACCAAAGCCTTGGGCGATGATAAGGCATCGTCATTGCTTAACCGCATTCTGGGCGGCAAAGATGCCAGCGGGATTGAAAGTCTGAAATGGATGGACTCCCCTTCCGTTGCCGATCTGATCAAGAATGAGCATCCGCAAATTATTGCAACCATTTTGGTGCATCTGGAAAGCGATCAGGCTTGCGAAATTCTGAATAATTTCTCTGAACGTCTGCGTAATGATGTTGTGCTGAGGATCGCGACCCTCGATGGCATTCAGCCAACGGCACTGCGTGAACTCAATGACGTGCTGACCAAGCTGTTGACTGGCAATGAAAGTCTGAAGAAAAAATCCATCGGTGGTGTGCGTGCTGCTGCCGAAATTCTCAACTTCATGAGTGGTGAAAACGAAGCCTCCGTGATGGACAATCTGCGCAAATATGATGGCGATATGGCAGAAAAAATCATGGATGAAATGTTCGTCTTCGATAACATCATGGATATTGACGACAAGGGCATACAAATGCTGCTGCGTGAAGTCCAGTCCGACTCGCTGATCGTGGCACTGAAAGGTGCCAATCCGGATATGCGTGAAAAAATCTTCCGTAATATGTCGGCCCGTGCAGCTGAAATGATGCGTGAAGATCTGGAATCCAAAGGACCAGTACGCTTGTCTGAAGTCGAAGCACAACAGAAACAAATTCTGCTGGTGGTACGCCGCTTGGCTGACGAAGGTCAGATCATGCTGGGCTCAAAAGGCGATGACGCCTATGTCTAGTATTTTCCGTAACCTTGATCCGGCCGCCTTCCGCCCCTGGGAGCTGGCTTCGTTCGGGGATAAACATCCAAAAATAGAGTTAGAGCCTGTTTCTGCCCCTGTTGTAGAGGCAGCGCTAGCCCCTATGCTGACAGAGGAAGAGCTGGAGGCCGTGCGACAACAGGCTCGCCAGGAGGCATATCAGGACGCGTATCAGAGCGCTTTTGAACAAGGGCTGCTGGATGGTAAAGAACAGGCTTACGCAGAATCGCGTGCTGAAATGCAGCAGGAATTACAGCATTTGCAAGAGCTCACTACAAACTTCAGCGCACAGCTGCAACACATGGGCAAGGAAACGGGCAAAGATTTGCTGGCACTGGCCTTAGATCTGGCACAAGCCATGCTCAGAACCCAGATCGACATGCACCCTGAACTCATACTCCGCATCACAGAGGATGCGATTGCTCAGCTACCGTCGCGCCAACAGGCAACCCAAATCCATGTGCATCCTGATGATGCAGCGCAGGTAAAGGAATTACTCACCCCCGCCTTGCAACAGATAGGCTGGCGTATCTGCCCCGACGAGCAAATTACGCGTGGTGGTTGCATGATAGAGACCCCACAAAACGTGATTGATGCAAGCCTGGAAAATCGCTGGCAAAAACTGAGTGCACACATCACCGAACAATTGCAGACACCGGACTGAGACAGATGGAAGCGACCCTGACCCACGAATGGCAATCACTGCTGAAAACCAGCCAGTCCGGCATACGCCCCTCCGACGATCTGGTGGTCGCTGGACGCGTCACTAAAGTGACTGGCCTGGTAATGGAGGCCGTTGGTTTGCGCCTGCCAGTGGGCAGCGCCTGCGCTATCCATCTGGCAAACGGCTCACACATTGATGCCGAAGTGGTGGGCTTTGATGGTGATCGTTTATTCCTGATGCCACACAGTGACCTGGATGGCGTCACACCAGGCGCACCAGTCTACGCAGAAGTGTTATCCCCGGCGCAGCAAGCGCAGCGCAGACCTAACGACCGCAGCCGCCAGTTACCGGTCGGCTATCAGTTACTGGGCCGTGTGGTCGATGGTAATGGACGTCCGCTGGACACGTTGGGGCCACTGAATACGCAAGTCAGTGCACCATTGGGAGCCAGAATTTACAACCCGTTGGAGCGTGCGCCTATCAGCGACACGCTGGATGTGGGTGTGCGTGCGATTAACAGCATGCTTAGTGTCGGCCGCGGACAAAGGTTGGGTTTATTTGCGGGTTCCGGCGTCGGTAAAAGTGTCTTACTCGGCATGATGGCACGCTACACCACGGCAGATGTAATTGTGGTTGGTCTGATCGGCGAACGGGGTCGCGAGGTTAAGGAATTTATTGAACAAATTCTGGGTGAAGACGGCCTGGCGCGTTCTGCTGTGGTCGCTGCCCCTGCAGATGCGCCGCCGCTCTTACGTTTGCAAGGTGCCGCCTACGCCACCACTATTGCAGAGTTTTTCCGCGATCAAGGCCATAACGTCTTGTTAATTATGGACTCCCTGACCCGTTACGCCATGGCCCAACGTGAAATTGCGCTGGCTATCGGTGAGCCGCCAGCGACTAAGGGTTATCCGCCTTCTGTTTTTGCCAAACTGCCGGTACTGGTCGAACGCGCAGGCAATGGCAAAGAAGGGGGTGGCTCGATTACCGCCTTTTATACGGTGTTGACTGAAGGCGATGATCAGCAAGACCCGATAGCAGACTCGGCCCGCGCGATTTTGGATGGCCATATCGTACTGAACCGCACGCTGGCGGAGGCTGGCCATTATCCGGCGATTGATATCGAACAATCGATCAGCCGCGCCATGCACAGCATTACCACACCAGAACATCAGCAACTGGCACGTAAGCTCAAGCAGATGTATTCACGTTATGAGCGTAGCCGCGACCTGATCAGTGTTGGCGCATACGCACCCGGCTCTGATGCTATGCTGGATGAAGCGATACGTCTGCATCCGCACATTACCGCATTTTTGCAGCAGAACATCCTCGAAAAATGCAGCATATCCGAGAGCTTGACGGGACTTCAGGCTCTGTTTAACGCTTAAATTCAGGCATGAGGCGACTATACTGAAATCATTATGGCAGCAAAGTCCCCATTACAAACGCTGATTGAAATTGCCGAACGCGATACCGATGAGGCAGCGAAAACGCTGGGTAAAGCAATCCGCGCTCATGAAGACACATTGAGCAAGCTGAATTTGTTGCTGCAATACCGCGATGATTACGATGCAAAATTCAGGGAAGCCAGTGCGCGCGGCATCAATATTACGCAGTACGGTAACTTCATGAGTTTTTTGGCCAAGCTGGACAGTGCCGTCGATGGCCAAAAGCTGGTCGTTAAAGATGCAGAGCACAAAATTGAAATGGCGAAAATCAACTGGCAAGCCAATGAAAAGAAACGCTTGTCTTATAACACACTGGATAAACGCGCAACATCCATCAGACAGGCCAAAGAGAGTAAGCGTGACCAGAAACAGACCGATGATTTTGCGGCACGCACTTATTTTTACAAATAAAAGTTTTAGTTTTGAATGAGCCGGATCATGCAAACCACGCCTATTAAACCTGCCAGCGATTTTCTATCCGCGAATGTCGCCGGCATCAATAGCAAATCAGCTGGCAACTCTGCTCCCGCTGTCAGTACGTTTCAGCAGCAATTCAAACAGGAATTGGTCAATCAACAAACGCGTAAATCTGCGCCTACGCCCCAGACAGCCTCAATGACAAACCCGGTTCGCACTAGCAATGACAATAAGACAGGTAGTACCAAAGTGAAACAGGCCGTGGATGATGAGCAAAAAGATGCTACGACGCCTACAGCACAAACAGCTGCCTTATCCAGCTTGCTGCAACAACTGATACCCGCTGCAGTGACGCCGGGTAGTGAAGAGCAGACTGGCGTGCAACTGGACCAGGCCAACAAAGAAATCCCTCACCTCGTCAACGCCGCACATTCAGACGCCAGCGGCTCTTCTGCGTCCAACTCTGCAATCACGCCGGCACCGGCACACGCGACGCGGGAGCCCGGAAAGCTGATCGCCGATCCGAAGCAAGCTGACGATTTCGCGATACTGGCACAAGCGAAGCGTGAAGACAGTAAGCTGATCGCAGACCCTGGCCAGCCAGAATACATCGCTGCACCAGCAATGCGCGAGTCCGACAAGCTGATCGCGGATCCCGGCAACCCGGATGCCGGTAACACTTCTGCCCTTGCCTTTCCTGTCCACGCATTAAGAACCGACATCAGCGACACTGTAAAACAGAACCAGACACAATCACTGGGATCGGCAGTGGTGCCATCCGCAACGGGACAGCCCCCGCTGCGTTCCGGCAGCGCGAATGATCAAGTTGCAGATGAATCAGCGCAGGCAGCAAAAAAAACGGCACTGACAGATACAAAGGCCTTGTCTGAACTTAATCCGGCACAGAACGACAACAAGGCAGGAGCAGTTCAATCCGGCATAACAGGACAAAAATCGGAAGAACACCTGTCCTTTGTCAGTCAATTGCGCAACACTCAGGAACAAGCTGCAACCGCGATCCCAGCGGCAGCGACACAAGCCACCACAGGATTTGCGGCTTATGTGCAAACTGAACAGGCCGTGCGCCCGGTCGCCATTGCAACCGGAGTCCATCAGTCAGGCTGGGACCAGGCCATCGGTGAGCATGTTATCAGCATGGCTGCGAGTAACTTACAACAGGCAGAACTGACTTTGAATCCACCAGAGTTGGGACCATTGAAAATTATCCTCAGTCTGAATCAGGATCAGGCCAATGCTACGTTCATTACAGCCCAGCCAGAAGTCGGCCAGGCACTGGAAGCCTCAATGCCTAAGTTACGCGACATGATGAATGATGCGGGCATGCAGTTAGCGGGATTTAATGTGCAGACCCAAACGTCAGCATCAGGCCAGGGACAAGGACAGGGGCAACAACAGGCAAATGCCGATTTCCGCTCAGATAACAGCCTGCGTCGCAGCACGGAAATGATGAGAAATGATGCAGAAACAACGCGCAGCGCAACAACAGTTGGCAGAGCCAGAGCAAATGTCGGGGCAGTAGATACTTTCGCCTGAGCAGCAAACTGGAAATATTGCCTCTGAAACAGGTAAAATAAGAAGCTCAAGCGATACGCAGGCATACAAAGCAAATAACAGGACCGGCAACATAGAGTAAGCTCTGGAGAAACCCTGAGCTAAGGCAGTTTCTCCCCTTTGTTTCACCGTTCGCGCATGCCAGCGATATTGGATAATAGAGAAAATCGTGGCACGTCTTGCCAGATGAGAGGAAGAACATGGCGAAAGCTCCTGCGAAAGCAGCACCGGAACACGGTGAACCCGCTGCTGGCGGCAAATCAAAGAAAAAGCTGATCATTATCATCGCTGCTGCAGTCGTTTTGCTGGCAGGTGTAGGTGGCGGCGCTGCTTTCTTTTTGTCTAAAAAATCAGCCGGCAAAGAAAAAGAACACAAAGTCGAAGTGGCCAAGCCACCTGTTTTCCTGCCGATGGAGCCGTTTACCGTCAATTTACAATCGAATGAAGGCGATAAATACCTGCAAGTTAGCATGACACTGCAGGTAGAGGGCCAGGAACAGGCTGATCTGATTAAAGCCAATATGCCGCAAGTGCGTAGCCGCTTGCTGCTGCTGTTGTCGAGTAAAGAAGCCAGCGAAATCATTTCAACTGAGGGTAAAGAAAAACTGGTGGAAGAAATCGTTGAGAAAACCTCTCAGCCTTTCACACCAAAAGGCGAACCGCAAAAAGTTGGCGGTGTGTTCTTCACTTCATTTGTCGTTCAATAAGCATCATGTCAGACAATTTTCTCTCCCAGGAAGAAGTTGATGCCCTTTTGAAGGGCGTCACGGGAGATCAGGATGACTCTCTGTCTCAGGAGGACACCTCCGGTGTCCGTCCTTACAATCTTGCTACGCAAGAGCGTATTGTACGCGGCCGTATGCCGACGCTGGAGATCATCAATGAACGTTTTGCCCGTCTGTTACGCATAGGCTTATTCAATTTTTTACGTCGCAGTGCTGAAGTTTCCGTCGGCACGGTACGCGTGTCGAAATACAGTGAATTCATCCGTAATCTGGTGGTGCCAACCAATCTGAATCTGGTGCACATGAAGCCTTTGCGTGGCACCTCACTGATAGTACTCGATCCCGGCCTGGTATTTTTATTGGTCGACAATCTGTTTGGCGGAGATGGCCGCTTTCATACCAGGGTCGAAGGGCGCGACTTCACGCAGACAGAACAAAGGATAATTCATCGTATTCTGGAAATTATTTTTGAGACGTATTCGAAATCATGGGAACCGGTATATCCGATTGAATTTGAATACATACGTTCAGAAATGAACACCCAGTTTGCTAACATCGCGACCCCGAATGAAGTAGTGGTATCCACCACGTTCACAATAGAGCTGGGGCCTGTTAGTGGTGAAATGCATATTTGCATGCCCTATTCCACCATCGAACCTATCCGCGACATACTGACCAGCAGCCTGCAAGGTGAAACCCTGGAAGTGGATAAGCGCTGGGTACGTCTGATGACGCAGCAGATACAAATTGCGGAAGTCGAACTGGTGGCGGATCTGGGTACGACCCGTGTCACATTGGGCGACATCCTGAACATGAAAGTCGGTGATGTGATCCCGCTCAGCGTGCCAGAGATAGTCTCTGCTAAAGTAGACGGCACACCGGTCATGGAATGTAAATATGGTGTTTTTAATGGTCAATATGCCTTACGCGTGGAAAAGCTGCTTAGCTCCAGCGTACAGGAAGTAGTACAAGGAGAAAATCATGGATGAAAGCGCAGACACACCCATCAGTGAAGACGATTGGGGCGCCGCCATTGCAGAACAGGAGCGTGCTGAAGCCGCAGCAGCTGCATCCAGCGCCGCCCCCAAAGCAGAACCCAGTGCCGCCATCTTCACCGAATTTAGTAATAAAAGCAGTGCCATAGAAACCCACAATGATATCGACTTCATTCTGGACATTCCGGTACAGCTTACGGTTGAACTGGGGCGCACCAAAATTGCGATTAAAAATCTGCTGCAATTGGCACAAGGCTCCGTGGTTGAACTTGATGGCATGGCCGGAGAACCAATGGACGTGCTGGTCAACGGCTGCTTGATTGCTCAGGGTGAAGTAGTGGTGGTCAATGATAAATTTGGTATCCGTCTGACCGATATCGTGACGCCTGCTGAGCGCATCAGAAAACTCAATAAATAATGCAGAAACTGTCCCCTTCCCTGCTACTGATGCTGCCTACCCTTAGTCTGGCAGCTGAAAATACGGCGGTAACACCCACCACCGGTTTCCTACAAATCGTGTTGGCACTGCTGTTTATTCTTGGCCTGATGTTCGCTGCTGCCTGGGCCTTTAAACGCATTACACCGGTTGGACAGCAAAACCGGCTGGCCTTGAAAATCGTGGGTGGACTCAATCTTGGCCAACGCGAACGCATCCTGGTGGTTGAGATTGGCGATCAATGGATGATACTGGGTGTCACTGCACACAACATCAATCAGCTGGGTCAGGTCGCCAGACAGGAGCAGCTATTACAACAGGCCGGTGCAGATGGCAGCGCCTTCCAGAGCTGGCTGCAAAAAACCATCGCAAAGCGAAATGAGACCGATGCCTCTGCCCCGCCCCGCCCACCCGAATCATAAATCTGCATGAAACTGCCACGCTATCTCGCACCAACTCTGAGTCTGTTTCTGGGTATTTTTACGCTCTCATGCCTGCTACTTTTTCCAGACACGGCATTCGCCCAGAATAGTGGCGGCCTGCCAGCAATTAATGCCACCCCGGCCGCTGGTGGCGGACAAAATTACGCTCTAAGCCTGCAGACCCTGCTATTCCTGACTTCGCTGAGCTTCTTACCGGCGGCTTTACTGATGATGACCAGCTTCACGCGTATCATCATCGTATTGTCGCTATTGCGCCAGGCACTGGGCACCCAGTCCGCCCCGCCAAACCAGGTGATGGTTGGACTTGCCTTGTTTCTGACTTTATTTGTGATGGGACCGGTGCTGGACAAGGTATATGCCGACGCCTATCAGCCATATTCCGAAAACAAAATCAGTATGTCCGAAGCCTTGGATAAAGGTGCAGCACCACTCAAAGAGTTCATGCTGAAACAAACCCGCCAGACTGATCTGGCGCTATATGTGAAACTGGCTAATATCCCGGAATTACAAGGTCCGGAGCAGGTTCCGCTGCGCGTGCTGATTCCGGCTTTTGTCACCAGTGAATTAAAAACTGCATTTCAGATCAGTTTTGCGATTTTTATCCCCTTCCTGATCATCGACATGGTGGTCGCCAGTGTCCTGATGTCGATGGGTATGATGATGGTCTCCCCATCCATTGTCGCACTGCCGTTTAAGCTGATGTTGTTTGTGCTGGTTGATGGCTGGGCACTGCTGATCGGCTCGCTGGCACAAAGTTTTTACTAGAGGAAGCCATGTCTCCAGATACCGTCATGAATATGGGTCGGCATGCGATGGAAGTCATGCTGATGGTGTCCGCACCGCTGCTGCTGGTGGCACTGGCCATCGGTCTGGTGGTCAGTATTTTTCAGGCTGCCACCCAAATCAATGAGACCACCTTGTCTTTCATTCCTAAACTGGTCGGTATCTTTGTCACCCTGATTGTGGCTGGTCCCTGGATGCTGTCGATATTGCTCGATTACATGCGCGAAATGCTGACCAGCATCGCCACCATGGCCGCCTGACCGGAAGAGAAGGCGGATGATTCACTTCTCCAGTCAGCAACTGATAGAGCTGATTACCGCTTTTCTATGGCCGCTGACACGCATCCTCGGCTTAATTGCAGTGGCCCCGCCATTCGGCAATAATGCTATCCCCATGCAGATTAAGCTGATGCTGGGCGTGGCACTCGCTATGATCGTCGCGCCGACAATCGGCCAACTGCCGGGTGCAGATCCACTGTCACTAACCGGTATGCTGATACTGACGCAGCAATTCGTGATCGGGCTGGCGATGGGCTTTGTGATACGCATACTCTTTGCCGGCATAGAAATGGCCGGCGAAGTCGCCGGCATGACCATGGGTCTGGGTTTTGCAAGCTTCTTCGATCCCATGACGCAAGGGCGAAACTCAGCCATTTCGCAATTTCTGGTGCTCACCGCTACCTTGTTATTCCTGGCGCTGAATGCGCATCTGGCCATGCTGTCCGCACTGGTAGAGAGCTTCAGCACGATACCTATTTCGAGCGATCTGAAATCAGGCTTCAGTATGTACCGCCTGGTGATCTGGGGTGAACAGATTTTCATTACCGGCCTCAAATTATCGCTGCCCATCGTTGCTGCCCTGCTCATCACCAATATCGCACTGGGTATCCTGACACGGGCTGCACCGCAACTGAATATTTTCGGGATAGGCTTTCCAATTACAATAGGCGTCGGCTTTCTGATGTTAAGCTTACTGATGCCTTATTTGGAAGCGCCGATAGAAAAACTATTCCAGCAAGGTCTGAATGTGATGATGTACGGCGGGGATAAAGCCATTCCGCTGCCTAAACCGAAGTAAAACCATCATGCAGGTAACACCTCAACAATCAAATCGATTATTCAGCATCCGGCAAATTCAGATGCTGGAGCACCGCGCTAAACTTGACAAACACCTGCCCTCCTTAATGGAATTAGCAGGCAAAGCTATTTTTAGCCAGGCACTGGCACTCATTCAGCCCGGTCACGGCCCGGTGCTGCTCATCGCCGGCCCCGGCAATAATGGCGGTGACGCGCTGGAAGCAGCAGCTCAGCTCAGTGCTGCCGGGTACACAACAGATCTGATCCGCTTAGGCGAGGATGCTGCTCGCTCAGCGGAGGCGCAACTGGCGCTAAACAAGGTCTTACACGCCCCGGTACAACATCTGCCTGCCGATACACCACTCATTTCCTCCATTCGCCAGCCTGCCTATCAGTTAATTATCGATGGCCTGTTTGGTATAGGATTAAATAAGCCCATTACTGGTACTGCAGCGCAACTGGTAGTCCGCATCAACAATTACACCTCAGTATCCGGCTGCCCATTACTGGCTATCGATGTACCCAGTGGCTTACATGCTGAAACCGGCGCAGTTGTCGGTGGCGAGGCTGGCTGCTGCATCGCTGCCACGCACACTCTAAGCCTGATTGGCAATAAGCCCGGCTTGCATACTGCTGACGGTAAACAGCTAGCTGGCCAGGTATTGCTGGATGATTTGCAGCTTGCTGCCGTGGATCACAGTGAGTATGTGGCCTGCCTGACTGATCCTTCGCAAATCGGGTGCCATGCCTTATCGCGTAAGGCCAATACCCATAAAGGCAGCTTCGGAGATGTGGCCATTATCGGTGGCACGCGAGGCATGGCAGGTGCGGGAGTGCTGGCTGCCAGAGCTGCGCTGTTTGGCGGTGCAGGCCGAATTTTCCTGGTGCAGCCGGATGTAGAACTCAAGCTAGATATGCTGCACCCGGAAATTATGTGCAGGGATGCTGCGCAATTTGAGTTCAATCAGCAGGTGGTTGTGATCGGCCCTGGGCTGGGGCAAGATCAGTTGGCCATCGATCTGTTACGCGCCGCGATACAGCACCCCTATCCGGTAGTGATTGACGCTGATGCACTGAACCTGCTGGCGACGAAACCAGGGTTGGCAGCGCAACTCAAGACCAGAACCGCAGCCACCCTGCTCACCCCACATCCGCTGGAAGCCGCAAGACTACTCGCTTTCAGTACTGAACAGGTACAACAAAACCGTGCCATGGCAGCTAAAGAATTAGCACAGCGATTTGGCAGCCACATCATTTTAAAAGGTGCGGGCAGCCTACTTTGCGACCCACAGGACAGGCATTACCGGATTAACTCCAGTGGGAATCCTGGACTTGCTTCGGGTGGTACCGGCGATGTATTGGCTGGACTGTGTGGCGCCTTGCTGGCGCAAGGCATGGAAGTGGGCGAAGCCGCTGCACTTGCGTGCTGGGCACATGGTGCCGCAGCCGATGCACTGGTGGCTGCGGGAAGCGGACCGATAGGATTACATGCAAGCGAACTGCTACCCGTCATCCGCTCGTTGTTGAACCGCAGAGTGGCCGGCGGGATTTAATCGACCAGGCTGTTAATCTGAGCAGGATTGAGTTTTTCGCACTCGGCAATATCATCAACACGGATGCCTGCGCAAGCGATGGCCTTGGTCAGTTGTTCGATCTGTTCCTGTTGTGACACTGCATGATCGATCAGCTTGTGCAATACCTTGGACACAGGATCATCGCTGTTTGGCGTGACCCCATAGGCAGCAAATAATTGCGCACTCCCGGAATCTGCCGAGCCGGTCTCTTTCTTGATGATGTGCGCGGGATTGCCAACTGCCGTTGCGCCAGCCGGAACCGGCTTGACCACGACAGAGTTAGAACCGATCTTGGCACCTGCACCAACAGTGAAACTACCCAGCACTTTCGCGCCTGCACCTACGATGACGCCAGCCTCCAGTGTAGGATGACGCTTGGCTCCACGCGTGAGCGAAGTTCCACCCAGCGTCACACCCTGATAGATCGTACAGTCATCACCGACTTCTGCCGTCTCACCGATCACCACTCCAAAACCATGATCAATAAATACGCGGCGCCCTATCGTAGCACCTGGATGAATCTCTATCCCAGTCAGGATACGTGCCAGATGTGAGATGAAGCGCGCAAGCCATTTCAAGCCACGCTGCCAGCACCAGTTCGCCCAGCGATGCATGAGTATCGCCTGAAAGCCTGGATAACAAGTCACCACATCCCAGGCGTTACGGGCGGCGGGGTCTTTTTGTATGATACTGGCGATATCTTCGCGCAAACGGCTAAACATGGGACGGGGTAAATTGGAGTAAAACAGGCAGGAATAGTAGCGCATCCTGAGAAAGTCCGCACAGTGCAGACTTTCTTTATTCAGGAGCAAATGCTTAGGCTTTGACCGTACGCTGACGACGCGCTTCGTACAGACAAACACCCGACGCCACAGAGACGTTCAGACTTTCGACCGAGCCCAACATAGGAATGCTGACCAGATGGTCGCAGGTTTCGCGCGTCAGGCGACGCATGCCTTCGCCTTCAGCACCCATGACCAGAGCGATACCGCCCGTCATATCAACGTCATAAATGGTTTTATCCACTTCATCCGAAGTGCCGACCAGCCAGATATCACGCTCCTGCAATTCACGCAAAGTACGCGCAAGATTCGTCACTGTGATGTAGGGCACAGTCTCTGCCGCACCACTGGCGACCTTAGCTACAGTCGCGTTCAAACCGACTGCACGGTCTTTCGGAGCAATCACTGCATGCGCACCAACACCGTCCGCCACACGCAGGCACGCGCCCAGGTTGTGCGGATCGGTTACGCCATCCAAGACCAGTAACAAAGGCGGCCCTTCAATCGCATCCAGCAATTCATCCAGATTGCGCGCCAGGGACAATTCCCCTGCTTTGGCAACGACGCCCTGATGGCGACGGGTGCCGACCATATTAGAGAGACGCTGATCATCTGCATGAATAATACGAATACCAGCTGCCTTCACAGACTGCAGCAAATCATTCATACGGCGATCATGCCGCTCAGCGTCGACATACACTTCTTCCACCGAAGATGCTTCGTGGCGAATACGGGAGGTCACGGCATGAAAGCCGAAAATCATTTTACTTTTCATAAACTCTTTTTTCTTAATGAAGACTGATGTAAGCCAATAGGGTCAGAACAATCCCGATGACACCTGACGGTATGTGAGGCATCAGTCTTTTTTACATAGACAAGAAGCGCAGCCTGGCTCAGTGCCAAACTGCAGCGCCCTGCCACTAGCGTCGCTTCCGCGAGGATTTAGACGCAGATTTACTGACTGCTGCTTTCTTTTTACGTGCAACAGGATTGGCTTTAGGCGTTCTGCCCGCGGGTGCAGAACGCGATTTACGCACCTCTGCCGGTTCCGCCGCATACGCCGCTTTAGCCTTGGAAGGACGCTCAGATTTATCCGCCGCAGATCCGGACTTGGTCTTGCCACGCGCACCTGTCACACCAGCCTGCGAACCCGGCTGGACGATACTCAGGTCTATCTTACGCGCATCCAGATCAACCCGGCTGACCTGAACTTTGACCTTATCCATCAACTGGTAGCGCTTACCGGTACGCTCCCCACGCAATTCATGGCGCGCCTCATCATACTGGAAGTAATCCGTACCAAGCTCGGTGACATGCACCAGGCCCTCGATGTAAATATCATCGAGCTGAACAAAGATACCAAACTGGGTCACACCGGAAATGGTTCCGATAAACTCTTCGCCCAGTTTATTTTTGATGTAATAGCATTTCAGCCAGGCTTCCACATCACGCGAAGCCTCATCCGCTCTGCGCTCGTTGGCGGAGCAATGGGTACCCAACATATCCCAGATACCCGGGTCTTTTTCTACCTTTTGCTTGCCAGCTGCCTTATCCGCCTGCAATTGCTTACGCGCTGCATTCGAAATGGTGGTGTTTAGCAAGGCTGTATCGATTCCTTTAGGCTCGTAAGTCTTACCTTGCAGGATGGCCTTGATCGCACGATGCGTGAGTAAATCCGGATAGCGCCGGATCGGGCTGGTGAAATGGGCATAGGCTTCATACGACAAGCCGAAATGGCCGATATTATCCGGACTGTAGACCGCTTGCTGCATAGAGCGCAACAGCATCGTCTGCAACAAGGCGGCATCTGGCCTGCCTTTTACTTTGTCCAGCAAAGCCGCATAATCACTGGCCTTAGGTGCATCACCACCACCCAGAAACAAGCCAACTTGCTTGAGGAAGTTTCTGACCTGAGTCAGTTTTTCCTTGGTCGGTCCGGCATGAATACGGTAAGTGCCGTGGTGTTTATAGGTTTCCAGCAAATTCGCGGCACACACGTTAGCAGCGAGCATGCATTCTTCGATGAGCTTATGCGCGTCATTTCTGGTACGCGGAATAATCTTCTCTATCTTGCCCGCAGCATTACAGACAATATAGGTTTCTGTGGTTTCAAAATCGATCGCACCACGCACATGACGTGCTTTCAGCAAGGCCTGAAACACTTCATACAAGTGACTCAGATGTGGCACCAGTGCCTGCCGTTTAGCCGCCTCAGGCCCTTTAGTATTCCCGAGGATAGCGGCAACCTCAGTGTAAGTAAAGCGGGCAGCAGAGTGGATCACTGCCGGGTAAAACTGATATGCCTGAATCTCACCCTCTTTAGTGATGACCATATCGCACACCAGCGTCAGGCGATCCACATCCGGATTCAATGAGCACAGACCATTCGACAGCTTTTCCGGCAGCATAGGAATCACACGACGCGGAAAATAGACTGAGGTGCTACGCGCCAACGCATCATGATCCAACGCATCGTTAGGCTTTACATAGTGACTCACGTCTGCGATCGCAACGATCAGACGATAGCCTTTGTTGCGGCCGATTTTAACGGGTTCGCAATACACAGCATCATCAAAGTCACGTGCGTCCTCACCGTCGATGGTGACCAAGGGCACATCGCGTAAATCTACACGTTCTGCCAGGTCTTTTGCCAGCACTTCTGAAGGCAACTTCGCGGCAACTTTTAACGCAGCATCAGAGAAGATATGCGGCACACCAAACTTGCGTACAGCGATCTCGATTTCCATACCGGGATCATCAATCTCACCCAGCACTTCGACTATTTTCCCTACCGCTTGCGCATAACGGGTGGGCTGTTCGATTAATTCGACACTCACCACTTGTCCGACTTTTACTTTGCCTGGTGCAGCGGCAAGCAGGATGTCCTGACTAAAGCGTTTGTCTTCAGGCGCGACGACCCATACGCCATTCTCATGCAGCAATCTGCCAATCACATGGGTATTAGCGCGCTCTGTAATTTCAACGATCCCACCCTCAAGCCGGCCACGGCGATCGGTACCAACGATCTTGGCCATAACACGGTCACCATGCAAGACTTTTTGCATTTCACGCTCAGGCAGGAATAAGTCTTCGCTGCCATCATCAGGAATCAGGAAGCCATAGCCTTCACGGTGACTACTGACTTTTCCCGAAATAAAACTGTCTTGATTCGCCAATGTGTATTGGCCAGATTTACCCAGTTTGATTTGCCCGTCACGTTCCATTGCGTTCAGTCGTCGCGTCATGCCCTCGAACTCCTCTGGTTTTACATGCAGTTGATCCGCCAGCGCCTCAGCACTGAGCTTAGCCTTACTTGTACGAAGAATACCGAGAATTTCTTCCCGACTTGGAATGGGGTATAAATGTTTATTCAAATGTAATGAATTTCTAAAAATAAAATAAAATGCCTACAGCAACAATATACTGCAGCGCACCCAGACAGTTTACCGGAGCAACGCTTTTTTACCTAACTATTCTTGCATTTTTCAGTGGCGCGCCTTGACATCAATTCCAATTAATCTATAATCGCGGTCTTCCGTTGCCCACGTGGCGGAATTGGTAGACGCGCATGGTTCAGGTCCATGTGCCGCGAGGTGTGGGGGTTCGAGTCCCTCCGTGGGCACCAAGATTGCCAGGCCCGGTCAGTGAAAATTGACCGGGCCTTTTGCATTGCCCCCTCTATCACTCCAGCCATATCTCTGGTCACGCATACCGACATCACACAGTCACACAGTCACACAGTCACACAGTCACACAGTCACACAGTCACACAGCATAAATTTTTCCTACCCCCTGTGCAAACCACTTACATTAGCCTATAATAGCGGTCTTCCGTTGCCCACGTGGCGGAATTGGTAGACGCGCATGGTTCAGGTCCATGTGCCGCGAGGTGTGGGGGTTCGAGTCCCTCCGTGGGCACCAAGATTGCTAGGCCCGGTCAGTGAAAATTGACCGGGCCTTTTGCATTGTTCACCCCTCCTGCCACTCCAGCCATATCTCTGGCCACGCATACCGACATCACACAATCACTCAGCATAAATTTTTCCCACCCCCTGTGCAAACCACTTACATTAGCCTATAATAGCGGTCTTCCGTTGCCCACGTGGCGGAATTGGTAGACGCGCATGGTTCAGGTCCATGTGCCGCGAGGTGTGGGGGTTCGAGTCCCTCCGTGGGCACCAAGATTGCTAGGCCCGATCAGTGAAAATTGACCGGGCCTTTTGCATTCCGCATCCGACATCCATTCACCGGCAACAGCCAACGCCGCTCACCACAACACCCTTATTTACCTTACATATAAAAAAACAGAAGCCTGGGCTTCTGTTTTTTCAAAATCAGCCGACTTACGCAGTCGCACCCCTCTTCAGCCACGCATTCAACTGATGCGGGCGTATACCGTCATACTCTTCAAATGGCTGATGTATCCATGGATTGGTTGGCAAGTGATCCACATAATAATCCGGCTCTACTGTAGAGCATGCTTTAAACCAGATTACCGCAGACTTCACCTCAGTCACACCAGGGAAGTTTTCACGCAGATGATGCAATACGCGCTCCAGTGTCACGCCGGAGTCAACCAAGTCATCCACAACCAAAACACGCCCTTGCAAAGACCCCTTAGTCATCGAAATGTATTTGCCAATATCGAGAGAGCCTTGCACGGTGCCCGCTTCTTCACGATAAGAGCTGGTCGACAAAATCGCCAGCGGCACATCGAAAATACGCGAGAAAATATCACCCGGACGCAGACCGCCACGCGCCAGGCACAGCACCTGATCAAACTTCCAGCCTGATTCATGCACCTTCAAAGCCAGCTGTTCAATAGAACGGTGATAAGCGTCCCAGGAAACCCACAGGTGCTTATCGTCAGATTCAGGAGTATTCATATTTCTTATTTCTTTCTTAATTAAACGGATGACGCAGAACGATCGTTTCTTCGCGATCCGGGCCAGTAGAAACCATATCTACCGGCACACCAACCAACTCTTCAATACGTTTGATGTAATTGCGCGCATTGAGTGGCAACGCTTCCATCGTTTTAGCACCAACGGTGGTCTCAGACCAACCTGGCATTTCTTCATAGACGGCTACACAACGGGACGCATCTTCCGCGCCAACCGGGAAGATATCTACTGGCTTACCATCGATCAGGTAACCTGTGCACAGCTTCAGACTTTCCAGGCCATCGAGCACATCCAGCTTGGTCAGACACATACCCGACACGCCATTAATTTGCACGGAGCGCTTAAGTAAAGCGGCATCAAACCAGCCGCAACGACGCGCACGACCAGTCACCGTACCAAACTCATGACCCACGCTGGCCAGATGGTGCCCCACACCCGCATCAGTAGGCAATTCAGATGGGAAAGGGCCAGAACCCACACGTGTCGTGTAAGCCTTAGTGATACCCAGAATGTAGTGCAACATATTCGGACCGACACCGGCACCGGCCGCCGCATTACCGGCTACGCAGTTACTCGAGGTGACGAAAGGATAGGTGCCGTGATCGACGTCCAGCAAACTGCCTTGCGCACCTTCAAACAACAGGCTGGCACCCGCTTTATGCGCTGCATACAACTCACTCGACACATCTGCCACCATAGGACGCAGACGCGGAACCAAAGCCAGTGCATCATCCAGTGTTTTTTGGAAATCCACTGCTGGCGCGTGCAGATAATTCGTCAGCACAAAGTTGTGGTAATCCAGGTTTTCTTTGAGCTTTTCTGCGAAGCGCTCAGCATTCAACAAGTCAGCCACGCGAATTGCGCGGCGCGCTACTTTGTCTTCGTAAGCTGGACCGATACCTTTACCGGTAGTGCCGATTTTTGCCGCACCACGCGCCGCTTCACGCGCTGCATCCAGTGCAGTGTGATAAGGCAGGATCACTGGGCAAGCCTCAGAAATCTTAAGGCGAGAAGCAACTTCCACACCATTTGCCTGCAACTTGTCGATTTCACGCAGCAGATCAGGCACAGATAACACCACGCCATTACCGATGTAGCAGGCAGTACCTTCACGCATAATTCCGGAAGGAATCAATTGCAGCGCGGTTTTCTGACCACCAATGACCAGGGTATGGCCAGCATTATGCCCCCCCTGAAAGCGCACGACACCTTGCGCATGATCAGTCAGCCAGTCTACGATCTTACCTTTACCCTCATCGCCCCACTGGGTACCGATAACAACAACGTTTTTTGCGATTTTATTGTTCGACATCACTTAGTCCACATTTTGAAGAATCCAATTTTCACCATCGAAAACAACTACGCGATTGCAGTCGAATTCGTCTTGTTCATTCTCGTGACCCGGCATACTTTGTATGACGACCTCACCAGCATCTCGCAATGCTTTAATTTTTTCACGCAGCGCGGCATCACGGCTCCAGGGGGCGCGAATCGCAACCTTGCGTCCGGCTGCCGGCATCAGCCTCGCCAGTTCGCGTAAATCGAGCGAAAACCCGGTCGCTGGACGTGCCCTGCCGAACGCTTCACCCACATGGTCGTAGCGCCCACCACGCGCCACCGCGTTAGGCAAGCCACTGACGAAAGCACTGAACATCACACCGCTATGGTAATGATAGCCACGCAGATCAGCCAGATCGATGATGACATGCTCTGCGCCAACCAGATTAGACAATACTTCGAGTTCACTCAATGCTTTTTCTATGCCAGCCACTTGCGGCAGGCGCATACGTGCAGTCTTGAGTATGCTCACATCGCCATATAGCGAAGGCAAGGCCAGCAAAGCAGAACGCACCACCGGCGCATAGGCAGTGCTGATTGCATCTATGCCAGGCACATCTTTCGCTTCCAACAAGGCATACAACGTATCTTCGTCTGCCTTGGCACGCGCATCCAGCTCGAGAATGGAGCGCAATACGCCGACGTGACACAGATCCAGACGCACATTAGTCACACCGACCGCCTGCAGGCAACCGATCACGATTTCATGGATTTCCGCATCCGCTTCCAAACCGCCGTGCCCATAAATTTCGGCACCGATCTGGACAGGCTCCCGCGTGGCATGCAAACCGGAAGGACGGGTATGCAACACGCTGCCCGCGTAGCACAGGCGAGTCACATAGTTGCGATTCAACAGATGTGCATCAATGCGTGCTACCTGGGTCGTCATGTCTGCGCGCAAGCCCATGGTGCGACCCGAAATCTGATCCACCAGTTTAAAAGTACGCAAGTCCATATCCTGCCCTGCACCGGTCAGTAAGGACTCGATATACTCCAGCATAGGCGGCATCACCATTTCGTAGCCGTAGAGGCGGAAATGATCCAGAAAAACGCGACGTAAATCCTCAATTTTGCGCGCTTCAGACGGCAAAATATCTGCAATATTCTCAGGTAAAAGCCAGTTTGGCATGAAAAACATTCAAAAAAAAGAAAGACCGCAACAAAATGCGATCCGCACCGTTCAAGGTGCGGATCGCTCGTTTCTGGTCAATAAGTCAGGATGAAACGCTTATTTCGCTTTCGCTGGTGCAGCACTCGCACCGGCAGGATTAGAACCCTTAAAATACTTGAAGAAATCAGAACTTGGATCAACCACGATCACATCCGATTTGCTCCGGAATGTACTGCGATAGGCTTCCAGGCTTTTATAAAATTTATAAAATTCTGGGTTCTGCCCAAATGCCTGCGCATAAATCTGCGATGCTTCTGCATCACCAGCACCCTTCATTTGCTCCGCTTCGCGGTAGGCTTCCGCCAGAATCACAACACGCTGGCGGTCAGCATCAGCCCGAATTTTCTCAGATTCTGCCGCGCCAGTCGAGCGCAATTCGTTCGCAACACGTGTACGCTCCGCTTTCATACGCTCATACACGGAGTTATTGATCTGCTCCACGTAATCGACACGCTTTAAACGTACGTCAATAATATCCACACCGATCTGGCGCGCTTCCTCGGTAACCTTAGCTTTGATCGCTTCCATTACCTTGCCGCGTTCACCGGAAATCACGTCACGCACAGAACGCTTAGTAATTTCATCATTCAAAGCAGCTTTCACGATTTGCGATAAACGATCCTGCGCCTTGCGCTCATCACTGCCAAAACTCACAAAATAGAGCTTAGGATTAGTGATTTTCCACTTCACATAAGAATCTACCAGGATGTTCTTTTTCTCAGCAGTGATGAAACGATCTGCTTCAGCGGAATCTATCGTCAGATTGCGCTTATCCAAAAACAGCACATTCTGAAACGGTGGAGGCAGCTTGAAATGCAGACCGGGTTCGCTGATCACGGATTTCACCTCACCGAAGGAAAACACGATCGCATGCGACTTTTGATCAACCACGAAAATAGTCGAATACGCGAAGATCAGCGCGGCCACTAAAGAGGCAAATACACTAGCTAATTTACTCATTATCTTGTCTCCCGATCGCGAGAATCACGACTGTCTCTGGATCGACCATCTTTACTGTAACGCATTTCAACGGTAGGAATCTGCTCAGTTGCAGGCGGCGCCACCGGCGCCACCGGTTTTGCAGCAGGATCAGGCGTCTGCAGCATTTTATCCAGCGGCAGATACAACATGTTGTTACCTGCTTTGGTATCCAGCATCAGCTTGCCAGTGCTGGAGAAGATCTGCTGCATGGTTTCCAGATACATACGATCACGGGTCACTGCTGGCGCTTTCTGATACTCAGACAAGACCTGCTTGAAACGGGATGCATTACCTTCGGCATTCGCCACCACACGCGATTTATATCCTTCCGCTTCCTGCAACAAGCGCGACGCCTCACCCTTAGCCTTAGGAATCACTTCGTTGGCATAGGCCTGACCTTCGTTTTTCTGACGCTCTTTATCCTGTCCCGCTTTGACCGCATCATCAAATGCTGTCTGCACTTGTTCCGGCGGCTGCACACCTTGCATGGTGACGTTAGTGACCAGTACGCCCGCATTGTAGCGATCCAGTATTTGCTGCATCAGTGCGCTGGTATCGAGCGCGACTTTTTCACGCCCTTCATACAAGACAAAGTCCATCTTGCTCTTACCGACGATTTCACGAATCGCTGTTTCAGCAACCTGGCGTATCATTTCATCCTGATCGCGGCTATTCCCAAGTTCGCGGTTGTTATACAACCATTCGGCAGCACTCTTGAGTTTGTACTGAACAGCAAACTGAATATCGACGATATTTTCATCATCGGTCAGCATCAGGGACTCCCTGGCTTCCTTCAATTTCACCGATTTGCGATACCCAATTTCCACAGTACGAACCTGCGACACATTGACGATCTCATGGTGCTGAATAGGATAAGGCCAGCGCCAGTTCATACCGGCACCAGTGACGTGACTGTATTTACCAAACGTAGTAATGACTGCAGTCTGGCCTTCCTGAACGATAAACACACCACTCACCAGCCAGACAAAAGCAAAAACGAGTGCAATAGCACCCACACCAAAGCGGGCACTCGCAGGATCAGGGGAAAAGCCATTGCTATCACCGCCATTTCCACTGTCTTTACCACCCAGCAAGCGCGCAATACGCTGATTCAAATCTTTCCAGACCTGATCCAGATCCGGCGGCGTATCGGGAGATTTTTTATCGTCCTTAGGATTGTTGGATCCTCTTCCCCATTGCGGGTCATTTAAAGACAAAGTCAAACCGATTCTTTTGAGAAACGAAGCAATCATTCTTTTGCTATCCAAAATTAGTAGGTTGGACTACTGTTACAAAAAGCGGATATCGTCAGGATCGGGAGCCTGGTCTTTTTTTCCCGAAATTTGTTGCGCCTTTTGCAGCGCAAAATCCGCAATTGCCTGCCTTAACAAATCAAGGCCAGCACCAGTTCTTGCACTTACGGAAATACGTTCGATTCTACCATACTCGTCATAGCCGACACTGGGCGCAGAGTCAGTCAAATCAATCTTGTTGAAGACGATCAATTGCGGCACATTATCTGCACCAATTTCCTTCAAAACCAGATTAACTTGCGCCATTTGATCTTCGCGGACCGCACTGCCCGCATCCACCACATGCAGCAACAAATCTGCATGGATAGTTTCTTCCAGAGTTGCTTTAAATGCAGCAACCAATTGATGCGGCAATTCACGGATGAAGCCCACGGTATCTGAAATCACGATACTGCCGGATTCGCCCAGATATAAGCGCCGTGAAGTCGTATCCAAGGTTGCGAACAACTGATCTGCTGCATAGGTACCCGCCTTGGTCAACGCATTGAACAAAGTGGATTTCCCTGCATTGGTGTACCCAACCAGGGACACCGTGAATTCCTGATTCCTGCCACGCGCGCGGCGCTGGGTCTCACGTTGCTTCTGCAACTTATCCAGACGCGACTTGAGCATCTTGACGCGATCGCCAAGCAAACGTCTGTCGGTTTCCAGCTGCGTTTCACCCGGACCACGCAGACCGATACCGCCCTTCTGACGTTCCAAATGTGTCCAGCCCCGCACCAGGCGTGTTGCCAGATGCTGCAATTGCGCCAGCTCGACCTGCAGCTTACCGTCATGGCTTTTTGCTCGTTGCGCAAAAATATCCAGAATCAGACTGGTACGATCTACGATGCGGGTCTTGCATACACGTTCAAGATTACGCTGCTGCGCGGGTGACAACGCATGATTGAAGATAACGACCTCTAATTGATCGTCGCCCACCAAATCTGCTATTTCCTGCGCTTTACCAGAGCCAACAAACAAAGCCGCATCAGGTGCATTGCGCTTGCAAGTCAATACATGTGCCGGCTGCACGCCGGCAGATTGGCTTAACAGCGTGAGTTCTTCCAGACTGGCGGTCGTATCTTCCCGACCAAAATCAACTCCGACAAGAATGGCACGCATTAATCTGCCAACCTAATGAAAATACAAAAATTCAAAATTTACTCAGCGTCCGCTTCAGAATTGATACTCACCGCACGTGCCGGGACGACAGTAGAGATAGCATGCTTATAGACCATTTGTGTCACTGTATTGCGGAGCAAAACCACATATTGATCAAACGACTCAATATGACCTTGCAACTTGATACCATTGACCAGGTAGATAGAAACAGGAATATGTTCTTTACGCAAAGCGTTCAGAAACGGGTCTTGTAACAATTGCCCTTTATTACTCATAGCAGCTCCATTGTGTTGTTGTGATCAGGAGATTGGGGCGAATTGCTCAGTATCAAGCCCTACCCCAAGTTGTATTACGGAATAACTCTAAACTACATTTTATCTTTAGCGCAAACTGATTATTGCTAAAAATAAAAAATTTTAAACAAGCAGTATCATTTCGACTTATCGAAAGGATTTTTGCCGGAGCGCATTTCTATACGCAGCGGGGTACCGGTCAGCGAGAAAGTTTCTCTGAAATGCTTCTCCAGATAGCGCTTATATACATCTCCAACCGCCTCCAGCGCATTACCGTGAATAACGATAATCGGCGGATTCTGCCCGCCCTGATGCGCATAACGTAATTTAGGACGGATAGAACCTTTACGCTTAGGTTGCTGGTGCTCAACCGCTTCAATCAATGCACGTGTGAGCTTAGGCGTAGACAGATTGGCCATCGCTGCTTCGTAAGCCGCATCTATCGATTTCATCAAAGGAGCTATGCCCGTCGACTTCAACGCGGAGATAAAGTGGAATTTTGCGAAAGTCAGGAAATTGAGTTTGCGCTCGATATCCATCTTAATTTCATCGCGCCTGTCGCTTTGCAGACCATCCCACTTATTCACACCAACCACCAACGCCCGGCCTGACTCCAGGATAAAGCCTGCGATATGTGCATCCTGCTCAGAGATATCTTGCTGCGCATCCAGCATCAATAAAACCACATTGGCTTCTGATACCGATTGCAGAGTTTTAACAACAGAGAATTTCTCTATCGCCTCAAACACTTTACCGCGGCGACGGATACCCGCCGTATCGATGAGCGAGTAATTTTTGCCGTCACGTTCAAACGGGATTTCTATCGAATCGCGCGTAGTGCCAGGCATATCAAAAGCGATCACACGGTCTTCACCCAGCAAAGTATTGACCAGCGTCGACTTACCTACATTCGGGCGCCCGACAATAGCGATACGTATGCCTTTTTCTTGTGGCAGCTCAGATTCATCTTCAGCTGGTCTTTGGGTAAAGGCGATATCAAGCGCCTCTTCTACCAGGTCTGCCACACCATCACCGTGAGCAGCAGAGATCACATAAGGATCACCCATACCCAACTCATAAAAGTCAGCGGTAACTGAGGTGTATTTCATGCCTTCCGCTTTATTCACGACCAGCATGACGGATCTGCCAGATTTGCGCAGATAATCTGTAATTGTTTTGTCGTGCGGAGTAAGCCCCTGACGACCATCAACGATAAAAATAACCACATCGGCTTCAGCGACCGCTTGCTTGGTCTGCTTCGCCATTTCGTGAACGATGCCTTCCTTGGCAACAGGCTCGAAACCACCTGTATCAATCACCAGAAAGGGACGCTCTCCAACCCTGCCCTCGCCATAGTGGCGATCACGGGTCAAGCCCGGCAGATCGGCCACCAGCGCATCACGTGAACGGGTGAGCCGATTGAACAGCGTGGATTTGCCGACATTAGGTCGACCTATAAGTGCAATAACCGGCTTCATTTCATTTATTCAGTCGCAATAGCGACAACTGATCCTGACTTTGTTTGAACAATCAGATTCGATCCCGCCACAAGCGACGTTCCCAAAATCTGACTACCATCGGTACTGAGACGACCGATGAAAGAACCATCTTCTCTGGAGAGAAAATGGAGATAACCTGCATAATCACCGACCACTACTGCACGCCCAAAAGAAACCGGTGCAGATAACTGACGATAACCTAATTTTTCATTTCTCCAGGCGCTGGTACCACCTTCTTTTGCATACGCATTCACAATGCCAGCTAAGTCGGCTGCAAACACGAAACGCTCATCGGCACCAACACCCACTTGACTGGACAGATTTTTCGTCCAGCGTGGTGCACCTGTTTTCACATCAAAACATCCGACCCGCCCCTGATATGAGCTGGCACACACATCTTTTCCAACCACAAATGGCAATCCGGATACGTCAGCCACACGCTCCAGCTCGGTCGCACCTTTCGGCTCACCAACCACAGCCTCCCAACGCACGCCACCATTGCTGAGTGCTAAAGCCAACATACGGCCACCCGGTAAAGCAACAATCACGGTATCGTTGTAAATCACCAGACCCGGCGCTGCACGCAGTGTCAATGCAGGCAACTGGCGCTCAAGCGTCCATTTTTTGATGCCAGTGTCTACATCATAGGCGGTGATGCGATTATCACTGCCACGAACAATCGCTAAGCCACCACCAATCACCGGCGCTGATAAGACTTCGCTGCTTTCCTGAATCTTCCACTTGGCCGTACCATCAGCAGTAAACGCCTGTAACACGCCTTTTTCGCCTGCGACGAGCACGGTATTCATCCCGACACCAACACCCGCAGTCAGTTTGACACCGGCACTCACGCGCCAGTCTGTCTTGCCGGAAGCCTGATCAATTCTGACTACCGTGCCATCTGCCGCAGCCGCGTACACTTTGCCAGCATCTGCCGCTGGAACAAACAACTGATTACCTGCCGAACCAACAGAAACAGACCACGCCTGACGCACAGCCAGACTAGACTTAATCTCGGTCAGGGCTACCGGTGATTTTGCATCCGATTTCGATGAAAACGGATTCAATGACGAACACGCTGTCAGACCAGCCAGCAAAGCGATAGGAAGCGACTTCAGAAACACATGCATACACACTCCGATTATTGTTTATCCTGAGCTACAGCACCACCTAAGGCATCCAGTTTCAACTGCACCAGTTGCTTGGCAGGACTTTTGTCCGTCATTTTATCCAGAGCGAGCTGATAGGATTTTTTTGCCTCTGCAGTATTACCCTGAGCTACCAGAATGTCCGCCTTACGATCCGCTACTTCTGCCTGTAACTCTGCAGGGAATTCCGCAGACAACACTTTCAACGCTTCTTCATAGGCTTTTTCATCCAGCAAAACGCCGGCCAGACGTATCTTAGCCAGTGCCTTGTATTCCTCATTTTTACCGGAATCAATCACCCATTGCAGATTTGCCTTGGCAGTCTTCAGATCACTCGCTTCATACGCTGCTTTTGCCGTGGTCAGCGCAGCCATTGCCGCATAATTCGTAGAAGGATATTTCTCCTTCATATCCGCCGCTACGCGTTGAATTTTCTGCGCATCTTTGGCTGCTACCGACTTCGACAACTCTTCGAATAACTGAGATGCCTGACCCGATTGATTACGCTGATAATTATTCCACTGTACCCAGCCTGCGTACGAACCCAGCGCTGCGATCAGGGTCCAGGTGATCAGATTGCCATACTGCTTCCAAGTCGCTTTGAGGGTATCAAGCTGCTCTTGTTCTTCTAAATCGTAAGCCATATTGTTCTAATTTAATTAATGTAAATGAATATGATCAGGGTCATCGCAGCAGTCATCACCATGGTGCTCACCGGCGATCTGATCCAGCAAATAATCCACCACCGTATCAAACGGCACAGTCACCTGATTTGTCTCCTGCTCATCAGCGCGCAAGGCCTTGACCGAAGCTTGCTGATTCACCGCCTCGTCTTCGCCTATGATAACAGCGTATGCAGCACCACTTGCATCGGCTTTTTTCATCTGCGACTTAAAACTGCCAACACCAGTCGCGGTCGCACAATGCAGCACTACATTCAGACCTGCATCACGCAAACGCTCGCCCAACACCATGGACTGCATCTGCGCTGCACTGGACTGATGCACCAGATAGACATCACATTGCGCAGGCTCATGCATTTCACCGTTCGCCTTCAACAACTCCAACAGACGTTCCATCCCCATCGCAAAGCCACAGGCTGGAGTTGGCTTACCGCCAAAGGTGGAAAACAGCGTATCGTAGCGACCACCGGCACATACTGTCCCCTGCGAACCCAACTCATCAGTGACCCATTCGAATACTGTGCGATTGTAGTAATCCATACCGCGTACCAGACGCGGATTGATCGTGAATGGCACATTATTCTGACGCAGTATCGCCTGCACACCTTCAAAGTGTTCCAGCGACTCGCTGCCCAGATACTCGATCAGCTTAGGTGCAGCATTCACCATATCCTGCATCGCCGGATTTTTGGTATCTAATATGCGCAAAGGATTTGCATGCAAACGACGCTTCGCTTCTGCATCAAGTACATCGATATGCTGCTCAAAATAAGCGATCAGTGCCGCACGGTGTGCGTTACGCTCAGCGGCGTCACCGATAGAATTCAATTCAAGACGCACATTCTGCAAGCCCAGATCATCCCACAGGCGCTGACACATCAGGATCAGCTCTGCATCAATATCGGGACCGGTAAAGCCCAGTGCCTCAACACCGGTTTGATAAAACTGACGGTAACGCCCACGCTGTGGCTTTTCATGACGGAACATCTGTCCCACATACCACAGACGCTTAGGACCGTCATACACCAGATTATGTTCGATCGCTGCGCGCACCACACCGGCGGTTCCTTCCGGACGCAGCGTCAGCTTATCGCCATTCATCGAATCTTCAAAAGAGTACATCTCTTTTTCGACGATATCCGTCACCTCACCCAGGCCTCGCGCAAACAGAGGTGTAGGCTCAACAATAGGCGTGCGGATTTGCTGAAAGCCATAGCTTTTCAATACAGACTGCACTGTATTTTCTAACAGCTCCCACATACCGGCGTCAGCAGGAAGAATGTCGTTCATCCCTTTTACGCCAACAATTTTTTCTAGTTTTTTATTCTCTGACATAACAAGCCTAACAAATTAATCTTTCAGAACTGGCCGCAGCGGCTAGCGCACAGATTGCGCCACTACTTATTTCTGAGCGTAATTGCGCTGCACATAGTCCAGCACGATTTTCTGGAACTCTTGTGCGATATGTTCGCCACGCAGCGTCATCGCCTTCTGACCATCGATGAACACCGGTGCTGCCGGCGACTCACCGGTACCCGGCAAGCTAATGCCGATATGCGCATGCTTGGACTCACCCGGACCATTGACGATACACCCCATCACGGCGACATTCATATTTTCCACGCCTGGGTATTGCGTCTTCCAGACCGGCATCTGATCACGCAGGAAAGTCTGGATATCATCCGCCAGTTCCTGGAACACAGTAGAGGTCGTACGACCGCAACCCGGACAAGCAATCACCATAGGCGTGAACTTGCGCAAACCCATGGTTTGCAGGATTTCCTGCGCCACTACAATTTCCTTGCAGCGATCACCACCTGGCTCTGGTGTGAGCGAGATCCGGATCGTATCGCCTATCCCCTGTTGCAGCAACACCGACAAGGCCGCAGTCGACGCGACTATGCCTTTACTTCCCATGCCAGCTTCGGTCAGACCGAGATGCAGAGGATAGTCGCAACGCGCCGACAATTCGCGATACACCGCGATCAGATCCTGCACACCTGAGACCTTACAAGACAAAATAATCTTATCGCCGGACAAGCCCAGCTCTTCCGCACGTTCTGCATTTTCAATCGCTGACGTGATCAGCGCCTCATACATCACGGACTGCGCACTCCAGGGCTGGGAACGGGCTGCATTCGTATCCATAATACGCGCCAGCAAAGCCTGATCCAGGCTACCCCAGTTCACACCGATACGCACCGGCTTATCATACTCACAGGCGATTTCTATCATCTGAGCAAACTGGCTGTCGCGCTTGGCGCCCTGTCCCACATTACCCGGATTGATACGGTATTTGGACAAGGCCTGTGCGCACTCCGGCACTTCTTTGAGCAGGGTATGCCCGTTGTAGTGAAAGTCGCCGACCAGCGGCACATCGATACCCATTTTATCAAGCTGATTGCGGATATCCGGCACCGCCCTTGCGGCCTCATGATTATTCACTGTAATACGTACCAGCTCAGAACCGGCACGTGCCAGCTCTTTAATCTGTATCGCGGTACCGATCACATCGGCGGTATCCGTATTCGTCATCGATTGCACCACGACCGGGGCGCCACCGCCTACTACGACGATTTTATCGCCATAAATAATTTTTGCAGACCGCCGCTGCAAACGCGCTGCAGGGCCAGAGACTATCTCAGACAAAAACGGATCCATTATTATTTAATATTCAGATTAATGACGTTAGTTTCTTTGTTCACTGCCACTGGCATCGCAGCGCCACGTACCACCACATCCACACCAGCGGCATTACCTATTCTCAGTTGCAAGGGAAGCGATAAATCAAATTTCTCTTCAGACCCTGCCTTGAACAAACGGGATGCGAGCACTTCGCCGTTTTCTTTTTTTACCTGCACCCAGGAATCCTGGCGGAATTTGAGCGTTAAAACATTGTCCTGCGCTGGCGTCTGCACCTCTTTGACAGGCGCAGCTTCCACCTCTGCCGGTACATCTTTCGCTACAGAGGCAGGTGCCTGTAAAATTTCTGTCAGGCTTTTCTCCGGCTGAGCCGGATTCACGGATGGTGAAGTGCTTGGCTGACTGGCCACCACTGACTCTGACACCACTGAAGCCTGTGCGGGTTCAGTCACTGGCTGCGTAACCGGCGTATGGAACGAGGCAAGCTGCCGAGCGAACCATTCCGTTTGCTCCAGCTTCTGCACCGCCACGAACAACAAAGCAGCCAGACCCAGCAGCACAGCACCAACCAGATAGTGACGGTTAGTCTGATCTGATCTGGCTAAAAAGCGGGTTTTCGATTCCAGAAAAGGGGTTGCCAGCGTGGGACGAAAATCGGCCTCTGCCTGTCTATAGCCTGCCGTTGCCGGCAGACTCGCCAGCAAGGCCTGCGCATCCAGCTTTACCAACTTCGCATAGGAGCGGATAAAGCCACGCACGATCACCATCTCTGGCAACAAGTTAAATGCATTGTCTTCTATCGCCTGTATTTGCTTAGGCGACAGCTTTAAATGTTCCGCGACCTGCTCCACACTCAGCCCCATACGGGATCTGGCTTGTGCGAGCTGCCGCCCGGCGTCTTGTTTCAGGTCAGTCTCTTTTGCGGCCACATCTGATGAGTTCACATCACCAACCACATCCAAATCACCTTCACTCATCAAATGCACCCTTTTGCAAAAGCAAAAATTCTTTCGAACCAGGATGACGTCTGCGCAACTGCGTGGACAGACCAGCAACTGCAGCCTCATCTCCAGACCGCTTTTCGATTTTGATCGCCAGCCAAAGCACGTCAGCAGCCATCACTTCCATTTTCAGTACACGCCCGATGTAGAAGCGGGCCTGTGCATAATCGCCACGATCAAAATAAATCTTAGCCAGATTCGCATTAATACCTGGATTCGAAGGCTCTTGCCGGAAACCCTGCAAGAAATATCCTTCTGCCGCATTAAAGTCGCGCAGACGCAGGCTGCATAAGCCTGCATTATTAAAGGCCTTGCCCGGCGTCGCATAAGACGGATCTTTCATCGCACGTTCCAGATATTGCAGGCCCTGCTTTTCGCGTCCGTTCTGACACAAGAACCAGCCATAATTATTCGCAATATCCACGTTAGACGGAGCCACTTTCAACGCGCGCAAAAAATTATCTTCCGCCAGCTGCTTTTCACCCATATCCATAAAGATCAGTGCGCGCAATGCATACGCATCGAGCAACTCCGGAGAAATCGCCAAGGCCTGACGTATCTCTTCCAGCGCAACCTTATGCTGCCCTTGCTGATAATAACCAACCGCGAGTTGCATACGGATTGCAGCCCGCTTTTGCAAGTCCTGCTTTTCCACAGATTCAGTCACGCTCTCCTTTTCCACATCGAGCGCGCCATGTGAAGCACAGCCTAACATTGAGATAGCCAGCACGCATGCGGCCAAGTGTTTATAACGTGTACTGAATCTGGAAAATATCACTGAGTAATCTCCACAATTTTGCCGAAATTTTCGCCAAACTTCTTCTGGTACTCTGCCATCTTTTGCATACGCTCCTGCACCCGCGTACGGTCTTTGACCTCACCCGCCAACTGCCCGCATGCCGCATCAATATCATCGCCCCGGGTTTTGCGCGTGGTAGTCACAATACCTGCATCCATCAATACCTGGGCAAACGCCTTGATACGTGGATTGGCAGAACGTTTCAGGCCGGATTCCGGGAAAGGGTTGAACGGTATCAGGTTGAACTTGCAAGGCACATCATGCACTAAACGGATCAATTCACGCGCATGCTCATCGCTGTCATTCACACCATCGAGCATGCAATATTCAAAGGTAATAAAGTCGCGCGGTGCGAATTCCAGATAGCGACGGCAAGCCGCCATCAGCTCACTCAGCGGATATTTTTTATTCAGCGGAATCAAGCTATCACGCAAGGCGTCATTCGATGCATGCAGCGACACCGCCAGCGCGACCGGACATTCCTGCGATAGTTTATCCATCATCGGCACCACACCGCTGGTCGACACCGTCACACGGCGACGCGACAAACCATAGGCATTATCATCCAACATCAGACGCAACGCAGCGACGGTAGGCTCAAAATTCAACAAAGGTTCACCCATGCCCATCATTACCACATTCGTGATCTGGCGTTCGCCTTTAGGGCCAGTTGCAATACCTTTGGTTTTACGCAACTCAAACTCAGCCATCCATAGCTGACCAATAATCTCTGACACGCTGAGATTACGATTAAATCCTTGTTTGCCGGTCGAACAAAAACGGCAATTCACCGCACAACCCGCCTGAGTAGAAATACACAGAGTGCCGCGGTTTTCTTCGGGAATAAATACTGTTTCAACAGCATTTCCCTGACCCACATCGATTAACCACTTACGGGTTCCATCCGATGAGGTGTTATCACTGATCACATTGGGCGCAGCTATCATCGCGCGCGTTGCCAATTTTTCACGCAAAGACTTTGCCAGATCAGTCATCTGATCAAACTGGCTCACACCAAACTGATGTATCCAACGTTGCAACTGCTTGGCACGAAACGGCTTTTCCCCCAACTCACCACAATAGGCAATGAGCTGCTCAGGATCAAAATCAAGTAAGTTTACAAGTGCCGTCATGACTTTTCTTTCGTCTGACATCGCATGCAAAGCACACGATGCCAGGACAAATCAAACTAAAAACAGATCCAGCTCCGGATTAACGGGAGTAGACGTTCAATGCTGGGAAGTAGTAAGCGATTTCCACAGCCGCTGTTTCAGCAGCGTCAGAGCCGTGAACTGCGTTTGCATCGATGGAATCAGCGAAATCTGCACGGATAGTGCCTTTTTCTGCTTTCTTAGGATCAGTTGCACCCATCAGATCGCGGTTTTTCAGGATTGCGCCTTCGCCTTCCAGAACCTGGATCATCACTGGACCGGAAACCATGAAGTCAACCAGATCTTTGAAGAAAGGACGTTCACGGTGAACAGCGTAGAAGCCTTCTGCTTCAGCGCGGGACAATTGTGCCATACGTGCAGCGATCACTTTCAGGCCAGCGCCTTCGAAACGGCTGTAAATTTGACCGATTACGTTTTTTGCAACTGCGTCAGGTTTGATGATAGACAATGTGCGTTCGATAGCCATCTAAAAACTCCAATAAAAAGAAAGGGTTAAGACAAAAACTCAAGAATTCATCTAACCTTAGATTTTAGCATGAATCAAACGCACAAACATGACTTGGCGGAAAGACAGCATATCTATCCGCCAAGATCATGTGTTGACCGGCTTATTCTCAGTCTACCAGGTCGAAAACAGCCATAGACTCCACGTGCGAAGTGTGCGGGAACATGTTGACCACACCGGCATAACTCAGACGATAACCGGCCGCCGTTACCAGAATGCCAGCATCGCGCGCCAGCGTGGACGGGCTGCAAGAGACGTAAACCAGGCGCTTAGGCCGTATTTCCGGCGCACGTTGCGACAAGTCAGCCAGCGCCTGACACAATGCCATCGCGCCATCGCGTGGCGGATCAACCAGAAAACGGTCAAACTTGCCAAGTGCAATCAGATCATCCGCAGTCACTTCAAACAGATTACGCGTACTGAAACTGGTTTTGTCAGATAAACCATTTAGACGGGCGTTTTCCAACGAACGCTCGGTCAATGCAGTACTACCCTCTATACCCACCACTTCGCGAGCCAGCGTCGCAATCGGCAAGGTAAAATTACCCAGACCACAGAACAGATCAGCAATCCGCTCATCCTTCTGCACATCCAACAAACGCAAAGCACGCGCCACAAGCACCCGGTTAATCTGATGATTGACCTGAGTAAAATCAGTAGGCTTGAATGGCATTTTGATACCAAATTCTGGCAAGAGGTAATGTAAATCACTTTGCGCAGGATAGTAAGGCTCTGCAGAATCCGGGCCCTTGGTCTGCAACCACCACTGCACCTGATGCTGATCCGCAAAGGCTTTGAGTTTCACCTCGTCGTCCGCCGTCAGCGGTGCCATGATGCGCAACACCATCACTGTCGCACCCTCGCCGATCGCCAGCTCAATCTGCGGCAATTGCTCAACAATAGACAGAGAAGCAATCAGGTCGCGCAAAGGCATCAACATGGCAGACACATGCGGCGGCAGAATCTGGCAAGTTTCCATATTCGCCACATAGCGCGAACGCTTCTCATGGAAGCCGACCAGCACCATACCTTTTTTGATCACATGACGCACCGACAGACGCGCGCGATAGCGATAACCCCAGGTTGGCCCATAGATTGGGCGCAACATGGTTTCTGCTTTAACTTTACCGATGTGCCACAAATTATCTTCGAGTACACGCTGCTTCATTGCGACCTGCGCATCGGCCTGCAAGTGCTGCATAGAACAGCCGCCACAAGTACCGAAAAACTCACATTTAGGTTCAACCCGTTGCGAAGACGCGCGGTGTATCGTTCCCAAAGTAGCTACTTCCCAGCTGGGTTTCTTTTTGTATGGGTTAAATTCAACCAGCTCACCTGGCAATGCACCTTCAACAAATACCACTTTCCCCTGGCTACCGTCTTCATTTTGCAGATGACCAACGCCCCTGGCGTCCATGTCCAGCGACTTAATTTCTAATGTATTCATGAAAAAAATTCGGCACCCTGCGGTGCCAGTTAAGAAAATCCAAAAACGAATTATAAAAGATGTAGCCGCCTCAACGCAGCTTTCAATCTCAGGAAACGGGACAAGTCAGATCAGCGCATCCCGGCTGACACCACGCGACAGGAAAGAACGCTTCAGTTTAATCAAGGCTTCTTGCTGTATCTGGCGCACGCGCTCACGTGTGATTCCCATTTCATCAGCCAGGGTTTCTAATGTGGCCGGATCATCGTTATCCAGACCGAAACGCCTGACCACCACAATACGCTGTTTATCGGGCAATTTGGACAGCCAGTCACGTACCAACACCGTCATTTCATGATGCTCAGCCCGCGCATCCGGACCATCATCGCTATCGCCAGGCAGCATATCCATCAGGCTCGATTGCGGATCATTGTCGAGCGGCGTATCGAGTGAAGTTGCATGTTCAGACAAAGCCAGAATATCCTGAATTTCATCAACAGGCCTATCCACCAGCAAGGCAATGTCTTCCAGATTCGCGTCACGCCCATCGCGTCGCTGTGACTCCAGGTGATATTTGGCCCTGAGTATCTGATTCAGCTCACGCACCATATGCACAGGCAAACGGATGGTACGCGCCTGATTCATGATAGCCCGCTCTATGCTTTGACGTATCCACCAGGTCGCATACGTAGAAAAACGGAAGCCACGTTCAGGCTCAAATTTATCAATCGCGTGCATCAGCCCGAGATTGCCCTCTTCTATCATATCCAGCAAAGCCACGCCGCGATTGATGTAGTGTTTAGCGATCGACACCACCAGGCGCAGATTGTGCTCTATCATCTTTTGCCTGGCTTCAAAATTCCCTTGCTTAGCCAGCGTTGCATAGTGCAACTCTTCTGCCGAATCAAATAAAGGGCGGGTGCCAATCTGGTTCAGATAATACTGCGTGGTATCGGTCGATAACTCAGCCGCCAATACATTTTTCAACTCATCGATGGGCGCGACGATCAAAGAGACAGGGTCGGTCGCCTGTGCAGAATCGCGCTCCTCTCCATCACCAGAGTCTTCGGTATCGTCGTCAGCAACATCCTCATCAGCTAACGCATCGACTTCATTAAAAGACGCTAACTCTTCCTTATGGCTGTTTGCAGTTTTTTGCATAATGTAGACCAAAGCTGATTACGTTGATGAACATGGGATCAGTCCCGGAAGCAGAGTGACCTCGCTTACTACTTACTGATGACTACGTTTCAGAGCCAGCATTAACTAAACAAATACAAAGCAAATACAGCTTACAGGCAGAGGGCAGCGCCGGGGAATTATCGTGCAGGCAGATATTTCAAAGGATCGACAGACTTACCGTTCAACCTGATTTCGAAATGCAATTTAATATTATCACTATCTGAATTGCCCATTTCAGCAATTTTTTGTCCTTTTGCAATCATTTGTCCCTCCTTCACAACAATGCTCTTATTGTGCGCATAAGCCGACAATAAATTGCTGTTGTGGCGGATAATCACAAGATTTCCATAGCCGCGTATGCCACTACCCACATACATCACACGTCCGGCTCCGGCAGCAAGAATATCCTGCCCCGACTTACCCGGGAAATCCACGCCCTTACTTCTGTTTTCATCCGATGTGGCAACCGGTTTTGCATCGACCGGCCAGACCCAGTCCACACTCTCGTTATCAGCGACAGCAGGCTGAGCCGGTTTCTCTGGCGCTTTTTCGATCACTTTTTCGGTTGCTTTTTCAACGCCCTTAACCGGAGCCGCCACATCAGTCCGCGCGACGGTAGTGGTTGCCAGAAGCTCAGGCTTTTGCAATTCAGCCAGCGTCGCTTCGCTATAAGGACGCTTATCGGCTTTGGGCGAAGTTTTATTGCCCGATACCGGCGCAGATAAAGGCTTCACCTCAACCCCTGCAGCACCTACTACAGGGATGGTCTGCACAGCCCCCGTTGACGACTGATCTGGCGCACTGACACGCAATACCTGATCAACCTTAATGTCATTTGGATTTTTCAAGTTATTCCAAACCACCAGATCGCTGTAACTATGACCATGATCCAGCGCGATTTTGTACAAGGTATCGCCACGCTTGACGACATAGGTTTTACCCGGCTCCTGCACCTTCACGACGGGTTTAGGCGGTGCTGGTTGCGGCACAGGTTCGACCACCGCAGGGGCAGGATGACGATCAACGATGGGCGCCTGATTCGGCACCGAACTACAGGCGCTCAGCAAGCCAGCGAGCGCCAAAGGAAAGACGAAACTAAGTGTATATTCTGTTTTTTTCATGCTGATTCTGATTTGCCTGATGAAGAGCGCCTAAGGTTCACACCATGCCCGGCTGCAAAGGAACAAAATGACAGGATTCTATGACGGTTTTGCGCCATTCTTTCTGATTCAGGCGCTCAATCAGATGCAATTCCTGTTTTTTTCCACCCACCGGCGCAACCAGGCGACCTCCGATGCGCAATTGTTCGAGTAAGCCAGACGGAATTTCCAAACCGGCAGCAGCCAGTATGATACCGTCAAACGGTGCCACTTGCGGCAAGCCCAGCATGCCATCGCCATATTGCAGGCGGATATTAGCGATGCGCATAGGACGCAGATTATTTTTTGCCAGTTCATGCAAGGCCTTGATGCGCTCTATCGAGTACACATCTTTTGCCAGCAAAGACAAGACCGCAGCCTGATAACCACAGCCTGTACCGATTTCCAGCACCCTGTCCATCATGACGCCGTTGCGCAAGATTTCTATCATGCGGGCCACGATGTAGGGCTGAGAAATGGTTTGCTGATAGCCGATAGGCAAAGACGCATCGACATAAGCCTGACCGACCATGCCTGACTCCAGAAACAAATGCCTGGGTATGGCCTGCATCGCTGCCAGCACCAGCTCATCTCTGACCCCTTGCTCCGCAACCCGCTGCACCATGGCACGGCGCACGCCATCCGACACCGCCGGCCGCTCAGTCACACTCGATACCGCCACAGGTGCAGCCACCCTACCCAGACGGGCAGACTGCGAATTCTGCATCGCGGTCTGCGACGAACCATCCGTAAAACGGCGCTCGGGTCTGGCCGTTTTTTTATCGACCACAGAAGACAGCGACAGCGGGAAACGCTTTTCACCAGAACTCATCATGCCCCCAAAGTCCAGCCATCCACATTCAATGCATCCAGCTGGCGGAAATTGGTCAGATCAATTTGCAGCGGCGTCACTGACACAAACGCGCGTGCAGTCGCATCAAAATCCGTCCCCTCGCCGCCATCTCTGACTGCGCCGGGTGGCCCTATCCAGTAAATTTCGCGCTCATGCGGATCACGCATCGCAATCACCGGCTCTGAGGCATGACGTTTACCCAGCCTTGTCTTACGCACACCCTGGATGTCTGCGCGTGGCAGATTCGGTATATTCACATTCAGCAGATAAGGCGCGGCCAGCCCAAACTCGCCATGTCTGACCATCGCAGCTGCGATCTGCGCCGCAGATTCCAGTTCACGCCAGCCTTTATCGACTTGCGAAAACGCGAGCGCGGAAATGCCAAACAAATAGCCTTCAGTTGCCGCCGCCACTGTGCCCGAATACAAGGTGTCGTCGCCCATATTCTGGCCCTGATTGATGCCGGAAATGACGAAATCAGGGCGCTCACGCAGGATAGACGTCAGCGCAATATGCACGCAATCTGAGGGCGTACCATTCACAAAATAAAAACCGTTTGGCGCACGCTGCACCGACAATGGACGATCCAGCGTCAATGCATTGGACGCACCGGAACGGTTACTGTCAGGCGCGACCACCGTCACGTCGGCAAATTGCGACAACTCCTGCGCCAGTTGCTGGATGCCGGGAGCGAGATAACCATCATCATTACTGAGTAGAATTTTCATATCGGGCATTCTACCTGATGCACAAAAACAAATTTCTTTCCGATGAAAAAAATCAGGCATAATCAAAATCTAACGACCGTACTATTATTTAAACTGGAGACGAACAATGAAGGCTGTCGTATGCAAACAATGGGGACCACCTGAGGCCCTGGAAGTCTGCGAAATTCCTGACTTAACACCAGGCCCCCAAGAAGTGCTGATTCAGGTACAGGCAGCAGGCATCAACTTCCCCGATGTCCTGATCATCCAAAACAAATATCAATTCAAACCCGAATTACCCTTCACGCCGGGCAGCGAGGCATGCGGCATCGTGCAGGCCACCGGCGCTGAAGTAAAGCACTTCAAAGCGGGCGACCGCGTGATTGCCTTCGTTGGAAATGGTGCATTTGCACAACAGTTATTAGCGCCGCAGCAGGCGATTTTCCCGGTTCCACCAGGCATGGACGATGATACTGCTGCCGCCATCACCCTCACCTATGGCACGTCGCACCATGCACTGCTGGACCGCGCGCAGTTGAAAGCCGGTGAAACCGTGTTGGTTCTGGGTGCATCCGGCGGTGTCGGCATTGCTGCGATCGAGATAGCCAAAGCCACCGGTGCGCGCGTGATTGCAGCCGCCTCCAGTGCAGAAAAGCTGGCCGTCTGCGTGGAACACGGCGCCGATATCTGCATCAACTACAACGACGCCGACTGGCGCGATCAGCTCAAAGCGGCAACCGGCAAACAAGGCCCGGATGTGATTTTTGATCCGGTCGGCGGCGACTATGCCGAAGCCGCATTCCGCTCCATCGCCTGGCGCGGCCGCTACCTGGTGATTGGCTTTGCCAATGGTGAAATCCCAAAAATCCCGCTCAACCTGCCCTTACTCAAAGGTGCCTCGATACTGGGCGTGTTCTGGGGCGATTTCGTGCGCCGTGAACCCACCGCCAATCTGCAAGCAATGCAACAACTGGTCGGCTGGTTCCATGAGAAAAAAATCCGCCCGCATATTTCGGGACGCTATAGCCTGAGCGACTGCGCCACAGCCATGAATCTGCTGGCCACCAGAAAAGCCACCGGCAAACTGATTATCCGGCCGCAGGATTAAGCTGGGGATTTAAAAATTATCCCTTTGCACATGCTGTTCAGTTAGATACGGAAGCGATCAAGATGCCATCCCTGCGCAGACGGGATGGCGTCTTGATCCGCGTAGTTCAAGGAAATGGCGTAACAGATGAAGGCCATTGCGATGCACAAGTCATTGCGGCTTAAGATCCTCACCTCGTTTTCACGCGCCTTTCAAGAGCAAAGTAAGCCAGATGGCGCATGGTTACCAGGTGTTTGCTTACTGCTTTTGGTTTTACAAGGCGCATCGCTATGCGCCTTAACCGCCCTATGAGCTGATCTCCAATGACAGCTTCAACTACGCACCCATTGATACCAGACCCTAGAGGGTAGGATTTAACGCAATGAGTTTAGTCACGAAATTGTCTATTGGTTTCATATATGCCTCTTCGGAATAGTTTAAAGATTTAATACAATTTCGATAAATATCAGCTGTTTCCCGAATCTTTGATGGTTGCACCAAAAAAGCTAAGGATAGCGCCTGCATAAAGAAGGTACTCATAAAGTATCCACATTTTTCAGGATTATTGATAGCGCTGCTCAGTTTTTCTAAATCTAAGGTGGTTTCAAAAAAGGGGAGAACGGTTGTTTTTGTCAGATCCTCAATCAAGTTCGTAATCTGAACCAATTCGTCCACATTGCCCAGTTTTTCCACTTCAGGAGGCCTGCTTCGCCCCGTAAAATACGGGTAATTACATCCAACAGTATACTCGCTGACTGAAAGATCGCCGGTCACTCTCTGTACCAATTCCCCTACTGCCGGTATATCGAATCTGGCAGTAAGATAGATTGCAAATGTATAGCGTCTCTTTTCAACACTCAGCCATAGACGTTGAGTTCCGTAGGGAACAGTTCTTTCTGCCCACTTCTCCTTCTTGTTCCAAACAAAACCGGCTGGTTCAAACAGGGGTTTTAAACGCGCAACAATAAAATCCAACACACTCTTTTCCGTTAAGGGCTTTTCTTTCACCGCAGGCTTTTCATGCGCCTTGATGAAATCAGCAGCCTCCTGACTTTTTGGGTAATAGACCAATTCTTCCTGCACATCCACGACTTTCAGATTCAACTCTCCCGCCAGTTTCAAGATGACTGCCAGTACCTGCTCTTGATTTTGGGCAATATTAAGCACGGCAATTTTTTGTCCGAAATTCCCAATCAAGGGACCATCCCCCCAGACGCATTCGTCGATCCCGTCTTCTTTGTAGGTGGATAAACATGGATACTGGGCAACCAGTTGCTGATATAACTTGCCCAGCGCAGCACCTGGCCCGGCATTGTCAGATTGATGCTGCTCCACGAGCTGATCAATCATTCGTTGACGTTGTGTCGCATCGCCCGGTAAGGCGGCATCAATAATCTGAACAATAAAACTCATCTTTTTCCTTTCATTATTCGTACGCTTAATTTATGTTATCCGGCTAATCCCCTGCCCCATGCGATGCAATACGCGGAACCAATTTCACCCCTGACCTACCCAACTCAAGGCCTAGTTTTCATGCCCCTTACAGACACAAAGTAAGCCAGCAAGCGCATAGTTATTGTGTGTTTGTTTTTTTCTTTGCGTTTCACCTGAAATTTAACACGCTAAGATGCAATTCCCTAACAGGCCACATTGCAATACGCTGCATGAGGGCTAAGGAAATATGGAAGCTGATCAGATTTTCGCCCATCCCCTTCTCCTGCAAACCAAAAACCTCCCCAAAGCCCGATACAATTTCCGGTCTTTGGGGAGGTTTTTAGTTTTGATGGCTGCCTCTTCAGCGCCATGCACTGTCGTTTCTAATTCCCCGCTTTAACTCCGAATTTACGCAAAACCGACTCCAGCAAGCACCATTCCGTAAAGCCACTTTGCATTAAATTGACGCCGACAAAAGCCGTCACTGCCAGCCACCACGTGTTAATAAACCAGGGGCTGTCAGGCAAGCCCAAAGTCAGTGACAGCAAAATAAATAAACCGGCGACAATGCGTACGATTTGCCATGAGCTCATGATACTTCTCCTTGTTGAGTAATGAATGCGATGCGGTGGCGATAGGCTATGTAATACAGCAGCGGAATCACGATCAGCGTTAACAGCGTCGAGATGAATATGCCAAAAATAAGCGAGATGGCCAGACCGTTAAAAATCGGATCATCCAGAATAAAAAATGCGCCCATCATCGCGGCCAGGCCAGTCAGCATGATGGGTTGGGCGCGCGTGGCTGCTGCATTCACGACTGCATCCTTGAGCGCCATGCCGGTTTGCACCTGGAGCTGAATAAAATCAACCAGCAAAATAGAATTTCTGACGATGATGCCGGCCAGCGCAATCATTCCTATCATGCTGGTTGCTGTGTATTGCGCACCCAGCAAAGCGTGGCCGGGCATGACACCGATGATGGTTAATGGGATAGGCGCCATGATGATGAGGGGCGTCAAATAAGAACCAAACTGCGCCACCACGAGTAAGTAAATCAGTATCAGACCAATCGCGTAGGCAGCGCCCATATCGCGGAAGGTTTCATAGGTGATTTGTGATTCGCCATCCCATTTGATCGCGTAGCCACGATAGGGATCAGCAGGCTGGCGGATGAAATACTCCTTCAGTTCGCCACCACCGGGAACAGGAATCTGGCTGATCGCTTTGCGCATAGAAAACAGGCCATACAAAGGACTGTCTGTTTTGCCCGCCATGTCGGCAGTCACATAATTCACCGGCATTAAGTCCTTGTGATAAATGGCTTGCTGACGGCTGCTACGACTCAGCGTGACCAGCTCCCGTATCGCGACCAGTTTTCCTTCAGAAGTTTTGACTGACAATTGCAATAAGCCATCCAGATCGCCATGACTTTCTGTTGGCAATTGCAAGATAGCGGCATTGGGATACTTGCTTTCATCATGTAGCCAGGTCACTGCATCACCCGCCAATCCCGTACGCAAAGCGGTCACGATGTCTGCCTGCGACACGCCAAGTAAAGCTGCTTTACGCCTATCCACCAGCAACACCCAACGCGGTGCCGATGCGATGCTGCTGTCATCCACATCGACCACACCGGCACTGGATTGGAATACTTCCCGCACTGCCTTGGCGACCTGGCGACGTCCTTCTGCTTCCGGGCCGTAAATTTCTGCCACGATAGGCGCAAGTACTGGCGGGCCAGGCGGCACTTCTACAATTTTTATGTTGGCATTAAAGCGCTTGCCTATCGCTTGCAAGGCCGGACGCAAGCGGCTGGCGATGGCATGGCTTTGTTCCTTGCGCTGGTGCTTATCGACCAGATTGACTTGCAGATCACCGACTTCGCCACCGGTGCGCAAATAATATTGACGAACCAGTCCGTTAAAATTAATCGGTGCGGCAGTACCGGCATAGACCTGATAATCACTCACTTCAGGAACGCCGGACAGATAAGCACCTAATTCACGCAGCACCGCCGCCGTCTGCTCGACCGGCGTACCGGCAGGCATATCGACGATCACCTGAAATTCCGACTTATTATCGAATGGCAGCATCTTCAATAACACCAGACCGGTCGCTGGAAGCAGCATAGAAAAAGCGATTAATGCAGCCACCGCCAGACCCAGAAAGCCGCGATGACGTTTTCCATTTACTTCATTCAAAAAAGGATGAAACAGTCGTGCAAACAAGGGGGGTAGCATAGCGGCTAAACCATGCGGTTTTGCATCAGCTTCAGTACGATGCAGGTCTTTCATCCAGATACCGGCCAGCCACGGCGTGACTACAAAGGCCAGCGCCAGTGACAGCAGCATCCCCATACTCGCGTTGATCGGGATAGGACTCATGTAAGGCCCCATCAAACCCGATACGAAGGCCATAGGCAGCAGCGCCGCAATCACGGTCAGTGTAGCCAGAATTGTCGGGCCACCCACCTCATCCACTGCGCCGGGAATGATTTCCTTTAAGGACTTACCCGGAAAACGGCGCTGATGGCTATGGATGTTTTCAACCACCACAATCGCGTCATCGACCAGAATACCAATCGAGAAAATCAAGGCAAACAGCGATACCCGGTTCAGGGTAAATCCCCATGCCCAGGAAGCAAACAGCGTGACCATCAGTGTGAGTATCACCGCGACACCAACAATCGCCGCTTCACGCGCACCAAGCGCAACAAAAACCAGCACTACCACGGACAGCGTGGCGAACAATAATTTCTGTATCAGTTTTTGGGCTTTATCGTTCGCAGTGTGGCCGTAGTTGCGCGTTTCAGCGACCAGGACATCGGCGGGGATGACGGTATTCTTCAATTCTTCAATGCGGGTCGTGAGCGCATTGGCGACATCAATTGCGTTCTCACCCGATTTTTTGGTGATCGCGATCGTCACGGCAGGATATTCAGCGCCACTTTTTCCTGCGACGCCATGCCAGACATAAGGTGCCGCCGGCAATGGGCCATCTTTAATGGTGGCGACATCCTGCATAAACACGGGCTTACCGTTGTGGACAGCGACCACCAGCTCGGCAATTTCCCGCGCATCGCGTAAGAACGGACCAGCCTCAAGCGCGACCGCCTGATTACCAGACAGCAGTTCACCCACAGGCAAACCCATATTTGTCGATTGCAAGGCATTGCGCATATCGGCGACGCTGACACCGGAGCCTTGCATACGCACCGGGTCCAGCTCGACCAATACCGCACGTCCAGGACCACCGATAGTCGTCACGCCTCGGGTGCCGGGTACGCGTTTCAAGTCGTTTTCTATACTGTGCGCGACACGCTCCAGATCATAGGCGCCAGTGTCAGGATTTTTACTGTACAAGGTCAGACTCAGGACAGGTACATCCTCAATCCCCTTAGGCTTCACCAGTGGCGGCAACACGCCTGCATTTTTAGGTAACCAGTCCGCATTGGAATGCACCGTATCGTACAAATGCACTAAGGCTTCAGTGCGCGCAACGCCCACCTTAAATTGCACAGTCAGGATAGCAATGCCCGGCCTGGATACCGACGTGACGTGCTCTACACCAGGCATCTGTGACAGCATTTGCTCTGCCGGTGATGCCAGCATTTGCTCTACTTCAGTCACTGCAGCTCCGGGGAAAGGCAGCAACACATTCGCCATCGTCACATTGATTTGCGGCTCTTCTTCGCGCGGCGTAACGACGATCGCAAAGACCCCCAGTAAGAAAGCCGCGAGCGCCAGTAAAGGGGTAATTCTGGCGGTCTGAAAAAATCCGGCAATGCGTCCGGAGACACCAAGTCTGGCATTCATCGCACTGCCCTCACCGCAGCGGCCGGATCAAGCGCAACGCGCTCTCCGGCACTGATCCCCGTCAGGATTTCAGTCGCACCGTCACGGCTCTTACCCAGTCTGACCTGGCGCAAAATCACATGCTGCTGGCTGTCAATGATGTAGAGCCCCGTCATTTCTGCACGCTTTACAATGGCTGTGGCGGGCACATAGAAATGGTTTCCCGTTCCCCCTTTTAATGGCAGCCAGACTCTGGCAAACAAGCCCGGTGCAAAGTCTTGCGCTGGCTCTGGCAAATCTATACGCAGTGTGGCGCTATGGGTGGCAGCATCGATGGTCGGCAATACTTGATATTGGGTCGCTGTGAGCCATTGACGACCCGCAGCCAGTCCCGGAAATTCAATTTTTATAGGCTGGCCGGCCTGAAACTTATTCATTGCCGCTTGCGATACGGTAAAGCTCGCGCGCAAGCCCTTGGGATCAAACATGGTCAGCAAGGGCTTGCCTGGCATTGCCATATCCCCCAAGGCTATCGGTAATTCAGAAACCACACCGGCATACGGCGCCTTGATCACAAAAAATCCGGATTGAATATCGGCCACATTGGCCTGGGCTATTTGTGATTTCAATTGATCGGACAAAGTCTTGTATTGCGCCTCAGCACGCTCTAAGGCTGACAGGCTGATGAACTGCTTTTGAAATAATTGTTTCTGACGCTGCAGATCTTTGTCTGCCAACTCCAGCGCTGAGCGTGCGGCAGTTGATTGCGCCTGACTGGCGACACTCCCCTGCAACGCTGAACGCGCATCGATACGCAGTAAAACCTGACCTTCTTTAACGCGGTCACCGGCTTTTACCTGCAGCGCGACGACAGCGCCAGCCACCTGGGCGGCAATCACGGTTTGACGTACCGATTCCACTACCCCTTCAAAGCTCGCATTGTCAGCAGAGGCTGCCGGCTGAACAAGTACACTCGCCAATTCCCCCTGTGCAGCAAACGCACATGTCACAGGCAACACCAGCGTCGCAAGCGCAAAACGTAAACGAGAAATTATCAACATCATCCTCACCTCAAAAATTTACTTCATCATCAGCATCTTCGTTAACGTCATTATTTAACTAATTAATTAAATACGCAAGCAAAGAATGAATTAAATACGCAAGCAAAGAATGAATTAAATATGCGTTACAATGAAAGCCAAGTCATGCGTAGTGACCAATAAATTTCCAAATAGAAAGTAAATATGGATGAATTGAGCTTAGAGGCCTTAAGCCAGGTAGCAGGATATTTCTCTGCATTGTCGGAACCGACACGCCTGCAAATTCTGAGTCTGTTACGCAAGCAGGAGCGCAATGTGGGGGAGTTGGCGGCGCTTTGCGGTTACACCTCCGCGAACATCTCCCGCCACTTAGCCATCCTGAGCAAGCATGGTCTGGTGGCCAAAGACAGCCGTGGCACGAGTGTGTTTTACAGAATTGCCGACGAGTCGATCTACACGCTGTGCGATGTCGTGTGCGGCAGCCTGTTGAAGCAGCTGGAGGAAAAAGCGCGCTCGCAACAGGAGTTTGCGCAGTCTGCGAGACTCAGCAAAAATCCATAAAAACCCATAAAAAAAAATCCCGCATCACGCGGGATTTGTTTAGCTTGGTGTAGCTTGATCGCCCAACCAATAGCGGTCTATGTCTTTCAGACCCCATTTTGAGGCATCTTCGCGGTTGGCGATTTTGTCTTGCAAACCCGGGCCTGCCAGGTCCAGCAATTCGGGCGCGATGTAACCCATCGATTTGATAGAGAAAAATACCCTGACTTTAGGCATCAGCAAAGATTTACCCACCTGCTGCTCAACGACGACGCCCAGCCGTCCGGATTCCAGTCTGACCAGGGTACCGACAGGATAAATGCCTATGCTTTTCACAAAGGCCTGGAACACTTTTTCATCAAAATGGCCTTTACTCCATTCTGCCATTTTGCGCAGCGATTCCGCCGGGCACCAGCCCTGTTTGTAAGGGCGGTTGGAAGTAATCGCATCATAGACGTCGCACACAGCGCCCATGCGTGCATACAGGCTGATTTCATCACCTTTGAGACGATCCGGATAGCCAGTGCCATCCATTTTTTCGTGATGATGCAGACAAACATCAAGGGAAATCGCACTGACCCCCTGCGCGTCCAGCAGCATTTTGTGACCCGCCGCCGGATGCTCTTTGACTGATATAAATTCCTCATCCGTCAGCTTACCGGGTTTATTCAGAATATCACCCGGCACCATCATTTTGCCGATGTCGTGCAACAGGCCTGCCACCCCGGCCTCGCGGGTTTGTTCATCATTCAAGCCCAGCTGTTTAGACAAGGCCACCATCAATGCGCAGACCGCCACGGAATGCATGTAGGTGTAATCATCTTTGGTTTTCAGGCGCGCTAAACCGATCAATGCACCGGGATTACGCATGACGGAATCAGAAATTTCCTCCACCAGTGCCTGTGCATCACCCATGTCCACCGCTTTGCCCATACGGGCCTCACTAAACATGGAATACACGGCTTGCTTGGATTTATTAACGATCAGGGAAGCACGCCCCAATTCATCATCCATAGAAACGGATTCGATCACCCTGGGAGCCGGTGTGGATGGCTGCGGCTGCGGTGCAGGCTCTACTGCAGGTGCGGCAGGCTGTGCACTCAGGACATCCAGCCCTTTGCTGACATCAATCCAGGCTTCGCGAATTTTTGACTTTTGTATTTCTTTGATGTCATTCGGGTCGCTCAGAAGAAAGGATTTCTTCCAAAACGGAGTATCGATCCAGGAGCCACACAGCTCCTGAACAAACATACCTACTCGCAATTTTGAAACTTCGATTTTCTTCAACATAGATTCAGCCGTTAACGTTGCCTGACATCAGGAACATCTACAAATTATTCTATAAAGCGAGACTTGAAGCTATAGATATATGGAAATTATTTTTCCAAAGAGAAACTTTTTAACAATTGCATAGGCCTGAAGAAGTCTTGCATTTGTTTATTGCCAATAAAACTCAGGTTATAGGGATGTTCTGCAATGATGTGCGTGAAACAACTGGCCTCAGGAATTTTACGAACCTGTTCCGCAATTTTTCCCCACAATACCAATGCAGGCGCCGAATCCGAAGGCGTTTGTGCCAACGCATGCAGTACCACTTGCAAAAACGGCAGCCATGATTGCCCATCCTTGACGGGTGCTACATGATCGCGAAAAACCAGTGAAGCATTCAGCAGTAAAAAACCCTGCTGCTGCATTTTCTGTTGCAATTCATCCAAATGCTGAATTAACGGTGAATTTGCCTGGCCAGCGATCTGTGCCACGCCTTGCATCGCGTCACCAGTGGTTGCTGATTCATCGAGATAGCCATCGGCGACCAGCAACATTTTGAAGAAATTCCTGAGCGAAGTCGCACGATTGACTTTTTTAGACAAGCCAGTGGACGACCAGATTTCGCTGACGGCGCCATCCATAAAGCTGACCCCGGTTGCGCTTTGCTCCCTTGGATAAGGTCCCTCACCGATCAGCACATAGCGCACCTGGTCGCGCGGCACAGAAAACGCAGCAAACAGTCTATGCTGGGTTGGCAGATAAGGCTGTGCGCACAACTCAGTCAGATAAGCTGGTTGTGCCTGCTGCAGCGCCAGTAAGCCCTGCTCCAGCACGGCATGCCAGCTCGGATGTGCATGCTGCAAAGACAGGCGGATTTCCTCAGGCAGCGTAGCAACAACACTCATTGTGGCGCCCCGGTTGGCATCACTGCCGGTAAGGATGCGACGGGAAAACCCGGTACCACCATGGGCGCGCCGCCCGGTGGCACATTGGTCGGCGCACCATGCGGCGGGAAGCCTGCCGGTGCGACCGGAGATGGATTCGGATTTTCCGGTGCTGCGGGGTGCGTATAGACAGGCACAGGTGGTATTGCAGCCAGCTGTATCACTGCACTCTGCGGCAACTCCAGACGTTTGAGCGCGCCATTATCTGAGATCAAAATATACTGCGCATGCACTTCTTTGAGTACGACGCCAGGTGCCAGTTCCGCCCCTATCCCAACCGCACGGCCAGGCTTACCATCGGTGCTGATCACGGCTGCACTTTCATTCGCACGGCGTGCCAGCACTACGCCCTTTAACTGATGATTACTGATGGCAGCCTGCGGCAATGCACTGTCTCCAAAGATCCCTCCCCACTGACCGGAACCCGGCTCCAGTGGGGACTGCTGTGATGGGGCTGCCACACCACGGCTTTGGACTTTGAAAAATTTCAAGCCCCAAAAACTCAGGGTCATACATAGCAGGGCAAAGGCTATCAAGCCGGAAATAACAGGTAAGCGCTTCATTTTTTTCCTTATCAGCGAACCAATTGATTGATCTCGATAATCGGCATCAGCACAGCCAATACGATCATTAATACTACGCCACCCATGGCGAGGATCAGCAGCGGCTCGAGCATATTGGCCATGGTGAGTGCACGTCGCTCCAGATCCAGCTCCTGAGTGTTCGACGCTCGTTCCAGCATGGCAGGCAATTCACCCGTGACTTCACCGGCCCGTATCATATGTATCAGCATAGGTGGGAAATGCTTATGCACCGACAAGGCACGTGCCAGGCTGACGCCTTCGCGCACGCTGTTAGTGGCTTCTTCCACCTGCAGGCGCATCGCCACATTGGACAGGGTTTCACGACTGGTTTGCAGCGCTTTCAGGATGGGCACACCGGAGCCTGTCGTAATCGCCAGCGTGCTGGCAAAACGCGCCGTATTCAGGCTGCGCTCGAAGCGTCCGTATACCGGCGCGACCAGCAACCAGCGATGCCAGCGCATTTTGACATCCGGATCACGTAATGCGACCCGCCACAGCGAATACGCACCAACCAGCACGATCGCGACCAGCCAGCCCCAGTTACGCACAAAATCGGAAATCGCCAGCATCATCACCGTCAGGAAAGGCAGCTTTTGCTTGGTATTGGCGAACACTGACACAATCTGTGGCACCACATAGGTCAGCAAGAAAATCACAATCGCAAACGCGACCACAGTCACGATAGCCGGATAAGTAAACGCCAGCTTGACCTTCTGCACCAAGGCATTTCGGCGTTCGATATAGTCAGCCAGCTTAGACAGGACGCGTGACAAATGACCGATCTGCTCACCGGAAGCGACCAGCGCTGTGTAGATTTCAGGGAAGTCATTGGCGTGCTGTTTCAATGCATCCGACAAGGCAGAACCCGCCATTACTTCCGAACGCACTGACGCCACCAGATCGCGGATAAAGGTGCGTTCAGCCTGATCGAGCAAGGCCGACAAGGCTTGTTCCAGCGGCAGCCCCGCCTCCAGCAAGCTGGCTAACTGGCGCGTGAACATGGCCAGCTCTATAGTCGATAATTTATCGGCAAACAGTCCGGCCTTCGCCCCAGTCTGACCATCGTTCTTTTGCTGTATCGCCTCGACTGTGACCGGCACCAGCCCCTGTGAACGCAAATCACTGCGCGCAGCACGCGCACTGTCGGCATTGACCACGCCTTTACTGACACGGCCTGCGCTGTCGACGGCTTCATATCGGAATGCTGGCACGGCCTTACTCCTTGGTCACGCGAAGTAATTCTTCCGGCGTCGTAATGCCGCTGGCTAACCAGCGCTCGCCATCTTCACGCATGGTTTTCATGCCATCCTTTTGTGCCGCAGCACGAATTTCAGCCTCTGATGCCTGGTGGTGAATCTGAGCGCGAATTTCCTCGGTAGTCTGCAATAATTCATACACACCCACCCGGCCCTGATAGCCGGTATGTCCGCAATGATCGCAGCCAACCGCATGCCATCTGCCACCTTCTTCGCGACGGCAATGGGTACACAGCTTACGCACCAGACGTTGCGCAACCACGCCCAACAGTGACGACGACAACAGGAAGGGTTCTATGCCCATGTCCAGCAAACGCGTGACCGCTGCTGCGGAATCATTGGTATGCAGCGTAGCCAACACCAAATGGCCGGTCAGCGAAGCCTGCACTGCGATCTGCGCAGTTTCCAGATCGCGGATTTCACCGATCATGATCACATCCGGATCCTGACGCAAAATCGCACGCAAGGCCTTGGCAAAGCTCATATCGATACGTGCATTGACCTGAGTCTGTCCGACGCCCGCCAATTCATATTCAATAGGGTCTTCTACCGTCAGAATATTGGTGGTACCGGCATTCACACGCGACAAGGCAGCATACAAGGTGGTGGTTTTACCCGAACCAGTCGGCCCGGTCACCAGCACGATGCCATGCGGCTGTGCGATCAGCTTATCAAACTGATTCAGCACATCCTGACTCATGCCCAGATGACCTAAATCCAATCGTCCGGCTTCTTTGTCCAGCAAGCGCAGTACAGCGCGCTCGCCGTGTCCGGTCGGCAGCGTAGAGACACGTACATCAACCGGCTTACCCCCGATACGCAAGGTGATGCGGCCATCCTGCGGCAAACGTTTTTCGGCGATATCTAACTGCGCCATGATTTTGATACGCGAAATCAGCGAAGCATGGATCGCCTTACGTGGTCTGACCACATCCCGCAAAGCGCCGTCGACACGGAAACGCACCACGGAAATCTGTTCAAATGGTTCGATATGAATATCCGACGCACCGTCACGCAAGGCCTGGGTCAGCAAGGCATTAATCATACGTATCACTGGCGCATCGTCGGCCGACTCCAGCAAATCCTCCACTGCAGGCATGTCTGACATCAGTTTGGCCAGATCCAGATCTGATTCGACCTCGCCCACGACATCGGCCGCATCTCCGCCAGAACCCGCATAGGTCTTAGCGATCAGCGCAGCCAGCGCATCCTGCGACAGCAAACTGAATTTGACTTTGCCAAACTTTCTGCCGACTTCAGCAATCGCCGTGGCCGGCGTCTTGTCAGATAAAGAGATTTCTACTGGCGCTTCCGGCAAAGCTGTGTCGCGGCTGGCGAGTATAGAAAAATCACGCGCAAACCCAAATGGCAATAAGCGATTTTCCAGCATGATTATTTGCTTTCTTTACCGGCCTGTGGCGCTTGCTTCGTCTTCGCACTATCAACAGGCAGCATCAGCTTGCCCTTCTCCATACGCATAGAAAAATCCATCATATCGCCACTGCGGCTAGGTGCTACCTGACCCTGTATGTAGTCGTAACGATCCAGCGATATGCTATTGCTCTGCTCTGCATTGCGCACCACGATAGGACGCAGGAACACCATCAGATTGGTCTTGCCACGTTTCGCAGTCTGGTATTTAAACAAATTGCCAACCAAGGGCAAATCACCCAACAGAGGAACTTTTTCATTCGTATCTGATGCGCTGTCTTCCATCAAACCACCCAGCGCCAGAATTTCACCATCTTCCACCAGCACATTGGTCGCAATAGAACGCTGTTTGGTAATCAGCCCTGCAGCTGTCGTGGTTGCCGCCTCGTCCACACTGGAACTTTCCTGATAGATCGCAAGCTTGACCGTACCACCTTCAGAAATTTGCGGCTTGACGGTCAGTTTCAAACCAATTTCCTTGCGTTCTATGGTCTGGAAAGGATTCACGCCAGCGCCACCGGTCGAGGTGGAGGTCGTGAACTGACCAGTCACGAAAGGAACATTTTTACCAACCACCATTTTGGCTTCTTCATTATCCAGCGTCAGCAGATTCGGCATCGACAGGATATTGGTGCCACTCATGCCTTGCAAGGCATGTGCCACCGCACCCAGGCCCAGTTTGCCACCGATCTGGCGGAACAAACCTACCGTCAGACCATTTGACGGCGACGGTGTTTTGGATGTCGCGAGGCTCAGCAGATTATTGCCGTCTTTGGTGAACACACTGCCACCACCGACACGGTATTTACTATCGCTGTCACCGGTCAGGGCTGCCCATTGCACGCCGAATTCATCGGCTTTATCTGCGGCCACTTCGACGATCAGCGCCTCGACATACACCTGGGCACGGCGTGCATCGAGCTGATCGATCACAGCACGCAGATTTTTATATACCGCGTCGCTGGCTGTAATGATCAGTGTATTGGTTGCTGCATCGGCCTGAATAAAACCGGCAGCACCACCAGCAGTGCCGGAGGCCGCACTATTACTGCCTGAGGCCTGAGGCAAACCACCACCAGTCACACCGGTATTTGAACCCGCATTCCCCAGCGAAAAACCGGTACCGGTTTGTGCACCCGCACCTGCGCCGCCCGCTGGCGTGCTACCGCCAGTATTCGACAAGCCCGAACTGGCAGGCTGGGCACTGGTGTCGCCAGTCACGATAGAACGCAGGGTTGCCGCCAGCTTCACCGCCTCAGCGTTGCGCAGATAGACCACATGTACATTGCCCGGCAAGCTGGTAGGCTGATCCAGTTTGGCAACAATGGATTTCACCAGGTTGGCACGCGCTACCGAAGGGGCTCGCAACAGCAAAGAATTGGTACGGGAATCCGCCATCAGTATGGTGCGGCCCGCATCCGGCGCACCGGCACTGTTCTCGGTCAGACGGGTCACCATCACCGCCAGATCACTCGCGATGGCGTGCTTGACCGGGATCACATCCAGATCCACTGCGGCCGGTACATCCAGCGACGCAATGATCTTATTCAGACGCTTCAGATTATCCGCATAATCGGTGATCACTACCGAGTTATTGCCCGGATTGGCATTGATGGTATTGTTCGGCGAAATCAGCGGGCGCAGGATAGTCACCACGTTCGCTGCCGATTCATAATTCAGGCGGTACACCTGGGTCGCGACCTGATCGCCTTTGACGGATTCAGCACGTTCGCCCTGGATAGAACTGGTGGGGCCAGGCTGCAGCTTGGCATCCGCCTCTGGCACCACTTTATAAAAACCATCGGCATACACCACCGAATAACCTTGCAGACGCAAAGTAGAAGTCAGCAACTTGAAGGCCTGTTCCTTGGTCAGTGATTTTTCTGAGACCAGATTGATTTGCCCTTTAACGCGCGGATCGATGATGAAAGTCATGCCGGTGTAGTGACCGATGGCTTTCACGACGGCTTCGATATCGGCCGCTACAAAGTTCAGATCGACGGTACTGGCAGCGGGGTTCTGTGCATAGACCGGTGTCACCGCAAAGCAGGCTGCCACCAGCGCAGCAGCACTGGCCAACGCAGATAACGGGTACTTAGGTTTGCATAAGGAATGGCTGATCATGGCTGCCTTGTTTTTTGTTGGATATGTTTTCATTTGAACTCTAACGCGATTACATCCTTGTCGCCGTCTTTGCGGCGCTGCCCCAGCAAATTCAGTAAATTTGCCAACTTTGCTTCATGCCCTTCTTGCGCCCAGGCTTTGCCGGAAAACTGAAACCGGCCTCCTGTTACTGCGCCCTTACCACTTAACATCATCGGACCGGTGACGGTCATTAATCCCACATCTGCATTCAAACCACGCAAATCAAAACGCATTTCATAGCTACCCAAAGGCTTGACCGGTGATAAACGCGATGCCATCTCAGTCATCATCAGCTGTAACTGCCCATGCGCTTCGAATTGATTCGCCGATCTGGAAAAACGCAGATTCTGCCAGCTCAGATGCATCTTACCGGTCGGACCTATCGTATTCAAAGGCGCGCCCAAACCTTCCAATCGCTCCGTCGGCAATACCAACACCGAGGGGCTTACATAAAAATCCGAAAAATTTCCATTCAGCCTGACCGGCTGTGCCAGAGACTGAGCATTGCTCAGCTCCACATCCAGCTGACCGAGCAACAGCAAAGGCGAAATCTTCCAGCCAAAACGGCCCGGAAACAAGGGCGTAACCAGTCCATTTTTATCTGCCGCCACGCCAACAAAGGCCGAGCCTGTCCAGAACGACCCCTGCACATCACCCAGGCTCAAACGTCCATTGCTTTGCTTTTCTAATACCATCCCGAGCCAGCTGGCCGGTAAAAAAAACAGGATGGTGATCAACACACTGAGCAGCGGGATCAGCAACCAGACTATACGTTTCATCATGCCATTACCTAAATTACACACTGACCATTACTGCAAATTGGCACGTTGTTGTCTCAGCGTCAGATTCACATTGACCTGACCAGTTTCCGGCAAGGCATTCAGTTTGGCCTCATCCACCACCACACGCGCAGATTTTTGTAGTTCCACCAGCCATTCCATCACGTTGGCATAGGAAGCAGACTGTATCTGTAAGCGCACCACTTCATCCACCACACTCAGGGTCTGCGCTTTCATGCCACGCGCACTTAAAGAATTTTCTATCGATTCACGGCTGACTGGCTCCACCATCTGATTCAGATTGGCAGCCAGTTGCGCGTATTGATTATTCATCGCCGTCATTTCAGCCAGCTTTTGACGGTTTTGCGGTATCTCTTTTTGCAAGCGGGCGACACCGCTTAAAGCCGGATCAATCAGTATCATAAACAGCAAAGTGAGTAACAGCACCACGGCGGCTGCGCTCAGCATTTTTTGCTCACGCGGATTACGCGCATTCCAGTACAGGAAAAACTGAGCCAGTAATTCTTTTTGCATTATTTTTTTCCTCCGGCTGAAATATGCAATACCCCGTCCGAACCGGCTTCCATTTTCAACGCTTGCTCTGCCAGTGCCTGCCGCAGTTCATCCACCGGAACACCGGATACGGATTTGAGTTTCACATGCAGGGCATGATCCTTAAATTCGACATACGTGATAGCAGCGCCTTTGCCCGCCATCACCCTGTCCCAGACCTGAGCAAACTGCGCATCCAGAATGGCAAAGTCATTTTGTGCAAATTGGCCGGACAGGCGTCGGGCCTGATCCAGTTTCTGCTCCATTTGCTTAGGCAAATCTGAACTCAGCGTATCCTTCGGAAAGCTGGAGCGGTAAGTCTGTACGATGGCGTCATTCATCGCTTTGGCTTCGCGCTTCAGCGTGAACCATTCAAAATTCAATGCGGCGATATTCACCAACACTACAGCCGCAGCCAGCCCCAGCGGCCAGCGCCAGGCAGCCCAGTCTATTGCCGGTTTGTGCAACGCTGAAATATCGAGCATCAGATCCGGCACGCGTGCCGATACCGATGCCAGACGACTACTCCAGTTCAATGCCGCAAAACTCCAGTCTGTGCCCAGTCCTGTGCTTTGCGCGATGCTCTGCACCGCCTGCAATTCCTGCGCCGGCACCAGTACATGCAGCGCCGTGCCGCCAGCAATCAGGTTCAGCATGCGTAACGCGTCTTCGGTGCTGGTATCCGCCAGACTCAGACCGGCACCGTCGAGCACGCCTTTTCTGAGGCTGATCTCAGTATAGCCTTCTGCTGTTTCGAAAGCGGCACTCGCCGCATCCATAGCGGGCGCGGCTTCCAGCAGCAATTGGGCTGGAAACGCAGTAATCTTGCGGACATTCCAATCTTTGACCAGATTGGCTGCGGTCTCCAGCCAGGCACGATCAGTCACAGCAACCTGCACCTTACCATCGGATACTTCACCGGCGACCATGGCGGCGTCCGCCGGGTCCGAACTCAGTTGTTCTTCGATCAGATTCGGCAAAGCCTGCTTGAGCTTGGCAGCAGTCATCGGGGGCACGGCCACGCTGAGCAAACTGACATCCGACGCAGCCAGCAGCAGCGATAACTGGCGCGCACCGTCGGCCAGACTGCGCAATTGTGCCAGCGTCTGCTGCCCTTGCTGCATCAGTTGCCCTTCGGCGGAATACAGCGCAAAAGACAAAGGGTTAGTTAGCCAGTCAGGGCGGGACTGCGCCACACCCCTGGGGGGCAAAGAAATATACAGTGTACTTGCCATTTTTTATTTAATTTTCCCTGACCCAAAGCACATTGGTCGTTGCATCATCCGCCCGCTCGATCAGCGCACTGACATCCAAAGCGGAACGGTTCATTTTTACTTTTCCATTCACTACAAAAAAATTGGTCCAGACCTGCGCATCTTTTTCCGTCATCCCCTTGGCTTTCTCAGGAAAACGGTTTTGAAAATCAGGCAAATCACGGAAATAAGCACGGTCACGGCTGGCAACGATCAGTGCCGCATCCCCCATGCTGACGCCATTGATGCGGGCAGACAGCACTTCCGGTGATGCAGTATTGAGATTAATCGGCGTAATTCCGCCGCGACGAGGCAGAACGGTGACATAGAATCGCAACTTGAGCAACATTTCCGGGGTAAATCCGGGTACGGACAGCAAATCATCGACCTGCATAAAGCGTAAATACTGCACTTCAAATTGTGCATTGCCGGGCTGATCGGTGACGGTTTTATTCGGATCGGGTGGCGCACTGTCGGGTGCACCTTTAGGTACCACCGGTTTGCTCTGAGTTTGTGCCAGTACCGCAGCGGCACGTTTTGCCAGTTCCGGACTCATACGCAGATTGGTGAGCAAGCGCGCAAAAACCGCAACTTCTCTCGCATCTGCCATGCCGTCGGTGGCCAGATTATTCAGGTTATACAGCGCTTGTGCATCGACGATTTGGCCGGACAGACTGGCCTCGCTGGCATCGGTATCCGCACGTCCGTTTTCCACGTATTGATCGAGCCGGGTATCTTCCAGCTTGACCGACCAGGGTTCGCCCAGATGATCAACTTTGGCCGACTGACGCGCGTCTTCGCGCAGGATCAGACGGGCCCAGTCGATGGCGCCACGCAAAATCCATTTTTTTTGTAATTGCATGCGCTGATTTTCTATCGAGCGCACCTGCACCTGCTGCTCCCAGAACAGGCTGGCGACTATGGTAATAGCCAGTGTGGTCAACAGCAGTGCTGTGACGACAGCCACACCGCTTTGTTTTTTCTGTGCTTTGCGTGGAGTCGCCATCAGCTCGCTCCCAGCAAAAACACTTTAATCATGGGCGCGTCCCGTCCCTGAACTTGTAGCGAGACTTCCAGCCCTGACAGTTTTTCTGTTTTTGGACCATGCGGGACTGGCGGAAAGGCCGGATTCTGCGGCGTTTGCCCGCCCGGATTCTGTACGTCATTGCCACCGACACGCCAACCGGTTTCGCCCTGCTTCCAGGTGCGCATCGCGATCGAATTCACGCCAGTTTGTAAGGTGATGACGCGTGCGCCGTCAGTATCACCGATGGCACTTTCCCAGTCACGCTCTAAGGCCAGAATTTCACGCTGCGGCGGCAATTCGCGGCGTCCCAGCGCACCTTCCACCACACTGTAAGCCACCACCTGATAGCGAACTGGCTGCCCATCCTCAAAAACGGAACGTATCAACACCAGTTTATTACCCGCCGCATTGAGTACACTGCGTCCCGGCAGCATGACCGCATCCATCAGGTGGGCGCAATCATTCTCCATCTGGGCAAATGCGAGTTGTATGCCACGGGTCTGGGCCATGTCGGCATTCAAAGCCTGGCGCGCACGCACGATGCTATCCAGTCCGCGCCAGCCCAGCACGGCGACGATCGCCAGGATAGTGATCGCTACCAATAATTCGATTAAGGTAAATCCCGCGCTGCGCGTGAGCTTGAGCTTGACCTTATAAGGCATTTGGCACCACCTGGGTCAGCTTGATAATCCGGCGTTCAGGTTTGCTAATTTCAGTCACATAGACTTCAACCCGCCGGAATGAGGGATTCGGTGTGGCGATTACGTGTTCTTCACACATGAGTTTGAGTTCGGCTTGCGGGCATTCAAAACTGCGCTCACCCAGTGCTGGCCATTCACGTGCCAGGCGTATTTGTGCCAGCCGGTTTTCGGCAGACCAGGTGGCCATCATGGCGGCGCGCAAGTCGCCACTATTCTGTGTCAGGCTGCCTATCGCGCGCAGGCTGGCACTCAGTGCCGTACCCACAATCACCAGTGCGACCAAGACTTCAAGCAGGGTAAATCCCTGCTGACGCGTAGACAAAGACTTACTCAACATTGAAATGACCTACTCCATCCGCCTGTATGCTGACTGAGGCATCACCTGAGCGCAGTGTCAGCACAAAAGGCTTATCCACCGGCTCGCGTCCAAACACAACACGCGCAGCCAGTGCACCATTGGCTGCGGGCGGGTCCATCAGCAATTCCATAGGAGAGACTTCAAACTGCCGCTCACGCAATAACTCATCCTTGAGCGGCGACCATTGTTGGTCCTGACGTATTAAAAAGCGGTAGGCAAACTGGTCGGCTTCAAAAGCCACTGGCAAATTGCGCAGTATGGCTTCATCACGCGCCAGTTGCAGCAAAGACGCGATGCGCTTGGCATCGGTTTCCAGACGCTGACGCTCACCGGGCATGGCATTCAGACTGACCATACCCAGCATGATGCCGGCGATCACGACCACCACCAGCATTTCAAGCAAAGTGAAACCACGTTGCCGGCGCAATACTGCTTTCACAGATTACTGATCCCAGGAGCCGATATCGGCATCTGTGCCTGCACCGCCAGGCTGACCGTCAGCACCGTAGGAAAACACATCTACTTCGCCTTTTACGCCAGGCGACAGATATTGGTAAGGATTGCCCCAAGGGTCTTTCGGCATTTTTTCCAGATAGCCACCGGTTTTCCAGCCATTTGCAGCAGGGCCTGTGGTTGGCTTAGTCAACAAGGCTTGCAAACCCTGTTCAGTCGTCGGGTAGCGCTGATTATCGAGGCGGTATAACTTTAAGGCTTGCATGATCACGGAAATATCCTGTTTGGCAGCAGCGATCTGTGCCTGATCAGTACGCCCCATCACTTTAGGCAAAACAACGGAAGCAAGGATGCCCATAATCACCACGACCACCATGATTTCAATCAGGGTAAAACCGGCTGAACGGCGACGCTTGGACAGCGAGACAGAATGCGATTGCGAAAACAACATATCAGTTCCTAACAGAAGAATTTCAGAATCCGTGTCAGCCCATTCAAGCACAAACAGGCTGGCGAACAAAAAGTGCAAGGAAGTATAAAGCGTGATAATAATAAAGCTACAGGCTTTTCCTAAAAATAAAAAAAATTTCTTACCTGATCACATATAACGTTACTTTTCTCCCACCTTCTGCTCACATACTACGCACTAAATCGGGCTTAACCCAGTTTTAAAGGCAAACTGCGCAAACGCTGACCAGTTAACTGGAATACTGCACTGGCCAGCGCCGGCGCCAGTGGCGGCACACCGGGCTCGCCCACGCCTTCCGGCGCTTCGGCGCTAGGTATGATCACGGTTTCTACCAGCGGCGCCTCGTTCATGCGCAGTACCGCATAATCATGGAAATTGCTTTGCATGACGCGTCCCTGCTCTATCGTGATCTCGCCGTAGAGCGCCGCACTCAGCGCAAAGATGACGGCAGACTCCATTTGCTGTGCGATTCCAGCCGGATTGACGGCAATCCCGCAATCAATCGCGCACACCACTTTATGGACCTTAATTTGCTTAGCCTCAATTGACACTTCAACCACCTGGGCCACGATAGAGCCGAAAGAGCGGTGTATCGCCAGGCCATGCGCGCGCCCTGCAGGAACCGCACCTGCCTTCTCCACCGCGGCATTCAATACCTCCAGATGACGGGGCTGCTGCGCCAGTAACTGACGCCGGAATTCCAGCGGTGGCTGTTGTGCAGCCGCCGCCAGCTCGTCAATAAAACTCTCTTTGAAAAATGCATTATGCGAATGCCCGACCGAACGCCAATAGCCGAGTGGAACTGGCGTGGGTACAATTACATGCGAGGTTTTCTGATGTGGCAGTGCATAGGCATGATCGAATTCGCCTTCCGCTGTGGTTTTATCCGGCCCGGCACCCGGCACACCAAAGCTGCGCTGCAAGACTTGGTGCGTGACCGATCCAGATGCAGAACGGTTCAGATACGCCAACACCTGACCCTGGGCATCCAGCGCGGCGGTGAAACGCGCCAGCGCCGCTGGCCGGTACATATCGTGAGCAGTATCTTCTTCCCGGCTCCAGACCAGCTTGACCGGCCGTCCTTCGGTCTGACGCGCGATCGCAACGGCCTGACGTATCATGTCCACTTCCAGCCTTCGTCCAAAGCCACCGCCCAGATAGCACATGTGCAATTGGATTTTTTCGCTTGCGATATTCAACATAGAGGCCGCGACTGCCACAGCGACACTGGGCACCTGGGTCGAGACCCATAAATCCAGCTGACCATCTTTCCACTGCGCCGTGCAGTTAATCGGCTCCATCGCCGCATGCGCCAGGAAGGGAGCACGGTATTCGGCTGTGATCATTTTTGCGACCTGCTTGCTGGCGAATCCGGCCGCTACATCACCGCGCTCATAATACGTAAATCCGGATTCCTGCTCTAATTTTTCTGCCAGCTCGGCAAACACTTTGGCACTTGATAGCTGACTGTGGGGGCCAGCATCCCACTCAGTTGCAAGTGCCGGTAGCGCCTGGCGGGCAGCCCAGTAGCTGTCCGCGACCACCGCCAGCCCCGCATAGCCATGCTCACCCGCAGCGGTGGTCAGATCGACCACCTGCTTCACACCAGGCTTTGCCAGGACGGCTTTGCTATTCCAGGATTTAGGCTTACCACCGATCACCGGCGTCAGGCTAAGTGCCGCATATAACAATCCCGGCGGATGTGCATCGATCCCGAACTGCGCTTTACCGTTGACCTTGAGCCCAGCTTCACGACGTGGCTGCGGCGTACCGATCAAACGGAAATCGGCTGGCTTTTTTAATTGAATATGAGAGGGCTGCATGTTGACTGCCGTCGCAGCCAGCTCTCCATAGCTCAGTTGTTTGCCTGAGCTGTGCAAGACCTGACCGGCCTGAGTCGTGCATTCTCCGGGCTGAACCTGCCATCGCTGCGCGGCAGCGGCCAGCAACATCGCACGCGCAGTGGCACCGGCTTCGCGCAAAGGCTGCCATGCATCTTTTACACTGGAAGAACCACCAGTCACCTGCAAGCCCAGCTCCCGAGCGGTTTTCAGGGTCATCCATTGTGCCACGCGCTTCAAGACGCCATCATCATCCGGATGAAATGGCAAACCATCGGCCAGCATAGCCATGTTTCCATAGATTTTGTCGACAGGTGCAGCGAAAGGCGTCACGCTGGACAGAGGCACATCCAGCTCTTCTGCCACCAGCATTTGCAAAGCGGTATGGATGCCCTGCCCCATTTCGCTGCGATGCATGGCGACGCCAACCTGCCCGTCGGCTGCAATGCGTATCCAGCCATTGAGCGCGATCTCGCCTTCATGCACAGGCAGGGTCTGGCTCCCTTTGAGTCGCTGGCGCGGCGGCAATACGCCCCAACCCAGAATCAGGGCACCGCTGATACCCAGACCACCCAGCAAAAAACGCCGGCGGCCAGATTTTGTTTTTTCTGTCATGATGAGTCTCCACACACCTTGCCGGGTTTGATTTTTATACTCCGGTTCCTGCTGTTACGAAATGATCTCAGGTATTACGACGCGGATACCCCTGCGCCAGGATGCGTTGCCAAACCTGTTCTTTTTGTACCTCATCCATAAACACCCATTGCGCCACTTCTTCCACCGAGCGGCCACAGCCACGACAAATATCGTCAAAAGTGGTGGAACACACAGCGACACACGGCGTATCGGGTCTGGGTTGAGTTTCTTTGGTCATACTTATTCTCCTGCCAGCACTGAACCCGATTTTTACTTACACGCAATAGCAACGTAATAGTAAAGCAAAGTTCTCAGCGTGGATAAATTCAATTTGGGGGCAATATTCTATTTTCTGTCACGCCAAGCCCTGACAGACGCTTGCTGGCGGTTGACACCCGCTGCAATGCACGGGAGAATTCATGCTGTACTGCACAATTCCTCAAGCTCTGACGACACGGGCAGAGTCACAAGCACCTCATTTCGCATTCGTTAGCGCACATTTGGTACACATTTAGTACACATTTTTCCTGGCATGCACTAAGCTGCCTGAGGGAAAAGTTTTCATATTAAGAAAGCAGCATCCATGGCCCAAGATTTTTTTCAAACCCTGATTTTACTGATATTGGTCACCGACCCCTTCGGTAACGTACCGATTTTCGTCGCTGCCCTCTCCCATGTCGCACCAGAGCGCCGTTGGCGCGTGATTGTACGCGAATGTGGAATCGCCTTCGTGTTGCTGCTGTTGTTTATGTTTTTCGGTAAAAACTTCCTGACTGCTTTGCAGTTATCCGAAGTTTCGATTCGTATAGGCGGTGGTGTGATCCTGTTCCTGATTGCGTTGCGGATGGTATTCCCGCAAGAGGGCGGCATTTTCGGCGACACCGAAGAAAATCATGAACCGTTTATCGTCCCACTCGCCATTCCGGCCCTGGCTGGTCCTTCCGCACTGGCAACCGTATTGCTGTTCTCATCGGACAATAACCAGGAAATGCTGGTACACCTAGGCGCACTGACTACCGTTGCAATCGTCTGGCTTGTGGTCTTGCTGGGTGCAGAACGCATGCAAAAAGCCTTGGGCGCGCGCGTGATGACGGCGTTTGAACGACTGATGGGTCTGATCCTGGCCGCGATGTCGATAGAAATGCTGCTGGCAGGCTTCCGGGAATATGTGCGCACACTGATCTGAGCACGCCCAATCTGATCAAGCTGCCTGCTGCCGGGAACGCACAATTCCTGCCAGCAGGCTTTTTTACGGCCTGTCAGTGAAGGCCTGTGAACTCTGGCGATTTAAATTACGTGTGCTCAATTTAAATGCTAGCAGGCCCTAGTGATTAAAGGTAAAGTAACCCAGCAGGAACAGCGCCAGTGCAATCAGAAATTGTTTCCAGAATTGTTTGTTCATCATCGTTGCCTCAGCTTGATTCAATGGATCTGATTAAATGACCTGTTTACTTTTGAAGGCAGCAATTTGTTCGCTGCTATAACCCAGACTTTGCAGTATTTCTTCATTATGCTGCCCCAATTGCGGCCCCAGCCAATTGGTGGCGCCCGGCGTGACTGACAGCTTGGGCGTGACGGCAGGCAGCTTGACCGGACTGCCATCGGCAAAGCTGTGCTCCTCAAACATGTGTCGCGCCAGGAATTGCGGATCCTGCATCATATCCCTGACCGAGTAAATTTTCCCGACCGGCACATCCGCTTGTTGCAGGCAAGCCAGTGCCGCATCGATAGACTGGGTGCTGCACCATTGCTGAATGGCGGCATCGATTTCTGCGGTACGCGGCACCCGGCCATCATTTCTGAGCAATTGCTGATCATTAGCCAGATCATCCCGCCCTATCGCCTTCATCAGACGATGAAAAATCGCATCACCATTCCCCGCGATGACGATATTGTCACCATCAGCGGTGGTATAGGTATTCGATGGCACGATACCGGGCAAGGCACCGCCAGTGCGCTCTCTGACTACACCGGCCACATCAAATTCCGGCACCAGTGATTCCATCAGATTGAACACCGATTCATACAAGGCCACATCCACCATCTGCCCCTGACCAGCGATACAGGCTGCGCCCTGCTGCCCGTTCCAGCGGCCACCGGTCACATCACGATGCCGCAGCGCCATCATCGCACCGATCACGCCATGCAACGCTGCCACTGAATCGCCGATGGATATGCCTACCCGTACCGGCGGCCGGTCAGCATGGCCCGACACATAACGCAGTCCGCCCATCGATTCACCGATCGCACCAAAGCCCGGCAAATCGCGCATAGGCCCGGTCTGACCATAACCGGAAATGCGCACCATGATAGTTGCCGGATTGATCGCTTTCAAATCCTCATAACCAAGCTGCCATTTTTCCAGCACGCCGGGCCGATAATTCTCAATAATGATATCGGCATCCAATGCCAGTTGTCTGGCAATTTGCTGCCCTTCATCCGATTTCATATTCAGGGTCAGGCTTTTCTTATTGCGCGCCTGCACACTCCACCATAGCGAAGTGCCATCCTTCAGCACCCGCCACTGGCGCAAGGGATCGCCCGCATCTGGCGCCTCTATCTTAATCACTTCGGCACCAAATTCTGCCAGCATACGCGCGCAAAACGGGCCCGCAATCAGCGTCCCCAGTTCCAATACCCGGATACCGGCCAGAGGGCCGCGTGCCGTCGCGGCGGCCTCATGCGCCGCTTGCTGATTCTGCGTCTGAGTCGGGTGTTGAGTCTGATTCATGGCCAGGAAAAAAGTGTGAGCTGAGCGATTTCATGCGCGATATTGCGTCTTGCGCTGTGCTCATAGAGTTCAAAAAAAGTGTCAGTGAAATACAGTCGTGGGCGCTCCAGAAATTGCGTAAGCAGCTTCTTGCGTCCGGCGCGATATAGCATGCCCGGCACCCACTGATATTCAGCCTGTATCGCTTGTGTATAGGCCTGATAAACCTCAGCGCTCTGCCCCAGGATCGCCAGGTCAAAGTCCAGAAATAAGGGCAAATCAGGTATAGCCAGTTCATTTTCAGGTACGTGGTGCCCGGCTGTCGCCACAATACAGGCTACGACAGCATCAATGATCGCAGCATCTGTGCCGAATTGCTTCAGCCAGTAAGCTGCCTGCAGTGCGCTTTGCGCCTCATTGTCCTTAGCCCGGGTATCGTAAATTACATCATGAAACCAGATCGCGGCATCCACTACCAGCGGGTTGGCCAGATGGTCGCGGTATTGGCGGGCATAGCGTAACAAGGCCAGAATATGGGAAAACTGATGATAGTGACGCTCAGGCTGTACATAGTGTTGATACAGCCAGTCACGGCAGCTTTGCGCCTGCACGGGATCTGCCTGCAACTGCTGCATCAGTCCATCCCAACAGGCTGACAACTCAAGCATCTGATCCGGGCTCAGCGACTGCATCCGCGACTCAGGTAGTGCGCCGGTCCAGCATGGCACGCGCTATTGTGCCGGGATCGACATATTCGAGTTCACCGCCGACCGGAACACCGCGCGCCAGACGGCTGACTTTCACACCGCGTGCTTTGAGCGTCTCGCTGATGTAGTGTGCGGTGGCCTCACCCTCATTGGTGAAATTGGTCGCCAGCACCACTTCCTGCACCAGGCCATTGGCGGCTCTGTGCATCAGCTTATCGAAATAAATATCCTTGGGGCCTATGCCATCGAGCGGCGACAAACGCCCCATGAGTACAAAGTACAGCCCCTTATACATCAGGGTCTGCTCTATCATCATCTGATCGGTAGGCGTTTCCACCACACATAACTGACTGGCGTCACGTGATGGATCAAGGCAGGTTTCACAGATCTCGGTCTCTGTGAAGGTATTACAGGAGGCGCAATGCTGGATGCGGTCAACCGCATTCAGCAAGGCATGACCGAGCTCGGAGGCGGCCGCACGGTCGTGCTGCAGCAAATGATAGGCCATGCGCTGCGCTGATTTTGGCCCGACGCCGGGTAAGCGACGCAGAGCCTCAGATAAAGCTTCTAAACTGCCGTTTTTCTTCACGTTCAGAATGGCATTTTGAAACCAGGTGGCAAAGGCATGCCAGCCGTCAGTCCTGCCATTTTTTCCTGGCTGGTGGCTTCTGCTTTGCGAACTGCATCATTGAACGCCGCTGCGACCAGATCTTCCAGCATGTCTTTGTCTTCGGCCAGCAGTGAAGGATCGATACTGACGCGCTTTACATCATTTTTGCAAGTCATGACGACTTTCACCAAGCCTGCACCAGCCTGCCCCTCCACTTCGATCAGTGCGAGCTGATCCTGGGCTTTTTTCATATTGTCCTGCATCGCCTGCGCTTGTTTCATCAGACCTGCGAGTTGATTTTTCATCATAATGCTTACTCCTGCTTATCCATCACTAAATTACGGGTTTAATCTGCACAAACCAGTCAGTCTGCATCGGCACTACACCGAAACACGCTGCCGGAAGTACAGCACTTTATTCATCAACACGAACGACAATCAAGCCGGACGCACAGAACCCGTCACGATGCTCGCGCCGAATTCGCGCATCAGGCTTTGTACAAAGCCATCATTCTGTATCGCCTGCTCAGCCTGTTGCTGACGCACTTCGCGCTGCGCAATTGCCTGCGCATTGGCAGTGAGTTCCACCGCACCGATCTGATGTTCGACCCTGACGGTTTTACCGAAACGTTCAGACAAGGCGGCACTGAGTTTATCGAGGCTACCTGCCGACAGCAAAGTCGCAACCGGCACCCGCAACTGAAACACGAAGGCATTGCCGTCCTCGCGACAATTGATCAGCTCACTCTGCTGTGCCAATTGTTGTGCCACACCGCGTACCGGCAAACTGGCTGCCAGATCTGGCCAGTGACCGTCCCAGGACAGCGCTGCGACCGGCGCGCGCCATAATACACGATCATCAGCCAGAGGCTCAAGCACAGTGGGCTGAACCAGCGGCGCTTCTTCTGGCGCACTGTCAGCCTGAACCTGGGGCGCAGGCTGCATGCTGACTGCCGGTGCAGAGCGAATCGGCCGGGGCGCTGGCCGGGCAGCTGGCTGAGCGGCAGCAAACATGGGATCATCATCCCAAGGCGGCGGCATGTCATCGAGACCCACCGGTTGCGCGCTGGCTTCGATCTGCTGCGCAGTCAGCGGCGCGCTGGGCAAATTAGGCGCTGGCGCTGCAGCCTGCACAACTGTCGCGGCCGCTACAGCCGGCTTAACTGGCAATGGTGCCGGGATGGGTGCGGCGGCCGGGGTCACTATTGCGACAGGCTGAACCGCAGTAACCGCAGGTGCCTGCGGTGTGGCAACCACTGCCTCAGGGGCAGTATTTTTTGCAGCACCGGGTTTAGCACTGGCTGCACGCGCAGCAGCTAATGCAGCCATCGCCGGACTCATAGGCTTAGCAGCCGCTGAGCCCGCTGCCGCTGTTACTGCCGCGCTTGCGGCTGTAGTCGTTGCCGATATGGCAGATGGAGCCAAGGACGGTGCTAAGGATGATGCTGAATTCGCGCCGGGTGCAACAGGTGCCTGCACCGGAACTGCCGTTCGCGCGGCAGAGGGTGCCACCAGATTCGCAACAGCGGCTCCGCCACTGCCAGGCTGTGCCGCCCTGAGCGCAGCCTGTGCCGGCGAAGCTGCGCGGGCACCAGCGGCCGGACCTGAGCCCGATGGCGCAGTTGGTGCTGCCGGTGTGGGTGACGAAGCTGGAATCAGACCACTGCCATCGATAGGATGGAAAGCCAGCATACGCAACAGCGTCATGCTGAAACCCGCATACTCATCAGGTGCCAATGCCAACTCATTTTTTCCATGCACCGCAATCTGATAAAACAACTGCACCTGCTCTTTAGAGAATTGCAGCGCCAGACGCAGGATATGTTCCCTTTCAGGGATATCATCCGGCACCGCTGATGGCACCATTTGCGCCACGGCGAGCTGATGCAGCAAACTGCCCAGATCCTGTAAAGCCGATTTATACGACAGGCTGCGTGCCGCCATTTCATCCGCCACGTCGAGCAAGGCTTTACCATCGCTGATTGACAATGCATCGAGCAAGCGGATCAGATAGGATTGATCCAGTGCGCCCAACATGCCCTGTACTGCTTCCAGACTGACCTTACCGGCTGCATAGGCAATCGCCTGATCAGTTAAGGACAAGGCATCGCGCATCGAGCCATGCGCGCCCTGCGCCAGCAAACGCAGCGCCGGGGCTTCAAACGCGATCTGCTCTTGTCCCAGAATATTTTCCAGATGACCTACGATATGGCCAGGTGGCATCTGCTTAAGATTGAATTGCAGGCAGCGCGACAAGACTGTGACCGGGATTTTTTGTGGATCAGTCGTAGCCAGAATGAATTTCACATGCTCAGGCGGCTCTTCCAGCGTTTTCAGCATGGCATTGAACGCATGATTGGTCAGCATGTGCACCTCGTCTATCATATAGACTTTGAAGCGCGCATTAGACGGTGCGTAAATTGCCTGTTCCAGCAGAGAGGCCATTTCATCGACACCGCGATTAGATGCCGCATCCATCTCGATATAGTCGACAAAGCGTCCGGCATCAATCGCGGTACAGGCTTCGCACACGCCGCAAGGCTGCGCAGTAATGCCTTTTTCACAGTTGAAGGATTTGGCCAGTATGCGCGATAAGGTCGTTTTACCGACTCCGCGGGTACCGGTGAACAAATAGGCGTGATGCAGACGCTGCTGCTCCAGTGCATGCGTCAGGGCACGGACAACGTGCTCCTGCCCCACCAGCGTTTCAAAGCTTTTGGGACGATATTTTCGGGCGAGAACTTGATAAGACATCCTGCGATTTTACCCTATTCGGTCAGTAATACAGCGTGCAAAGTAAGCCGGTCGCACTGCCAACCACTAACGATCAGCAAACATCAGCGGCAGAATCAGCTTTAGCACCTGGCAAAAGCAGGATTTTCCGACATTTCCAGCGCCAGCGGTCGTTTTTTTTTAACAAAACCGAATGGGATAGCAACTGCAACAGATGGCAGCACGTCCAGTCGCTTACTCAGGAACCCGCGTAATGGCGGCCTGCGCCAGTTGTTTTTCTATGCGATCCAGCAAGGCATCGCGCTCGCGCAACTCCAGTCGCAGCGCATGCACCTCACGGCTCAGTGAACGTATGTCCGCATGCAGCTCCTGCTCCAGCTGCTCCTCTTCTTCTTCCACAAACAGCGCTGCGATATTCGCGGTCACAATAGAAAACATCGCATATCCGAGTAGCACAATAAATACCGCAAAAATTTTTGATGCAGGTGTCGAAGGCACAATATCACCATAGCCTACAGTGGCGATCGTCGTGAAAGCGAGCCAGACGCCATTCGCGTAGCTATGCACATTCGGCTCCAGCCAGTAAAAACCTCCACCCGCTGTCGCCAGCAGCAACAAGGCCAGCACGATGACCTGTACCAGATGACTGGGCTTCATATGACGCAATACCAGTGTGGCGATACGCATCATGATTGCAGCGCACAGCGCCAGCCGCAATAGCCACTCGACCAGACTCCACTCGGTAGCAGAAGGCAGACTACTCAACACACAGCCAAAGACGATACCTACATCCAGGATCAGCTTACCACTGCGCCTTTCCTGAAAACGGTTTTTACGCCACTGCACCCAGGTATCCACAGCAATCAGCAAAGCCACCATGGCATACAGACTATGACCTACGGTACGGGTCAATTCATTATCGCCCGCCAGTAATAAATAAAAGGCCGGGATAGACAGCATCAATCCGGCCAGCAGCAAAGGACGGCTGAGCCAGATCAGAAAGCGTTGCGTGACCGGGTAGGCGCGTTTAGCACCAGAGCTCTGTACGGATTTGGGACGTCCCACGTATCACCTGAGTCTGAAGAAAGTTAACGAAAGATACCTTCAGGATATGCATGCCATCTCTGTAGACATACCTCATGATACCGGATACAAAAGCAAAAAAGCACATGCCTGCATGTGCTTTTCAGCGAACGTGTGACGGCGACGTCTGTTTATTTATACACGCCGCAGCCAACAAAATAATTGTCGACCTTTTCCACATAACTGGATTTCGCTTCCAATGCCTTACTCACCGGATTCGGCCATTGATAATCGACCCAACCCTTACCTTTGGCATTAGTCAGCTCTATCATTTCCTTGATAATGAATTTGTCGCCAGCGCGCATTTCCAGCAGATTTTTACCCTGCATTTTGGGGTTCACGCCATGACTTAGATTGATGCCATTCTGATCGTAGACAAATAAATACAGATCGCGGTCATGAAAGCTTTTATTGGCCGGATTGGCAAATTCTGCAAATGCCTTTTCTTTGCCAACTTCTTTAATATAGGCGATGCCTTTTTTCACCATCGCGATCGCATCGTCAGAGCTGCCGCGATCCTGCGCCTGTACGGAACCGAGTGCCATCAGACTCAAACCCAGCACCAATACACTTCTGCGTAATATCTTCATCTTATCTCCCCCAGGTTAATCCAGCTATCGGCATTAGATTAACCCAAAGCAATTTAATGGCAAGCACTATGCATGTGCATCTGCAGCAAGCTCGATCTGGATCAAACTTTGTATGACAGTCAATGAAAACCAACAGGAATTCCAATGCATGCTACTGCAGCAGCGAAGGAAACGTGAAAACCAGGGATTGGTGGGGGATAAAACGAGGTAAGAAGGAAAGCAAGGTTGGCGAGCCTGATCTGCGGCACTTGCGGGAAATGATTGTGGCTGCTTCGTTCCCGACCTGACCAGGTTGACCATGCCGCAATGCGCAGGGGCCCGCCAGCGCGCATTATAGCGCAAAGCGCCAGCTTACGGGGAGTTTTCTGAATGAGTCAATCCAGGTACTTTTTCAGCCCGCCTTTTCAGAGCTTCATACAGCCATACGTGGGTTTCATCACACACTCACCTCCTTGCCTGACAGAGCAGCTACATTCTGCATATTCCGGATTGCGTCAACCTAAGCACGGCAAATCCCGGATATCAGAAGGCACAGCATTTCAGCTCAACCCCTGCATTCATCACAACCAACAGGAAGGCACATGGAACTACGCATACAGCATCTGAATAAAACTTACGATAACGGCGTCAAGGCGCTCAATGACATTTCGCTCACTATACCTGCGGGCATGTTCGGTTTGCTCGGGCCAAATGGTGCCGGAAAATCCACTTTAATGCGCACTCTGTCCACACTACAGGATGCCGACAGTGGCAGCGCCACGCTGGACGGTATCAATATCAGCGAAAACAAGGATAGTGTGCGTCGCGTACTGGGTTATTTGCCGCAGGATTTTGGTCTCTACCCGAAAGTCAGCGCCTATGACTTACTGGATCACTTTGCGAGCCTGAAAGGCATCAGCCAGAGTAAACAAAGAAAAGAAGTGGTGGAAGCCCTGCTACACCAGACGAATTTATACAATGTCAAAAACAAGCATGTAGGCGGTTTTTCTGGCGGCATGCGGCAGCGTTTCGGTATTGCGCAGGCATTGATAGGCGATCCTAAGCTCATCATCGTGGATGAACCGACTGCAGGACTGGATCCGGAAGAGCGCGTGCGCTTCCACAATCTGTTATCCGACATTGGCAACGACAAAATCGTGATTCTGTCCACCCATATCGTGGAAGATGTGGCTGACCTGTGCAATCACATGGCTGTGATACGCCAGGGTCAGGTGGTCTTACAGGGACAACCTCTGCCACTGATAGAACAAATCGCCGATCAGGTCTGGAAACGCTTCATCGACAAATCTGAGCTTGCGCTTTACCAACAAGAATTCCGTGTTATTTCCAGCCGTTTGATATCAGGTCGCACCCTGATACATGTGTATGCCGAAGACCAGCCAGCCGAGGGCTTTACGCCCGCACACGCGAATCTGGAAGATGTCTACTTTGCGGCCATGGCTGGCTTACTCGGCACCTCCGCTGCAACAACGACAGCAAGTACTGCAAACGTCTGAGGATAGCCCATGTTGACGATATTACAGTTTGAACTGCGGCAAAAATTCCGCAGCATATCGACCTATATTTACTTTCTGATGTTTTTTGCGCTGGCCATGCTGTGGGTAGCCGCTGCCGGCGGTGCATTTTCCGGTGCCACGATCAGTTTTGGCGGTAAAACTTATATCAATGCGCCCAGCTCCATTTCGCAAACCATTACCTTCCTCGGTTATCTGGGGACAGTGATCGTTGCCGCCATGATGGGACGCGCGATACAGCAGGATACTGAGCACAATATCTGGCACTTCTTTTACACCCTGCCCTTACATCGCGCTTCTTATCTGGCAGGCCGCTATCTGGCTGCGCTGATTACGCTGCTGTTTGTATTTTCCAGCATCGCTTTAGGTGCATGGCTGGGCCTGTATCTGCCTGGGATAGAACCAATCCGGGTTGGTCCACATATTGCGAGCGCCTATGTCCTGCCCTACTTTTTTTCTATCATTCCAAATCTGATCACTTTTGGCGCGATTTTCTTTTTCCTGGGTGCGACACTAAGGCGCATGCTGCCGGTCTATGTTGCGAGTGTGGTGTTACTGATCGGTTATCTGATCGCCGGCGCCTTACTGAGCGATATGGACAACCGTAACCTGGCGGCCATGATCGATCCCTTTGGTTCGCGCGCGATCTCACGTCTGACCGAATACTGGAGCGTGGATGATAAAAATACCCGTCTGATTCCTTTAGCCGGAATTTATCTGGCCAATCGCCTGTTGTGGGGCAGCATAGGACTGATCACACTGGCACTGTGCTTCTGGCGTTTTCAATTCAGTGCGGCCAGCGTAACCGGCAAGCAGAAAAAAGAAACGATAACAGCGACGCCAGCCAGCCTGCGGGTTCCCAGCGTCAAGCCGGATTTTGGGAAGGCGCATTTGTGGCATTTGTTCCGCGCCCAGACCTGGCTGAATTTGCGCGAAACCGTAAAGAATGTCTACTTCATCACGATCGCCTTGTGTGGCGTGTTGTTTATGTTCGCGACGTCCACTGCCATCACTAAGATGTATGGCACGGCGACCTATCCGGTCACCTACGCAGTATTACAGGTGATGAGTGGCAGCTTCGCTTTATTCATGCTGATCATTACCACCTTCTATGCGGGGGAACTGGTGTGGCGCGAACGTGAAGCGCGTATCGCGCAACTGATGGATGCCTTACCGGTACCAAATGCTTTGCCCTTTTTATCCAAACTCAGCGCCCTGATCCTGCTGCAAGGCATATTGCTCGCAGTACTGATGGTATGCGGCATACTGGTGCAGCTGTTTCATGGCTACACCCAATTCGAACTGGGCCAGTATCTGTACCAGTTGTTCCTGTTGCAATGGCCAGACTATATGCTGCTCGCAGTATTAGCCATGTCTTTGCAGGTCATCGTCAATCATAAGTATGTCGCTTATTTTCTGATGATACTGTATTACATCGCAGGTATCGCCCTGCCAGCGCTCGGTGTTGAGCATCCTATGGTCATCTATGGCAATACGCCCAGCGTGACTTATTCGGCACTGAATGGCTATGGTCACTTTATTCCCGCAATCCGCTGGACCCAGGCTTATTGGGGCGGTGCCGCCCTGATGCTGGTGGCGGCCAGCCTGTGCTTCTGGGTACGAGGTACCGGCAGCGACTGGCGTGGCCGCCTGCATACAGCGCGCGCACAGTTAAGCGGCAGCACGCTGGGGCTGGGCAGCATGGGTGCCTTGCTGTTCCTGCTGTGCGGTGGCGTGCTGTTTTATTTCTATAATATCGTCAATAGCTATAAAACCAGCTATGACAATGAAGTGGCGCAAGCTAACTACGAAAAGAAATACAAGACGCTGGAAGGCAAGCCGCAACCACGTATCAGCGATGTCAAACTGGCCGTCGACATTTTCCCTGACCGCCGCAGCGCTGCCATCGAGGGTGAATATCAGTTGGTGAACCGCACAACGGAAGCAATCAGCGAAATCTATATCCTGCAAAATGACGAGGCCGAGATCCGGCAATTAAGTCTGGAGTCGCCAAACACTGTTGGCATTCGCGATAAAGATAACGGCATGTACAGCTTCCGCCTGCAGCCTGCACTGGCGCCCGGCGCCTCTGTCCGTCTGCGCTTCCGTCTGAACTATGACGCGCACAGTTTCCTGGGTATGAGTAAACGCGATACGGTGATCGCTAACGGTACTTTCTTTAACAGCACACTGATGCCGCACATAGGCTATCAAAGCAATGTTGAACTCAGTGAAGATAAACTCAGACGCAAACACGGTCTGAAAGAAAAAGAGCGCATGCTGCAGCGGGATGACCCACGCGGCCTGGCCAATAGCTATATCGCTAATGATGCAGACTGGATACGCTTTGATGCGACAGTATCCACCAGCAGCGATCAGATGGCGATTGCGCCCGGCAAGCTCGATAAGCACTGGGAGAAAGACGGACGCCGCTATTTCCATTACAGCGTGGATCAGCCTATCCTGAACTTCTATTCTTTCCAGTCCGGCCGCTATGCCGTCAAACAGGCACAGTGGAATGACGTTGCGATCGAGATCGATTACCAGCCGGGTCACGAATACAACCTGGACCGCATGGTCAAAGGCGTACAGGAATCGCTGACCTATTACAGCAAAAACTTCGGCCCCTATCAACACAAACTGGTCAGGATTATCGAGTTCCCGCGCTATGCCGGCTTTGCACAAGCTTTCCCGAATACCATACCGTTTTCGGAATCGATAGGCTTCATCGCTAAAGTTGACGATAGCAATCCTAAGGATATTGATTATCCGTTTTACGTGACTGCACATGAGGTCGCCCATCAGTGGTGGGCGCATCAGGTGATTTCAGCCAATACCCAGGGTGCCACCACGCTGGTGGAAACGCTGGCGCAATACTCAGCGCTGATGGTCATGAAGCAGACCTATGGTGAAGCGAAAATGCGTAAGTTCCTGAAGTATGAACTGGATGCCTATTTACGCGGACGTGGTCAGGAAAGGAAAAAGGAGCAGCCGCTGGCATTCAATGAAAACCAGCAGTACATCCACTATAACAAAGGCAGTCTGATCATGTATCTGATGCAGGATCAGTTAGGTGAAGATCAGGTCAACCGTGCTTTGCGTGAGGTCGTTGCACAGTACGCCAACCATGGCGCACCGTATCCGACCAGCCGTGTGCTGGTGGATGCCTTGCGCCGTGTGGCACCGGCCGACAAACAACAGATGATCACCGACGCATTTGAATCCATCATCCTGTATGAAAGCCGCGCACTGTCAGCCACCGCCAAAGCAATCGGCGCAGACCAATATGAAATCACGCTCAAAGTCAGCAATAACAAACTGAAGGCGGATGAGTTTGGTGCAGAAAAAGAAGTCGCACTGAACGACAGCATGGACATAGGCGTCGACGATAAAGACGGCAAACCTTTATTACGTGAACGCCATCTGATACGGCAAAAAACCGGCGAGTACAAGTTAATTGTCAGCGGCAAACCGGCCAAAGCCGGGATAGATCCTGACAATAAGTACATAGACCGCAAACCGGACGACAACCTGATACAGATAGAGTTTCAGGATGGCGGCAAATAAGCAGTACACCGTTTAGTTTTTGGCAGCAAAAAGCCGCAAGCATCACACAGCAAGCTGTTGATGCTTGCGGCTTTTTTTCGGCTACAAGAATATTCAGTCTATCTCGCCTTCATGAGGAGCCTAGGCGACTGAGAACAGCACAGGATAGACATACGAAACACCAAGACCTAAGCCTGATGCGCTTCTCCAGCCAAAATGCAGCCAGCAGGCTCATGTATACTCAGTCATCCATTTCAACTCATGACAAAAGCTGACTCATGGCCGGCGCCGGATTTCACAAGCCCAGTTCCTGCCAGATCTGATCGACTCTGGCTTTCACTTCAGGCGACATGGTGATGGTGGTGCCCCATTCACGGTCGGTTTCGCCCGGCCATTTATTGGTCGCATCTATCCCCATTTTTCCTCCCAGGCCACTGACTGGCGAAGCGAAATCCAGATAATCGATGGGCGTGTTGTCGACCAGCGTGGTGTCACGCACCGGATCGACGCGGGTGGTGATGGCCCAGATCACTTCTTTCCAGTCACGTACATTCACGTCTTCATCCACCACCACAATGAACTTGGTATACATGAACTGACGCAGAAAACTCCATACGCCAAACATCACGCGCTTGGCATGACCGGGGTAAGCTTTCTTCATCTGCACCACGGCCATGCGATAGCTGCAGCCCTCAGGCGGCAAATAGAAATCGGTGATCTCCGTGAACTGCTTTTGCAGCAAAGGAATGAACACTTCATTCAGCGCCACTCCCAATACCGCCGGCTCATCCGGTGGTTTGCCTGTGTAGGTGGAATGGTAAATCGGATCGCGCCGCATGGTAATGCGATCGATGGTAAATACCGGGAACCAGTCCTGCTCATTGTAATAGCCGGTATGGTCGCCATACGGCCCTTCCAATGCATGCTCATAGCCGGAAGGATGGTTTTCATCCGGATAGATGTGGCCTTCCAGCACAATTTCTGCCGATGCCGGCACCCGTAATTCGCTGCCGATTGCCTTGACCAGTTCAGTGCGGCTGCCGCGCAGCAAACCGGCAAACTGGTATTCCGACAGGCTGTCCGGCACCGGCGTGACTGCACCCAAAATCGTCGCCGGATCGGCACCCAGCGCCACTACGATAGGATAAGGCTGGCCTTTGTTGATGAGGGCATGTTCACGAAAATCCAGTGCACCGCCACGATGTGCGAGCCAACGCATGATGACCTTATTGCGACCCAACACCTGCTGACGGTAAATCCCCAGATTCTGGCGCTTTTTATTGGGCCCCTTGGTAATCACCAGCCCCCAGGTAATCAGCGGCGCAATATCCCCCGGCCAGCAATGCTGTATCGGTAAACGCGCCAAATCCACATCCTGCCCTTCCCACACGATTTCCTGACATTTCGCGCCTCGCACTTCTTTCGGCGCCATATCCCACACCGCTTTCACCAGCGAGCCCATACCCAGCAGGTCTTTAAATCCTTTCGGTGGCTCTGGCTCTTTGAGTGCGGATAACACATGACCGATCTGGCGTAATTCACTCAGATCACTGGCACCCATACCCAGCGCTACGCGTTTAGGCGTACCGAATAAATTCCCCAATACCGGAATGCTGTGTCCGGTCGGATGGCGGAATAACAGCGCCGGACCTTCGGCACGCAGGGTACGGTCACAGATCTCAGTCATCTCCAGATGCGGGGAAACCTGGACATCCACCACTTTTAGTTCATCCAATTGTTGCAATTGAGAAATAAAATCTCTCAAATCCGAATATTTCATCATTTTTCGCTTTTTTCTCTATCTGAATACGCTGGTCAAGCTAAATCCGCTAAGTACTTGATTTTATTGTTTTTTGCTGCTTTGCAGCAGTTTTCATTATATCTATAAGTTATAAAAATCAATTTTGATAGTATTGACTCGATATAAAACCGCCCCTACAATTCGCCCAACTTGATGAAGAGCTTCTGGCCTACGATACGCTTCTGGCACTTTCCATGCGAAGAAAGTTTAGCCACTAACGGTAACATCATTCACGGGGATCGGGCCCCATATAACATTGTAAGGATTGTTTTCGAAAGGCGTCTGCCTTCACCCGAAAAAAGTTGTTGATCACCGGATGCTCCGGTAGCAGGTCAGACAGACCACATGGATCAACAACTCCGGCGTCATACGCTCGCGCCTTGCGACGATGACGATGTTTCTGATACGCGGCTGTTTGAATTGCAGAGTATGAAGTCACTACCTGTGACGCGTAATTTCAGGAGGTAAAAAATGCTTCAACGTATTAACTTAGCTGTTCCTGGTAGTTCAGCTGCGGATGACCAGCGCCCCGCGCAGTCGGCCCCAGCATTCGCATCTGCTCCGGCATTGATGCACGCAGTACGTCAAATCCTGACGATTTCCGGTGTCATCGCGATGCTCGCGCTGGCAACCATGTTTTTCAAACCGGAGTTAGCAGATAAATTTAAAAATCTGTCTCCATTCGCGACCACCGAAGAAGACGTGGCCGAAGCGGAAGTGCCACCCCCAAGCCTGGCGATGCTGATGCAAGCCCCGGGTCAGGCAAAACCGGAAGTTGCTGCACAAAATGCGGTCTTTTCCGAAGAAGATGCCAAAATGCTGGGTAACCAACGCCAGCAACAATGGGTAACTAACTGGCTGTCCAAACGCTACCGCATCGCAACCGATGCAACCAATATGCTGGTCTCTGCGGCCTATCTGACTGCGAAAGAAATTAAACTCGACCCGCTGCTGATACTGTCAGTCATGGCAATTGAGTCTGGTCTGAATCCTTTTGCTGAAAGCCCGGTCGGTGCCCAAGGCCTGATGCAGGTCATGTCCAAAGTCCATCATGAAAAATTTCAGGAAATGGGTGGCGTCAAAGCTGCACTCAATCCGGTTGCCAACATCAAAGTCGGCGCACTGATCCTGAAAGACTATGTGTCACGCGGTGGCTCGGTCGAAGCTGGCTTGAAAATGTATGTGGGCGCTGGTGCCATGGATAGCGATTCCGGCTATGGCTCACGCGTGCTGACCGAATACAAGCGTCTGAAAGACGTGTCGGCCGGTAAAAACGTTCCTACCGTATTCAGCAACCCTGCTCCGGCAGCCGTTCCTGTGATTCGCAACACAGAAACTGTTCCTGTGATCCGTAATGATCAAAACGAAGCTAAGGCAAAAACCGAAGCCAAGGATCAGGTAGCCGCGCTGTAAGCGCAACGCAACAAGACATCCTTACACGAATAAGCCGCCTGCTGCTCATCGCACAGGCGGCTTATTTTTTTGGCTTAGCTTTTTTCAGGGTGCAGAAAGGTTTTAAGACGGCGCACCGCCTCTTGCAGGTTTTCCAGCGAATTGGCATAAGACAAACGTACATAGCGGTGCGCGGTCGCAGGACCAAAATCCTTACCCGGTACAATCACCACCCCGGCTTCACGTAGTACTTGTTTAGCGAAGGCATCGGCATCATCACTGAAGCGCGAACAATCGGCATACACATAAAAGGCACCATCCGGCGTCACCGGCACATCCAGACCTAATTCGCGTAAGGCGGGCACCAGATAATCCCGGCGACGCCGGAATTCTTCTTTACGCGCCGCATAAACAGCCAGGCTGTCCGGCGTAAAACAGGCCAGCGCCGCATGTTGTGCCACCGCCGACGCACAGATAAACAAGTTTTGCGCCAGCTTTTCGACCGCGGGCACGATACTTTCCGGCACGACCAGCCAGCCCAAACGCCAGCCCGTCATATTGAAATATTTACTGAAACTGTTGATTACCACCACATCGCTATCCAGCGACAGTGCAGAAAATGGCGCTCCTTCGTAACTCAGTCCCTGATAAATCTCATCGACGATGGTGTAACCACCGCGTTGTTTAACGATGTCGATGATTTCGCGCAGCTCCGATTGCGGAATGGAGGTGCCGGTAGGATTCGATGGCGAGGCCAGTAATACCCCGGCAGTCTGTGCACCCCAATGCTCGCGCACCATTTGTGCCGACAATTGAAAACGCTCAGCCGGGCCGGATGGGATCAGCCTTGCCCGCCCTTCGAAGGCCGCAACAAAATGGCGGTTACAAGGATAACTGGGGTCAGGCATCAGCACTTCCTTGCCCGCCTCGACCAGCGCAGCACAGGCTAGCAGCAAGGCAGCAGACGCACCGGCTGTGACGATAATCCGCTGCGCTGGCACATCCAGCCCGAACTGATCGCGGTAATGACTCGAAATCGCGCTGCGTAAGGCAGGCAAACCCAGTGCAGAGGTGTATTGCAATTTACCCTCGGCCATCGCGGCGGTGGCAGCGGCAATCACATCGGTCGGCGCGGTAAAGTCAGGCTCACCGATACCCATATGTATCAGGTGTCGCCCTTCGGCTTCCAGCTCAGCCGCCATTTTCATGAGTTCCATCACATGGAAAGACGAGATATGGTCGAGCCGGGATGCGAGATGGTGTTGCATAGTGTTTTATCCTGAAATGCTGCGCCAGAAAAAGATGGAGGACCTGGGCGATGCAAGCTCTAGTCTGAGCTGCAGTCATAGCTGCACGCTGGCGTGGTGAGCGCAGCGCTACGCGTCCAGTCGCCACAAAAAAAATCCGCCTGCTTCAGTCAGAAGTCAGGCGGACAGATCATACTGTGACCGATATCACTTCGGCAGGCAAATTATTTACCTGCAGCGATCTCGGCAGGACGCAGCTTGGCAGCCAGCTTGTCCAGCACGCCATTGACGTATTTATGACCATCGAGACCACCAAATGACTTGGTCAGCTCAACGGCTTCATTGATCACAACGCGATACGGGATTTCGATATGGTTTTTCAATTCATATGCGCCGATCAGCAGCACAGCGTGCTCAATCGGGGATAACTCAACCAGCGGACGATCGATCAGATCGCCGAACGCTTCGCGCAACTGTATGGATTGATTGATCGCACCGTGCAGCAGGATATCGAAGTGCTCGCGATCCGCTTTATCAAAGCCGTGGGCCTGACGGATATGGGCGTCGATTACGCCGGAATCTTCATTGTTCAGCAGCCATTGGTACAGGCCTTGCAAAGCGAATTCACGCGCACGGTGGCGCGGGGAGCGACTCTTACTTGGATTCGCGTGTATGGATTTTGTGGTCATTATTTTCTCTTACTCTTACTTATACGTTCATTACCGCCGGACAGCGCTATATGCGCAAAGGCGGACAAAAAGCCTGCGCCTTAAAATTCAACCGGCTGCGCTCTTTGTGCAATCGGCCTGCAGGCCGCCACAGCAGGACGATTATTCGTCGTCGTAGTCCAGATCTTCTGTGGCTTCAGCGAGTTCATCCAGAGCCAGGGTCAGATTCGCCATTTCAACAGCAACCCGCGCTGCGTCCGCACCTTTTTCTTGCATACGGACTTCGGCTTGCTCGTCATTTTCAGTGGTCAGAATTGCATTCGCAATCGGAATGCCCGCATCCAGACCGACGCGGGTAATGCCGGCACCGGATTCATTCGAAACCAGTTCAAAGTGATAGGTTTCGCCACGAATCACCGCGCCCAGCGCAATCAAGGCATCAAACTGATTGGTTTGCGCCATTTTCTTCAATGCCAGTGGCACTTCCAATGCACCCGGCACGGTCACGTGCAGGATGTCTTCGTCCATCACGCCCAGGTTTTTCAGTTCAGCCAGACAGGCGTTGAGCAAACCTGCACCCACATTGTCGTTAAAGCGGGCCTGAACGATACCAACGCGTACACCTGCGCCATCCAGATTTGATTCGTAGTGTCCAACTGTCATGATCTTCCTTTTGCGCTGACGCGCTTAAAACTTATCGATTCGCACCCCGTAGTTACATGGGGTTCAGTACTGCGTATGTATTGCTTATTCGTATAACTTATTCGTATTGCTTATTTGCTGCCGGTGAAACCGGATCGCGCTGCAAGACACGGTATGACTCAAACCGCTGGCTTATCCAGATAGCCAGTGACTTCCAGGTTAAAGCCCGTCATCGACGGCATTTTACGTGGATTTGCCAGTAATTTCATTTTACCAACGCCGACGTCCTTAAGTATCTGCGCACCAATACCATAGTTACGCAAATCCATCCTGGCAGCACGGCTGACCGGACGGTTCTCTGGTGTATTGAGTGCGGTGAACTGATCAAACAACTGCTCCGCGCTTTCTTCGCAATTGAGCAACACGATCACACCGGATTCAGACGCTTTGATCGCCTGCATGGCCGCTGCGATATTCCATGAATGCGTAGTGGCCTGACTTTCCAGCAAATCCAGTATCGATACTGGCTGATGCACACGTACCAGGGCTTCTTTATCGGCTGCGAGTTCGCCATGAATCAGCGCCAGATGGGCAGAACCGCTGGGTTTATCACGATAAACGATGGTTCTGAAGCTGCCGTGCGCAGTATGCATAGCACGCTCTGCAACCCGGTCAACGATACTTTCGGTCTGGCTGCGATAGTGAATCAGATCAGCGATAGTGCCGATTTTGAGCTCATGTTCCTGCGCGAACGCGATCAGATCCGGCAGACGCGCCATGGTGCCGTCGTCTTTCATGATTTCACAAATCACAGAAGCCGGTGTCAGTCCGGCCAGCTCCGCCAGATCACAACCTGCCTCAGTATGACCGGCACGCATCAATACACCACCCTTTTGTGCCTTGAGCGGGAAAACATGACCAGGCTGCACGATGTCATGCGCCGTAGTTTTCTTATCCACCGCCACACGTACAGTACGCGCGCGGTCAGCCGCTGAAATGCCGGTGGTCACGCCTTCCGCCGCCTCGATCGAGACGGTGAAATTGGTGCCATAGGCAGTGCCGTTACGGCTGGTCATCATCGCCAGATTCAGCTGTTCGCAACGTTCTTCCGTCAGCGTCAGGCAAATCAGGCCGCGGCCAAACTTGGCCATAAAATTAATGGCTTCCGGTGTCACGAATTCGGCGGCCATCACCAGGTCGCCTTCGTTTTCACGGTCTTCTTCGTCGACCAGGATCACCATGCGACCTGCACGTAATTCTGCAACGATTTCCTGGGTAGTAGAGATACTCATAGGGAGATAGTCCTGATGCGGCACGGCTGCTGATACTGTATGACCAGAATGACAGCGCAGCCTGCACAAGCTGCAATTGAAAAGAATCCCGCTATTTTAAAGGATTTCGCCTTACTCTTCCTGCGCTTTCTGCGCTTTAGACTGGATTTTCCTCAAATTTGAATGCGGCCACGGCCGATTTCTATGACTTTGCCACCGACCCGTATCTTTTCCTGCCCGGAAATATCCAGATACAAGACGCTGGGGCGTCCCATCTGTACACCTTGCTCTACACAGTATTGTTGTTGCGACAGCATATTCTGATGCCTGAGCCAGGCACCCAGGTTGGCGCAGGCCGAGCCAGTTGCCGGATCTTCGCCGACACCGCCATCAACACGTTCGAAAAAATAGCGCGCCTGAATTACAGCCTGCCCTTGCACGCTATGGTCGCTGTTCTGTTCTATATAAAAAACAAAAACGGTGCGGCGTCCAAGACTGCTGCGCGGCCAGCGCGCCAGCAACTCAGCGCGGAATCCCGCCTGCTGCAAAGCAGCCGCACTGTTCACGGCTATCAGTAACTGATCTGAGCCGGTATTCACCCATAAGGGCTCAGCTACGATATCTTCGGCCTGCAAGCCCAATACCGGCGCCATTTCTGCCGCACTGGCCGGGCAAGGCGTAATCTGCGCTGGTTTAGGCGCAACAAAAGACCAGACTGCGTCATTGCGCTGCAAAGGCACTATCCCGGCGCGGCAGGACAAACTGAGCTGACTACCAGTCTGCAGCATTTCGCTGACAACGGCTGCAGAGCCGACACTGGGATGACCGGCAAACGCCATCTCTGTGCCCGGCGTAAAAATACGCATATGCCTATCCGCCTGATCAGAAGGCAGCAAAAACACGGTTTCGGACAAATTAAACTGCCGCGCCAGCGCCTGCATCTCGGTATCAGACAAGCCGCGCCCATCTTCGAATACACAGAGGGGATTACCGCCAAAAGTCGCTTCGGCAAATACATTCAATAAACGGTAGGCATAGTCACGCATAGATTTGAATATTTGGAGTCAATGCCAGCAGTGTAATGGATGGTCTGCGGCCAGAGGAGAACTTTATGGCAAGTGCAAGGGAATACAGCGCTAATCTCTACAGACGCTGCAATCAGGCATCCTGTGTCAGCCGCGAATACATCAGAAAATCGCCAGCCACACCGCGCACCTGCCGGAAAGAGCGCAATAAGCCCTCGCGCTCGAAACCCAGCTTTTCCAACACCCGTATCGAGGCTAAATTCGATGGCAATACTGTGGCCTGTATGCGTACCCAGCCCATTTCACTGTAGGCCCACGTCAGCAAGGCGCGCGCTGCACTGGCTGCGATACCCTGTCCCCAGTATGCCGGGTCCAGATCATAGGACAATTCGGCACTGCGATTTGGCACCGATATGGTATGAAAACCTATCGTCCCCAGCAGTCGTCCGTCGCGTTCATCGATGATTGCGAGGCGTATCTGTGATCCCGCCTCTGAGGATGCGAAGAGGTCAAACTGCGGCAACAAATCCTGCAGATCACGCAAATTCCAGCTGGTATGCTCTATGGTTTGCGGCAACTGTAAATAGGCGTACCAGGCAGCGGCATCACTGCGCTGCAAATCGCGCAGGATGATGTGCGGCTGGTCGGTGCGCAATTGCAGATGGCTACGCATAATCCCTTAATGCGGCAAGACGTAAATATGCAACGCCAGCAACTGACAGCTTTGCGCTGAGGCGACCGAAGCCTGAATCTGCACTGCGCCCAGCTTCTGCGACACCGCATCTGCCCAACTGGCGCTATGCGCATACGAAGCAGGCAAGCCATCTGCGGGCACAGACAGCCGGACACTGGTACCGGATCGCGGTCTGGTCGCCTCTGCGATACCCTCCAGCGCGCCCAACTCGGTCACGAGCTTACTGAATGCCGCCGCACTGTTCGGGGATGGTGTGTTGAACCAGGTAGCCAGCTCTGTCGCTTTCCCCTGCGCCAGCAATTGCGCCGCGCGGACCGCACAGGAAGACTCAGCCAAGGCAGGCATGGCAGTTGTGAGTAGCAAGGTGGAAATCAGGCGTCTTTTCATACTTTATTTGTCTATCAAAAACCTACCGTCATCAAATGTTGAACGATAAATAAAGAGGCAGTCTAACCGACGCATCAAAAATTACAAAGATAGTCATAAAAAACGGGGAAGTAACTTCTGAAACTTCCATGTCAACACAACACCATGACATGTAATCCCCACCCAATTCGGGCACATAACCAGTCACATTCACCCTTTCAGCAGCGGGCGAAATACTGATTTCGTACTGGCACAGCATTTGCAATCAGTACCAAGTGTCCGGCTGCAGCGCAGTTGGATGATGTGCGGTAGCCGGGAACCTTAACAACACCCCGGGGCGATATTCCGAAAAGCCTGACGAGTAGGAAATTCAATTACGATTATGAGGTTATGATGACTACAGCAACATCCCCTATCATCGGCGCATACCTGGTTAAAGGCACGATAGGCAACACCCAGTTAGTCGGCGCTCCGCTGGTCACTTACGCACTGGTCGTGGTACCGGGCCAGCATCATGTGTCAGGTCATGTCCATGTGACGCAGGCGACTGAAAACGGTAATTACAGCGGTAATGTGACAGGCAAAATTTTTGCAACAGGTTATGGCAATGTGACCCAGGTGGTCAGCCTGCATGGCCTGATCCATCCGGATGGCCCTATGCCCCTGGAAATTCCATTCGAAGCCCATCTGGCGATCAATGGTGAATGGGTAGGTACTGGCGGCTTCAGCTATGGCAATGTGCACGTGGAGCATGTACCGGTCAAACATCTGGCTGGCTGATTTCCTGAATCAGATTTACTGAATGTAGCCTTGCTCATGTCTGCCACGTGGGCAAGGCTGTATTTTTTTCACCTGTCATTTGTGCAGAATCGCTTACACTGACTGATCTTCCTGATAACAAGGCACCTCATGTCAGCTACTGCACTGCGTCCCCAACATTTGCTGACCGCGCTGGTCGTGGTGGTCTTATGGGGCATGAATTTTGTTGTGATTAAAATCGGACTGAAAGGCATACCGCCTTTTCTGATGGGCACACTGCGTTTCATGTTGGTGGCTTTCCCTGCGATACTGTTTCTGCCTCGCCCCAAAGTGCCGTTGCGTCTGTTACTGGCTTATGCGCTGACCATCAGCCTGGGGCAATTTGCCTTTTTGTTTTCTGCGATGGCAGTCGGCATGCCAGCTGGACTGGCTTCGCTGGTATTGCAGTCTCAGGCATTTTTTACGGTCGCTTTGTCGGCACTGGTATTTGGCGACAAACTGCATATGAGTAATCTGTGTGGCATGCTAGTGGCGGCACTGGGTTTGTTTATCCTGGGCAGCGCCAGCTTACAGGGTAGCGCGCAACAGGTGACGCTGGCTGGATTCGCCCTAACGATATGCGCGGCTTTTTCCTGGGCCAGCGGCAATGTGATTAATAAAAAAATCGGCCCGACTGCGGTGCTGAGTCTGGTTTCCTGGAGCGCGCTGATTCCCATTCTGCCCTTCTTTGCGCTGTCACTCATGTTCGAAGGCCGCGATACCATCGTTCACAGCCTCACACATATGTCGCTGTCGTCCGCACTGACTATCGTGTATCTGGCGGTCGCAGCGACGCTGATCGGCTACACCTTGTGGGGACGTTTGCTGTCCAGCCTGCCCACCCATATGGTGGCACCGATGACGCTGATGGTCCCCGTGATAGGTTTGAGTGCCGCCTGGCTGCTATTGGGCGAGGCACTAAGTCAACTGCAAATCATCGGCGCACTGACGGTTATGGGTGGATTGCTGATCAATGTGTTTGGCGCCAGGCTGTTCGCTGCCTGGAACACACGCTCGCCAGCCACCTGAGCATTTCTGCCTGTAAAAACGGCGCTGCCTCTGAATCAAAGACAGCGCCGTTTTCTTTTTGTGCTTAGTCGCTTACAAGCCGGTATGTTGGGCGATATAGGCTTTCATTGCTTCAACTTGCGGCTGCATCACAACAAAACGCTGCGGCAGCTCCTCAATCCGTTCAAATCCCGCCGGACGCTGCGCATCTTCACCCAGTGCTTCGCGTATGGTTTCATTGAATTTCGCTGGCAAGGCTGTTTCCAGCACGATCATAGGCACGCCGGGCTGCCAGTGTTCACGTGCGACCTTAATGCCGTCAGCAGTATGAGTATCAACTGTGAGGCCGTATTGCTCCCTGACCTGGCGTATGGTTTGGATGCGGTCTGCATGCACCGATTTACCGGAGACAAAACCAAACTGCTCCACTTTATGGAATTCATCACCATCACTGCCAGGCGCGCCTGACAGGTCAAAACCACCCTTACTCTCGACCTGCGCAAAAAGTTGTTTGACGCGCGCGGCATCACCATCGAGCAAATCGTAAATGAAACGCTCGAAGTTAGATGCCTTGGAAATATCCATAGACGGGCTGGTGGTATGCCAGGTTTCTGCAGAAGCTCGCACGCGATAAACACCGGTACGGAAAAACTCATCCAGCACATCATTTTCATTGGTCGCCACCACCAGCTGAGCGATAGGCAAGCCCATCATTCTGGCGATATGTCCGGCACAGATATTACCGAAATTACCGGATGGTACAGTGAAGGAAACCTGTTGTTCATTGCTGGTGGTCGCGCTCAGATAGCCACGGAAGTAGTACACCACCTGCGCCACTACCCTTGCCCAGTTAATCGAATTCACGGTACCGATGCGCTGCTGCTGTTTGAAGGCGAGATCGTTAGACACCGCCTTGACCAAGTCCTGACAATCGTCGAATACGCCTTCTACCGCGATATTGAAAATATTCGGGTCCTGCAGGCTGAACATCTGCGCAGTCTGGAAGGCGCTCATTTTCTGGTGCGGCGACAGCATGAATACGCGGATGCCGCGTTTGCCACGCATCGCATATTCAGCCGCGCTACCTGTATCGCCGGAAGTCGCGCCAAAAATATTGAGTTCAGCCTGATTTTTTTCCAGCGCATATTCAAACAGATTGCCGAGCAGCTGCATCGCCATATCCTTGAATGCCAGCGTCGGGCCATTCGACAAGGCTTGTAAAATCAGCTTACGGCCTGCGCCATCTTCCTGCAGCACGCGCAAAGGCGTAATCTGGCCAGCATCCTCGCCCTCACGCGCATTGCGATACACCTCGGCGGTATAGGTTTTGGCTGTCATGGCACGCAAATCTGCTTCCGGAATATCGGTAGCGAATTTGCGCAAAACTTCAAATGCGAGCTCGGCATAGCTTAATTCACGCCAGGCGTTGAGCTCGGCAGCTGAGACCTGAGGATAGCTGGCCGGCAGATACAAACCACCGTCCGGGGCTAGCCCACCTAACAGGATTTCGGAAAAACTTTGCGACGCGGCATGTCCGCGGGTTGAGGCGTAATGCATACTTTGAGCAAGGAGAGTAGAGTCGATAAGGTAAATTTTCACCCCATTATATCGCCCTTACCACCAAATAACCTGCACAAATTTGGCAAAAACTCAGATATTCTTTCTTATATTCAGATGCATCTAAGGATATATCTTTGTTGCATATATTCAGGTCTCGCGCTCAAGATCAGCAACATCATAGTCAGTCATCCGACAGCAGAACTGCTTCCGGATGAGTGTAAATCACCAGTCCGCTGTGCCGCGCAAATCCGATCAGACAGATACCTGCCTCCTGCGCCAGTTGCAAGGCCAGTGCGGTCGGCGCAGACAGGCAGACCATGAGGCGGATATTGGCAACTGCGGTTTTCTGTACCAGTTCATAGCTGGCGCGGCTGCTCAACAGCACAAAACCATCTGGCCGAGGTACATGCCGCCAATGCTGCGCCAGTGCACCGGTCAGCTTATCGAGCGCATTGTGACGCCCTACATCTTCGCGCAACATCGTAATTTGCCCATCCAGACTGGCAAAGGCCGCCGCGTGCAGCGCGCCGGTGACTGCATTCTGCACCTGCAGCGCCGGCATTTGCCGCAGTGCGGCTTGTAGCGCGGTCAGCGGGATAGGTGGTCCGGCACTGACCTGCACGCAAGACTGCGGCAACGCTGCCAGGCTATCAATTCCGCACAGACCGCAACCGGTACGTCCGGCCAGCTGACGCTTCTGCCGTTTGAGCTGGTCAACACATTCAGCGGCGATCTGTATCTCCAGCACCAGGCCCGCAGGCTGATGCTGCTGCAGTATGCGGATATCGTAAATCTGCTGCACCCGACTAACCACGCCCTCAGACAAACTGAAGCCACGTGCAAAATCCTCGAGATCGGACGGACTGGCCATCATCACGGCATGCGATATGCCGTTATAGACCAGCGCCACCGGCACTTCCTGCGCCACCTGGTCGGAAACAGCCTGCATACCGGGTTCAGCATAACGTACGCGCTGCACCGTCACCGTCAGGCTCGGCGGCAGACCGTCCACCTCTTCTGTGACAGGCTGATCCGGCTGCATCACCACCTCACCATGATGCGCAGGTAGCGTGGCCAAGCGCAGTCAGGCTGAGCAGCAGACGCTCCCCCTGCTGCTCACTGTGTACCCAGCCTAATCCGGCTTGTCCCGCCATATCCTGCTCACCCAGATAGGCGAGGCAGCGCAGCAAGGTACTCATACGGATTTGCAAGCGTTTGCACAGCTTTTGCGCCGATACCGGCTGCGCCTCCGGCCGCAAGGCCAGCATTAGTGCCTCTATCTGCGCCAGCATCGCCAGATCAGCCTGTTCTGCACCGGGAGCTGTGGTCTCCATCGTCATAGCGAACTCAGGCCTGATGTGCGGCCAGTGTGACCGGTATCGATTTGGAGGTCGGCGTACGCGCCCGGTCAGCCACGCTGGACAAGGCAACCAGACCATTGGTCTCGGGGAAGTAAGCCGCCAGACAACCACGTGGAATATTGTATTCAACCAGCATAAAGCGCTTAACACTACGTTCAGACTTATCTTCTGAAATGCTGGTGATGTCTACCCAGTCGCCAGCACGGAAGCCCAGAGCACGGATATCTTCCGCATGGATGAACAGCACGCGGCGCTCGCCAAATACGCCCCGATAGCGGTCATTCATGCCATAGATGGTAGTGTTGTACTGATCGTGGGAACGTATCGTGGCCAGATTGAATACGGTTTGCTGTTGCGCGCTTCTGATCTGATGGATAGGCAAATCAGTCGGTACTGCATGTGCAAAGAAGTTGGCCTTACCGCTTGCAGTGCGCCACTCCAGTTCGCGTGCACTATTTCGCAAATGGAAGCCGCCCGGTACCCGCACCCGGGTATTGAAACCGGCAAAGTCGTCAAATACGTCAGCAATTTTATCGCGGATACGGTCGTAATCTGCAAGCAGCCCCATCCAGTCTATGCGCGTTCTGCCCTGCAAGGTCGCCACCGCCATGCGTGCCACGATGGCCGGTTCAGACAATAAATCAGGCGAGGCCGGGACATTCATGCCGGAAGACAGGTGCACCATGCTCATCGAGTCTTCCACCGTGACCGCCTGCGGGCCTGTGGCCTGCATATCAATTTCAGTGCGCCCCAGACAAGGCAGAATCAGCGCATCACGGCCACAGACCAGATGACTGCGATTTAATTTGGTGGCCACATGCACCGTCAGCGCACAATTGCGTAAAGCGCGATGCGTAAGGTCGGTATCGGGCGTCGCAGTCGCAAAATTACCACCCATCGCGAAAAATACTTTATCCGGTGACGCCAGCATGGCTTCTATCGCGCCCACCGTATCATAGCCATGCTCACGCGGCACCTCAAAGCCAAACACTTGCTGCAATCGGTCGAGGAAGGCTGGCGCCGGTTTTTCATTGATGCCCATGGTGCGGTCACCCTGCACATTGCTATGGCCACGTACCGGACAGGCACCGGCACCGGGCCGGCCCAGATGCCCACGCAACAACAACAGATTCACGATCATCTGTATCGTTGCGACCGAATGCTTATGCTGGGTGATGCCCATGCCCCAGCAGGCAATCACGCTGCGCGCATGCAAATAGGTTTGCGCGGTGCGCTCAATCTGGCTGCGATCCAGGCCAGATTCACGTACGATGGTATCCCAGGACTCTTGCCCGACTTCGTCAGCAAATGCCTCAAAATTTGCAGTGTGCTGCGCAATGAAATCGACATCGATCAGTCGCGCCTGCCCTTGCTGCTGCGCCTGCGCATCGGCTTCCAGCACATACTTGATGATACCTTTGACCGCAGCCAGATCACCACCTATCTTCAATTGCAGATAATCTGAGGAAATGGTGCTGCCATCACCGGATAACATCTCCAGCGCATCCTGCGGGTCCTGGAATTTTTCCAGTCCGCGTTCACGCAAAGGGTTGAAGGACACGATCGCTGCACCACGTTTGGATGCGGCCCGCAATTCGCCCAGCATGCGCGGATGATTGGTGCCCGGATTTTGTCCGAAAATAAAAATCGCGTCGGCCTGCTGAAAATCCGACAGCAGCACCGTACCCTTGCCTATCCCTATCGCTTCACGCATGGCAAGACCGGATGGCTCGTGACACATATTCGAGCAATCCGGAAAATTATTGGTACCGAATTCGCGCACAAACAACTGATACAAAAACGCTGCCTCGTTACTGGTACGGCCTGAGGTATAGAAAATCGCATCATCGGGACGTGCTAAAGCGCGCAAATGCTGCGCGATCAAGGCAAAGGCTTCATCCCAGGACACCGCCACATAACGATCCGTCGCCGCATCGTAGCGCATAGGATGGGTCAGTCTGCCCTGATCTTCCAGCCAGTGATCGCTGTGGCGACTCAGCTCTGTCAACGTATGCGAAGCGAAAAGCGCTGGCGTAGCGCGTCTGGCCGTTGATTCAGCCGCCACCGCTTTGGCGCCGTTTTCGCAGAATTCGAAGGTGGAGGTATGGTCAGCGTCCGGCCAGGCACAACCCGGGCAATCAAAGCCATCCGGCTGGTTCGCCGACAGCAAAGTCCGTGCACCCTTGCCCGGTATGCCCTGATTCAACAATTGCTGTGCAACGCTTTTTAATGCACCCCAGCCACCGGCAGGCCGGTTGTAGACCTGAATCACTTTCTTACCCATGCTTTCCCCTGCAAATTCTGTATTTCCTGTGCTGGCAGCAGCACCAGCTCACTTAGCGGATTGCGCTGATCAGCGATGTATGACCACCAGCAAAGCCTTAGCTTCAGTCTTACCGGTGTTCCGGATTGCGTGATTTTTATCGGCATCGTAGCGCGCGGTCGCACCAATTTTGACTTTCTTTTTATGCCCTTCGACTTCGACTTCAATCTGACCGCTCAAGACTGTCAGATGCTCGGATGCACCAGGGTCATGTGAATTTGACACCAAAGCACCACCCGCTGCGAGTGTCAGCTCATACCATTCGTATTTACCAGCCAGCTCCATGGGCCCCAGGATGCGCAACACATAGCCGGCGTGTTCGCCCGGCAAAGTCGGTGTTTCATGGGCTTCCAGCAAACGTATGCTCTCAGCGGCAGGCAATTCAGACGAGAGCAATTCTGCCATCGTCACCCCCAGCGCATTGGCGAGACGCCATGCAACTGCAATGGTCGGATTGGCTTTTTCGCGCTCTATCTGTGACAGCATAGACTTAGAAACTCCGGCAGTTCTGGATAAATCTTCTAAAGTAAGACCACGCTCCAGACGCATTTTCTGCAAAGTCGCACCGACTTCCGGCGGCGTGTTCGACAAAACTTTTTTCATAAAGCCTATTGCACCACTAAAAAAGTATGATTAATATTCGATATATTGAACTTAAGTTCTAAATACTGAATTTTTTAAATTTTATTTAACCCGATGTGCGCGCGTGTAGCCATCAGCGTATTTGCGAGTTTGTTCAGTTTCTTGGTTTAGCAGTGTAACAGCTGCACACACTGAAACGCCAAAAGAGCATGACAAATATGCTGCAACAATATGTTGTCAATCACAGGCTGCAGCAAGATTTCCTCAGCACATCAAGATACGATGACCCTACTCTGGCCAGCACCAGATCAGACGGAGACCAGCATGACCCAGAATACTTCCAGACTCGCCTTTATCGATAAACTGGCGGGCAACCTGAACGGCTTACGCGAACAAGGCCTGTTCAAACCTGAACGTGTGATCGCTTCGCGTCAAGGCGCAGTCGTGACTTGCGACGATGGCCGCCAGCTCATCAATCTGTGCGCGAATAATTATCTGGGTCTGTCCGGTGATGAATCCATGGTACAGGCATCCATCGCCGCGACTGAGCAATTCGGCTACGGTCTGTCTTCGGTACGCTTTATCTGCGGCACACAAACCGTCCATAAACAACTGGAAAAAGCAATCGCGGAATTTCTGGGGACCGAAGACTGCATTCTGTATGCAGCTGCGTTCGACGCCAATGGCGGCGTGTTTGAGCCTTTGTTCGATGAAAACGATGCCATCATCTCCGATGCACTGAACCATGCCTCCATCATCGATGGCATCCGTTTATGTAAAGCGGCACGCTATCGTTATGCGCACAATGATATGGCCGATCTGGAAAAACAATTGCAGGCTGCCGCCGATAAACGTCACCGCATCATCGTAACGGACGGTGTGTTCTCTATGGACGGCACCATCGCCCAGCTCGATAAAATCTGCGAACTGGCAGACAAATATGATGCACTGGTGATGATCGATGAATGCCACGCGTCCGGCTTCATGGGCAAGACCGGTCGCGGCACGCACGAGCATCACAATGTGCTCGGCCGCATCGACATTATCACCGGCACCCTGGGCAAGGCTCTGGGCGGCGCGATGGGCGGCTTCACCGCCGGACGTAAAGAAGTGATCGATACCCTGCGTCAGAAATCCCGCCCTTACCTGTTCTCTAACACGCTGGCACCATCCATCGCAGGCGCCTCTTTATCAGTCTTGCAAAGATTGTCTGCTTCCACCGAATTGCGCGATCGTCTGCATGCCAATACCGAGCACTTCCGCCGCGAAATCGTCAAGCTGGGTTTTACGATTAAGCCAGGCACGCATCCTGTGGTTCCAGTCATGCTGTTTGATGCGCCGGTAGCGCAGAAATTCGCCGCCCGTCTGTACGAATTAGGCGTATTCGTCACTGGTTTCTTCTACCCTGTGGTACCGATGGGACAAGCCCGGGTCAGGGTGCAACTGTCCGCTGCGCATAGCATAGAACAACTCGACACCGCGCTCGCTGCTTTTGCGCAGGCGGGTCGCGAACTCGGACTGATCCCGTAATTCAGCATTGACGAAAACTGAGACCAGCGTGCACATTTGCAGCATACTGGCTGAGACTCGGTTTTACGGCGATAGAGCTATCTACTTTTAATCTGGAAAAAATATGGAAAAAATTCTTGTTATTGGCGCTAATGGTCAGATCGGCAGTGAACTGGTGGAAGCCCTGGCAGCACAGCATGGTGCAAACAATGTGATTGCAGCGGATATCAGCCCGGCCAGCCTGTATGGCGCGGCGGTCTATGAAATCATTGATGTACTGAATGCAGCACGCATTACCGAAGTCATCGAGCAATATCAGGTCACTCAGGTCTATCAGCTGGCAGCGCTGCTGTCCGCGACTGGCGAAAAAGCACCGTTGAAAGCCTGGGAGCTGAATATGGATGGCTTGCTCAACATCCTGGAAATCGCGCGTATTCGCGGCGAAGCTGGCAAACCTTTAAAAGTATTCTGGCCTTCTTCTATCGCTGCGTTTGGCCCGAATACGCCACCGGTCAATACGCCGCAATACACAGTCATGGATCCAAGCACGATTTACGGTATCAGCAAACTGGCCGGTGAACGTCTGTGCGAATACTATTTCGACAAATATGGCGTCGATGTACGCAGCATCCGCTACCCTGGCATCATCAGCTTCAAGTCACCACCAGGCGGCGGCACCACCGACTATGCAATCGCGATTTTCCATTCCGCTTTGCGTGGTGAGGGATACAGCTGCTTCCTGGAAGCAGAAACCACTTTACCGATGATCTACATGCCGGACGCGATCCGCGCAACGATTACACTGATGGATGCGGACGCCGCCAAACTTTCTGTACGTTCTTCGTATAATGTCGCCGGTTTGAGTTTTAATCCGCGCGAATTGGCAGCTGCAATCAAACAAAATTTGCCGGCATTTGACATACACTACGCTCCCGACAGCCGTCAGGCGATTGCAGCTTCCTGGCCGCAAAGCCTGGACGATGCACAAGCCCGCACAGACTGGGGCTGGCAGGCTCAAGTCGGGCTGCAGGATCTGGTCACCGACATGTTGAAAAATATCCGCGTCGATGGCAAGGAGTTAGCGGCATAATTTTATTTCATAAATAGCGCAGAAATTCAGGTATCAGCCTGGTGACGAGCCATCGTGCTCCACAACTACCAGGCCCGGCCTGACCATTTTGCGCAACACAAATAAGAGACAAAGAGGTCATACGATGGACATGCGTGTATTCAATTTATTTAAAATAGGCGTGGGTCCATCCAGTTCCCATACCGTCGGCCCTATGCTGGCAGCCAGACGCTTTTTACTGGAGGCTGGCAATCTGCAACAAGTCAGCAAGGTGCAGGCGGCGCTATACGGGTCGCTGGCACTGACCGGCAGCGGCCATGCGACAGATACCGCTGTTTTACTTGGCCTGATGGGTGAAACACCGCAAGACCTGGCACCGGAAAGCGTGGCTGACAAGCTGGCACGACTCAACAGCAGCCATCAGATGCGTTTACTGGGCGAATACCCGGTTGCGTTTGATCCTGCCAATGATATTCTGTGGTTCAAACAGGAAGTATTACCAGGTCATCCAAATGGCATGAAATTCATCCTGACACGCCTGGATGGCAGTATTGAAGAAAAAACTTTCTACTCTACCGGAGGCGGATTTATCTATTCGGCAGAAGAACTGTCACAACCCGCCTCTGCCGAAACTGCTACAGACAAAGCCGTCCCCTATCCTTTTGCCACGATGGCGGAATTGCTGGCCCATGGCAAACGTACCGGCCTGAGCATAACCGCCATGCTGCGTGCCAACGAACTGGTGCACTGTTCCGAACAGGAACTGGATGACGGTCTCGATAAAATCTGGTCGGTGATGAAAGCCTGTATCTCGCGCGGCCTGCAACTGAGCGGCGAACTGCCGGGCGGCTTACAAGTTCAGCGTCGCGCCGCCAAGCTGTGGCGCACTGCCAATGAGACAACTGATGTCTTGCCACACGACGGCATGCACCGCGTGAGTTTATATGCGATGGCTGTGAATGAAGAAAATGCGGCTGGTGGCCGCGTTGTGACAGCACCGACCAATGGCGCGGCTGGCATTATCCCCGCCGTATTGCGCTATTACGCTGAAGACTGCAAACCGAGCAACCCACAGCAAGGCATACGCAGCTTCCTGCTGGCAGCCTCCGCGATTGGCATGCTGTGCAAGAAAAACGCGTCGATTTCCGGTGCTGAGATTGGCTGCCAGGGTGAAGTCGGTGTGGCCTGCGCGATGGCTGCGGCCGGTCTGACCGCAGCGCTGGGTGGCACCAATGAGCAAATAGAAGCTGCGGCAGAAATCGGTATCGAACACCACCTGGGTATGACTTGCGATCCTATCGGTGGTCTGGTCCAGATCCCTTGCATAGAACGTAATGGTATGGGCGCAGTGAAAGCCATCACCGCAGCCTCCCTGTCCCTGCGCAGTGATGGCACGCATAAAGTCACACTGGATGACGCAATCGAAACCATGCGTCAGACTGGCGCAGACATGCAGGCCAAGTACAAAGAAACTTCACTTGGCGGCCTGGCCATCCATGTCGTCAGCGTGAATTACGCTGCCTGCTGATATCCTGATACCAGCCGCAGGCAGATGTTAGCGGGGCGCCAGTGCAAAACGCGGCAGCCCCGCCTTCCACAGAAAAAATGCCCAGGCATTGGCCTTCCATTCATGTTCATCCATCGCTTTATCCGTTGATAAAGTCAGCAATACCGGCGCTTGCGGGCTGCCTGACAATAGCTGCAAAGCCGCAGCCAGCTTGGCCGTCATCACAACACTCTGTTCTGACTTCTCCTTATCTGCCAACAACAACACCGGCGGATGCTGCAAGCCCTGTTGCAAATGCGACTGAAATGGCCAACGATCGAGATCGCTGGTTACACTTGCTTCTGCCTGCCTGCCCTTTGCCTTCGCTGGCGCTGCCGTATCCAGCCGCAGGTTGCGTAATGCGACAGCACCAAACAATACAGGCCTTTGCAAAGCTGCCTGCATCAACGCGGCATCAGCATCCCCAATAGCGAATAAGAATATTTTGCCTTCAGTAGAAATCGATGCACGGACCAGATACTCCGCTGCCGCGATCAGGCTATCGGCGACATGTGCTTTACCCGCCGCCGGTAATACCAACGTCGCGACGATCGCGTCTTGTTCCAGCCAGGCCTGAAACCCATCGGTATAACGTTCTGGACGTGCCGGTTCCGGTGCCAGCATCAGTAATACCGGGCGTTTGCCGTCGACTTCGGCACCGCGTGGATACAATAATGTCAGTGCACCTGCCTGCCCTGGCAAAATATGAATGGCAGCACGCTGCTGCACCTTGACGCCGTCCGGATGCGGTCTTAACAAGGGTGAAAATTCCTTCCCATCGGGAGCCACATACCAGGCATGCTGGCGATCTGCAGCCTCGATATCGATCAAAATTCCCTCATCGTCGCTGCCCAGACTCAACTGCCGTACACGCCCGGCAAATGGCAATTGCACTGACTCCGCTTTTGCTTTGCCAACGAGTTTCAGCAATTGATGTGCGCCATCACGATAAGCCAGTACAAACACCGTGCCGCCACGTATCGCCAGCCCTTGCAAGTCCAGCTTATCGTCCTGAAACACCAGCTTTGCATTACTGAGTTGAGGCGCACTCAGAGACAGCCGGTAAACTGCATTCTGCTTAGGTGCTTCCGACTGTTTTGCCGTGGAAGCTGGTACGGTAATTTTTGTACCCGGCTTATTATCCACAATCAGTAACAAATCCTTCCCCTGAATTGCGAGGTCCTTACACAGATCTGGCTGGCCAGCCAGCATTTGCCAACGCGCTGCGTTTTTATCGAATTCAGAGCGTCGTGCGACAGCCAGTTGCATAATTTGCCGTTGCGAATTGCGGCTGACCAGCAGCACAGCGTCAGCCTGCTCCGCAATCAATAGCTGCAAACGCGCATGTGCACGCAGTTGCATCGCTTTGCCACTGCGTAGCAAAGCCTTATCGGGCTGCGCTGGCTGTCCAAGCTGATGCTGCCACAACTCCGTCACCGCGCCCAATGCCGGCTGATAGTACAGAACACGACTGTCAGCACGCCAACTCAACCCGCTGCCAGGTGCAATACGAAGTTCCGGCTCCGGCTTCAGCTCATCAAGCTGCATCACAATTGCCAGCTCCTGCTCAGACTGACGGACTTGAAGTGCGATCGCACTGCGATCAGGGGACAGACTTAGCTGCAGGATTCCGGCCTCAGGTGCTGAGACATAGAGCACGCGTTCGGCCCCGGTTTCCCGATTTTTCTGCAACACACGTGCACGACGGTCTGCGCCACGCTCAGTCCAGATCAGGCCAGTCGCAGTGCTGAGCGCCGCGGTTTCTGGCTCTGACGCCATGCCAGTATTTCCTACCGTTTTCTGCCAGTCTGACAATTGCGGGTAGCGCTGCAGAAATTGCTGACTGAAAGCATGTTGACGACGCACCCAGAGCTGCACCTGAGGATCATCGCGCTGCTCCAGAATCGCCAACGGATCTGCAGCGGGAATTTCATTTAACACCGGCAACTTAGGATAGCTGCCCCAAGCTGCCAGCTGCGCCCACGCCGGCGCTGCCAGCAAGGCTAACACCACAAGGGCTGGAACCAGCCATTGCAGACACTTGTTTTGACCCTGAGTCTGATTCCGTATCGCAAAAAAAACAGTTTGATTCATGGTCTCCGCTTTATGTGGGCAAAGTATTTGCCATTCATTTCAAGTTTTTTGAAGTTCATCCCTGACTTTCTGCAATTCATCGCATTTCAATCGTGCAATCTATGCATTTTATCTACAGTGCTGACATCGCCCCAACCACAGGAAAAACCATCATGTCTACACAAAAATCATCCAAATTGCATTCCATCAGCTTGCTGACGCTGGCCAGCCTGAGTGCAGCCACAGTGGTGAGCCTGGCATTTCTCTCTCCCAAGCCACAAGTGACTGTCGTACCCAGCGTAATCATTTCAGCACAAAAAATGACCGTTGAACAAAAAATTGCTTACGATATGGAGCAATTCCATCCCCAGATACAAACTGTTGTCATTTCCGCCAAAGCAATGACGTTGGCGGAAAAAGCAGCAAGCGACACCCAAGCCCAGTCCAAAGCCCAAAACACAGTAAAACTCAGAAAAAAATCTGCAATTCTTGCTTAATTTGATTTAATTTGGCTTGACCGCAATCAGCTTAGTGTCAGACAATTAGTCTTTGCATCACGCTTCATCGCAACAGCAGCATCAGAATTGAATGGCCAGTTTGTCTCAACTTACTCTATCAGCAGGCAATCATGTTAAAAAAACCTTTACTCTTTTGTTTGCTTTCAGCAACATTTGTGACTGGTGCAGTGGTCGGAGCTAATGCGTCTGCGATGACTTCATCCATCGCCATACAACAAAATCAACAAGAAAAAACACTCAACGAAAGTGCACAGGAATCCAGTTCCGCCAGTGCCAGCGCCAGCTCTCAGACGCAAACTCCGCTAGATCGTAGTGGTTTGGATCGCGCATCGGTACATTTGCAAATACTGCAGCAATCCAGTACGCATTTTTCTGAAACCGGCACTTCGACTGCAAAAAAGCCTACCAGCTTTGACAAAAAAGCTCAGCTCAACAGCAAACCAGGTTCCAGCACAGGTATCTGAGCACACCCAATCTGGTATTCAGGCCACATTAAATACCGCGCCAACGCGGCTTAATCTGGCACAGATTCTCCTGCCTCAGATCGCACCGCGGTCGATGCGCTTACTCAGAATGATCGATGTCGCGGTTTGACGCACGCCGTCCATCGCACCAATCTGATCCAGCAGGCGATCCAGGGTATCGGTAGAATCACAGCGCAAGGTCAGCATATAGTCTATCGTGCCGCTGACAGCACACAAGGTCTCAGTCTCGGGCAATTGTTGCAGGTATTTGATTAAAGCACCGGCAAACTTCGCATCCACCGATAAGCCGACGTAGGCGCGTACGGCAGGCTGCACCAGCTTATGGCTCATCCTCACCCCGTAACCGGCGATAATGCCGCGCTTTTCCAGCGCTGCTATCCTGGCAATCACGGTGGTACGTGCGATCCCCACCTGTTTCGCAATGCTGGTCACCGGCAGCCTGGCGTTATCCATGAGCAAAGCCAGTACTTTGTTATCTACTTCATCAAGTTCAGGTCTCATATCGTCATTTTGTTTTAAGCTTTAGTCAAAATGTATCAGACTCCTGCAGTCTGACGATAAATTTCGCTCTATTATCTGACAAAACTCCGGCATAGACTCTCTGCATAAACCTATAAACAACAAACTGGAGACAAAATCATGGCAACTAAACTTATCCTGTTGGGCGCTGGCAAAATCGGTGACGCAATTTTGAATCTGCTGTCCCATACCGGTGACTATGAAATCACCGTAGCTGACCGCGATGCAGAACGCCTTAAATATGTGGAGCAGGCTGGCTTCCCTAACACCCGCATCGTGCAAGCCGACCTGAGCGACAAGGCAGCAGTCACAGAATTAATCCGCGGCCACAAAGTCACCATGTCCGCCTGTCCTTACTTTTTGACACCTGTCATCGCAGGCGCTGCCAAAGCCGCCAATTCACACTATTTTGACCTGACTGAAGATGTAGAAAGCACCCGCATCGTCAAGCAGCTGGCTGACAACGCCGATTGCGCCTTCGTACCGCAATGCGGCCTGGCACCCGGATTTATCTCTATCGTTGCCAATGATGTCGCAAAACGCTTTGACACCCTGCGTGACGTCAGCATGCGAGTCGGCGCTTTGCCGACTTTCCCCAACAATGCATTGAAATACAATCTGACCTGGAGCACCGACGGTCTGATCAACGAATACTGCAATCCCTGCGAGGCGATTGTGGACGGCGAATTGCGCGAAACTGCAGCACTGGAAGAAATCGAACACTTCTCGCTCGACGGCATCGATTACGAAGCATTCAATACCTCCGGCGGCCTCGGCACGCTGTGCGAAAGCCTGCAAGGCAAAGTACAGAATCTGAACTATAAAACGGTACGTTACCCTGGCCACCGCGACATCGTTAAAATGCTGATTCGCGATCTGCAACTGGGTAAGCTGGAACGCCGCCCTATCCTGAAAGAAGTAATGGAGACTGCGATTCCTATGACCAAGCAGGATGTGGTGCTGGTTTTCGTGAGTGTGGTCGGTATGCGCGACGGCCGTCTGGAACAGGAATCTTACGCTAAGAAAATCTATGCTCAGGAAGTGAATGGCCAGTTACTGTCAGCCATCCAGCTGACAACCGCCTCCGGCATCTGCGCCATGGTGGATCTGGTGGTGACAGGCAAACTGCCACAACACGGGCTGGTGCGTCAGGAGCAGACCCTGCTGTCTGACTTCCTGGCTAACCGCTTCGGCCGCTACTACGCAATCTAAGCACGATTTGAGCACAATTTAGCATGACCCGATCCAGCGTCAGGCTGACACAGACATCTCGCTTGTGTCACACTGACGCCGTTTCTATCTGCAGCGCAGGATCAGGGCCGACTGGCGCCGTCCTGCCAATTAACTTCTCTTGAGCACACTATGACAAGCCCAACTATTCAAGCACTGCTGAGTGAACTCGGCGTACAACTTGCCGACTATCAGGGTGATGCCATCCACAGTATCTCCCCCATTGATGGAAAACCTCTCGCCAGCCTGCGTGCCGATTCCGCCAGCGAAGTACAGGCGCGTATCGCAAAGGCGCATGCAGCCTACCTGCAATGGCGCAGTGTTCCGGCACCGCGCCGTGGCGAACTGGTACGCCTGTTTGGTGAGGAACTGCGCACGCACAAAGCCGCACTCGGCCAGTTAGTCACCATGGAAGCAGGCAAAATCCTGCAAGAAGGACTGGGCGAAGTACAGGAAATGATCGATATCTGCGATTTCGCGGTCGGCCTGTCACGCCAGTTATACGGCCTGACAATTGCATCGGAACGCCCTGGTCACCGCATGATGGAACAATGGCATCCGGTAGGTGTGGTTGGCGTCATTTCTGCATTCAACTTCCCGGTCGCAGTGTGGGCATGGAATGCAGCACTGGCCTTAGTCTGCGGTGACAGCGTCGTCTGGAAACCATCTGAAAAAACGCCACTGACCGCAATTGCCACCCATGCCTTATTCATGAAAGCGGTGTCACGCTTTGGCAGCGATGCGCCAGCCGGACTGGCCGAGCTAATTATCGGCGGCCGCGACAGTGGTGCGCAAATGGTCGAGGACAAACGTATCGCCCTGGTCAGCGCCACCGGCAGCACCCGCATGGGCAAACAAGTTGCCGAAGTGTGTGCCCGCCGTCTGACCCGCAGCATCCTTGAACTGGGCGGTAACAATGCGATGATCGTCGCACCAAGTGCCGATCTGGAAATGGCCGTACGTGCTATTACCTTCTCGGCAGTTGGCACAGCTGGTCAACGCTGCACCACCCTGCGTCGTCTGTTCGTTCATGACAGTGTGTATGACACGCTGGTACCGCGTCTGAAAAAAATCTATGCTGGCCTGCCAGTTGGCAATCCACTTGAAAAATCCACACTGGTCGGCCCACTGATCGATGCAGGCTCTTACGATGCGATGCAAAGCAGTCTGGCTGTCGCGAAATCAGAGCAAGGCCAGGTCTTTGGTGGTGAACGCGTGGCAGTGACGGGTTGTGAAGCGGCTTATTATGTGCGTCCGTCTTTGGTAGAAATGCCGACTCAAACCACCAGCATGCATCATGAAACGTTCGCGCCCATCATGTATATCGTGCGTTACAGCGACCTGGATCAGGCAATTGACTGGAACAACGAAGTGCCGCAGGGCTTATCTTCGTCCATCTTCACGACCGATATGCGTGAAGCGGAACGTTTTGTGTCAGCGACAGGTAGCGATTGCGGCATTGCCAACGTCAACATCGGCCCATCCGGCGCTGAGATTGGTGGCGCATTCGGCGGTGAAAAAGATACTGGCGGCGGCCGTGAATCCGGCTCCGACGCCTGGAAAGCCTATATGCGCCGCACCACCAATACCTTCAATTACAGCCACGCACTACCTCTGGCTCAAGGGATCAGCTTCGACATCTGAGCAACAAAATACCAACAAAAACGATACTACACACACTCAGCCCCCAGCCCCCCCCAGGGGGCTTTTTCTTTTTATATGTTCGCCAGTTTAACAATGACTGGCCACAGCCTGTTTGCAACCCTAGCAGCCCGGCGTTATCATGCGACTCCAAAAAAATCAGGGAATAGCATGTCGAATAACAGCCTCAATGGCATCACACTGGAACAATTGCTGACCCGGCTGCAGGCGCGTTATGGCTGGTCCGGTCTGGCACAACAAATCCCTATACGTTGCTTCCAGTCTGAGCCCAGCATCAGCTCCAGTCTGAAATTTCTGCGCAAAACGCCCTGGGCCAGATCCAAGGTAGAACAGTTATTTCTGGATACAGACTGGACAAAAGGCAGTGACTGAGACCTCTTACGCAGGTCTCGCAGCATGCACGCCGGGCCACCACCCGTTTTGAGGGCATTCCTGACAGAATCACTCAAGTTTGTTATACTTGATCAAAATGCTCAACAACTCAGGTTATTAGCACGATATGCCTTAGGGCACACCCGGAGCCACATTATGCGCCTCACTACCAAAGGACGATTTGCCGTCACCGCCATGATAGATCTGGCCCTGCGCCAGGACAAAGGACCCGTGACGCTTGCTGCTATCAGTCAGCGACAAGACATCTCCTTATCTTATCTCGAGCAATTGTTCGGTAAGTTACGCCGCCATGAAATTGTCGATTCTGTGCGCGGCCCCGGTGGCGGCTATAATTTAGCCCGTAAAGCCCAGCATGTGACGGTCGCCGATATCATCATCGCAGTCGATGAGCCTTTGGATGCCACTCAGTGTGGCGGCAAAGGCAATTGTCACGGCAGCGATCATGCCAATGGCCTGCATTGTATGACCCATGATTTATGGGCTACGCTGAACGCAAAAATGGTTGATTACCTCGATTCCGTCTCCTTGCAGGATCTGGTGAATCAGCAAAAACAAAAAACCTCGGAAAACCAAGTCGTTGTCATGCACAGCCAGCATGTCAGCCATACTGCACCCTGATATTTGGAGTCTTGAATGAACGCCCCTCTGGAACAAAGTCTGCTGGATACGCTGAAGTCACCGCACTTCCCAATTTACATGGACTACTCGGCCACTACGCCAGTTGATCCGCGCGTTGCGGATAAGATGATTCCTTTCCTGCGTGCGCAGTTCGGCAATCCGGCCTCGCGTAGCCATATGTATGGCTGGGATGCGGAAGCGGCAGTGGAAGAAGCGCGTGGCAATGTCGCCGCGCTGGTGAATGCTGACCCACGTGAAATCATCTGGACTTCGGGCGCAACGGAAAGTAACAACCTGGCGATCAAGGGTGCTGCGCACTTCTACAAAGCCAAAGGCAAGCACATCATCACCGTTAAAACCGAGCACAAAGCGGTACTCGATACAGTGCGCGAACTGGAGCGCCAAGGTTTTGAAGCGACTTATCTGCAACCGCAGGATAATGGCCTGATCACGATAGAGCAGCTGAAGGCAGCGATCCGCCCTGACACCATCCTGATCTCTGTGATGTGGGTTAACAACGAAATTGGTGTGATTCAGCCTATCGCAGAAATCGGTGAACTGTGCCGGGAAAAAGGCATTGTGTTCCACTCTGACGCTGCGCAGGCAACTGGCAAAGTAGAAATCGACCTCGAAAAAGTCAAACTCGATCTGGTGTCCTTCTCTGCCCACAAATCATATGGCCCGAAAGGCATAGGCGCTTTGTACATACGCCGCAAACCACGCGTGCGCCTGGAAGCGCAAATGCATGGTGGCGGTCATGAGCGCGGCTTCCGCTCCGGCACACTGGCACCACATCAATGCGTAGGCATGGGCGAAGCCTTCCGTATCGCTAAAGAAGAAATGCAAAGCGAACTGGCACACATCCGGGCGATGCGTGACCGCCTGGCCAAAGGTTTGCAAGAAATCGAAGAGACTTATGTCAATGGTGATATGGATCATCGTGTCCCGCACAATCTGAATGTCAGCTTCAATTACGTCGAAGGTGAATCGCTGATCATGGCGGTGAAAGATATTGCGGTATCGTCCGGATCTGCATGCACCTCAGCCAGTCTGGAGCCATCGTATGTCCTGCGTGCACTGGGTCGCAGCGATGAACTGGCACACAGCTCTATCCGCTTTACGATCGGACGCTTCACCACCGAGGAAGACATCGACTTTGCAATTAATCTGTTGAAAACCAAAGTTGGTAAATTGCGTGAATTGTCGCCTTTGTGGGATATGTACAAAGATGGTATCGACATCTCAACCATACAATGGGCCGCGCATTAATGCTCAACCCAGCTACTGACGGGCACGCCCGTCAGGTCTAACGTCAGGAATAAAGGAATTGCATCATGGCTTACTCAGATAAAGTTTTAGATCACTACGAAAATCCACGTAACGTAGGCGCTTTTGAAAAAGGCGACGACAGTGTAGGTACCGGCATGGTGGGTGCACCGGCCTGCGGCGACGTGATGAAATTGCAGATCAAGGTTGGCGCCAATGGCGTCATCGAAGATGCCAAATTCAAAACCTATGGCTGTGGCTCGGCTATCGCCTCTTCGTCCCTGGTGACAGAGTGGGTCAAAGGCAAAACCCTGGATCAGGCACTCGAAATTAAAAACACCACGATTGCTGAAGAACTGGCCTTACCACCAGTGAAAATCCACTGCTCTATCCTGGCTGAAGATGCAATCAAAGCCGCAGTCCTGGATTACAAAAACAAGCACAGCGCCGAATAAGCGACGAGACTAAGTCTGGCTTCAGACTTAGCGACGCTACAGCACCAGTTACAGATCAGGATAAGAAGCAGTAAAGACGGAAATTACCATGGCTATCACACTCACTGAAAAAGCAGCAAAGCATGTCATTCGTTATATGGAACGTCGTGGCAAAGGCATAGGCCTGCGCTTTGGCGTACGCACGACCGGCTGCTCCGGCATGGCCTATAAGCTTGAGTATGTGGATGAAATGAGCGGCGAAGATCAGGTATTTGAGTCCCATGGCGTGAAAGTCTTTGTCGACGCAAAAAGCCTGCCTTACATCGATGGCACCGAACTCGACTTTGCACGCGAAGGCCTGAATGAAGGCTTTAAATTCTACAATCCGAATGTGAAAGATGAATGCGGTTGCGGCGAAAGCTTCCGTATCTGAGACTAGCCTGACTGCGTCCTATGCAAAATCATTTTGAGCTGTTTCAGTTAGCACCACGCTTTTCGCTGGACATGGCGCAGCTCGATGCAGCCTATCGCGAAGTCCAGAGCCAGGTGCATCCGGATAAATTCGTGCAGGCCAGCGAAGCTGAGAAACGGGTTGCCATGCAATGGGCGACCCGTGCCAACGAAGCCTACCAGACTCTGAAAAAACCCTTGAAGCGCGCCAGCTACCTGTGCGAAATACATGGCGTCGATCTGGAAACAGAATCCAATACCAGTATGCCAGCCGCCTTCCTGATGCAACAAATGGAATGGCGCGAAGCCTTTGACGATGCGCGCCACGGCCAGGATAGCGCGGCGCTGCTGCAACTGGAAACCGAATTGCGCAATACACTCCGACAGCAACTGGCGCAGGTTGGTCTCACACTCGATGGCGGGCAATATCGCGAAGCAGCAGGACTGATACGTACTTGCATGTTCCTTGAAAAATTTCTGGCTGATATCGCCGCGCTGGATGACTGACACAGCCAGCACCCGAATAACCGGCGCCACTGCGCGCCACCTTGTTGATGGCTTCCATCCTTAGACACCATGGCATTACTGCAAATTTCCGAACCGGGCATGTCCACTGCGCCACACCAGCACCGGCTGGCGGTCGGCATCGATCTGGGTACGACTAACTCGCTGGTTGCGACCGTACGCAACAGTATTCCTGAAGTGCTCAACGATGAAGAAGGCCGGCCGTTGCTGCCGTCTGTAGTGCGCTATCTGCCCAATGGTCATGCGCATATCGGTTTTAAGGCACAGGCAGAACAAAGCAATGATCCTAAAAATACCATCGCTTCGGTAAAACGTTTCATGGGTCGCGGCCTGAAAGATATCGCCTACGCCGAAAATCTGCCTTACGATTTTCATGATGAGCCTGGTATGGTGCAGTTAAAAACCATCGCTGGCATCAAAAGTCCGGTTGAAGTCTCAGCTCAGATCCTGGCCACGCTGCGCCAGCAGGCAGAAGATGCGCTCGGTGATGACCTGGTCGGTGCGGTGATTACCGTTCCTGCGTATTTCGATGATGCGCAGCGCCAGGCGACTAAAGACGCCGCCAAACTGGCAGGCCTGAACGTGTTACGCCTGTTGAACGAGCCGACTGCTGCTGCGATCGCCTACGGACTGGATAATGCATCAGAAGGTACTTACGCCGTATACGATTTGGGTGGTGGCACCTTTGATATTTCCATACTCAAAATGAGCAAGGGTGTATTTGAAGTATTGTCGACCGGTGGCGATTCCGCGCTCGGTGGTGACGACTTTGATCACCGTTTGTTTTGCTGGATCTTGCAGGAGGCAAAATTAGCGCCCCTGTCAGACGAAGATACCAGCATGCTGATGATGAAGGCGCGCGAGGCCAAGGAAATTTTGTCCAGCAAACCCAGCACATTTATCGACGCGAAACTCAATTCCGGCGAATCCGTGCATCTGCAGCTGAGCGCCAGCCAGTTTGCCGAAATGACGCAGAACCTGGTATTGAAAACCATCACACCTTGCCGCAAAGCCTTGCGCGACGCGGACTTATCCGCTGACGATATCGACGGCGTGGTATTAGTGGGCGGCGCAACCCGCATGCCACATGTACGTAAAGCCGTGGGTGAATTTTTCCAAACCACACCACTCGCAAATATCGACCCTGACAAAGTGGTCGCACTGGGCGCAGCGATTCAGGCCAATCTGCTGGCAGGCAATCGTGCGCCCGGCGATGACTGGCTGTTACTCGACGTAATTCCATTGTCATTGGGCGTAGAAACCATGGGTGGCCTGGCTGAAAAAGTCATCCCGCGCAACTCCACCATCCCTTGTGCGCGCGCGCAAGAATTCACCACCTTCAAAGATGGACAAACCGCAATGGCTATCCACGTGGTGCAAGGTGAACGTGAACTGGTCAGCGATTGCCGCTCACTGGCTCGCTTTGAATTGCGTGGCATTCCAGCGATGGCGGCGGGCGCGGCCAGAATCCGGATTACTTATCAGGTTGATGCCGATGGTTTGCTGTCCGTCTCTGCGCGTGAATTGCGATCAGGCGTTGAAGCCAGTATCACGGTCAAACCTTCTTACGGCCTCGCCGATGACGACATCACACGCATGTTACAGGATTCGTTCAGTGCCGCCGACACCGATATGCAGCAACGTGCTTTGCGCGAGGAGCAGGTCGAAGCCGAACGCATACTACTGGCGACCCAATCTGCATTCGATGCAGACAGCCAGTTGCTGTCTCCAGCAGAATCAGAAGCCATTCAACAATTAATGCAGCAAGTCCGCCTGATGATGACTGGCAGCGACCATCAGAGCTTACATACAGCCATCAGCGCGCTGGCAGAAGGCACAGAAGAATTCGCGGCCCGCCGTATGGATCAGAGTGTGCGCTCGGCTCTGGCCGGAAAAAAACTGGACGACATTGCTTAAACTCACCGGATCGGAAATACCATGCCACAAATTATCGTTTTGCCCCACCCTGAACTCTGCCCGGAAGGGACAGTGATTGACGCACCGGAAGGCAAATCCCTGTGCGAAGCACTGGTAGAAAGCGATGTCGAAATCGAACACGCTTGCGAAATGTCCTGCGCCTGCACCACTTGCCATGTGGTGATCCGTGAAGGATTTCAGTCACTCAATGACTCGACGGATGATGAAGAAGACTTGCTCGATGCCGCCTGGGGCCTGGAATCAACCTCGCGCTTATCTTGCCAGGTCAAACTGGGAAAACAAGACATTACGATAGAAATCCCTAAATACACGATCAATCATGCGCGCGAACACCATTGATTGACAGTATCACCTGGAAATTCAATAAAAACAGCCCAGCATACGCCTACCGTTGCCGGGCTGTTTTTACATTTTCGCGACAAATCTACTGGCGTTGCATTGTTTTGAGTTGCTGGCAGTAACTAAACTTGCCCTAATGAAAAAAAGCTTTTAGTATGATTAGGCTGCCAATGTGAGGTTAGAAAACTGAAATGACTTTGGTTACAGGCATTGCTGATTGGCACAAGTTGCAATAATGGCAACAATTCAAATGAATAGGACTTGCTCAAATTTGTTCCGGCAAGGCATGGCGACGCAGGCAGTATGGGCGGTACGACAAGGAACCATTACGCCGCCGGGCGGTTTTGCGTAAGTCCTAATGAAGTAATGCTAACAGGAAAAACAATGGGGTTTCAACAATTGCTCACCGCTTTACGCAGTCGCATTTCTCTCAGACTGGCTATCATCCTTGCCGTGGTATTCGGACTGACGGTACCTGCTGCAGTTCTTGTACCCTACCAGCTCAATACCATAGAAGAGGCCGTGCGCAGCAAAAACAAGGACGATCATGAGCGCCTGGTTGGTATCCTGTCTGTTATTCTGTCCGAACCCTTGTGGCAAATCACTCCGGAAATTGCCAATATTTCCAGCGAAGTCGTGTATTCCGATCCACGCGTCGCCAGCATCGAAGTAATCACCCTGCCCGACCGCAAAGAATTCATCAAAAACGATACCCGTCGCCACTCGCAAAAAGGCCCATTTACTATCAAGACACGTGAAATTACGCATGGCGGCCAGGTGATCGGTGAGGTCACACTGACGCTGGCGGAGGACCTGCTGCAAGAAAGCCTGCGTTCGGATTTTCGCCGTTACATGACAACTGCGGCGCTGTCACTGATATTAGCGATTATCTTTATTTTGATGGTACTGCAATGGCGTCTGGTCAAACCTGTCAAAGTCCTCATGGAAAAATCGGACCGGCTGGCAAATGGTGAATTGAATGACCCGATTGCACTCAATCGTGAAGATGAACTGGGCCATCTGGCCAGCAGTCTGGAGGCAACGCGTCAGGCGCTGCAGCATTCTTTCGGTGAACTGGAAATAAAAAATCAGCAATTACTGGAATACTCGGGAACACTGGAATCCAAGGTACGACAACGTACCCAGGAACTGGAAAGCGTGAACCAGAACCTGGAAGCCGCACTCCACAACGTGAATAATGCACAAGCTGAACTGGCAAGAGTAGAACGCATGGCAGCGCTGGGTTCGATGGTAGCTGGCGTAGCGCATGAACTCAACACCCCTTTAGGTAACTGTCTGCTGGTTGCCAGCACACTGGAAGAAGAAACCCGACGCCTGCTGAAAATGGTGGAAGAAGGTCAGATACGACGCTCCGATCTGACACGCTATGCGGAAACAGCGTTGGATTCAACGAAACTATTGCTGCGCGGATTGCAGCAGTCTGCGCATCTGGTGGGCGACTTTAAACAGGTCGCAGTTGATCAGTCCAGCGCACAAAGGCGTCGTTTCGGACTTCTGGTCATGTTGCAGGAACTGAGTGCATTGCTGCATTCCAGCTTGCGCAAGACGCCATTCACACTGGAACTGGATATACCAGCCGATATAGAAATGGACAGCTACCCGGGTCCTTTGGGTCAGGTCTTTACCAACCTGGTCAACAATTCTGTGATTCATGGACTGGAAGGCAGAAGCTCAGGCCAGATGCGTTGCAGCGCTGAGAGAATGGGCGATTACGTGATGCTGATTTTCAGTGATAACGGAAAAGGCATCCCGCCTGACATCGTTAACCGTATTTTTGAACCCTTCTTTACCACCAAGTTTGGACAAGGCGGCAGTGGCCTGGGACTTAGCATTACCTTCAATATGATTACCAATGTATTGGGCGGCAATATCAATGTATCGAGCATACCGGATAAAGGTACTCAGTTTGAAATCCGCCTGCCGCTGACAGCGCCTGGTGACAGAGAGGCAAAAGATCCCCTACTCAGTCCCGATTGAGTTGCAAGCCGTTGGGAATGTCGAGGTGTTTCGGGTGTATACTAGCGCCTCGATTTTTTCTCACATGTGGACTGACTATGCGCCAATACCTCGACTTCATGCGTCATGTACGTGACCATGGAACCACAAAGACAGACCGGACCGGAACCGGCACTGTTTCGGTGTTTGGCTATCAGATGCGGTTTGACCTGAATCAGGGCTTTCCGCTCGTTACCACCAAAAAACTACACCTGAAATCCATCGTGCATGAACTGATCTGGTTCCTGCAAGGATCTACTAATATCCGCTATCTCAAAGAGAATGGCGTCTCGATCTGGGATGAATGGGCCGATGAACAGGGCGACCTGGGTCCGGTCTACGGCTCACAATGGCGTAGCTGGCCGACACCGGATGGCCAGCACATCGACCAGATACAGCAACTGTTAGATCAGATCAAAAACAATCCCGATTCGCGCCGTCTGATCGTATCCGCCTGGAATGTGGCTGATATCCCGCAAATGAAACTGCCACCATGCCATGCGCTGTTCCAGTTTTATGTCGCCGATGGTAAATTGTCGTGCCAGCTCTATCAGCGCAGTGCGGACATTTTCCTTGGGGTGCCATTCAATATTGCGTCCTATGCTCTGCTGACCCACATGGTGGCGCAACAGACAGGGTTGGGCGTGGGTGACTTTATCTGGACTGGCGGTGATTGCCACTTATATTCCAACCACATGGAACAAGTCGAGCTGCAGTTATCGCGCGATACGCTGACCTTGCCTCAGTTAGTAATCAAACGTCATCCGGATACGCTGTTTGATTATCAGTTTGATGACTTCGAGTTCAGGGACTACCAATTCCATCCGGCAATCAAAGCACCGGTTGCGGTATAAAGGGTTCATCACTATGTCATCTTTGACTGTTATCGTTGCTACCGATCAGCAATCAGGTATAGGTATCAACAATACCCTGCCCTGGCATCTGCCTGAAGATTTGGCGCACTTCAAGAAAACCACCAGTGGTCATCCTATTATCATGGGCCGTAAAACCTTTGAATCGATAGGCCGGCCGCTGCCGAACCGACGTAACATCGTCATTTCCGGTAATCCCGAATGGAAGCATGAGGGGGTGGAAGTATTTTCATCGCTGCAGAAAGCAAGAGCGGCCATCGACGCAGCACAGGCTTTCGTCATAGGCGGCTCGCAGATTTATCAGCAAGTGCTGGAGCTTGGGCTGGCTGATAAACTGATCATTACAGAAATACAATCCAGTTTTCCGTGTGATGCTTTTTTCCCACCGATAGACAAACAAAGGTGGACCGAAACCGCACGCGAAAACCACTATTCTGAAACCCAGCAATTGCATTATGCTTTTGTTACGTATGAAAAGAACCAGGCTTGAGGCAAAATGATACAGTCCTGACCAGAGACCACCTGGTATCAGCAATGCACAACTCAAAATAAAAAGGAAAAATTATGTCCGGACACGGTTTCCATGTACATGGTCCACACGACCACGAAATTGAACACGTTGCCCAGCATGGCAGCGACGATTTTGCCAGCCGTATCGCAGTCATGACTGCCATTATGGCAACAGTAGGCGCACTGTTTGGCTATGAAGGTGGCGCGACTCAGAATGACGCGGCTATGTTTAAAAACAATGCAGCGATCAAAAAGACTGAAGCCTCCAACCAATGGAATTTTTATCAGTCTAAAAGTAACAAACAAAACCTCGCAGAGCTTGCACTTGTGATCCCTGGCACCGATACTGAGAAGTACAAGGCGGATGTCGCACGCTACAAAGCAGAAAAAGAAGAGATTAAAAAGAAAGCTGAAGAATTGGAAGCCGAATCCCATCATTGGGAAGATGCGTCTGAAAATGCACTGCACCAGCACCATCGCTGGGCACAAGCCATGACAGCGGTACAAATCGCCATTTCACTGGCGGCGATTACTTTGCTGACCAAGAAAAAATGGCTGCAATTTACTTCATATGGCGTAGCGGGTATCGGCGTGGTACTGGCGAGCTTAGCCTGGCTACATATTTAAAGAGAACATGATGAAAAAATTACTATGTGCAGTGCTACTCGCGGCGGCACTGCCCTCAGTACAAGCGCAAACTTCGGAGTTCGTGCAGACCATACCGGAATTCTACCTGCCTAAGGATATCAACTATTCACTGGGCACTGTGGCGTTATCCGTTCCGAAATATCATGGCTCGGATGAGCGCCGTTACGCGCTCTATCCTATGTTTGATGTGCAGTGGAAAAGCGGCGCTTTCTTCAGTTCCGTGAATGGCTTGGGTTATAACTTCTCTAAGAACGCAGCGATGCAGTATGGCTTACGTATGTCATTGGAAGCGGCGCGCGACGAATCGCGCTCATCCAAACTGCGCGGCCTGGGTGACGTAAATACCGCGATTGAGCCAGGTGCATTTTTTAACTTCTCACTGAGCGAACAATACACCCTGCTGTCATCTCTACGTTATGGCTCGGGGGTGGATCACAATGGAGTACAAGTCAGTCTGGGTGGCCGCATTTCTACGGCACTGACCCCTCAACACCGTCTCAGCGCCTCACTGCGTGCTAACTGGGCCAATAGCAGCTATATGCAGTCCTATTATGGTGTGACGCCGCAACAGGCACAGGCTAGCGGCTATACGACATTCACGCCAAACGCAGGCGTATCTGATATCAAACTCGGTGCCAGCTGGCACTGGACCATAGACACGAACTGGTCGCTGACCACCGGCACCTCCTACAGCCGTTTGTCTGGTGATGCAGCCAAGAGCCCGTTTGTCGTTGATAAAAACGCGGTCTCGGTATTTTCTGCGGCAAGCTATCGCTTCTGATCACTGCAAAACAGCAGGTAAGCGAAAAATGGGTATCTGTGGATACCCATTTTCCATTTCTGCAGTCTAATTTAAGCTGCACGGCACACCGACTTCCTCAGGATTTCATGACAAGCTCATGAAATTGGTACACGGCGCAGAAAATGCAACTATTTTTTTACATGAGTGGCCTCATATCTGAGAGAATTCGCTTCTTTGAATTTTTCGGCGCGCAAGCGGTTACCAAACTTGCCCAGGCGTCTCCCTTGTAACAAGCTTTTTTGGAGACCTCCATGAAATTCCGCTTCCCCATCGTCATCATTGACGAAGATTTCCGTTCTGAAAACACCTCTGGCCTCGGCATCCGCGCATTAGCGGAAGCGATCGAGTCTGAAGGCATGGAAGTCCTGGGCGTTACCAGCTATGGTGACTTATCTCAGTTCGCGCAACAACAATCGCGCGCCTCGGCGTTCATCCTCTCGATTGACGATGAAGAATTCGGCGATGGCACTGATGAAGAAACCGATCACGCACTGAAGTCGCTACGCGCCTTCGTGGAAGAGATACGCTACAAAAACGCGGACATCCCAATTTATCTGTACGGCGAAACCCGTACTTCACGCCACATCCCTAATGATATTCTGCGTGAACTGCATGGCTTCATTCATATGTTTGAAGACACACCGGAATTCGTCGCGCGCCATATCATTCGTGAAGCCAAGTCTTATCTGGACAGCCTGGCGCCGCCATTCTTCCGCGCGCTGGTGCACTACGCCAATGACGGCTCATACTCCTGGCACTGCCCCGGCCACTCCGGTGGCGTAGCTTTCCTGAAGTCGCCTATCGGCCAGATGTTCCACCAATTTTTTGGTGAAAATATGTTGCGTGCCGACGTTTGTAACGCGGTGGAAGAACTCGGTCAATTGCTGGATCATACCGGTCCGGTGGCAGCATCTGAACGCAATGCCGCGCGCATCTTCAATGCAGATCACTGCTACTTCGTCACCAACGGCACCTCTACCTCGAATAAGATGGTCTGGCACTCTACCGTTGCGCCGGGCGACATCGTGGTAGTTGACCGTAACTGCCATAAGTCCATCCTGCATTCCATCATCATGTGTGGCGCAATCCCGGTTTTCCTGATGCCTACCCGCAATCACCTGGGTATCATTGGCCCTATCCCGCTGGAAGAATTCAGCATGGAGAGCATACAAAGGAAGATCGAAGCAAACCCGTTTGCACGTGAAGCCAAGAACAAAAAGCCACGCATCCTGACCATTACCCAATCGACCTATGACGGCGTCCTGTACAACGTTGAAGTGTTGAAGGATTTGCTGGACGGTGAAATTGACACACTGCACTTCGACGAAGCATGGCTGCCACACGCGACTTTCCATGACTTTTACAAAGATATGCATGCCATCGGCAAGGATCGTCCGCGCGCGAAAGAGTCGATGATTTTCTCTACCCAGTCCACCCATAAACTGTTGGCAGGCATTTCACAGGCATCGCAAATTCTGGTGCGGGAATCGGAATCGCGCAAACTGGATAAAGACAGCTTCAATGAAGCCTACCTGATGCATACCTCCACTTCGCCGCAGTATTCGATTATCGCTTCCTGCGATATCGCGGCAGCAATGATGGAAGCACCAGGCGGTACTGCGCTGGTGGAAGAATCTATCCTGGAAGCACTGGACTTCCGCCGCGCAATGCGCAAAGTGGACCAGGAATGGGGTAAAGACTGGTGGTTCCAGGTATGGGGTCCCGAAGAATTTGCCAATGATGGTATAGGCTCACGCGATGACTGGATCATCCGCGCCGAAGACAACTGGCATGGCTTCGGTAAGCTGGCCAGTGGGTTCAATATGCTGGACCCAATCAAGGCCACCATTGTTACGCCTGGTCTGTCGCTGGAAGGTAAATTCGGTGAAACCGGCATCCCGGCTTCCATCGTGACCAAATATCTGGCGGAACACGGCGTGATCGTTGAAAAATGCGGTCTGTACTCCTTCTTCATCATGTTCACCATCGGCATTACCAAAGGCCGTTGGAATACCCTGCTGACCGCCTTACAACAATTTAAGGACGATTACGATAAGAATCAGCCTATGTGGCGCATTCTGCCAGAATTTGCGGCAGCGAATCCGCGTTATGAAGGCATAGGCCTGAAAGACCTGTGCCAGGGTATACATGAAGCCTATAAAGCACATGATGTAGCACGTCTGACCACAGAAATGTATCTGTCAGATATGCAGCCTGCTATGAAGCCATCTGATGCGTTTGCCATGATGGCGCATCGTGAGATTGAGCGTGTGTCGATTGATGAGCTCGAAGGCCGTGTCACAGCCATTCTGCTCACGCCTTATCCGCCGGGCATTCCACTGTTGATTCCTGGCGAACGCTTCAACCGCACCATCGTGGACTATCTGCGTTTTGTTCGCGACTTCAATGAAAAATTCCCTGGCTTCGAAACCGATTGCCACGGATTGGTGAAGGCTGAAGTCGATGGCAAGCGTGGCTATTATGTTGATTGTGTGAAGTCGGACGCAACCATCAACAAATAAACGCTGATTCAGTGACTAAGTGTTGCAAAAGCACCTGCTGTCCGCCTTGGGCTACGGGTGCTTTTTGCATTTCGGCTGGGTTTTCAGTGCGTCTTTATAACAAATAAATTATCATTACGTAATTATCTGCAGGGCAAATGCGCTGTTTTCTTCGAAAGTCTTTTACCTAACTAAGTTGAGTGGAACGATTACATGGGTGATGTACAAGGCCTGATGTCTCTGAAACATGCGGAAATCACTGTGGGGCAGACCCTGATGTGGCCTGTTTACAATCAGGACGGTGACATCCTGTCTGAAGCTGGCTTGCATATAGAAAGTGAGCAGCAACTCAAGCACTTACTCGACGTTGGCTACTGCAATGCGGATTTTTTGTGGGACAGCATTCCAGCCAAGTTGAGCGATCCGCTCCCCGCCACGACAACTGCCGCGAGCACTGTGGCAAGTGCTTTGCCGTCCATTACGGCTGAACCATCCCTCACAACGCTCCCTGCTACTCAGCCAGGCATGCAATCCGGCAATCCCGGTAGTCAGCCTAAACCTGAAGAACTAAACAAAGAAAGCGTGATAGAGCTTGACAGTGTACGCTGGCACGTGGGAGAGGTTTTTTTCCTGCAAACTCAGGACAATGCCGGCATCCGCTACACGGTCAGACTGATAGGCTACGCCAAAAACAAATCACTGATGCTGACTGCCCCCATGCTGGATGGCAAAGCTGCCCTGATACGGGAAGGCCAGGGCTTTATTGTGCGTGCTTTTCCCGGCAAAAAGGCTTATGCCTTCACCAGTTCGCTAATCAAATACGTGTACTCACCCTTTCCTTATCTGCACCTGGCGTATCCAAGAGAAGTTCGTGCCACCACGATACGGCAGGCGGCACGCGCGACCGTAAAAATCATTGCCTCGGTGACGATAGGCAATCCTGAGCAAACGGCTGCAGCATCCCTGGGTGATCTGAGTATGGGCGGGACATCCGGCATTATCAAACGCCAGTTGGGACGCAAAGGCGATACCGGCACCGTAAAGTTTCGTGTCAACGCAGCAGGCAGCGACGAATACCTGTCACTCAATGTCATCCTACGCTCTGTGGCCCCGACCGACAACGGCCTGGAATTCCGCCATGGCTTCGAATTTGTCGATCTGAGCCCGCAGGCACGCCTGATCCTGTCCGCTTTCGTCCATCAGACGCTGGCTGAAACGAACTAATTCTTCAACAACACAAACATTGGTAGCAAAAAAAATCCCGGTCTGTATAAACCGGGATTTGTGTCGCTATGTAGACTGAAATTTAAGTCTTAGGCAAGGTCACGCCATGTTGCCCCTGGTATTTGCCGCCGCGATCTTTATAGGAAGTTTCGCAAACTTCATCGCTTTCAAAGAATAAGACCTGTGCGCAGCCCTCGCCAGCGTAAATCTTAGCAGGCAAAGGTGTAGTGTTAGAAAATTCCAGCGTCACATAACCTTCCCATTCCGGTTCGAATGGCGTCACATTGACGATAATGCCGCAACGCGCATAGGTTGATTTACCCAGGCAAATCGTCAGTACACTACGCGGGATACGGAAGTACTCCATGGTGCGCGCCAACGCAAAGGAGTTAGGTGGAATGATGCAGACGTCACCCTTGAAATCGACAAAAGACTTTTCATCGAAATTTTTAGGATCAACAATCGTACTGTTGATATTGGTGAAAATTTTAAATTCATCCGCACAGCGAATATCATAACCGTACGAGGACGTGCCATAGCTGACGATACGCTGACCGTCACGCTCACGCACCTGACCCGGTTCAAACGGCTCTATCATGCCGTGTTCCTCGGCCATACGACGTATCCACTTGTCTGATTTAATACTCATGTGCTTCCCCTGCTGAATTAATTGTCTAGCCGCGATTTTACGCGAAAATACGCCTCCATTTCTGTTTCCCATCTGGAGTACGCGCTGAATAGTCTTATTTCATGCGCTTTTCAACGCACATTCTGCTCCCGACATACCTATCTGTGCGCTTTCCTTGGCAAGCGCAACACTGGTCTGTTCCGGCAGATCCACTCCGTTCTTTATCGCGGTCATCTGTGCCAGAATAGAAATCGCAATTTCAGGTGGCGTTTTACTGCCGATATACAGGCCGATCGGACCATGCAGGCGCGCCAGTTGCTGCTCATTCAGGTCAAACTCTTTCAAACGCTCGCGTCGACGCTGATTGTTAATACGTGACCCAATGGCCCCCACATAAAAGGCCGGCGACTTGAGCGCCTCCATTAACGCCAGGTCATCGAGTTTTGGATCATGACTTAGGGCCACCACTGCGCTGCGCGTATCGAGCTGCATCTCAAGGACCAGATCATCAGGCATGGCATGCACTACCGGTACGGACGGCAAAGTCCATTCGCTGCGATACTCCTCACGCGGATCACAGACCGTGACCTGGTAATCGAGTCCGGTCGCAATACTGGCCAGAAAACGCGATAAAGGCCCGGCACCGATGATCAGTAAACGCCAGCGCGGACCATGGATAGTATCGAGTACGTCGTTGCTCAAAGTCAGTTGTCCGGACGGCTGCGCTGCACTTAAATGCACCGCACCGGTCCTAAGATTGAGGCTGCGGCGTGTCAGTTGACCCGCAGCCAGCGCCGTGAGCAACTCAGCAATCTGACTGCGTGGCCCGACTGGTTCCAGCACCAGCTGTATGGTGCCGCCACAAGGTAAGCCAAAGCGGTGCGCCTCTTCCGCACTGACGCCATAAGTCACTCGTTCAGGAACACTTTGCACAATACCCTGCTGCTGCACCCGCGCGATCAGATCGTCTTCTATGCAACCACCGGACACGGAACCCGCTACCTGTCCGTGCGCATTCAGAACCAGCATGGATCCGACTGGGCGCGGACTGGAACCCCAGGTCGTGACCACGGTCACCAGCAGGCAAGCTTTCCCCTGTTGCTGCCAGCGTGCGCAGGTTTTCAGCACCTCCAGATCCATACTGTCCATGATCTCTCCTTTCAGACCCAAGCTTGCGGACACACGGCTTCAGTCAGTCTCAGGCGACATCGGGGTGAACCGCTGTACCAGCTTGCCATCGACCTCAACCATCTCGAAAAATACTGATTTCGGTCTGGTCCAGATACTGCCGTTGGCAGAGCGATAGACGATAACCGGCACCAGATCCGCCTCCTGCGTCGCTTCACAAACGAATTCATAGATACCGCCTTTAAAATGGCGATAGCGTTGCGGCTCAGACATAGGCATTCCTTTGTGCTTCAAAATATTGTTTTAAAAATCCGGGAACTTTGGCAGCAGTCAGTTGATTGAGGCGTACACACAGTTGCGGATCTATCGCTTCAACCTGGTGACGCTCACATAAATCATTCGCAATTTTCAGCATCAGTTGCGCAGAGACTTCTGCATCAGCCTCCGCACGGTGCGCTGCGCCTCGAAACCGGATATCAAGCGATTTCGCCAGCCTCCCCAGTGAATAGCTGGGCAAGCCTGGATATACGCGGCGCGCCAGCTTCACCGAACAGATCAGTCCATCATGCGCCGGGCGCAAACCCAGGCGATCACTTTCGACCTTGAGGAATTGCTCGTCAAAACTGGCATTATGTGCTGCCAGACTGGCATTCCCAATAAATTCGACTAAGGCTGGCATGACTTCGGTGACAGGTGGCGCACAGTCCACCATACGCTGCGTAATCCCGGTCAGCTCGGTAATAAAACCAGGTATGCGTACACCACAATTGATCAGGGAGACATAGCGATCTGTAATCGATCCACCCTCAATACGTAAGGCAGCCACTTCGGTGACACGCCCTCCTTGTAGCGGGCTCATGCCTGAGGTTTCGAAGTCAATCATGACGATAGCTTGTGCGAACATAAAATTACTTTTTCCGGACTGTGGAACTTCTGGCGGATTGGCCACTCATAGATAGTTGAACGTATTTAACCGGCGACTCACCTATCGCAAACGACGATACGGCATGATGTAGAAAAGCGCCATAACTGTAGCTGAATCATGCTACAGGCGCAGCGAAGGGCAATTCAACCACACCCTATCCGCCTGTAGGCCAGTATTGTAAACGCGGATTATGCTTTCCGTCGCATTAACGCTGACAACAGCACACATCTGCCTCACCTGCACCGATCACGCGGTACAGGATGTTTTAGCACCAGACACACTGACTCTGCAGTTTTTGCACAACTGCGCAGTGACAACTACCGTCTCAAAGCACAATCTGTCAGCCTGAACTATCCTGACCAGGATGCCTTTGAGACTATTGTGCATAAGCCTTAACTCAACGACGTAATCTGAAGATAACGTCAATGCGAATCATGATAAATTATTTTTTAAAATTATGCGGTCTGCCTCATAACGACCTGCTACGCGACAGAATTTACCGGCGCCTCTGGACCTCTATTCTGATCAGTTCATTCGGTGCTCAGATCACTATTCTGGCATTACCGCTGACCGCAGCCGTGATGCTCAACGCTACGGCCAGCCAGATGGGTATTCTGACGTTTATGGAAACCCTGCCCTTCGTATTGCTGTCACTGCCAGCAGGTGTCTGGCTGGACCGGGTGAGGAAACTGCCCGTTTATATCGCTGGCGAAACCATGATCGCGCTGGCTGTGATCAGTGTCCCCATTGCCTGGTATTTTGATGTGATCAATATGACCTGGTTATATGTGGTCGGTTTTATGATCGGCGCCATCAACACGACGGCCGGTTCCGCTGCGCAAATCGTACTGACCCAGATTGTGCCGCGCGAGCGTTTGGTCGAAGCGCATGCAAAAAATGCGCTGGCGACCTCAGGCGCGGAAGTATCCGGTCCTGCCGCAGCTGGGGTATTGATTAAATTGCTGAGTGCCCCGCTGGCCCTGATGGCAGACGCCATCCTGCTACTGACCTCCGCTCTGATACTGCGCGGCATCCACATTACCGAACATCGCCCCGAAAAAGCAGACAGTCATTTCTGGCGTGACTTAAAAGAAGGTGTGCGCTTCGTGATGAACAAGCCCTTGCTGGTCGGACTGGCCTGTACCGTCGGCATGTGGCAGCTCTGCTATAACGCTGCCTTGGTCGTACAGATTCTGTTTGCTACCCGCCTGCTCGGTTTATCTGAGCAAGCCGTGGGACTCAGCTACATGGCGATCGGTGTCGGCAGTGTCGCTGCGAGCATTTACGGGCACAGGATCAGTCGCTGGCTGGGGCCTGGCCCTTGTATGGTCGCCGGCATTGCCGTATGCGGCCTGGGCTGGGGCGGACTCGCATTGGCTCCGGCTGGGTGGATAGGCATCGCGGCCTTCGGTGCCATGTTGATGGCATTTGCGGTCGGTGGCGTGCTGATCTTTATTAACTTCCTGGCCCTGCGTCAGGCTGTGACACCGGAACCCATGCTGGGCCGCATGACCAGCACCATGCGCTGGCTGATACTAATACCCGCCGGACCCGGCGCCTTGATCGGTGGCTGGCTGGGCGAACATCTGGGGTTGCGGGTGGCGCTGGGTTTTGCGGGCTTTGTGGCACTGGGCGTAGCATTGATTGCATGGCGCCATCCATTGATACGTGGTATCAAGCATTTGCCAACACTGACAGCTCATGCTGACAACCCTGAGTTGGCAACAGCCGAAGGAAAGAGCAAATGAGGCAGTAAAACCTGAAGATGTGGGATATCACGAGGATGACTTCAGACAAAAAAGGTTTGATAGTAAATCTTCATTGCTGAGCGGATAAAAAAACGGTGATAATGCGCAAATCATTTTTTGCCATCACCAGAGACAGGATGCAGAAAATCAGGCGGGCCTGTGGCATCAAGATCAAGGCCCGGTTTTCCACATAATAAAAGGTAATAACATGCCAAAAGAAACCTCAGCTTCTGCGTTCAGGCCCTATATTCCGGCCGGTGCGAATTTGCCTGAAATGACACCCCGCGCCCTGATCATGGGCGTCATACTGGGTATGATTTTCGGTGCATCTTCCTTGTATCTGGTGTTGAAAGTGGGCTTAACCGTCAGTGCCTCTATCCCCGTTGCGGTCATCGCCATCACACTGTTCCGCCTGACAAATAAGCTCGGCGGAAAAGATTCAACCATCCTGGAAAACAGCATCACACAAACTGCGGGCTCGGCCGGTGAATCACTGGCATTCGGACTGGGCGTCACCATGCCCGCGATTCTGATTCTGGGCTTTGATCTGGAAATCTCGCGCGTCATGCTGGTCGGTTGCCTGGGCGGCCTGCTCGGCATTCTGCTCATGATTCCTATGCGCCGCACGATGATCGTGGAAAAGCACGGCGAACTGAAATATCCGGAAGGCACAGCCTGTGCCGAAGTATTAAAAGCGGCGGCCACAGATACCTCACGCGAAGCCGCTGGCGAAGGTAGCAATCCGAATGCACAGGCAGATGCCAATCGCCGCGCTGCCATCATCTTTGGCGGTTTTGGTTTAGGATTGTTCTACAAGATTGCCAACGTTGCTTTTAAGGGCTGGAAGGACACGCCGGAAACCGTATTCGGCGCACCACTCAAAGGTGGCTCTATCGGCGCTGAAGTCTCGCCGGAATTGCTGGGTGTAGGCTATATCATTGGCCCGCGTATCGCTTCTGTCATGGCGGCGGGCGGTGTGATGTCTTACCTGCTGCTGATACCAATGATTAAATTCTTTGGTGATGCGCTCAGCGTGCCACTGACACCGGGCACCAAGCTGATCAGCGAAATGAGTGCGCATGATGTGCGCAGTGCCTACATTCTCTACATCGGTGCCGGTGCAGTTGCTGCGGGTGGCCTGGTCAGTCTGGCACGTGCGATGCCGACGATCTGGCGCAGTCTGTCTGCCGGTCTCGAAGGTATGCGCAGTGGTTCAGCCAACGCAGCCAGCATCCTGCGCACCGATCAGGACATTCCTTTGAAGTGGGTCATCATCGGCGCTTTGGCGATCATTGCAGTCATTACCTTTGCCACGCCTTTGCACATGAATTTCCTGGGCGCGATATTGATATTGGTGTTTGGCTTTTTGTTTGCCACCGTCTCGTCGCGTCTCACCGGTGAAATCGGTTCTTCTTCGAACCCGATTTCCGGTATGACGGTCGCTACGCTGTTATTCACCTGCCTGATTTTTCTGGTCATGGGCTGGACAGGCGGTCAATACTATGTAACCGCCTTATCGGTCGGTGCTATCGTTTGTATCGCGTCCAGCAATGCAGGCACCACCTCTCAGGATTTAAAAACTGGCTACCTGGTCGGCTCCACACCAAAACTGCAGCAGTACGCTATTCTGGCCGGTGCCTTTTCCTCTGCGCTGATACTGGGACCGATTTTACTCAAGCTCAATGATGCGGGTACGGTCTACGTGCCTGCAGCCCAGGTAGCGCCAGCACTGAAAACAGATGCCGGTAAACTCACTGAAACGGCACAATTGCAAGGCCCACAGGCTGAGCAAGACAAGGCAACTTACAAGGTCTGGCACAAGAATGATGCAGTAGACGGCCCTGCGGGCAAATACTTGGTAAACAACGAAGGTCAGGTGATGTATCTGGTTGACCCTGGCATCAACGGCACCTACAACAAACGGCCAGACGGCTCAGAAGTGAAGAAATACGATGCACCGAAAGCCGTGCTGATGTCCTACATCATTAAAGGCATCCTGGATCAGCAATTGCCATGGACGCTGGTACTGTTCGGCGTCATGATTGCGCTGGTACTGGAAATGGCAGGCATACCTTCGCTCGCATTTGCTGTTGGCGTGTATCTGCCTCTGTCGTCTTCTGCGCCCTTATTTGTAGGTGGCATGATACGCTGGCTGGTGGACCGACGTAACAGCAAACTGGATCAGTACAAAGATCTGAATGAAGAAGAAATGCAGGCTGCTGGTGACCGCAGTTCCGGCGTCTTGCTGTCATCCGGCTATATCGCGGGTGGCGCGCTGGCCGGTATCGTGATCGCCTTTACCGCAGGCATACTAACTGATTTTGACAAAACCATCGGTGACTGGGCAACTGCCCATAACCCATTCTTCAATGGCCCGAATGCCGACGCTTTATCCCTGCTACCTTATTTGGTCATTGCCGGGATACTGTATTGGGTTGCCAGAGAAAAGAATAGCGCCCGCAGTTAAACTCGCTGCTTGCAATGCGGTGAATGACTATGGCTGGTAAATCACCTGATTTGCCAGCCATTTTCTTTTGGGTGAACTATGTTGCCGCGCGGTGCAGCATTTACAATAGCGGCAATTTAGAAAAAACAGGAATACAACATGACACAACACAGTGTGGTAGATTGCCGCAATCAGGCAGTAGGTTTGGGTGACATCGTCAAAGTCATACAACTCGACCCGGACTTCATCGCGAGCTTCCCGGAAGAGGAGCAAATCTTAATTTCTTCAATGATAGGCAATTTTTTTAAGGTCGTTGCATTGGATGAAGATGGCTATCCCTGTGTGATGCGGGAATGGCATGACGAGCGCGGCAATCTGCAATCGCATGTCATTGCGCTTGACTCAGAAGACATGGAAAAAGTCTGATCACTGCGAATACACCGCTCACGTCGATTGCAGTAGCTAGCATGGAGTACAAAACAGCTTACCCGGTCTTAACCTGCTCCCTCTCACGTCTATAACCAGGAGAACTGGCCGTTACTCAGTAAGAAATATTTGTATGTGTGCAAAGCAGGCTGACATGATTTCTCGGGCTTCACTGAATTAGCCCGATTTTCTGCGCCACCTCCTCCAACGCCATCAACATCAATTTGATCGACGTGATCTGAATCATCGGCACAGGGAATTTTGCAACGGTCTTGAATGATGAACCGAATTGCTGAGGCAAGGAGTATTCTGCTTAGGATGAAACCAATGACACTCTTCATGCACACAAACACCTATGCATTTTAGATGCGGAAATTATATTTCCATAATTGCACATCAGCTATAAAGAAACAAAGCCGTAAAAGTATGCGCCGCATTGACCGTCGCTACGCCAGCCATATCTGTCGGAATAGCACGATAGGGTGACTGCAAACAATAAAAAAGCAGACCAGGTCTGCTTTTTACTCGACAGGCGTGAGCTGTATGGCTTAGCTGATATAGCTAAACAAAGACAAAGAGGACGCCTTCACAAATGATTGTTGCGCTGCCTGCAGCACCATTTGGTTCTGACTGAATTCCGATATCGCTTTGACATAATCGATATCCTGAATCTCAGACAAAGACTGCTTATAAGATACGCTTTTGGCATCACCCTCATTATCAAGACCGTCTATTTCTTTCAGACTGCTGCCTACCTTTGCCCGCACGGTCAACACATTATTCAGTGACTTGTCGACGTTATTATTTGCCTGCGTCAAGGCTTGTGTGAGATCACTGCGCGCCGCAGATGTTGTCGTCGGCGTTTTGAGTGCATTAATTACGTCCGTCACAGTTTCAAAAATATCCTGATTACCGGGCTGAATCAGGATTTTGTCTCCTGGCGCTGGCGCCGTCGGACTATTTTGCAGTGTCAGATTGATGCCATCGAATGTCACATTCACTGGATTGGTATACGGTGTGGGTGGAACGATGGTACCACCCGTCGTTTTATCAAATACCGAAAAATTAGCGGCAGTATTGTCAAATCTGACCTCGTAATTATGCCCAGTGAGATTTGCAGCGGTTAATGGATCAACTGCAGCGGTCGCCCCGGTTTTTCCCACATTAGAAAGATTCGGCACAATATTGAATTGTGCATTCGAGGTACGGATATTTCCAAACACCTCCATACCGGGTGCACTCAAGGGTAATTGCCGTGCCGAATCTGCCTGCAAATAACGCTGTCCCTGATCTCCGGTATAACTGGCACCGGCAATGGTTTTGGTAAATGGCGCTGTGGTGGTCGAAAATCCTGAAAAAAGGTAATTTCCTGTTCCGTCAGTCGCATTCGCAGAACTGATCATCTGATCGAGATTGCTTTGCAATTGCTGTGCGACGTAGGTACGGTCAGCATCACTCAGGGTGGCATTACCGGCCTGTACGATCAATGTTTTAATACTGTGCAAATTGTCCGTCACGGTCCCTAACACGCCATCGGTCACACTGAGCAAATTTTTTGCATTCTGCCGGTTAACTGCAAACTGATCATTGATTGCATCAGCCTGAGTAATAACCAATGCCCGTGCAGAGCCGATAGGGTCATCCGCCGGGGTCAGCACTTTTCTGCCCGAGGAAATCTGCTGCTGGAGTTTATTCATATTGGTCTGTAAATCACCAATACGGCTACTGCCAGTATCATAAATGGTGTTGGTACTGATACGCATGATTACCTCTATCTACCCAGCGTCAGCAAGGCATCAAATAATTGACTGGCGATCTGCATTAACTTGCCTGCAGCCTGATAAGCCTGTTGATAACGCAATAAATTGGCTGCCTCTTCATCCAGATTGACGCCGGATTCACTTTGCTGAGCAGCCACTGCCTGCGACAGCATTTTGGTTTCAGAGGCTCTGGTGACTTGCAATTCGGCGGTCTTATTACCGACCAGACTCACGAATTGCGCATACGCACCTTGTATCGTTGTGGTATTCCCGACCAACAGATTCTTAGTCTGGATGGTGGCTAAAGCCAGCGCATTGCGATTATCACCAGTGCCATTGGTGTTCGGCGTGATGTTGAATACATCGCCATTTGCCGGGCTACCGGTCACCGTGAAACTTGCTCCGCTAAAGCTAATGGTTGAACCTGCAGTGAACGGGATATTACTGCCAGCCGGATAAGTCGTGACCGAATTGCCGTTCGTAACCGTTACATTCGCTGTCGCAGGAAATCCGCTCAAGGTGTTAGTCGCTGAATTGTATGTCAGCTTCGTCGAGGCCACCGGCGTTGCGGGTGCCAGGCTGAACTGGTCACCATTGCTGGGCGGAGCCGCACCATCTTTAATGGCAAAGCTCATTCCCGCAACGCTGATCTGCGCACCACTGGTATACGGCACGGTCGCTGGCGGCGGATAATTTGTGGTGACCCCGGCGTTGGTGACGGAAACGATTTGTCCTGCAGGAAAGCCCGTCAGGGAGCCACCTGAATAGGTCAACGTCACTGCTGGAGTCAGCGTACTGGACTTAAACGAATTATCCGTTTTCACCGGACTGATCGTCGCTGTGGCCGAGGTGGATGCGGATGCGGCAAGTGAATCAAAATTACCGGAGGAAATTTTTCCTGAGCCAGTATTGGTGGTCGGTGCAACACTACTGACCGGCGACGCCACCGCCAGCTTGTTCGGATCACTGATGGCGACCGCCAGGCTGTTTGCTGCGTTCGAGGTGGGCTTGATCAAAAATTCGTCGCCTGCTGCAGGCTGTGCGGCGGGCGGCTGCGGGAATTCCATACTGACGCCATCGACCACCACTGGCTGGGAAGTTGAATTCGTTACCTGACCATCACTGAGGCGTGTCACCTTATAAGTACCTGGTGCTGTAATCTGCAGACGATAATCGCTGGTACTCAGAGCTGACGCATCGACAATCTTCGAGGTTACCAGCGCTGAGGTGGTGTTGCCCGCGCCGGGTGTATTGACCGGTTGCGCGATATTGAAAAAATTTCCGCCCATTTGACCATTCAAATCCTGGCCTAAGGCATGTTGTTGATTGAACGCAGACGCAATGCTGACCGCTACCCGACCAATCGCGCTTTGCGCCGGATCCAAGGTATTGGCACGAAAATCAAACAAGCCGCCCAATTTACCACCAGGCAAGCCGTTTTCAGGAATTTGAGTCACATTTCCGTTCGAAGTATAAGCAACCTCTGAACGATTTGGGTCGGTCGCAGAAACACTGACCTGCAATTGATTCACTGTACCGCCGAGTACAATAGGCTGACCATTGCCAATAAACACATTGTATTTATTATCTTGCGGGATCACCGTCACCTTGGTCAGCTTGGATAATTCGGTAACCAGCAAATCACGCTGATCCAGCAAATCGTTCGGCGGCGAACCGGTAGAGCTTTGCGATTTTGCTATCGTTTCATTTAAGGCTGCCAATTGCGTGGAGTAGGCATTGATAGAACTGACAGCTCCGGCAATTTCACCATTGACGTCCGTGCGGATCTGATCCATCCGCCCTTGCAGGCTGGTGAAACGATTGGCCAGTGCCTGACCATTTGAAATCACTGCCTGACGCGCAGCAGCGCCAGCTGTGCCATTTGGACTGCTCGATAAGTTTTGTACCGACTTGAAGAAATCCTGTAAGGCTGGCGTTACACCCGCAGTTGGGTCAGCAACCAGATTATTAATCTGCTGGATCTGACCGGCGTACGCGCTCACCTGGTTCAGCGAGGTCTGCGAAGAATTGACCTGTTGCCCGATAAACTGATTGTATTGACGCTGGATCTGGCTGATCGTCACACCCTGCCCGACAAAAGAGCCGCCCAAATTCTGTGGCGCATTGGCTGATTGCACCAATACCTGACGGCTGTACCCTGGAGTTGATGAGTTGGCAATATTATGGCCGGTGGTGGTAATCCCCATCTGGGCTGCTGCCAGAGCACTTTGCCCTATGTTCAGAACGTTCGTTCCCATAATTCAACCTATTGAGTTGTGCCACGCCTTTACACGTCATCACCCTTGTTTTCGGAGAATTTCTGAAAAACTTTAATGAGGGAAATATATATGACATCAGCGCCTGATGATAGCCTGCGCCTTATTCGTGCCAGCCAGTCTACACCTCAGTCCCCTGTAAAGGCGATATTGCGAAAAATGTATTGTTATTCAAATCCTGAGTTAACAACTCACACGGACAGATTTTGTTTAATGATACGGGTCAGTTTATTCGCATAGTTAGGGTCTGTTGCGTACCCGGCTTTTTGCAAACCTTGTGCAAAAGCGCTTGCATCTTTGGCATTAGCAATCACGTTTTCATAGCGCGGATTTTGCGTCAGCAACTTGGCGTAATCCTTAAACGCATCGGCGTAACTGTCATAGGCTTTAAATTTCTCGACCCGGCGCTGCGCCACACCGTTGATATATTCAGTCGTCACGGCATCAACAGTTTTACCCTTCCAGCTATTGTTGGCCTTGACGCCAAAGATATTGTGAGACGTACTGCCATCGACGGTCTTGATTTCACGCTTACCCCAACCACTTTCCAGGGCGGCCTGGCCTAGCATGAACTTAGCGGGAATGCCGGTAGCTTTACTGGCTTCTTCTGCATGTGCAGTCAGTTTTTCCTGAAATTCACGTACATGGGCAGGCCCGGAGAAACCACTTTTCACATCAGGAACCGGTTGTTGTTCAAATTTCAGATTATCCAGATAACGATTGATGCCCTGAGAAGCGAATGCCTGTGGCGCACTGGCGTTTTCCGGTTGTATCGCCTGCGCTACTGCGTTATTGGTGAGCTGCCTGACTAAAGCGTCCGCCAAGCCTATTCCCTTATTCGCCATCGACTGCGACAACTGCTGGTCCAGCATAGAAGTATAAGTACGCGTCTGTTCACTATCAAACGGACCGTCCTGCCCGCCTGCCTGGCGCATAGACTTGAGCATCATGTTCATGAACAAGGCCTCAAACTGCTTGGCAGCTGCCTTCACCGACTCGGGTGAATTATCTTTTGCCGATTGCTTCAGGCTATCCAGGCTACGGGTATCAAATGCCAGCCGGTTTTCGGGAATTTCAGCACGTCCTAACATGGCGGATCCTTAAATTATTTCCAGTTCAGCACGCAAAGCGCCTGAAGCCTTCATCGCCTGTAATATCGCCAGCAAATCCTGAGGCGTAGCGCCTATAGAATTAAGTGCTTTGACGACATCGGTCAAGGAAGCACCTGCTTTCAACATCATCAGTTGACCGGCATCTTTAGTGATGCTGATATTGGAATTCCCAGTCGCCACCGTTTGCCCACCCGCCAAGGTATTCGGCTGACTGACGGCATTCTCTGTATTGACCACCACCGACAAATTGCCGTGCGCAACCGCACAGGTTTCGAGACTGACCGCCTGATTCATGACGATAGAACCGGTACGGGCATTGAGTATCACTTTCGCCACCATCGCTGCGGGCGTCACATCCAGACTCTCGAGCTTACCCAAGAATGCGACCCGCTGATCAGGGTTGGCGGGCGCCTTTACCTGTATCACCCTGCCATCCAGCGCTGCAGCGGTATCATTTCCAAACCGGCGGTTGATCGCGTCCACCACCCGGCTGGCTGTCGAAAAATCCGAATTATTTAACTCCAGCTGCACCGTATTACCGTTCGCGACCGGACTAGGTACAGCGCGTTCCACGGTAGCACCACCAGAGATACGGCCCACGCTCAAATGATTCACCTGAGCCTTACTGCCATTGGCCGATGCACCGACCCCACCAACCAGCACATTCCCTTGTGCCATCGCATAAATCTGACCATCAGCACCTTTGAGTGGCGTCATCAGCAAGGTACCGCCACGCAGGCTTTTAGCATTTCCCATCGACGACACCGTGATATCCAACGCCTGCCCTGGTTGTGCAAAGGGCGGCAAACTGGTGGTCACCATTACCGCTGCGACGTTTTTTAGCTGCAGCGTCGAGCCTACCGGCAAGGCCACCCCCATTTGCTGCAACATACTGACGATACTCTGCACGGTAAATGGCGTCTGCGTCGTCTGATCACCACTGCCATCCAGACCGACAACAATCCCATAGCCCAGCAATTGATTCTGACGCACGCCCTGGATACCAGCCAGATCCTTAATGCGCTCTGCTTGCGCAGGCGCCGATATCAGCGCACTCAGCGAGAACAGTAATGCAGCGCACAGCCCAGAAGGAAGTGCGCCAACGAGAAAGGAGAATCCGGTTTTCATAGCTAACTTTCAATTCCCTTACATAGGGAGGAAACTCAGGAACAGACGACCCAGCATGGAATTCATTTCGGTCGCATCAATGCGGGTATTCGAACGGTATTCAAAGCGTGCATCCGCGACCTGAGTCGATGCCACCACATTGCCCGCCGCGATGGTCGTAGGATTCACAACACCGGAAAAACGTACAAATTCCGCGCCTTTATCAAAGGCCAGCTGCTTCTCGCCACTCACCAGTAAATTCCCGTTAGGCAGCACGTCGATCACCGTCACTGCTATCGTGCCAGTAAAACTGTTGCTGGCAGTTTCCGCACCTTTTTCATCGAACTTGGAGCTGCCATTCGTATTGACAGAACCACGGCTGGTCGTCGCTGCGTTCAAACCAAACAGGTTAGGCGTGGCGAGTGCGAGGCTGGAAGATTTGCTGTTGGAATTTGCACTTGCTTTGGCAGCAGACGTTTTTTCTGCAATGGTGATAGTGAGCGTATCACCCACCATTCTGGCTCTTGCATCTTCATACAAAGGCCGGTAGCTGGCGCTCTGAAAAATGGCACCATTCGCTTCGCGTAAAGGCTTAGCGGATTGTGACGGCAAGCTCATAGGCTGATGCACGATAGGCGCGGGCGCACCAGCGCAAGCCGACAATAAGACGACACTCAACAGATAAGCCGGTTTAGCGAATTTCATGATCCAGTCCTCAATCTCTTATCTACGCTTACAACTGCGACAGTTTTTGCAACATCTGATCCGATGTCGTGATGGCTTTACTATTGATCTCGTAAGCGCGTTGGGTCTGTATCATGTTCACCAGTTCTTCGGCGACATTCACGTTGGAGGTTTCTACGAAATTCTGCAATAACAAGCCCGCACCATTGGTGCCAGGTGCATTCGTACCAGGATTGCCGGAGGCGGCTGTTTCCACATACAGATTTTCACCCAGGGCCTGCAAGCCAGTCGGATTGATGAATGTCGCAAGTTGAATGGAACCAACCTGAACTGGAGCCGCCGCGCCGGGCTGGGTGACTGATACCGTGCCGTCACGCGCGACGGTAATCGACTGTGCATTGGCTGGTATCGTAATCGCAGGCTGAATCACAAACCCACTGGAAGTGACCAACTGGCCTTGATTATCCATTTGAAACGAACCATCACGCGTGTAGGCAGTGGTTCCATCTGGCAGTAATACCTGAAAGAAGCCCTGCCCCTGTATCGCCAGATCCTTGCTATTGCCCGTTTGCTGCAGATTGCCCTGAGTAAAGATTTTCTCAGTTGCGACCGGACGTACACCGGTTCCGAGCTGCAAGCCGGAAGGCAATTGCGTTTGCTGCGAACTTTGTGCGCCGGGCTGACGTATGGTTTGATACAGCAAATCTTCAAACACGGCGCGTGAACGTTTAAAACCAGTCGTACTGACGTTCGCCAGATTATTGGTAATCACATCCATCTGGGTCTGCTGCGAATCCAGACCGGTTTTCGCAATCCATAAAGACCGTATCATACATTTCTCCTGCGCACCGTTACGGCACAATTAAGCTGGCAAATTTTGAGACTATTGTGCACCTGTAGACATCAACTCAAACTGAGGAGCTGACTGGCTTTTGTCTCGTTATTCTCCGCATTCTGCAAAAGCTTCATCTGCATTTCGAACTGCCGCGCCAGATTAATCATGGTAACCATCGACTCCACCACATTGACATTGCTGTTTTCCAGCATGCCACCAGCGACACCGACGGCCGGATCTGCATCCGGCACTGCGCCATCTTTGGTGCGAAATAAACCATCATCAGCGCGTACCAGATTGTCTTCCGGCGGATTGACCAATTTCAGCCGCCCCACAACCTGCACCGCGTTCGGACGATTCCCATTTGGCACGGTAGATACCGTGCCATCCTTAGCAATCGCAATCGAAACATCCGGCGGTATGGTGATAGGGCCGCCGTCACCCAGGACATTCTGTCCATTCTGCGTTTGCAATACACCATTTTCACTGAGCTTCAGACTACCGGCGCGGGTATATGCCTCTGTACCGTCGGGGCGCTCGACCACCAGCCACCCCTTGCCCTGCACTGCAACATCAAGCTCGCGTCCGGTCATTTGCATCGATCCGGTACTAAAGTCAGCACCAACGGTGGAATCTACAACAAAGGCACGGGTAGGTATTTCTGCATTCTGTACCGGCACCGCACGGAAAGAATCAAGCTGCGCCCGAAAGCCGTTGGTGGTTGCGTTCGCCAGATTATGCGAATTGGTCGCCTGCTGTTCGAGAACGTGTTTGGCTCCCGTCATCGCGGTATAGACTAAGCGATCCATGGTCTGCTCCTGTTCATACTGGTCGAACGCATATCTTCATCCCCTATTCATTAACGGAGATTAACGATAGTCTGCATCACCTGATCCTGCGTCTTAATCGTTTGTGCATTGGCCTGATACACACGTTGCGCAGTAATCATATTGACCAGCTCACCGGTCAGATCGGTATTCGAATCTTCGGTTGCTGATGCAGTCAGCGCCCCCAGATTTCCCGAGTTAGGAGGACCAACCAAAGGCTGGCCGGAAGCGGCAGTTTCTGCCCATTGGTTATCACCCAAGGATTGCAGGCCATTCGAATTTGTAAAACTTCCTAAGACCACCTGCCCGAGTACCTTAGTCTGACCGTTGGTATAGCTACCTACGATGGTACCGTCTTTAGATGTATTGAATTTAGACAGTTTGCCCGAAGTAAATCCATCCTGCTTCATGCTGCTCACGCTGAAGTCAGAACCAAACTGCGTGGAATTCGTGTAATCAAAACGAATATCTGCAGTGGTGTTAATCGGCGTTACAGCACCCGACGCAACCGGCACTTTGAAATGCAGCGCACGCGGATCAGTCGGCGCATATGCAGGATTAGCCCCGATCAATTTACCCAGATTATCGAAAGCGAGCTTACCTATCGGTGACGCAGGGCTGGCGGCTGGCGTCAGTGCACCCGTTGCATCAAAACGATTTCCATCAACCGTAGAGAACACATTCCACTCTATCGAACCCGCGACCGCTGGTGGCGTCGTGACAGGATCGATACGCACATAATAGGTTTGTACTACGTGCGAATTCCCCAAACTGTCGAATACCGTGACTGAGGTGGATTTATTATACGAAGTCGGATCAGTCGGTGAAAAAGCAATCGGCGTAATCACTGGCGGAATGGTGACAGGCTTTTGCGTACCTGGCACGTATTCACGCGAATCCAGATTCATCACACCACTGATTTTGGACGTCTGGGCGGGTGCGATATCCGCGGTATTGATATTGATCGGTGCAGCAGATCCCGTCGACAATACGCCATTGGAGTCGGCGATATAACCCGTGAGATGCGCGCCTTGTGCATTCACGATATCGCCATTTTTATCAAGTTGAAACTGGCCGTTACGGGTATAAGAAATGGCACCGTTCGTACTGAGACGGAAGAAGCCATTACCGTTAATCGCGATATCCAGCGGATTATTGGTAGAACTGATATTACCCTGTGTGAATTGCTGAGCAATGTTCGACACTTTGACACCAATCCCCACCGCATTGGCGGAGGCACCACTCAACGAGTTCGCATAGACATCAGCAAACTGCACCTGTGCCTGCTTAAACCCGACTGTATTGGCATTGGAAATATTATTACCGATGACATCCAGGGACTTGGATGCCGCATTCAAACCACTTAAGCCTTGCTGAAAACCCATGATATCTCTCCTTAATTTAGCCTTGACCTGGACTATCCAGTGGACTTAATAAATCTGCCTTACATCATTCATGCCAACCTGACCGACGCCGGAAACAGTCAGTTTGACGCCTTGTGTTCCTGCTGTAACACTATTGACCACACCAAAACACAAAGCCGTCACATCCAGCTTTTTACTACCTGCGCTGGCCGCCACTTCATACTGATAACTCCCATTAGGCAGCGTGGTTCCTGCATCATTCTTACCATCCCAGGTCATATTATTTAAACCGGCTGGCAAGGCACCCAATGCAATCGTACGCACCACCGCACCAGTCTGGTCTTTAATCACCAGACTGGCTTTGTCTGCGGCCTGTGGCAAGTCCAGTGCATATACAGATTTACCATCCTGCAATGCGATATTGCTACCCGGCGTAATCACACCATGACCTATCATATTGGCGGCCTGCAGGCTCTGGCTGGCCACGTAATTGGAATTCATGGTCACCATCGACGCATTCAGTTTTTCTATACCAGTCACCGTGGATAACTGTGCCATCTGACTGGTCACCTGCGCGTTATCCATAGGATTCAACGGGTTTTGATTTTTCATCTGCGTGACCAGCAGCGTCATAAAGCGATCCTGCGCATCCTGGGTAGAGTTTTTTGTTTTACCGTTAGCACCATTCATCGCTGTCAGCAATGCCGGGTCAACTGTATTCGCGGTGTCTATCGTTGCCATGTCTGTTTACTCCCTGTCTTACTGACCCAAGGTCAAAGTTTTTAACAGCATCGTCTTTGCTGCATTCATTGTTTCCACATTCGTCTGATAGGATCTGGACGCGGAAATCATGTTCACCATTTCCTCGACAACATTCACGTTCGGCATGGCGACATAGCCTTTTTCATCTGCCATCGGATGCTTAGGGTCGTAATGCAGCTTAGGAGCCGTCGCATCCTCGACCACCTCTTTGACACGCACTGCCGTTGCCGGCGTCCCTTCCACCGGAACAGCGCTGAACACTACCTGCTTGGCCTTATACGGCTGACCATTGGAGCTGGTGACACTGTCGGCATTTGCAAGGTTGCTCGACACCACATTCAGCCGTTGTGACTGCGCACTCATGGCAGATCCAGCCACATTAAATACATTAAATAGCGACATGATTATTGCCCCTGTATGGCCGCAAGCATATTGCGGATCTGCATATTGATCATGGTGATACTGGCTTCGTAGCGCACCGCGTTATCGGTAAACGCATTGCGCTCCGCGTCCATATCCACGGTATTTCCGTCGATATTGCCCTGCCCGTTACCGCGATAGAGCGTAGGCGCTTCACCCAGACTATTTTTCAAACCTAAGTGACGCGCATCAGTGCGCTCTACGACGGGCGCAGCCTGATTCGAATTCAGGTGCAAGGTATTCGTGAGCGTCGTCGCGAAGTCGATATCTTTTGCCTTGTAATTAGGCGTATCCGCATTCGCGATATTCGAGGCCAGCAATTGCTGGCGCTGACCGCGCAAGGAAAGCGCTGTTTCATGGAAGCGCATGAATTCATCTAACTTATTCACCACCGGATCCTCCTTTGACAGCGCATGGACGCTACGAATGACGGTTTCTGATATTTCCCATCATAGAGCGCGCAGCACAAGTCCAATCCCCAAAGTAAAAGGGGGAAAACCCGCTTATTCATCAATTCGGAAATCCTGACCCGTCCTACAATGCGTATTACACCAACCCACAACCAAGATCATGGATACGCTTTTTTTACGTCCCGTCCTGTTAGCAATCAGTTGCAGCGCATTAGTTAGCCTGCCAGCTGATGCTCAGGTGCAGGCACAGGGAACAGAAGCATCTCCCAATCAAAGCCACACTCAGCTCAAAAAAGTCGCCGCCGATTTTTTACAGCAAATGGCCAGCAACCAGCCGGGTGAGGTCAAAATCAGCGTCAATGAAGTGGATAGCCGCCTGAACCTGGCAGCCTGTCAGGATATGACGGCGTTCCTGCCACCAGGTAGCAAACCTTGGGGAAAACTCTCGGTCGGCGTGCGCTGTAACACACCAAAAACCTGGCAAATTTATCTGCAAGCCCAGGTTCAGGTCACCAGTGACTACTATGTTGCGGCCAAAGCTTTGCAAAATGGACAAGTACTCAACCTCGATGACTTAAGTAAAGTCAGAGGAGAGGTTTCATCACTGCCAGCCGGAATTATCATGTCACCTGAGCAAGCCATCGGGAAATCGCTGAGTATGTCACTGGCATCCGGCAGCCTGTTGCGGATGGATATATTGAAAAGTCCGGTTGTGGTACAACAAGGCCAGACCGTACGTATCGTGAGTCAGGGCCCGGGTTTTCAGGTTGCGACAGAGGGTCAGTCGCTAAGCAATTCAGCCGACGGACAAACGGCGAAAGCAAGAACAAATTCAGGACAAACCGTAAGTGGCATCGCCAGAGCAGGCGGAATCATTGAAGTTAACTACTAATTTTATATTTTTGATAGATTTTTATATTTTTTGTAAATTTACTCTCCAGAATTAAAGTTTAAAAAGAGACAGCCGATAACCGGATTGTAGAAGTAGATAAGTCCGACTATCGAGGGTATCGCTGTGAAAATTAATGACACACTAAATAAAACTGCCGGGCTCCCAGTGAGTCCGCAGCAGGCACGAACAGACAGAGCGCCGGATAAAGCAGTCAACAATACGCCGTCGCCTTCGATTAACGTGCAGATCTCTTCGCTCTCGACACAATTGCAAGCCATGCAGGGTACGCAAGCGAGCAATGCAGTGTTTGAAGCGAAGAAAGTCGAAGAAATTAAATTAGCCATTTCTGAGGGACGCTTCCAGGTCAACTCAGAAAAAGTGGCTGATGGACTTTTGGAGACGGTTAAGGATCTGCTTAACTCCAGAAAACGATAGACATGAGTACGACAAGCGCAACAGACTCCACCATCCTGCAATGCGTCAAAGATGAAACCCTCGCCATGACGGCGTTGGCGACATTGCTGAAATCTGAACAGGACGCGCTTGTCGACGACGATTTGCATATATTGAACGAAGTTGTCGCCAGCAAAAGTGAATTAGTCCGTAAAATCAATGAGCTGGAGCGCATACGCTTAAACTGCCTCAGTAATGCGGGCTACCAGCAAACGCTGGACGGCATGGATCAGCACCTGAATACAAGCTCAGATGAAGCGCGCCTCGCATGGCAGGAATTGCTGAGCATATCTGAAAAAGCCAAAGAATGTAATCACACCAATGGCTTACTCATCAGCAGAAAATTATCGCAAAATCAGGCGGCGCTGGGCGTGTTCCAGCAAGGAAGCGCAACTGCTGCTTTGTATGGCCCGAATGGACAATCCAGCATACAAGCCATGCCAGTCAAAGGCGTGATCGTACGCTGATAGCTCTCATCCGACTTAGCTAAACGAGTCAAACAAATAAAAAAGCACGCCAAGCGTGCTTTTTTCATGCTCTGCTATGGCTCATGCTCTGCTATGACCGTCAGCATATAGGGCAGTATCAGGGCAGCGGTACCTCAATCACAGGCTCAGGCAATACTGACAAGACAGTGACGGTCACGCGACGGTTACGCGCCCTGCCCTCCGGTGTATCGTTCAGATCGACCGGCAATTTAGCGCCCTGCCCGACTGCAGTGACGCGCAACTCGTCAACCCCATTCTCTGTGAGCAAACGTGCCACGGTACTGGCGCGTACCGCTGACAATTCCCAGTTGGATGGAAATACAGGATTGCGGATAGGCAGATTATCGGTGTGGCCTTCGACTTGTATTGCGTGATTATCCAGTTTAAGCACCGATGCAATTGCGATCAGGGCCTGTATCGAATCGGTATTCAGCTTTGCTTCGCCCGGAGGGAATAACAAGCTCGCATTGATTTCTATGGTAACGCCGCGACTGGTCTGTGACACCTTGACCTTCCCCTCGCGCACCAGCGGTTCCAGCACGGCCATAATGTCGGTTGCAACACCGGTCATTTTTTCCCGCTCTTTACGCAGTGCTTCATGCGAACGGTTTTTTGTCACCGGCAACGCATCGAGCTTCACCACCGGCGGCACTACCACCGGCTGTACCGCATTATTATTGGAGGAACTACTAAATGCACCGGTCAGCGAGTTAGACAGCACACGATACTTGCCTTCATTGACCGAGGAGATCGCATACATCACCACAAAAAAAGCAAACAGCAAGGTAATGAAGTCAGCATACGACACCAGCCAACGTTCATGATTTTCCGGTTCTTCCTGATATCGTCTACGTGCCATGATGGGACATCATCAATGATTAGCAACCCGCTCTTCGATCACGCGCGGGCTGTCGCCGGTTGCGATGCTGAAGAAGATATCGGCCAGCATTTCACGTCGTGTGACTTCACGCGCAATAATCTCTTTTAATTTATGTCCGACCGGCAGGAAAAACAGATTGGCCAGTCCAACACCATAAATCGTTGCCACAAAAGCGACCGCAATACCGCCGCCCAGCCGCGCCGGATCGGACAGGTTTTCCATCACATGGATCAGACCCAGCACCGCGCCCAGGATACCGATAGTCGGAGAATAGCCACCGGCAGAATCCCAGATGCGTGCTGCCTGGCGCTGCTCCATCTCATAAAGGGAAATATCGACATCCAGAATTTCTTTCAGGCGCACCGGATCGACGCCATCGATCACCAGACGCAAGCCCTTATTGATAAAAGCATCGCCTGAATTACTCATATAACGCTCCAGGCTCAGAAAGCCTTCACGGCGTGCGATCAGGCTCCAGTTCAACGCATCCTGAATATTTTTACGGCTAGTATCCGGTGGTTCACTGATGACCCAGCGCAGCATGCGCAAACCACGCCGGAAAGTCGTCATCCGGCTTTGCAGCAGCACTGCACCCAGGGTACCGATAAAGACTATGACAAAGGCGGACGGCTGCAGCAGCGAAGATAGCTTACCGCCCTCCATCAGCTGGCCAGCGCCTATCCCCACCATCACCAGGATAATTCCCGCTACGCTAGCCCAGTCCACGCCTTCTCCCTCAGATACGCACGCAAACGTGCAACTGCCTGACTATGTAATTGCGAGACACGGGATTCTGATACCCCCATGACCGCACCAATTTCTTTCAGATTCAGTTCTTGCTCATAGTACAAACCCATGAGCAGTTTTTCACGCTCGGGTAAGCTATCAATCGCACCGATCACCGCATCGCGGAAGTCATCATTGAGCAAGTCCTGCAAAGGATCGCCCGAACTGTCTGAGCAATAATGATCCAGGAAGTGTTCCTTGGTTTCAGCATCGTGAAAATCTTCGTAATACACCAATTGGTGACCACCACTGTCACCCAGAATATCCTGATATTCAGACAGACTAAGTTTGAGCGATTTGGCGACTTCGGTTTCGGTCGGCGGCCGACCCAGCTTTTGCTGCAGCAAGCTCATGGCGCTTTCAATTTTGCGCATATTCTGACGCACGCCACGCGGCAGCCAGTCGGTATTGCGCAATTCATCCAGCATGGCACCACGTATGCGCTGCACGGCATAGGTTTCGAATTGGGCGCCATGGGTATCTTCGTAGCGGTTGACCGCATCCAGCAAGCCTATCATGCCTGCCTGCACCAGATCATCTACTTCCACACTGGGCGGCAGACGTGCCTTTAACTGGTAAGCGAGTCGCTTGACCAGAGGCACGTGCTCCTTGAGCAGATAGCTTTTGTCTGATTTTCCGCTAGCGGTGTACATAGTTATCACATTCCGAGGCCCACACTCAGCTCAGACTGAACTTCCAGCGCCAGGCTGGAGCGCGCGCCCGCAGCCAGACGTTCTGCCAGACGGGAGAACGCCAGCGCTGCGCGTGCTTTCGGAAAGGCATCAATCACGGATTGTCCCAAGTGTGCGGCCTTAATTACATATTCATCCTGAGGCACATAACCTACAAATTGCAGCGGCACGGCCAGATAACGGCTCGCAGCCTGCGCCATATTTGAGTAGATCAACGTTGCCTCCTGTTCACTTACCCCTGATACCAGCACATTGAATGAGCGCCGGCCAAGGCGGGCACTCAAGCGCTTAATCAGACCATAGGCAGCCTTAATGGCCGCCGGATCTGAAGACACCTGGATGAGTAGCTCGCTATCATCCATCAAGGCCAACGGAAAATTATCCCTTGCATCAATTGCTGCATCCACCACCACCAGATCCACATCATGCACCAGCGTGTCAAACACCTGCGATAAACCGCGCAACTGTTCTGGCGGAAGCGCATGGATCTGGTCAGGGTGACGCGACAACTGCGTCACAGATAATCCTGCTGCGACAACTTTTATTGCTTCCTGCATTGTACGCTGTTGTTTCGCTACATCCAATAAGCTGCGGTCAAATCGCGCATTCAGCCAGGCGCCCACACTTTGACGGGTGGAACGCGCGTCGATCATCAATACCTGATTGCCCTGCCGTGCCAGCGAAACGCCCAGATTGGCCAGCGTGCCGCTCTTTTCATCTTCGCTCAGCACAGATAAAAACGTCAGCACCCTGGGTTTAGGTCCAGCCAGCATGCGGCGCAGACCTTCTGCCTGATCAAATTTAGCCAAGGGACACCTCCCTCGCCATTCCTGCTGCACTGCGTCCCTGCACGGCACCTGCCATGATCAACGGCAGCTCCTCATCCAGATAGCGGAAAGCGGCGGTTTCACGCTTGAGCTTAAATGCACGGTCGATCAGGTACTGCTTATTCGCCACATGTAAATCTTCCGGCACACGCTGACCACTCGCAACATAATACAGTGCCAGCCGCTGACGGATCGCAATATCCAGCGCACCGCCTATGGTTGCCGCTTCATCCAGTTTAGTCAGGATGCAGCCGGCCAGACCACCGCCCTGATAGGCACGCACCACTTCGCTCAGGGTCTCGCCTGTGGAAGTCGCATTCAGGCACAGCAGACGCTTCACTTGTGAGCCGGAGCCAGACAACATGGCGACCTGTTCCGTTACCATCTTATCGCGCTGACTGACACCGACAGTATCTATCAATACTGTATGTTTATTCTTGAGTTCCGACAAGGCAATACGTAAATCACTCTCATCTTTGACTGCATGCACCATCACACCCAGGATTTTTCCGTAAATTCTTAGCTGTTCGTAGCCGCCGATACGATAACCATCGGTGGTAATCAGTGCCAGTTGGGAAGGCCCGTGACGCATCACGCAACGCGCTGCGAGCTTGGCGGTGGTCGTGGTTTTGCCGACACCTGTTGGTCCTACCAGCGCGTAGACGCCGCCCTTTTCCAGAATTTCGCTTTCATTGTCGATGGTCATCAGATTGCGCGCCAATACCGACTTAACCCATTCCACCCCATTTTGCACCGAATCACCCTCAGGCAATTTCGAGATCAGGTAGCGCGACAAACTCGCACTCAGACCAGTCGCCAACATCTCACGCAACACTTCTGCTTTATGCGGCTGCTTTTGCTGAGTCGCGGACCACGACAATTCAGCCAGTTGTGATTCCAGCATACTGCGCATAGAGCGGATCTCACTCATGACATCGTGCAGTTCACTGGATGCCGCTGCATTGGCTGAGCTGACCGGACTGGCGACGGATGGACGGGTAATCAGCGGACGCACTGGTTCGGCCTCCGCATCAGGTGCGAAACTGCGCGGGCTGAAGCTGCGGGCGGATTCTGCCGGAAAAGCCGGCGTCAGGCGCGCGACTTCAGGGGCCATACTGCGTGGTTTTTCCACCGGTGTGTATTCAGGCACAGACCCTTCCGCCATGGCCATGATCTCGACTTTACCGTTGACGGTTTTATTAGACAGGATGACGGCATCCGCACCGAGTGCATCACGCAACATACGCAAAGCCTCACGCGAGGTATTGGCAGTAAATTTTCTCACGTTCATGATTGCCCTCCGATCAGGCTGGTAACTCGAATTGTTTTAGTTTCAGGTAATTCAGCATGCGACAGCACTTTGAGCTGCGGCAGTGCACGGCGCAGGAAGCGCGACAACAATGGACGTAGCGGTGCTGGCACCAGCAAGACCGGGGTTTGCCCCATTTGCTCCTGCTCCTTCACAGCCTGATCGGCCTGTGCCGCCAGCGTGTCAGCCAGGCCCGGCTCCAGCGCAGTACCGTCGCCGCCACCGGTATTCATCGCTTGCATCAGCAAACGCTCTAAACGGCTGTCGAGTGCCATCACGGTCAGCTCATTGGTGCCTGGGAAAATCTGCTGAACGATCGCACGACCCAGTGCAATCCTGACCTGCGCTGTCAGCTCATTCGCGTCCTGACTATGCATTGCCTGCTCCGACAGCGTTTCAATAATCGTACGCATATCGCGGATATGTACGCCTTCCTGCAACAGGTTCTGCAATACTTTTTGCAGCACAGATAAAGGCAGCATTTTCGGTACCAGATCTTCCACCATCTTCGGCATTTCCTTGGCCAGATGATCAAGCAGGGATTGCACTTCCTGACGGCCCAACAACTCCGCTGCGTGTGTCGTAATGATGTGATTGAGATGAGTGGCAATCACGGTACCGGCGTCCACCACGGTGTACCCCATGATCTGTGCCTGCTCACGCATGCTGCCATCGATCCAGACAGCGGGCAGACCAAAAGCCGGATCGGTAGTTTCCACACCAGGTAAAGGGCCGCTGACCATGCCGGGATTAATCGCCAGATACTGACCATTCATGGCTTCGCCAGCGCCGACTTCCACGCCTTTAAGGGCGATTTTATACGCCGATGGTTTCAATTCCAGGTTGTCGCGTATATGCACAGCTGGCGACAGGAAGCCGACTTCCTGTGCGAATTTTTTACGTATGCCTTTAATCCTGCGCAGCAATTCGCCCCCCTGAGATTTGTCGACCAGCGGAATCAGGCGATAACCCACTTCCAGACCCAGGGTATCGACCGGCAAAATATCCTGCCAGGTCGCTTCTTCCATTTCCGGTGCGGCAGCGGCGGCGGTTGCGGCAGCAGCCTGCGCCGCAGTGGCAGCAGCCGGGCTGCTTTGTTCGTCGATACGCTTCTGTATCAGGTAACCGGCACCACCCAGCACCGAGGCCAAAAATACGAAAGCCATATGTGGCATGCCGGGGATCACACCCATGCCACCGACGATGCCGGCCGTGATAAACATCACCTGTGGCTTGGCAAATAACTGGCCCACTAACTGGGTACTGATATCCTCTTCACTGGCAACGCGGGATACCACCACACCGGCTGCGATAGAAATAATCAGCGAAGGAATCTGTGCTACCAGGCCATCACCAATCGCCAGCAAGGTATAGTTTTTGAGGGCTGAACCAAAATCCAGATCATGCTGCACCATACCGACAATCAGGCCACCGACGATATTGACCACGGTGACCACGATACCGGCCACCGCATCACCACGCACGTATTTCGAGGCACCGTCCATCGCACCATAAAATTCGGCCTCCTGCGCGACTTCGGTACGACGGCGACGCGCTTCTTGTTCGGCGATCAGACCGGCATTTAAATCTGCATCAATTGCCATTTGCTTACCAGGCATCGCATCCAATGCGAAACGCGCACCAACTTCCGCGATACGACCCGCACCTTTGGTCACCACAGTAAAGTTGATAATGGTCAGAATCACGAACACCACGATACCAACAGTGTAGTTACCACCAATCAGAAAATGGCCGAAAGCTTCAATCACCTTACCGGCCGCATCGGGGCCGGTATGACCTTCCGTCAGCACCACGCGGGTCGATGCCACGTTCAGCGATAAACGCAACATGGTGCTGACCAGCAGCACCGTTGGGAACACCATGAAATCCAGCGGTTTAACCGTGTACAGACTGGTCAGCAATACAATTACCGCAATTGCGATATTGAAGCTGAAAAACATATCCAGTACAAAGGCTGGCAGCGGCAATATCATCATCGCCAGCATCAGCACGATTAACAGCGGTGCCGCTAAAGCCTTAGCATTCATGCCGGCCATCCAGACCGGCAGTCTCAGGCTATTCATGGTTCTCTCCTAACAAATTCAAAGGGTCCAGCTCTTTTGGTACATTCAGATTGCGTGGCTCATCGGGATACTTTCCACCACGTTCGCGATACACCCGCAACTGGAATACATAGGCCAGCACTTCTGCCACTGCACCGTACAAAGCCTCAGGGATTTCATCGCCCAGCTCAGTGTGCTTGTACAGCGCACGGGCCAGCGGTGGTGCTTCCAGCAGCGGTACTTTATTTTCCGCCGCGATTTCACGAATTTTGGCCGCCACGGCATCCGCACCTTTGGCGACCACCTGCGGCGCACGCATACCACCTTCTGTATATTTCAGCGCTACCGCAAAGTGGGTTGGGTTGGTCACCACTACATCGGCGGTCGGGATTTCCGACATCATGCGACGGCGCGCCATCTCACGCTGTTGCTGACGCATTTTGGCCTTGATCTGCGGATTACCATTGGCCTCTTTCGATTCCTGAATCACTTCCTGATGCGTCATCTTCAGCTTCTCGGCATACGCCCACATCTGGTAAGGCGCATCAATCGCCGCGATCACCACCAGTGAAGCCACAATCGCCATAAAGCACACACCCAGCATGTGGCCCACATGGGCCGAACCGGTCTGCACCGACTCTGTGGCCAGGCTAAACATCGCCTCTTTCTGCCCCATCACGACTACCCAGGACACACTGCCAACCAGGATGGTTTTCAATACCGCCTTAAGCAATTCAACACCGGCACGTGAGGACACCATATTGCCAAGTCCGGAAATCGGATTCATGCGGCCAAAATTCGGTTGCAAGGCCTTGGCACTAAACAGCCAGCCACCAATCAGTAAGGGTGAAGACAGCGCCACCACCAGCAACAAGACCGCAACCGGTGCGAAGGCCAGCGATACATCGGCCAGACTGACGAAGATCTTTTGCACCAGCAAATTGAAATCAAAAGCGACTTCACGCTCCAGACTAAGACCAGCAATCAGGCTGTGATTGAGCTGAGTCACCAGTGAGCCCCCCATCGCCCACAAAGCGCCGCCAGCAGCCAGCAGTACCGTACAAGTCGATAACTCGCGCGAACGCGGAACGTCCCCCTCCTTGCGCGCGTCCTCCAGACGCTTGGGCGAGGCCGGTTCGGTTCTTTCGAGATCGCTTTCTTCGGCCATTACCGGCTCCTGTTATTTCCGCATGGCAAACACAACTTCACCATCACACGTCTACAGTGAGCATTATTAGTGAGTCACACTGCATTGCATGCTTGGAATAAACGAGGAAAAACCCGCTTATTCGCAGATAACAGAGAAAATCGGTACTCGCGCTGACAAGCGATGCATGTGATCCGGTCAACAGCAGTGCAAATCCGCTTGAAAACGAAGCACGAGAAGGAAGGATAAAATAGGAAGTCCAACAAGGACGCGGCCCACAACCAGAAAACAGCCTGAGAACCGCGTCGTTATTAGGTGATGATGAATCGACGGCTGATTGTCAGAAGATTCCGGATCAGCCAGAGTATTGAGGAAGAAAACGAAATCAGACGTGCAACATGCGCCCGCCAGCGAATGACCAGTTTTCCCAAGTCGTTTCCTTGAAGCAGACCATGACTTGCTCAGGCGACATCCCCATTGCACGAATGCCATCCATCAACGTTGCCAGCAAGGCTTTCTTGACCTTTACGCTGCGCCCGGCCGACCATACAATTTCAATGAGCACAAAGTCATCCGTGCGCGCCTCAGACAAATCCGGATAATGGGTATCAAAGCGAAAATCTTCAGCGGGCAATTCAAGCACACGCTGAAATACATCCGTCGGCGGCACGCCGCTGACCACCAATGCGGCATGAACAGCCTGTAATACCCCATCTTTAAAGGCCGTGGTTTTGGGTTGACGCGTCGTCATGGTAACGAAAGGCATGGCAGTCTCCTGTCTGTAGCATTTTGCAACGTAGATCTGGCAAACAACGGTAACCGCCTTAGAATAACACATCTCCATACGCTCTACCGCGCGCCGCTCAACCAGCAACAGCAAGCCCTTGCGGCATACTCACAGCTGGGAAGCCAGGTCTATCCTCGCCGTCAGAGGCACATTGGCCGGAGCCTGATAATCGCCCACCACCAGTGCGCGCTGACCCGCCTGCGCCAGGGCAGCCATCTGGGACAACACAAACGTCGCCGAACTTTTATCCAGCGCAGCCAGCGGATCATCCAGTAAAGTCAACGCAGCACCACTCGCAAACGCCGCCGCAATCCACACCTTGCGCCGGGTACCGGCCGATAACATCCGTATCTGCTTGAACAAATGCGGCTCCAGCGCCAGCCCGGCAATCAGCTGCGCCAGCGCCGCCTGATCAAAACCCGCATAGCGACTGGCCTGTAAAGCAAAAAATGCCTCTACCGTGAGTTCATCGTACTCCACGGTCGCCGGCGCAATCCAATATACCTGCCGCCCATAAGCTTGCGCATCCACCTGCTGCACCACACCCGACAGGCACAGGCTGCCCGCAGCAGCTGATAACTCACCCGCCAGCAAACGCAGAAAATCCGTCTTACATTCCCCCTCCTCATCACAGACCAGCGTGACACCGGCAGCAATCGTCGCTGACCAGTCAGATAAGGTCAGCCGTCCATGCGCGATATGCAGGCCGTCGATCTGTAAAATTGCGGTGTTTTGAGTATGCATAGCAGCTACCGGTGATTCTTGTTAAACAAGGGAAAAAGCCAACCTAAGGCCGGCATAGTCAGACCAGCATTATGGCGACAATCTATGCGCGCCACAACCTGGGCGCATTCGTAGACGGCACTTGAAACAGGCAACAAAAAAACCCGCAAACTCCAAAGAATTTGCGGTTTTTTGTACTGACTGCGATGTCGGTATGATTTCAAATCGTCCCAGTCCACCGGTTTTTTATCAATCGCAACCTGGCTGGACTGCGATGGTGCAATACATCCCGTTCATAACATTCAGTGCTTTACTGTTTCGCATGCTGTATCACTGCAGGAGCGATGACTTTGTGCGCAGGTCCGACAAAGAACATATACACCTTCCCCAGCATATTGTGTACATGCACGACTGTTGTGACAGCGATGAACTGGCGGCCTTCTTTGCTTTGTTTGCTGAGTGAGACTTTGACATCGAGATGCTTGTCGCAATCGCACAAAATCACTTCCTGTTCAGACTGATAGATCAGCGAGAAGATGCCGACCTGATCGCCAATCCGGTAATCGGCAGCGGTTTTAGCAGGAAGGATGGCACGTAGCTGACCAAGGTCTTTCAAACCAAACAGACTGACCACACGATTCCGTATCTGCATTAAAAAATCGACCCAGGCCGGGGTATTACCGAAGGCATTTAAGAATACCTGCATAGCTGATATTCCTTCATGTTGATAATCCATCTGATGGCAATCGTAAAAATATGCACCGTTCAATTCGCCAGCAATCTTAGTTTTGGCAGGGATGGCTGCCTCTGTTACGTCAGGTAGCATAATCTGACCTCATTCTCTGTTGATGTATGCCCTCATTCCTCACCCAGGGCATGCCGGTATTCACCACCGCACCTAGGCTCTTCAGCATGTGTATCAGACCAAGGTAGGCGCGGTCAAAATACGGCATATCAGGGTGGTAGCCTTCGACCTGAGCCAAAACCTGGTTGTTACGCTGATCAAGCGACACCGGATAAGGCGATTGATGAGTGAAATCGAAGCGCTCCGTACGAAAGCATTGAATTTTCCAGTCCTGTACGGCTTGCAGGACTGGCAGTACCTCATGATCGAAACGGTCTTGAGATAAATCCGGCGATAACAAATGCAGATCGACGTAGGCCAGACGCAATGCCCGGTTGCGTTCTGTCTCGTTGTCCAGCAACAGCGCGCGCCAGCTGTCGGCCATGGCGCTGCAAAACTCAGGCGACATGGCTTTAGTACAGCCAAAATCAAGTACCGCCAACCGGCCATCTGGCATGAACATGAAATTGCCTGGATGTGGATCGGCATGCAGATAACCGAGTTCGCACACGCAATACCAGAACCAGTCGAACAACAACTGGCCAAAATGATCGCGCTGCGCCTGATCAGGATTGCTGGCGAGCCAGGCGTCCAGATGCAGTCCGTCCAATTGCTCCATGCTGAGTACGCGCGCGCTCGACAACGTCGGCATGGTGCGCGGAATGGCAATGCCGGGTAACTTGCAGTGCTGACGAAACCAGTTCAGTTGGGCAGCCTCATGCAGATAATCGAGTTCCTCCATCAGCTTGATTTCCATCTCACCCACGAAGCTGTCCACCACATCCTTGCGCGGCATGATGTCGTTTCCTAAACCCAGCGTGGTGAGCATGGTGCGCAGCATGCGGATATCGCTGGTCACGGTGGCGGCGATGCCCGGGTATTGCACTTTCACCGCCAGCATTTGCCCCTCATGTGTACGCGCATGGTGGACCTGACCGAGACTGGCTGCGGCAAAGGATAGTGGCTCGAACTGCGCATACAGCTGTTCTGGTGCTTTGCCGAATTCGCGCTGAAAAACTTTATGGATCAGCGCACGGTTCAACGGTGTCACCTGATGACAGCCTTTAGCCAGTTCACGTCTGACGCCTGGTGGCAGAAAGTCACTGTCCAGGCTCAGCATTTGCGAAATTTTCAGCGCACTGCCTTTGAGCTGGTTCAGCGTGCGAAACAGGATGCGTCCCAGTTCTGCTTCATGCGCATCTTGCGCTGCAGCTTTGTCGGTGTCTTTGCGCATCCAGTGTCTGGCTTTATGACCCAAACGGCTGGCGCCCGCGTGGGCCAGCGCAAGGCCGGTGAGTGCGCTACGCCCCAGTTTGCTTTCCGGCGGCGCCTTACTCATTTTGCCGACTCCATACCTGTGCGCATGAGCTTGAGCATGCCAAGTAAGCCAGAGCTGTTTTGCATCACGCGCGAGAGCTGGTTGCGCAACATGAAACTGAAGAGCTCGGACAGTTTATTGATCAGGCCACTCTGCAACGCCGTCACAAAAATCGCCAGCGTCATATCCACCAGTTGCGTTGTATCGGCAAATTCATCCGATTCGTCCTTGAGCCAGTAGGCAATAACAGCGAACAGGTAGTCGCCGAACAAGCCGCTGATCATGTTTTTAAAATCGCAGGGCGCGATTTCTTGGCTGTCTTCGGCATGCTGCAGATACTGCAGTATCGCCCGCTTCAGACTTTGCTGACCTGGCATGTGATCGCGCATCATCAGCAAGGGCGATTTACCGAACAGGCTGCGGCTGATCTCCACAAATTCGCGATCGGCCAGCAGTAATTCGAGCAAGCCATCGACCAGCCTTTGCAGACGTTCCTGCAGCGTGAAACTTTCCCAACCCGGCGTTTCTTCCGTCAACTCCAGTGTCACCTCTATCGCCAGTTCGTAATACGCGAACAGAATTTTTTCTTTGGTCGGAAAGTATTTGTAGATCGTCGCATCACCCACTCCGGCCATGCGTGCAATCTGCTTCATGGTGGCTGCGTCATATCCTTTTTCAGTGATCAGTTCGACGGCAGCACGGATCAGCGTACGCCGGGTTTGTTCTTGCTGGGATTTGGATGTTTTCATAATCAATACAAACTTTTCTTTAAACGTAAAAATTATGCGTTTACTATATACTTTGTATCTATAAATAGCAAAATTTTCTTTTTTTATAGAGAGTTTGTATCGTTTATCTTCCAATAAACGAATGAGCAAGATGCCAAAACACTTCAACACTGCCTGGCGGAAACAATTTTCACCCAAACTCGACAGTGCAAAAGCGATAAATGTGCAGTTTTTCTGGCTGACACAGATTGGATAGGTGTGTTTGTACTGAGCGGTCTGCCAGCACGCAGATAGGATACAGATAACTATCCTAGGAACGTCGATATCTGATGGCGCCCTATGGCGGCAAACGATGCACACCACAATCTGACAGGATTCGCATCCGGCATTTGAAATAGACAACAAAAAACCCGCAAACTCCAAAGAATTTGCGGGTTTTTGCACTTACTGAGATGTCGATATGGTGCCCGAGGCCGGAATCGAACCGGCACGCCCCTTTTACGGAAAGCGGCGGATTTTAAGTCCGATGTGTCTACCTATTTCACCACTCGGGCCCATCACTACAACATGCAGCCGGAACTGCTTGCTCTGAAAAAAAAGCGCTTAACAGCGCTTTCTTTGTACTGGAGGCGGGGGTCGGGATCGAACCGGCGTCTACGGCTTTGCAGGCCGCTGCATAACCACTTTGCTACCCCGCCTTTGAAATACCTCACAGCTTACGCTGCAAAATACATCACTATTGCTCTGATAAAAACGGGGAACGTATTCCCCGATTTAATCTGGAGCGGGAAAAGAGTCTCGAACTCTCGACCTCAACCTTGGCAAGGTTGCGCTCTACCAACTGAGCTATTCCCGCATTAACTGTTGCCTGCTGTGTGGGTAAGTGGAGCGGGAAAAGAGTCTCGAACTCTCGACCTCAACCTTGGCAAGGTTGCGCTCTACCAACTGAGCTATTCCCGCTTTGACCATCACAACATTTACTACGAAACCTGGAGCGGGAAAAGAGTCTCGAACTCTCGACCTCAACCTTGGCAAGGTTGCGCTCTACCAACTGAGCTATTCCCGCATTACATTTCATCGAAGGTACTTGGAGCGGGAAAAGAGTCTCGAACTCTCGACCTCAACCTTGGCAAGGTTGCGCTCTACCAACTGAGCTATTCCCGCATCGACGAAAGACCAAAATTATATAGCACTCCGAAATTATGTCAAGCGGGCTAACTCACTTTGTCCTGTTGCTCTGTGCTTTCCTTGATCAGCGGCCAGGCTTTCTTGAGGTAATAGCACATAGACCAGACTGTCAGCACGGCTGCCACCAGCAATAACCAGGAGCCGACCAGTACGGAATCGATCACACCAAACAGCATGTCGTAATACAGCAGCATAGGAATGGCGACCATCTGTGCCGTGGTTTTAATTTTACCCAGCGAGCTGACTGCTACCGATTTCGACGCCCCGATCAGCGCCATCCATTCACGCAATGCAGAGATGGTAATCTCACGCCCTATGATCACAAACGCGATCACGGCATTCACCCTGTCCAGCTGCACCAACACCAGCAAGGCACCGGCTACCATCAGCTTGTCAGCCACCGGATCGAGGAAGGCGCCGAACGAGGAAGTCTGATTCCAGCGCCTCGCCAGAAAACCATCAAACCAGTCAGTCACTGCCGCAACGATAAACACGATGGTCGAAGCAAGGCCCTTATGGAAAGGGCTCAGCCACGCATCCGGCAAATAAAAAACACCGACCACCAGGGGAATCAATGCAACACGCAACCAGGTCAGCAGTATCGGAAAATTTAAGGGCATGACTTTGTTATGAGGTTCAGGCCAGTGGTTCAGCATGGCTGACGACTACCGCTTTTGCGTGTCGCGTACCGTGCTGACTTCACCGTTTTTATAAGAAATTCCGCCCATTATATTTGTCTATCGCAGTCGCTTGTAAATTTCTTCGGCGAGTTTGTGCGATATTCCTTCCACGCTGGCTAATTCATCGACACTCGCATCTGCCACACCCTTCAGGCCACCGAAGCGACTTAGTAATTTCTGGCGTCGTTTTGGGCCCACACCTTCGATATCTTCCAACTGCGAGGTCTGGCGCGCCTTGTCGCGCTTGGCGCGCATGCCGGTAATCGCGAAGCGATGTGCCTCATCGCGGATCTGTGCAATCAGCATCAGTGCTGCCGATTCTTTACCCAATTCCTGCTCAGGGCGACCATCGACGAATACCAGGGTTTCCAGCCCAACCTTGCGCCCCTCCCCCTTTGCGACGCCAACGATCAGACTACAATCCAACCCCAGTTCGGTGAATACCTGACGCGCGACTTCGACCTGACCTTTACCACCATCAATCAGCACTACATCCGGCATGACGCGGTCTTCCGCCGTTTCACTCTGCGCTGACAAATGCGCGTAACGACGCGTCAGTACCTGGCGCATAGCAGCATAATCATCCCCAGGCGTAATGCCGGAGATATTGAAGCGCCGGTATTCGCCATTCTGCATCGCATGATGGTGGAAGACCACGCATGAAGCCTGGGTCGCCTCACCCTGGGTATGGCTGATATCAAAGCACTCGACCCGTATCGCATCCAGATCCTGCGTATCCAGTTCCAGCACGGTAGCCAGCGCACGGGTGCGGGCCTGTTGCGAACCCTGCTCGGACAACAAACGCGCCAGCGCCAGCCGTGCACCTTTGAGTGCCATCTCCAGCCAGATACGGCGCTGCTCCTGCGGCTGAAAACTCAGATGGATTTTGTGACCGCATTGCTCGGTCAGTGCCAGCATCAGATCAGGCGCATTCAATTCGATATTGGTGACTAGCGTGGCCGGAATGAATTGCTCGACATAGTGCTGCGCCAGGAAGGCAGCCAACACTTCTGCGTCTATGCTGTCTTCTGCTGTCGCCTGCACCTCGTCGACATGAGTCGGAAAATAAGCGCGGTCACCCAGATGCCGCCCACCGCGTATCATGGCCAGATTCACGCAGGCGCGACCACCTTCCACGATCACAGCGATGATATCAACATCGGCGTTGCCGCTGGTTTCCATGCTCTGCTGCTGCAGCACTTTCGATAAAGCGGACATCTGGTTGCGTACCAGCGCCGCCTGTTCAAACCTGAGCTGCTCCGCATACGCCAGCATTTTCTTTTCCAAGGACTGCAGCACTTCCAGCTGCCGGCCACGTAAAAAATCCGCTGCATTCGTCACGTCTTGCAGATAATCTTCAGGCGTGATCAGACCTACGCAGGGCGCGCTGCAGCGATGGATCTGATGCAACAGGCACGGACGGGTACGATTGGCGTAGACACTGTCCTCGCAATTCCTGAGCAAAAAAACTTTTTGCAGTATCTCCATCGACTCCTTGACCGCCCAGCCCGATGGAAATGGACCGAAGTACTGATGTTTTTTATCGACCGCACCGCGGTAGTAACTCATGCGCGGCGCGGCATGCTGACTGATTTTCAGATAGGGATAGGATTTATCGTCGCGAAACAGAATGTTGTAGCGCGGACGCAGCGCCTTGATCAGATTATTTTCCAGGATCAGGGCTTCAGCCTCGCTGCGTGTCACCGTGGTTTCCATACGCGCGATTTTCGCGACCATCATGGCGATACGCGGACTGGATAAGGTCTTTTGAAAATAGGTGGTAACACGCTTTTTTAAGTCTTTCGCCTTACCCACATACAGCAATTGATCCTGCTGATCAAAATAGCGGTACACGCCGGGCAAGTGGGGTAATTTTGCGACGGTATCGAGCACTTGTTGTCTGCCGTCGGCTTGCTGCTCATTCTCGGTCATGATGGGTGCTAAGTAAAACGACGCAGTTTGCGTACGAAATGGTGGTTACCAGGTGACAGGCTCAGCGCTCTGCTTCTACCACGACAAAAGCCAGCGCATATTCTTTTTCATCACTGAGCGACACATGCGCTTTCAGGCGCTGCGTCTGCATCCAGACTGCCAGCGTATCGGAAAAATGCAGCACTGGCTTACCCTGCGTATCATTCAGGGTCTGTAGATTTTTCAAGGTCATCGGCAAACGCACACCAGTACCTATCGCTTTGCCAAAGGCTTCTTTGGCTGCAAAACGGGTCGCCAAATAATGTATCGCACGCAGCTCCGACTGTGCCGCACGTTGCTGGTAGATCAACCATTCGTCCGCACCCAAAATTTTTTCTGCAAATCTGGGACCCGAACGCTGCAAGGCAAGCTGCATACGGTCTACCCGGGTGATATCGTTACCTATGCCGTAAATCATGACTGCGGACCATACAGGCGTATCAGCTCCGCTTTGGCAGTCGCGACTGCACTGCCCCAGCCTGACAGCAAAGCATTCGCCAGCAAGCCCTGCCCCAACTCCAGCACGCGACAGCAAGGAAAACTACGCACCGCAGCCACTTGCTGAACTGAACCCAGCGGCAAACGCAGACTGATGCCAGCTTGCGTGGCAGCGCTACACAGCGCAGCGAAATCGGCCGCGGCCTGCGCGCCTTCTAGCGGCAATTCCAGCAGCACACTGCGCGCGCCCTGCGCATGCGCAGCCTGCAAAGCTGCGCTATCCGGGTTGGCTACGGCTACCCACGATGCGTCTGCAACCGGCTCTGGCGCGATCTGTCCTGCGATTAAGCCCTGCTGCCATAAGCGCTGTGCCAAAGCATCCTGTGCAGACGCATACACATACACCGGCAGCGGACATGTGCGCAGCAAACTCTGCACCCCTTCCGCTGTCAGCGTAAGGCTCGCGACTGCCAGATCCAGGCTGAACTGATCGGCACCCGCGTGCACCGCATCGCGCATCAGCTGCTCACACACAGACTGTGGGTTTGCATCGTTGAGCAAGGCGAGCAAGACCGGATCCAGGTCGATACACAGATCCGGTAAATGCAAAGGAGGATGTATCATCATAAATTCTGCAAATCGATCAAAAGCTGGCGGGTACTGAGTACCGCACCGTGTAAATGATGCGAAAGTAAAAAACGCATCAGCATCTTACTTTGAAACTGCGTTTCCGGCAGGCTGTAATCGCCATCTGCCATCGCCAGCAAGCAAGCCCCGCTCAATACCGGAAAATGATCGCCAGGGCGAGCCGGACGCGTACCCGCTTGCGGATCGAGCACATAATGCAGCTCAGGCTGCACGACTGCACGCTGCTCGGTACACAGATGTATATCCCCCAGCAAGCCAGACTGGCGCAGCAGCACCAGCTCAAACTGGCGCAACACCACGGGTGCAGACTCACCATGCGCTAACTGATTGATGGTAGCAACATATTGATCAAACAAGGCAGGATGCGGCTCGTCTTTGAGCAGGAACTTAATGATCAGCTCATTCAGATAAAAGCCGCATACCAGCGCAGATTTTTCTAAGGGCAGCATACCACCCACCCAATCGGCCGAGGTCAGGGTTTTTAATTCTGCCTTGCCCATCCAGGATAAATTCAGCGGCTGGAAAGTCTGCAATACGCTGCGCAACTGGGAATGTGGACGTTTCGCGCCTTTTGCAACCAGCGCAATCCGGCCAAAATCACGCGTTAGCACGTCGACGATCAGACTGGTTTCTTTGTAGGGGCGCGCATGCAGCACAAAGCCCGGTTGCTGCAGGATTTTACGCTCACGCGTTGCGCTGGTGGCAGCGGTGCTGCGCTTTTTGACTGGTGCAGAAACGCGCAGAGGATCTTGCAGGTAGTCTGCAAGATCCTCTGCCACTGCATCCGTCGCTGGACTCATCACCTCAAGGACAGCAATTTACTCGTAGCCGTAAGCACGCAAACCGGCTTCATTGTCGGCCCAGCCCGATTTGACTTTGACCCAGATTTCCAGATACACGGGGCCGCCAAACAGCTTTTCCATGTCGATGCGGGACTGGGTTGAAATTTCCTTCAGACGTGCGCCCTTATTGCCGATGACCATGGATTTATGCCCATCACGATCAACCAGGATCGCAACAAACACACGACGCAGATTACCTTCCTGCTCAAATTTTTCGACCAGCACAGTACTTGTGTAAGGCAGTTCATCACCGACAAAACGGAATAATTTTTCACGCACGATTTCAGCGGCAAGAAATTTTTCACTGCGGTCAGTGATATCGTCTTCACCGAACATCGGTGGCTGCTCCGGCAGGTATTTGCGGATTTCGCCTTCCAGATTTTCCAGTTGGAAGCGCAATGTGGCGGACACCGGCACAATCGCAGTGAACGGGAAAGCAGCCGCTACCTTCTGAGCGAACGGCATCATGACCGCTTTGTCTTTAATGCGGTCGGATTTGTTAATCACCAGGATGCAAGGCACGTTCTTAGGCAGCAGCTCAATCACTTGCTGATCAGCCGGACCAAACGTCCCTGCTTCGATGATGTACAAAATCACGTCAGCAGCGGTTAATGTGGTGGTGACCGTACGGTTCAGCGTGCGGTTCAGCGCATTCGAATGGCGGGTCTGAAAACCCGGCGTATCGATATACACAAACTGCGTCTGATCTTTGGTTTGTATGCCAGTGATACGGTGACGGGTAGTCTGTGCTTTACGCGAAGTGATACTGACCTTGGCGCCGATCAGCGCATTCATTAAGGTCGATTTGCCGACATTAGGACGGCCGACAATGGCAATATACCCACAACGAAATTCTGGGTTGTCTGTGATTTCATTCATGGGAAGACTCAGGCTGATTTAGGATGGGATTTCGCGGCAGGCGCTTTATCTGCTGCGCCCGGTTCTTGCTGCGATGCCAGCGTCTCAGACGACGCAGGATTATCTTGCTGCGGCGTCGCAATACCAGCTAATTTTAATTGTGCGCTTCTGGGTTTGGATTTACGGGCTGCCGGCGATTTTGCCAGCGCAGCAATCGCGGTTTCCAGTGCACGCTTCGCTGCAGCCTGTTCGCCAGCGCGACGGCTACCACCGGTACCAAACACCTGAATATCGAGTTTAGGCACCAGGCATTCGATCTCGAATTCCTGATTGTGTGCGGCACCATGGGTAGCGACCACATTGTATTGTGGCAGTGCGATTTTTTTACTTTGCAAAAACTCCTGCAGCAAAGTTTTGGCATCCTTACCCAGCGTGGTCGGATCTACAGTAGCCATAATCGGCTGATACAAGGCCTCAATCACGCGCTTGGCAGTATCGAAACCGGCATCGAGGAAAATCGCGCCAAACAAGGCTTCCAGCGTGTCCGCCAGGATAGACGGGCGACGGAAGCCGCCGGACTTAAGCTCACCCTCACCCAAACGCAGGAATTGCGATAACTCTATACTTTGAGCGATTTCAAACAAAGACTGCTGCTTGACCAGATTGGCGCGAACACGCGATAAATCGCCTTCATCGATATCTGCAAAACTATCGAACAACATGGATGCCACCACACAGTTGAGCACCGAATCTCCGAGAAATTCAAGGCGCTCATTGTGCGTGACACTATGACTACGATGCGTTAATGCCTGCTGCAATAAAGCGGGGTTATTAAACTGGTGCCCCAGTCTCTTTTGCAATAGTTGAAGATTCATACGTCTGTCTGCTTATTCTGGCTTTTTCGCGATCACACCACGACTAGCCGTTGTTCCCTGGTATTCGAGCAACAGGCTGGCTGGTCCGACCAGAGGAATTTTCTTTTGGTACGAGAAGCTGACTTCTATGCCTTCATCGCCTTTGGAAATCTGTAATTCTTTCCCTGAGATAGAAGTGATATAGCTCACTTCAGCCTGCTTATCAAACGCGGTCTGGATTTCATTGGCGGTCGTGCCTGCATTTTTAGCCGACATAATCGCCTTCTTAATCGAAGTGTATTCGATCGCAGTCGGTACCACTTTCATCGCCAGCATCGCGATCAGGACGATCACACCCAGGGAAAAAATCAATCCAAACAAGGAAATACCTTGCTGTGCTTTCAGTGTCTGTTGTCCGGTCTGTTTCATATTATGTTCTCCCGATTATTCAAGTGCTATTAAAAGCAATGATTCAAGCATTGATTCAAACATTGATTCCAGGGCTGACGCAAAATTGTCCCATCAAGGCATGGCGACGCAGGCAGTACGATAAGTACGACAAGGAGCCATAACGCCGCTGGGGCGGTTTGCGTAAGTCCTATATCAAGCAAATTAATGAAAACTGCCTATACGTTTTACATCGCCGAAATTCATCCAGACAAAGAAGGCTTTGCCAACAATATTCTGATCCGGCACGAAACCCCAGATACGGCCATCAGCACTATTGTCGCGATTATCGCCCATCATGAAGTAATGCCCTTCCGGTACCACGCAGGTAAAGCCCTCACTATCATAACTACAGTTCTGACGATACGGAAAATTTAAAGGATCATTCACAAAAGCCGGACGTGTTTCATCATTCAGGATGCGATGTGAGACACCCGTCAGATTTTCTGTGAATTGCTTTGAATAACTGATCTCATCCAGAAAATCTGGCAGTTGCTCATATTGCAAAGGCTTACCATTGATACTCAGACGTTTATTTTTATACTCTACTTTATCACCCGGGATACCAACCACACGTTTGATGTAGTCTACAGTCGGGTCCAGCGGATACTTGAATACCATCACATCACCGCGCTGAGGCTGGTTCAGATCGATGACTTTTTTGTTAATCACTGGTAAACGTATGCCGTATGTGAATTTATTCACCAGTATCAGATCGCCGATCAGCAAGGTAGGCATCATGGAGCCGGAAGGAATTTTAAATGGCTCGAACAAAAACGAGCGCAGGAAAAACACCATCGCTATCACCGGGAAGAAACTGCCCGAGTATTCAATCCAGGTCGGCTGACGCAACAGATTGGCTTCAATCTCTGCACGCTTACCCTGCTCCATCTTAACGCCGTCCGCAGTCAGCTTGGCAACCCGTGCGTCAAAGTCCGCCAAGGCCTGATCTGCAGCAGCACGACGTTGCCTGGAAAATACAAACTTATCCAGACACCAGACTATACCTGTACCTACTGTTAATACAAATAAAATCAGGGCGAAGTTACCCAGAAGGAATGCAAATTTCATTTCTCGTCCACTTGTAAAATCGCCAGGAATGCTTCTTGTGGAATTTCCACAGAGCCTACTTGTTTCATCCGTTTTTTACCGGCCTTTTGTTTTTCGAGCAGCTTGCGCTTGCGGCTGATATCGCCACCATAACATTTGGCCAAAACGTTTTTACGCAAGGCTTTCACGTTTTCACGGGAAATGATGTTAGAGCCAATCGCTGCCTGAATTGCCACATCAAACATTTGACGCGGTATCAGTTCACGCATTTTGGCAGCTACAGCACGGCCACGGAACTGGCTGTTCGCACGGTGCACGATAATCGCCAGCGCATCGACTTTTTCGCTGTTAATCAGCATATCGACTTTAACCACGTCAGCAGCTCGGTTTTCCTTGAACTCATAGTCCATGGACGCATAGCCACGGGAAGTGGACTTCAGGCGATCAAAGAAGTCCAGCACGATTTCTGCCATCGGCATTTCATACGTCAGCTTGACCTGGCGGCCGTGATAACTCATATCCATCTGCACACCGCGCTTTTGGGTACACAGGGTAATCACTGAACCGACGTACTCTTGTGGCATATACAGGTTTACCGTGACGATAGGTTCACGAATTTCCTCAATACGTGAAGGTTCAGGCATCTTGGATGGATTATCCACCATCGCGATACTGCCATCGGCCATCACCACTTCATACACGACCGTCGGTGCCGTGGTGATCAGGTCCATATCAAATTCACGTTCCAGGCGCTCCTGTACGATCTCCATGTGCAATAAGCCCAGGAAGCCGCAACGGAAGCCAAAGCCCAACGCCTGCGACACTTCCGGCTCATACATCAGTGCTGCATCATTGAGTTTGAGCTTTTCCAACGAGTCACGCAAAGCGTCGTATTGATTCGCCTCGACCGGGAACAGACCGGCAAACACCTGCGGCTGCACTTCTTTAAAGCCTGGCAAAGGTTCAGCGGCTTTATTGTTCGCAACCGTAATGGTGTCGCCAACTTTTGCAGCCTTCAATTCCTTAATACCGGCAATTACGAAGCCCACCTGACCCGCTGTCAACTGATCACGGCTCAGGGACTTAGGCGTAAACACACCGACGCTCTCAACCAGATGTTGGGCCTCTGTCGCCATGAACAGGATTTTGTCTTTTGGACGCAGGGTACCATTGACGATACGCACCAGCATGACCACACCGACATAGTTATCAAACCAGGAGTCGATGATCAAGGCTTGCAAAGGTGCAGTCGGATCACCCACAGGAGCCGGCACTTTAGCGATCAGGGATTCCAGCACATCGGCCACACCGAGGCCAGTCTTGGCTGAACAGTGCACCGCTTCAGTCGCGTCAATGCCGATGACTTCTTCAATTTCGGAACAGGCATTCGCAGGATCAGCGGACGGAAGATCAATTTTATTCAAGACCGGCACCACTTCAACCCCCAGCTCAATCGCGGTGTAGCAGTTCGCTACGGTTTGCGCTTCCACCCCCTGGGACGCATCCACTACCAGCAATGCACCTTCACAAGCAGATAAGGAGCGGCTCACTTCATAGCTGAAGTCGACGTGACCAGGGGTATCGATCAGGTTCAGGTTATACACCTGACCATCACGTGCTTTGTAATGCAAAGCGGCCGTCTGTGCCTTAATCGTAATTCCGCGCTCACGTTCGATATCCATCGAATCTAGGACTTGCGCCTCCATTTCGCGGTCAGACAGGCCACCACATAGTTGAATGATGCGATCCGCCAGCGTTGATTTACCATGATCAATGTGGGCGATGATAGAGAAATTCCGGATGTTATTCATTGAGATTGCTAAAAATTCTATATGTGAAGCGGTACCGGCTAAAAAAAAGCGCTCCGGTCTGGGCAACGTTCCCCAGGCGAGCGCCTTCTGTTTGGGTTTTGCAAAGCGCCATTTTACCGGAATTCATGACCGAAAACCGAGTATTTACCAGAGAACAAGACGCATTTACGCCAAAAGCGACAAGAAACCAGGGATTAACGGCATGGCAGGCTGAGGCAACATCCACTTTTGATCATAATCAATTTTAGCCAAATACAGGCCATCTGGCATAAAAGTGGGTGCCGCAACACTGCGGTCCCGACTGCTCAGCACTTCCGCCATCCAGTCAGGTGAGCGCTTTCCGGTACCAACAAAAATGAGAGAACCGACAATATTCCTGACCATGTGATGCAAAAAGGCACTAGCCCTGAGCGTGAAGACGAACAATTCACCTTGCTGGCGTATCTGTATTTCGTACATGTGCTTGACTGGCGACTTGGCCTGACATTCAGCAGCGCGGAATGCAGAAAAATCATGCTCCCCCAGCAAATGGGCTGCACCCTGCTGCATCAGACCCAGATCCAGCGGCCGAAATACCCAGCCTGCCCGCCCTATCCACATCGGTGAACGGATTCTACTGTTATGCAAAACATAATGATAGGTTCTGGCGCGCGCGCTGAAACGCGCATGAAACTGATCCTGATCATCAGCATCGAACTCCAGTTCTTTCGCCCACTGTACTGCAACCGTCGGCGGTAAAAAGGCATTTACGCCATTGACCCAGGAATATGACGTACGGTTCAGTTCGGTATCAAAATGCACGACCTGCTCCAACCCATGCACACCCGCATCGGTACGACCGGCACACAAAGTGCGTATTTCCTGGTTGGTAAAGCGGAATAAGGCACGCTCCAGCGCATCCTGCACAGTATCCCCGGACGGCTGCGTCTGCCAACCGCGCCACCCCTGGCCATCATATTGCACACCCAACACTAATCGCTTCACAGACACTCTTCCCAGAAATATGACTTACGCAAAAAAACGAAAACGGGCGCCAACTATTGTGGCGCCCGCCCAGAGTTTACCTTGTTTTAAGCCAACTGCAACAACATGGCGTTCGCTCGTTCTTTCTGCGCAGCACTGCCACCCTTCAGGACCTCATCCAACAATTCCTTAGCACCTTCTTTATCACCAATTTCCTGGTAGGCCACAGCGAGATCCAGCTTGGTCGCCATTTCTGCATTATCTGCCTCCACATGTTGCTCAGGGGCAGGTACATCCGAAGGCAGATCCAGACTGATACCAGACAAATCAAACTCAAATGCCGAAGCCTGATCTATTTCCTGCGGCACAGCTGAATGCGATTCAGCGTCGGAATGCGGCTCGTCTTCAGCAGGCAAATCCAGTACAGCCAAAGATTCCTCAGCGTGGCTGGCCGGCGCCTCGGAAGCGGTGTCAGACAAAGCAAAATCAAGTGCGCCCAGGTCAACTTGATCAAAATCTAACAAATGACTGTCATCGACCGATGTTGCCGCAGCTTCAGCAATTACCGGCGCTTCCGCTGCTGGCTTGGCATCACCAAAATCAAAATCGATGGCACCAAAATCGACCTCCGGTACCGGCTCCTGCTGGGGCGCAGCGGATACAGGCTCAGGAATTTGCGGCACTTCAGCCAGATCCAGACCCAGATCAAAGTCCAGCGCACCAGCATCGAGATGTTGAGCGGAATCTGGCACATCCACTGCAACATTGGCAGTTGGCTCAGCAGTATCTTTGTTTTCCGCATGGGATGCGGTGTCTATGATACTGATCGCTTCCAGCATATCGCGCGACAAGGAATTCCCCAGCAGCGCATCCGGGTCCAGATCTTCCAAAGGCTGAGTCGAATTCCCCAGGCCCGCGGTAATCGAGGTATCCTGCTTCAGCTGACCACCCGCATACAAAGGATTACCAGGCTCCAGCGAGACTCCCATCGACGCCGCCTGCGCCCACTCATCACCAGCACCGCTGGTCATGCCATACAACTCACTGGCAAGTCGCTCAAACTGCTTAGTATCTTTACGTGCAAAGTAAATTTCCAGCAATTTCAGACGCACCGCGTGGCGGTCAGGCTGGGTACGCAAGGCTTCCTTCAGAATTTCCTCAGCCTGAGAATCGCGTCCATAGGCAATATACACATCTGCCTCAGCGACCGGATCGACCTCATTGGCATCGAGCTGACTGGCAGAAGGCGCAAAATTCGAATTAAAGACACTGTTATTGGTATCCACACTCTGTCCACCCGTCGAGCCGAACATAGAATTCGCCTTCATACTGGAACCGGTCAGGATACTGTCTTCAAATTGTTGCATTTTTTTCTTGCGCTGGCTGGCCCAGAAGCCAGCACCACCGAGTACTGCAATCAAAGCGATACCAGCTGGCATCAGCCAGTCGGATATGCTTTCGAAGAAACTTGGCTCAGGTGCAGGAGGTGGTGGCGGCGGTACAGGTTTACGACGCACAACCGGTTTGTCACTGGCGGAGGCATCACTGGCCACCGTCGCACTGGCGGACGCTGCCACTGGCACAGATGCGAGCGCGGACGCACTTTCGGGTGTTTTGGTTGCAGAAGCCGAAGCAACTGCAGTCGCTGCAGGTAAGGACGCAGCCACTTTCGCTTTATCCGCAGCAGGTGTGGTCAACGCAGTTGCGGAAGCCTTATCCTGCTGCTTGGCTTTGGACGCTAATTCCGCTTCTTTCGCAGCCAGATCCTTATTTTTCACATCCAGCAAACGCTGCAAATCACCGACATTTTTTTCCAATTCTTTGAGGCGGCTATTCGCTTCAGCGGTCGCTTTTTCTTTCGCAATCTTATCCTCTTCCGCAACGCCCTTACCTTTACCGCCTTTCACATCGGCAGGCGCGGCTTTAGAAAGTTTCAGTTTATCCGGTGAATCACCAGTTGGAGTAGGTAATTCCTTTACTTTCGCCGTGATGGAACCGCTCGCTGTTTGCTTACCTGCGCTGCGCTTTTCAGCAGGCGCACGCTCAACTTGCTCGGCCAATTTGCCACGATAGGAATTAAAGTCAGCTGCATGTGCCATCACCACAGAATGGGCTTCGGCATTACTTGCCGCACTGGATTTGACGGCATCTGCATCGGGCACGACCAGAATCTGACCTGCACGCAAGCGATTCATGTTTTTACCCGTAAATGCATTCGGATTCGCACGGTACAAACCAACCAGCATCTGATCCAGTGATACGCCGTCAGGTTTGTAATTGCCAGCGATTTTACTGAGCGTATCGCCAGGTTTAACAACATGCTCGGTACCGGCTTTTACCGCTTGTGCTGCAGGTGCATTAGTATTTTTTTTTGTAGCTGAGGGCTGAATCGCAATCGCAGGCGCCTGCGAACTACGGTTACCCGCTTCCGGTGCAGCTTTGGCCGCTACAGAATTGGGTTGCGCCACTTGCGGTGCCTGGCCATTTCTAAGTTCCGCCGGATCCAGCAGGAAGGTGTACTCGCGCAGCAATTTACCATTAGATGATGTCATTTCCAACAACATATCAACAAATGGCTCATTCATTGCCTGTGTCGAGCTAACCTTGATGATATAACCTGCCCCCTTGGGCTCGATGGAAAATCGCAGCGATAACAATGCCGCGTTGAATTCTATATTTGCCTGACGATACGCATCCGCAGAAGCCAGCTTAGGCACCAGAGAGCTGATTTCATCTTTGCCAGGCGAAGTCAGCTCAATTTCAGCCTTCAGTGGCTGCCCCAGAGCAGACAATACAGTCAGCCTTCCCATGCCTGTAGCGTGTGCGCTAGACATCACCATCAGAGTCGAAGCCACAGCAACGCCTAAGGCTTTGCGTCCCAGAGAAATCACAGATGTTCTTTTTTGTTTATGCATTTTGTCAGACATATTGGGAATTTGGCGAACAGGGGTTCGCTGGGATTAGCTAGTTAAGCCAAAAGAAACAAATATTGTTTCACGATAACATTAGCCACATAGCCGTGCAAGCTTAACGCTATTTATACACAGGGTAAATACATTAAGCCAGGTTGCTGCACTCTACTCCCTGGAAACGTTGCAGCCATTTAACAGAAGTTCTCTATTGTAAATCGCCGGGCGGGCTCAGATCATAAAAAAAGGGAGGTAAACACCCCCCTTTTTTAACTTAATTTGCTACCAGATGTAACGATCTGATCAATCTATCAAAATACGCAACATTCTGCGCAGAGGCTCTGCTGCCCCCCACAGCAACTGATCGCCGACCGTGAATGCGCCTACATATTCAGGGCCCATCGCCAATTTACGGATACGCCCAACCGGGATGGTCATCGTTCCAGTGACAGCAACCGGAGTCAGATCACGGATACTGTCTTCACGGGTATTCGGCACCACTTTTACCCATTCATTGTCCGCCGCGATCATGGCCTCGATATCAGCAACTGGCACATCTTTTTTCAATTTGAAAGTCAATGCCTGACTGTGGCAACGCATCGCGCCGATACGGATGCAGAAGCCATCCACCGGAACCGCCTGCGACCCAAAGGCCTCGCCCTGCCCCAGTATCTTATTGGTTTCTGCCATGCCCTTCCATTCTTCTTTGGACATGCCATCACCAAGGTCTTTATCAATCCAAGGGATTAAAGAGCCACCGAGCGGCACACCAAAATTTGCCGTTTCTGCATCGGAGAACGAGCGTTGTTTAGCGATGATTTTGCGATCTATTTCCAGAATCGCGCTCTTAGGATCATCCAGCAAGGCACGCACTTCCGCATTTAAACTTCCGTACTGCGTCAGCAATTCACGCATATGTTGTGCACCACCACCAGACGCCGCCTGATAAGTCTGGGTACTCATCCATTCAACCAGACCAGCCTTATACAAGGCGCCAACACCCATTAACATACAACTGACGGTGCAATTACCACCAATCCAGTTTTTCTGACCTTTAACCAGTGCATCCTTGATCACCGGCAGGTTGACAGGATCCAGTACGATGACGGCATCGTCATTCATACGCAGGCTGGACGCGGCATCAATCCAGTGACCATTCCAGCCAGCTGCACGCAATTGCGGGAAAACTGCGTTCGTGTAGTCGCCGCCCTGGCAGGTAATAATGATGTCGCATTTCTTGAGTTCATCAATATTATTTGCGTCCTTCAGTGTCTTTTCGTTTTTTGCCATCGCAGGTGCCTGACCACCCGTATTCGATGTAGAAAAAAACACAGGCTCTATATGCACGAAGTCATCTTCTTCCTGCATACGCTGCATCAGAACCGAACCCACCATGCCACGCCAACCAACCAAACCAACCAGTTTCATCATTTTTCCTTTAAATTGCAGGATAGCCCACACCTGCTTTCATCGTCTCTGACGACTTTAACGTGCTAAAGCCGCCACCACCGCCTGCCCCATCTCTGCCGTTCCTACCTTGGCAGTACCGGCTTCGTAAATATCCGGTGTGCGCAAACCTTGCGCCAGCACCGCTTTGACTGCCGCTTCTATACGGTCTGCCTGCTCTGCTTTGTTTAATGAATAACGCAACATCATCGCCGCCGACAGAATAGTGGCTAGCGGATTAGCGATTCCCTTACCCGCGATATCCGGTGCCGAACCATGAGAAGGCTCATACAAGCCTTTATTGTTTGCATCCAGCGATGCCGACGGCAACATGCCAATTGAGCCCGTCAGCATTGCTGCCGCATCCGACAAAATATCGCCAAACATATTGCCAGTCACGATGACATCGAACTTTTTCGGGGCGCGCACCAATTGCATCGCAGCGTTATCGACATACATATGGTCCAGAGCGACATCCGGATATTCGCGATGTACATCGCTCACGATATCTTTCCAGAACTGGAATGTTTCCAACACATTTGCCTTATCGACGCTGGTCAGACGTTTGCCACGTTTCTGCGCAGTCTGGAAAGCGACATGCGCAATACGGCGAATTTCTGTTTCCGCGTAGCGCATGGTATCGAAACCTTCTCGCTCACCCTTGAACGGACCATCCGGACACTCACGCACACCACGTGGCTGGCCAAAATAAATGTCGCCGGTCAGTTCACGAATAATCAGTATATCCAGTCCCGACACCACTTCTGGCTTCAGCGTGGAAGCACCCGCCAGTTCAGGATACAAAATCGCAGGACGCAGATTTGCGAACAGCTTCAGATTTTTACGCAAACCGAGGATGGCCTGCTCAGGGCGCAATGCACGTTCCAGCGTATCGTATTTCCAATCACCGACTGAACCGAACAATACCGCGTCCGCGTCCTGCGCCAGCTTCAAGGTGGCTTCAGGCAAAGGATGGCCAGCAGCTTCATATCCAGCACCGCCGACCGGTGCGATCTCCATTTCAAACTGTTCATCGAGTGCATTCAGCACATGCACGGCCTGCTCTACGATTTCAGGACCAATACCATCACCGGGCAAAATTGCAATTTTCATTTATTCTTTTTTCCTTAAGCTGCCGACTGCATTCCAGTCAGTCAGAACTGAGGCCAGACGCACACCATCAACGGCGTCTGGATACGCATTCGTTTATATCGTGTTTTGCAACCAGGGTTGTGCTTGCAAGTGACGTTCTTCAAACGCACGGATTTTGTCAGCATGACGCAGAGTTAAACCAATATCATCCAGACCATTCATCAGACAGTATTTGCGGAAAGGATCTATCTCAAAATGGAAATTGATCGCACCATCGCTCGTGCTCACAGTCTGTTGATTCAGATCGACCACCAGATGAAATCCAGGGAAAGCTTTGACCTGATTGAATAGCTGGTCTACCTGCGCCTCAGTCAGCACGACTGGCAACAAGCCATTTTTGTAGCAATTATTAAAGAAAATATCTGCAAAACTTGGTGCAATAATGACCTTGAATCCAAATTGTTCCAATGCCCACGGTGCATGTTCACGCGAAGAGCCGCAACCGAAATTTTTACGCGCCAGCAGCACAGACGCACCCTGATAACGCGGCTGGTTCAAGACAAAGTCCGGATTCAGAGGACGCTGGCCATTATCCATACCCGGTTCACCGTGATCGAGATAACGCCATTCATCGAAAAGATTCGGACCGAAGCCAGAACGCTTGATCGATTTCAAGAACTGCTTGGGAATGATCGCATCTGTATCGACATTCGCTCTGTCCATAGGAGCGACCAGACCATTTAATAAAGTGAATTTATCCATATAGCAAACCAGTCGTGTTTTTCTTATTTTTTAGCTGCATTCTCAACTGCCTCGCCAGCCTTTTTGACATCCTTACCAATACCTTGCACGGTATTGCAGGCTGACAGGGCGGAGGCACACAGGATCAGGGCGAATAATTTTTTCATACTATTTCCTTTTACTTATTTTGCTGAATCAGGATAAACGGCGCACATCAACGAAGTGCCCCTCAATACCAGCCGCAGCTGCCATCGCCGGAGAGACCAGATGCGTGCGGCCGCCCTGCCCCTGACGTCCTTCAAAATTACGGTTAGAAGTAGAAGCGCAACGCTCACCCGGTTCCAGCCGGTCGGCATTCATCGCCAGGCACATCGAACATCCCGGTTCGCGCCATTCAAAACCGGCATCGCGGAAAATTTTATCCAGACCTTCACGTTCGGCCTGCTCTTTGACCAGACCTGAACCAGGCACAACCATTGCCAGTTTCACGTTCGAGGCACGGAACTTACCGCGCACGACAGCAGCGGCTTCGCGCAAATCCTCGATACGGGAATTGGTGCAGGAACCGATAAAAACTTTATCAATCCGGATATCAGAGATCGCGGTGTTTGGCTTCAATGCCATATAGACCAGTGCTTTTTCTATCGCATCACGTTTGACCGGGTCTTTTTCCAGATCAGGATCAGGCACGCGCGCATCCACAGCCACCACCATTTCAGGTGAAGTACCCCAAGTCACTTGCGGCAAAATTTCAGCGGCATTCAGTGTCACGACCAAATCAAATTTGGCGCCAGCATCGGAATGCAGCGTTTTCCAGTATTCGACTGCGCGATCCCATTGCGGGCCAACCGGCGAGAACGGGCGTCCACGCACATAATCGATTGTCGTTTGATCAACCGCTACCATACCTGCGCGCGCCCCGGCCTCGATGGCCATATTACAGATGGTCATACGACCTTCCATCGACAAGCCACGGATCGCGCTGCCGGCAAATTCTATGGCATAGCCCGTACCACCTGCAGTTCCGATGCGACCGATCACTGCGAGTACGATATCTTTTGCGGTAACACCCTTAGGTAAAACACCGTCAACCTGGACCAGCATGGATTTGGATTTTTTGGCGATCAGTGTCTGCGTCGCCAGCACGTGTTCGACTTCAGAGGTACCAATACCGTGTGCCAGGCAGCCAAATGCGCCGTGGGTGGATGTATGTGAATCACCACACACCACCGTCATACCAGGCAAAGTTGCGCCTTGCTCAGGTCCGATCACATGCACAATCCCCTGACGCTTGTCATTCATACCGAAATAAGTCAGGCCGTACTGGCGCGCATTCGCATCCAGCGTTTCCACCTGCAACCGTGACACCGGGTCTGCTATACCACCCGCGCGATTTGTGGTCGGCACATTGTGATCAGCCACGACCAGGTTAGCTGCGTTGCGCCATGGCTGACGGTTGGTCAGCTTCAATCCTTCAAAGGCTTGCGGACTGGTGACTTCATGCAGCAAATGACGATCTATGTATAGGATTGCAGTACCATCGTCCTCGGAGTGAACAAGATGAGATTCCCATAATTTGTCATAGAGCGTTTTGAGCATAATCTGAAGCCTGAAGATATTCTGAACAGAGAGTGTAAAGATGATAAAGGAGAGTGGACTTACATTTTTTTCGCATTTGATTATGCCACAATTGTGCGATGCAGAAGCAAAAAAGCAGCCAAAATGGTGCAAGGAATTTCAATATAAAAATCAGTTATTAGCTTATGCACCAAATATTGAACGGCTATCTTCAAGAGAGAACTCAAAATTCCGATCAATATTTAGAACGCCAAACACCCCATCAGCAATGACACGTGGTGGCAAGCCGGGACTGCAGTCGGCGGCGAGACAGGAAATTGCAGCGCGACTAGAGAATCAGGCAACATCGCCGCACTGGGCGCGATGACGCAACACATGATCCATCAATACCAGCGCCAGCATTGCCTCTGCAATCGGTGTGGCGCGAATACCGACGCAAGGATCATGGCGCCCAAACGTTTCTACCATCACCGGATTGCCATCTTTATCCACCGATCGGCGCGGAGTGCGGATCGAAGAAGTAGGCTTAATGGCGATTGATACAGTGATATCCTGACCAGTTGAGATCCCCCCTAAAATACCACCCGCATTATTCGTCAGAAAACCTTCAGGTGTGAGCTCATCACCATGCTCAGAGCCTTTTTGCGCCACACAACGAAATCCTGCACCGATTTCCACGCCCTTGACCGCATTAATCCCCATCATGGCGTAAGCAATTTCCGCATCCAGTTTGTCGTAAATCGGCTCTCCAAGACCAACCGGTACATTTTGCGCGACCACATCGATTTTTGCGCCGATAGAATCGCCATCCTTGCGCAAGGCATCCATATAATCCTCCAGACGCGCAATCAGGGCCTGGTCTGCAGTCGGCGCAAAAAACGGATTCGCGGAGGTATGCGCCCAAGACTCTGTGGGAATAGCGATATCGCCCAGTTGCGTCATTCCACCTTTAAATTCTGTACCAAATTTTTGTTTCAGCCATTTTTTTGCAATCGCAGCAGCGCCGACTACTGGCGCAGTCAGACGCGCCGAAGAACGGCCACCGCCACGCGGATCGCGGATGCCGTACTTATTCCAGTAAGTGAAATCGGCGTGACCGGGACGGAAAGACTCTGTGATATTTCCATAGTCTTTACTGCGCTGATCCTGATTCCTGATCAGCAGCGCGATCGGAGTCCCGGTCGTCTTGCCTTGGTAAACACCGGACAAAATCTCTACCGTATCCGGCTCCTGCCGCTGCGTCACATGACGTGAGGTGCCCGGTTTGCGCCGGTCCAGCTCCAGTTGTATATCTGCCTCACACAATTCCAGCCCCGGTGGGCAGCCATCCACCACACAACCAATCGCAGGACCATGCGATTCACCAAAAGTAGTTACCGTAAACAAGGTTCCAAATGTATTGCCAGACATAATTTTTGCAGTTCAGGTTAGTCGGATTGATCGGTCATTCTAACAGCCTTCGGGAATGCCGCATGCAAGCAATCCATGGAAAAAACCAGCTTATCATTGGCAAATTTAAAATAATTTGCTAATTCAACGCAGTGTGACTGACAGAGTGTTTTATTATTGCCAAATAAAAAAACTTTAGACTTGGCTGGCATCGTTTTTAATGTCATAGTTCCACAAGGAACAATTCCACCCCGTCCCGCACAAAAAAGTCCAGCATGGAGCCGCATTTCCGATGAATTCACCGATTCAATCTATCGAAGACGATCTGGTTTTCCTTGACGAACCAGATCACGATGAGTTTTCGGCAGCTTCGCAAAACCAGGCGAGCTGGCGGATCATGATTATCGATGATGATCCTGACGTCCATTCTGCAACAACATTTGCTTTAGGTAGCCTGGAAATACAGCACCGCCCCCTGAGCTTTGTCCATGCCTATTCTGCTGCCGAGGCACGAGAAATTCTGCAAAAAGAAAAGGACATCGCCATCATCCTGCTCGACGTAGTAATGGAGCATGAAGATGCGGGTCTGCAACTGGTCAATTACATCCGCAAAACGCTGCAGCTCGCTGACGTACGTATCATTTTGCGCACTGGCCAGCCAGGCTACGCGCCAGAAATAGATGCGATCCGCGATTATGATATCAACGACTACAAAACAAAATCCGAGTTAACCCGTACCAAACTGTATACCGCTGTCACCTCTGCCATCCGCTCATACGAGCAAATCTGCTCCATCAGTGCCAGCCGCCGTGGTCTGGAAATGATCATCAATGCCAGCACAGAACTCATGGCAAAACATGGTCTGCAAAATTTTGCCTCCGGCGTTCTGACGCAAATGACCGGGCTACTTAACCTGGATGCCGAGGGATTTGTCTGTGCTCGGCAAAATCCCCTGGGAGAACAAGATACGGTCAATGATCTGCATATCATCGCTGCTACCGCTGGCTTATCCCAACTGGTCGACCGCTCGCTGGCGGAACTCAACCGTCCGGCCGTGCTGGATCTGGTCAGCCGCTCATTGAGCAGCAAGCAGAGCATTTATGAAGCGGACATGACCGCGCTGTATTTCAATAATGCAGAGAAAAAAGACTTCACCCTGTTTCTTGAAAACGGGCTGCAATTAAACGAGATGGATAGACGCCTGCTTGAGGTTTTCTGCGGCAATGTCTCGGTCGGTCTGGACAATGTGATTTTGAATTCACGTCTGCATAATTATGCTTTTTACGATTTGCTGACAGGCTTGGCGAATCGCCTCAAATTACTACAGACCCTGAACGAAACGCTGAGCTCGCCACTCAAGGAAAAAAGTGCACTGTCGCTCATCGATATTGATCACTTTGCGGAAACCAATGACGCATTGGGACATCAATTCGGCGATTTACTGCTGTATGCAGTGGCACAACGCCTGTTCAACCACTTCGGCACACAATGCCAGCTGGCCCGGGTCGGCAGCGACACATTTGCGCTGCTAGGCGATCAGGATCTGGTCAATCCAGACACAATACTCAAGCTCTTTACCACACCTTTCCAGGTCGACCATCAGGACGTGCAGTTATCTGCAACGATAGGTCTGATCAAACTTGGCGACTACGAGGGTGATGGCTCTGAGGCTTTAAAAGACACCAATATTGCACTCAAACGTGCCAAGACCAACCAGCGCGGCGGTTATGAGTATTTCACCCGCAACATGGGAGTCGAAATCCGGGAACGGGTGCTGCTGATGCACGCTTTACGCGCTGCGTTTGAACATGAGCGCCTGTTTCTGGTGTACCAGCCACAAATAGATATGCGTACAGGTAAAGCCTTGGGGGCGGAAGCACTGTTACGCTGGCGTACCGACGAGGGGAAATTTATCCCCCCGGATCAGTTTATTCCTATTGCTGAATACTCCGGACTGATCGTCGACATCGGCGAATGGGTGCTGCGCAGCGCCTTGTACGAACTGGTTCATCTGCGTAGTATCGGGTACACGGAATTTCAAATGGCGATCAATGTCTCGCAAGCACAGTTTTCGCATCCTTTGTTTATGCAGTCTCTGCACAAAGCCTTACAAGACACCAAGGCGCCACCTGAATTTGTAGAGCTGGAAATCACGGAATCCATGGCAATGAAGGACCCGGATTTGCTGATCAAAACCCTGCACCAGATCAAGCAACTTGGGGTCAACATCTCGATCGATGATTTCGGAACCGGATTTTCATCTTTGAGTCACTTGCAAAAACTGGATGTTGATAAACTCAAGATAGACCGCGCATTTGTCAACGATATCCAGCAAGATGCAAGTGAAGGCAGTATTGCCAAAATGATCGTCCAGTTAGGCCAAAATCTGGGTCTGACTATCATTGCTGAGGGCGTAGAAAATCAAATGCAGGCCAATACCCTGCAAGAATACGGATGCTTCCTCGCACAAGGCTATTTCTACGCGAAGCCACTGACCCAGCAAGACTTACGTACCTGGCTGCAGCAACGCACCCAGCCGCAACTGAGCTCAAATCAAAGCTGACTCTGTGCATTGCATACGATGGAGTTTCACTGATTGGCATTCTATCCCCCGTTTTTTACTCCCTATCGCAATCTCGTGGCAAAGCAACTTATATTTCTCTAGAGTACAAACATGTAAGTTGCATTGCACCGGATATCCAGATGCCGGATAGACGAGCGCCTTTAGAAGAGAGTAAATCATGAATCCAAACACGGCAGACACGCTTAAAACAATACTCAGCGATTTCAGTGGCTGGCTGAGCCGCAGCTTTGATAAAACGGCTGCATGGGTAACCCAGCTATCCTGGTGGAAGTTCTTCATTTTTGCGATTCTGCTCATGGCTGCAGGCGCCATACTACAAGACACAATATTCACATCGGAAGAAAGTATTGTTGTCAGTAAGAGTCCGAATAAGAAAAGTAAGAAGTCCACCCATACCATAGAAGGCGATGCCAATATCGATATTGATGAAACTGGCATCCGCATCCGAAAGCCTGGCAATGACGGCAAAGGTAAGCAGATAGAAATTGACGAAAATGGAATCCGAGTCTTAACTGAGCCCGGCACAAGCAATCCATCCGCAACGGCGGCAACACCAGCAACACCGGCGACACCAGCCACACCCGCAACACCGGGAGCGCATGAAATAAAAAATGGCGACGATATCCATATTAAACTGCCCCCAGAAGTCGCGCGTGAAATCAGCAATGAAATCAATAATGCAGTCGCCGATGCGGCTGATGAAGAAGTCAGAAGCTACAAGAAGACGTCGTCAAAATGGTTCGCCAATTTTGTGCTGCTGGCCATCTTCGGTTTATTCGGCATGAAAATACTAATGGGCGGCAAAGTCCGCGCAGAAGAGAAAGCCAAAGAGGCAGGTCTTGCTGCAGAGCGCGAATCACTGCTACGCCAGGTCAGCGAAGCGCAAATGCAAATGATGCAGGCTCAGGTTGAACCACACTTCTTGTTTAACACGCTGGCCTCGGTTGAACACTTGATAGAAACCGATCCTCCGCGTGCAGCTGCCATGCAGCGCTGCCTGATCAGTTATCTGCGTGCTGTGCTGCCGCAAATGCGGGAAAATGCTTCCACCACCAATCTCGGGCGCGAAGCTGACATGATCAAATCCTATCTGGATCTGCTGAAGATGCGCATGGAAGAACGCCTGAACATCGACTTTGTGATGCCGGAAGGATTAAGGAGCGCCTCCTTCCCGCCCATGATGCTGCAGTCGCTGGTGGAAAACGCGATCAAGCATGGCCTGGAATGTAAAGCAGAAGGCGGTACGATACGGTTCCGGGTCGAAGTCGCTCACAGTAAGTTGCGCGTCTCTGTCACCGACGATGGCCTGGGCTTTGGCGCGATGCCCAGCAATGGCACTGGATTAGGATTGCAAAATATCCGTGAACGCCTGAAACTATTGTATAAAGAAAAAGCACAGATGATCATTACGCCTAACCAGCCTAGCGGGGTCTGTGTCACGATAGAAATCCCTTACGAATTAGCTCACTGAACAGACTATGCCAACCGCGATTATTGCCGATGACGAACGATTGATGCGCGACCAGTTGCGCTCACGCCTGGAACAAGCCTGGCCTGAATTGCAAATACTGGACGAAGCAAAAAATGGTGAAGAAGCCGTACAGCTGGTCGCCCAACATCACCCTGACCTGGTATTCCTCGACATCCGTATGCCGATCAAAACCGGCCTTGAGGCTGCAAAAGAGATAGGTAGCCAGACCCACATCGTCTTCATCACGGCCTATGATCAATATGCGATTCAAGCCTTTGAACATGGCGCTGTCGATTACGTTCTAAAGCCTGCTGACCTGGAGCGCCTTGGTAAAACCATAGAACGCCTCAAAGCGCGCTTACAGGCACAGGCCCAGCCTGCGGATATGAGTCAGCTACTTGGACAACTCGCCAAGCAAATGGGTATTGCCAGTAGACCGGCTTATCTGCAGTGGATACAGGCATCGATAGGTCAGGAGTTGCGCCTGATCCCGGTAGAAGAAATTTTGTTTTTCCAGTCTGACGAAAAATACACGCGGGTACAAACCAGCAACTATGAAGCGCTGATCAGAAAACCCGTGCGTGACCTGGCCGAAGAACTCGATCCGGCACTGTTCTGGCAAATCCACCGCTCCACGCTGGTCAATGCGAAAGCTATTTCAGGTGTGGTACGCGATCTGCGCGGACGCCATCTGGTACAAATCAAAGGATCAACTGAAAAACTGGAAGTAAGCAGGAGCTTTGTGCATCTGTTCAAACAAATGTGACTCCCCTCCAGCCACGTAAGCAGGCATAAAAAAACCGGAGCTGACTCCGGTTTTTTTATTACAAAATTTGCTTACCTACCCACCAGGCGATTGCTGCGACAAACGCAGAAGCCGGTATCGTGAGCACCCAGGCCCAAACAATATTACCTGCAACACCCCAACGCACAGCAGACATTTTTTGTGACGAGCCAACACCAACAATTGCACCGGTAATCGTATGCGTGGTTGACACCGGAATACCCATTGCGGTTGCAATGAACAGCGTAATTGCACCACCAGTTTCAGCACAGAAACCGCCAACCGGTTTCAGTTTAGTGATTTTCTGCCCCATCGTTTTCACAATACGCCAGCCACCAAACAAAGTCCCCATACCTATCGCTGCATAGCAAGACAGGATTACCCACATCGGTGGCATGGTGTCATGTGTGCTCGAATAGCCACCAGCGATCAACAACATCCAGATGATACCCATCGTTTTTTGCGCATCATTGCCACCATGTCCGAGACTGTACATGGATGCCGACACCAATTGCAGACGACGGAACCATTTATCGACCTTCATCGGGGTGGAACGTACAAATAACCAGGATACCAGCAACATCATCAATGAACCCAGCAGGAAACCGAGTAACGGAGATAAAACGATGAAGCTGATCGTCCAGATCAAGCCTGAGGAAATCAGTGCTGCAGTACCTGACTTGGCCACAGCGGCGCCGACCAGTCCACCAATCAATGCGTGTGAAGACGAAGATGGAATACCAAAATACCAGGTCACCAGATTCCAGAATACCGCGCCGACCAAGGCACCAAAAATCACATAATGGTCAATTGCCCACGGTTCTATGGTGCCCTTCCCTATCATCGCAGCGACTTTTAATTTAAAAAATACAATCGCAATGACATTGAAAAACGCCGCCATGGCCACCGCAGTCTGCGGCTTCAGAACGCCGGTTGAAACGACTGTTGCGATCGCATTTGCTGCATCGTGAAAACCGTTCATAAAATCAAATAGCAATGCCAGCACGACTAAGCCTGCAATGACATATATGCTAATTTGTAAAGTTTGCATGAAATTTACTCTGCTCTATCTACTCTATATAGCGCCGGCAAAACTGCCAGCCCCGATCAATCAATCCTGATCAGCCCGCAGGCTGATCGGTTAAACACTATCCAGGAGGGAAATTATGCGTTCTCTACAATGATGCCTTCGATGATATTCGCGACGTCTTCGCAACGGTCAGTCACGGTTTCCAGAATCTCGTAGATCGCTTTCAGTTTGATCAGATTGCGTACATCAGGCTCATCGCGGAACAGCTTGGACATCGCTGCACGCATCACATGATCAGCATCCGATTCCAGTCTGTCGATTTCTTCACAAATCGTCAGAATTTCGCGCGAGTTATTCATGTTATGCAGCAGGCCTACCGCTGCTTTGACTTTTTCAGCACAAGCCAGGCACAGTTCAGCCAGACGCTTGGCTTCAGGCGTGATTTCACGGATGTCATACAGGGAGATGGTTTGACCCGCATCTTCCAGCAAATCCAGAATATCATCCATGCGTGTGATGAGCTTATGGATATCATCACGGTCTATTGGCGTAATAAATGTCTTATGCAGTAACTCAATGGTGTTGTAAGTCACTGCATCAGCTTGTTTTTCTATACCTTCGATCGCATGAACACGGTTTTCGAGATCGTCGAAATTGGTCATCAAAGCCAGCATTTCTTTAGAACCTTTGACACACAAATCAGCGTGCTGGTTGAAAAGCTCAAAGAATTTGCCTTCTGTAGGCATCAAACGTCCAAACATTTTTTTCTCACTGAAAATAGAAAATTACAAGAACCAATTTCATGGATTCAATTGGTCGAAAACAAAAAACAAAACCCAGCGCGTTATTACGCAAGCGCTGCTACATCAGGACTCACTGTCTCCATAAATAGACAGGGAGCCCACGTAATTATCAAACTTGGTGTACTCACCCAGGAAGGTTAAGCGTACGCTGCCTATCGGACCATTACGTTGCTTACCAATAATAATTTCTGCCGTCCCCTTATCAGGAGAGTCCGGGTTATAAACCTGATCACGGTAAATAAACATGATCACGTCGGCGTCCTGCTCAATAGCGCCGGATTCACGCAAATCTGACATGACCGGGCGCTTATTCGGGCGCTGTTCCAGCGACCGGTTCAACTGCGACAAAGCGATCACAGGGCAATTCAATTCCTTGGCCAGACCTTTCAGATTTCGGGAAATTTCTGAAATTTCTGTGGCACGATTTTCACCGGCAACGTTAGCTGACATCAGCTGCAGGTAGTCGACGATAATCAAACCCAGCTTACCGCATTGCCGCGCCAGACGTCGGGAACGGGCACGCAACTCGATCGAACTCAGCGCCGGCGTCTCATCAATATACAACTGCGCTTCATTCATTTTTTGAATGGCATGCGTCAGTTTCGGCCAATCTTCATCCGACAATTTACCAATACGCAAACGACTCTGATCGAGACGCCCTACCGAACCCAGCATACGCATTGCCAGCTGTGCGCCGCCCATCTCCATCGAAAACACTGCAACCGGTAAACCGCTGTCAATGGCGACGTTTTCACCGATATTCAGAGAAAACGCGGTCTTACCCATCGAAGGACGACCCGCAACAATCACCAGATCACCAGGCTGCAAACCTGAAGTCATCTTATCCAGATCGACAAACCCGGTCGGGACACCCGTAATATCATTTTGATTGTCCCGGTTATACAGCTCATCAATCCGTTCAACCACTTGGGTCAATAAAGGCTGAATCGCCTGAAACCCTTGAGCACCACGTGCGCCTTCCTCTGCAATAGCGAAAATCTTTGACTCCGCCTCATCCAGCATTTGCTTGACTTCTTTACCCTGAGGATTAAAAGCATTACCCGCAATCTCATCAGAGACCGTAATCAATTTCCGCAAAACGCCACGATCACGCACGATTTCAGCATAACGCCGGATATTGGCAGCTGAAGGTGTATTTTGCGCCAGGGCGTTCAGATAAGTCAGCCCACCAGCCTCTTCTGCCTTCCCCTGTACGCTCAGTGCCTCATACACCGTAATCACGTCGGCCGGCCTGGAACTGTTAATCAGCTTGACCATGCATTGGAAAATAATCCTGTGGTCATAGCGATAAAAATCCTCTTCGCTGATGAAATCGGCAATGCGATCCCAAGCTGCATTATCAAGTAACAAACCACCCAGAACAGATTGCTCTGCTTCGATGGAATGAGGAGGTACGCGTATCGCGTCAAGTTGTGGGTCAGAAGCTGCTTTCATGGCGCGCATTATACCTGCTAAATCAATTTCCCAAACAACACAAAATAGCTTGATTTGCGCTGTTCACACATAACAACAAACCTGAAATTGTATAAATTATTTATTTGCAGAAAATAAAAAAGCCGGGTTAAACCCGGCTTTTTTAAGACGCGAACTCAGCTTAAGCTTGTTCAGCCACAACAGAGATAGTCACGTTCACAACAACGTCTGTGTGCAATGCAACAGATACTGCGTGCTCGCCAACTACTTTCAGTGGGCCTTGTGGCAGGCGCACTTGTGCTTTTTCAACTGTGAAACCTTGTTTTGCCAAGGCTTCAGCGATGTCAAAGTTGGTTACGGAACCAAACAAACGACCATCAACACCAGCTTTTTGAGCAACTTGAACAGTAGAACCTTCCAGTTTTTCACCTTGAGCCTGCGCAGCAGCCAATTTCTCAGCAGCAGCTTTTTCCAGATCTGCACGCTTCGCTTCAAATTCAGCGATTGCAGCTGCAGTAGCACGACGTGCCATACGTTGTGGAATCAGGAAGTTACGTGCGTAACCATCTTTTACACGAACTACATCACCCAGGTTGCCGAGATTAACGACTTTATCCATCAGAATAACTTGCATATTTTTCTCCTAATACTTGGTCGTCAATTACGCTGTGTGCAGATCAGTGTAAGGCAGCAACGCTAAGTAGCGTGCGCGCTTGATCGCTGTGTCAACTTGACGCTGGTACAGTGCTTTAGTACCTGTCAAACGTGCAGGCATAATCTTGCCGTTCTCTTGTACGAAATCTTTCAAAGTGTCTACGTCTTTGTAGTCCACTTTTTCTACGTGTGCTGCTGTGAAGCGGCAGAATTTTTTACGCTTGAACAAAGGATTTTGTTGCTGACGCTTTTGCTTCAATTTGCTTTTATCAAATTTTTTACCGAATGCCATTTTTGGCTCCTAATCAAGTAAATGTGTCCCGACTTCAGTAATATGAAAAACGAGACTTTTGCTGTTGCGATTTTTGCGTGCTAAAAACCCGGTAAAACAAAACTCAACATCGAGTGGCAAATCCGAAACAATTTTGGACTGTTCACCGGCAGCCAGTGCTGCCAATTCAACTTCCACCCGTCTCGATAAGCCTGCTTCTGTTTGCTGTGAGCTATGTAGTAACACCCCATTCGCTATCGGAATCCCTGCCGGCGTATAACGCACTGCAGCTTTTTCGATGAATTTAGCGACTATAGTCAGTTGGTTCACCAGGTTGTCACACGACCTTAAAAAATAAAGAATTAAGCAGCTGGCGCTTCAACGCGTTGTGCTTTCGCTGCGTCTTCTTTCTGAACAGCTTTCATCATTGGAGATGGTGCTGTTTCAGCTTTCTTCATTTTAACTGTCAGGTGGCGCAGAACAGCATCATTGAATTTGAATGCGGTTTCCAGCTCAACCAGAGTCTCTGCATCACACTCAATGTTCATGCAAACATAGTGTGCTTTTGCCAGTTTCTGGATCATGTAAGCCAATTGACGACGGCCCCAGTCTTCTACGCGGTGGATCTGACCACCACGGGCTACAACACTGGCTTTGTAACGTTCGATCATTGCCGGAACTTGCTCGCTTTGATCCGGATGTACGATAAATACGATTTCATAATGACGCATATATTCTCCTTATGGACAATAAAAATAGCCTGCCTCGGCGTCAAGACGAGTGCAGGAAGAGGAAAGCCGATGATTTTAACTGGTTTCCCGGGTTAACTCAAACTATTTCAACGCCCCGCACTGCCACCAGCGCATGCCAGCGCACTTTCTGTGTCGAAAAGTTCAAATAGCGCTTGCAGATTCAATGACACTGTATAAAAATACAGACTGTTCATACGTACAGCGCAATTTACGGATATCCCATGCTAAAGCTAACCAATCGTCAGGAACAGATACTCAATCTGATCAAGGATGCCATACACCATACCGGCTTCCCGCCCACCAGGGCAGAGATAGCAAGTGAGTTAGGCTTTCGCTCTACCAATGCCGCCGAAGAACATTTACAAGCCCTGGCGCGCAAAGGTGTGATTGAAATCGCGGCAGGCACCTCACGCGGCATACGTCTGCTGGAGTCTGAGCTGTCCAGCCATATCACTGGCATGTTAAAGAGCAAGCAAAATCAAGAAAGTAGCAACCATATTTCGCTGCCACTAGTGGGGAGAGTTGCTGCTGGCTCACCCATTCTTGCCTCTGAACATATAGAGAGCAATTACACCGTAGACCCCGGTATTTTCTCCGCTAAACCGGATTTTCTTTTGAAGGTCAGGGGTATGTCTATGCGCGACGCAGGAATACTAGATGGCGACTTACTCGCAGTGCGACGCAGCGACAGTGCCAGAAACGGACAAATTGTCGTAGCCCGTATCGGTGACGACGTGACCGTCAAGCGCTACAAAAAAACTGGCAACCTGATCGAATTGCTGCCAGAAAACCCAGACTATCCCGTCATACGCATCGAGCGCGACGAACAATTATTTTCACTCGAGGGCCTGGCAGTCGGCCTGATGCGCAGCTGGGCTTAATCTAACTCATCAATAAAAAACGCCCTGGAACTATGAAGTGACCCCATTTAGTTGGACAGCTTGATAGTTACGTGGCCAAGGGCTGATTCCTGTATTGAACAGGACTCAGCCCTTTTAATTTCAGTTTTATACGGTCATGATTATAGTAGTGGATGTAGTC
>NZ_JACOGG010000060.1 GCF_014284365.1 Cognatundibacterium rugosum
GCTGCCAGCCAGATGCGTGTTCCTGCCGGTAGCCCCATCATGGTCGTAACATCCCCAACACGGCACGGATCGCAGTCAAATCAGCCTTGCCATCGAAACGCACGACCGCACCGGCCATCTGGATTTCAATCACACCGGAGCGATCCGTGAGAACTTCCTGAGCTGCGACAGCATCAGGTCTATCAATCGGATGTGCTAATGCCAAATGATCTGGCTGCTCGTCGATGATCGTCACGGGCAGCATAGCCTGGCGGTGCATTACGCCGTCCAATCGACCTTCCCGTAATTGCCGACGCCACTTGAACAGCATGTTGACGTTGATGTCACTCTCCTGCGCCAGGCGGGAGACCGAAACGCCCGGTTCGGCTGCGCGTAGCGCCAGTTGCTTCCTGAATTCCGGTGAATAGTTGGGGCGTCGCTTCCTGCGCACCGGTGTAGTTAGTAGTTCCAAAGTAGCTCCCGCTAATATTTAACGGGAACTACTTTGAAGATTTTTAATGCTGACGTCCAGACG
>NZ_JACOGG010000061.1 GCF_014284365.1 Cognatundibacterium rugosum
GACCAGAGATGGAGAATACGTCTTCTACTGGCAGCAGGAATGTACCGTCAACTGCGCGTTCTGGTGTAGGAATGTAGCTATCCAGTGCGTCAGCCAGTTTCATGATTGCTTCTTCGCCCAACGCGCCCTTGTCGCCTTCCAGCGCCAGTTTTGCGGAACCTTGGATGATCGGCAGATCGTCGCCTGGGAATTCGTATTTGGACAGTAATTCACGTACTTCCATTTCAACCAGTTCCAGCAACTCAGCGTCATCAACCATGTCGCATTTGTTCAGGAAAACGATGATGTATGGAACACCAACCTGGCGAGCCAACAGAATGTGCTCACGTGTTTGTGGCATAGGACCGTCTGCTGCGGAGCAAACCAGGATCGCGCCGTCCATCTGCGCTGCACCAGTGATCATGTTTTTAACATAGTCAGCATGGCCTGGGCAGTCAACGTGTGCGTAGT
>NZ_JACOGG010000062.1 GCF_014284365.1 Cognatundibacterium rugosum
AAAACAACATGTACTGGCGTTGAAATGTTCCGCAAACTGCTGGACCAAGGTCAGGCAGGCGACAACGTAGGTGTTCTGCTGCGCGGTACTAAGCGTGAAGACATCCAGCGTGGTCAAGTGTTGGCGAAACCAGGTTCGATCAAGCCACATGCACATTTCACAGGCGAAATCTACGTTCTGTCGAAAGATGAAGGCGGCCGTCATACCCCATTCTTCAACAACTACCGTCCACAGTTCTACTTCCGTACAACGGACGTAACTGGTTCGATCGAGTTGCCAGCAGACAAAGAAATGGTAATGCCAGGTGACAACGTATCGATCACAGTAAAACTGATCAACCCAATCGCGATGGAAGAAGGCTTGCGCTTCGCTATCCGTGAAGGTGGTCGTACAGTCGGTGCAGGCGTTGTTGCTAAAATCATCGAGTAATTTGTA
>NZ_JACOGG010000063.1 GCF_014284365.1 Cognatundibacterium rugosum
GTAAGCGCCCGGTCATCACAGGTTGACCGGTTCTGATATGGATGATGGAAATTATTGAGCAAGCTTCCAGTTGTGTGGCAGTAGTTCGCCGATGCGGCTGAATGGTTGCAATGGTAGCCTTTCCAATACGTCCTTCATGTAATTATAAGGATCGTGACCGTTGAGCCTGGCTGAATGGATCAGACTCATGATCGCCGCCGCACGTTTGCCTGCGCGCAGGCTGCCGGCGAACATCCAATTTTTTCGTCCCAATGCGACGGGACGAATCTGGTTCTCAATCCAATTATTATCAATCGGCACCTGAGGATCGTTGAGGTAATGGGTTAACGCCGACCAGCGATTTAAACTGTAGTCGATTGCCCTGAATGTAGCACCGCCGCCAGGGACTTGCTGGCGTTGAACCAGT
>NZ_JACOGG010000064.1 GCF_014284365.1 Cognatundibacterium rugosum
GTGCCGCCGACGCCGTCTTGGCGTATTGATTCCATCGTCCATCATGTACAAGTGTCCACTTATTAAGTGGACACGATCATCTACGCTTACGCACTTAACTTCAAGATGACTTCACCGGATGCTTACGTTGTGTTGAAGCGAGTTACTGGATGTTTGCCCCCAATCGGCAAGCCTGAAATTTGCTTTATATTTTATGAGACCTATTGGGGATATTCTCCCCAAACTAGAAAGGATGAAGATGAGTGATCAGCTTGTGATCCGTTGTGTTAGCAAAGACGACTTTCCTGAATGGCTAACACTTTGGGAAGGTTACAATAAATTTTATGGACGACATGGAGAAACCGCGTTAGATCCAGAAATTACCAGGTCAACTTGGGCTCGC
>NZ_JACOGG010000065.1 GCF_014284365.1 Cognatundibacterium rugosum
CAGACCTGCACTCCGTTGTCCTGTCCGGCAACATGAGCAAAGTCGCGAAAAAAGCATAAGGTCCAACCCGGTCAACGGGGCAGGCTGCGTGGTAGGAATGTTCTGAAAAGCGTTAAAACCTAAAAGCATTAAAACCTGTTTAACACAGAGGCACGGAGACACAGAGGAAAAGCAGAGAAACGCGAAGCAAAGCGAAGCAAAGCAAAGCAAAGCGAAGAGCATAGTCTGATCATTCAGTCCCTCTCGCAAGCCTTTCTCCGTGTCTCTGTGTCTCTGTGTTTAAAGGTTTTAAGGTTCAAAGGTTTAAAGGTTTAAAACTTCAAAGTTTAAAAATTTCCACAGCCCAGTCTCCCCGACCGGACATACTGAAAGA
>NZ_JACOGG010000066.1 GCF_014284365.1 Cognatundibacterium rugosum
TTGGAAAGGCTACCATTGCAACCATTCAGCCGCATCGGCGAACTACTGCCACACAACTGGAAGCTTGCTCAATAATTTCCATCATCCATATCAGAACCGGTCAACCTGTGATGACCGGGCGCTTACGTTATATGCGCGACTCTACGCTGTGGAACGGGAAGTCAGCTTGCTCGCCCCGGCGCAACGCTTAGCCATGCGTCAAGCGCAAGCCAAGCCAGTTGCAGATGCCTTACATCAATGGTTACTGGTTCAACGCCAGCAAGTCCCTGGCGGCGGTGCTACATTCAGGGCAATCGACTACAGTTTAAATCGCTGGTCGGCGTTAACCCATTACCTCAACGATCCTCAGGTGCCGATTGATAATAATTGG
>NZ_JACOGG010000067.1 GCF_014284365.1 Cognatundibacterium rugosum
AGCCTAACTCTGTCATCAGGCGCTGCACGGTTTTATGGTTCACCGCCACCCCGGATTGCTGAATGCTGGCCGTGATGCGCCGATATCCGTAACGTCCTTGATGGCGCGCGTAAATCGTGCGTATGTGCTCTTTTAAGTCAGCATACTTATCCTCAATGAGCATTACTTTTTGCTGGTAATAAAACGTGCTGCGCGCCATGGCCGCGACTTTCAGCAAGCCGGCAATGGGGTATTTTTGCCTTAGTTCCTGGATGAGTTGCGCTTTTTGCGTGACGCTGCTTCCTGTGCCTGCTCCTGAACTAAGGCTTTCAACTTTTTTAGATATTCGTTCTCCATGCGCAGGTA
>NZ_JACOGG010000068.1 GCF_014284365.1 Cognatundibacterium rugosum
TACCTGCGCATGGAGAACGAATATCTAAAAAAGTTGAAAGCCTTAGTTCAGGAGCAGGCACAGGAAGCAGCGTCACGCAAAAAGCGCAACTCATCCAGGAACTAAGGCAAAAATACCCCATTGCCGGTTTGCTGAAAGTCGCGGCCATGGCGCGCAGCACGTTTTATTACCAGCAAAAAGTAATGCTCATTGAGGATAAGTATGCTGACTTAAAAGAACACATACGCACGATTTACGCGCGCCATCAAGGACGTTACGGATATCGGCGCATCACGGCCAGCATTCAGCAATCCGGGGTGGCGGTGAACCATAAAACCGTGCAGCGCCTGATGAC
>NZ_JACOGG010000069.1 GCF_014284365.1 Cognatundibacterium rugosum
TCGCCAACACTTGACCACGCTGGATGTCTTCACGCTTAGTACCGCGCAGCAGAACACCTACGTTGTCGCCTGCCTGACCTTGGTCCAGCAGTTTGCGGAACATTTCAACGCCAGTACATGTTGTTTTGACTGTGTCTTTGATACCAACGATTTCGATCTCTTCGCCGACTTTAACGATACCGCGCTCAACACGGCCAGTTACCACTGTACCGCGACCAGAGATGGAGAATACGTCTTCTACTGGCAGCAGGAATGTACCGTCAACTGCGCGTTCTGGTGTAGGAATGTAGCTATCCAGTGCGTCAGCCAGTT
>NZ_JACOGG010000006.1 GCF_014284365.1 Cognatundibacterium rugosum
GACTACATCCACTACTATAATCATGACCGTATAAAACTGAAATTAAAAGGGCTGAGTCCTGTTCAATACAGGAATCAGCCCTTGGCCACGTAACTATCAAGCTGTCCAACTAAATGGGGTCACTTCAAACCTGGGTGCCGTTTTTTTATTTGTCGACGAAGGACTAGCGCCCCGGCAAACGGTCTCCGACTATCGGCCCAGAACCACTGTATTTATCCAAAGCCAGATAAATCACAGGCGTAATGAACAGCGTAATCGCCTGCGAGAAAATCAAACCACCAACGACGGCAAGGCCCAGTGGCTGACGCAGTTCAGCACCGGCGCCCAGCCCCAGTGCAATCGGCAACGCGCCGACCAACGCCGCCAGTGTGGTCATCATAATCGGACGGAAACGCTGAATACAGGCTTCGCGTATCGCCTCTGCTGGTGTCATGTGTTGATGGCGCTGTGCATCGAGCGCAAAGTCGATCATCATGATCGCATTCTTTTTAACGATACCAATCAGCATCAAAATACCAATGGTCGCGATCAGCGTCAGATCTTCGCCAAACCACTTAAGCGTGATCAGCGCGCCGACTGCAGCCGATGGTAAACCGGCCAAGATTGTAATCGGATGGATATAGCTCTCATACAGCACGCCCAGCAGTACGTAGATCACCAGCAAAGCCGCAACGATTAACACCACCTGACCGGACTGCGAGTCTTTAAACACCGCAGCATCACCACCGTAAGACGTAATCACCGAAGGTGGTAATTTGATTTGTTCACGGTATTGTTCTATACGCCTGGTCGCTTCACCCAGTGCCATATCCGGGGCCAGATTGAAGGACACCGTCACTGCCTGCAACTGTCCGACGTGGTTAATCGCAGTCGGGCCCACTGTACGTTTGACCGTCGCGATACTGTTTAAAGGCACCAGCGTGCCGGTATTGCTGCGCACATAGATGCCATTGATCGCACTCTCATCTTTACGTGCCTCGGCAGCCAGTTCCATAATCACTGAATAGCTGTCAACACTGGTGTACATGGTCGATACCTGACGCTCACCAAATGCGCTGTACAGCGCTGAACGTATGCTGTCCATCCCCACACCCAGGCTATTGGCGCGGTCACGGTCAATATCGACCGATGCCTGCAAACCTTTGAGCTGAGAATCGGTGGTCACATCTTTGAAGCCAGGATCATTGCGCAGTTTATCCACCAGCTTAAGCGCCCAGTCATTCAGCTCACCCGCTTCCACACTTTGCAGGATGTACTGATACTGACTCTTACTCGGACGGCCTCCCAGCTGTAAGTTCTGGGTAGGGCGCAGGAATACGGTGATACCGGGAACAGCGGCGACTTTTTTGCGCAAGCCATCGACCACTTCCTTCATCGGCTTACGCTGATCGCGCGGCTTCAGATTGATAAACATACGGCCATTGTTCTGCGCACCGCTACCGCCATTGAAGGAGGTGGCGGTAGCCACATTCGGATCATCACGTATGATCTTCGCTACGCGATCCTGCAACACCACCATGGCCGGGAACGAGGTTTCTTCTGCCGCCTCGGTCGTCACATTGATCTGACCGATATCTTCTTGCGGGAAGAAGCCTTTAGGAATCACATTAAACAGGTAAGCTGTCGCTACGAAGGTAGCCAGCGCCAATATCAGGATCAGCTTGCGATAGCGCAGTGACCAGTCCAGGCCACGTGTGTAAATGCGCAAGGACGCATCGAAGCCACGCTCAAATGCGCCTAGCATGGCGCCGACCAAGCGCGGTGGTGCAGCCATTTCATGCTCGCTCTTCAAAAAGCGGCTGGCCAGCATAGGAACCAAGGTCAGTGAAACGAAGGCGGACGCAACAATCGCCAGACTAACGATCACAGCGAACTCATGGAACAACTGACCGATCACGCCCGGCATGAAGAAAATCGGGATAAACACCGCGATCAGCGAAGTAGAAATCGAGATAATCGTGAAGCCAACTTCACGTGAACCTTGCAATGCAGCCTTGAATGGTTCTTCACCATTTTCGACGTGACGCATAATATTTTCCAGCATCACAATCGCATCATCCACCACCAGACCCACAGCCAGCGTCAGACCCAGCAAAGACACGTTATCCAGTGTATAGCCAAAGCCCCACAACAGACTGATCGCACCAACCAGCGAGACCGGCAGCGACAGCGTAGGAATCAGGGTGGCCACCATGCGGCGCAGGAACAGGAAAATCACCAGCACCACCAGGAAAATCGTGAACAGCAGCGTCAGATTCACGTCGTGCAAGGCATCGCGAATCGAGACTGAACGGTCATTGACCAGATTCATATTCACCGAAGCGGGCAACTGGGCCTTGAACCCCGGTAAAGCGGCTTTGATCGAATCCACCACTTTCACGGTATTGGCATCCGACTGGCGCTGAATCGCCAGCGTAATCGAGCTCTCGCCATTAAAGTTTGCGCTGGTTTTGACCTGTTCGTAGCTGTCTTCGACCTTAGCCACATCGCGCAGACGCACTACCTGGCCACCTTTGTTGCTGACCACCAGATTGGCGAACTCCTGTGCATTTTGCAATTGCTTATTCGCAGTCAGGGTCAGGGTTTGCTTATCACCATCCAGCGTACCAACCGGCGTATTCGCATTTGAAGTGCGAATAGCAGCGGACAACTCATCCAAAGTCAGATTACGCGCAGCCAGCGCATCTGGCATCACGCGGATACGCACCGCATAGCGTTTGATACCGAAGATATTGACCTGTGCCACCCCTTCCAACGTAGACAAACTCGGTGAAATCAGATGCTCGGCATAACTGGTCAACTCTGCCAGACTTAAAGACGGCGAAGTCAGCGCGATAAACAAGACCGGAGCATCCGCCGGATTCACCTTGCGATACGATGGTGGCGAGGTCATATCGATAGGCAGGGAACGCTGTGCGCGCAACAGAGCAGCTTGCACATCAACCGAGGCGGCATCGATATTCCGGTTCTGATCAAACTCCAGTGTCAGTGAGGTATTCCCCAGCGTATTGCTGGAACTGATCACCGATAAGCCGGGTATAGTCGCGAATTGCTTTTCTAATGGTAGGGCCACCGAGGTCGCCATCGTTTCAGGACTGGCTCCCGGCAAATTGGCATTGACGCTGATGACGGGTGTGTTATAGCTAGGTAAGGCCGCAATCGGAATATAGCGGTAGGCCAGAATACCCGCTACCACGATAGACAGATTGAGCAAGACCGTCATCACCGGACGGCGGATAAATAACTCAGATAAATTCATGATGCACTCGCTGCAGAGGCGCTGTGTGCTTCAGCGGCTTTGGCTGGCTTGCCTTCTTTAGCCTCTTTACCATCCTGAGCTTTAGCGCTGTCTTTGTCATCCGCACTACGCTCTTTCAGCAAACCACCCGGACGCAGGTTCTGCTTACCATCCAATACAATTTTGACGCCAGCATCGACACCGGAAATCACCGCTTCATTGCCATAGCTTTCCAGCACAGTCACAGGTTTCACTTCGGCTTTTGACTCTGCATTCACGACATAGACCGACTTACCGCGTGCACCGACCACAATCGCATCCTGCGGCACTACTACGGCATCTTTGATGGTGCGCACACTCATGTCCAGATTGACGTAAGCACCCGGCCATAATTTCATCTCTTTATTGTCAAATACCGCTTTGACTTTGACTGTGCCGGAGGCTGCATCGACCACATTATCAACAAACTGTAATTTGCCTTTATATTTGCCCTGACCATCCGGCAGGCTGGCCTGCACAAAGCTGTCTGCATTACGCATACTTTGCAGCGCATCGTTCAGATGGCGCTGCGGCAGCGGGAAAGTCACGGCGATCGGATCGATCTGAGTGATGGTGACCATAGGCGTGGCTGTCGCATTAGGCTGCACCAGGGACCCCACAAACACGCTGATGATGCCGGTGCGTCCAGATGCGGGAGCAATGATGCGGTTGTAGCTGAGCGCGACCTTAGCGGCATTCACTGCGGCCTTATCCGAGGCGATCACTGCCTGCTGTGCATCGACCTGAGTCTGTGACGTGTCGAGCGCACTTTGCGCGACAAACTTTTTACTGACCAGATCCTTGCTGCGAACCAGCTGACGCTGTAAGTCAGCCAGCGTGGCCATATCCTTGTCCAGCTGCGCCTGCGCCTTAGCCAGGTTAACTTCGTCATTGCGGCTGTCCAGCGTAACCAATAACTCACCGGCACGTACAAACTGCCCTTCCTTGATATGTACGCGGGTGACCGTGCTGGTGATTTGTGGCCGGATATCGACGGTGTTCAGACTGGACACCACGCCGTTAGCCTGCAGGCGGACTGGGAAATCTTTTTTCTGCGTCAGGATGGTGGAAACACTGACCGGGCGGCTATCGCCTTTACCAGCCAAGGCGCTGGCGGAAGCCGATGCTGATGATTTTGCGCTGGCGTCAGCGTTCTTGGTATTGGCGCTTTCAGGATTTTTGGGTGCAGATGACTGGTACGCATAATAGCCGCCAGCGGCCAGGGCGGCGATCGCCGCAACGAGTGTGATGGTTTTCAGTTGGCTCATTTTTTCAATTCTTTTTTTACTTTGCGGACGCTAGGACTGACTTAGAGACATAAAGTTCGCAGAAGCTAAGCTGATTTGCGGTCAATTCCGGCAAATGAAGTAACAAAACCGGTTTCGCGAACGGGATCATGGCGAGTTAGTGAGCAAAGTACACTGTCGCGTCAAACGCTCATTTTGCCGATGTTTCACTCTGAAGTGCACGGCTTGCATACATTTTGTATGCTAACAAATAAAAAGCCAGCGTTTCCGCTGGCTTTCAGTGTAGATACTTTCCGTTACACGATAAAGACAAGTTTTATACAACAGCACCGTCTGTATCGTCTTTTTCTTTGACCGGCTTGATCAGATCTTCTCTGGTCACACCCAGCCACATCGCAATCGCTGCCGCCACAAAGACCGAAGAGTAGATACCGAAGCAAATACCGATGGTCAGCGCCATGGCGAAATAGTGCAGCGTCGGACCACCGATCAGCAACATGGACAACACCATCATCTGCGTACTTCCGTGCGTGATGATGGTACGTGAAATAGTGCTGGTGATCGCATTGTCGATCACTTCAGTCACCGACATCTTGCGCTGTTTACGGAAGTTCTCACGGATACGGTCAAAAATAACCACCGATTCATTGACCGAGTAACCCAATACCGCTAACACCGCAGCCAGCACGGACAGATTGAATTCCCATTCAAAGAAGGCGAAGAAGCCCAGAATGATGATCACGTCATGCAAGTTCGCAATGATCGCTGCCACCGCGAATTTCCATTCGAAGCGTATCGCCAGATAGGCCATGACGCCCAGCACCACAAATAACAAGGCCATCAGGCCATCGTGGGCCAGCTCATCACCCACCTGAGCGCCAACCTGTTCTACACGCTGCTTTTTAACTTCCGGGTCTTTTGCAACCAATGCTGCCATCACCTGATCGGCCTGCTGCGTAGAACTCAGGGTTTTCGACAGCGGTAAACGGATGACCACGTCCTGCGCCTTACCAAAAGTCTGCACCGAAGCATCCACATAACCCAGACTATCGACGGTACGGCGTATGCCGTCCACGTCTGCCGCCTTGGTGTAGCTCACTTCCATCACCGTACCACCGGTGAATTCGACGGAAAAATGCAGTTGTTTTTGTACCAGGAAAAACACAGCAGCGACAAAAGTCAGTGCAGAGATGACATTGAAAATCAGCGCATGGCGCATGAAAGGAATGTCTTTTTTAATGCGGAATAATTCCATGATAAATGCCTGTGTCCTTTAAAATTACTTCGCAGCGTCTTCGCTGGGTTTCCAGATCTGACCGATAGAAATTGTGCTCAGTTTTTTCTGACGTCCGTACCACAGATTCACAACACCGCGCGAGACAAACACGGATGAGAAAATCGAGGTCAGAATACCCAGGCAGTGCACCACGGCGAAACCACGGATAGCGCCAGAGCCAAATATCAGCAGGGCCAGACCGACAATCATAGTCGTCACGTTAGAATCGAGAATCGTCGCCCAGGCGTGCGCAAAACCTTCTTCTATCGCCTTTTGTGGCGCACGGCCAGCACGCAGCTCTTCACGAATACGTTCATTAATCAGCACGTTGGCATCAATCGCCATACCCAGCGCCAGCGCAATCGCCGCGATACCAGGTAAGGTCAGGGTTGCCTGCATCAGCGACAGTATCGCCACCAGCAACAGCAAGTTAACCGATAAGGCCAACACGCTGAAGAAACCAAACAGCATGTAATAGGCGATCATGAACACCGAGATCGCGGCAAAACCATACAGCGTGGCATTCTTACCCTGCTTGATGTTTTCCACGCCCAGTTGCGGTCCTATGGTGCGCTCTTCGATGATTTCCATCGGTGCTGCCAGCGAGCCAGCGCGCAGTAACAGCGCCAGATCGGCTGCTGCTGCAGGCGTACCCATACCGGTAATATTGAAGCGGGAACCCAGTTCACTCTGGATAGTTGGCGCGATCAGAACTTCGCCCTTGCCTTTTTCAAACAGCACGATGGCCATGCGTTTGCCGACGCGGCTACGGGTTGCATCGCGCATTTTGCGGCCACCGTCACCATTCAGTTCAACCGATACCGCTGGCTGCTGGTTCTGGTCAAAACTGGCGGTAGCACCGGTAATGTAATCACCTGTGACCACCGGATCTTTAACCAGCATCAGCCATTCACCGTTGCGGTCAGAACGGAAACGTTCTGCACCAAAAGGTGCCGGTGTATTTTCATCCACCGCACCCAGTACGCTTTCATCCAGCACACGGACTTCCAGGGTCGCGGTACGACCGATAATTTCTTTGGCACGTGCCACATCCTGCACACCAGGCAACTGCACCACGATGCGGTCAGGACCTTGCTGCTGGATGATAGGTTCAGCCACGCCAAGCTCATTCACGCGCTTGGACAAAGCCGTAATATTCTGTTTCACACCCTCACTGATGACGGCTTTCAAGGCTTCCGGTTTGAGTGCGACCTTCACTTCAAATTCAGTCGACTCTGGCACGTCCTGCAGGCTGACGTCCTGCATCTGATCAGCCAGCACGGCTTTCGCCTTGTTGCGGGTCTCCGCATCACGGAACTTAACAGAAATCACGTCACCATCGCGGCTCAAACCCGCATAGCGGATTTCTTTGTCACGCAAGCTGGTTTTCACTGTGGATTGCAGACCCTGGATCCGCTTGTTCATGACTGCCTTGGTGTCAACCTGCATCAGGAAGTGCACACCACCACGCAAATCCAGCCCCAGGTACATAGGCAACGCATGGATGCTTTGCAGCCATTTCGGCGTATTCGATAACAGATTGAATGCGACGGTATAGGTCGGATCATTATGATCGGCATTCAAGGCTCTTTCGAGTGCGTCCTTGGCCTTGAACTGGGTATCTGTATCGGCGAAACGCGCACGTACCGAACCCTGCATACCGTTGAAATCATAAAAAATGCCGCTGTCTTTGAGTGCTGCCTGTTGCAGTACCTGCTCAACGCGTTTGCTCATGCTTTCATCGATCTTAACGGTCGACTTGGCGCTGCTGATCTGTACCGCAGGAGACTCACCAAAGAAGTTAGGCGCCGTGTATAAAGCGCCGAACAGCAGGGCAATCAGGATCAGGACATACTTCCAGAGTGAATAGCGATTCATAATTATCTAAGAATGGGATGCTGAAAAGCACAACGCAGTCCACATTAAACATGGACTGCGTTGCCTGTACGATGCGCTTAAATCGCCTTGATTGTGCCTTTTGGCAGCAGGGTCGAAATCGCGATTTTCTGCACCACGACTTCGGTACCGTTAGCGACTTCCAGCGTGACATAGCTTTCGTTCACCTTGGTCACACGACCCAGTATGCCACCGGCGGTGACGACTTCATCATTCTTTGCCAGCGCATCCATCATGGATTTCTGTTCTTTCTGGCGCTTCATCTGTGGACGTATCATCAGGAAATACAGCACCACAAACATCAACACCAGTGGCAAGAAACTCATCAGACCACCATCGACACCTGCACCCGCAGTTTGCGCATAAGCGTTAGAAATAAACACGTTCAGACTCCAATCGTTGTAATAATCCACAGTATGTGATCAAACCGATAATCAAACCGACATACTGTTTTCGTTGCAATTCCAGATAAGCAGGATGGCAAATACCCGTCAGGCGGAAACTGATCCGGGCGGATGAGCCAGCTACGCGACTGCGCAAGTCAACTCTCCGGGAGGAATCACCGCAAGCCCACATCTGATGCCAAAAGCCATTTTTTCAATTGGCAAAGCGCCACATTCTAGCACCCGCTATCGAAAAAACAGCGTTTTCCTGCTTTTTACTACCCTTTCCTGCTTTTCCCTGTCTATTTCAGCATCTCAGCAGGCAAGTTTGCTACTTTAGAGCGCAGGCTCAGATTCCGCGCTGACGATCAGCATGGAATTGCTGTACAAATTCCGGGAAACGCTCGTCATCCAGCGCACGACGGATGTTTTTCATCAAATCCAGGTAGTAGTGCAGATTGTGGATAGTATTCAGACGGGCACCCAGAATTTCGCCGGTACGGTGCAAGTGATGCAGATAAGCGCGTGAGAAATTCTTGCAGGTATAGCATTCACAAGTCGCATCCAGCGGCTCTTTATCTTCTTTGTAACGTGCATTCTTGATTTTCACATCGCCAAATCGGGTGAAAATCCAGCCATTACGCGCATTACGGGTTGGCATCACGCAATCGAACATATCGATACCATTCGCAACACCTGCTACCAGATCTTCCGGTGTGCCTACGCCCATCAGGTAATGTGGTTTATTTTCCGGCAATTTTGGGCCAGTATGCGCGAGGATGCGCATCATGTCTTCTTTTGGCTCCCCCACCGATAAACCACCGATGGCTATGCCATGGAAGCCGAGTTCATTCAGGCCTGCCAGCGACTCATCGCGCAGATGTTCAAACATACCGCCCTGCACAATACCAAACAGGGCGTTTGGATTTTCGGTTTTATTGAATTCATCGATAGAACGTTGCGCCCAGCGCAGCGACATGCGCATGGATTTACCGGCTTCTTCCGTCGTCGCCGGACGGCCATCGATTTCATAAGGTGTGCATTCATCGAACTGCATCACGATATCGGAATTCAGCGAACGCTGGATTTGCATGGAAATCTCTGGCGACAGAAACAGGCGCTCGCCGCTGATCGGGGAAGAAAATTTCACACCTTCTTCGGTAATTTTGCGCATCGCGCCCAGCGAGAACACCTGGAAACCGCCGGAATCAGTCAGGATAGGCTTATCCCAGCCCATGAAACCATGCAAGCCACCGAATTTATTCATCACCTCCAGCCCTGGGCGCAGCCACAGGTGGAAGGTATTACCCAAAATAATGTGGGCATCGATTTCCTTGAGTTCCAGCGGCGACATCGCCTTTACCGAGCCATAGGTACCGACCGGCATAAAGATAGGCGTTTCAATCACACCATGATTGACTTTCACGCGGCCACGGCGCGCTGCTGTGGTTTTGTCTTTTTTGATTAAGGTAAATTCAAGCATGATCTTTCCCGGAAGTATTGGTCAGCAACATGGCATCACCATAGCTGAAGAAACGATATTGGTGTGCGATGGCGTGTGCATAAGCCTGCTTAACACGCTCATAGCCGGCAAAGGCCGACACCAGCATCATCAATGTCGATTTAGGTAAATGGAAGTTGGTAATCAGACGGTCTACCGTCTTGAATACATAGCCCGGCGTGATAAACAGGCAGGTATCGTCGCTGCCCGCCTGCAGACTGCCGGATTGCGAGGCAGATTCCAGCGCACGCATACTGGTGGTGCCGACTGCCACCACCTGGCGTCCGGCTGCCTTGGCGGCCCGGATCAGATCCACCGTCTCTTGCGATACGGTGTACCACTCACTGTGCATCACGTGTTCCTTCAGGTTTTCAGTACGTACCGGCTGAAACGTACCGGCACCAACGTGTAAGGTCACATAGGCCAGCGTAATCCCTTTATCGCGGCAACGCTGCAGCAAGGCTTCATCAAAATGCAAGCCTGCTGTCGGCGCAGCGACCGCGCCTGGCACACGGTTGTACACGGTCTGATAACGCTGCTCATCAAAAGCATCGGCATCGTGCTCAATGTACGGTGGCAATGGCAAACGGCCATAGGTGTCGAGCAGGGTAAAAATATCCTCAGGGAAGTGCAGTGTAAAAAATTCACCAGCACGCTCACCAACGGTCACATCAAACGCATCGGCCAGGCGAATTTTACTGCCCACTAACGGCGCTTTTGAGGCGCGCATCTGGACCAACACACTGCGGTTTTCCTCCGTATTGGACAAAATGCGTTCCACTAGCAACTGTACTTTGCCACCAGTTTCCTTGACACCGAAGAAGCGCGCTTTGAGCACACGGGTATCGTTAAACACCAACACATCACCAGCCTGCAATTGCTCCAGAATGTCAGGAAACTGGCGATCGAGCAGACGATCGCCATCCACATGCAATAAGCGCGATGCCGTCCGGTCTGGCAAGGCAGTCTGCGCGATTAAGGCATCAGGCAAATCGAAATCAAAATCACTCAAAGAATAGTTCATGCTCGGGAAACCGTATTAAATGGAACAAAATGCTGCGCACTGTATAAAAAATCAGTAAAATAAAGCGCAACAACCTGCCCCTCAGTAGAAACTCAGGGGGAAGTGCGCATGCGGTATGCTGATTTTTTAGCAAACTTGTTTATAACCGACCAGGCAAAGCCGACGGCAAAACCCACCATTTTACACCCATGGCAGCGGAACACCCAAATGCACAGGATGAGATCGCCCTGACTACGGCAACGCCCGCAGCGGAAAATGCGCTAGCAAACCACGCCAGTGGGTCAGCGCAGACTTCAGCGCGTACGAAAACCGGCGCAAAGAAAACTGCCAAAGCCCCCGCAAAAGCTCCCGTTAAAGCCAGTGATAAGCTGGCCAGGCTGGGCTTACGTAAAGACATGGATTTTATCCTGCATTTACCGATGCGCTATGAGGACGAAACCCAGATCCTGAGTATGCGCGAAGCCAGTCTGCGCGGCGGCAGCCAGGTGCAGATCGAAGGCGTGGTCACTGCGGCAGACGTGCAATACCGGCCAAGGCGGCAACTGGTGGTCACCCTCAGCGATGACAGCGATCAGGTTACGCTGCGTTTTTTGAATTTTTATGGCAGCCAGACCAAGCAGCTAGCGATAGGCACCAGGGTGCGCGCGCGCGGCGAGCTCAGGCATGGCTTCCTGGGGGCGGAACTGGTGCACCCTAACTATAAAATTGTCAATGAAGGCGCGCCGTTGCCTAAGGCATTGACGCCGGTCTATCCATCTGGGGAAGGCGTGCCGCAAGCCTTGCTGCGTAAGGCCATCAGCAATGCGATAGAACGCGTACACTGGCGCGACACCCTGTCCGCAGCGCGGCTGGCCAGCCTGCAATTGTGTGGCTTTGAAACTGCCGTCCGTACCCTGCATCACCCACCGCCCGATATCGATCAGTACAGCCTGATGGAGCACGAACACCCGGCCTGGCTGCGCATGAAGTTCGATGAACTGCTGGCACAGCAACTCTCGCTCAAGCGCGCCCAGCTGACAAGGCGCAGCAAAGGCGCACCGGCAATGCCACTGGTCGGTGAACTCAGCAATGCTTTTCTGATTAATCTGCCATTCTCTCTGACTGGGGCGCAGGAAAAAGTGCTGGCGGAAATCCGTGCCGATCTGCGTCAAGACTACCCTATGCAGCGCTTACTGCAAGGCGATGTAGGCAGCGGCAAAACCATCGTTGCAGCACTCGCGGCGGCACAGGCGATCGACAATGGTTTTCAGGCGGCATTGATGGCACCGACTGAAATTTTGGCAGAACAACATTTCCGCAAAATCGCCGCCTGGCTGGAACCGCTGGGTGTGAAAACAGCCTGGCTGACCGGCAGCCTGAAAAAGAAAGAAAAAGATCAAGCCAATGCCATGATCAGCTCTGGCGAGGCACAACTGGTGATAGGCACGCATGCACTGATCCAGGACAGCGTGCAGTTTGCTCATCTGGGACTGGTGCTGGTCGATGAGCAGCATCGCTTTGGCGTAGGGCAGCGTTTAAATCTGGCGAACAAAGCCGTGGCCGGTAAAGTACCGCATCAACTGATGATGTCCGCCACGCCTATCCCGCGTACGCTGGCGATGACGTATTTTGCGGATCTGGAAGTCTCCGTAATTGATGAGCTGCCGCCTGGCCGCACGCCTATCGTCACGCGCGTGATCGACCAGAACCGGCGTGATGAAGTGATCGCCCGGGTCCACGCGGCAGCGCAGGAAGGTAAACAAGTCTATTGGGTTTGCCCATTGATCGAAGAGTCGGAAACCCTGCAATTACAAACCGCGACCGATACCCATATGATGCTGGCCGCCGCCTTACCTGGCATACAGGTCGGCCTGGTGCATGGGCGTCTGAAACCAGCTGAAAAACAAACCGTCATGGATGACTTCATCCACCAGCGCAGTCAGGTACTGGTCGCCACGACGGTGATTGAGGTCGGGGTTGACGTGCCGAATGCGAGTCTGATGGTGATCGAGCATGCCGAGCGCTTCGGCCTGTCGCAGTTACATCAGTTGCGCGGCAGGGTCGGTCGCGGCGCGGCGGCCTCGGTCTGTTTGCTGCTTTACCAGGGCCCGCTGGGCGGTACAGCCAAACAGCGGCTGGCCACGATGCGCGAGAGTAACGACGGCTTTGAAATCGCCAGAAAAGATCTGGAATTACGCGGCCCCGGTGAATTCCTTGGAGCCCGCCAATCCGGCGAAGCCATGTTACGCTTTGCGAATCTGGAAACCGATCAGTGGCTGGTCGAAAAAGCGCGCAATCTGGCGCAGGAATTACTTAAACATGATCCGGTCACCGTCGCCGCCCATCTGGAACGCTGGCTGGGGAACAAAGAAGAATTTCTGCGGGTCTGAGATCGCCGTGCGCCATGCCCACATTAGCCACGGGATCAGGGCAGCCTCGGGCAGCGCTACCTTAACGCCATCGCAACAACACCATTACCTAAACTACGTATGCTGACACTGATCAAAGCCGATCTGCACAATCCTCGTCATACCCAGGACTTGCTGCAGCAATTGAATGCCTATGCGCTCGACCCTATGGGTGGTGGCGCAGCCCTGTCGCCGTACAGCCAGGCGAATCTGATCGCCGAACTGCAAAAACGCCAAGCAATGGTGCATGCTTTTCTGGCGTATGAAGCGGAACAGGCCGCTGCTTTTTCCATTTGCATAGAGGGCTTTTCTACTTTCGCATGTCAGCCCTTATTGAACATTCACGACTTTGCGGTACATCCCGATTTCCGTGGACGGGGTATCAGTCAGCAACTCATGCGCTATATCTGCGATTATGCGCAACAACTAGGCTATTGCAAGCTCACACTGGAAGTCCTGGAGGGCAATCATCCGGCACGTCAGTTGTACCTGCGCCAGGGCTTTGCCACGTATGAGCTTGATCCTGCCATGGGTGGCGCCATCATGATGCAGAAAAAACTGAGCTGAGCAAGCGGGCTATCATGTCTTGCGGTGCAGGTTACAATGCATCGCTGCAGCCTGGTTGGACTTAAAACCAGACCCGGACTGACACAAATACAAGACACTAATTCAGCAACTCTATTTCAACGACAAATATAAAGGATGACAGCATGAGCATAGACTTGACAGGACGCGTAGCGATCGTCACCGGCGCAGGTGGCGGACTGGGGCGTGAACACGCACTGGCACTGGCTGCCAGAGGCGCCAAAGTCGTGGTCAACGATCTGGGCGGTGCGCGCGATGGTTCCGGCGGCTCATCCGCTGCAGCGCTCGCTGTGGTTGAAGAAATTCTTGCTGCCGGTGGCGAGGCGATCGCCAACGGTGCATCAGTGACCGATTACGCGGCAGTACAGGCCATGGTGAGTGAGACGATTGCGAAGTGGGGCCGCGTCGACATCCTGGTCAACAATGCCGGCATCCTGCGTGACAAGAGTTTCGCCAAAATGGAGCTGGACGAATTTAAACTGGTGATGGATGTGCATCTGATGGGCGCGGTGCATTGCTGCAAAGCCGTCTGGCCCATCATGACAGAACAAAAATATGGTCGTATCGTCATGACAACCTCTTCGTCTGGCCTGTACGGTAACTTCGGACAATCCAATTACGGCGCTGCGAAAATGGCGCTGGTCGGTCTGATGCAAACCTTGTCGCTGGAAGGCGCCAAATACGATATCCGCGTCAACAGCCTGGCCCCGACAGCGGCCACACGCATGACAGAAAGCCTGTTCCCTCCTGAGTTTTTACAAGCCTTACAACCCGCAGACGTGGTTCCGGCTATGTTGGTACTCGCTTCTGAACAGGCGCCGAACAGAACCATACTATGCGCCGGTGCCGGCAGCTTTGAGGCCGCCCACATTACCCTGACCCAGGGTGTACACATAGGCCATGCCAGCGACGCGCCGGAACAGCTCGCTGCACGTCTGGCAGAAGTACGTCAGCGTGAGCACGAAACCGTGCCGGAAAGCGGCATGGCACAAGGGCATCTGGAATTGACTAAGGCCATGGCAAACAAAAAATAAGCAGGCAATCGTGACCATAGGGGACTGGGCTTAGGGCTTCATATTGCAAATCCTACAAATCAAACCACGCCTGGTCCCATTTCAAGTAGCAAGAAACTGCTTTAGTCACGCAGCATTGACCGGAATTCTGTTTTTTTTATCTTTGGCTGAATAGTTTGCTGACGAGCCGCCAAGTCTGTGCCAAACTAAGACCATGACACTCACCGAATTAAAATACATCGTCGCCGTCGCCCGACAAAAACATTTTGGCCATGCCGCTGAGGCCTGTTTTGTGGCGCAACCGACCTTGTCTGTCGCAATCAAAAAGCTGGAAGATGAGCTGGGCGTCACCATTTTCGAGCGTGGCGGCACTGAAGTGTCGACCACCCCATTGGGTGCACAAATCGTTGCACAGGCTGAGCGGGTATTAGAGCAAACCGCTGCCATCAAAGAAATTGCCAAACAAAATAAAGATCCGCTGGCTGGCCCTTTTCGCCTTGGTGTGATCTATACCGTAGGTCCTTATCTGCTGCCCTCTCTGGTCAAAAATATGATAGAGCGGGTGCCGCAGATGCCTTTGGTGCTGCAAGAAAATTTCACGGTCAAATTGTTGGAATTACTACGTCAGGGTGAGCTCGACGCAGCTATCATGGCGTTGCCCTTGCCCGATCACGGCATGATGATACAGGCTTTGTATGACGAGCCCTTTGTGGTCGCCATGCCGAAGGACCATGCCTGGGCTGAACGTGAAGAAATATCAGCTGCTGAACTCAAGACGGAAACCATGTTATTACTCGGGAACGGACATTGTTTCCGTGATCAGGTATTGGAAGTCTGTCCCGAAATGGCACGTTTTTCCACGACCGGCGATGGTATCGCACGCACTTTTGAAGGTTCTTCGCTCGAAACCATACGCCATATGGTGGCATCCGGTGTAGGTCTGACTGTATTGCCGGCAGCGTCAGTCGCTGACTTGCGCAGCAAAGATGGCATGCTGCGGTATGTTCCGTTTTCCGCACCGGAGCCGGAGCGCAGAATCGTGATCGCCTGGCGCAAAAGTTTTACCCGTCAGGCTGCCATCGAAGCAATACGTCAGACTGTGCTGGCCTGCACCTTACCGGGCGTCACGATGCTCAGTGAAGACGCCAGCGTGCAATAGCAAAAAACTGCCATATAAACAACAAAAGTTGTATACTTCGGCCACTGCCATTTTCTGAGGCCGCTATGCCCTATCCTATCCTGCAAACCGAAAGACTGACCTTACGTGTATTGCAATTGGAGGATAGTCCATTCTATCAGCGCTATTTGCTGGACAATCAGACCCATCTGCAGCCCTGGGAACCTGAACGTCCATCTGATTACTTTTCATTGCAGGCTTGCGAAGCACGTATTGCTCAGTTCAATCAGCAATTTATCAGTGGTGCAGGATTTCCTTTCTCAATCTGGCTTGAGGACAGGATGATAGGCATCTGCCACTTCAGCAATGTCGTTCGTGGCGCATTTCAGGCCTGCCATCTGGGCTACGCCATTGCTGCCGACTGCGAGGGCAAAGCCTTAATGCGCGAAGCAGTGCAGGCTGGCCTGGACTACGTGTTCCGACAACAAGGTTTGCACAGAGTAATGGCAAACTATGTTCCTGAAAATGCACGCAGTGCTGCTTTGTTGCGTAGCCTGGGATTCGAACAGGAAGGCTATGCCAAAGCTTATCTGCACATCAATGGCAGTTGGCGTGATCACGTACTGATGGCGCTGATCGACCCGGTACGTCCAGACTAAAGCCTGAGCCGCCATGCGATCTATTGGCAAGCGTCAACTATTTTTCTCTCCAGTTCGTTGTTCGTTTTTTTCGGATTCATCCTCTCATGAAGCTATCACGCCTGATGTCCTTATTTCCTACGCTGCTGTCTGGCCTGCTGCTCTGCCTCTGCCTTCCCACCAGTGCACAAATCCAGGTACTTAACCCTGGCGGCAATGCTGCCTCCACGCTCCCAACGGCAAATGCCTTAGCGCGTACCTCGACGAATACCGCAACGGATACCACGTTGACCCAGCGTCCGAGGATAGCATTGGTATTGTCTGGCGGCGGCGCTCGCGGTTTTGCGCATATCGGCGTGTTACGGGCTTTGCAAAAAATGCGGGTGCCGGTTGATGTGGTAGTCGGAACCAGCATGGGAGCGGTGGTCGGAGGTGCGTATGCAGCGGGCAGAACGGCAGATGAGCTGGAACGCATCGTGATCGAAACCGACTGGGATCATGTGATGGCAGACCGCCCTGCACGTTACGACCTCGACTATCGCCGTAAAATTGAGGATACGATTATTCCCACCCGGCTGGAACTGGCCGTCACCAAATCCGGTGTATTTTTACCGGCAGCTGCAGCAGGCAATGCTACCCTGGATCATGCTCTGGGCCGACTGGTACCGGAAGGAATGCGAGATCATGCGGTCAATCAATTAGCACTGCCTTTCCGGTCTGTCGCCTCCGACTTACTTACTGGCGACCTGGTGGAGTTATCAGATACCCCTCTGCTGGCCTCGATGCGCGCTTCGCTGGCCGTTCCCGGTGTATTTGCCCCGGTGCGTATCAAAGATAAGCTGGTGGTCGATGGGGGTCTGGTCAGTAATCTGCCGGTCGAGCTGGCGCGCTCTATGGGTGCGGATGTGATCATTGCAGTCAATGTGGGAACGCCGTTGGCAAAGGAAAGAGATTTGCATAGTGCGATTGATGTCGCGACCCAGATGTTGCAGATATTAACTGAGCAAAATGTACAGCGTTCCATCAAGGAGCTGAAAGTAAATGATGTATTGATCGCCCCCAAACTGGATGGCATCAGTTTCCTGGACTTTTCTGCTTACCGCCGCGCGATTTCTGCGGGAGAAAATGCCACCTTCCAGCTACAAAGCAAACTACGCAATTATGCGGTCGATGAAGCGCAATACCAGGTAGTCGATGCCCAGCGCACCCACGCCACCCGTACTGCCAAGACCAGTCTGGTCGCTATGCCGATTACCCAGATCGAAGTCAAAGGCACGCAATACATTAATCCACAGGCACTGATTTCACAGACTGGACTGGAGACTGGCCATAGCCTGACCCAAGACCAGATCCGCGCCGCAACGGCAAAGTTATATGGACGCGGTGATCTCGATACCGTAGAAGCCAAGATTGAAGACGTAGTCACTGAGCGTAAGGTCACGATAGAAGCGAAAGAATCCGAATCCAGCCGCAACCGTCTGCGCCTGGGGGTAGAATTATCCAGCGACTTTGCAGAAGATAATCGTTTTTCCCTGAGCGTCATGCATGTGGCCTCTTCGTTGAATCGTTATGGCGCGGAATTGCGCTCAGTTGCCAGAATCGGGAGTCACCAGGAATTCAGCACGCAATTCTGGCAACCGCTGGCACCGGCCTCCCCCTGGTATGTCGCGCCTGGCTTTGATTACAATGCGACGGGACTGGACAACTACAGTCAGGGATTACGCGTAGGCAGGATTAATGCCAGTGAGACCAGCGTCTCGTTCTTGCTGGGGCGCCAGCTCGGCAACTGGGGAAGCATCGAGGCAGGTATCCGGCGTGGCTATGCAAAATTGAACAGTGTCATTCCGGTGGCACCGATTGATCCCAACACCAAATTCTTTGATACCACACAGTTCCTGAGCTTCCGCGCTGATACGCTCGATTCGCTTACATTCCCGAGCAAAGGCTCGCTGCTGACTTTATCGTGGCAGCGCTCCCCCAGCAAAGACAGCGGTGAGCCTTCGCAGGCCAGTTCGGAAATCAGTATGATGCGTGCTTTCCAGTACGGTGACTGGGCCGGTCACATATATGGTGAATGGGGGCGCTCACAACATAGCAATGCCCCCTCCGCACTGGGTGGTTTTTTACGCCTGTCCGGCTTACCCAGAAATTCATTGACGGGTGACGCTAACGTTTTTAGCCGCATACTGATCGCAAAAAAAATCGGTGCTTTGCCTGCGACAGTGGGCGGTGCCATACGATTGGGCTTTTCCGCAGAACTGGGTGGTGCCTACGGCAATGAAAACAGCTTCCGTTTACATGAACTGAAGCAGGCAGCCAGTACCAGCTTATCGGTCGACACCCGGTTTGGCCCCCTGTATTTCGGTGTAGGAGCAACCCGCGGTGCGGGTTCTTCAGTTTATCTTTTCTTAGGACCGATCTGGTGAGTCATACTGGGTAATTCAGGTTTGGCTTCCGGACGGCGTAAAGCAGTAAATGCGGAAAATTCCCAGGAGCGGAAGCCAACCAGCAAAGTAAATCCATCCCGCTCGTCGGCTTTCAGGCGCCGGTCTTCCTGATGCAAACGCGCCAGCTCCGCGACTAATTGCTGAATTTTTTGCACCACCTCCTGCGCACTGCGGCTGGATACCCGGGCCGGGACACATAACAAAGTTTCCCCTTTATGATCGAAGCTGCCGTTGAAATAATCAGCCACGACATAATCGCGGAAATACTGCTGTACCGGGCCATCTGGTAACCAGTGAAAAGCCGGTGATACGTTCAGTCGGTAGCGATTATTGGGGCGTAATTCAATCAATTCCAGCTTGTCGAGTGCGATCAACTGCAAGATGCACTCTGATTCTGTCATCTGATAAGTCTCAACAATCTGTTCCATCGTCCAGTTACCAAGGCAGCAAATCGCCACCAGTAAAAGTTTGGGCGCAGCGATCAGGGATTTTTCCTGTGCCAGCGTCAGCGTATCTGAGTGCGGTGTGACATCGGCAGCCTGACGCAATATATCTTCCATCGCCACTCCGGATGCCTTACAGATTTCAGCCAGCCGTGACAGACTCATATCCTTCTGACCGAACATGCGTTTAACGCTGGATTCACTCATATGGATACGCTCGGCCAGCACTTTATAGGTGACGCCGGCAGCACGTAATTCTGAACGCAAGACCTGCAACAGCAATTCCGGTGAACTCATTTTATCTCCTGATCAGTTTGCATTATTGGCATGGTAGCGCTGCACGCTACCTGAGATTGGAAATCTTACACCTTTCCAAATGCTATGGTACTAATTTTCTGAACTTGCGACACTATTTCTTTTTTCTTATTCACGCAGTCTCAGCAATCAGCACGCTCATCGATCGCTGCCCGCGCTCAGACCGCATTCTGCAAAGTACAGCAAACCAGCATGAAAAATTTCACTCTCTATGCCATTTGCCTCCTTCTGTCCGGGATCATTTTTCTGGCTGGATTTCTGACCGGACGCGAACAGGCTGGCAATACTCCCGCCGCAACGTCCAACTGTCCGGCCAACACCGATATGTTGATGAGTGATGAACAGATTCCGGAAGAACCTGGCACACCCTTGCCCTCTTTTACTCGCCCGCAAAGGGTACTGATGTAAAACTTAAGCCTTATAATGGCGGGCATCGCTTACTGGAGTATGCCCTTCATGTCTGTTACGGAACGTCTTTATTGGTATTCACGTCTGATACGTCTTGATAAACCGGTCGGTACGCTGCTGCTGTTGTGGCCGACACTGGCTGCGTTATGGCTCGCATCTGGCGGTGTTCCTGACTGGAAGCTGTTGCTGATTTTTAGCCTGGGCACCTTACTCATGCGCTCAGCCGGATGTGCCGTCAACGATTATGCCGACCGTGATTTCGACAAATACGTTAAACGCACCGCCGAGCGCCCCATCACCAGCGGAAAAATCTCTGGAAAAGAAGCCCTTGCGGTCGCTGCGGCGCTGGCACTGATCTCGTTCGCACTCATTATTCCACTCAACACCCTGACCAAACAGCTGTCGGTCTGTGCCGTACTGATCGCGGCCAGCTACCCGTATTTCAAGCGTTTTTTTGCTATTCCTCAGGCCTACCTGGGCATTGCGTTTGGTTTCGGCATTCCTATGGCGTATGCATCAATACAGGGTTTGTTGCCGGTCAGCGCCTGGCTCCTGTTAGTCGCCAATGTGTTCTGGGCAGTCGCCTACGATACCGAATATGCGATGGTCGACCGTGATGATGACTTAAAAATAGGTATCAAGACTTCCGCAATTACCTTTGGACGCTTTGATGTGCTGGCTGTGATGCTGTGTTATGGCATCAGCCTGAGTATCATTACACTGGTTGGCCTGAACAACGGTCTGGGAAAAATTTTTCTGCTTGGTATCGCCGCTGCGGCGCTATGTGCGTTTTATCACTATGTACTGATCAAAGATCGTGATCGTATGTCTTGTTTTGCAGCGTTCCGCCACAATAACTGGTTAGGAGCGGCAATCTTCGCTGGAATTGCCTTTGACTATGCTTTAAAGTAAAGGTAACTCTGGCCGCTGTATCCGGCGTCGCTTTGTTTGACTTGTCGCAAATTGTCTTACCCATACTTGCCTAGACTAAGAGTTGCAGCTATTTCCTGTCTGACCGCCAGGCGGTATGTGTGGATGTGGTTAACGATGTTTTTTACAAAGGAAAAAACTATGAGCTCAGCAGAACAGCATAAAGAAAAACTGATGCACGATCTGAATCAGGTCATCAGAGATGCAGAAGACTTGTTACGCAACAGTGAACAACAAGGCAGCGAAGGCTTTAAATCTGCCAAAGAACGTTTTGAACACACGCTGCGCAATGCCAAAGCCGAAGTGGCAAGGATAGAAGATCTGGTTGTGACACGTACCAGAGACGCGGCCAAAGCAACGGACGTCTACGTCAAAGAAAATCCATGGCAATCCGCCGGTATCGCAGCCGGTATCGGCTTGCTGGTCGGCTTACTCGTTGGCCGCAGTCGCTGATCCATGGCGGTTCTGGACTCCATCCGGCAATTGACAGCCACGTTTGCAGATATGCTGCAGACGCGGCTGGCATTGGCTTCTGTGGAAGTAGAGGAAGAACTGCAGCGTTTTTCCTCTATGCTGTTATGGTCTTTAGCGGCCTTATTCTGTGCCTGCTTCGCGACCATGCTGGCCGCCCTATTATTGATCGCCGTATTTTGGGAAACACACCGGGTCGCTTTAATCAGCGGAATGATCCTGTTTTTCGTAACTGGCGCGGTCGGTATCGCACTCAGGGTTCGTCAGCAATTGAGTCAACGCCCACGTTTTCTGAGCGCTACGCTGGGTGAACTCGATAAAGACGTACAGGGATTGCAAGTGCCCACAAGCGCTACGACGCAGGAGTAAATGATGCATAAGCAAGCTCATCAACTCGCGCGCAGGAAACAGGCATTGCTCGTCAAAATTCAGGCTCAGCGTCAGCTGTTCAGCCTGCAAAAAAGTGAATTATCCGGCTCGTTAAACCTGGCGGCCGCAGGTCAGAGACTGGGCATCAATCTGTTCGGTCGCGCCAAGCAGCATCCCTTACTCACAGCGACATTGGCCGCAGGCCTGGTATGGCTCAGACCACGGCGCGTGTTAAGCATCGCCAAAACGGCATTACAGGCCTGGATGATCTGGCGCGAAATCAATCCGTCTAATTCAGCTTCATCCAAAGATGTCGCATCACCGTAAAGCCTGGTGGCGATCTATGGCGGCAAACTGGTGATGAATTTTGCGTGAAGCAAATAACCATAAGCGCTCGCGCTGATCCCCCGGACGTGCACCTTCCCATACCAGTTGCCATTCCGGATGTGTGAGAAATTCAGCAGGCTTGATCTCATTCAAGCCGTTGACCAGCAATAAATCACATTCTTGATCTGGCTGTACCTCCTGGCGAGAAGTAATGATGCCGGAAAAATAGCGCAGCATTGCCCGTTCAGACTCGCCCAGATCTTTACTGGCCATACAGTCGAAACGCTCAGGCAACGCCGTCTCCATTTCAGCGAACACGCTACGATAACTTTTGGCATGATCGACCCAGGGTAAAAGCAGACTGACCAATAACATCCAGCAAACGCTGACACCTGCCATCCAGTTCGTCAAACCACGGCCACGGCTATTACGGGTTGCAATCACCAAGTACAGGCAAGCAACGCTCAACAGGAATGCGATCGCTGCCGAAGACCAGGAAAGTACAGGACTGAAATCTTCAGGCAGCATACGGGTCAGCCAGCCCCATGCAGGCGGTTTCCCCTCGGTCAGCATCACGCCCCAGATCCACCACAGTCCAATCGCAGCTGACGTAAACACGATGCGCGCACTCCAGCTCAACAAGCTATCCCAACGCTGGCTCAGACTGCCAGCGGCAGGTGCTGCCAGCAAAGCAAAAGGCAAAATTAAAGGCAATGCATAATTATCCCTGGCGGATGCCGACTTCCACAATACCAGCATCATGAGTCCGGCAACCAGTACGCAACACTGCAAAGCTGCGTTGCTTTTCCATTGCTGACGATAACGCCAGAGTGTCAGTAAAGCCAAAGGCCATGCGGGAAACAAGAACCAGGGCAAGGTTGTACGCCAGAATGCATAGGTGTGCGGCGCACCCAGCTGGGCGACAGAAAAACCAAAAAAACGACCCACATTATTCAGCCAGAACCAGTCCATAAACAACGGATAAGAACGCAAATATAAGGCCAGCGGCCAGATCAACATCCAGGGCAAAGCGAATAAAAAGGCGTAGCACAAAGCCTTCAGATAGTGACGGTGACGCCAATTGGCAAACAGTAGGGGCAACAAAAGCGCCGTCAACCCGAAAATAGCAAGCCCGAGCACGCCTTTTGCCATGAAGCCGATACCGATACCCGTTCCTAGCAAGCATCCTGAGCGCAGGGGAGATTTTTCCGGGTGCACCAAGCCAGCCATCGCCACAGCAAAACCGGTCAGCAAAGGTACGTCCGTCAACATCATATGGGAATGCAGTATCAAGCCTATGCATCCCAATAAGGCAAATATGGCAAACCGTCCCTGCTGCCGCCCCCACCATTGCTGACTGGTCCAGGCAGTTGCCCAGCAGGTGATCAACATAAAAACGCCCGTTGCCAGACGTGCACCATCATGTAAAGGTAAGAAAGAGGAAAAACTAACCGCCAGCACACTCGCCAGCCAGTAATACAAAGGCGGCTTTTCCATAAACGGTTCACCAGCCATCGTCGGCACGATCCAGTCACCGGTTTCCACCATGTGTTGAATAATGCCAAATATATAAGTTTCATCCTGTTTCCAGGGATCATGCCCGATCAGGCCAGGAAACAAATAGACCATACCCAGCAGGAGTACTAAGGCGGCACCACGCTCCATACGCAGGAAACGCACATTCGTCAACGAACGGCAAATACCCGATACAGCAGTGTGTATCCAGACTATGGGACTCCATCGCGCGTCACTCTCAGCCATCATCTTTTGTTTGCCTATCCTAGCATCCAGGTTCAGGTGGCTGAAGGCACTCAAAAGTTAAGTAACGCTCCGCCAGTTAAAGTAACGGATTGTATCGGATTTGCGGCAGATGTTTCCAGTATTTTTGAGAAATATATTTAGTTTTTCCTATAAAATCATAGACTTATATTTCACAATTACAACTTCCTCCTCAATACCACGTATTCACATAGCTACTCTCACCCATCTTACTGGTAACAATGTTGTAACAACTACCAGGGAATGGGCATGACGCCAGCAATTGTCCAGGTACAAACCGGCGCTCTTGCCGCGAACATGCGGGGGCTGCATCGTATCAAACACAAACTAAGCAGTCGGGCAGACACTCAGGATTGGCGACCGAATTCATCACCTAGCTCGGTGGCGCGCTGTGCGGCTGCTATCGTTGCGCGCACGATAGCGGCCTGAATACCCGCCTCCTGCATGCTGCTCACGGCTGCAAAAGTAGTCCCACCTTTTGAAGTGACTTTCTCGCGTAAAGTGGCTACCGGTTCATCCGCATGTAAAGCCAGGCTGGCTGCGCCTTCAAAAGTAGCAATTGCGAACTGGCTGGCTTGCGCAGCTGAAAAACCTAACTCCAGCGCAGCCTGTTCCAGCGCTTCAATGAAATAAAAGACATAGGCCGGGCCACTGCCGGAGATCGCAGTCACCGCGTCGATTTGAGCTTCATCCTCAAACCAGGAGGTCATGCCCACTGCAGACAGAATAGTTTCTGCGATCTGCTTTTGATCCTGCGTGACACCAGCAAGCGCATAGAGGCCCGTAATACCCTTCCCTACCATTGCGGGTGTATTTGGCATAGAGCGCACTATATGCGGATAGCTATTCAGCCAGCGCGACATATCCGCAGCGCGTATGCCAGCTGCGATTGAGATCAGGAGTTGCTTCGTCAGAAAAGGCTGCAGACTCTGAATCACATCGCGCATTTGCTGCGGCTTCACCGCCAACACAATCACATCGGCGTCAGCCACTTTTTGGTCTGCCTGCAGTGCAGTACTGACGCCATACTCCCCTTCCAGCCGTGTCAGACTCAACTGACTGACATCAACCACGTGCACATCACTGGCAAGCGCCACTGCAGGAATGATGCCTCCCATCAGCGCAGCCGCCATATTGCCGCCGCCAATAAAGGCGATTTTCAATTTAGGATGATTGGTTTTATTTGGCATAATCTCTTTTCCCGAAAATAGCGGTTCCGATACGAACCATAGTACTACCCTCAGCAATCGCAGCGTCCAGATCGCTGCTCATCCCCATCGATAGGGTGTCCAGCGCCAGCCCACGTTGCTGCAGTGTCTCCTGAATCTTTCTGAGTGCAGCAAAGGCAGCGCGCTGCTCTGCCAGGTTCTCGCTGGGCTCAGGTACAGCCATCAGGCCCCTTAAGCGTAACTGAGGCAAACCGGCAATACGCAAAGCCAGATCGACCGCCTCCGCAGGCGGCACCCCGCTCTTACTGACCTCGCCACTGATATTAATTTGTAAGCAAATGTTAAGAGGAGGCAGCGTGGCGGGGCGCTGTTCAGATAATCTTTGTGCGATTTTTTCACGGTCGACTGAATGCACCCATTGAAAATGTTCAGCGATAGCTCGTGTTTTATTACTTTGTATCGGCCCAATGAAATGCCATTCCAGCGCCAGCTCGGGCTGATTTTCCCTCACAAATTGTATTTTATCGAGCGCTTCTTGCAGATAATTTTCACCAAAAGCGACTTGCCCCCATTGCGCCGCCTCAATAATTGCCTGGACCGGGAAAGTTTTTGAAACAGCAAGCAAGCTTACCTCCCGCGGCTGGCGGTTATACTGCTTCTCAGTGGCGCGGATATGCTGGCTGACGGCTTGCAAGTTGTCAGATATTAAGGACATAATCAACTACTCTTCTGTGCTGGTCTGGCATAGGCGGGCCTTGTGGCCGTCTGCAGCCATATCAGTAAATCAATCGGCATCAATACTTTCCGGAATTATAAATGGACATTTCTGAACTGCTGGCGTTCTCGGTCAAGAATAACGCTTCCGATCTTCACTTATCCTCAGGATTGCCGCCGATGATACGCGTGCATGGGGATGTGCGCCGCATTAATCTGCCGCCACTGGAACATAAAGATGTGCATGAGCTGATCTATGACATCATGAATGACGCTCAGCGTAAAACTTATGAAGAAACGCTGGAATGCGACTTTTCCTTTGCTATCCCCGGTCTGGCCCGCTTCCGTGTTAATGCATTTAATCAGGAGCGAGGACCGGCAGCGGTCATGCGTACCATTCCATCTAAAATCCTGACACTGGAACAGTTAAACACGCCGCGTATTTTTGCCGATCTGGCGCTGAAACCGCGTGGTCTGGTACTGGTAACCGGCCCGACGGGTTCGGGTAAGTCGACCACGCTGGCGGCCATGGTGAATCATCTCAATGAAAATGAATACGGCCACATTCTGACCGTCGAAGACCCGATAGAATTCGTACACGAATCAAAAAAATGCCTGATCAATCAGCGCGAAGTCGGCCCGCACACCATGTCCTTCAATAATGCTTTACGCTCGGCGCTGCGTGAAGATCCGGACGCGATACTGGTCGGTGAGTTGCGTGATCTGGAAACCATACGCCTGGCACTGACTGCTGCAGAAACCGGCCATCTGGTGTTTGGCACATTGCATACCTCATCCGCTGCAAAGACTATAGATCGTATTGTCGACGTATTTCCGGCAGAAGAAAAAGAAATGGTACGCTCCATGCTATCCGAATCACTGCAGGCGATCATTTCCCAGACGCTGCTAAAGACCAAGGATGGCTCCGGACGGGTGGCTGCGCATGAAATCATGGTGGGTACACCGGCTATTCGCAATCTGATCCGTGAAGCCAAAATCGCACAGATGTATTCCGCGATTCAGACAGGTAACAATGTCGGCATGCAGACCCTGGATCAGAATCTGACCGATCTGGTCAGACGTAATGTGATTTCTGTCGCCACCGCACGTGGCGCAGCAAAAATCCCTGAAAACTTCCCTGGCTGATGCTGAACTGGAGATAAACACATGGAACGCGATCAGGCTACCAAATTTATGCACGACCTGCTGCGGCTGATGCTCAGCAAAAATGGTTCCGACTTATTTATCACAGCGGACTTCCCACCAGCCTTCAAAATTGATGGCAAGGTGACGCCCGTATCGAATCAGCCGCTGACGCCCGCACACACCGTCGATTTGGCACGCGCCATCATGAACGACAAGCAGGCCGCTGAATTTGAATCGACCAAGGAATGCAATTTCGCGATCAATCCGGCTGGCATGGGACGCTTCCGCGTATCAGCTTTTATGCAGCAAGGCCGCGTCGGTCTGGTGCTGCGTACCATCACGACTGCCATTCCTAAATTAGAAGATCTGGGACTGCCGGATAATCTGAAGGAAGTCGCCATGACCAAGCGTGGTCTGGTCATCATGGTGGGTGCGACTGGCTCAGGTAAATCAACTTCGCTGGCCGCCATGGTCGGCTACCGCAATCAGAACAGCCACGGTCATATTATTACGATCGAAGATCCGATTGAATACGTGCATCCACATGCGAATTGCATCGTGACCCAACGTGAGGTAGGCATTGATACCGAAGACTGGGGTGCAGCGCTGAAAAACTCTCTGCGGCAGGCACCGGACGTCATTCAGATTGGTGAAATCCGCGACCGAGAAACCATGGATTTTGCAGTCGCCTTTGCTGAGACAGGCCATTTGTGCCTGGCTACACTGCATGCCAACAGCTCGAACCAGGCACTGGATCGTATCATTAACTTTTTTCCGGAAGAACGTCGTGCTCAGTTATTGATGGATTTATCGCTGAATCTGAAAGCTGTGATTTCGCAGCGGCTGATCCCACTCAAAGGACGTAAGGGCCGCGTTGCTGCGGTTGAGATCATGCTCAATTCCCCGTTGATTTCAGATCTGATTTTCAAGGGTCAGGTACATGAAATTAAAGAGATCATGAAAAAATCGCGTGAACTGGGTATGCAGACTTTTGACCAGGCGCTGTTCGATTTGCACGAAGCAGATAAAATCTCGTATGAAGACGCTTTACGCAACGCAGACTCGGTCAATGAACTGCGACTCGCTATTATGCTCAACGGCAAAGAGGCCAAAGAGCGCGACCTGAGCGCCGGAACCCATCATTTAGGAATCGTCTGATATGCACGCACTCGCCTTTTCTGCTAACGACCTCAGTGGCAAACCTGTTGATCTGAGCCAGTATCTGGGTCAGCTGGTGTTGGTTGTGAATACCGCGAGCCAATGTGGCTTTACGCCGCAATACAAGGGACTGGAAGCGGTGTACCAGCAATTCAAAGAACGTGGTGTGGAGGTACTCGGTTTCCCATGCAATCAGTTCGGTCATCAGGAACCCGGCAACTCCTCAGAGATAGGCAGCTTCTGTGAAAAAAACTTTGGTGTAACCTTCCCTTTATTTGAAAAAGTAGAAGTGAATGGTGCTCACGCGCATCCGTTGTATCAGCACCTGAAAGCAGCCGCTCCCGGCCTGCTTGGAACTCAGGCCATCAAATGGAATTTCACTAAATTCCTGATACGCCAGGATGGCAGTGTATATAAACGCTATGCACCGCAAACGACGCCTGAAGACCTGATCAAGGATATTGAGGCTTTACTCGCGAAATAAGAACCCGTCTGCTGCTTTCAAACTAAGTACAACCCAGCACACATCAGGTGTGCTGGGTTCGTTTCAGGGGCAAGCTAGTGCATACAAAGCGCCGCAGCAATGTTCATGCAGACGCAGAAAAAGCCTGATCTATCCATTCTATCCAATGCTGCACTGGCGTATCCGTTCCGGATTGCAGATGCGTGATACAGCCGATGTTGGCTGACACCACTGCGACCGGCTGACTGGCCAGTAATTGCTTTAACTTCTGGTCGCGCAACTGGTAAGCCAGGCGCGGCTGTAACACCGAGTAGGTACCCGCTGAACCACAACATAAATGGCTGTCGGCACACAGGCTGACATCCACGCCCACCGCACGCAGCAAGGACTCTACCTTGCCACGTATTTGCTGGCCATGCTGCAAAGTACATGGCGGATGCCAGACTATCTTTTGTTCAACAGGGCGTTTCACCAGCGCGCGTATCTGCGGCTCACGCTCTGCCAATACCTCACTCAGGTCTTTGCACAAGGCCGTGACCCTGGCTGCTTTCTCCGCATAGGCTGGGTCATGTGCCAGCAAATGGCCATATTCCTTGACCGTCACACCGCAACCTGAAGTCGTCATCAAAATGGCATCCACACCCGCTTCGATCGCGGGCCACCAGGCATCAATATTACGGCGCATATCCTGTAGTGCAGCCTCCTGCTCATTCAGATGATGACGTATCGCGCCACAGCAACCGGCTTTCGGTGCCACGATCAGTTCTGTGCCCAGTGCGGCCATTACACGCCGCGCCGCCAGATTGATTTCCGGCGCCATCGCAGGCTGGACACAGCCATCCAGCAACAGCATGCGACTATTTGGCCGCACAGTCACAGACAATGGCAATACAGGCTGTGCCGCTTTGCGTAACGGGATTTTATTTTTTAGGAACTGTGGCAATACCGGGCGCAGTAATTGTCCAGCCTGCATCGCTGGCCGGAATATCCATGGACGCGGCAGAGCCGTGCTGAGGCTTTTACGCAGCAAGGTCTGCGTGACCGATCGACCGACTTGCTGCTCAACTACGGCGCGCCCTATATCCAGCAAGCGGCTGTATTTCACTCCGGATGGGCAAGTGCTTTCACAATTGCGACAGGTCAGGCAACGGTCCAGATGTTGCTGGGTTTTCTCAGTAGCGGGTTGCCCCTCAAGTACCTGCTTGATCAGATAGATGCGCCCCCTTGGTCCATCAAGCTCATCACCCAGTAACTGGTAGGTGGGACAAGTCGCAGTACAAAAACCGCAGTGCACGCATTTGCGCAGGATTTCGTCCGCTTCCTGACCGGCATGGCTGTCTTTAATAAAATCGGCGAGTTTGGTTTGCATAAGCGTCAAATATCCTTGTACATACGGCCAGGATTGAAGATTCCTGCGGGGTCAAATGCCTGTTTCAAATGCTGGTGTACGCGCAGCAAAGGGGCAGATAAGGGCGCGAACACCTCAGCCTGACGGTCGCCCCCGCGGAAAATACTTGCATGTCCACCGGCTTCGCGTGCCAGTGTCTGTATGCGTTCAGGGCTTTCATCGCTATATAGCCAACGCTGCGCCCCCCCCCATTCGATCAGGGATTTTCCGGTCAAAGACAAAGCCGGCGTTGTCGGTGGCAAGGACAAGCGCCATAAAACATGCGCCTCATCCTGGGAAAAATAGTCCAGCGTCTGCTCACGCAAAGCCTGCCACCAGGTGCTGGCATCGGTAATCTCTTCTCCCCCCATGCTGAGGCGTGCAGCATCGACCGCAGCCTGCGCACCTGACAGGCGCACCAGCAAGCGCCCCACATACCAGCAAGTCGCTGATATGGGTAAGGGCTGTCCAGCCCAGGTATTCATTTTTCGTAACGCATCGGCTTCGGACAAGGCAAATACCAGCGTGGTTTCTGCCACTGGCTTCGGTAACACTTTGACTGAAGCATGCAGGATCAGACCCAAGGTACCCAAAGAGCCTGCCAGCATGCGTGATACATCATAGCCAGCGACGTTTTTCATGACCTGACCACCAAATTCCGCAATCTGGCCACGGCCGTCCATGAATGCTGTACCCAACACAAAATCCTTTACAGCACCCGCATACGGACGACGTGGGCCAGCCAGGCCCGCTGCCAGCATGCCGCCAAAGGTGGCATGCTCTGAAAAATGTGGCACTTCACAGGCCAGCATTTGCTGCTGCTCCGCCAACACCGCTTCAATCTCACGCAAGGGAGTACCGGCGCAGGCAGTAATGACCAGCTCGGTCGGCTCATAAGACAAAATACCACGGTAAGCCCGCGTATCCAGCAATTGCCCGCTGCTGTGCCGTCCATACCAGGCTTTGCTGCCGCCGCCTTGTAGGTGTAATGGCTCAGCATGCGCAGCGGCAGTCAGTACCTGTTCGCGGAAATCATTTAGGACGGGATTAGTCATTGCACTCATGCGTATACTGGCCTTTCATTAAAAACGCGGCAAATCCGGAAATTTCAGTTGCCCATTCCTGACGTGCATACGTCCGTATTCGGCGCAACGGTGCAGGGTAGGAATCGCCTTATCCGGATTGAGTAAGCCAGCCGTATCGAATGCCTTTTTGACGGCAAAGAAAGCGTTTAACTCGGTTTGTGTAAACTGTACGCACATAGAGTTAATTTTCTCTATTCCCACACCGTGTTCACCGGTGATGGTGCCGCCTACAGCAACGCACAATTCCAGGATTTCCGCACCAAAAGCCTCGGCACGTAAAAACTCGCCTTCCTGATTCGCATCAAACATGATCAGCGGATGCAGGTTGCCATCACCGGCATGAAACACATTGGCACAGCGCAGCCCATATTTCTGCTCCATCACAGCGATCCCGGTCAACACTTCAGCCAGCCGTTTGCGTGGAATCGTGCCATCCATACAGTAATAATCAGGCGATATTCTGCCTGCTGCAGGAAAGGCATTTTTACGGCCAGACCAGAAACGCAAACGCTCAGCCTCGCTCTGTGATACCGCAATCGCGCTGGCACCGGCTTGCTGCAATACCGCAGTCATGCGTGCGATTTCCTCTTCCACTTCAGCCGCTGTACCATCCGACTCACACAGCAGTATGGCCTCGGCATCCGTGTCGTAACCCGCATGAACAAAGGGCTCCACCATGCGCGAGGAAGTCTTGTCCATCATTTCCAATCCGGCCGGAATAATGCCGGCCGCAATCACTTCCGCCACCGCATTGCCGCCCGTGACCACATCGTTAAATGAGGCCATGATGACTTTTGCCACTTGTGGTTTCGGCACCAGTTTCACCGTCACTTCGGTCACAATACCCAGCATCCCCTCGGAACCGACGAAGACCGATAACAGCTCCAGACCCGGCGCATCCAGCGCATCGCTGCCGAGCTCGACGACCTCACCATCCATCAGCACGACACGAACCCGTAGCACATTGTGTACCGTCAATCCGTATTTCAGGCAATGCACACCACCCGAGTTTTCCGCCACGTTGCCACCGATGGTGCAGGCGATCTGAGACGAAGGATCAGGTGCATAATACAAGCCATGCCCGGCAACGGCTTCAGAAATGGCCAGATTACGCACACCGGGCTGTACCCGTGCAGTCCGCGCCAGCGCATCGATCCGCACGATACGGTTTAACTTAGCGGTAGATAATACCAAGCCATCAGCGATAGGCGTGGCTCCGCCCGATAAGCCTGTCCCTGCGCCGCGTGGCACGATCGGGATTTGCAGACGGGAGCAAATACGCAGCACTGCCTGTACCTGTGCCTCGTCTTCAGGCAGACAAACCACCATTGGCAATTGGCGGTAGGCGGTCAGGCCATCGCATTCATACGGACGCGTATCTTCTTCATGGTACAGAATGGAATGCTTAGGTAAGACCTGGTGTAAGGCCTGCACCAGCTCGCGCTGACGCTGCCGGATGATAGGCCCCTGCTCTGTCTGCTGCATATTCACCTCTTTGTTATTGCCGCATTCAACATTAGTCATGCTCAGGCACAGGCTGCAAGCCCACCCGCGTGCAGACGCAAGCGTTACAGCGCTCTGAGTTAGATGGATCTCAGTGTAATCAGCTTTATGGGCTTTGGGATGAATAGTTTCAGCGGCTGCCGCTGAATTGTTTTCAAGGCATAAAAAAAGGACGCCGCAGCGTCCTTAGTTTTTTGCATCCAGTTTTTGCATTCAGCGTGCTTACACGGAGAATGAAGATCCGCAACCACAAGTGGTGGATGCATTCGGATTTTTAATCACAAACTGTGCACCTTCGAGATCGTCTTTATAGTCGATTTCGGCACCGACCAGATACTGGTAGCTCATAGAATCGATGAGCAACTGCACACCGTTTTTTGTCATGGTGGTGTCGTCTTCGTTGGTGATTTCATCGAAAGTGAAGCCATACTGGAAGCCGGAACAACCACCGCCTTGTACGAATACACGCAGTTTCAGGTCAGGATTGCCTTCTTCTTCGATCAGTTGCGCTACTTTGGCAGCAGCGCTGTCGGTAAAAATAATTGGTGCTGGCATTTCTGCAACGGCGTTCATTTCTTGCTCCTTGTATCTAAGATTATGCCATTATAGACCTGAGTGCAGATCTATGCAGCGGATGCCGCCAGCTTAAGTACCGGCTCCTGTATCACGTCATGCGTGAGCTTACCGGACACCAGCGCGCCGCTCATCATTTCCAGTGTCTTGTAATGTACATCACCGGAAATACGGGCCTTAGGTTGCAACTCCAGCAAATCACTGGAAAACACCGGCCCGTTAATAACACCATTCACGACCACATGCGAGGCACGCACTTCACCCTCAATCACCGCCTGTTCAGAAATGATCAGCATGCTGGCTGCATCCGGCTCAGCGATTACATTGCCGCTGATATGTCCATCGATACGAAGACCACCTTTGAAATGCAGATCCCCGGCAATACGTGTGGTCGAGCCTATCAGGCTGTCTATGGTATTTTTTGCTTTGCGATTAAACATGTGCATTCCCTCTTCAGGATATCTAAGCAGCGCCTGCGCACTGAACAAGCGGTCAGACCAGTTGCTGATTCAAGTGCTTAAATTGATCGTCTGTTGAGCACGCTGCTGTCCGTGCTCCAGCACTCTCACCTGAACCGATTTGACCGTTACATCTTCAGGCAACGGTATGACACCTTCCATACGCTGATAGTGCTTAAACGATAATTTAAGCTTAGCAGCATCGCCGGATTTAGGATCAGGGAACAGCATCGTAACAGGTTTACCGGCCTGTACCAAATTCAGGGTCAATTGCATTTCACCGGAAAATTCGCTGCTTTTTTTCACGCCCTGCACCAACAAGGCGCGATAACGCAATTGGCCCGGCGCCACCAACTCGGCCTTCAGGTTTTGTACAGCCACGCCATCCGGCCCGGTACCTGCCTGCATAAAGCTTTCAAAAAAAGCCAGATCATCTTTCAGCTTTTGATTATCGGCCGTCAGCGTCTTGACCTGATCCATCAGCTCTTTTTGCATAGAGCGATCAATATTGAGCTTACTGTCGATGGTATTGGTTTGCTGGCGCAACTGATCGCGTTCATTGCTGAGCTCGGTAATCTGCTCCTGCAACTGCAAAACGCTGATGCCACCCGGCCCCACTGCACTGACGCTGCGCTTACCCATGACAAAAGCGACATAGAGCAAGGCCAGCACAAGCACGGTCACCAATGCGAGCAAAGCAATCCTGGCATGCCAGGATTGCTCCTGGCGTACCGTCAGTTTTGCTGATAGCAGCGGATGATGACGCAACGGACGCTTGGCCATGCTTATGGCATGACCGGAACGTGTTGCAAACCTGTGTTTTCAGCCAGGCCAAACATCAGATTCATACACTGTACGGCCTGACCGGAGGCACCTTTAACCAAATTATCCTGTACCACCAAGATCACCAGGGTTTTGCCATTGCCAGGGCGATGCAAAGCCAGACGCAACATATTCGACGCACGTGTGGAGCGAGTTTCAGGATGTGAGCCAAATGGCATTACATCGACAAATTCTTCATCTTTATAGGCGTCTTCAAACAAGGCCTGCAAGGCTTCATTGCTGATATCCGTCTTCAGTTTTGCATACAAAGTTGAGTGCATGCCACGTATCATGGGTACAAGATGCGGCGTGAATAAGAGCTCGACCGGTTCCGCGGTCAGACGCTGCAACTGCTCAGTCGTTTCCGGCGTGTGACGATGTCCTGATACGCCGTAGGCTTTGAAGGTATCGCTGGCTTCTGAGAACAGGATGCCGATTTCCGCCTTGCGACCGGCGCCCGACACACCGGACTTGCAATCGGCAATCAGGCTGCCCGCATCAATCACTCCGGCTTTGAGCAAAGGCGCAAAGCCCAGCTGCATCGTGGTTGGATAACAACCAGGATTGCCGATCACACGCGCAGTTTTGATCGCGTCACGATTCAGCTCTGGCAAACCGTACACGGCTTCTTTCAATACATCCTGGCAGGTATGCGGAATGCCATACCATTTCTCAAACTGCGCCACATCCTGTAAACGGAAATCCGCCGCCAGATCGATGACCTTGACTCCGGCAGCCAGCAATTCAGGCGCCTGCGCCATGGCCACACCGTGTGGTGTAGCAAAGAAAACCACGTCACAGTCGGTCAGTTTGGCTTTATCCGGGGAAGAAAATGCGATGCCCACTTTGCCACGCAGCGATGGATACATATCGGCGACCGGCAAGCCATCCTCTTTGCGCGATGTGATCGCGGTCAGCTCGACTTCGGGATGGGTGGACAAAATACGTAATAACTCGACACCCGTATATCCAGTGCCGCCGACAATACCAACTTTAATCATGGACGTTCCTTGCAAGAAATTTTCCGTTATTTTAACAGCAGATCCGACGTGGGCAACGTTGATATTGCTGTGCGAGACTGAACTCTGTAAAAGCAAAAAGCCGCCCAAACAGGCGGCTTTTTGTTTCCAGCGATAAAAAATTAACGCTTGGAGAATTGTTTTGCGCGACGTGCTTTGCGCAGACCAACTTTTTTACGTTCAACTTCACGAGCGTCACGAGTAACGAAGCCAGCTTTGGACAATTCAGATTTCAAAGTTGCATCGTAGTCGATCAGCGCACGAGTGATACCGTGACGAACTGCACCGGATTGGCCGGATTCGCCGCCGCCGTGAACGTTAACCATAATGTCGAAAGTTTCGAGATTATTAGTCAGTTCCAGTGGTTGACGGATAACCATCAGGCCAGTTTCACGAGAGAAGTATTCGCTCGCTGGTTTGCCGTTGACAACGATCTTGCCGCTGCCAGATTTCAGGAATACACGAGCAACTGCGCTCTTGCGACGGCCAGTACCGTAGTTGTAATTACCGATCATGGCTAATCCTTAGATGTCGAGTACTTGTGGTTGCTGAGCAGCGTGCGGATGTGTTGCATCTGCATATACTTTCAGCTTCTTGATCATTGCATAGCCGAGTGGGCCTTTAGGCAACATGCCTTTAACAGCTTTCTCGAGTGCACGACCTGGAAAACGCTGTTGCATTTTCGTGAAGTTTGTTTCATAGATACCGCCTGGGTAACCAGTGTGACGGTAGTATGTTTTGTTCAGAGCTTTAGTACCAGTCACGCGCAGTTTAGCTGCGTTAACAACAACGATAAAATCGCCTGTGTCTACGTGTGGTGTAAATTCTGGTTTATGTTTGCCGCGCAAACGGAGTGCCACTTCGCTGGCAACACGTCCGAGTACTTTATCTGTCGCGTCAATCACGAACCAGTCGCGCTGAACCTCATGGCCCTTAGCGGAAAAGGTTTTCATGTTGAATCCTAAATAGTTAAATGCGCCCTGTTGCGGTGGTTCTGCCTTTGTTCCGGCAGACTCTCCCTTGTTCATTTCTCGCGTGGGCAAATCGAGAATCGAAAATTATAAAGCCTTTCAAAGACTTAAGGCAAGAAATGTTTAAAATTTAGGCAGATATTTTTGCCTACACCATGCTGAAAGGCAAAAAAATACCCGAAGACCAGGCTTCGGGTGGAATCCACCAAAGGAGTAGGTGGAGGAGACAAAGCGTGGTTAGCTGCTCAAAATGAATAACTAACCGATGAGTCAATAATAGGCGAAGAAATTGTGCAGTGCAAGAAAAATTCTGGGATTTATGCGAAGATTCCCTCTAAATACAAGGGGTGCAGCCGGACTCACGACCCTGGATTGTAAGCCCTGCCCGCTCTGGGCTACACTTTGATGCAAGTCACTCAACAAGAAGGAAAGAATATGGAAGCAACAGTACGCTGGACAGGAACATCCGGTATGTCTTTTTTAGCAGAAACAGGCTCGGGTCATGCTGTATTGATGGACGGTGCACCAGAGGGAGGCGGCCGCAATCTGGCGCCGCGCCCTATGGAGATGCTGTTACTGGGAACGGGTGGATGCACCGCTTATGATGTAGTGTTGATTTTAAGGAAGAGTAAGCAAGACGTGCGTGGTTGCGACCTTAAATTGAGTGCTGAACGCGCAGACACCGAACCGAAGGTGTTTACGAAAATTAATTTTCACTTCGTGGTGCGTGGCCGCAATCTGAAGCCTGCGACTGTAGAGCGTGCAATCAAACTATCGCATGAAAAATATTGCTCGGCATCCATCATGCTGGAAAAAACGGCCAGCATGACGCACAGCTTCGAAATTATTGAAGACAGCGAATTGCCTTCAGAGCACGAAGTTCAGTCCTGAGTTTCCACATCCGGTACACCGAACACATCGGTGTAGCTTGGATAAAACGAGCAATAGCGTATTGTGGTCAGCACAGAAAGCACAGGAAGCATAAACAGCAACAACATCGCTTCCTGTCCGGCAATCGCAACCAGCACCTCCAGTATCAATGCAGGCAACAGGCCAGCCAGTAGCATCCAGCTCAGGCAATACACCAGAAAAACGCGCCAGGCTCTCTTTACAGAGACAAAACTGAAAAATAAGGCCTTAGCAATCGACATTTTCCGCCACAAAATTAATGGGCCGGCATACCAAAACGCCATTAATGCAGGCAAAAACACCAGACCCATCACCAGCAAACCTTGTAGCAAATTGCCGGCGTCCACCTCTTTCGGATCTGGCGGCTCACTACTAGTCAATACGGTGAATAATTCTGCATTGCCAACGAGCTTAGACGCCGCTACCGCTATCGTCATTGCTAACAAAAACAGGACACCCAGATTCAACAGCGTCAGCCAACGCCTGGCACGGAAACCGCTAAACAAGACCGGCAGTGTCACTTTTTTCTTCAAATCAATATCCTGACAAGCCTGCATGAAACCCATAGAAAAAACCGGCATCAGCAAAAATGGCAGCACTGCGCCGAGCAAGGGAATAATCCCTGCCAGCAGCAAACAAAACATATAGGCAAAAAACAGGCTCAGCATCTCAGCTGGCTGTTGTTTGAAATAGGCAAAGCCGCGCTTTACCCAAGACCATCCGGTCAAGGCAGGCATCGCATTCATTGTGTGACAGGTAGAGGTGGAACAGACTGAGATTCACGCAAGCGCAAGATACGCTCAAAATGCGCAGGATCATGCGGCGTAAGCATTTCTGCATCACGTGGCTGATAGTAATCGTACAAACGGGAGAGCCAGAAACGTAAAGCCGCAGCGCGCAACAACGGTTGCCATGCACTGCTTTCTTCGCGACTGAACGGACGAACTGCATGATAGGCATTCAGCATGGCAACGACGCGCGAGCTGTCCAGAACACCTGTCGCTACATCGATACACCAGTCATTGACCGTCACCGCCACATCGAACAGCCAAGTATCGCAACCAGCAAAATAAAAATCAAAAAACCCGGTGAGCTGCTCACCTGAAAACATCACATTGTTACGAAACAAATCGGCATGCACAGGTCCGCGTGGCAAGGCTTTATATACGGCACTGGCCTCAAACGCATCCTGAAAATGGATTTCTGCACGCAATAAGTGTTGCAAGTCGTCGCTAATGAATGGCAGCACTTTAGGTACGGTCAAATGCCACCAATCCGAGGCACGCAGATTTTTTTGAAATAAGGGGAAGCTGTTGCCAGCTAAATGCATTTTCGCCAGCATTTGACCCACGGCAGCGCAATGTACAGCCTGGGGCTGCATTTGTGAACTCCCCTCCAGCTTACTGACGATCGCAGCTGGCTTACCATGCAGGGGGACGACCAGTTCTCCGTCACGATTGGCGACGGGTGCAGGCACCAGCACCCCATGATCCGCCAGGTGACGCATCAGCTTCAGGTAGAACGGCAATTGCTCGAAATTCAGATTCTCGAAAATGGTCAGTACATATTCACCCGCTTCAGTGGTGATAAAGAAATTACTGTTTTCTATGCCTGAAGAGATACCCTTCACCGCACTGACTTTACCTAATGGGAACTGATCTATCCAAGAACTCAGATCTTGCAGAGAAACGGGGGTAAAAACTGCCATTATTTTTTCTTATCAACGATATTATTTCGCTACTGCGCTGGCAGGAGCTGCTTTGACTGGCGCTGGCGGTAACACAGGTAAGGGTTCAGGCGCTTCTTTTACTTCTTTTTTTCCACCAAACTCCAGGAGTTTCCATTGCGCAGCGCGATTGCCTTGCCCCTGCACAGTACCAGGCTGGGCATTCCCCGCCTGAGGGTCCGCTTTCAGCGTGTAACTGCTTTTTCCAGACTTCACTTCGACTTCAGTGACTTTGCCTGCATTATTCTTTTTTTCAACAACTTTATTTTTTTGCTCAGGTTTACCGACCGACAAACTCTTTTCAGTTGGCCCCTCTTCCAGTTTTTCCATTTTCGGCGGTGGTGGCACCTCTGCTTTAGCTGGCGTCTGCGCAAGCGCAGGGATAGCAAGCTGGGCAGAAAAAATCACGGCGATGACGGATGAGAGGGATTTATTCATGATGATCTTTCGGTGAAGCCAGAATTCTTTCATTGTAACAAACAGCAGGACTCCATGCCTGCGTACGCTAAGCATTTACTTGAAATCCAATAAAAAAGAGCAGCCTGAGCTGCTCTTTTTCTATCAATACAGGCTAAGCCCGCAAAGATTAGAAGCGGTGTTGAACGCCAGCTGTCAGTTCGTGAACTTTAGAACCAGCAACGCCACCGAATGCTGAGCTAACCAGGTCAGCTTTAGCATCTTGTTTAGCATATGCATATGCAGCATACAGGTCAGTACGCTTGGACAGACCGTGGACATAGCCCAGGGAGAACTGTTTAACGTCTTTAGCTACTGCAGAGTCAGACACTTTAGTGAAACCAGCCAATACTTTACCAGTTGCAGTTACAGGTGCGCTAACAGCCACAGTGTAGATCTTACGATCCAGACCTTGGTCATTTTTCTGTTTTTGGAACAGAACGACTGGCTTAGCTACGCCGAAATCGTAGGCAGCAGCAACTGTGTTAGCAGAAATAGCATTGCCAACAACATTGTCTTTTGCATAGTTGTAGCCAACTTCCAAAGCGTCAACTTTGTAGTTTGCTGTCAGGCCAACGGAACGGTTAGCAGAGTTGTCGCCAGCTGCTTCACCAGCGCCGTAAGATACAGCTGCTTTGAAACCACTCAGATCTGGCGTGTTGTAGAAAATCGCATTGCTAACGCGGCCATTTGTATCTTGTGCTGTTTTGCCAGCTACGAAATACAGAGCACGTGTGCCGTTACCGTTGTTAACCAGCGCGGAGCCGAACGGATCGTAGCTGTCGAAGAATTTCAGAGTTGTAGTCTTGTCACGACCCAGGTTCACAGAACCGAAATCGCCAGACAGACCAACCAGAGTTGTACGACCGAATGTACGGCCACCTTGGTCAGAAGAACCGTCATCCAACTTAACGCCTTGTTCCAGAACGAAGTTAGCTTTCAGACCGCCACCCAGATCTTCAGTACCTTTGAAGCCCAGACGGGAACCGCCTTGTTGGCCGCTAGTTACCAATGCTTTTTTACCAGCACCAGCGCTAACGCCTTGAACGCCGATATCAGCAACACCGTAAATAGTTACGGAAGATTGAGCGAAAGCCGCACCAGAGAAAGCACCCATCAGAGCGAGCGCGAGGAAAGATTTTTTCATTGTCTAGTATCCAAAAATGAATGTTAATTTTTGCTGACACCAAAGAGCCAGGCACAGCAAAAAACAGATTGCAGGTTCTTTACAGCCTTGAACCAAGATTGATTCAATGACAAGCGACACCTTACCTGCACAAAATGACGCTTTGATGAAATCGAACAAATTCACAACAAGGCACTACAAAGCGTCGCAATATAAAGACATGACAGACACCGATAAGTTCACAACAAATTAGCATCTATTCACGACTTAAGGCCACATTATAGGCAATTTTTGCAGATGCTGCACAGCACCATGCATATAAGGGAAATCACCTAGATTTCAAGACCCTGCCAAAAGATTGTTTTTTAGCAGCTGGTTAACGCGGCAATCCCTTGTTTGGTTTACATCTGGGAACGCGAAAAATGCCTGCTCGAGTACCATAATCCTGCGGCAATTAAACAACAGACGAGCTGCCCTAAAGCCAGTGATACAACGGCATGATCAAGCGCCGGTGCAACCAGACCCGCAATGAGTGCACTGATAAAAGTCACACTGGCAGACTGACAGGACGCCACCACCCCACGAATATCCGGAAACAGATCCAGCACGAGTAAAGTCGCACCCGGCGCCACCAGCGACATGCCAAATGCATAAAAAAACAAGGGTAATACTGACCAGAAAACCTGAGGAGGAAACGCCGCATGATAAGCGACGTTAAGGCATGCTGCACCGATTAAAAAGCAAAAGCCAGCATTCACCTGAGTCCAGACCCTTAATTTACCAGCCATACGATTGGCAGCCAGCGCGCCCAGAAAGATACCGCCGACGGTAGGTACAAATTGCCAGCCAAACTGGTCAGCCCCCAATTTCAGGTGTTGAGTAATGAATGCGGGCGCTGCAGAAATATACAGAAACAAACCCGCAAAATTAAAGGCGATGGTACCGGCTTTTAAATAAAACAATCGTGAACGAAACACCTGGCGGTAACTGGTCCACAAAAAATCCGCACTAAAAGCTTGCCTCTTATCAATTGTTAAAGATTCTGGCAGCCAGCGATAACATGCAATCCACAGCACAACAGTGTAGCCAAATAACAACAAAAATATTGCGCGCCACCCCCAAATTCCCACTAACCAACCACCCAGAATGGGTGCAATAGCGGGCGCGATCGAAAAAATCATGGTCACGAGTGACAATAATTTCTCAGCCTCCGGGCCTTCATATAAATCCCGGATAATCGCGCGACCAACCACCATACCTGCACCGGCGGACACGCCCTGGAGTATCCTGAATCCCCATAAATAATGAATACTGTGTGCTGAAGCGCAACCAAAACTGGCGACAGCAAATACCGATAAGGCAATCAGGATGACATTGCGGCGACCGAAGGAGTCCGATAAGGCACCATGCCACAAAGTCATTACCGCGAACGACAGCATATAAGCCGTCAGCGTCTGCTGCACTTCCAGCGCATGTGCCTGCAAACTTTGCTGAATAGCCGGAAATGCAGGTAAATAGGTATCAATAGCAAACGGGCCGAGCATCGCCAGCGCAGCCAGAATGCAGGCCAGCGCAGTGCTGTTCAAAGGCGTCGAGGAACGCATAAAGTCTTTCTTTTTTAACTTAAAAGGTCTGAGCCTACGTGTTGTGCCAGGCAGGCTCAAGTGATGAGCACTATTGCATCTGGCCCATACACAGGTATTTCATTTCCAAATATTCATCCATCCCGTAACGAGAACCTTCGCGTCCCAGGCCCGACTGCTTCACGCCACCGAACGGCGCTACCTCGTTAGACATGAGACCTGTGTTAATACCGACCATGCCGTATTCGAGTTTTTCCGCCACCCGCCACACGCGTGCAATATCCCGTGAATAGAAATAAGAAGCCAGACCGAAATCCGTCGCATTGGCGGCAGCGATCACCTGTTCTTCGGTATCAAACGCCATCACCGCAGCGACTGGCCCGAAGGTTTCTTCTTGCATGACTAGCATGTCGTCTGTGACATCTGCCAATACCGTGGGTTCGAAAAATAAGGCACCGGCTGCATGCTGCTGTCCGCCTGTACACAGTTGCGCGCCTTTGCTGAGGGCATCGCTGACATGCTCCTGTACTTTAGCAATCGCCTGCGCATCGATCATCGGCCCCTGTTGCACGCCAGCCGTCAAGCCGTCACCGACCTGAATTTTGCGCGCGCCTGCCACCAGCTTTGCGACGAATTCCTGATACAGCGAACGATGCACATAAAAGCGATTCGTGCAGACGCAAGTCTGCCCCGCATTGCGATACTTTGATTGCAATGCCCCCTCGACTGCAGCCTCCAGATCCGCATCCTCGAAGACGATGAAAGGCGCATGGCCACCGAGTTCCAGCGCCAGTTTTTTAATCGTAGGCGCAGATTGCTGCATCAGGATGCGGCCAACCGGCGTCGACCCTGTGAACGACAAATGCCGGACTACGGTGCTATTGCACAAATGCTTACCGATGTCGACAGAACGTGCGCCGTCTGCAGTCAATACATTGACCACCCCAGCCGGTATGCCCGCCCTATGCGCCAGCTCCGCCAATGCCAATGCGGATAAAGGGGTCTGTTCAGCAGGCTTAATCACGATAGTGCAGCCAGCCGCAATGGCCGGAGCAACTTTGCGGGTAATCATCGCAATCGGGAAATTCCAGGGTGTGATGGCCGCGCATACGCCTATGGGCTGGCGTAAGACCAGCATGCGCTTGTCTGCCGCAGTCGTACTCAGCACATCACCCGCCACCCGTTTCGCTTCTTCAGCAAACCACTCTATAAAACTGGCACCATAGACCACCTCGCCCTTGGCTTCGGCCAGGGGTTTGCCCTGCTCCGCTGTCATGATGCGCGCCAGATCATCAGCATGCAGGTTCATCAGATCGAACCAGCGCCGCATCAGTTGCGCGCGTTCCTTACCGGTCTTGGCCGACCAAGATCCAAACGCTGCCTGCGCTGCCTGAATCGCGTTCTCTGCGTCGTCGCTATTCAGATTGCTAACCCGTGCCAGCAAGCTGCCATTGGATGGATTCATCACGTCGAAGCGATCTGCACTGTCGTGCCATAGGCCATTGATATAGGCGGACTCCCTCAATAATGCAGGGTCTTGCAAAGCTAAAGTTTGTGTTGCGTGCTGCATCTTGATCCCTTTCTTATTGTTGACATGGTTGATGAGCCTGACTCATCTCACTATCCAAAATATCAGCGTAAAGCCGAGAGCCTAAAGCAAAACAGCCAGTTCTGCAGAGAGCCGGCTGTTTTCTTAATGCGATTGCTAAATCAAACCTTTAGCATTCAATCCTGTGCTTTAGGCTTAGCCTCTTCACGGCGGTTGAAGCCTGCCACCATATCGAAGCGGAACAAGCGGCATTCCAGCGCACCATTGAAAAACGGCGTTTTACGTGCTTCTTTCAGACGCAGCAGCTTAGGTACACTCAGATCGGCGGTAAACAAGAACACGCTCCAGCCAGCAAAGCGCTGCTTCAGCGTCGCGCTGAACGCGCTGAAAAACTCCCTGGCCAGTTCATCCGATTCCAGGTTACTGTCACCGCGCACACCGATACGCTCACCGTACGGCGGATTCGTCAGCAGTATGCCGGGTTGCGTCGTCGGCGCTTTGATTTCCTGCGCCTCGATCTGCTTGAGCGGCACCTCAAAGCGAATACCGGCTTTATTCAGGTTATTACGCGTCATCACGACCATATCGCCAGAAATATCACTACCGAACAAAGTTGGCTCAGCCGGTAAAGGATGCGGCTTAGCCTGCGCCTTGATCGCGTTCCAGGCATCCTGATCAAACTGATGGAATTTTTCGAACGCGAATTCGCGCTTCAGGCCTGGCGGTATACCAGCCAAAATTTGCGCTGCTTCGATCAGGATAGTGCCCGAGCCGCACATAGGATCGAACAGCGGTGTGCCTGGTTTCCAGCCTGCGGTACGCAGCAAACCCGCCGCCAGATTTTCACGCAAAGGTGCATCACCTGTTTCCAAACGCCAGCCGCGTTTGAATAAGGGCTCGCCAGACAAGTCCAGATAAATCGTGAAATTTCTCGCATCCAGAAAACCGACGATGCGCATATCCGGATTGCGGGTATTGACCGATGGACGCTGGGTGAACTGATCACGAAAACGGTCGCAGATCGCATCCTTGATTTTTAGCGTCGTGAATTCCAGACTCTTGAGTGGCGATTTCACCGCAGTCACATCCACCCGTATGGTGTGGTGATAACCAAACCAGTCTTCCCATGGCTGTTCCAGCACCAGATCATAAATATCATTTTCGTTGGCGTAGCTGGAGTGGCCCATGCGCATCAATACGCGCGAAGCAATGCGTGAATGCAGGTTGATACGCCAGCCATCCTGCAAGCTACCGGAGCAATGCACGCCGCCCGGCACCTGATTGTGGACAGCCATGGTTTTATCCATCGCCGCGATTTCAGCCAGCTCTTCAGCCAGCGCGATTTCCATGCCGCGCGGGCATGGACAAAAATAAGAGTAACGTGTCATGGGGAACCTTTTATCCGTTAAATAAACACAAGTACAAGCGCAAAAATAAAAGCAAAAATAAGCGCCAAGAGAAGGTGATGGTCTGTGCTAAGCACACTATCCGTTAATAGCACGCTCAGGATCAGACACCGTTCAGAATGGCTTCACCACCACCAGAATTAATACAGCTAACAACAACAGTACAGGTACTTCGTTAAACCAGCGGAACCAGACGTGGCTGCGCGTGTTTTTGCCCTGTTCAAATTTTTTCAGCAAGCTGCCGCAGGCATGGTGGTAACCCAGCAGCAGCACGACACACAAGAGTTTGGCATGCATCCAGCCATTGCCGGGACCGCGCCCTATGCCTATCACCAGCCACAGATACAGACCCAAGGCCAGCGCCGGAACTGCGAGTATGGTCATGAAACGGTAGAGCTTACGTGCCATCAGTACCAAACGCTCAGTACTCGTCGCATCATTTTCCATGGCGAGATTGACCAGGATACGTGGCAGATAAAACAGCCCGGCAAACCAGGAGATCACAAACAGTAGATGAAAAGCTTTAATCCAGAGCATACTGACTTTCAAAAAATGAGGGCAGACTGAGAACCGCTTTTACTGACGCACTTCACCATGACCAAACACGATGTACTTGAGCGAAGTCAGGCCTTCCAGTCCAACTGGCCCACGCGCATGCAGCTTATCATTGGAAATACCGATTTCCGCTCCTAAACCATATTCAAACCCATCGGCGAAACGGGTCGATGCATTCACCATCACAGAAGCCGAATCCACTTCGCGCAAAAAGCGCATGGCACGGCTATAGTCTTCAGTCACGATCGCCTCTGTGTGTTTTGACGAATAGTGATTGATATGGGCAATCGCTGCATCCAGTTCAGGCACCACTTTCACTGCCAGCACCGGAGCCAGATATTCGGTACTCCAATCTTCTTCGCTAGCCCGTACCAGATAAGGGTAATCAGCCAACATGGCCGCGGAAGCCGCATCGCAGCGTAGTTCCACCTGTTTGGTCTGGTAGCGCTGCGCCAATGCAGGCAGTATCTGCGCTGCGATGCCCTCTGCCACCAGCAGGGTTTCCATGGTGTTGCAGGTGCCGTAGCGATGACATTTCGCGTTGAATGCGACATCCAGTGCTTTCTGCTGATCAGCCTTATCATCGATATACACGTGGCAGTTCCCATCCAGATGCTTAATCATCGGTACGGTCGCTTCCTGCATCAGGCGTGCGATCAGGCTTTTGCCGCCACGCGGCACGATCACGTCGACATATTGCGGCATGGTGATTAGTTCACCGACCGCTGCACGATCCGTGGTCTCCACAATTTGCACCGCATCGGACGGCAAACCGGCGCCGGATAAACCTTCCATGACCAGACTTGCGAGTGCGCGGTTGCAATGTATTGCCTCTGAACCGCCGCGCAATATGGTCGCATTGCCACTTTTAATGCACAGGCCGGCCGCATCCACCGTGACATTCGGACGGGCTTCATAAATGATGCCGATCACCCCGAGTGGCACGCGCATTTTGCCGACCTGAATACCGCTGGGGCGGAATTTCATGTCAGAGATTTCACCGACCGGATCAGGCAAGGCGATCATTTGTTCGAGTCCGGTTGCCATCGTCGTAATGGCCTGATCAGATAAAGTCAGGCGATCCAGCATCGCTGCATCCATACCATTGGCGCGCGCAGCAGCCAGATCCTGCTCATTGGCAGCACGCAAAATAGCAGCGTCACGCCGTATCGCTGCAGCGATCAGTTTCAATGCCTGATTTTTTGATGCACTATCGGCCTTGGCCATGGCGCGTGATGCAACACGTGCCCGCTGGCCCAGCCCATTCATATATTGCTTGATATCGCTCATAGTTGTTGAGAGCCTGCTACGCTCTCCCGGAATTGACGGATGCCTGCGCACCCGAATTGGTTAATCATGAAGACTCAGACCCGACGCGAGGCGCTCTGACCGCTACAACGTGGCCGGTTCAGCTTCACGCTGCGCGCGCGACTCTGAGTCCTAATTGTAGTAGCGCATCCCAGGCATCACCTGCAAATACCTTACTGCGCAGACCCTTCACCATCTTATCGACTTGTGATGCTTCCTGTAGCGCAATCTGCAAGGTCTGCAGAGTGACACGACGCAGAGCCGGGTCCATGAGTTTTTCCCTTGGTCCCCAGATCCTGAATTCTTTTAATAGAGCTGACAGAGGACGCCCCTGACTCATGCCGGTTTTCAGCTTCAGCAGAGTGCGGATTTCTTCCGCCATAGCCCATAACACCAGTGGTAAAGCTTCGCCTTCACCTTTGAGCCCATTGAGCATTCTGACCAGTCTTGCCACATCGCCAGTCAGCATGGCTTCATTGAGTTTGAACACATCATAGCGTGCCACGTTTAAAACCGCATCGTGGATTTGCTCAAAACTCAGCTTGCCCGGCGGATGCAGTAAACCCAGCTTTTGGATTTCCTGATGTGCTGCGAGCAGATTGCCCTCAACCCGGTCTGCAATAAAGTCCAGACTCTGGCGGTCTGCGCTCTGCTGTTGCTGTCCCAGCCTTTGCTGTATCCAGCCCGGCAAATGGGGGCGCTCCACCAGCGGTATGTCGATATAGACAGCCGCCTGCTGCAGACTGGTCACCCACGCTGCTTTCTGACTGGCCCAGTCCAGTTTGGGTAACGTGATCAGCGTCAGATTATCGGGGGACAGATTGGCCACATACTCTTGCAAAGCCTGAGCGCCATCCTTGCCAGGCTTACCGGAAGGAATACGCAAATCGATGAGTTTTTTATCTCCGAACAGGGATTGCGACTGGTTTGCGGCAAGCAAAGCACCCCACTTGAAACTACGCTCCACACTCAGAATTTCACGCTCATAAAAACCTTGAGCCTTTGCCGCGCGCCGGATTTTGTCTGCAGCTTCCAGCGCCAGCAGATGCTCGTCACTGGTTACCACGTAGAGCGGCGCCAGTGATTTGGCTAAATGCGGTTCGAGGGCGTCGTAGCGTAACTGCATAAATTTTCCGTAACCTACACTGAGAAGCGCTTACTGATCTAATTTCACGACCGACAAACGGCGCATGATCTGCTGTACCAGATCGGACTGCATATCGCGGTACAACAAGGCATCTTCAGCCTCTTTCGCCAGCACCTGCGATTCATTAAACGTCACCGTACGCTTGAACTGCATGCTGACCGGAGCCAGATATTCGCGCCCATCCGGACTGCGCAGACGGAAGCTGAAGGTGTACAGCAAATTGTATTCACGCACCCGGCCCTGGCTATTGAGCGACAGGATTTGCTTTTCCCTGCTTTCGCCCATCACTTCCAGTATCACCTGGGCCTTTTCCGGTGAACTCAGTATCTCTGTTTTTCCATTGGCACGAATCTGGCGCTTCAGTTCGCCACCTAAAGGCGAGGCATCAGGCAAGGCAATATACAGACTGGAAAACGGAAAACTGACAGGGCCGCGCAAGGCGAAGCCACATGCGCTCAGGATAAAAACCAGCTGCAACAGCAGCAGTTTTTTCATGACTGAACTCAGACTAATTCGCATGTGACGCACTCCGGAAATAAACAACATAAGCTAGATAAACTGCTGCGGTCAACATCTGAAGACCGCAGCTTGATTGGCGTTCAGGCTCGTGCCTCAGGCAACGATATTGACCAGTTTGCCAGGGACCACGATGATTTTCTTCGGTGCGCCTTCCAGGAAGCGTTGTACTGCTTCCGAAGCCAGCGCAGTCGCTTCTATCGTTGCTTTATCGGCGTCCTTAGCGACCTTGATACTGCCGCGCAGTTTGCCGTTGACCTGAACCACCAGCTCGATTTCATCCTGTACCAGCGCGGCTTCATCCACGGTCGGCCACGGTGCATCGATGAGTTCGCCATGTTCCGCCGCCAGACCAAGCTCCTGCCACAAAGCGTGCGTGATATGTGGGCATACCGGATACAAGGCACGCAGCAAAATGCCGAAGGCTTCACGCAATGCGAACTGATAGCCTTCCGCTTCCGATTTGAACGACTCTATCGTATTGAGTAACTTCATCGCGCCGGAAACAACCGTGTTGTATTGCAGACGGTCATAGTCAGCATCGATCTGCTTCAGGGTCAGATGGACTTCGCGTCGCAACACCTTCACATCGGCGGCAAAGGCTGGCGCGCTGGTCGCAGCCACGGCACCGGCGGCTATCGTATCCGACAGCTTCAGTGCTGAGGCCCACAGACGACGCAGATAACGCGACGCGCCTTCAACACCGCTGTTGCTCCAGGCTGCACTTTGATCTGGTGGACCGGCAAACATGGTGAACAGACGTGCTGTATCGGCACCGAACTGAGAAATGATGTCCTTAGGCTCGACCACATTGTTCTTAGACTTGGACATTTTTTCTATGCCACCCATCTGTACCGGCTGACCATCGCTCTTCAGGATGGCGGCAACTGGACGACCTTTGTCATCGTGCTGCACTTCGATTTCGTTCGGGTAGAACCAGGTCTTCTTACCATTCGCCTCTTCACGATAGAAGGACTCATTGAGCAGCATGCCCTGCGTGAACAGATTTTTAAATGGTTCATCGATGCTGACCAGACCCAGATCACGCATGGCCTTAGTCCAGAAGCGCGCATACAGCAAATGCAGTACAGCATGCTCTACGCCACCGATGTACTGATCCATCGCCATCCAGTAGTCATTGCGTGCATCTACCATGTCGGTCGCATCCGGGCAGGTATAGCGCATGAAGTACCAGCTGGAATCGACAAAAGTATCCATGGTGTCGGTTTCGCGCTGCGCCGGTTTGCCACATTTTGGGCAATCGACATGCAGGAAATCGGTACGGGTTTTGAGCGGATTGCCGGAACCGTCAGGAATACAATCCGTCGGCAATACCACTGGCAAATCCTGGTAAGGAACCGGTACATCACCACAGCTGTCGCAATGGATGATAGGGATAGGCGTACCCCAGTAACGCTGACGGGAGATACCCCAGTCGCGCAAACGCCAGGTAGTTTTCTTTTCGCCCAGACCTTTGGCTGCCAGGTCAGCGGCGACTGCGTCCACAGCAGCCTTATAGCTCAGGCCATCGTACTTACCGGAATTAACGGTCAGACCTTTTTGCTTATCGCCATACCATTCGGCCCAGGCATCGGTCGTAAACTCTTCGCCTGCGACCTGTACCACTTGCTGAATCGCGATCTGGTATTTTTTAGCAAACGCAAAATCGCGTTCATCATGTGCCGGTACGCCCATCACTGCGCCGTCACCGTAAGTCATCAAGACGTAGTTCCCGACCCAGACTTCAACCTGCTGACCAGTCAGTGGATGCGTGACGAACAAACCGGTAGGCAGACCTTCTTTTTCCTTGGTCGCCATTTCCGCTTCGGTGGTGCCGCCTGCTTTGCATTCTTCGATGAAGCTGGCCAGTGCAGGATTGTTTTTTGCCGCCAGCGTAGCAAGCGGATGCTCAGCGGCCACTGCGCAGAAAGTCACGCCCATGATGGTGTCTGGACGGGTGGTGAACACAAACATTTTGCCGTCTTGTACCAAGGCACCGTCCGCATCGCGAATAGTATGCGTGAATGCGAAACGTACGCCTTCGCTCTTGCCTATCCAGTTACGCTGCATAGTGCGCACTTGTTCCGGCCAGCCATCCAGCGTATCGATGCTATTCAATAATTCATCGGCGTATTGAGTAATACCGAAGTAGTAACCTGGAATTTCACGCTTTTCCACCAAAGCGCCAGAGCGCCAGCCGCGGCCATCAATCACCTGTTCATTGGCCAATACTGTCTGATCAATCGGGTCCCAGTTCACCACCTGAGTCTTTTTGTAAGCGATGCCTTTTTCCAGCATTTTCAGGAACAGCCACTGGTTCCAGCGATAGTATTGCGGATCACAGGTAGCGACTTCACGGCTCCAGTCGAAAGCCAGACCCAGTGGTTGCATCTGGGATTTCATGTCTTCGATATTGGCGTAAGTCCACTCGGCCGGCGATTTTTTATAGGCGATCGCTGCATTTTCCGCTGGCAGACCAAACGCATCCCAACCCATAGGCATCAGTACGTTATAGCCCTTCATGCGCAGCTGGCGTGCCAGCATGTCATTGATGGTGTAATTACGCACATGGCCCATATGCAGCTTGCCGGAAGGGTAAGGCAGCATAGAACAGGCATAGTATTTCCCCTTGGGGAAACGTGGATCATTCTCCACCGCCTGGTAGGCATTCGTGTTTTTCCAATGAGTTTGCGCCGCTTGTTCGACGTCGGATGGGATGTATTTTTCTTGCATGGCGTGGCCGGAAGTAGGTGCGGAAATAAACAGAACCTTTGATTATAACTGCTTCGGTCGCGACTGACGCAAAATTGCGCCTGCCCGCCAGCGTATCAGCTGAACTGTACGCGGAAATCTACGCTAACTGTCTGACGGATTGAGAGACTCAGGGCCAGGCAGGCTGGACGCTGTCAGTCACAAAACTGATCTGATTCAGGCCTGCAGCCTGGGCTGCCGCCATGACTTTTGCCAATTGTTCATAGGGGGTGGCCTTATCCGCCTGCAGGCTGATTACGGTTTGCGGTGACTGTCTGGCCTGGGTCTGCAGGCGCACGGGCAATTCTTCAGCCGAAATCCGGCTGCCGCCCCAGTACAGGCTTTGGTCAGCCGCAATCGCGATTTGCACTGTCACTGCGGGCGCCGGTGCCGGACGGGCCTGGGTGGCGGGTAATTCCAGTTGAATCGCAGGCAGCATCAGCGGCGCTGCCATGATGAAAATGACCAACAAGACCAGCATCACGTCGACCATGGGTGTCACATTGATGTCTGCCAGCGCAGAGTTATTTTCCTGGGCCGATGAGCCGGTTTGACTGAAACGTCCTATGCTCATGCCGGGCTCGCAGGCTGAGTCGCACTGAAATGCGCATGTAAGTCATGGGCAAAGCCATCGAGTTGTGCCAGATGCAGCCTGATCTGGCGTCCCAGCGCGTTATAGGCCAGTAAGGCAGGAATCGCAACGACTAAGCCAAATGCCGTCATGATCAAAGTTTCTCCGACCGGACCGGCCAGTTGATCAATTTGCACTGCACCGCTGTCAGCGATTTTTAACATTGCTTGATGGATGCCCCATACGGTACCCAGTAAGCCGACAAATGGCGCACTGGACGCGATTGAGGCTAAGACTGTGAGACCGGACTCCAGCACCCGGGTTTGTGCCTGCAAGGCTTGACGCAAAGCGGCGATCAGGCGATCACTGAGTGGCGCAGGCCGGCCCAGATGTTGCACAGGATGGTCCAGCAAAGACGGCAATGCTGAGGCCAGAAACAGGTATGGAGAGCGGCGCCCCGCCACTTGCAGCAACTGACAGCCGGCCTGCAGGTCAGGGGCGGCCCAGAATGCCGCCAGACTGCCGGCACTGCGCGATAAACTGCCAAGTTGCCAGGCCTTCGCCAGTATGATGGTCCAGCTGATTAAAGACATCAGCAACAGCAGCAGCGCCAGTGCCTGGGCAAAACTGTCTGCCTGTTGCCAGTATTGCGCAATAGTCTGACTCATCATTCTTTGCTTTCAGTCCGAAAACGCCTCAGGGTTTCAACTCAGGCCGGGGAGTTAACGCAAACCCAGCACATCATACATATCGAATAAGCCAGTCTGCTTATCTTGCAGGAAGCGTACCGCACGCAAGCTGCCATGGGCATACGTCACACGGCTGGAGGACTTATGGGAAATTTCCACTCTTTCACCAATACCCGCAAACAGCACGGTATGGTCACCCACGATATCGCCACCACGGATAGTCGCAAAGCCAATCGAGGATGGATCGCGTTCGCCGGTGACGCCTTCGCGTGCAAACACGCCGACTTCATTGAGGTCGCGGCCCAAGGTATCAGCGATAACTTCGCCCATTTTCAATGCTGTACCAGAAGGTGCATCGACCTTGTGGCGGTGATGCGCTTCGACGATTTCGATATCGTAGCCATGGGAAAAACTCTTAGCCGCCATTTCCAACAATTTCAGAGTGACATTCACACCCACACTCATATTCGGAGCGAACACGATGGCGGTCTTCTTGGCTGCCTCAGCAATCGCTGCTTTACCCGCTTCATCAAAACCGGTCGTACCAATGACCATCTTGATACCATGTGCTGCGCAGTATTCCAGATGCTGGAGCGTGCCTTCAGGGCGGGTGAAGTCGATCAGGAAAGCCGCATCTTTCAAGCCTTCCGCAAAGTCACTGGAAATCAGCACGCCGGACGGCTTACCTAAGGATAAGCCAGCATCCGTCCCCAACGCAGGGGAAGCAGCGACATCCAGCGCACCTGCGAGTTGCATATCGCCCGCATCGGTGATCGCTTCAACCAGCATTTTTCCCATACGACCGGAGGCACCGGCCACTGCAACTTTAATTTCGCTCATAATTTCTTCTTCAGTCATGCTGTCATTCTTGCGGATGACGCGACAATGTCGACGTCATCCCAACTACCCGATACGGCGCAGCATTGTTGCTGCCGGGTACTTATTTTTTATCTTTTTTCTTAGGTGTACCGTCCAGATCGGTCACTGATTCGACGCGATTACCGGTGAGTGCAGACTCGGTAATACGGGCCAGATATTCTTTCTCATTTGGCAGATTGCCGCCTTCAAATTTCGACACCAGATTATTCTTAAAATGGATCGTGACACGGCTTACCACCCGCTCACCATTTGGCTTGGTCAGGTTGAAAGGATAATCCCAGCGGTCTTCATGAAACATATCGGTCAGCAAGGCCGTACCGAGCACTGTTCGCACCTGCTCACGATTCATGCCCTCTTTGATTTGAGACATCATTTCCTGTGAAACGAAGTTACCTTGCTGTACGGTAACGCGATATGGCGAGATATAACCCAAAAACTTTTTAGCACCGGTAGGCGCGTACACCTGAGTGCCAGAAGTGGTGGTCGCTGCAGGATCTGCTTTATTTGCATCATCCGCCAGCAAAGGCGTCTTGGATGCACAAGCGCTTAAGGCTGTCAGCAATAATATCGCTGCGAACCGGCCAGCGTTGACTGGGATGGATTCTGAAAACAACATTCGCATAGGTAACCTCAGTAATCGAGCAACATGCCCTAAAACCCGATATCATAAAGCAGATAGCACTCTTTTGAATGAAAACATGACAAACAGCACCTCAAACCTGAAAGCCAGCGGCTTGAAAGCGACTTTACCCCGTCTGAAAATTCTGGAAATTTTTCAAAACAGCAAAGTACGCCATCTGACGGCAGAAGACGTCTATAAAATTTTGCTGAACGAAAATATGGATGTGGGCCTGGCGACCGTGTATCGGGTACTGACGCAATTTGAGCAGGCTGGTTTATTGCATCGCAATCATTTTGAGACGGGCAAAGCAATTTTTGAGCTCAATGAAGGCTCACACCACGACCATCTGGTCTGTCTGGATTGCGGACGCGTAGAAGAGTTTTATGATGAGCAAATTGAAAAGCAACAACATGCGATTGCACTGGATCGCGGCTTCAAAATTGCTGAACATGCGCTCGCGATTTACGGAAACTGCACCAAAGAAAAATGTGAGCACAAAGACAAAGAAAGTAAGGAAAATTAACTGATTAGCGATCAAAACAAATTGCAAAGTAGCCGAATTTACACCCTTCAGTAGCTTCAGCGTACACCAACTTTGCGCAATATTTTGACTTTTAGTTATTTTTATTTCCGTCGCGGCATCATTTACCCATTTTAGCGACGACTCCGGCCACGGTATCTATAATTTTTTGTGCATTAAATGGCTTCTCGATGAAGCCATGTATGCCAGCTGTCACCGCCTCATTGATGGTCTCCTGATCTTTGCTCGCAGTCACCATCAGAATACGTGCCTCGGGCACCATGTCTTTCATTTTCGGTAAAATTTCCAGGCCACTGATTTTTGGCATCACCACATCCAGCAGGATGATGTCAGGCCTCAGCTTCAACGCCAGATCCAGACCGCTGCCGCCGTCCGTGGCTTCGCCCACCACGTTATAGCCTTGACCATCCAGCACCACACGCAAGACCTCGCGTGTGATGTCATTATCGTCAATCAACAGGATAGACACGTTTTTGCTCATCATATTTCTCGTTTCTCAGATTGGATACGAAAACAATTCAGTGGCTTGTTGGCTGCAATAGAGTGGACTTATTGACTCAACGCGTTAGAAAGCAGTCTGGCAGTGATATCGACAATCGGAATCACACGTTCATATGCCATCCTGGTCGGCCCTATCACACCCAAAGTTCCAACTATTTTTCCATTCACACCATAGGGTGCAGTCACAATACTCATTTCATCCATAGGAACTAATTGCGACTCTCCACCGATAAAAATCTGCACGCCCGTTGCCTTACTCGACACATCCAGTAATTGCAGCAGACCGCTTTTTTGCTCAAACATATCGAACAACTTACGCAAAGAACTCATATTCGACGATAAGTCCTGCACATTCAGTAAATTGCGCTCACCGGAAATCACCATGCCGTCTTCCTGATCGGATAAAGCATCACTGCCAGCCTCGACCGCCGCCTGCATCAGCCTGGTCATATCTGTCTGTAACTGCCGTAATTCACCATTCAAACGTAACCTGGCCTCATCGAAACTGATACCACTGAAATTCTGATTCAGATAATTAGCCGCCTGCGTCAGCTGGGATGGGGCGTAATCGACATCAGTCAGCAATAGGCGGTTATGTACTTCACCATTGGGCGCCACCACGACCAGCAAAATCCGTTTTTCAGACAAGCGTAAAAATTCCACCTGCTGAAATACCGAGCCGGTCTTAGGTGTCATCACCACGCCGGCAAACTGGGATAGCGATGACAATATCTGCGCCGCATTGGCGATAATTTTTTGCGGTGGCTGAGAAATACCACCAGATTGCAAACGTGATTCCAAACCAGGTTCACTGATTTCCTGCACCGTAAGCAATTCATCAACAAACATGCGATAACCGCGCGGCGTGGGTATGCGTCCAGCCGACGTATGCGGACTGGCGACAAAACCCATCTCCTCCAGATCGGCCATCACATTGCGTATCGTGGCTGGCGATAACTCCAGGCCGGAAATGCGCGATAAGGCGCGCGATCCTACCGGCTGGCCGTCAGCAATATAACGTTCAACCAAGGCTTTTAATAAAGTTTGAGCACGGATATCAAGTTGCATCATGTCATTCTAAACCAAGCTGTTATAAAGACACATTAACGGTCACACTAAAAGGACACACTAAAGGACACATTATTGTTTCTCAAGAATTTGCACCAGCTCATGCAAATTGCTAACCTGCAGATCAATACGGATGTGCGCCAATTCTGCAGGCAGCCCGGATATCGGCTGACGATTCATCCATGCACTACGCAAACCTGCTTGTTGCGCCCCCAGCACATCAAGCTGCACATCGTCACCAACATACAGTGTCTGTTCTGGTAACACGCCTAGGGCATCGCAAGCCGCATGAAAAATGCGCGGATCGGGTTTGGCACAACCAAAGCGGTGCGCGGCCAATGACACCTGGAAGTGCTGTGCCAGACCTATGCTGTTCAGATCAGCAAATCCATTCGACACTGTGCCAAGCCGGAAGCGCTGTCCCAGGCTGTGCAAACCAGGCTGTACATCCGGGAAGAGCTGTACCTGATTGCGCGCATGGGCAAATACCTGCATCGCCGCATCGGCGCGTGCCTCTGCCTCAGGCTCGCCATGTTCACGAAATACCTGCGTCAGCAAAGTATGGCGTAAAGCCCATAAGTTATAAGAAAAACGCGCATCGGTACTGACCAGTTGATTGCGACGCTGACGCAGGCTGTCTATGCTATGTGCCGCACAGACTGCCGGGGTATGTAGACACATCCAGTCATACAGACTTTGTTCAGCGTGCCGGATGACGGGTGCAACTGGCCATAAAGTGTCATCCAGATCGAGCAACACCGCTTTTATTGTCATATTCAGCACTCATTTGATTCAAAACTCTGTGAATTATGGTCTAATCTGAGCAAGCTCTCCTAGCATTTCGAAAAAATAGCTGGAAAACGGCGTTAGCAAAGGCGCTGTTTGCATACAAATAGCTCAGTGCCGGCCGCAGCAGCGCAGAACTCAACGTGAATTTATGACTGTACACCCAAAAACGATTGCACTTGTTGGTAAGCATAATGCCGCAGGCATCTTCGAATCCATGAGCGAGCTGGCCACTTTTCTGTATGAGGCAGGCCATGCGGTCGTGATCGAAGCAGAGACTGCACAGCATCTGCATATGGATCAGTTTACCGTCATGTCCGTGGCTGAAATCGGAAAAAATGCAGATACGGCGGTTGTCATCGGCGGCGACGGAACGATGTTAGGCATAGCACGCCAGCTGGCACCATATAACATTCCGCTGATCGGCATTAACCAGGGCCGCTTGGGTTTCATTACCGATATTCCACGCGACCGCATGTTACCCGTGCTGACGGATATGCTGGATGGAAAATACGTCTCGGAACGTCGCTCGCTGTTACAAGCCATCGTCGTGCGCGCAGGTGATCAGATTTTCAGCGGCGTAGCTTTTAACGATATCGTCGTATCACGGGGTGCTGGTTCCGGCATGGTCGAATTGCGGGTCGATGTCGACACCCACTTTATGTATAACCAGCGCTCTGACGGTCTGATCATCTCTACCCCGACCGGATCGACAGCCTACGCCCTGTCAGCCGGTGGGCCGCTGTTACATCCCAGTCTGCAAGGGATAGTCATGGTGCCGATCGCGCCACATGCGCTATCGAACCGCCCTATCGTACTGCCAGACAGCAGCGAAATCGTGATCGAAATCGCTGCCGGGCGCGATATCAGCGTAAACTTTGATATGCAAACCTTTGCCAGTTTGCAGCATGGCGATAAAATTATCGTCAGACGCTCGGCGCATAACGTGACCTTCCTGCATCCTCAGGACTGGAACTACTATCATACCTTGCGTGAAAAACTGCACTGGAACGAATACCCGACGGTATCCGGTGCACTCAACTGAAGCTGCGGTCTGCTCACGGCATTCATACGGTAACAAGACTCACCTATAATGGCGATCATTACAGCAATGTGCGCACCGATTAAGGCACGTATTCAGTGCTGCGAGCGATCTCAGCGCGACCTGATGCTGCTGTATTTCAAACGCAATTTCAGACCCAATTTCAGATCAACCTACAGTAACCATCATTGATAAGCGAATGCTATGCTGCGTACCTTAGCCATCCGGAATTTCGTGATCGTCGACCATCTGGAACTGGAGTTTTCCCATGGCTTCAGCGTCCTGACCGGTGAGACCGGCGCCGGTAAGTCGATACTGATCGATGCCCTGAGCCTGAGCCTGGGCGGTCGTGGCGATGCCAGCATGGTCAGAGAGGGTGCTGCCAAGGCGGACATCAGTGCAGAATTTTCCACCCATGCCGTCAGTCAGCAATGGCTAGCGCAACATGAGTTTGCAGATGCAAATGGTCAGCTGATTTTACGCCGCACCATCGATAATGCAGGTCGCTCCAAAGCATGGATTAATGGTATCACCGCGACGGCCACACAATTGCGTGAACTCGGCGAACTGCTGATAGACATACATGGTCAGCATGCGCATCAGGCCTTGCTGCGCAATGAAGTACAACGCGATTTGCTCGATAGCCAGGGTGGCCTGCAAGGTTTAGTGGCAGAGGTTGCACGCCTGTTTCAGCACTGGCGCAGCATCGCCCGGCAACGCGAAGAATTTGAAACCAATGCCAGAAACGTCTTGCTCGAACGGGAAAGACTGGAGTGGCAAGTCGGGGAACTTAGCAAACTGCAGCTCAGGGCGGGAGAATGGGAACAAATCAGCCAGGAACACAGCAAACTTGCGCATGCGGTCAGCCTGCTCGACGGCGCGCAACAGGCAGCTGGAGCCATCTCTGATGCCGATCACGCGATACTGTCCCAGCTCACCTCCATTCAACAGCGTTTGCTGAAATTGCTGGCCTATGACAGCGCCTTAAAACCGGTGACGGATGCACTGGACACGGCCTGCATCCATTTACAGGAAACCAGCTATGCGCTGAATGACTATCTGAATCGCACCGAACTGGACCCGGTTCGTCTGCGTGAAGTCGAGCAAAGAGTGGAAGTGATACACAGCACAGCCCGACGCTTCCACGTGGCGCCGGAAAAGCTGCATCTGGAACTGGATACTCTGTCAGAACAATTGCATCAGCTGTCCGATGCCAGTGATCTGGCGACACTGCGCCAGCAAGAAGACAAAGCACAACTAGCCTATCTGGAATTGGCCAAAAAACTCAGTCATGCACGGCGCGATATCGCGACTCAACTCGGACAAGCCGTCACCACCGCGATGCAGGATCTGAGTATGCGCGGCGGCAGTTTTTCGATTGCCTTGCAGCCTTGCGAACCGGCATCTTATGGATTGGAACAAACGGAATTTTTAGTCGCTGGCCACACCGGCGTACAGGCGCGTCCGCTGGCCAAGGTCGCGTCCGGCGGCGAACTGGCGCGGATATCGCTGGCGATTTCTGTGATTACGTCCTGCGCCACCGCAACGCCCACCCTGATTTTTGATGAAGTCGACAGCGGCATCGGTGGTGCTGTGGCCGAAGTGGTCGGTCGCTTGCTGAAACGTCTGGGCCAGGAAAGACAGGTGCTGTGCGTCACCCATTTGCCACAGGTGGCGAGTCAGGCCAATCAACATTTTCAGGTCAGCAAACAGCAGGCCGGTGGTAAAACGATGTCCAGCATCATGGCGCTGGACAGCAAGCAGCGCGTCGAAGAAATTGCGCGTATGCTCGGAGGCCTGGAAATCACGGCCACCACGCGCAAACATGCGCGCGAGCTGCTTGCCTCCTGATATGCGAAGCAGCAAAAACAAGACACAAACTGCAGCCTGGCTGAGTTTCTAAGCTCAGTTCTACTGATGCCATTTAACCGAAAACCTTATTTTATTCACTGCTATGCGCTTTTATCCTGAACCCGACTACTCTCATGGCAAGATCGGTAAAACAGCTGTGGTACTGCTTAACCTCGGCACACCGGATGCGCCGGAACGTTCAGCAGTGCGCCGTTATCTGAAACAGTTTTTATGGGACAGACGCGTAGTGGAAGTACCACGTCCGGTATGGTGGCTGATATTGAATGGCATCATCCTGCCTTTCCGTTCCGGACAATCTGCCAAAAAATATGCCTCCATCTGGACCAAGGATGGCTCACCGCTGAAAGTACATACCGAAAAACAGGCAGTGCTGCTCAAAGGTTATCTGGGTGAGCGTGGCCATGAAGTCCATGTCACTTACGCCATGCGTTACGGCTCGCCGTCTATTCCGTCGGTGCTGAACAAGCTGAAAGCAGAAGGCTATGAACGGATACTGATACTGTCCGGTTATCCGCAATATTCTGCCACCACGACTGCATCCAACTTTGACGCGGTGTTCCAGCACTATCAACAAGTACGCAATGTGCCAGAATTACGTCTGGTCAAAAATTACCATGATCACGACGCGTATATCGAAGCCTTACGCCAGTCTGTGCTTAAACACTGGCAAACCCATGGCCGACCTGAAAAACTGGTGATGAGCTTTCACGGTTTGCCGAAGGCATTTCTGTTACGCGGCGATCCTTATCACTGCGAATGCTATAAAACCGCCAGACTACTGGCAGAGAAACTGGGACTCAGTAAAGACCAGTATCTGGTGACGTTCCAGTCCCGCCTGGGCCGCGCAGAGTGGCTGCAGCCTTATACCTCGAATGCGGTGAAAGAATTAGCGCAACAAGACACAAAACGGATCGACGTGATTTGCCCCGGTTTTATCGCAGACTGCCTGGAAACGCTGGAGGAAATTGCGATGGAAGTCAGGGAAGACTTCTTACATGCGGGTGGCAAGGAATTCAATTACATCCCTTGTTTGAATGAATCACCATCCTGGCTACGTGCGCTGGCAGAAATCGCCGAGCAGCATTTGATCGGCTGGCCAACGATGATGACCGTCAGTCTGCGCGACGAGCAAAAACAGCAGGCCCTGATCAGCCGTTCAGAAGCCAAACGTATCGGAGCTCCTTTGTGAATACGGTCACAGCCACACATTCCGTCAGCGCAGCAACCTACTTTATCGGCGATATTCAGGGCTGTGCGGATCAGTTGCGTGAACTGCTGGAACACACTGAGAAGCAGACCCCAGACGCACGCTATCTGTTTGCTGGCGATCTGGTCAACCGAGGCCCCAAGTCGCTGGATAGCTTGCGCCTGATACGTGAGCTGCAACTGGCGGGCCGGGCCGAATCAGTGCTAGGTAATCACGATCTGCACTTGCTCGCGGTGGCACACGGTATCCGCCAACCCCATCCGTCCGATACCTTGCAGGATATCCTGCACGCAGAAGACCGCGAGATATTGCTCGACTGGCTGCGTCAGCGTCCACTGGCACATCTGGAACAAGGGCATTTGCTGATCCATGCAGGTTTATTCCCAGACTGGAGCATCGCGCAGGCACAGAGTCTGGGTGCTGAGGTCAGTCATATACTGCAATCTGATCACTGGCTGGATTTTCTGGCGGTCATGTATGGCAATCAGCCTGATCACTGGAGTGAAGATTTGCAAGGTGCAGAGCGCTGGCGTTGCATCATCAACGCCATGACACGTATGCGCTACTGCCGTCAGGACGGCAGTATGGATTTTGCCATCAAGGAAGGCAAACGCGCAGCGCCGGATCACTATCAGGCATGGTTTGATTTGCCACGCCAGTCAGCAGATCAATGTGTGGTATTCGGCCATTGGTCTACCCTGGGTTTGATTGTAGAACCCAATCTGATCAGCCTGGACACCGGTTGCGTCTGGGGCGGTCAGCTCACTGCTGTCCGCCTGCACGACCACCATGTGATCCAGATAGAATGCCCTCAGCAACAGAAACCGGGTAAAAACAGCTAAAGCCAGACTTGCCCGGACTCAGATGGCAAGCCTGCCTGGCGAAAGTTTTCATGAATTTTCTGGCACATATTTTTCTGGCTCAACATAGCCAGGCCGCCATGTTAGGTGGAATTTTGGGAGATTTTGTTCCCATCCGGCATAGCTATGTTTTTCCTGATGAAATGAATCTGGAAATCAAAATCCATCGCCTGATTGACAGCTACACTGACGGCCATCCGGCTGTGCTGGCAGCGAAAAGCGTGTTTCCTGCCACCAGCCGGCGCTATGCAGGCATTCTTCTCGATATATATTTCGATTTTCTGCTCTCCGCCCATTGGAGCAATTTCAGCACTTTGCCGCGCAAGGACCTGATCGCCAGCTTCTACCAAGGCATCAATCATTACCAGGCCATACTGCCACCCAAACTGCGTGACATCAGCGATCATATGGTGGCACATGACTGGCTGGGCGGCTATGCACATTGGGATGGCGTCAGCTGGGCGGTGCAAAGAACCGCCAGACGGTTGTCGCGCAATGGGGATGCACTGATCGCTGGTTTACCTGTACTCAGGGAAGCGCATGATTATTTCGACCAACAATTCCTGCTGTTTTTCCCTCAGTTACAACAGTACACAGAAATCAGCCGTGCCGAAATCCAGCGCCACTATCCGGACCGGATATGAGCATTGATTGACTGCACCTTTGACAGAATGACCACCTTGTGAGCCCGCTTAAATAAGCTGGAGGTGTTACTACTGGTAAGGCTAAAGTAGTTTATGTGAAACATGTTTTCATTTCAGTAACACTTGTCAACAATATTGAATTCCTGTCGTAAACAAACACAGCCGTACGCATCGACCTTATACTATACCAATATTTTTTTTACAATATTTCACAGAGCCTATTTTTACTCCTTAGTCCAGGCGGGAGTCCGAATAAGCCGAACGGAAAATTCATGTTCTGACGTGAAGGAAAGTAATGGATCCGAACGAGCTTTTGCCTGCTGCCCGCGAGCAGTTTCAGGCAGCTTTTTTGCAAGCGGTGAAGGACTGCCTGCCCACTTTGCAAGAAAATATTTTTAAATTAGCAGAGGCCGCCCGCTCTTCATCCGAGCAGGCGAATCTGTTACACGCCTACACCATTAGCCGCAAAGCCGATGCCTTATTAGCGCAACTGGAAAGCTGCCTGGACGCGCTGCTGACACGCAGTTTTCAGACTACCTATAACACCTTTCGGCCCAGTTCCTTGCTAAGTATCGAAAGCAGTGGTTTGTCATTGCTAGATTCGAGTGTATTAGAAAATGAGTTGATGCTGAATGAGACTACCGCGAACTTTCGTACTGAAGCTGAGGATCAGATCCGGGATCTGAATATTCGTATTGCACTGATTTTTGGCCAGGAAACCATCAAGGAGAGAGAAAACCCTTTCCGCCCCTATATTCTGACTCGCTGTATCGCCAATGCCCTGAATGAACTAAAGTTACAGCCCGATCTGTCGCGCATCATGCATGAACAACTGGCCTATGTACTACGGCGCTATATTCAGGGCATCTACGAAAAAATCAATCAAATGCTGGCCGCACACGGGATCGCGGCTGAACTGCAATTCAAAATCAGAAAAACAGGAGCCCCCCAACCTGCCCCTGTCTTCCCGGGTACCAATACAATCAACAGTCCAGCAGCACCGTATTCATCTGGGCAAGGGAATGAACAATTTTCTGCTCAATATGCTGCGCAATATGCAGGTATACAAGCTGCACACCACAGCCATACAGAGAGCATGAGCGCCATGCATGGCCAAGCTGAAGATTTCAGGCCACCCGCGATGGATTTACCTGCACCCGGCAGGCTGGAGCAATTGCTGGCCAAGGTCAGAGGCGTAGCCGCCAGCGGAGCACCGCAAACGCAGTCGCTCAATAACAATCTCTACAATTCCGCAACCACGCCTACGGCGATGAATACGACCGCCTCACTCGCGCAGGCTGCAATGGGTCAGATGCCAGCAAAAAGCACAGCCAGCATGAATCCAGGCTGGCTGAGTAAGCAAGGCTCTATCGGCAAAGCGATACGTCAGCTATTTGCACCTGCGCCCCCACATCCAGCACAGGCTGACGCAGTGCAGACTCCAGATGCACTGCGATTCCATTCCGCATCGCATCCGGCAGACGGCGCAGAGCTGTTGCCAGCAGGCTCAGGAATGGCAAATTATCCGGATGGCGAATTCAGCGCTGCTGCGCCCACCAGTTCTGCAGAGGCAACAACATCACAAGCAAGCTGGCAAGAAAATCTGCCACCGGCACCAGTCTCCGGCATCGTGCAGTCTGTCCATTATCTGCAAAAGGCATTTCAGACGCCGGTTGAACACATGTTCAACCAATACGGTGAGATCCGTAATCTGATCCTCGAACAGCGCTCCTCGCTCAATGAAATGACGCAGGACGTCGACGAACAGATGACCATCGATGTGGTTGCCATGCTGTTCGAATTCATCCTGAGCGACCACACCGTACCGGCTGAAATCCGCGCCCAGCTTGGACGTCTGCAATTTTTGGTGCTGAAAGTTGCCCTACGTGACCCTAGCCTGCTAACACAAAAAGGCCATCCTGCCCGCATGCTGATCAACCGGGTGGGCTCCATCTCACTTGGCTTGAAACAGATAGACCCAACTGGCGCAGATATCGCCGATGAAATCTGCCGCATCGTCGAAACCTTGCTGGATGATGATAGCGAAAGCGCGTTGTTATTCACCCGCATGTTAGATGAACTCGATGCCTTCATCGCCAAAAAACTACGCGAAAGCGACGAACATATCGCCATCACTGTCAACACGGTAGAGGACGTACAGCACCGTGCATTGCGTCTGTTACACATCAGCGCACAGTTACACGAGGCCCTGCATGCTTTGAATATGGATGCCTACCTTGAACAATTTCTCGAAACCAGCTGGGTACAGGCGATAGAATTTGCTGAACGTAATGATGAGAAACGCGGCATACGCTATCGCCTCACAGTACCGGATCTGTTGTGGAGTATTTTGCCCAAGCTGGAGCAGGAAGATAAAACCCAGTTATTTGCGTTACTCCCTTTGATTTTGAACACCCTGCGTGAGGGCTTGGGTCATATTGCTTTCGCTCCGGCGGAATTACAGCAGTTAATGGACTGGCTGGTCGATGCCCACACCCGCGCATTGCGGGCTGCGCCTGGCCCCGACAATGAGCGACTCTACACACTGCCCGCACTGCATGAATTATTTTCGGGCTTCACCTGTCAGACGGAGGCCTCGAAGCATATCGATGCGGAACTGGCAGCCAGCGAAACACAAAAAATTCTGGAACAGGCTATACAGGATCTGGATATACAGGTGCAGTTACTGGATAAGGAAGTGGATACTGCATTGCTGGCCAGTCTGCCTGAGGCAGATAGTGTACTGAACAATGACACGATACGTGAGCGGCTGCGCTGTGGCGTTAGCCTGGAGGTGAATCTGGGGATTAAGCCGACTTCTGGCAAACTGAACTGGGTCGATCCCGAGCAAAACCATCTGGTGTTGAGTCTGGCAGGTACGCCAGAACCCTCAGTCGTCAGTGTACGCATGTTCCGGCGTATGATCGCCCATGGCAGAGTACGTTTCCTGGAAGCCGAACCCCTGTTTGAACGTGCGGTACAAGCCTTGCTGACCAATGCCGATATGCTCGACACCCCTGTCGCATGATGAAACTGATGTGGTATGAGAACACGGCGCCGCTGAGTACCCGCAACTGGCAACAACGACTCGGTACAGCGATCGCTGCCGCAGGCATTTGCTATTTGCTGCTGACCGCACTGCAAATCAGCCCCGGCATTCTGCCGCTGAGTCAGAAACACGCAGAGCTGCAGGTATGGGTATGGGTACGCGAAGTAGCGAAAGTGCATCGCGAAACAAGCGTCCAGTCATCGCCCAGGGCAGCAGCAACCAGCAGTCTCGACGAACCGCATCAACCGGGTGGCATTGGTATGCAGCAGCACCGGAATACGCTGCCTGCGCAGAGTGGTGCTGACAGCCATCATCCCGAAGTGGACCCACAGAGTATTCCGGATGCGTCACCAAGCGTTCAGCAGCAAACGCTTTCTGACACGGACATCTATGCGGCACCACGCAGCCAATTATTGAATCCGGATAGTCTGCGCGTTGCCGTGCGTGATGCCAGAACCGATATACAGAAAATGGCACAGGCCTCCGGTCACTCGCTGCAACCCCGGCCACTGAGCAACAGCGAACGTACACAACAACAATTGCAGCAAGCCACACTTCCACCTTGCACGGGGCAGGATGCACTGAAATTTGCACCTGCTAAAGCGGGCGGCATTTCCTTTACAGGCTTAGCGGCATTGCCGTTTGTCGCAAAAGCCGCACTCAGCGGCAAGTGTCGTTTCAATTAAGCGAATTTCAGCGTAAAACCAAAACTCAAACCGTTTCCGCTATATGTAAAGCCTGTTGTGCTGCCGTTCTGGCTTGTAGCGCGATGTCACGACGATGTGCATCGCGGGTAGGTATGGCTGGCAAACGTATCAGCTCAGCACGCATTTTTGGCGCTTTCAGAATTTCACGCATACTGTCAACGAAAGTCATGTCGCCGATAAAATTCGCTGCCGGATGGAACTCTCCTTGCATGTCCACATAACGAATCACGAAAGGCTGTACCGGTACCTGCGCTTCAATAGCGGCTTCAAACAGATTGGCATGAAAAGGTAACACTGTGCCCTGCGCGGCGGTCGTACCCTCGGGGAAAAAAGCGATGCGTTTGCCCGCCTGGATCTGGTGAACCAAGCCCTCGTAAATACGACGCACTTCGCGTTGTTTGCCACGCGCCAGAAAGATCGTCCCGGCTTTTTCACACAGCCAGCCTATCAGCGGCCAGGAGCGTATATCCGACTTTGCGACAAAATGGCAGGGATGCAGAGTATTGATGACAAAGATATCGAGCCAGGACACATGATTAGAAACAATCATGGCTGGCTCAGCATGTAAACCCTGGGAACGGTCATCAAACACCACGTCCACTGTGCAGATAGCCAGCAGCTTTCTGGACCAGCGCCGTATCAGTTTCTCTTGCGTGGCAGGAGAGGAAAACGGAAACAACAATCCACAGGTGAACAAACCTGCGAGCAGGTGAATAAAGACCCGAAAAAAATGCCAAACGATCATACTGGACTCACCAACCCGCCAGGGAGAGGAAAAACTAAATTATTTACGATAAAACAGAATTCACGCCAGCATTAAGATGCAATTGTTGTAAAGCAAGCGATTTTTTCTGTCTGCATGAGAACAGGAAGCTCGGCCTGACCTGGCCAGATCAGCTCGAACACTGAAGCGGCATCACACCAAAGGCTGAGCATCGCTCTACCCGGAAACCCCGGAGCACCTTGCAAACGCTGAAAATGAAACGCCGGAGCCCAGCCGTACTCCGGCGTTATCACTGTGAATTAGCGTGGGCTGTATTCGTAGGCGATGCGACCAGCTACCATCGTCATTCTGACCTGCCCCGGTAATTCGTAACCCAGAAAAGGCGTGTGTTTGCCCTGACTGAGCAAGCTGGAAGCCTGTACTTTCCAGCGAGTATCCGGATCGAACACGCAGATGTCAGCATCAGCACCGACTTGCAGTCTGCCGCCAGCAATGCCCGCCACCTTCGCAGCATCACTGGTGATTTTACGGATCGCAGTCGCGATACGGACTTCATCGCGACTGTCTTCGGCCCATTTCAAGGCCAACGACAACAGTAACTCCAGACCGGTTGCACCCGGTGATGCTTCGGCAAACGGCAGCAGTTTTTCGTCATCGTCGACCGGCGTGTGATCCGAACAAATGGCATCAATCGTGCCATCTTGCAGTGCAGTTTTGATCGCGTCACGGTCACGCTGACTACGTAAAGGTGGATCGATACGTGCATTGGAATCAAAGAAGCCGATATCCGCATCGGTCATATGCACATGGTGCGCGCTCACATCACAGCTCAGAGGCAAACCTTCTTTTTTCGCCTGACGTATCAGTTCCAGCCCGGCTGCAGAAGAAATGCGGCAGACATGGACTTTGGCGCCGGTTGCGCGCATCAGTTCAAACAAGGTATGCAAAGCGATGGTCTCTGCCATGACCGGTACGCCGGATAAGCCCAGGCGCGATGCCAACGGCCCGGCGTGTGCGACGCCACCACGTCCGATATACGCATCCTGCGGCCGTAACCAGACGGTGTAACCAAAGGTGCTCGCATACTGCAAAGCGCGTTGCAGCGTATTCGTATCTGCGATCGGATGTTCTGCTTGGGAAAAACCGATACAGCCGGCTTCAGTCAAGGCCGCCATCTCAGTCAGGGACTCGCCTTTCAGGCCTATGGTCAGTGCCCCCAGCGGATACACATGCGCTTTGTGCTGCGTGTGAGCACGCTGCTTGAGCATTTCTACCAGACCGGACTCATCCAGTACCGGATCGGTATCCGGTGGACAGACCAGACTGGTCACGCCACCGCGCATTGCAGCCTGTAATTCGGATTCCAGTGTGGCCTTGTATTCAAAACCGGGTTCGCGCAAGCGCGCACTCAAATCCACCAGGCCCGGCGCCAGCACCAGACCACTCGCATCCATCGTGCGATCAGCTGCAAAGCCTGCCGGTGCGCTGCCGAGTGCGACAATTTTTCCATCTGCGATAAACACATCCTGCACCGCATCTGTGTTGCTTGCCGGGTCAATCACGCGGCCATTTTTAATCTGTATTTGCATGCTCATCTCCTCAGGCATCGCCACCACTGTTACCAGCAACAATGCTCATTACCGCCATACGGACGGCGATACCGAAAGTCACTTGTGGCAGTATCACAGCCTGGGGACCATCGGCGACGGCTGAGTCAATTTCCACACCACGGTTCATCGGCCCCGGATGCATCACAATGGCATCCGGTTTTGCCAGCGCCAGACGTTCCGGTGTCAGTCCGTAGCTCTTGAAATATTCTTGTGCAGACGGCAGCAAAGCACCGCTCATACGCTCATTTTGCAAGCGCAACATGATGATCACATCCACACCCTTGAGTCCTTCATTCATGTCGTGGAACACGCGCACACCCATTTGTTCCAGACCGCCAGGTAACAAAGTACGCGGGCCAATCACACGCACTTCCGGCACACCCAGTGTGGTCAGGGCATGGATATCGGAACGTGCTACCCGGCTGTGCAATACGTCACCGACGATAGCTACCGTCAGATTATTGAAATCTTTTTTATAGTGACGGATGGTGTACATGTCGAGCAGCCCCTGAGTCGGGTGCGCATGACGACCATCTCCGGCATTCACCACGTGTACATGATGCTGACGCGTGTCATTGAGATGCTTGGCAATCAGAAAAGGCGCGCCTGAAGTCGCATGGCGCACCACAAACATATCAGCATGCATGGCCGCCAAATTGTCTATCGTATCAAGCAGAGATTCGCCCTTGCTGGTACTGGAGGCCGCGATATTGAGGTTAATCACATCGGCAGACAAACGTTTGGAGGCGATTTCAAAGGTAGTGCGGGTGCGGGTGGAGTTCTCAAAGAACAGATTGAACACGCTTTTACCACGCAGCAGCGGGACTTTTTTCACTTCGCGGTCACTGATACTGACGAAAGAAGAAGCCGTATCCAGAATGTGGTAGATGATGGATTTTGGCAAACCTTCGATAGTCAGCAAATGCTGGAGTTCGCCGTGTTTATTGAGCTGAGGATTATGCATGGTCGATAGAGATACTCAAGAGGCCATCGTCTGCGCGGTGCAGATTGACAGAGACAGCTGGTTCAAAGGCGGCAACATGGGCAACGAAATCGGCAGCAACCGGCAATTCACGGCCACCGCGATCAACCAGCGCAGCCAGCATAATGCGGGCCGGACGGCCGTAATCAAATAATTCATTCATCGCAGCACGCGTGGTACGGCCGGTATACAACACATCGTCGACCAGGATAATCTGCGCCGCATCGACTGCAAAGCTGATCTGGGTAGGACGGACTTCGGCATGTAAGCCTTTAGCCGCATAATCATCACGATAGAACGAAACATCAATCATGCCAGCCGGTGTAGTCAAGCCCAGGTCACGTGCGAGACGCTCAGCGATCCAGGCACCGCCAGAATAAATGCCCACCACCGCCAGTCCGGAAGGATCGGGAAAAGCCTGTTGTATCTGCTGCAGTAATTGCGCATACAGCGCCTCTGCATCCAGCATAAGTGTAGGAGTAGATGTACTCATGGTGTCTCATCAAAGTATTGTTGCAGAATCAGGGCGGCGGCATCGTCATCGATGTGCTCACCGCGTTGTGCGTGCAGGACTGCGGAAGTGTAACGTTCATCGACCAACACGACTGGTACGCCATAGCGGCCATTGAGCTGATTCGCAAAACGCTGACAACGCACGCTCATTTCATGCTCACTGCCATCGGGATGTTTGGGCAGACCGACAACACATAACACCGGTTGCCATTGTTGTATCAGCTTGCTCAAGGCGGCGAATTTCGCATCATTGCCGGGCGCGTGAATAATCTGTAATGCTTCAGCCTGACGCAGCAAGGTATTACCGACTGCGACGCCTATCCGCTTCAATCCAAAGTCAAATGCGAGTATGCAACCTTCAGCAATCGTCATCAGGCATGCCCCGCTTCAGCTGTCAGCATCCAGGGATCGATGCCTAATAAACGGATCGCAGCCTGATAGCGCTCCTCCAGCGGAAGATCAAACAGGATGTCCGTCCGGGCTGGCACTGTGAGCCAGCTATTGGCCAGTAATTCTTTTTCCAGTTGTCCGGCACCCCAACCCGCATATCCAACGCTGATCAGTACTTTTTCCGGACCGTCACCTGCCGCTACCGCCTCGAGTACATCGCGTGAGGTAGTGAAGGCCACTTCTGCCGTCACCTTAAGTGATGAGTTGTATTCTCCAGCCGGGGCATGCAGGACAAAACCACGGTCGTCCTGCACCGGCCCACCAAACATCACAGCATGTTTGCCCATAGGATGCGAGTCAGGAATATTTTCCAGCTTGAGATCAATGCGTTCGAATAAACCCGCCACATTCAGGTCGGTGGGGCGGTTGATCACCAGCCCCATTGCACCGCGCGGATTGTGCTCGCACAGATAGACCACCGCACCGGCAAAGACCGGGTCTTGCAAAGAAGGCATCGCAATCAGAAAGTGATTACTCAGATTTAATTCTGTAGTTGTTGCAGTAGCGGCTTCAGAAGAAAGCGGACCACCGGGCTCAGAAACAACCGGAGCAGACGCAGTATTGTCGTCCTGGGATTCGTTTTGGAGGGATTTTGTGTGCTTCACCATAGCCGCCATTTTAGCAGTTTTAGCGTGCTTTTTCGATGTGTGATAATGTGCGCCGGATAGCAGGAACCCTACGTCCGGCGACAGTGGGCGCAGGTTCCGACACCGTTAACCTGCTCTGTACTATGACGATGACTCACAATTTCCAGCGCGTGCTGGTCTGGTTCCGGCGCGACCTGCGTCTGCACGACCATGCAGCGCTATACCACGCCCTGAAACAAAGCCGGGAAGTCTGCTTTGCTTTTATTTTCGACAAGTCGATTTTGCACGCCTTGCCAGCTGATGACAGAAGGCTGCGCTTCATTCATGCCAGCGTGCTCGAGTTACAACAATTGCTGCGGGACCGAGGCGGCGAACTGATCGTCCGCTATGATGAGGCGGAGAGCGCCATTCCGGCACTGGTACGAGAATTGAACATTGATGCAGTCTTCGTCAATCGCGATTATGAGCCAGCCGCCGTCACGCGTGATACGCGCGTGGCAATGCAACTGCAGGCGCAGTCCTGTGCATTCTTAGCCAGCAAGGATCAGGTCATCTTTGAACAGAACGAAGTCCTGTCACAAAGCGGTACGCCATTCTCCGTATTCACCCCATATAAAAATGCGTGGCTGAAAAAGTTGTATGCCGAAGGCAGCGATTTCTATGCGCGCGCCTATCCCTCTTACACTTACTGCCAGCAATTGCAGGCGCCCTTGCGCAGTGAGGTCCCGGGTCTGACTGAGATGGGATTTGCCGCCAGCCTGGACGAAGAATTAAAAATAGCCAGTGGTGTTTCCGGTGCGGAAGCACTCTGCGACGCATTTCTGCCGCGGCTCAACCACTACGACGTCAGGCGTGACTATCCTTCGGTAAAAGGTCCATCCTACCTGAGCGTACATCTGCGCTTTGGTACGATTTCTATACGGCAGCTGGTCAGGCACGCATTGGAAGCAATCCGTACCCAGGCCAGCAAAGGTGCGGAAACCTGGCTGTCTGAGCTGATCTGGCGGGATTTTTACTTCATGATATTGCACCACCATCCTCGGGTAGCACAATGTGCGTTCAAACCCGCTTATGACGCTATCCAGTGGGAACAAGGTGCACAGGCGGATCAACATTTTGCGGCCTGGTGTAGCGGAAATACCGGCTATCCGCTGGTCGACGCCGCAATGCGGCAATTGAATCAATCCGGTTACATGCATAACCGTTTAAGGATGGTCACCGCCTGTTTTCTAATCAAGGATCTGGGCATAGACTGGCGACGCGGGGAAGCCTACTTCGCACAAAAATTATTGGATTTCGATCTGGCAGCCAACAATGGCGGCTGGCAGTGGGCTGCGTCTTCAGGCTGCGATGCCCAGCCTTACTTCCGGATTTTCAATCCCATCACCCAATCCGAAAAATTTGATGCAGAAGGCAAATTCATCACACGCTATCTGCCGCAGCTGGCCAGGCTGGATAAGAAAAGCATACATGCGCCGTGGAAAGCCGGTCCCATGTTGCTGCAACAGGCTGGAATCAAGTTGGGTGAAAATTATCCCTATCCCATCGTTGAACACGATGTAGCGCGCCAGCAAACACTCAGCCGTTACGCGGTGGTGAAAAGTCCGGCGACATTTGCGGAAGATTAATCAATACACAACAAAAAAAGCGGAGACCAGCTCCGCTTTTTTGCTTATTCGCAAACTCAGTCTTCAAACCATCAGACGATAACAGCATGCTCCTGACCGACAAAATGAAGGATCGCTGCCAGTAAGTCGTCTTCACGGTAAGGCTTACCAAAATATTCATTCACACCCAGTTCCTTCGCATAATTGCGGTGTTTATCCGCAGTACGCGAAGTGATCATGATGATAGGAATATGGCTGGTACGGCTGTCACTACGTACGTTACGGGTCAGATCGAAACCATCCATACGCGGCATTTCAATATCCACCAGCATCACATCCGGCGTGACCGATTGCAATTGCTCCAGCGCGTCAATGCCGTCTTTGGCCAGTATGACCTGATAGCCTTCACGGGTCAGCAAACGCTGGGTCACACGGCGCACAGTCAGGGAATCATCCACCACCATCACCATATGCTGGGTGCGCAAGCCCTGTACCGGTTCGCTACGGACAGGCTGTACGGCTTCCTGATGATGCAGGTCAGCCACAGCACCTGGCACAGATTCTGCCCCAGGTTGTGGCAGACGTGTACGCTCAGTTTCAACACGTTGCGCCAATGGCACCGGATTCAGAATCAGCACGATTTCACCGGAACCCAACACCGTTGCACCGGCAATACCTGCCATACGCGCCAGCTGCGGACCGATGTTTTTAACAACCACCTCGCGGTTGCCAAGGATTTCATCGACGTGCAGCGCGACGCGTTCAGTACCGCTCTTCATGATCAGCAAAGGTGTGTACTGCTGCGCCATCGGCACCACATCACGCTGCCCGAGCAGCGAGGACAGGAAGTGCATCGCCACCCGCTGGCCCTGCCACATGACTGCGCCATCGTTATAGGCGTTGGCCAGTGCATTTGCCTTCAGATGCTGTACCTGTTCCACCAATACGGAAGGAACAGCAAACGTACGGCCACCGGCGGACAACAATACAACCTGCGTCACGGCCAGTGTCAGTGGCAAGTGAATCGTGAATTCAGCACCCTGACCGCTGCTGGTCGCGACTTCGACACGACCACCTAAGGATGCGGCTTCGGAACGGACTACGTCCATACCAACGCCGCGTCCTGCCAGCTCAGTCACTTCAGATGCGGTGGTAAAGCCCGGTTCAAAAATCAGGCCTGCCGTCTCAGCCTCACCTGGCTCATCATCCAGACTCAGCAAACCTAGGCTCAGCGCTTTTTCACGGATGGAGTGCAGGTTCAGCCCCTGGCCATCATCCTTAAAGCGGATCATGACCTCGTTACCTTCCTGACGGATTTCGATCAGCAACTCACCGGTTTCATTCTTACCGCTGGCTTTACGTTGCTCACGGCTTTCTATGCCATGCACAATCGCGTTACGCAGCAGATGCTCAAACGGGCCCACCATTTTTTCCAGAACGCCACGGTCCATCTCTACGTTGGAACCACGGATATCCAGATTGACGCGCTTATCGAGTTCTTTCGCAGTCTGCCGGGTCACACGGTACAAACGCTCAGACACACTTGCAAACGGGATCATACGCACGCGCATCAGATCCTGTTGCAATTCACGGGTCAGACGAGCCTGCACATGCAGATTGCCGGAAGCGCCATCAATGGTACGGGTCAGATTGGTCTGCACCGTTGCCACGTCGCTTACGCTCTCCGCCATCATACGGGTCAGTTCCTGCAAGCGCGTGAAACGGTCAAACTCCAGCGGATCGAATTCACGGTCGCCAGAATGCGCCATACGCGAGGTGATCTGGGTTTCCGCCTGAATTTCCACTTCACGTAATTGCGAACGCAAACGGTTCACGTTTTCCGTCAACTCACTGAGCGAGGCACGCAAGGTACCCACTTCATTTTCCAGACGCGAACGCGAGATCGACACTTCACCGGCCTGATTGACCAGGCGGTCAAGCACGTCGGCACGCACACGCACCAGCGGTACCGGACCTGCAGCCGCCGCCGGGGTAGCGGCTGGAACCGCTGGCGTGAAACTGGTTTTCTTCACACCGTCTGTGTTCAATGGCATCAGCGGCGTCAGATTGACCATATCGCGCGGTTTAGGCGCAGGCTCAGCTTCACCAGCGACCATCGCCTCCTGGAACTGATCAAGCTCCTGTGCGGCCGTCAGCGGCACATCGCTTGCGACCGGCTGGGCAAATGCTTCAGGATTTTGCAAGTGATCAAACATCTGCATGCTCAGATCGTGGCGCGCCATCAGATCATCCAGCAAAGGCAAACGGACTGTACTGCCCGCAGCCATCAGACTTTCGATGCGGGTTTCCATATCATGGATATGCTGACCCAGTCCCATCGCACCAGCCATCCTTGCACTGCCTTTGATGGTGTGCATCAGGCGCGCGATCGCCTGGGGTGTCGCACTGTCAGCCGGATTATCCTGCCAGCTGCGCAATAACTGACCGACCATAGGCAGTAAATCCTGTCCTTCTTCGATAAAGACAGGTAGCAAATCCTGATCCAGCTCATCCTTAATCTGGATGCCTGAGGTGTTCTCACTGACAGACGGCGCGTCCATGACCGGGACACTGCTGATGACAGCTTCAGGCTGCGCCAGCGTTTGCTGCTCTGCAGCTTGCGCGGATTCCATGGATTCCAGCGGCACCAACTCTGTCGTAGCATCGGCATGCGCAAGCGACAAATCAGACAAATCCAGACGCTCATTGGTAGAGGTAATGAATTCCTCGTCGGCACCTGCATCAGAGCGCGCAATCACATCCTGCAATAGCGATTCCAGCTGTTTAACCTCATCCAGCGCATACTCCGCCATTTCAGACAAAGCAAATTTTTGCAGCATGCGTTTGGCGGTATCCAACGCGTGATCTAACACATCATACTCATACGCTTGTAGCACCACAGAATGGCGTGCCAAACGCTGCAGCACCAGCTCCAGACTATGCGCCAGCTCTTGTAATGGTTTAAGACCTACTGTGGCAGAACTGCCTGCCAGCGAATGCGTCGCATGAATCGCGTGCGTCGTTACAGGACGGTAAGACTCATGCCGCCACTCAGCAAAATCCTGGCTCAGGAAACGTACGATTTCATCCGTTTCTGCCATATAAATAGAAAACAGCGGCAGGCTGATTTCCAGATCACCGATACGCTTGATATTGTCGTCCAGTGTGAGCGCCGGTTTGCTCAGGTCAGGAAATTCAATGATTTTTGCACCGGTCTGGACGGGTTCTTCAGCTGCAGCCTGAGTGACAGGTTCTGCCAGTTGCTCTTCTTCAGCAGTTTCGCCGACAATTGATGCCTCTGGCTGCTGCGCGGCCTGCTGCATTTCAGCGCGTACTTCAGCATCGATTTCCGCCAGTATCCGTGCAGTCAGTTCCGGTTCCGACGGTAACTCGGACGCCAGAATATCGGCTGTTTCTGTTTCTGTTTCTGTTTCTGTTTCTGTTTCTGTTTCTGTGTCCGCCTCAGGCTGAGCTTCAAGCTCAGGAACAGACACAGTGAGGTCCTCAGCGGAAACCGTCAGTTCATTGCCAGCTGTCTCAGGCAAAGCCAGCGCAGATAAGCTGTCCGGCTGTGCATCGCTGAGCTCAGGCAACTGCTCAGGGCTGAGTTGCGGCATCAGCACATCCGTTGCGAATTCTGCGTCTGCCTGTGTCCCGGCCAACGTATCAGCCAGCGGCTCAGCCTCAGGCGTGAGTATCATATGTGCCAGATCAGCTGGCACCTCATCCGCAATTGCTGCGAGCTCCGCTTGTTCTGACACCGCCGGTGCATCCGGTACTGGGGTCAATTCCGTCAATTCCACCAATTCCGGTAACGCCGCATCCAGACTTGCCTCCGCAGCTAATTTTGCTGCGACATCTGCAGTCAGGTCATCAATGGCCAGGGCAGCTGCCTGCAAAGGTGCGGTCACCGTTTCCGCAAACGGATGGAGCGTACCGGCAGTGAGTTCAAATTCAGACACAACATCAACAGTTACTGGTTCTGCCTCAGCAACGGCGGCTGTTTCCGGCTCCATACCCAGCGCAGCATCCGCAACAGGCACAGGCTCAGTCAAAACAGCGACATCGGGGACAACATCTGCGAGCGCTGGCATATCGTCCTGCAGCTCATGCGCTGCGACTTCCGGCAGTTGCAGCCCGGCATTCGTCTCCATTTCCGTGGCGTCAAACTGCACAGACTCAGCAAGCTGGGGCATTGCGGCTTGCACCAGGCTAAGCGGCTCAGTCTCTGTATGTAATGCGGCGGCGACCGGTGCTGCAGTCTCAGGCACATCTTCATAATCCAGTCCGGATTTCACCCGCTGCGCGGCGTCGATAATCGCGGCACCAGTACGGTGCGACCAGGCTTGCTGCTTGAGTTCTTCCGTCCACAACGCTAATTCATGGGCCGCACGCTCGAGCAAACGATATAAATTTTCATTGCCCGGTTTAGATTCGGATAGCCATAAATTCATGACTTGTTCGATATGCCATGCAGTCTCACCAAACACATTCAGGCCAACCATGCGGCTGCTGCCTTTAAGTGTATGGAAAGAACGACGCAGGCTGGTCAGATAATCCTGATTATCCGTATCTTTACGTGACAAAGGCAAAGTCTGGCTCACAAATGCCAGCACTTCTTCCGCTTCGCCGAGGAAAATTTCCAGCAATTCTGCATCGATCGCTTCTTCCGATTGTGGCAGCGAATTTGCTGCGACAGGGGCAGCCGTTACTACACTCTGCGTCTCGCCCTTCACCAGATGCTGCAAACCGGAATGCGCTTCATCATCAGCATTGTCCAGCATCGCGATCGCCGCACGCGCGCGGTCATTCGCATCAGCATCATCCAGCAAGGTTGCGACTTTGCGCTCCGATTCCAGAGATTGCTTCAGTTGTTCCTGTAAGTCATGATCTTCAGGGTGAGCGGCCAGCGAAGCGGCCAGTCGGGCAGATTCCTGCTGTTGATTGGCCAGCTCCTGCTCCGCTGTCAGCACTGCAGCAGACTCGCCTGCTGTATGCATGCTTGGTTCATCTGCCGAGGCCGGCAACAATTCTTTCTGTACCGGCGCTTCGATTAAATGAGAGCGGAATACACCGCTGTCGGGATCAAAGGTGAATTTTTTCCTGGCAGTTTCCGGCTGCGTCTGCATGGTTTCTATGAAGAAGCTCAATGCGCCTATGTTCTGTGCCACCTGACGATGGCTGGCTTCCAGTTCAGGGCTAAGCTGCGCTGCATCCTGCGGCACCTCAAATTGTCCGATCAGTGTGCGGGTATGCTCCACGGCACGCATCGCATCATCCTGATCCAGGATAGCCAGCGCACCGCCGATCTGATGTAAGGTGCCATCGACCGGTTTCAATAATTCTGTCTGTTCCGGATGACGGAAATATTCATCCAGATTTTTTTCAATCTGACGCAAGCTGGCCTGCATTTCTGCGACCAGGACCGACATAGTCTGACGCTGCTGCGCTTCACGAGAGATCTCGCCCATCCAGGCAGCCTGGGATTGTGGTTCATCACCAGAGACGACCGACAATAAACGGGAAGTGATTTCTTCCGAACGTTCGGCAAAATGCGCCGGTAATCGGGTAATCTGATCCAGTGCGTTTTCGACGAACAGCAGGCTGGTCGCCAGTTCCAACGCGAGCTTGCTGCCATCCTCTGAGTGCGCAACATGGCGCGCGATACCACTGAGTTCACGCAAGAGTTTGGACAGTGCCGGCGAATTCAACTGATTGCCGGTTTCCGCCAGATCTCTCATCTTGGCTGAAAACTTATCCGCCAAACCAGACTCGCCATTCGCTATCCGGCCCCACAGATTTTTGACTGCGGTCAATTGTTCTTTTGCGCTGCTCAGCACACCCGCAGCAATCTGACCATAATTTTTCTGGTCATAGTCAACAGGCACAGTGTTATTTAAGGCATAGGCCTGGCGCACACGCGCCACAAACGGCGTAGGCTGCTCAACCTGAGCGATAAAAAACAAGGCATCCCGTAACAGGCGCTCCGGTATCGTTGTCACACCCTCGACCAAACGGCGTATCTGCAAATTGATACGGCCAAAAATCTGTTTGACGTATTGTTGATTCGGAATGCTGCCGTTGGCCACGGACTCAATAAAAGCACGCATCACGACCCAGAAGGCTTTTGCCTGCGGATTCGACTGCACCTGATCGATTTCTGCAAGCATTTCCTGCATCGCCTGCGCAGCTTCCAGCTGTTTCTGCTGATCTTTAGCCGTCAGCACGGTCAGCAACTGTTTCTCAAAACGCTGACGCAAACCACTGTACTGCGGCGCCGGGCCCGTATGCGTAACGGTCAGTTCAGGAATTTTTTCACGCACTGCCAGGGCTGGAAAAAACAGGTCGGCCGGATGAATACGTTCAGCCCCCTTCAACTGCAATAACCCGCGATAATAGGGGAACAGCCGAACCGGCTGGTGGCTGGCGCCAGACAATAAGTCTTCCAGATAACGCAGCACCGCGTGAAAAGCATCCAGGATGACGTCTATATTTGCCTGACTGAGATCAAGCTGTTTTGCCTGCAGGCGTTCCAGTAATTCTTCTATGGTTTCGGTGACGATGGCAACGCCATCAATATCAACGATTTGTAAAGCACCATGCGCCTGATGCAGATAATTTTTTGCATGCAGTAAAGTCGTGGTGCGGCTCTCCTCATCCTGCACCAGGGCTTCAGTCAGGAATTTGCCTGAATGATTAATCGCTTCACGGATATCCGCCATTACCCAGGACAAAGGTCCGGTGTCAAACTGTTCTTCTGACAGCTCAGGCGAATTGGAAAATTCGTATGTCATGCGTACTCCGCAAACTCAAGCGGCAATGAAGAAATCTTCATTGCCTTGCAAAAAGACAGGGGCAAGACTGCCCCGTAGCTTGAAAATCAGGCCGTCACTTTGAATCGTGACACCGAGTTTTTCAGCTCTTCCGCCAGCAACGCCAGTTGCTTAATGGAGTCAGCTGTCTGCTGGGTACCGGTACGGGTCTGGTCATTCATGCTCAAAATATGCTGAATGTTTTGTGCCACGCCATTCGCAGAAGTTGCCTGCTGTTCCGTCGCCAGCGAGATACCCTGAATCAGTTCCGCCAACCGGTTAGAAACGCTACGGATTTCTGACAGCGCTGTACCGGCCGCATCGGACAGTTTTGCACCCTCAACCACACCCTGGGTAGATTTTTCCATCGCTGCTACCGCATCATGGGTATCGGTCTGAATCGTACGAACCAGCGCACCAATCTGCTTGGTCGCTTCAGCGGAACGTTCCGCCAGTCGCTGCACCTCCTCCGCAACCACCGAGAAGCCGCGTCCTGCTTCACCCGCGGACGCCGCCTGAATCGCCGCGTTCAGCGCCAGTACGTTGGTCTGTTCGGTAATGTCAGAAATCAGTTCTGTGATCTCACCAATCTCCTGAGAAGATTCACCCAGACGTTTAATACGCTTAGATGTTTCCTGAATCTGTTCGCGAATCTCATTCATACCCTTGATCGCGTCTTCCACCGCATGCGCGCCCTGCTCTGCCGCAGCAACCGATTGACGCGCAACCTCAGCCGATTCATTCGCAGAACGCGAAACGTCGGTAATTTCTGCCGCCATCGTCAGAACTGCCTGACCTGCATCGGTAATTTCACGTGATTGCTGTTCAGACGCATCCAACAGATTATTCGAAATATCCTGCGCCAGATCAGACGCAGAGGTAACCTGTTCCGCTGTGTTGGTAACACGACCGACCAGACCACGCAACTCTTCCACCGTATAGTTAACCGAGTCAGCAATCGCACCGGTAATATCTTCAGAAACCGTCGCCTGCACCGTCAAGTCACCGTCCGCCACTTCCTGCAATTCATTCATCAGTCGCAAAATCGCAGCCTGGTTCTGATCGTTAGCAGCTTTCGCTTCTTCTTCCTGCTTCTTCGCCTGCAGCATCTGGGACGCTGCTTCCTGACGACGTTCATTCGCCTCTTTGGCGCGGTTACGGCTATCCTGCAACAGAACCAGCGCGATACCGACCGCAGATGCCAACGCCGCAGCTGCCGACAACATCAGCAACACGAAGCTGATGCTGGTGGAATCCTGTTGTGCGGTATAGGTTTTTTGCAGGTTGGTGAGTTTCGCTTTCAATTCCTCATTTTCATTAAACAGCAATTGTTCAGACTGTTTAGCGGCAATGAAGTTTTGCAGATTGCCCAGAATCACAGACACGCTGTCTTTGTATTCCGCGAACACTTTTTTCAACTCTTCCAGTTTTTCACGGGTATCTGCATCCTTGGTGGCAGTCAGGCGCAATACATCACTACCGGCCAGGAAGCCTTCCACCAGATCATAGAAGGTGTTGGTATCTTTACTCAGCAAGAAAGCCGTTTCAGGATTAACACCCTCAGAGGTCAGGAATTCATTCGCACTACGACCCAGACGCTGGGTCAACATAACCAGCTGGCCAGAAGCGGAAATTTCGCGCGCAGAGCCACCGCCCTGCACCTTGAGTGTCGAAATCTGTTCTGTGAGTTCCAGCAAAACCGGTGACAAGGTATTCAATTTACGCAAGGTTTGACCGAAACCAGTCAGTTCTTTACGGCGGTTCAGAATGGTTTCCGACGCCTTATTCGAGCTTTGCCAGATTTTGATGGTGTCATTCAGTACCGGAGTCAGGGACGAACTTGCACTACGCACGTCACGGCCCTGATAGTTACCACCTTCAAGCAGAATTTTCAGATCAGAATTGATTTCCTTGCGGCTGTCTTCCAGCTGCTTAAACGCTTCCACATTACCTTGAATCGCATTTGGCGCCGCTTTACCGATACGCTGGGAGTGCATCAGCACATCACCCGCGATCTGTACTTGGGTAGATACCAGCGCAGACTGACTCGCATTCAGATACACAAACACCGCGCCCGATAACAGCGAGGCACCCATCGCAATCGACAGGATACGCATCTGCTTTTGCAGCGTCATCTTACCGATGACTGGCAAGCGGATATCTCCACCTTTTTCCAGCGCGTCACCGATGAAGGTCGCGTCCGGATGGGTTTCTGACAGCGGATCTGCGACGACTGCCGGACGCTCATCTGCTGCAGTGCCAGTCTCCGGGGTCAGCATACGCACGTTTGTTGCTTCTTCTATTTCAACCGAATCAGCATTTCCAAGCGACCTTGCCGCAACGTCGGTTCCGTCAACTTCCGGAGTTTCTTTTCCTTTGGACAAGAACGGTAGATTGAATGCCATTACTAAGTCTCCTAAACGATTGAAAAGCTATCAGCAGTACACAATAAACTACTGAACAACTAATGAATAACTAATGTATAACTACTGATTACAAACCGATATGCAAAAAATCCTGGTCCTGCACCAAAGCAGCCAGGCTGAGTTCATGCCAGATCCGGCCTTCGCTGTCGCGAAAGCTTCTCGGCAACCAGGCGCGACCGTCGGCCGCACCAGGTTCATTGACAACGACTTCCATCTCTGCCACGTTACGCAGGCCAAGAACCTGAGACACCAGCAACCCGCCATTAAATGCGAGCACGGAAGCAAAACCGACAATACGGCAAGATGCATCCAGCGGGGTGGGTTCACTCCCCTGAAAGCGCGGCAAATCAACGACACTGGTCAGATTACCGCGAATATTCGACACCCCCTTGTACCAGTCACGCGTTAACGGCACTTCCGTCAGCGTACCTACGCTGACAATTTCGCCAGCCTCGCGCAAATCCAGCAAATAATGCACACCGCCGATCAGCACACCTAACTGACTCAACTGGGTGAAACCACCGCGCTGGGCAGCCTGCATACGGTCAACCAACTGCGCCTGGAATTCGCGCAGGCGGGTACGTCTGACACTATTGTCAGGCTTTGCCACTTCAGACAGAGTGGCAGCATCACTCAACGCTTGGGTCATGAACTTATCCGGAGTATCGAAAGAAACAGAGATCAGTGCGCCAGCGGCTTAGCCGAGCGCAGCAATTTTGGTCAGTAACTCCTGCGGGTCTATCGGTTTGACCAGGTAGTCACGCGCCCCCTGGCGCAAACCCCAGATGCGGTCAGTTTCCTGATTTTTACTGGTGCAAATAATGACCGGTATATCCTGAGTTTCCGGATCCTTGGCAATGGCGCGCGTGATCTGGAAGCCATTCTGGCCCGGCATCACCACGTCCATCAGTATCAGTTGTGGCTTATCTGCTTTAATTTTCAGCAGTGCTTCTTCGCCGTTTTCTGCAGTCGACACGGAAAAGCCGTGCTTGACGAGAACATCAGTCAGAAAATAACGCTCGGTCGGAGAATCATCCACAACCAGAATTTTTTGAATAGCCATATTGCTAATACCTCACTTAAAACTGAATTATTTGTCCTGCGCTTCTGATGTGTAATTCTTTACGGTTTTCAGAAGGCTGTCCTTAGTAAATGGCTTAGTCAGATATTCATCAGACCCTACCATGGCGCCGCGTGCGCGGTCAAACAAGCCATCCTTAGAGGACAGCATAATCACAGGTGTATCACGGAATTTCGCGCTTTTCTTGATCAGTGCACACGTCTGATACCCATCCAGGCGTGGCATCAGGATGTCGCAGAAGATCAGATCAGGATGCGAATCATTGATTTTGGCCAGGGCATCAAATCCATCTTCAGCCAATACAATTTTGTATCCAGCCTGTCCGAGAAAAATTTCGGCGGAACGACGTATGGTACTGCTGTCGTCGATCACCATAATTTTTAAATTTTCATTACCAGCCATCGTTGACATAAACGCATCTCTTCCCGACTAAATCCGACAAATTCGGAGCAAACAAGCACTCTATCAAAAAAAAATTACACCTGTGCTTATTTTCCCTGAATAAACATTTAATACAAGGAAAAAAACCTGGATTTGCGGTTAAATCACAACCATTTCAAAATCATCTTTGCGTGCGCCGCATTCAGGGCAAGTCCAGTTCATCGGTACATCATCCCATTTTGTGCCTGGCGCTATGCCTTCGTCCGGCAAACCCTGCTCCTCATCGTACACCCAGCCACAAATCAGACACATCCATGTTTTGTACTCCGGCGTACCACCAACATTATCACTCACGACTAAAGCCCTTCAATCAAGTAGAATATTAAAATTGCTGCAAATCCTGCATAAACAGACCGCCTAGTCCCCTGATTCAGGAATGACTGCGCTGCCAAGCTGGCTATATTAATCTACGTAACGTGCAAAACCAAATTTCTCCTCTCATCCTCAGCTTCGGCGCCTCCGATCCGGTCTCTGCAACAGGCTTATTTGCTGATATCGGCACTTTTGCTGCCATGGCTTGTCATGGCTTACCGGTCGTGACCTCGGTGCTGACCGGCGACACAGCCCAAATAGACAGCATACATGCGCTGGAAGCCGACCTGATCGACGAGCAAGCCCGCTCCGTACTGGAAGATATGCCGGTGGCGGCCATTAAACTCGGACAGGCGGGCAGTGTCGACAATGTGACTGCAATTGCAGAAATTGCATCCGATTATCCGGATCTGCCATTTGTACTGGATCCGTTTCACTCCGAAGTGAACGAGCAGACAGCCGAAGCAGAAGACCTGACCCTCGCCATCCGTGAACTGCTGATCCCGCAAGCGAGTGTACTGGTAATCTCCGCCGTCGAACTATCCCGCCTGGCTGAAACCTGGAAAGACCAGGGTGAGGCTGATGATCTGAGCGCCGATGTGATGACGCTGATTGATTCTGGCTGCAAATTTGTTTTAGTTACCGGGACCCAGGCAGGCAACAACGAGTTTGCCAACACCCTGTTTAACGAGACTGGCGTCGTGCGGCGCGATGTATGGCAACGCATTCCAGGTTCGCATGCCGGCGCCGGGGCTACTTTATCGGCAGCGATTACGGCACTGCTGGCCTGTGGCATCGATGTTCCGGAGGCGGTACTGGAAGCGCAGGAATTCACCCATGCCGCATTACGCCATGCGCAGCAACTGGGGATGGGCAAGCTCATCCCTGACCGTTTTTTCTGGGCACGCGAGCCGCTGCCCGATTCCGCTGTTTAGCCCTTCATTTTTCATCAGACTGCTCTTACCATGACTAGCAATAACGACATCCTGTTCGCCCGTGCCCAACAAACCACACCGGGCGGCGTGAATTCGCCTGTACGCGCTTTCCGTTCAGTCGGCGGCACACCACGCTTTATCACCCGCGCTGAAGGACCGTATTTCTGGGATGCGGATGACAAGCGCTATATTGATTACATCGGCTCCTGGGGTCCCGCCATCGTCGGCCACACCCATCCGGAAGTGATCAGTGCTGTGCAGCAGGCGATCACCCGGGGCCTGAGCTTTGGTGCACCGACCGAGGGCGAAGTACTGATGGCGGAAGAAATCTGCAAAATCGTGCCTAACGTAGAGCAAGTCAGACTGGTTTCCAGCGGTACAGAAGCCACCATGAGTGCATTACGTCTGGCGCGTGGTGCCACCAAACGCGACAAGATCATCAAATTTGAAGGCTGCTATCACGGTCATGCCGATTCTTTACTGGTCAAAGCGGGTAGCGGTCTGCTGACCTTTGGCAACCCAACGTCCGCGGGTGTGCCGGAAGATTTCAGCAAACATACCCTGGTGCTCGACTACAACAACAGCCAGCAACTGGAAGAAGTGTTTGCTTCCATTGGTGATCAGATCGCCTGCGTGATCGTAGAACCGGTCGCTGGCAATATGAATCTGATCCCGGCCAACAAAGAATTCCTGCAAACGATGCGTAGCCTGTGTACTCAACATGGCAGCATCCTGATTTTTGACGAAGTGATGTGTGGCTTCCGCGTTGGTCTGCAAGGTGCTCAGGCTTTGTACGGCATTGCGGCTGACCTGATCTGTATGGGTAAAGTCATCGGTGGCGGGCTGCCGGTGGCAGCCTTTGGTGGCCGCGCCGATCTGATGGGGCATATGGCACCACTCGGCGGCGTGTATCAGGCGGGTACGCTGTCCGGCAACCCGGTTGCTGTGGCGGCCGGTATGAGTACGCTCAAGCTGATTCAGGCACCCGGCTTCTACGACACACTGACCGCACAGACACGCCAACTGGCGGATGGCCTGCAAGCGGCTGGACAGGCCGCTGGTTTCGACTTCTGCACCGATGCAGTCGGTGGCATGTTCGGTATTTACTTTGCTAAAGAAATCCCACGTAGCTATGCAGCCATGATGGCAACCGACAAAGAAAAATTCAATCGCTTCTTCCATCTGATGCTGGACGAAGGCGTGTATCTGGCACCATCCGCTTTTGAAGCAGGCTTTGTCTCCATCCAGCATGACAGCAGCATCATTGCAGCCACACTGGAAGCAGCACAGCGCGCGTTCGGCCAACTCTGATGCCAGTAAGCAGGCAGAATGGACGCCCATGGGGGATGACCGTTCTGCCTCATATCAGATCAGGCATTATCCCAAACGAAAATTCACAGACTGTGGTCTGCCGTCCAGACTGAGCTGCGCAATCGGTGCGGCAGTCTGGCTGATAACACGGCCACGTCGCACCACATAACGTCTGACCGGACGCAAACGTAGAGCCTCAACCGGGTCACGTGCATCCAGAATCACAAAGTCGGCGTGACAGCCTGGCTCCAACCCATACCCCTGCAAACCCAGTATCTGCGCGGGGTTGTGTGTGACCGCATCAAAGCACTGATGCATGGCGGCCTGCGACGTCATCTGCGCGACGTGTAAGCCCATAGACGCCACCTCCAGCATATCGCCTGCCCCCATGCTATACCAGGGATCCATCACACAATCATGCCCAAACGCGACCGGGATACCAAGCGCCAGCATTTCCGGCACCCTCGTCATACCACGCCGTTTGGGATAATGATCATGACGTCCCTGTAAAGTGATATTGATCAGCGGATTGGCGATGGCCGCCACACCGGCCTCCTTCATCAAGGGCAAGAGCTTACTGACATAATAATTATCCATAGAATGCATGGAAGTCAGATGCGAACCGGTAACCCGTCCTTGCATACCTAAGCGTTGTGCGTGGTAAACCAGGGTCTCGATGTGACGCGACATAGGGTCATCTGACTCATCGCAATGCATATCGACCATCAGCCCGCGCTCAGCTGCGAATTCACATAAAAGACGTATCGATTCTGCGCCATCCTGCATGGTGCGTTCAAAATGTGGGATACCACCCACCACGTCGACACCCAGCGCGATGGCACGCTGCAAATTAGTCCAGGCATCAGCACTGCGCAGCAATCCATCCTGAGGAAATGCGACCAGTTGCAAATCGAGATAAGGCGCCACCTGCTTTTTGACCTCAAGCAAGGCCTCCACCGCCAGCAAACGCGGATCGCAGATATCTACATGCGAACGTATCGCCAGCAAGCCCTTGGCAACCGCCCAGTCGCAATATTGCAGTGCACGCTCAATCAAGGCCTGCTGAGTCAGATGTGGTTTAAGCTCACCCCATAGCGCAATACCCTCCAACAGCGTACCGGATTGATTCACGCGCGGCTGTCCGTAACTGAGTACCGCATCCATATGAAAATGCGCATCGACAAAAGGCGGGCACAGTAAATCACCGCCCGCATCCAGCTCAGGGATGCCTGTCACTGCGATCGCGGGTTCGGTGGCAACGATCTTTCCATCCCTGACCAACATATCGATCTGACGACGGCCATCCGCTAAACTGGCGTTTCTCACGATGAGATCATTCATACTCGGTCCTTATCTGTCAGCAGACTGCCGGTCACAGGAGCGGCAAGTAAATACGTCTGCGCTGTTAATGTATAAAAAGTTTAACCGTAGTTGCGTAGCTGCGTCATAATCACGACCCAGAAAGGCAGGAATTTTATGGCAACAATGAAGCAGGTCGCAGAAAAAGCACGCGTTTCCACCACTACCGTTTCGCATGTCATCAATAACACCCGGGTGGTGAGTGAAGATGCGCGCGAACGTGTTTTGGCGGTAATTCAGGAACTGCGCTATATCCCAAGCGCCGTCGCCCGCAGCCTGAAAAATGATCGCACTCATACACTGGGCATGATGATACCGAATAACTCTAACCCTTATTTCGCGGAAGTGATACAGGGAATAGAAGACGCTTCGTTCAGGCTGGGTTACAACATCATCCTGTGTAATTCCTACGACGATCCCAAAAAACAGGCCGCCTATATTCGCGTGCTGATGGAAAAAAGAATAGATGGGCTAATCCTGGTTTCCTCGGGTTCGGATGAAGATCTGAGTCAGTTACTTGCGGATGAAGGTATTCCTAAAGTGCTGGTCGACCGGGAAGTGACCGGTGTGGCAGCTGACTTTATTGAAGCCGATCATGTGCAAGGTGGCTACGAAGCGACGCGCTATCTGCTGTCACTGGGGCATCGCAAAATCGCCTGTGTGGCCGGCCCCGACACCCTGCTGCCCAGTGGTGGTCGCGTGACAGGCTATATACAGGCACTGGAAGAGGCAGGCATCGCATTTCGCCCTGATTATCTGATTCATGCAGATTTCACCAGCCAGGGTGGATATAACGCATTTCAGCAATTACTGGCGCTGAATGACAGGCCGACAGCTATTTTTGCCAGCAATGATCTGATGGCGATTGGTGGTATTTGTGCCGCGAATTCCGCTGGCGTGAGCATACCGAAAGATTTATCGGTGATCGGTTACGACGATATTGCACTGGCTTCTTTCAGCAACCCGCCGCTAACCACGATCGCTCAGCCTAAACATGCAATCGGGCAGCTGACTGCACAAACCTTGGTCAAGCGTATCGCTGAGCCGGATGCACCGTTGCGCCGGGAAATGCTGAAGTCCTCGCTAATCATCCGGCAATCTACCGCAGCGCCAGTACAAGCCTGAAGCAGCTCAGAGCATCAGCAATGCAGGTAGCGATGCACTGAGCACCCGGTGCACTACCTGCAGCAGCAGCAAAGCGAGCAGCGGCGAAAAATCCAGGCCACCCAACGATGGCAAAATTTTGCGTATCGGGTTTAATAGCGGTTCATTCATCGCGCGGATTAAGGGTGCAAACGGCGCACTGGGATTGACCCAGCTAAAGATTGCCTCCAGTACCAGCAAGGCCATCAGTCCATATAAAACCCATTGCACCACACGGAACAGCGCCATGATCAATATAGCCTGCACCGGAAATTGTGCCAATACCCAAAAATCTACCAGCATCGCGACCAGGGCGACCAGGAAGGTCGCGATCAGACTGGCCCAGTCATAGCCTTTAAAACCGGGTACCAGGCGACGGATAGGATGCACCAGCCAGTCAGTCAGCTGAAATATCGCCTGCGCTAACGGAGCGGGTGGACGAACCCTCAGCACCTGCATCCAAAATCTCAACAACAGGAAACTGGCAAACAAGCCAGTGATCGTATCCACGACAAAGGTCAAAAGTTCATGCAGCACAGGTCGTCCTCAAAATAAAAAACCCACCGGGTGAAAATTCACGCAGTGGGTATTGTGCCTGAAGACTCACAGGCATCCAAGCAGTTCAGAATTACGCCGGACGATTTGCGCTGGTTGGGAATGGCCATGCTGCATTGGCATTCACAACTGCTTTCGCTTCAGCTGTTTTTTTCGTTGCTGTTTTTTTGGCGGCTGGCTTCGCTGCTGCTTTCGTTGCCTTCGCTACTGGCTTAGCGGCTACCTTCGTCGCTTTCGCTGCTGGCTTCGCTGCTGCCTTCGTCGCCTTCGCTACTTTAGCTGCTGGCTTGGCCACTGCTTTTGTTGCGGCCTTAGCTGCTGGTTTAGCTGCTGGTTTAGCTGCTGTTTTTTTCGCTGCTGGCTTAGCGGCTACCTTCGTCGCTTTTGCTACTTTAGCTGCTGGCTTCGCTGCTGCCTTCGTTGCTTTCGCTGCTGGCTTCGCTACTGCCTTGGTCGCCTTCGCTACTTTAGCTGCTGGCTTCGCTGCTGCCTTCGTTGCTTTCGCTGCTGGCTTCGCTACTGCCTTGGTCGCCTTCGCTACTTTAGCTGCTGGTTTAGCGGCTGCCTTCGTTGCCTTCGCTGCTGGTTTCGCGGCTGCTTTAGTCGCCTTTGCTGCTGGCTTTGCTGCTGCCTTCGTCGCCTTCGCTGCTGGCTTAGCGGCTACCTTTGTCGCTTTCGCTGCTGGCTTAGCTACTGCCTTTGTCGCCTTCGCTGCTGGCTTAGCTGCTGCCTTTGTCGCTTTCGCTGCTGGCTTCGCTACGGCTTTAGTCGCTTTCGCTGCTGGTTTAGCGGCTGCCTTCGTTGCTTTCGCTGCTGGCTTCGCTACGGCTTTAGTCGCTTTCGCTGCTGGTTTCGCTGCCGCTTTTTTTGCTGTCGCTTTTTTTGCCGGTGCTTTTTTACCAGCTGGTTCTGGCGAACCTGGCTGATCTTGTGGTGCTGTTGCCATTTTGTTTCTCCTTCAATTGAGATGGAAAAAAATCGGATAAAAGTTAAATCCGCTCTATCCTTTCAAGCGGATTATTCATCGGCGCAAACAGTCTGCTGGTTGCGCTAATGAATTCGGCACCGGCTGAACTGCTGCATCCCCTCTTGATGCAGCACTTCAGCCATATCGGTTTATCTATTCCTGCAGAATACATCAAACCAAAAAAAACGCCCGCGTTCTACGCCGGCGTCGGTATGTTTGACTTCCGAAAAGAACGACCAAAAGCCGCCATACCTGAATTTCTCAGGTAGTGCGGCACTGACAGTACAAATCTTTGTAGTCTGTGACTGTTCATTCGGTTTGGTGAGGCCTCTCGAGTTTTACATCTCGCGTTAGCCTTGAGTACTCCTTGGCAGGAATCCCGTGGTGCTGATTAAGCGTTTATTCCCAACTGAGGGCTCCACCGGTCTGGTACTCAATTACACGCGTCTCAAAAAAGTTGCGCTCTTTTTTCAGGTCTATCATTTCGCTCATCCAAGGGAAAGGATTTTCTTCCTGAGGGAACAAAGTTTCGAGACCAATTTGTTGTGCTCTGCGATTTGCGATGAAGCGCAAATATCCTTTAAACATAGGCGCATTTAATCCAAGCACTCCACGCGGCATTGTATCCTCTGCGTAGCGATATTCCAACTCCACCGCGCGCAAAAACAACGATTTAATTTCATCTCTGAATTCAGGTGTCCACAAATGTGGATTTTCCATCTTAATCGTATTGATCAGATCGATCCCGAAATTGCAGTGCATCGATTCATCACGCAAAATGTATTGATACTGTTCTGCTGCGCCCATCATTTTATTCTGACGACCCAAAGCCAGAATTTGTGTGAAGCCCACATAGAAAAACAGACCTTCCATCAAACATGCAAACACGATCAATGAACGCAGCAAAGTCTGATCTGCTTCTGTGGTGCCGGTTTTGAATTCAGGATTGGTCAGTACGTCGATGAAAGGAATCAGGAACTGATCTTTATCACGGATCGATTCCACTTCATTGTAGGCGTTAAAAATCTCACCTTCATCCAAGCCCAGCGATTCAACGATGTATTGATATGCATGAGTATGAATCGCTTCTTCAAATGCCTGGCGCAGCAGATACTGACGGCATTCCGGCGCAGTAATGTGACGGTAAGTACCGAGCACAATATTATTGGCAGCCAGCGAATCAGCAGTCACAAAAAAACCCAGATTGCGCTTCACCAGACGACGCTCATCTTCAGATAAGCCATTCGGGCTTTTCCACAGTTCGATGTCGCGCTGCATATTAATTTCCTGCGGCATCCAGTGATTTGCGCAACCGGCCAGATATTTGTCCCAGGCCCATTTGTACTTAAATGGTACCAGCTGATTCACATCAGTCTGACCATTGATAATGCGCTTGTCTGCGGCATTCACGCGACGCGCAGTTTCATCAGCGGCTGCCGGTTTGCTGACCAGCGCCGGGCTCAGCGCGATATCCTGCGTTTGCAAACGGGCTTGCAGTTCCGGTGTGGCAGTTGGTTTCGGTGCCGGCGCAGCCGGGGTGGCCTCATCATCCCAAGATAACATTTCACTATTCCTTACATTGTTGGGTACTGAAGCAGCGGAAGCAGTGTCTTATGGCCTGCTCCACATCTGCTGTCATTACACAGAAGTGACAGTCTGCTGACTGTCACAGGTTGATACAATCAAGCTGCATTTATTACTGGCAAGCTTCACATTCTTCAAAGCCAGGATCACCCGGACGCAGATAGCAAGCGGCACCCTCTGCTTCCGGCGCCACTGCCGGGGCTGCTGCCACTGGAGCAGCACTGAATGCACCGGCCCCACCATCTACCGCAACCGCATTCAAGGCACCTGTTTTGGTGGTCGATTTTTCTGTATGGGTAGCACCGATGGTACGCAGGTAGTAAGTCGTTTTCAGACCACGCAGCCAGGCCAGCTTGTACGTTTCGTCGAGCTTCTTACCGGATGCGCCAGCCATATAGATATTCAGGGATTGCGCCTGATCTATCCATTTTTGACGGCGCGATGCAGCTTCCACCAGCCAGGATGGGCTGACTTCAAATGCAGTCGCATACAATTCGCGCAGATCCTGAGGAATCCGGTCTATGCGTGCCAGGCTGCCGTCGAAGTATTTCAGATCGGCGATCATGACTTCATCCCACAGACCACGCAGTTTCAGATCACGCACCAGGTATTCATTGATCTCAGTAAATTCACCCGACAAGTTGGATTTCACGTACAGATTCTGGTAGGTCGGCTCGATACAGGCTGAGACACCAATAATATTCGAGATGGTCGCAGTCGGTGCGATCGCCACGCAGTTCGAGTTACGCATACCGTGTTGCTTGATACGCTCACGTACCACTGTCCAATCCATGGATTCGCTGAAATCCGCTTCCAGATAACCGCCGCGTTCTTCCATCAAGAGCTTGAGCGAGTCTTGTGGCAGGATGCCACGATCCCACAACGAACCTTTATACGAGCTGTAAGTGCCGCGTTCTTCGGCCAGCTCAGTCGATGCCAGGTAAGCGTAGTAGCAGACAGCTTCCATCGAGGTATCAGCAAATTGCACTGCTTCGTTGGATGCATATGGCACACGCATGATGTGCAGGCAATCCTGGAAGCCCATGATACCCATGCCGACCGGACGGTGACGCAGATTGGATTCGCGTGCTTTCTGTACCGCATAGTAGTTAATATCAATCACGTTATCCAGCATACGCATCGCTGTGCGTATGGTTTTTTGCAGTTTGACGTGATCGAGTTTGCCATCCTTCATGTGCGCTGGCAGATTGACCGAGCCCAGATTACATACAGCGATTTCACTTTCATTCGTATTCAAGGTGATTTCGGTACACAGATTCGAGGAGTGCACCACACCGACGTGCTGCTGCGGGCTGCGGATATTGCAAGGATCCTTGAATGTGATCCATGGATGTCCGGTTTCAAATAACATGGACAACATTTTGCGCCACAGGTCGAGTGCCGGGATTTTTTTCGACAGTTCGATCTCGCCGCTGGCGGCTTTAGCTTCGTAAGCAAGGTAAGCACTTTCAAATGCCTTACCGAATTTATCATGCAGATCCGGTACGTCAGATGGGGAGAACAGCGTCCAGTCACCTTTTTCCATTACACGTTTCATGAACAGATCCGGAATCCAGTTAGCCGTGTTCATGTCATGCGTACGGCGGCGGTCATCACCGGTGTTCTTACGCAAGTCGAGGAATTCCTCAATATCCATGTGCCAGGTTTCGAGGTAGGCGCAGACTGCGCCTTTACGCTTACCACCTTGATTGACTGCAACCGCAGTATCGTTGACCACTTTCAGGAAAGGCACCACGCCCTGTGATTTTCCATTCGTGCCTTTAATATGGGCGCCCAATGAGCGTACCGGTGTCCAGTCATTGCCCAGACCACCTGCGTATTTCGCCAGCAAGGCATTTTCTTTGAGCGCATCATAAATACCGGCCAGATCATCCGACACGGTAGTCAGATAGCAGGACGACAATTGCGAACGTTGTGTGCCGGAGTTAAACAGCGTCGGTGTCGAACTCATAAAGTCAAAGCTGGACAGCAAATGGTAGAACTCAATCGCACGTGCGGTACGGTCTTTTTCTTCCAGCGCCAGGCCCATCGCCACACGCATATAGAAAGCCTGAGGCATTTCAATACGGGTACCACGGATGTGCAGGAAATAACGGTCATACAGAGTCTGCAAACCGATATAGCTGAATTGCAGATCACGATCAGCCACCAGTGCTTTAGCCAGCGTAGCCAGGTCAAATTCAGCCAGACGGGTATCGAGCAGATCCGCTTCTATCCCTTTGCGGATAAATTCAGGGAAGTAAGTGATGTATTCAGCAGCCGCATCATTCTGTGCGACTTCTTTGCCAAACACTTCTTTACGTACTGTGTGCAGCAACAGACGGGAAGTCACCTGGCTGTAAGCCGGTTCTTTTTCCATCAGGGCACGTGCGGCCAGAATTGCAGATTTATGCAGTTCTTCAACCGGTACGCCGTCGTACAGATTTTTCAGGGTTTCAGTCAGGATCGCTTCTGCGTCGGCCAGTTTATCCAGACCGATACAGGCAGCCGCGATCATGGCACGTACTTTTTCTACGTCCAGCACGACCTTTTCGCCATCGATCACAACATGGATCTGTGGCAGACTGGCCTGGGACGCACGCTGGGCTTCCTGTGCCAGGCGGCGCTCTTCCTGGTGCTTGGCACGATACAACACATAGGCGCGCGCGACATCGTGCTCACCCGAACGCATCAATGCGAGCTCGACCTGATCCTGGATATCTTCAATATGAAACGTGCCTCCGGTAGGCTGTCTGCGCATCAGCGCAGCAACTACTGTCGCAGTTAATTGCTCAACCAGTTCACGGACACGTGCCGAGGCCGCGCCCTGACCGCCATTCACTGCGAGAAAGGCCTTAGTCATCGCAATGGCAATTTTTGATGGCTCAAAACCAACGACTGCGCCATTACGACGGATCACCATGTATTGACTGAATTGGCCGCTGGACGCAGCAGATCCGCTAACAGGATTGAGCAGACCAGGAATATCGGAATGAGTCAGCGTGGATGTTTCGGTTGAAGAGTGCATTGAGCCTCCGGTTCAGTAATTTCTGGGCGCCGCACTGCATACAGTGTAGGCAGCACGACGAGGGATTAATTGGGTACAGCGCTTTACGACAGACTGCCTGACATAGCTGCATGCTATGTAAATCTCATCTTTGTGTAACAGTTAATGCTAGAGGGGGATGTGAAGCAAGAAAGGTAAAACATAGAATTCATCATGAGATCAAACACTAGATATAGTGCATATTTTCTCAACAGCCCTAATTCTAGTGTCACACTGCGGCAGTAGCAAGCGCTTTCTGATTGAAAAAATATTTATTTTTTTGATGAAAATTCCCCGCAGGGAATTGACTTTCTGAGGCTCACAGAAAATGCCGTCCCGCACTGCAAGTGAGCACTAACAGAAAGCCATTTCAGATCAGATTAACGTGAGAAGGAGGACTTGACGAACAGCATAAGCATGCTTTTACAAAGCACTGCATTCTGCCCGATTTATTGTATTTTTAACTTCTGTATTTGATAGCGTAACTGCCGGAAACTGACTCCCAGCAATTCTGCTGCCTGAGTCCGGTTCTGATAGGTCTGCTGTAAAGCACGGCGTATCATTTCACGCTCCACCTGCTCCAGAAAGTCGGGCAGAGAACAAGGCAAGGCAGGCAAGGCCAATTCCGACAGGAGTTCCGCTGTCGCAGGTGCAGTGCCAGAATCGAGGGCACTGCCGCTGCCTGTCGGCGCCGCTGCAACTGAAACAGACGCGGCATGTGGCTCACTGCGTGTGCCACGCAACATCAGATCGCCGGGTTCTATACAACCATCGTTGGCAAATGCCAGCGCCCGTTCCAAAATATTTTCCAACTCACGGACATTGCCAGGAAAATCATATTGCAACAAAGCCTGCAATGCAGCCGGTGCCAGACTGACTGGCGTTTGTGCCAGCCTGGTCAGCATGCCTTGCGCCAGCTCTGGTATATCTTCCAAACGTTGGCGCAACGGCGGCAAATGCAGTTCTATCACGTTCAGGCGGTAATACAAATCCTGACGGAAGCGCCCTTCTTCGACACAACGAGCCAGATTCTGATGGGTCGCGCTGATAATCCTGACATCGACAGATTCTTCCGTCGTAGAGCCGATTTTACGGATACGACGCTCCTGGATGGCACGCAGCAATTTGACCTGCATCGCAAGTGGCAAATCAGCGACCTCGTCCAGCATCAGGGTGCCGCCATTCGCGGCCTGAAAAAATCCATCCCTGTCATCCACCGCACCGGTGAACGCCCCTTTGCGATAGCCAAAAAACTCGGCTTCCATCAGGTTCTCCGGAATCGCACCACAGTTCACCGCGACAAATGCCTGTGCGGCACGCGCGCTGGTCTTGTGAATTTCACGTGCAGCCAGTTCTTTTCCGCTGCCGGATTCACCGGTAATAATCACCGGTGCCATACTGCGCGCCAGCCTGTCGATCTGGCTGCGCACCATCTGCATCCCTGCTGAACTGCCGATCAGGAAGGAAGGTGCACGCTGACCGGCATCGTGAGCACTGCTGACCGGTGCAACCGCCACTTCATGCATTTCCAGCGCAGAGCGCACCAGCTTACGCAAATGATCAAGCGCAACCGGTTTGGACACGTAATCAAAAGCACCCGCCTTGAGCGCAACAACAGCATTGTCAGCACTGCCGAAAGCAGTAATCACGGCAATCGGTGTATTCTTATCGCTGGCACTCAACTCCTCTACCAACTCCATCCCCGATCCGTCGGGCAAACGCATATCCGTTAATACCAGAGAATAGGTATTTTTTTGCAGATAACTGCGTGCCACGCTGAGATTCTCCGCACTGTCGACATCAAGCCCCATTTTAATCAGGGTAATCTCTAGCAGCTCACGCAAATGAGCTTCATCGTCGACGACTAGGATTTTTGGGCAACTGTTAGTGTGGTTCACGATGACACCGTCAATCCTGAGAAATTAATCACAAAACGACCGCTAGGCTCAGCCGAGTCATCCTGGCTATCATCAACGCGGTATTCATAATCGAGTAAAGAACGGTTATTCAGACACAGTTCACGCGCCATATACAGCCCCAGACCGGTGCCCATACGCGAGGTTGTGTAAAACGGTTCAAACAGATGCGCCCTCACGTCGTAGCTGATCGCCGGGCCATCATCCTGGATATGCAATTCCTGTCTGCCATTCGGGCTGGTCATGGCATGCAGCTGGATACTTCCAGGCTGACCACTGGCATAGCGTACCGCGTTCGACAGTAAGTTGGTCAATACTTCAAACAAATGTCCGGGATCAAAAGTGACTTGAAAATCCACCTCATCGCTGATCAGTATGAGCCCGGGAGCTATGCTGCGGGTCTCACTGAAATCCTGCACACACTCACGTACCACCCGCATCAGCGGATAGGCTTCGACATCGGTTCTTGCTTTACGCGACAACTTGAGTATATCTTCAATCAACTGATTCAGACGGGCGACATTATCATCGACGATACGCAGCAGACGCCTTGCCTGTGGATTTTCAGGCTGCAACTGGCTTAAATCCTCATTGAGTAACGAAGCTGCATACGAAATGGACGACAAGGGATTCCTGACTTCATGCGCAATACTGGCGGTTAAACGTCCCATCGACGCCAGCTTCAGTTGCTGAGCCTGATTTTCTATGTCAGAGACATCCTGCATGAAGACGATGGTATAGCGTCGGTCCAGCGCCTGCTGTGCAGACAAAGGCAAGAGATGGCTATCCTCGACCAGAATAAAACGCAACTTCAGATGCGTGACAAAATGAGGACGTTCCGCACGCAATCCGAAACTGCTGACCTCAAAGCCCGACTTCAAGCCAGCACGCCCCTCATCCAGATAACAGGGTATAGACACAAAAGAAATATCATCCTCAGGATTCCGTCCCGGCCCGCTGATACTGCGCTGACGCATATCAGCCAGAGTCTCGGCCATCGGCCTGAGGGCGACAATATTGGCCAGCTTAATGCCCAGCATTTCTTTAGTCAGGTTACCGCCCAGCATACGCTCTGCGGCCGGATTAATTTCAAACACGCGGCCAGAATGATCCAGCACCAGGATGCCATCCCCCATATCAGCGATCACCAGCCGGTTAATCGCCTGTTGCATTGCTAACTCATTGCCACGCTGGGTAGCGAGTTGCTCCTGGCGGATCAGATTACTGGCCAGACGACTCACGACATAAATCACCGCAAAATACGATGCGCCAAACAAGCCAGCCTGTGACACCAGATTGCCATCATTCAGTTCCAGCGCGCGATATACCCCTTCCACCAACAGAAACAGACTGACAATAGCGCAGAAAAAGAAAGCCCAGATCAGGGGTGCCAGGATGGCCACACCAGCCAGCGGAAACATAAACAGGATGCTCAGTCCGCCCCGTCCACCGCCTGAGCCCAGATAGAGGAGGGAAATGACAAGCAAATCGACCACGATCTGCGCCAGCAACTGAACAACAAAGTGCCGCTGATGAAAAAAACGGATCAGCGTAAAACCAATGCTGGCAAACAGATAGGCAAAACAAATATCTTTGGCTAGCAGATGACTGAAAACCCAAATATCTTTCGTACTGCGCAGATTCAGTAAAAGCAATAAGCAAGCCGCGATGATGATGCGCGAGATATTGAAGGTCTGCAACGAGCGCCAGAACGAAGGCGATGGATTGGATAATCCGGAAAAAGAAGCCGGCATCGTGCTGTTTAATGCGTATGCAAATCAGCGTGCGCCGCGCTGCAGAAGTGCAGTTCACCACGCAGCACTGCTTCAGAAACCGGCACATACAACTGACAATGTGCGCAACTGACCATATCCTCGGCGTCTCTTACCGCATGACCGGGAGCTGCCGATGGCGACGAAGATGGTTCGGCCTCAGGCGGTGTCTGAAATGTGCGGGACTGCATGTCACGTGCTTTTTTCTTTAACGCCAGAATCACCAACACACCCAGCACCAGCCACAAAATAATTCTCATACCAGACTCCGGTGCAATAGCACTTCAAGCACAAAACGACTGCCTACATAGGCCAGTAACAACACCAAAAAACCAGACAGTGTAAAACTGAGCACCGTCTTGCCACGCCAGCCACGCCATTGACGCCCCAGTAACAGGGTGCCGAACAACGCCCAGGAAAACAACGATAAGACGGTCTTATGATCCCATTTGAACGCGATACCCAATACCTGTTCCGAAAAAACGATACCGGAAAACACAGTCAGCGTCAGCAAGACAAAGCCCACCGTAATCAGGCGGAACAAGACTTTTTCCATCGTCAGCAAGGCGGGCAACTGATCCAGTAACTGATTCAGCCATGGGCTGACAGGCTGCGCACGAAGTTTGTGCAAATGCTTATCCTGCAAGCTCATGATCGCAGCATGAAACGCAGCGATGGTCAGCGTGCTGTAGGCCAGCAAAGCAATGGCTACATGCCACGGAAACATCTGGGTTTTTCCGGCCAACGGAATCAGGCTGCCCGGAAACAAGGCGGTCAGACTGACCGCAAGCATAGCTGGCGGCAGCAGGAGTATTTTCAAACCACCCAAGGCAAAGCTGCGATTCTCCAACACATAAGCACTGACTGTCATCCATAAAGCGGCGGACAACATCACTGCAAAGCCAACCCGCAAGGCATCACCCGTGAATACATGACTACACAAAGAGATCGCATGCACCAGCCAGGCAACAGCCGTCAGCGCTGCAGCAGCGCGCACTTGTCGTAATGGCAGCAGGAGCGCAGCCAGATACAGGGCCGCGGACAGAATAGGTAAATAGATTTGCATCATCTAAGTTTACACTATCTGCAATTGCTTTTTTTGATTTCCACCAATAGCACAAGGCGATGCATAGCTTGCCTAAGCAAGCGCATCACAAAAAGAAATTATCAAAAAAGTAAATTCAAAGCTACTCCCATGGAATGCCAAGCAAAATTTCCAGCATTTTCAGACTTTTTTGAACTTTTTCACAGTAATTCACACTAAACTGCGCGCCTTCCGGTATGCCGGATTGCCCCAAGGGACAGAAATTTTATTTCACACTTTCAGATAAATACAAAGATGAAAAAGACACTTCTTACGCTGGCTGTGCTCAGCACTGCCTCAGTCGCTTATGCCGACGAAGGTATGTGGATGCCACAACAATTGCCGCAAGTTGCGAAGCAGCTCAAAGCAGCTGGTCTGCAACTCGATCCGAAAAACCTGACCAAACTGACTGAGTTCCCGATGGGCGCCATCGTCAGCCTGGGCGGCTGTTCGGCTTCTTTCGTCTCACCTCAGGGTTTGGTTGCGACCAACCACCACTGCGTGTATGGCAGCGTCGCTTATAACTCCAAACCAGGCCGTGATTTGCTGGCCAATGGCTTCCTGGCGAATACCTTGGAAGAAGAATTGCCGGCTCAGCCAGGTTCACGTATCTTCGTGACCAAAGAAGTCAATAATGTCACCGACAAAATCATCGACAAAGACACGGCCAAACTGACCGGCAAAAAACGTGTCGATGCGATCGAAAAGAATTCCAAAGCACTGGTTTCCGCCTGTGAAAAAGACGAAGGCCATCGTTGCAACGTCTACCCTTACTACGGTGGACTCGAGTTCTACATGATCAAACAGATGGAAATCCGCGACGTGCGTCTGGTGCATGCACCGGCTGAAGGTGTAGGCAAATTCGGTGGCGATACCGATAACTGGATGTGGCCACGTCACACCGGCGACTACGGCTTCTACCGCGCCTATGTGAGCAAAGATGGTAAGGCCGCTGATTACAGCAAAGATAACGTTCCTTACGTTCCTAAGCACTTCCTGAAACTGGCAAAAGATGGCTTGAAAGAAGGCGATTTCGTGATGGTTCTGGGCTACCCTGGCCGCACTAACCGTCACCGTCTGCCATCCGAAGTGGCGTACACCTTTGACTGGAACTATCCGGCATTCGTGAAATCGTCCGGTGAAACACTGGCGATCATCGCTAAGGAAACCGCAGGTAATGACGATGCGCGCCTCAAGTATGCAAGTCAGGTTGCCGGCATCAATAATTACTACAAAAACCGTCAGGGTATGCTCGACAGCTACGCTGGCAGCGATTTCCTGGCTCGCAAAACCAAAGAACACGAAGAGCTGAAAGCCTGGGTCAACAGCAATCCGGAACGTGCTAAACAGTTTGGCGAAGATCTGGTTCAGGTTGAAAAACTAATCGCAGCACGCGATGCTCAAAGCAAGCAGGAATTCTATCTGGGCAGCTCCTTCCCACGCCTGTTAGGCACAGCACGTACGCTGTACCGTCTGGCCAACGAACGTGTCAAACCGGATGCGGAACGTAAAGCAGGCTTCCAGGAACGTGATCTGCCGCGCTTTAAAGCGGGTGTGGAAAGCCTGGAACGCAGTTATGTGGAAAGCGTAGACAAGGCACTGGTACTGAATAACCTGAAAAAATATGCAGCGCAATCTAAAGCGGAACGCAATGCAGATTTTGATGCAGCGATCGATATCGCCGATAACATGTCAGAAGCAGATCTGAAAGCATTGCTGGATAAGATCTATGCAGGCAGCAAACTGGCTGACAAAGCAGCACGCAGCGCATGGCTGGCGGCAAAACCGGCAGACTTCAAAGCCAGCGATGACAGTTTCATCAAAGCTGCAGTCGCTATGTATGACGGCTTTATGAAACGCGAAGCTGAAGATGAAGAACTGGGCGGTAAAATTCAGCAAGCCTATGCTAACTACATGAAAGCAAAAATCGCTTACATGACCAGCAAAGGCCAGGCTGTATATCCGGATGCAAACAGCACCCTGCGCGTCACGTTCGGTAAAGTTGCTGGCCGCGATCACGGCACCGCCGATGGCTTGGCATGGTCTGCATTCACAACTGTCAACGGTATCCCACCGAAGGCAACTGGCAAAGGTGAGTTCAATGCGCCAGCAGCACAACTGGCAGCAATCAAAGCCAAAGACTTTGGTAAATATGTTGATCCTCACCTGAAAGCGGTACCGCTGGCTTATCTGGCGACGCTCGACATCACCGGTGGTAACTCAGGCTCCGCAGCGCTGAATGCCAAAGGTGAATTTATCGGTCTGGCCTTCGATGGCACGCTGGATTCCATCATCTCTGACTGGGACTTCAACAAAGCCAATACCCGCTCTATTCAAGTCGATCTGCGCTACATGCTGTGGCAAATGAAACACGTGGATAAAGCAGACAAACTGATCAAGGAAATGGGCGCAGAATAATCTCTGCCAGTTCCATGCTGATCCTGAAAGCCCCCGTTGCACACGGGGGCTTTTTTCACTTCATCATACAAGTAGTCGTGCATCGTCTATCGTCAGCAAGCAGCTGAATGCACTACGCCACTACAAAGCGATTTGATATTTTTTCAGTTTGTCGTACAGCGTCTTTTTTGGAATGCCTAAGGCCTCTGCGGCAGCGGCAACCTGACACTGGTGCTTGTGCAACGCCTCGGAAATCAGTGAAATTTCCATCAGCTCCAGCTGACGCGGCAAGCTGTCCGGTGCAGCATCCATTGTCAGGGCCTGCGTATTTTGCTGCTCACTGACAAGCAGATCGACTAAACCCAGCACCAACTGATCGGCAAAATTACGCAATTCCCGGACATTGCCTGGCCACTCTTTTTGCTGCCACGTCTGCATCTGTGCAGAAGTCCAGACCGGCAAAGGACGAGAGAAACGCTGCGCCGATGCTTGTACAAAGTGGGCCAGCAATAAAGGAATGTCTTCGCGTCTTTCCTGCAAACGCGGCAAGGCAAGCTGGACTATCGCGAGTCGGAAATACAAATCTTCCCGGAATTGATTCTGTGCGGCCAGCGCCAGCAAATCGGTCTTAGTGGCCGCAATGATGCGGCAATCGAGGTCGATCAATGCATTACCACCCAGCCGCTCCAGCTTACGCTCCTGCAATACACGCAGCAGCTTGACTTGCAAAGCCAGCGGCATGCTTTCTATCTCATCCAGAAATACTGTGCCGCCATTCGCATACTCAAGCTTACCGATGCGACGCTTTTGCGCACCGGTAAAGGCACCGGCTTCGTGCCCGAAGATTTCACTCTCGAATACCGACTCTGGCAAGGCACCGCAATTAATAGCGACAAACTCTCCTGTCCTGCCACTGGCCAGATGCAGCTGACGCGCCACCACCTCCTTGCCGGTACCGGTGGCACCATGTATCAAGACATCCGCCTGGGTCGGCCCGATATGCCGGATAAACTGTCGCAATTTCTCCATGCCTGCGCTTTGCCCTATCAGTTCCGGCGTCGCCGGATGGCGTGCCAGGGTCTGACGCAACTGACGGTTTTCCAGCACCAGACGGCGCTTTTCCTGTGCCCGGCTGCAGGTTTCTATCAGGCGCTCGGCGGAAAATGGCTTCTCTATAAAATCATAGGCACCACTGCGCATGGCCGATACCGCCATGCGTACGTCGCCATGCCCGGTGATCAGTATCACGGGTAAATCTTTATCCAATGCGCCGATTTTTTCCAGTCCATCCAGCCCGGACATTCCAGGCAGCCGCACGTCACTCACGACTATGCCTTCAAAACCAGCATATATATCAGGCAATGCCTGCTCCAGCGCGGCATAGGCGCTGACTTCAAAGCCACCCAGTTCCAGACTTTGAGTGGTCGCCAGCCTGACCGCCTGCTCATCCTCTATCAATATCACACGTGCTAATGTCACTTTATGTCCTTTCAAGCCTGTGCGGTTGGCACGTTCAGCAGCGGCAGGCGCACGGTAAAGCAAGCGCCACCTGCAATGCGGTTTTCGGCCTGCAACGTACCATTCATCGCCTGCACGATGGATGAAGAAATCGCCAGTCCTAAACCCAGTCCCTGACCACTGGGCTTGGTCGTGAAGAAGGGTTCAAATAAATGTGCGATCACCGCATCCGGCAAACCAGCGCCACTGTCTGAAATTTGTATCACCACTTGTTCACCTTGCTGACTGACACGGATTTCTATCCACAAGCTCGGCTGCTGTTCAACTGCATCCATCGCATTCCTGAGCAGATTCACGATGACTTGCTCCAGACGTATATTGCCCCCAAGGACGCGTAAAGCTTGCGTCAGCTGCAATTCCAGCTGTATGCCCAGTCTGTGCAAATCACTTTGCAATAATGCGATGGCGGCATGAACCGACTGGATGACGTCAACCGCCCTGAGCTGATCACTGCTCTTGCGGGCAAAGCCTTTCAGCTGAGCGATGATGATACCCATACGCTCACTGGCACTGCTGATATGATGCAGATTGGCGCTGACCTGATCGAGTTTGCCACGTTGCAGGTAGACCTCCGCGTTGTCGGCAAAGGCCCGGATCGCCGTCAGCGGCTGATTCAGTTCATGGGTAATCCCGGCTGCCATCTGACCCAGCATGGCCAGCTTACCGGTCTGTACCATCTCATTTTGGGTAGAACGTAAAACCTGTTCGGCTTGTTGTAATTTGCAGAATTGCGCTTCCCAATCGGCGTTCGCCTGAGTCAGGTCACGGGTACGCTGGGCGATACGCTGCTCCAGCTCAGCAGCAGCCTGTTGCATAGCCTTCTGAGCCGCAACCCGCTCCTGCAAACGTTGCTGACGCTGATCCCAGGCCGCAGCGATAGTCGCCAGCACCAGTAGCAACAGCAGCGCAACTGCCGCACTCTCCAGCCCCGCCATATTCACTTTGGCTTCATCGGGAAACAACATCAATTGCCAGCCCAGACGTCCAATCGGGCGTGTCAGATATTCGCCGTAACCATTCTGTTCTTTTTTCGATAAGGCAGAAATCGCGTGAATAGTTTTTCCCGAATACTGCAGCGTCGCCTGAATATCCCGCTGCACTTCAGCGTCCAGCGGGCGCAGGCTGCGGTACTGCCAGACTTCGCGGTTACTCAGAAACACGACGCCATGACGATCGCTGAGCGCGATCGGATCTTCGCTGCTACGCCAGGCTTTTTCAAATTCGTGCAGGCTAATTTTGACCGCCAGCACACCCACAGGCTCACTGCTGCCGCGCTGACCCGGTGAGGCAAACACGGGTTGAGAAATAAAATAGCCAGGAATATTCGTGGTGTTACCGATCGCGTAAAAATGACCTGCGCCACTGCGTCTTTGCATCACGTCCTGAAAATAGGGGCGAAAGCTGAAATTCTGCCCGATATAACTTTGCGGCTGATCCCAGTTACTGGCCGCAATGGTATTGCCTTGCGCATCCATCAGATAAATGGCGGCAATCTTGGCCTGCTGCTGTATCGCCTGTAAATCCAGATTCAGTGCGTGTACGCCGGCCTGATTGGCAGGATCGGCCAAGACTTGTGCGACCTGCGGCAGATACGACAAGGTGTAGGGTAAAGTTTCATGCCGTTCCAGCACGGCTTCCAGATCAAGCGCGATCATTTGCAACTGACGCTCACCGCTCTGGCGCAGATCTTTTCTGGCCTGATAGCTGGAAAACAGATAGGTTGCAAAGACACTCACCACGGCCAGCGTGGCAAGTAATAGCATAGCAATCTGGCGTTTATAGGAATTCATGCTCTGTAGTGCAGGGGCAAAGTCAGCATTATTTCCGACTTTGCCCTGCCCGGCCAGATTAATCCACCACAGCCATTTTTAGTTCATCATTGTGATGACGCTGCTGCTCTTCCATCACCAACTGCCCCAGCTCGCGCTTGAGTTGATTGAACTCCGCTGAAGAAGGATCACGCAGACGCGGCATCTCGATCAGCAAGTCTTTTTTCACGGTTCCCGGACGATAAGTCATGACGATAATCCGGTCCGCCAGATAAATCGCTTCTTCTATACTGTGCGTCACGAAGATGATGGTCTTTTTCAGTTCTGCCCAGATACGCAATAACTCATCCTGCAGATTGCGTCTGGTCAGCGCATCAAGCGCACCAAAAGGTTCATCCATCAGCATAATAGGAGAATCCAGCGCCAGCACACGTGCAATCGCCACCCGCTGGCGCATCCCGCCGGACAGATCCTTAGGGAAACGCTGACGGAAATCCGACAATCCCAGCATTGCCAGTAACTTGCTCACACGTGCAGTGATATCGCCTTTCGACATGCCTTTAATTTCCAAACCAAAGGCGATGTTTTGTTCCACCGTCATCCAAGGGAACAACGCATATTCCTGAAACACCATACCGCGATCCGGTCCTGGCTGAGTCACGGCTTTTCCATTGGCGATTAACTCGCCTGAACTAGGCAACGAGAAGCCTGCTATCGCATTGAGCAAAGTCGATTTACCACAGCCGGAAGGCCCCAGCAGGCAGACGAACTGCCCTTCCGGAATCTCCAGTTGGATATCGCGTAAAGCGACGACTTCTTTATCGCCGGTACGGAAAATCTTGTTGACGCCTTTAACTTGAATTTGTGCAGTGTTTGCCATCTCAGTTCTCCAATCCACGGTGCCAGCGCAATAAGTGGTTATTCAGTTTATTCATCGCCAGATCGATTGCCAGGCCTAAAAAGCCTATGCTGAACATGCCGGCAATAATTTTGTCTGACCAAAAGTATTCACGCGCCTCCAATATGCGGAAACCCAGACCATTATTGACTGCGATCATTTCCGATACGATCACGACAATGAAAGCGGTACCGATACCGATACGCACACCGGACAGAATATAGGGCACAGCCGCTGGCAGCATCACACGTAAGAACATTGTGGTCTGGCTGGCGCCCAGATTGCGTGCAGCCCGAATGTAGATGCCATCCACATGCCGCACACCGGCGATGGTATTCATCAGCACCGGGAAAAAAGCACCGATAGAAATCAGGAATACTGCCGGTGGATTACCCAATCCGAACCACAAAATAGAGAGCGGGATATAGGCAATCGGTGGTATCGGGCGCAATACCTGTATCAGCGGATTCATCCAAGCATACACACGCTGACTGGAGCCCATCGCCAATCCTAGTGGCAAGGCCAGTCCGGCACCGATCATAAAACCCACCACGACGCGATACATACTGCCTAAAGTGTCACGGATCAGCTCACCCGAAAAAATCCAGGCCAGGCGGCTCATGCTGGCCGGATCATAGGCTTCCAGCGGACTCGCATACTCTATCCATTTTTTGACAACTGCCAGCGGTGAGGGCAAGACCTGCGGGTTGACCCAGCCATTGCTGGTCACCCATTGCCAGAGTGCGATCAGAACGACAGGCACGATCAACCCTGCGCCAATTTCACGCCATTTGCTATTCATAGACATTCCTTGAAAAAATTTCCCGGCAGGTCAGCCTCGTTTCTGGCCGACCTGCTCAGTATGAAGACGGATTATTTGATACCCAGTGATTTCTTTGCCTGCTCCAGCAAGTCAGTTTTCACCCAGTCTTTGGCCACCGGTGGCTTGGCCATTTTACCTATGCCGTACTTTTGCATCAGATCGGTAGTAATCTGTATGTGTTCGGGTGTTACGTCATAGCTGTAAGGCGAATTACTGATTGCATCCGCGAAGTCATCGTGTGTGATCTGGCCTTTGAACATACTTTCACGTACATATTTTTCGGCAATTTCAGGTTTGTCGATGAAAGTCTTAGTGGCTTCCACAAAGCAGCGCATGAATTTTTCTGCGACCGGACGGCGTTCTTTATAAAACTTCTCCGTCATCACCATGGTACGTACCGGCTCACCTATCGGTGTGTCATAAGGCTTGATGATTTCGTTTCCAAAACCCTTATTGATCGCCTGAGAGGAATAAGGCTCAGACTGCATGATGGCGTCGATATTTTTACCAAGCAGCGCCTGATTCAGATCCGGGAAGCCCAGGTAAATAATTTGTACGTCTTTGCCAGGCTGATCGGAATAACTGAGCCCATTTTGTGCCAGCTCCGCTGCCAACAAAATTTCCTGTATACCACCGCGTGTAACACCGACTTTTTTGCCTTTCAAGTCTTTGACTGTCTTGATACCCAGCTCAGTGCGCCCAACCAGACGTGCACCGCCTTTGGCAAAGCCAGCCACCAGATATAGTGGTGTGCCGCTGGCACGACCAGAAATTGCCGCCTCCGACGACACCGCACCGACATCCAGTTCGCCGGCAATCACGGCCTGCATCGCGTCCAGACCTTTGGCAAATACGCGCTCTTCCACTTTGAGCCCACACTTAGGAGCGATTTCCTTGATATAAGAAACCGCGCCGTAATGCGCAAATTTCAGGTTACCCAAACGTACAACTTCCTGCGCGGCGGCGCTGCCAGCCAGCGCGACCGATAACATACCTGCCAAATACATCGCTTTTTTCAACATACTGATCTCCTTGATGTTTTTCTATATGCGTACCTGTTATTGCAAAGACCGTGCCAATTTCACCATCGTTACTAAGTCATTGATTTTTCAGGAAACGGCTACCATGCTGCTTTATTTTTCGGATGACAAATCGGAATACGCAGATTTTTCCACTATCGTTTGTGCGAAAAATCAGCCTCAGGAACTCAACGAATAAAGCGTTTATCACGACCGATCAGGGTCAGTTCGACAAACTCACTGCCTGTATGATCCTTGTCACTGTACTGTATCAGGATGCCACCCAGGTCATGCTTTTTGATGCCTTCCAGCGCGCGTACCAAGCCGTCACGGGTCAGGCCACGGCCAGCTCGGCGCAAGCCTTCTACCATCAACTTGGCAGAGACATAGCCCTCCATCGCTGCATAAGATTCCGGCAATTTGTACTCTTTGGCGGCCTGTTTAAACTCTTGGCCCAGGGAAGTAGTAATCGAAAATGGCGCTGGCATGATTTGCGACACCATGATACCCGGGGCGTTATTACCCAGACTATCGATGAAGGATTGTGAGGCGTTATTCGATAAAGTCATAATCTGCATGGCATTACCTGACTTACGCAAACCATTAATAATTTCAGCCGTCGTCACGGTAGAACCAATCACAACCAGGGCTTTCGCATTCGCCCCTTGCAAAGCCTGTATTACCTTGGGCACATCCGGTTTGGCTCTGTCGTAGCTCAGAACAGCACTGGGTTTCAAGCCCTGTTTTTGCATGATCTCCTGAAACCCGGCCAGGCCATCTTTACCAAAAGTGTCGTCAACATGAGCCAAAGCTATTTCCTTGAGACCTGTCATGGAAAAGTGCTCAACTGCTTTTTTTACTTCAGTCTGATACATGGCCCGGACATTGAACAGATAGCGGTTCACAGGCTGATGAAAAATCGCTGCCCCGGTACTTGGGGCGACTAAAGGAATTTTGTGCTCAGCCAGCAAGGGCAAGATCGCCTGGGTATGCGGCGTGCCACGGCTTTGGAATAGTGCAAACACGCGTTCTTTGCGTATCAGTTGCTCCGCATTTTTTCCAGCCAAAACCGGGTCGAACTGATCATCCAGCGTAATCAGTTCTATCTTACGGCCATGTACACCGCCACCTGCATTGGTTTTGGCCAAATAGGCATTGGCACCGGCCATCATTTCCTTGACTGGCCCTGCAATCTGGCCTGTGACACCTACCGTTTGCCCCAACAGGATCTGGCTGTCGCTGACGCCATCCTCTGCCAGGGCGCTGTATGGCAGCAATATCGCTGAAGCCGCTAATAAACCCGCAACCTGACGGCGACGGCTGGAAAATACGTTCATGATGTCTCCTTGATCATCTGATGCAGATACAACGCATTTGCGCATCTGCTTTTTGTTTGCTTCCTGGATTAGCACTAAACATGCCGTCCCGTATCAATGCATGCCCTCCCCAGCCTCCGCCTCTCAGTCTGCAGGCGAAACAGTGATACCTTTGGTCAATTTCTTTCCGAAAAATCAGAATTTTGCACAACCAATGTCTGAAATTCCGCACAATTCAGCTTTACCAGACTGACTAAGCCTGAACCTGATGCCGTCTATGCTTGCGAGATGGAAAGTCCAGCGCCATACCGACACAGCTTAGCCGACAAAAATTACCGCATTGCAACTTCGAGTGTTGATGACAGCAATTTGTTCCGTCAGCACTTTACTCTGGCTTGCGCCATCGCAGCTTCTGTATAGGAAAAGCGGCTAAGTAACAATGCCATATTCAGGTTTTCCACGGAACACGGAGCGCGATCAGGTAAAATGCAGGATGATCTGGCGGCTTCAGTGTCAACACTGGTGTTTTGCCCGTACTTTTTACTTAATTGTGTTTATTTCAAAGAACTGAACTCTGCGCTATGCTCGATAATCTCACCCAACGCCTCGCCAAAGTCGTCAAGACTATGCGTGGCGAAGCCCGACTGACAGAATCCAACACCGCCGACATGCTGCGTGAAGTGCGCATGGCATTATTGGAAGCCGACGTGGCGCTGCCTGCAGTGCGCGAACTGATTGCCAGAGTTAAAGAAAAAGCCATGGGTGAAGAAGTGATTTCTTCCCTCACGCCGGGCCAGGCACTGGTGGGTGTGGTACAAAAAGAACTGGCCATTCTGATGGGTGCCGATCTGGGCGAAGATGCGTCTCAACTCAGCTTTGCTTGCCAACCACCTGCGATTATCCTGATGGCAGGTCTGCAAGGTGCGGGTAAAACCACAACCGTCGGTAAGCTGGCCAAATATCTGCGCGAACAAAAGAAGAAAAAAGTATTGACCGTATCTGCCGACGTATATCGTCCGGCGGCGATCGGTCAGTTACAAACCGTGACTGAGCAAGTCGGTGCTGACTTCTTCCCATCCACACCCGACCAAAAACCAGTCGATATCGCACTGGCCGCACTGGATTACGCGAAAAAGCATTATCACGACGTACTGATCGTTGATACCGCGGGTCGTCTGGGTATCGACGAAGCGATGATGAAAGAAATCGCAGAAGTACATGCTGCGGTGCGTCCCATCGAAACACTGTTCGTCGTTGACGCGATGTTGGGGCAGGATGCCGTCAATACGGCCAAGGCCTTTAATGATGCCTTACCACTCACAGGCGTGGTGCTGACCAAGCTCGACGGTGATGCGCGCGGTGGTGCCGCTTTGTCCGTACGCCATATCACTGGCAAGCCGATCAAATTTGTGGGTGTCGCAGAAAAACTGGATGGTCTGGAATCCTTTGATGCAACCCGTATGGCCAACCGTGTGCTGGGCATGGGTGATATTCTGGCCCTGGTCGAATCTGCACAAAAAGGCATGGACGTCGCCGCTGCGCAAAACCTTGCACATAAAATCAAGGATGGCGGCAAGTTCGACATGAACGACTTCAAGATGCAAATATCCCAGATGCGCAATATGGGTGGTCTGTCGAATCTGATGGATAAACTGCCAGCCCAGTTACAACAAGCCGCCAGCGGTGCCAATATGGATCAGGCGGAGAAGTCAGTACGCCGTATGGAAGGTATTATCAATTCCATGACACCAATGGAGCGTGCCAAGCCGGAATTGATCAAGGCCTCCCGCAAACGCCGTATTGCAGCAGGTGCTGGTGTTCAGATCCAGGAAGTAAACCGCATGCTGGCACAGTTCGAACAAATGCAGAGCATGATGAAAAAACTGCGTGGTGGCGGCATGATGAAAATGCTGCGCAGTATGAAGGGAATGATGCCTGGACGCCGTTAATTCGCATTCTGGAATTCAGTCAAAAACAGGCCGGATCAGAGGAGAAATGCCCCTGATCCGGCTTTTTTTTGCCCAGAAATCCAACGAAGCGTAAATTCCTGCATTTTTTCACAAAAAACTAGTAAAAAAGACTTGCATCACTATAAAAACCACACCACTATTAGCGATGCGTGAAGTGACGCAATGCAGGAGCTTTTCAAAACGATCAAAGCTCCATCCAAGAAATTTGTGAAGGAGGCTATTTATGGCAACAGCACCAAAGAAATCACCAGCAGCAAAATCAGCAGCAGCAGCCAAAAAGCCTGCAGCGGCACCTAAAAAAGCAGCAGCAAAACCAGCTGCAGAACGCAAGCCAAACGCCGCGTTCATGAAGCCTATGACGATTTCCCCAACACTGGCAGCAGTTATCGGTGCAGCACCAATTCCACGTACTGAAGTCACGAAAAAAGTTTGGGAATACATCAAAAAGCACAATCTGCAAGACGCAGAAAACAAACGCAACATCAATGCAGACGACAAACTGAAAGCCGTTTTCGGTGGCAAGAAACAAGTCTCCATGTTTGAAATGACTAAACTCATTTCCGGTCATCTGTCCTGATTCTTCAGAGCAGTGCCCAAGTGCGTTGGGAAGCTGAATGGGAGTCATGATCCCATCCCAAACAAAAATGCCCGCATCGCGCGGGCATTTTTGTTTTCAAACGGTCGGGAAACATCCGGTTCTCGTCCAACGATGAGCGCAGCAGCAGCTCTGACTTCAAAGATTCCCACAACTCATAGGAATCGTCGGCATCTCATTTCCCAATAACTCTCCTGGCTTTCGGTGCATGATGCAGTAAGTGCCGAACGGCGTGATAATTTTTGACACCGGGCGACCATCGCCCATGATATGCAGCTCATGCTTCACACCTTCGTGATTCACGGTTCCTGAACGTGCGATCTGATCTGCAAATTTGGCGAAAGCTGATTTTTCTGCCGCCGTTAACACTCGATCACGCGCGTCAAACTCTTTCTTCAGGCCTGAGAACAAGCCGCGCACATCACGCTTGAGTTCAGTGCTGGCTGGTGCTGGTATAGCGGATGTGGCCGAATTAGCTGATTCCACCGCTACAGCATGTTCCGGTTCGGACTGTAGCTGCTCTTTTGTTGGTGTTTGAGTTGCGCTTGAGACCTGGGACGTCGCGCTGACAGTGCGCTGGCGCATACGCTCCGGGTTGCGTTGAGCACTAGTGCTTACGTTTGCATCCCATGCCGGTTCAGGCAGTTGCAGTGTCTGCCGGATCGCCGGCGATAACAGCACGAGATGCATAGTATTCGCATGCTGGGAATTGACCGGCGCTTGAAATGCGGGCCAGTACCACAGTAGCAGCAGATGAAAGGCCGCAACCAACGGCAGTATCAGCCAGGGCCGCGCCGGGTATTGATAGCGATACATAGCGATACTCCCAGACTGCGGGAGTAACGCGGACCTTAACGTGGCGGCACGTATTCCCAGTTTTTCCAGTTAGCTAACACGGCATTCGGATATTCAGGCTTACCCCGACTACCGTTATAGCGCCCCAAAGCGAGATATAAATCGCCCTTTTCCATATCGATATACATACGCAGAATAGAACAGCCATAGCGCAGATTGGTCTGCATCTGAAACAGCTTCTTCGCATCGCCATCGCCGATTACACGTGACCAGAACGGCATCACCTGCATATAACCACGCGCACCGACCACAGAAGTTGCATATTTACGGAATGCCGATTCCACCTGCATTAAGCCCATCACCAGCGCTGGATCCAGACCAGCACGTTTAGACTCGTACCATATCGTTTCGAGCAATTCTATCCGGCTCTGGTAATCAGGAATACGCCGCTTCAGACGTACTGACATCTCACCCAGCCAGTGCAGATATCTGATACGTTCGTCAATATTATTAAAGCTGGGCTTAGGTGGGCGCGGATCAGAGATAGCCTTGGACAAGGCCAGGCGTACGGAATCAGCCATGGCTTCTTCCTTCTGATTACCCGCCCATGCTGGCATCGCACCGAATGTCGCGGACAGGAAAAAACCAGCCGTCAGACGACAGCAGGTTTTCACGAAAAATCGGCTTATTGAGAGAGGAACAGCAATCGACAACATACTGCAAACAGCGTTCAGCGCAAACCATAGCGGGCAGGCTGAGCTGCCCGCTATGTTATGCAGCAAGCTTAGCCTGTACAAAAGCCAGCATCTCTGCCACTGGAACGATAGTCGCTTCTGCGTCGCGACGGCCCACGTATTCCAGCTTGCCATCTTTCAGACCACGGTCACCGATCACGATGCGGTGAGGTACACCGATCAGTTCCCAGTCCGCGAACATCGCACCCGGACGCTCACCACGATCATCCAGAATCACGTCGATACCGGCTTCCAGCATCGCCTGATACAGTTTTTCAGTCTCTGCTTTGACCGCTTCGCTGCGATCCATACCCATAGGACAGATCACGACTTCAAACGGCGCGATCGAAGTTGGCCAGATGATGCCTTTGTCGTCAAAATTCTGTTCTATCGCTGCACCCAAAATGCGGGTCACGCCTATACCGTAGCAACCCATCTGCAACAGTTGTGGTTTGCCGTTTTCATCCAGGAAAGTGGCCTTCATGTCTTCTGAATAGCGAGTGCCAAGCTGGAATACGTGGCCCACTTCGATGCCACGCTGGATTGCCAGTACGCCTTTGCCGTCCGGAGAAGGATCGCCATCAACCACATTACGCAAATCCGCCACCACAGGCTCAGGCAAATCACGGCCCCAGTTTGCGCCGGTGAAGTGGAAATCCGCTTCGTTCGCGCCGCAGACGAAATTTGCCATATTGGCCACAGTACGGTCTGCCACGACCTTGACAGGTTTCAGAGTATTAATCGGACCGAGATAGCCAGGCTTAGTACCAAACCACTCCACGATTTCCGCTTCGGTCGCGAAGCGATACGTCGCTAGACCCGGTACTTTGCTGGTTTTCACTTCATTCAGCTCATGATCGCCACGTAACAGCAGCAGCCAGACTTGCTTGTCTTCTTCTTTGTCTGCATCGACGGTCAGAACGATGGACTTGACGGTGTTTTGCAAAGGAATGGACAACAAGGCAGCCACGTCTTCACATTTTGCCTTACCCGGTGTCGCTGTTTTAGTCAGTGTTGCCTGTGCGGCAGGGCGTGATGTCACCAGCGGCAAAGCCTCAGCCGCTTCCATATTGGCAGCGTAATCGGAAGTTGGGCAGTACACCAGCGCATCTTCACCGGTTTCTGCGATCACATGGAACTCGTGAGAGCCGGATCCACCAATCGCACCGTTATCGGCCGCGACCGCGCGGAACTGCAAGCCAAAGCGCTGGAAAATACGGGTATATGCATCGTACATCACCTGATAAGACTGCTTGAGACCGTCGACATTGCGATCGAAAGAGTAAGCATCTTTCATGGTGAATTCACGACCACGCATCAGACCGAAACGCGGACGACGCTCGTCGCGGAACTTGGTCTGGATGTGATAAAAATTTACCGGCAACTGGCGGTAGGAGCGAATTTCTGTACGCACCACGTCAGTAATGGCCTCTTCCGAAGTTGGCTGGATAATGAAATCACGGCCATGGCGGTCTTTGACACGCATCAGTTCCGGGCCCATTTTGTCCCAGCGGCCAGTTTCCTGCCACAATTCAGCCGGCTGCACGACCGGCATCAGCATCTCTATCGCACCCGCGCGGTTCATCTCTTCACGGATAATATTTTCCACTTTGCGGATAATGCGCAGCCCCATCGGCATGTAGTTATAGATGCCGGAACCCAGACGCTTGATCATGCCGGCGCGCATCATCAGTTTGTGGCTGACGATTTCTGCGTCTGCCGGTGCTTCTTTGAGTGTGGAAATAAAAAATCGGGTAGCTCGCATGACAGTGATTCTTTTTAAATGGAAGGTTATAATCAACTCAATTTTAAAGGATTAGCTGGCTAATGCGCCCACTCTTTGCATATTTGATGAAGGAAACCGCGTTTTGTTCGCCAGACTGGATGCTGCCCGCAGCAAAATGGGCACACTTTTCGACGTAAACACCGATTTCAGAACGAGTAAATTGCAAGACCGAGCGGTTAGCCACAGAAAGTTTTGAGGTTAACTATGCTAGACCGTGAAGGCTTCCGCCCTAACGTAGGCATAATTTTGCTGAACGCCAACAATCAAGTCTGGTGGGGAAAGCGTGTGCGCGAGCACTCCTGGCAATTCCCTCAGGGTGGGATTAAGTATGGTGAGTCTCCTGAACAAGCCATGTTTCGCGAGCTGGAAGAAGAAACAGGATTGTTACCTGAGCATGTCAAAATTATAGGCCGCACCCGTGACTGGTTACGCTATGAAGTACCGGATCACTTCATCAAACGTGAAATCCGTGGGCATTATCGCGGGCAAAAGCAAATCTGGTTTTTGCTGCGCATGGTAGGGCGCGATTGCGACGTCAACCTGCGCGCATCCAATCACCCGGAATTTGATGCCTGGCGCTGGCATGAATACTGGGTGCCACTGGATGTGGTGATTGAATTTAAACGTGGCGTGTACCAGCTAGCACTGCAAGAGTTATCACGTTTCATCCACAGACAGGATCACCCCGGAGCGCAGCGTAACCGGCGCAATCAGCATAAAGCTGCCGCAAAATCCCCGGCCCCACAGACCACCGAGTCTGAACAAACGAAATAAAGCCATGCATAAACGATATGTAATGATCTCAGCCTCACTCACGCTGCTCCTGTTGGCAGGTGGCCTGACCAGTACTACAGCACAGGCTGCGGAAGATGAACCTGATAAGGAGTGGCGCGAAGTTGAGGCACAATTACCGGCCGCACCTAAAAATGAAAATCTGTTGCCGTTTTACCAGTCAGGCAGTATGCAGTTTTTCATCGATGCTCCCTCTTTAAGTATCGCCAGTGATGGCACCGTGCGCTATACCTTAGTCGCCAGCAGCAGCGCAGGTGCGCGTAATGTGAGCTATGAAGGCATACGTTGTGCGACCTATGAAAAAAAGCTGTACGCTTTTGGTCGCAGCGATGGTACCTGGTCGCGTAGCCGTCGTGATGAATGGGATAAGATTTCGCAGACAGGTGCCAATAAACAGCATCACAGCTTATTCACCGAGTATTTTTGCGAAGGAAATACCATCGCCGGTAAAGCAAACAGCATACTTGACCGGCTGCGTGGCAAGCGCACGCTGTATGGCCGCTAATCGTTAAGCACGCAGCTTGCGGCGCAATCCGCAATCCGCAAGCTGCAGCTCGGATGACTGGTCACTTCACCAGCGCATCATGTTCAAGCTTCGCTACGTTCGGGTGTGGTCAGCAGCACCAGATTATCACGGTGTATCAGTTCTGGTTCTTCAACAAAGCCAAGTATCCCGGCAATATCCTGCGATGATTTTTGACGAATACGACGTGCATCCGCACTGCCATAATTCGACAAGCCACGCGCAACCGCATTACCCTGCTGATCAACACAAGTCACCACCGCACCACGGCCAAATTCACCACTGACCCCAGTCACACCGATAGGCAACAGGGATTTACCTTCCTTCAGCAGTTTTTGTACAGCACCTGCATCGAGCACAAACTGGCCTGCTGTTTGTAAGTGATCGGCCATCCATTGCTTGCGTGCTGCCAGCGGCGCGCGCTCAGAAACCAGTTGTGTGCCTATCGCCTCGCCCTCTGCCAGGCGTATCAACACGTTTTCTTCACGACCCCAGGCAATCACCGTGTGCGCGCCGGAACTGGCAGCACGCTTGGCTGCCAGTATTTTAGTCAGCATGCCACCACTACCAAGACTGCTGCCTGCACCACCAGCCATCGCCTCCAACGCGATATCACCGGCACGTGCCTGATGTACGAACTCGGCATCCGGCTGCTTGCGGGGATCGGCCGTGTACAAACCCTTTTGGTCGGTCAGGATAATCAGTGCATCGGCTTCGGTCAGATTCGCAACCAGCGCGCCCAGCGTATCGTTATCGCCGAATTTAATTTCATCGGTCACCACCGTATCATTTTCATTAATGATGGGAACGATGCCATAGCCCAGCAGCGTAAATAAGGTCGACCTAGCATTCAGATAGCGCTCACGATCAGCCAGATCCGCATGCGTCAGCAAAATTTGCGCCGTACCTAGCTGATGGACACGGAAACTGCTCTCATAAATTTGCGCCAGTCCCATTTGCCCGACTGCGGCACAAGCCTGTAACTGATGTATGCCAGTCGGACGCTTATCGAAACCCAGCCTTTGCCGACCTTCGGCAATTGCACCGGAACTGACTAAAATAACTTGCTTACCCATTGCGCGCAGTGCAGCGATCTGGGTCGCCCATTTGGCTATTGCAACGCTGTCCAGCCCCTTCCCGTCATTGGTTACCAGCGAAGAACCGACTTTAATAATGATACGTTTTGCTTGTTGAATTACAGATTGCATAGGAAGACCACGACAAAGTAAAAATGCTTGATTGCATTGATTGCGTTGAATGACGAACTGGCGACAATGGCAGAACACGTACACGGACTGCGATGTCGTCCGATTAGCATTACCGAATACACACAATTATACTTTATGTGGAATGAGATAATTAATTCTGAATATTATTTAGAATCAACTGATTAAATTGCGTATAAATACTGATTAATTTCCTTATATACAATCAACACGATCTGCCTGAGCAGACGTAAAAAAGGCCTGAACATTTCAGGCCTTACTTTTTACTCTTCTATCACTTTGAAACGTGGATCATCAGGATCAATCGAGAGTATGCCCTGGGCTTCCTCTTTCATTTTAGTTTCCTGGGAACGCTGTTCCTGGGTACGTTTTTCTTCGAGATGCGCATAGATCGCTGTCACCAGGTCTTCGCAGCCTTCACGACTCAGGGCAGAAATCTCGAATACCGGGCCTTTCCAGGCGAAGCGTTTAATGAAATCCTTAACCTTCTTTTTACGCTCATCTTCGCTCAACACATCCAGCTTATTGAGTACCAGCCAGCGCGGTTTCTCATACAGGCTTTCATCGTATTTGCGCAATTCCTTGATCAAAGCTTTTGCTTCCTTGACCGGATCGACATTCTCATCGAAAGGTGCCAGATCGACGATGTGCAGCAAAATACCGGTACGCTGCAAATGCTTCAAAAACTGTATCCCCAGCCCCGCACCATCTGCCGCACCTTCAATCAGCCCAGGAATATCGGCAATCACGAAACTCTTTTCATGGCTAACGCGTACCATGCCCAGATTCGGATGCAGCGTCGTAAACGGATAATCGGCAATCTTAGGACGCGCATTGGACACCGCAGTAATGAACGTCGATTTACCCGCGTTTGGCATACCAAGCAAACCAACGTCAGCCAATACTTTCAGCTCAAGACGTAATTCGCGGCGCTCACCTTCTTTCCCCTCAGTACGCTGACGTGGCGCACGGTTGGTCGAGGTTTTAAAATGGATATTACCCCAACCACCCTCACCGCCCTTCACCAGCTCTACCTGCTGACCGTGTTCGGTCAGGTCGGCAATTACTTCATCGGTATTACGGTCAGTGATTAAAGTACCAACTGGCATGCGCAGGAAAATATCATCGGCACCTTTACCGTAGCAGTCCGCGCCACGGCCATTTTCACCGTCTTTCGCTTTATGCAGTTTGGAATAGCGGTAATCAACCAGGGTATTAATATTACGGTCAGCAATCGCCCAGATACTGCCACCACGGCCACCATCACCACCATCCGGGCCGCCAAACGGGCGGAATTTTTCGCGGCAAAACGAGGCAACTCCATTACCGCCATCGCCAGCGATCACTTCAATTCTGGCTTCATCAATAAATTTCATGTTAAGCACCTAAAAAAGCTTGTATAAATCTTTGCGACCCGATTGGTGCAACCGATTTATACAGGATCTCTCTGTTTCACTGACACCACTATAGGACTATAGGACAGTTTGTGAAACCATAGAAAAAAAGGCTCTACCAATGGCAGAGCCTATTTATAGTACTGGCTTGCGCCTGATTTTGAATTACTTCAAAACTTAAGCTGCAACAACAATTGCGTACTGGTGCTTGTTTGCACCTTTAGTCGCGAATTGTACTTTGCCGTCAACCAGAGCGAACAAAGTGTGATCTTTGCCCATACCAACATTTTCACCAGCGTGTACACGTGTACCGCGTTGACGAATGATGATACCGCCAGCATTGATAGACTGGCCGCCGTAAACTTTAACGCCTAAGCGTTTTGACTCTGAGTCACGGCCGTTGCGCGTGGTGCCGCCGCCTTTTTTGTGTGCCATTTAATAGCTCCTTGATACAGGTAATAAACAGTAATTCAGCAGAAACTGAGATTAACCGTTGATAGATACGATTTGCAATTCAGTGTAGTTTTGGCGATGGCCTTGACGCTTCTGGTAATGCTTACGACGACGCATTTTGAAAATACGTACTTTGTCGTGACGACCGTGATCTACTACCTTAGCCAGCACCGTAGCACCTGCGACCAATGGAGCACCAAATTTAATGGTTTCACCTGCGCCCAATGCGAGCACTTGATCAATGGTGATTTCGGAGCCAATGTCTGCAGGTATCTGTTCTACTTTAAGTTTTTCACCGGCAACAACTTTATATTGTTTACCGCCGGTTTTTATGACCGCGTACATGGGAAACCTCATCAAATAAATATAGGGAATTTCTTTTTCGCCCCAAAACAAGGTTTGTTTTCGGGAAAACCCCAAATTATACATAGACTTAGCAACAGCGTCAAAAACAATTTGCATATTTTTTCAGCACCGGCATCGTACAGAAAAGCGCTTTTCACTTGTGAAAGATCAAATTTGACGCTATTTCCACGCCTGTAACAGCGCTCTTACTGATTTTACTCATGATGTGAAGAGCAATTTTGGTCACCTCATCGTATAATCTCGGCGTCTAGAATTCTTTAGCAGGATCATCCCTTGTCTGCCTCAGCACAACCCAACCCGATTACCGATGTGATTGCCACGGATATGGTGGCAGTGAATCAAGTGATACGTCAGCAGCTGCATTCTGAAGTTGCACTGGTTAACCAAATTGCCGAATACATCATCAACGCTGGCGGCAAGCGCATCCGTCCGGTGCTGGTATTGCTGATGGCAAACGCTTATGGTTACCAGGGCAAACACCATTTCGACTTAGCAGCTATTGTTGAATTCATACACACCGCCACACTGTTACATGATGATGTAGTTGATGAATCCTCACTGCGTCGTGGGCGCCAGACTGCCAACGCGATGTTTGGCAATGCTGCCTCGGTACTGGTGGGTGATTTTCTGTACTCACGTGCGTTTCAAATGATGGTTTCCATCCAAAGCATGCGCGTTATGCAAATACTGGCGGATGCGACCAATGTGATCGCCGAAGGTGAAGTGTTGCAATTACTCAACATGCATGACCCGGATGTATCCGAAGAACGCTATCTGCAAGTGATACGCTCCAAAACAGCGAAATTGTTTGAGGCAGCCGCCGAAATTGGCGCCTTAATTGCAGGTGCAAATGACGCACAAATCAGTGCGGCTGGTGAATACGGTCGCTCCATCGGTACCGCTTTCCAGCTAATCGATGATGTATTGGATTATTCCGGCAACGCCGACGACATAGGCAAAAATGTCGGTGACGACTTGCGCGAAGGCAAACCAACTCTGCCGCTAATTTATCTGATGAAAAACGGCTCCGATGCGGAACGGCAACTGGTCAGAACTTGTATAGAGCAAGGTGATGAATCTCAGTTCCACGCCATACTGCAGGCCATCACTGAATCTGGCGCGCTCGAATATACACGCAATAAAGCTGTGACTGCCGCCGAGCTTGCAAAGCAAGCTGTGGCAGATTTGCCTGATTCAGCTTACAAATCAGCACTGCTTGCACTCAGCCAGTTTGCGGTCACCCGCAATCATTAAACTACCCATCCCCTGAGGGGTACCCGGCGCCGGACCTCAACGACCGGTGTGGCTTCGTGCTGCCTGAAATACCCGCTATTACCCCTACACCGCTTGAATGTTGCACTGGGCGTCAGGGCGCTTCTCCACATATGTAAAAAAGAGTAGCATCGCTTTACAAATACTGGCTTCAGTTGCATTATCCCTAGGCAACTGATTGTTTTGGCAAACCTTACCGATAAGTCACTATGTCCGCTGTCCCTCCGAACTCTGCTCCCGCGGCCAGCACGCCTGGCCTTGCGCGCGCTTTAATGCAAGGTAACTTATTAAATACCACGCAACTCGACAATGCATTAAAAAAAGCTGCAGCCGATAAATCACCATTTATTGATGCACTGATTTCCAGCGGAGCGATGAGTGCCAAAGATGTTGCCAGTTTTTGTTCTGATACCTTTGGTTACCCTTTACTCGACTTATCTGCCATTAATGAAGAGCTGCTCCCGGAAAAGCTGGTTGATACGAAGCTGATGCTGGCGCAGCGGCTGGTTCCGATAGCCAAAAAAGGCAATAAACTCTCTCTGGCGATTGCCGATCCGACGAATAATTCTGCGCTGGATCAGGTGAAATTTCAAACCAGCCTGGCGCTGGAAATTATCATTGTTCAGCACGATGCACTGAGCAAACTGCTGGAAAAAATCGGTAAAACATCTGAACAAAGCCTGAGTGAGCTGGCAGGTGACGACTTTGAGCTGGATTTTAAAGAAGAAGACCTGAATCAGGCAGCAGCAGATGCGCAAGCCAATGAAGTCGATGACGCACCTATCGTCAAATTTTTGCAAAAAATGCTGGTCGACGCGATCAATATGGGTGCCTCCGATTTGCATTTTGAACCCTTCGAAAAGTTTTATCGCATCCGCTTCCGTATTGATGGCGAACTGCGCGAAATCGCGCAACCACCACTGGCGATTAAAGATAAGCTGTCATCCCGTATCAAGGTCATTTCCAAGCTCGATATTTCGGAGAAACGGGTTCCGCAAGACGGCCGCATGAAGCTGCATCTGAATGCGAACAAATCGATCGATTTCCGTGTAAGTACCTTGCCGACTTTGTTCGGTGAAAAAATTGTGATGCGTATTCTGGATGGGTCGCAGGCGCAGATGGGTATTGATGCCCTGGGCTACGATCCTGATCAGAAAGAAACGCTGCTCAATGCGATTACTCGCCCCTATGGCATGGTGTTAGTGACCGGTCCTACCGGCTCCGGTAAAACAGTCTCTCTGTACACTTGCCTGAATGTGATCAACAAACCTGGTATCAATATCTCGACCGCAGAAGATCCGGCGGAGATCAATTTGCCAGGTGTGAATCAGGTAAACGTCAATGACAAAGCGGGTCTGACCTTTGCTGCAGCACTGAAATCCTTTCTGCGTCAGGATCCTGATGTCATCATGGTGGGTGAGATTCGTGACCTGGAAACTGCGGATATCGCCATCAAGGCAGCGCAAACCGGGCATATGGTTTTTTCCACGCTGCACACCAATGATGCGCCATCCACCCTGACACGTTTGATGAATATGGGGGTTGCCCCGTTTAACATCGCATCTTCGGTCATTCTGATTACTGCACAACGTCTGGCCAGGCGCTTATGCACCTGTAAGCGTCCGGCGACCGTGCTGGACGAAGTTTTGCTGGCCGCCGGCTTCAAAGAAGAAGATCTGGATGGCAGTTGGAAACCCTACGAGCCGGTAGGCTGTGAGCGCTGCAGTGGTACTGGTTATAAAGGCCGGGTTGGTATCTATCAGCTGATGCCAATTTCAGAGTCTATCGAGCGCATTATTCTGGCCAGCGGATCCGCCTTGGATATCGAAGCACAGGCACAAAGCGAAGGCATACGCAATCTGCGCCAGTCAGGTCTGCTCAAAGTCAAACAAGGTCTGACCAGCCTCGAAGAAGTGCTCGGCTGCACCAACGAATAACCGGAGTCCCTTAAATGGCAACAAATCCCCAGAAACCAGCCAAGCAAGTCAAAGAAGTCCTGTATGCCTGGGAAGGCAAGGACAAATTTGGCAAAAAAGTGCAGGGAGAAATGCGCGCTGGTGGCGAGGCAATCGTCAACGCGACCTTGCGCCGCCAGGGCATTCTGGTCACCAAACTCAAGAAAAAAAGCTATAGCTCGGGCAAACGTATTTCCGATGCAGACATCACCTTATTCACACGTCAGTTAGCAACGATGATGAAGGCAGGCGTTCCACTGCTGCAGTCATTTGATATCGTCGCAAAAGGCAATGCGAATCCCTCAGTCTCAAAATTGCTGCAGGATATACGCGGCGATGTGGAAACAGGGACCAGTCTGAATCAGGCTTTCCGCAAATACCCTCTGTACTTTGATCCGCTGTTCTGCAATCTGGTCGGTGCCGGTGAGCAAGCCGGTATTCTGGAAGACTTGCTGACGCGGCTTGCGATTTATAAAGAAAAAACCCAGACCATCAAGAAAAAAATTAAGTCTGCGCTGACCTACCCTATCGCTATTTTGTCGGTTGCGTTCATCGTCACCGCCGTAATCATGATCTGGGTGGTGCCTGCATTTAAAGAAGTCTTCATGAGTTTCGGTGCCGAATTGCCAGCGCCAACCTTGTTTGTCATGGCCTTATCCGACTTCTTTGTGAGTTACTGGTACATTATTTTCGGCGGTCTGTTCGGCGCAATTTACTTTTTCTTCCAAACATGGCGCCGTTCACTGCAAATGCAAAGAGCAATGGACCGCATCTTGTTGCAAGCCCCTATTTTTGGCGCTGTAATCCGCAAAGCGACCATCGCGCGCTGGACCCGAACTTTGTCTACCATGTTTGCGGCCGGTGTGCCGTTGGTTGAGTCGCTGGATTCTGTGGGCGGTGCAGCCGGTAATGCTGTCTATCTCGATGCCACCATTAAAATTCAGACTGAAGTCAGCACCGGTACCAGCCTGACTGTCGCGATGCAAAATGCGAACGTTTTCCCCAGCATGGTCACACAAATGGTGGCGATTGGCGAGGAATCCGGCGCGCTCGACAATATGCTAGGCAAAGTCGCGGACTTCTATGAAGAAGAAGTGGATGAAGCGGTTGCCTCTTTATCGAGCCTGATGGAACCATTAATTATGGTGATTCTGGGCGTATTGATCGGCGGCCTGGTGGTGGCGATGTATTTACCAATTTTCAAACTGGGTTCGGTTATCTGATGCTGCAAGAGATATTTTTTCAACCGGCATCAAACTTGTTCGGTACATTTTGTTTTGCTGTGATCGGTTTACTCACGGGCAGCTTTTTGAATGTGGTGATTTATCGGCTGCCGAAAATGATGCAAAGGCAGTTTGACAATGACCTTGCTGAAGAATTGGGCAAGCAGCCGCCACATACTGATCGCTACAATCTGCTTGTGCCGCGCTCTGCCTGCCCGCATTGCGGGCATCAGATCCGTGCCTGGGAAAATATTCCGGTTGTGAGTTACTTGCTGATAGGCGGTAAATGCACCAGTTGCAAAGCCCCTGTCTCGGCACGCTATCCGATAGTAGAAACAATTACTGGAGCACTGGCGGCGGCGATGGCCTGGCACTTTGGCACCGGCATCGCAGGCATGGCAGCAACCGTTTTCTGTTTTTTCCTGATTACCCTGACGCTGATCGATGCTGACACCCAGTTTCTGCCCGATGATCTGACCTATAGCCTGCTTTGGCTGGGGATGTTACTGAGCCTGACGGGTGTATTCTCTACACCTGCCACATCGATACTGGGAGCTGTCGCAGGCTATCTGTCTTTGTGGCTGGTGTTTCACCTGTATCGCATGCTGACCGGTAAAGAAGGTTTTGGTTACGGTGATTTCAAAATGCTGGCTGCACTTGGTGCCTGGCTGGGCTGGCAAATGCTGCCACTGATTATTCTGCTGTCATCTCTGGTCGGCTCGCTCGTCGGAATCACGCTGATCCTGTTATCAAAGATGGGGTTTGAAACCAAACTCTCCTTCGGCCCGTATCTGGCTATGGCAGGCCTGATTGCGATGCTCTGGGGGCAGCAAATTCTACACGCCTATCTGAGCTACTTATAAACGACTTATGCACCAGGAAAAGTTCAGTCTGGGTCTGACCGGTGGCATAGGCAGTGGCAAGACCACGATTGCCAATGCATTTCAGGCACAGGGCGCCAGCCTGATCGATACCGACCTGATCGCCCACGCACTCACTCAGAAAGATGGTCTGGCCATTCCACAGATACGTGCAGAATTTGGTGATCAGGCAATTTCTATTGATGGCAGTATGGATAGAGCCAGAATGCGCGCATTAGTTTTTAATGACAGCGCCGCCAAACTCAGACTCGAAGCGATCTTACATCCACTGATACGTAGCCAGACCGAGCAGGCAGCCGCGAGCGCTACCGGTGACTATCTGATTTTTGTCGTGCCTCTGCTGTTTGAGTCCGGCAACTGGAGGCAAAGAGTAGACCGTATCCTGGTTATCGATTGTGCGGAAGAAATTCAAATTGCACGCGTCATGCAGCGTAACCAGCTCAGCCGCGAACAAGTCTTGGCCGTCATGCGCAATCAGGCATCACGACAGGAAAGACTGGCAGGTGCAGACGACATTATTCTTAACGAGGAGGCGCTTCATTTGTTGCAACCGCAAATTCTCACTTTGCATCACAATTATTTGCGCCTGGCTGCAAAAAAAACCGTCAATGGCTGAAGGTTGACTGTTGGAGGTATGCTCTCCCACAAAAACAGTTCTTAAAAAACGCACATGGTATTTGTATTTTCTGACAGTATGGTTCAGAATCACGTGGAGCTGAGCTTGGCACATATTTAGAACAGGGATACTATTTTGATTGTTTACGAATACCCTTTCAACGAGCGTATTCGCACGCTATTGCGGTTGGAAGACCTGTACGAAAAATTTAATTTTTTCCTGCACCAGTCAGACCCACTGCAGCATCACGTTGCGCTTGCCACCATTTTTGAAATGCTGGAAGTCGCTGGCCGTGCCGATCTGAAATCAGATTTGCTGCAGGAGCTAGAGCGTCAAAAACATACACTGATCAGTTTTAAATCCAATCCCAATGTGCAGGCTGAAATGTTGGATAAAGTCCTGGACGAAGTCGATCAGGCCAGTTCTGCGCTGATCGCCTGCACCGGAAAGACCGGTCAGCATATCCGCGAAAATGAATGGCTGATGAGCATACGTGGCCGCACCATCATACCGGGTGGTGCCTGTGAATTTGATTTGCCGAGCTACCATGCGTGGCAACAAAATCCGCCGGAAAAACGCTTTGCGGATATTTCTGCCTGGTTTGCGCCGATCGCGCCGCTGTTTACAGCCATCAGCGTGGTATTACGCCTGTTACGCGAATCTGGCACCACCTCAAAAGTCATCGCCCAAACCGGTAGTTACCAACAAATGTTGCAGGGTAAGGTGTACCAACTGTTACGTGTGAATATTCCTCAGGAACTTGGTGCCATCCCTGAAATATCGGCCAACAAATACATGCTGTGGATACGTTATATGAATCAGGATGGTGATATGAAGCCTAAAGCCTCAGAGCACGATATCCCGTTTGATCTGACACTCTGTAACTTCTGATTCCGCACTGATTACGTACTGATTACTATGACCACCTTCGTCAATTGCCCGACTTGTCAGGCAAAAGTCGCCTGGACGCCCGACAGCACATGGCGTCCGTTCTGCTCCGATCGCTGCAAACAAATCGACCTGGGCGCCTGGGCCGAAGAGAAATACACCATCCCCGCCGTCAATCTGCCTGAAGATCCGGATCAGCCGGAATAAAATCACCCTGCATTCTCAATGAATTCAGCCCGTACGGCTCAGTTGCGCTAACCTGCTGCGGCTGAATCTGCCACATACCAGTCAACGCTTGTGCGGAATGCCATATTTCCTGAGCTTGGCCGCTATCGTTGAATGTGAGGTCTGCAAGCGCACTGCCAGCTTACGACTGGAGGGAAAATGCGGATACAGCCGCGTCAACAGGCTCTGCTCAAACTGTTGCAAGGCTAAATCCCAGCTTTCTGTGTCACTGGCGCTGTGCTCATCGGCACTGATACTACCCTCAGCCCAATCCAGATCGGCCGCATCCAGCACACGCTGGTCTGACATAGTAATGGCCCGGAATACCACATTCTGCAATTGACGCACATTACCGCGCCAGTGATTAGCAACCAAGGCGGCACAGGCCGCCGTATTGAGACGACACACCGGTTTTTGGGACTGGGTACAGGCGCGTTCAATGAAATGGCGGGCCAGTGGCAGTATGTCATCCGGACGTTCGCGCAGCGCCGGCATTTCCAGATGTAAGACATTCAGCCGATAAAATAAATCTTCCCGGAACAAGCCTTCCTGTACCATTTTGCGCAAATTGCGATGGGTAGCGCTGATGATGCGTACGTTCACACGTATCTCTTTATCGCCGCCGATACGACGGAATTTGCCGTCATTCAGGAAGCGCAACAGTTTCGCCTGCAAATACAGCGACATTTCCCCGATTTCATCCAGAAAGACCGTGCCGCCATCTGCCATTTCAAACAGGCCGGGCTTGCCGCCTTTTTGTGCACCGGTGAAGGCACCTGACATATAACCAAACAGTTCGCTTTCTGCCAGGCTTTCCGGCAAAGCGGCGCAATTCAGCTCGAGAAAGGGTGCGTTGCTGCGTGCACTGACACCGTGACAGGCCTGCGCCAGCAACTCTTTACCAGTACCGGTTTCACCAGTGATTAGCAAGGGTGCATCGACCACAGCAACTTTGGCAGCGCGGGTTTTCATGGCACGGATTTGTTCTGACTCACCGATGATCAGATCAAAGCCATGGCCCTGCGTATTCTGTAAGGCATGCAATCGCCCGCCTATGCGTGAAGGCGCATGAAAAGTCAGTACTGCACCAACCGAGCGATGCAGTGCGGTACCATCCGGCAGCACAGGCTCGGATACCGGCGTCACATCCATGAAAAACGGCTCACCATGCAGACGTACTTCACGACTGGGTATGCGTAGGCCTGACTGCAACAACTCTTCCTGCAAGCCCTGATCATCCAGTACGTCACTGAGTTTAAGTTGAGCTAACTGCGCTTCACTCAAGCCTGTGACAGCTGCCGCAGCAGCGTTGGCGATCACCAGTCTGGCCTCACTGTCGATCGCCAGTACCGGATCCTCCATCACGGCCATCATGGTGTCGAGATGCAAGCGACGGCGCATACCCGGTAATACGTCGATCACCTGGATTTGCGTCACGCCGCTGATTTGCTGACAAGCCAGCTGCAGTGAGGGCAACATGTCTTTGCTCAGTTCAGGGATATCGATATAGACCTGGGGCGGATCTACCTCAACAGCCACCACATTCAGTCCGCGCTGTGCCAGCACGGCCAGAATTTCATGGGCAATGCCGACCCGGTCCTGAAACTGAATATTGATACGCATGCAGAGACAGCCAGCACTCAGTAAGGTTCAGGAATGTAGCCACGCGGTCTGGCGTGCTGGGTGCGGAATGCGGTGGTGCTGGCCAAGCCGCGCAGACGGCTCAGGTCGAATTGCTCCAACTGTTGCAACACTGCGCGGTTGACCGTCATTTTGACCTGCAACATCAGCAGGTCCACACTTTGCTGGCTTGAACTTCTGGAAGTCTGCACTCCCAACTCAGCGTGCTCAGCATTTTTTTCTGCACGCCGGGCTGCTTTCAGGACTGCACGCTCTTCAGCTTCGACAAAACACCGGTACACATCAGCCAGTGTGATAATGCCGTTACAGTCGCGGCAATGCCAGGCATCTTTATCCTTGGCATCACGTCCGACCAGTCCGTCCTTACTCAAGGTCGATAAGATAGAACGGACCAGACGCGGTGTTTTTCCCGTCGCTTCTGCCAGGCTGCTGATGGTCGCGGCACGTGGCATGACCATCATGACCTGCGCCAGCAACTCAATGGCGGTGTAAAAACGGGTATTCAGATTGGCATCTGCAAACACCTGCGTAGAAGAAAACAATTGTTCAAACTGGCTCATGCCAACTCCTTGGGAACAATGATAGGACGGTTCATGCTGCCGTAACGGTCCATGAATAAACCTTCCGTGGAAATTGCCGGACGTTTTCCAGAAACGATGTCGGCAACGAATTGCCCTGAGCCGCAAGCCATGGTCCAGCCTAAGGTACCATGTCCTGTGTTCAGGAATAAATTGCGGTAAGGCGTAGGGCCAACCACTGGTGTACCATCCGGTGTCATAGGACGAAGACCGGTCCAGAACTCCGCTTTACTGACATCACCACCCGCCGGGAATAAATCACTGACAGAATACTCCAGTGTGGCGCGACGATCAGCCCGTAATTCGAGGTTGTAACCGGTGATTTCTGCGGTTCCGCCAACACGGATGCGGTCGCCCAGACGGGTGATCGCCACTTTATAGGTTTCATCCATCACTGTGGATTCCGGTGCAGCGCTGGCATCGGTAATTGGCACGGTGATCGAATATCCCTTGATTGGATAAACCGGAATCCGTATGCCCAGTTCGCGCAACAGAATAGGTGAATAGCTGCCTAAGGCGAGCACAAAACTGTCTGCTGTCAGTTCACCTTCGGAGGTAATGACTGAACTGACCTGATCGCCGTTATATATCAGACGCTGTATACTCACGCCGTAACGGAATTTCACGCCCAGCCCTTCTGCCAGTTTGGCAAGGTTCTGCGTGAATTTAAAGCAATCGCCCGTTTCATCACCAGGCAGACGCAGCGCACCGACAAATTTTTCCTGTACTTTAGCCAGTGCCGGCTCGACCTTCAGACAACCTGCTTTGTCCAATTTTTCATACTTCACACCATAGCGGTTCAGAATCGCAATATCGGCATCCGCTGCTTCCAGTTGTGCATGATTACGGAACAACTGCAACGTACCCTGAGTGCGCTCGTCATACGAAATTCCGGTATCAGCACGCAGTTGTTGCAATACATCGCGGCTGTATTCAGCCATACGCAGCATGCGTCCCTTGTTCACTTCATAGCGGGAGCTGGTGCAATTCATCAGCATTTGCATGACCCAGCGCCAGGTGTTCAAGTCGAAAGTCGGGCGTATCGCCAGCGGACTATGTTCCATCATCAGCCATTTGATTGCTTTCAGCGGCACGCCGGGACCAGCCCAAGGCGCAGAATAGCCAGGCGATACCTCACCAGCATTGGCAAAACTGGTTTCCAGTGCTGCACCTTGCTGCCGCTCAATCACGGTCACTTCATGACCCGCTTTAGCCAGGTAATAGGCAGTTGCGGTTCCGATCACGCCTGCGCCGAGTACGATTACTTTCATTGTTTTGCTCCTTGATGCCTGTTTTAATAAGTGATGTGTTGTAGATGCTGCTGATTGCTTAGCGGTAAACGCGCTGATAACGGTGGCCCAGACTGGTCAGGATTTCATAGCCTATGGTACCGGCGCGTGCAGCAACCTGATCGACGGTATGACTGGCAGACAGCAAATCCACCAATGCCCCCTCTTGCAGCTCACTGTCGGCAATCGCGGTCACATCCAGCGTAATCGTGTCCATCGATACATTGCCTACCATAGCGACTTCCTGCCCGGCGATATGCGCCACGCCACGATTACTCAGACTGCGCATCCAGCCATCGGCATAACCAACGGCGACAGTCGCGATTTTTGCGCTGTCCCGGCTACGCCAGGTGGAACCGTAACCCACACCGGTATCCGGTGGAATCTCGCGTACCTGAATGATGCGACCTTGCAAATGCGCGACTGCCTGCATAGGATTAGCTTGCCCTGCTACCGGTGCCACCCCGTACAAAGCAGCACCCGGACGCGCCAGATCGAAGTGATAGGCTGCCCCCAGGAATACGCCCGAGGAATTGGCCAGACTTGCCTTCGCCTGCGGCAACAGACTGCGCAAGCCGCTAAACCGCGCTAACTGCGCTGCATTGACAGGATTAGACGCATCCTCGGCACTGACCAGGTGGCTCATCAGGTATTCAACCTGTATGCCTTCCAGGAAAGCTGCATCATTGCGCCAGACGTCCACATCCTGCGCCGACAAGCCCATGCGCGCCATGCCAGTATCGAACTGCACGATGGCAGGCAATGCACGCTGCTGTTGTTTCGCCAGAGCACGCCAGGCCGCTACCTGAGCCAGGCTGTTCAGTACCGGCATGCAGCCGTGTTCGAGGAACTCGGCTTCATACCCGACCGGCGAACCATGCATCACAATCAGACGCGCATCAGACGGCAGATGCGGACGCAAGCTGATCGCTTCTTCCAGATGCGCCACAAAAAAATACCGACATCCGGCCGCATACAAGGCACCCGAGACCGGGATTGCGCCCAGTCCATAGGCATCGGCTTTGACGGCCGCGCCGCATTGCGCCTTACCCAGTTTTTGACTCAGTAAGCGGTAATTGTTTTGCACAGCTTGCAAATCCACCCGCAGCACTGCACCACTTCTTCCCGTCATTTCTTGCATCATTCACGCACTCCATTGCTTGATAGCCGGATGTCTGCGAGCCTTAACCTGTGAGTATCACTGGCGTTTGCCAAAATATTCCAGCCTACGGCTGCATCATCCTTAGTAGAAAGTTTTACTCCACCTAGCAATGCTCATGCCACTGCAAAATAGTCTGCTGATTCAATGACTTACAACACACCAGAAAAAAACTCTGGCAACCAGGTGTATTAAAATCCGTACACCCTGCACTTATTCTTCAATCAAAAGACTGAAGCCCTCCTCTAGAGCGTACGAATTACTGAACAGTGTATCAAATTTAGCACACTGTATCAGTTTCAATACACACCAAAGAAAATCAAGTGCCGATCATCTCAGTCAGGATTAGTTCCGGCAATAAGTAGAACTACGGAGGGAGTTGTATGAATAAGACAGTGCGAACCTGCGGGTTGAGCAAGCGCGATGCAGGCATTTACCGTCATGGCTAAGGCAGGATGAGGGAATGTGAAACAAGCAGCAGACACGGTGAAAACCGTGTCTTCAAGTCAGCGATACTCAGGCTCAGGCGGCCTGTAAATCGTCTTGCAATAAGCCCAGATAACTGAGTAAGGGTATGGTAGCAGGCAACAGAGGTTCTACCGCAACCTGGCCCTGCCAAGCAAAGGCCTGTCCTTCCAGACTTTGCGGCTCACCTTCCCATTGATGGCTGATGAAAAAATGCAGTCTCACATGCGCGTGTGGATAGACATGCTCCACACCACACCAGGGCTGGGCATCGATAATACGTATACCGAGCTCTTCCAGAAATTCACGCTTGAGGGCTGCCAGAATATCCTCGTCAGCCTCAACCTTCCCGCCCGGGAATTCCCAATAGCCTTCGTAAGGCTTGCCGGGCGGACGCTGCGCCAGCAACACATCCCCATCCGGCCGCATCAGAATGCCGACCGCGACATCGACCGGACGTTTCGCTTTCGCTGCAATTTCAGACATGTTTTCTCTCCGCTGACTGTCCTGCGTAATCCCGTGCAAATTGCCACGCCACTCGCCCCGAGCGCGAACCGCGTTGCAAGGCCCAGCGCAAAGCTTCTGGCCTTGCTGCTGCAATCTCTGCCGCATTGCAGCCCAGGCTGCTTAGCCAGTGCGCCACAATCTCCAGGTAATCATCCTGACGGAAGGGATAGAAGGAAACCCACAGACCAAAGCGCTCGGACAAAGAAATTTTTTCTTCCACCGTTTCACCCGGATGCAGGTCACCATCATCGCCGTGACTATAACCTTGGTTATCCGACATTTTTTCCGGCAACAAATGACGCCGGTTCGAGGTCGCGTAAATCAGCACATTGTCAGATGGACCGGTAATACTGCCATCGAGTGCGACTTTCAACGCCTTGTAACCCGCCTCACCCTCTTCGAAAGACAAATCGTCGCAAAAAATAATGAAGCGCTCGTGACGTTCTGCCACCAGGTCGACGATATCCGGCAAATCGGCCAGATCGGCTTTATCGACCTCGATCAGACGCAATCCCTGGTCGGCAAACTGATGCAGACAGGCTTTGATCAGCGATGATTTCCCGGTACCGCGTGCGCCGGTCAGCAAGACATTATTGGCCGGTAGCCCGGACACAAACTGGCGCGTATTCTGCTCTATCTGCTTTTTCTGAGCCGCGATGTTGCACAAATCATCCAGCCGTATCGTGGCCGGATGGCGCACCACCTGCAAATAGCCCACACCGCCGCGCTTACGCCAGCGAAAAGCACTACCCAGCGCCCAGTCTGGCACTGGTGTGGCAGCTGGCAGCAAGGCTTCCAGCCTGGCCAGCACCTGCTCGGCACGATTCAGAAAATGCTCCAATTGCGTCATGTCAGATTGGATCAGGAGCGGTAATCGGCATTGATAGACACATAGTCATGCGATAAATCGCAAGTCCAGACCGTGGCCTGCGCCTCGCCGCGTGCCAGCTTCACGCGTATGGTGATTTCACTTTGCTGCATCACGCGCTGACCATCGGCCTCCTGATAGTCAGGATTGCGTCCGCCGTTTTTGGCAACCCAGACATCATCCAGATACAGATTGAGTTTGCTCACATCCAGATCCGTCACGCCGGCATAACCGATTGCGGCCAGGATACGACCAAGGTTCGGATCGGAAGCAAAGAAGGCCGTCTTAACCAGTGGTGAATGGGCGATCGAATAAGCGATTTTGCGGCATTCCTCAACATCATGGCCTTGTTCTACGGCGATAGTCATGAACTTCGTCGCACCTTCACCGTCACGGATGATCATGTGTGCCAGTTTCTGGGACAGGGCAATCACTGCCTGCGCCAGCTGCTCATATTCCGGGCTGTCGATCTCACTCACTTCCACGCTGCCAGCGCCAGTGGCGATCAGCATGAAAGAGTCATTGGTCGAAGTATCACCATCAATCGTGATGCAGTTAAAGGATTGATCAGCTGCCTGCTTCACCAGATGGTCGAGCACAGCTTGAGATACCTTGGCATCCATCGCCAGGTAGCCCAGCATCGTCGCCATATTAGGCTTGATCATGCCAGCACCTTTGCTGATACCAGTCATGGTCACGGTACGGCCACCGACTTGCACTGTAGCGGACGCAGCCTTAGGCTGAGTGTCGGTCGTCATGATGGATTCTGCGGCACGGAACCAGTTATCTTCCTGCAGATTGGCAATCGCCTGCGGCAAGCCAGCCACCAGGCGGTCTACCGGCAACTGTTCCAAAATGACGCCGGTAGAAAACGGCAGTATCTGGGAGGCTTCACAGCCCAGCAATTCGGCCAGTGCGGCACAGGTTTTATTTGCTGCCGCCAGCCCGGCATCACCGGTGCCGGCATTCGCATTTCCAGTATTGACGACTAACGCACGGATAGGACCAGAGGCCATGTGGAGGCTTTCCAGATGGGCCTTGGCTACCTGCACTGGTGCTGCGCAAAAACGGTTAGTTGTGAACACGCCTGCGACAGTCGCGGTTGGCGCCAGTTCCATGACCAGCACATCCTTACGATTGGCTTTACGAATGCCAGCCTCAGCATGTCCAAGACGGATACCTGCGACCGGTTTCAGATCAGCAGCAACGGGGATAGGGGAATTGACGGCCATGTTTTTTCCTAGCGATGAAATCAAGCCGACATTGTAGGGCATTTTGTTGCGCTGCGAAGCCTGAGTTCATATGCAGCAAACAAGAAAATCAGCCTCGTCACTCACCCATGCACAGACCTGCACCAACCAGCAAGGAAAGCTTGGATTTGGGAACTTCAGCGTCCCACACAGGGTCAGAGATTTTGTTATTTTATCACCTCAATAAAACGCTTACTTTTCTGAACTCAGGCTCATTCAATTTCACCGGTATATCTATGAAGCTGCAGATTCACTCTGTCAAAAAACATCAACACCTGTGCCTGACTTTGCTGGCATTAGTCACACAGGCCTGCCTGTTGCCCGCGCAGGCGGATGATATGGCCAGTGTAACCCGCACTGAAACCGCTGCTGCAGACAAAAACAATGCCGTCACGCAGGCCGAAGATGGCTTTGGTAATCAGGCCGGGAAAGAATCCATCGGTATCTACAGCGACAGCAATGTACGTGGCTTCTCCCCTGGCAAGGCAGGGAATCTGCGGATAGAAGGGATGTACTTTGATAAGCGTGCCTATCTCGGCCATTTACTGCTGGATGGGTCCAAAGTCAGGATAGGCACTACCGTCACGGGTTATCCCTTTCCGGCGCCAACCGGCATCGTCGATTATCAATTGCGCAAAGCAGGTGATCAGGCTGAATACAGTTATTCTGTGGAGTTAGAAAACTCGATGCGCGGCGCTGGTGACCGCGCGCTTGATGTCAACGCACTGCTGCCGCTGACCGCAGCGGATGCACGCGTCAAAATGGGCCTATCGGTAGCGGCTTCGGCCTATAAAGAGCTGACCCCGCAACACGAAGCATCGTATTACCGTTCAGCGGCTATTGTGGGTCGCATACGCAGTGCTGATCAGGGTGATACCGCATTTGAACTGCTACCGTTTTACAGCCACGATCAGGTACCGTATGAAACGCCACACAGCTATTGGCTGCTACCCGATGGCAAACTGCCACCCGCAGCAAGCTACCACTTCGCGAACAAATCCGCGATGAAGGCTGACTGGATGCGCGGTCACGGTCACTCCCGTACCCTGGGTCTGATTTATCAACAACAGTTGCCAGGGCAGTGGCTGTTCAAAGGCAGTCTGATCCGTTCCGCGGCTGATTATCCCCGATCAGAAACGCATGTGATCGAACAATTGTCCGGCAATCGCTGGCAAAACAGCTATTACTCAGAAAAAAACGTGACTAAGCAGGCAGACAGTGTAGAACTGAGGCTCAGTAAAACCCTGCAGCATGAAGACAGCAGGCAGCAGTTTCATCTGGTCTGGCGTGGACGGCGCAGCGAACAACGCTATGGCGGAGAAGCCTATGCCGACCTTGGAACCGTCGAGTTCCGCCAACAATATGCCGAACTGACATTGCCCACGACGGCCCCTGATTTCTCATATAGCGAACGTTCGCTGGACCGCGTCAGGCAAAGTAATCTGGGACTGGCCTATGAATACCAGAATGCCCTTGCCACGTTAAATCTGGGTCTGATGAAGTCTTACTATGACAAACAGACCTGGACCGGCACGGCACAGGAACGCAGCTTTGTGCGCATGCAGGATCAACCACTGCTAAGCTACTGGAATCTCAGTCTGGCCTTAGGTGCTGGCTATTCGCTGTATGGCGGACAAACTCAGGGACTGGAAGAAAGTGGTGTGGCGCCAGTCAGTGCAAGCAACCGTTTTGCCGCACTGCCCGCCATCCATACCTCGCAAAAAGATGCTGGTCTGCGTTGGAAATGGCAGCAGGGAGAGCGCAGTCTGAATGCGGTGTTGGGCTATTTTGAAGTCAGCAAGCCACACTATGGATTCAATAGCCAACAACTGTATGCGCAGACCGGACAAGTGCAGCACCGTGGACTGGAAGGCAGTATTGCCGGGAATCTGACGCCACATCTGAATCTGGTGATGGCCGCGGTTTATCTGGATGCGCGCGTCACTCAACCACTCAGCAATACCGCCAGCGTCAGACCGGTTGCCAGCGTGCCGCTGGAAGTGCGCAGCTATCTGGAATACAGCCCGCCTCAATTACCGAATAGTTCAGCCGATCTGGGGCTGCAGTACAGTGGCCCACAAACGAGCTCAGAATCCAGTGGCAGCCGGCTCGATAAAAAAATCCTGGTACAACTGGGCTTGCGTCATCAACTGGACTGGGGCAACGCCAAGCTGCAATTGCGCTTTCAGGTCAGTAATCTGTTTAACCGTGATACCTGGGAAGTGGACAGCGATAACACCTTCATCCCGGGACGCCCCCGCAGCTGGCGCCTGATCATGACGCTGACGCATTGAGATCAGTTTGGCTACAAAGCTGATTTAATTCTGACGGATGAGGGATAGACATGTAAGTCTGAAACGGCTTATCAAGGATCGGCTGTTTTAAGCTATCGAGAGATTGAGGCATTCTTTTGCAACATATATGTCCTGTCATTCAGGTGCAACATTTGTTCTTCAATTGTTATTTTCATGCTTAAATCCGGCAAAACGTCATTCAAACTATTTCTATCATTAATATGCGTCTTTCAATTCTACCTATACTTCTTCTGACAGCCTGTTCTAACGTACCTGTAACGCACCCTGATCTTCCTGGAAAAATCGCTGTCGAGATAGTTTGTTCACAATTACCTACTACTGAAGCCAAAGCACGACTAGAACGTGCATGGAAGAAGTGCTATGTAGGACCGGAATTACAAGAAATGACACTCATGGTTGGAAAGGTACCCTTAACTGTCCCAGTTGGTTCGACTGGAACTACCCAAGTCATTAATGAAGGCGCCGACGACAAAGGAACCCTGAGCGTACTGCTGCCCAATGGAAAAAGAGTTTTGTATGCTCAGTTTTCTAGTTCCAAAAACTGTCCAAGCCTAATTGCCATTGACAGTGGTCCTGCGCTATGGATATTGGCTGCGAAAAACACTGGTACCTGGCTACAAGATCCAAATGCTCCGGGTCCATTTTCAAACTGTAAATAATGTACTGAACAGCCATCACTCCGAACAACTAAAGCGTATCGAAAAAAATTTACAATTAATCAGTCCACTGTGATTTGTTCATACTCGTCACGCACTAACTAATTATCACAAAAATCAAAATACAAAAAAGGGCGGAACCTGTCCGCCCTTTTTGCTACTCACTTTTCACCGCCAACTGGCTCAGGCCAGCTTACCGTGACATTGTTTGTACTTCTTACCGCTGCCGCACGGGCAAGGATCGTTGCGGCCTATCTTCAGGCCCAGTGTCACCTCCGGTTCACCGTCTGTCAGTGCCGGTGGTGCCAGCATCTCTTCCGGTGACGCGTTGGCATCAAAATCAGCATGACGGTAAGACACGTTCTCTACCTGAGCCTGCGCCATCTGCTGTTCCGCCGCTTCGATTTCCTCGCGCGACTGTATGCGTACTGTGACGACCGTACGTATCACTTCGCTCTTGATCTGATCCAGCATCTGGGCGAACAGTTCAAACGCTTCACGTTTGTATTCCTGCTTAGGATTTTTCTGTGCATAGCCACGCAGATGGATGCCCTGACGCAAATGGTCGAGTGCAGCCAGATGCTCACGCCAGTGATTATCGATACTTTGCAACATCACACTGCGTTCAAAACCGGCGAAGGACTCTTTGCCGACCAACTCCACCTTGGCATCGTAGTTCGTGTTCACGACCTGCAGCACGCGCTCCAGTATGTCGTCGTCGGTCAGGTCAGCCTCGTCAGCCAGCATCTTACTCAGATTCAGATGGATGTCCCACTCGGCAGCCAGCACGGATTCCAAACCGGCGATATCCCATTGTTCTTCCACCGATTCTTCTGGCACATAAGTGCGCACAACATCATTGAACATACCATGACGCAGCGACGTCATCATCTCTGTCATATCATGCGCTTCGAGTAACTCGTTACGCTGCTGGTAAATGACTTTACGCTGATCGTTGGCGACGTCATCGTATTCCAGCAATTGCTTACGGATGTCGAAGTTACGTGCTTCTACTTTACGTTGCGCTGACTCGATAGAACGGGTCACCATACCGGCTTCGATCGGTTCACCTTGCGGCATGTTCAGGCGGTCCATGATCGCCCTGACCCGGTCACCGGCAAAAATACGCAGCAACTGATCATCCAGCGACAGATAGAAACGGCTGGAACCTGGATCACCCTGACGACCGGAACGACCACGCAACTGGTTATCGACGCGGCGCGATTCATGGCGTTCGGTACCGATAATGTGCAAGCCACCAGCTGCCACCACCTGGTCATGCAGCGACTGCCATTCATTGCGCAATTTATCGGACTGGATCTGTTTCTCAGCATCAGAGAATGCGGCATTCGCCTCTATCATCTGCACCTGTTTACCGACATTACCACCGAGTACGATATCAGTACCACGACCTGCCATATTGGTGGCGATAGTGATGGCCTGAGGACGACCTGCCTGAGCCACGATTTCCGCTTCGCGTGCATGCTGCTTGGCGTTCAGCACATTGTGCGGCAGCTTCGCTTTAGTCAGAATACCGGACAACAATTCGGAATTCTCGATCGATGTAGTACCCACCAGCACAGGCTGGCCACGGGTATAGCAATCCTGAATATCGTTCAGCATTGCACCGTATTTTTCTTCCGACGTTTTATATACCTGATCCTGGCGGTCTTTACGCTGGGATGGACGGTTAGGTGGAATGACTACGGTTTCGAGACCATAGATTTCCTGGAACTCATAGGCTTCGGTATCGGCAGTACCGGTCATACCGGACAGCTTACCGTACATACGGAAGTAGTTCTGGAAAGTGATCGAGGCCAGCGTCTGGTTCTCGTTCTGGATACGTACGCCCTCTTTCGCTTCAACCGCCTGATGCAGGCCATCCGACCAGCGGCGTCCTGTCATCATACGGCCGGTGAATTCATCCACAATCACGATTTCGCCATCCTGCACCACATAGTGCTGGTCTTTGAAGTACAGTGCCTGTGCGCGCAAAGCGGCGTACAGATGGTGAATCAGGGTGATGTGTGCAGGATCATACAGCGATGCGCCTTCCGGCAGCAGGCCCATCTGGGTCAGAATTTTTTCAGCTTTTTCGTGGCCGGCTTCAGTCAGCAGAACCTGATGCGTTTTTTCATCCTTGGTGTAATCGCCGGGAACTTCAACCACGCCTTTACCGTCGGGCGTTTCTTCACCTATCTGCAAAGTCAGCAGCTTAGGCACTTCATTCATCTGGTAATACAGTTCAGTATGGTTTTCTGCCTGACCGGAGATAATCAGCGGTGTACGTGCTTCATCGATGAGAATCGAGTCAACTTCATCGACCACTGCAAAGTTGAGGCTACGCTGTACGCGGTCCTTGGCTTCAAACACCATGTTATCGCGCAGATAGTCAAAACCGAATTCGTTATTGGTACCGTAGGTAATATCGGAACCATACGCATTTTGCTTGGCGTCGTGATCCAGTTGCGCCAGGTTGGTACCGGTAGTCAGACCCAGCCAGCCATACAGTTTGCCCATGGATTCCGCATCGCGCTGTGCCAGGTAATCATTCACTGTCACCACATGCACGCCCTTACCAGACAAGGCATTGAGGTAAATCGGCAGCGTTGCCATCAGGGTTTTACCTTCGCCGGTACCCATTTCAGCGATTTTACCGTAATGCAGAGTCATACCACCGATCAGTTGCACATCGAAGTGGCGCATTTTCAATACGCGCTTACTCGCTTCGCGGCAAACTGCAAATGCTTCTACCAACAAACTATCTAAAGTTTCGCCCTTTGCAACGCGCGCTTTGAATTCAGCAGTCTTGGCCTGTAAGGCCTCGTCCGACAGAGTTTCCAGCTGAGGTTCCAATGCGTTGATCTCACGCACCGTCTTTTGGTATTGCTTCAAAAGCCGTTGATTACGGCTGCCGAATATCTTGGTCAGGAATGACATGCTATGAACGGAAAGTTAAATTCTGAAAAACGCCGCGGCAAAAAATTGCTTGCACAGCAACAATATGGATAACTCACGATTTTACCATGTGACACCCCCTTGACCAGTAAACACTGATCAAAACTCTGTCACATATACGGAGTTGGTGACTAAATACACAAAAACAAGCTTATTTCTGATCAAGTTTCGCCAGATTTGCCTGATTTGCGCCCGCCGACAGGAATTTATGCGGGTTTTGTGGAACATCTTTCACCCTGACTTCAAAGTGCAGATGGGCGCCCGTTGAACGGCCAGTCGAACCGATATCAGCCACATGCTGACCACGCTTCACAATGTCACCGAGCTTGACGTAGATTTTGGAAGTATGCGCGTAACGGGTGATCAGCTCGCCGCCATGGTCAATTTCCAGCATATTGCCAAACTGAGGATGATACTCAGCTGCGATCACCACGCCACCGGCAGCGGCCAGAATCGGCGTGCCGGTCGGTGCGGAGAAATCTATTCCCTCATGAAATGCACTGCGTCCGGTAAACGGATCTACGCGCCAGCCAAAGCCGGAGGCGTTATAAGCCACGTTCACAGGCTGGGTAGTGGGTAATAACTTAGACTGAATTTTAAAGGCCATCAGCTTGGTTTCCACCACATTCATATAGTCTGAGCGATGTTCGATATCGCTTGCCAAGACATCCAATGCGGCCTGTAATTCCTTCATATCCAGCTCTGCGGAAGGCGATTTCAATATTTCAGGACCACCACGTCCAGGCGCTTCTTTGAAATTAAATTCTTCCGGTTTGACGCCAGCCAGGCCTTGCACCCGCTCGCCAAGTGCATCCAGACGTACCAACTGCGCCTGCATTTCCCCCAGTCGTGCAGCCATGGCTGCCAGGTTTTCTTTCAGATAGCGTTCTTTTGCGTCCGGATCATGCGCCAGACTGACACTGGCAGGTAACAAATTGCGCAGTAACGGCACATCGGCACTGGCCAGACGCAAAGTCAGCGCTGCCATCAGGGCGCCACACACACAGGTAATGAGCAAAAAGCCAAGCGTCGCGAGTATCAGATGATGTGAGCTCAAGGTCACCGACTTGGCCTGAGTGAAGCGAGAATGCATCAATATTATTTGCATCAATACGGTCCTCAGAAATCAGGTACTGAATGGTCAGGCGCTTTGTGTTATGGTGTCGCGCATGTCAACACCAACAAAAAATCCAGCGCGTATTTTTATCCATCGGGGCCGGCCTCAACAGAAAGTCAGCGGTGCCGCAGACTATTTGCGTCTGAACGACAAGATGGCGATGTTGTTACCGACGATACAGCGCAATCTGCGCCTGAAGCAGGATTGCCAACACATCCTGCCACGCATGTTCGACAGCTGCGAGGTCTTACAATTACAGGATGAGGTATTAACGCTGGCAGCACCGAATGCGGCGCTTGCCACCAAACTCAAGCAATCGGGCACGAAATTGCAAACTTGCCTACAAGAACGAGGCTGGCAGGTTAACGCAATCCGTATCAAAGTACAAGTAAAACGCGTAGTCGAAAAACCGACACCGGTCAAACAGATCAGTTTATCCAACCACGCACTCCATGCATTGACAGAGCTGGAACAAACACTGGAAAAGAGCAAGCACAATAGCGATCTGCATGCTGCGTTAGCGCGCATGATAGCGCGCCACCAGAATAAGTAATCAAGTCATACTGCAAATACTTAAACTGCCAGGGCAATCAACGTTCGCGCTCTTTTTCCCACAACACGTCACTGCCGCCTGCATAGCGGTTCAGCACGCGCGACAACACGAATAACAAATCTGATAAACGGTTCATGTACTGACGTGGATGATCATTCAGTATCTCCGCCTTACCGACACTGACAATCGCCCGTTCCGCACGACGACACACGGTACGGCATACATGTGCGATCGCCGCGGCGCGCGAGCCACCAGGCAAAATAAAATCCTTCAACGGCGGCAGATCGGCATTATACTTTTCCAGCAAGGCATCCAGTCTGGCAACCTGCGCATCGGTAATCATGGTGTAGCCAGGTATACAGAGTTCTCCGCCCATATCAAACAGATCGTGCTGGATAGAGAACAGCTCTTGCTTCATCGTTTCAGGAATATCCTCACACAACAACACACCGATGTGCGAATTCAGCTCATCCACATCACCCATCGCATGCACGCGCAAGGCATCTTTATCGACCCGGGTTCCATCTCCGAGGCCAGTTGTTCCCGCATCGCCGGTACGCGTCGCAATTTTTGAAAGTCGGTTGCCCATATCGAATAATATTTGGTAAGAAGTCGCAGAGGATAAGCCAAAAAACAGAATAACGCATCATAATAGACCCCTTATGCAATATGGCTTTCGCTCCGGCTGTGTTTGCTGTCATCGTATCAGGCGATCCGCAGCAGACATGGCAGTACTTCAGATTTCGCAGATTTAGCAGCCCCGGACCATCGCAGACCAGCGGTGCAGCTGCCGGGGTAGTGAGGATACAGAATGGCAACACGATTACCGCCCGTACATGCATTATCAGCCTTTGAAGCTGCAGCCCGCTTTGGCTCCTTCGCGGTCGCCGCTGAAGAATTGTGCATTACGCCTTCCGCTTTGTCTCATCGCATCCGTTTATTGGAGGAGCACTTATGCGAACGCGTGTTTGTGCGTGAAGGTCGCAGCGTGACACTGACTGAATTTGGGCGCCGCTATCTGGATGTCGTGCGCGCTGCCTTGCGTACCTTGTCAGAATTCCCGCTGCCGCATAAAGCGGCCCAGCATCAGCAACGCATCAAGGTCACTGTACCGCCCACGTTTGCGCGCTATATGTTTATGCCCCGCCTGGCGGAATTTTCCAGTCAGTATCCGGATATCGAAGTCGAAGTCTATTTGTTCGTACCGCTGTATGACCTCAGCTTGTCTGAGAGCGACGTGGAAATTCGCTTCGGTGCCGGCGAATACCCGAATCTGGTGACCAAAAAACTGTTTGTTGAACCCAGCTTTACCGTGGCCAGCCCGGCCTACCTGAAAACCATTCCACCCCTGCGCACACCAGCCGACCTCAAGCACGCACGCTTGCTGCGCTCGGCACTCGAGCCATGGCAGCCTTGGTTCGAAGTGGCGGGACTGGACTGGGCCGAACCGACACACGGTTTGCGGGTAGATGATCTGGGGCTGTTACTGGAAGCAGTCAAACACGGTCACGGTGTAGGTTTGACACGCCAGCATTTTGCGCAAGAAATGATACAAAGCGGAGACGTCGTCAGACTGTTCGATACCCAGCTGGCCTCACCACCGCATGCCTATTATCTCGTGCATGAAGCACAACCCAGCCTGCGACCGGAAGTGGAATTATTTATTCAGTGGATGCTAACGACTTTTCAGGCGCACTAAGCGCAGACATGGATGACTGCAGCACCACTTTGCGCTGCAAGTCTATCCAGGCATCGAGTGGCATGGGTCGGCCAAATAAATAACCTTGCATGGAGCTGCAACCATTAGTGATCAGGAAATCAGCCTGATCTCTGGTTTCCACACCTTCTGCGACGACCCGCAAGCCCAGGTGCTCTGCCATTGATAACATAGACTGCACAATGGCGGTATCGTTTTTATCTCCGGGCGTATCCTGTACAAAACTCTTATCGATTTTCAATTCGTATAAAGGCAGTTTTTTTAAATATGAAAAACTCGAATACCCGGTACCGAAGTCATCAATAGAAAAACGTATCCCCAGCCTGGTCAGTTCCAGCATACGCGCTATCGTGTCGTGCAAATTGTCGATCAATAAGCCTTCCGTGACTTCGAAAATCAGGTGATGCGGGTCCGCCTGGGTCTCAGCCAACACCGTACGGACTTTGTCGACAAAATCCGGCTGACGAAACTGTCTGGGACTGACATTCACGGACAACGACAACTGGAACCCCGCTCCGGCTAACTGATTCAGCGCCAGACACCCTTGACGCAGCACCCAGTCACCAAGCCGGATGATCATGCCAGATTCTTCTGCCACCGGGATAAAAATCGCGGGAGAAATCGGTCCGCGCTGAGGATGATGCCAGCGCATCAACAATTCACCACCGACCGGCGTGCCCAGCCGGTCAACCTGGGACTGTATATACATCTGCAACTGCCCGCCATCCATCGCCTGACTCAGTTCGCGCTCCATCGTCAGGCGCAATTCAATTTCCGACTGCATCCCGGTTTCGAAAAAAACGACCTGATTACGACCACCTGATTTTGCGCGGTACATCGCAGTATCTGCTTCACGCAAAATATCATCGGCAGTCTGATTTTCGCGCGGCAGCAGAGTCACGCCCGTACTGCAGGTAGAACTGTATTGCAAGCCGTCGATCTCGAACAACTGCATCATCGCGAGCCGGATTTTTTCCGCCACATGCAAGGCCATGTGCGCACCGGTGCGTACATCATCACTCAGATTCGCCAGCAATACGACAAATTCATCGCCGCTGATACGTGCAACGGTATCGACCTCGCGCAAGGTAAGCAACAGGCGTTGCGTGACTTGCTTCAGCAAGGCGTCCCCCACCACATGGCCGCGCGCATCATTGATGAGCTTAAAATTGTCCAGATCGATATAGAGTACTGCGCTGACCATGCCGCTGCGATGCGCAGCCTGCAACAGCGATTGCAGACGGTCATGCAACAGTCGACGGTTCGGCAATCCGGTCAGTACGTCAAAATAAGCCAGCCGCTGGATATACTCTTCTGATTTTTTGCGCTCACTGATATCGCGCCCCGTCACCACCCAGTGGGTATACACCCCTTCGTCATTTGCCAGAGGAATGATGTCTGCCTCCAGCCAGAATTCGTGACCAGCGATGGTATATACAATCATCTCCACATGTACAGCTTCCAGCTGACGCACGGAATAGCGTATACGTTCCAGCTCTTCTACCTGAGTATTCGGACCCGCCAAAAAGTCAGGTTTTTTTCCTAACACCTCCAGGCTGTCATAGCCAGTGTGGCGCTCAAACGCGTCATTGACCAACACGATGCGTAGGTAATGACTGGTATCCGGCGCGTAAGTATCGGCCAGTATCATCACAATATCGTTCAGACGCGCAACGGCAGCTACGGTCAGACGCAGCTCTTCGTTAGCAGCACGTAGAGATTCCTGCTCCTGCTGCAAACTGGCACTTACTTTCTGTTGTGCCTCCAACGCATATTCCAGCCTGTGTATCAGCACATTGCAAGTGACAGTCATGAGTGCGCTGATAAACGTAAAATTGACTGTGATAATAATCCAGCGTAGCAGCGCATGATTCTCGAAGCCCAGCAGCTGCAGGTTCGCATCGCCGAAGTACCCAACCAACAATAAAGAGGCGGAAGCCAGCAGCAAGGCATACACGGTTTCGCGTAAGGGAAACAAGAAAGAACAAATGACAGGAAATGCCAGCAAATAAATCAGGCCAGTAATGCCTATCTTGAGCAAAAACCAGATGCCCAGCAAATAGATCAGCGCCAGAAAATGGAGAGCGCGAGTCCTGAAACTCAGCTCACGCAAAAAAATCAGTACCGCGACCCAAACCAGCGCCAGCAAGTCAACCGCGACTATCGACCACAAACCTTCGGTCACGGCTAAGGCAATGCTAGGTATCGCTGCTGTGAGTCCCAAACCCAGACCTGCTAATAAAATTGCAGACAGCATCTGATCACGCCACGTACGTGTGCCTGAGCCATCAAGCCCGAATGATAGATAGCGACGATAACAGTATTGAAAAACAGTCACAACTCTGTCCTTCTCTGATCCTTGCTTGCCCGGCGGCGGAAATTGGCGAAAGCGTCAGCGCTGCTGGACTGACACTGAGCGAATGACATAAAAACTGACAAATTACTAACTACATCTGTTTTAGGACTGTGCTGACTGCGCACTGGTCGTACAGCAAGAGCAGGTCATCTCAGTCCCAGGCTTGATCCCTGATCAGACATCAAGCCCTGAGACCTTTCGCCCGATACGATTGCGTGATTGCAAACAGCCTGCCGCTAACCACTCAGGCCGGTAGGGCTGATCCGTATATTCCCGGCAGACACCATTTAACACAAGCAATCTTGTGTGTTTATCCATTGACGCTTCTCTTGCTCAGGTTATACCAAGCATTTCATTTTAAACAGGAAAAATTTGCAGATGATGTCAGCTGTTTTTTTCATCTGTTTTTCCCATTTATTTTTTATTTATTTTTTTCAATTATTGCGCGGCTGTTGAGCATCATGGCAAAGCATGGCCCGCCGCTGCCGTCCACAACGCAAACCAGTCTGGCCTGCTCAGCGTGTGGTTACAGGCCTGAACTGCCTGTTGTAAGGCCTGTACCCGTCCAGATCCGGTCAGCACCAGCGGTTTCGACGGATGTTGCAGCACCCAGCTTAAAGCAATAACACTGGCAGGCAGACCGGAGGCGGCAGACTGACGTTGCAATTCGTTTTGCACCCGGGCGACCTGTGCATTAGGTGCAGGTTGCTGAAACAGCGTACCGCCACCCAAAGCCGACCAGATCATCGGTGCGATGCGCAAACGCTGACACTGATCCAGCGTGCCATCATGTAGCGCCTGCTGCTGCAATACCGATAATTCCAGCTGATTTGTCACCAACGGGACGCGCGCTGCAAGTAAATCAAACTGAGCAGCCGTGAAATTCGATACTCCGAAATGACGCACCTTGCCGCTTTGCTGTAAGTGAAGGAAGGCCCCGGCGATTTCATCGGCATCCATCAGGGGATCGGGACGATGGATCAGTAACAGGTCAAGCTGTTTTATCCCCATTGCCTGCAGGCTGTTTTCAGCCGAAGCGATAATGTGCGCGCGACTGGTATCGTAGTGATGCACCGTATGCGCCGGGCGATGAGGCGATGGCAGGCAGATACCGCATTTACTCACAAAGCGAAAAGCAGATTTCAGTTCCGGTGCGGCGTTCAGCGCTTCGCCTAACAAGGTCTCACTCTGGTAGTCGCCGTAAATATCCGCCTGATCGATGGTATTGATGCCCAGTTCCAGCGCCTGCTGCAGGAAACGGACGCGCTGAGCCGGTGTCATCTGCCACTCTGCCAGCCGCCATAAACCGAGGACGATGCGTGAAAACACGGGTCCCTGCGGTGCTACCTCTGCTTGCGGCATTCGCTGGCTCATGACTGTCTCACCTGCGCTATCGTCTCCAGGATTTGCTCAGCCTGGGTATAGCCCGAGGTCAGCATATGTAAAGCCTCATCATGCACCATCAGCAAAGCCGGAAAACCGCGCACCCCCCATTGCTGACATTGACGGAATTCTTCCTGAACCGTTGCCATCGCCACTGGCGAAGCCAGCGTTTCGGCAAAACTGAGCTGATCATAGTCAGCGCCCTGACCGATCTGATTGATGCTGCGCACACAGACTTCCGTCAACACCTGCGCTTTCGTCACGTCGCGGCCTTCGGCATAAAACGCATGCTGAATTGCCCTGAATACTTGCAGCAATTCGCGGCCACTCAAATGATCAGCGACCAGCTTGGCGGTCACCACGGCGCGACAGGCAGGCTCGGTGTCATACACAAAATCGGCTTGTGCCATGGCCTGATCAGAAAACGGCAAACCACTGACCAGCGCGACCTGACGCCAGTGTTCCATGATGGTGCTGCGTTTTTCTGCACTCAGTATCTCTGTTTCATAAGCCCGCAAACCACCGGTCATGATATCCAGTTCAGCCTCAGGCAACGCATTGAGTACCTGCTCCAGTTCCGGACCGAAGCCGTAACACCAGGAACACATCGGGTCGGCGATATAGAGTAGTTGCAAGGGTTCTTGTGTCATATCCTGTTGTATCTTTCAATATGGTGGCGGTGAATTCATTACGCTGCTGGCAATTGTAAAGGATGCTGCCCAGGCATGCTCAGGCTGGGTACAGCGCACCCAGGATGCGCAAGCCCCGGGCCCCGGTCACTGCCGGCAAATTACCCGGCAGGCGCAGGCAGAACTGGCGTGCCAGCCAGGCAAATGCAAGTGCCTCCACCCGTTCCGGTGCCACGCCCAGTGCACTCGTACTGTGCACTTGTGCACTGCTGCCAAACAGCGCCAGATAATGTCGCATCTGCTGCATCAAATGGCGGTTGTAAGCACCTCCGCCGCAGACATACAGCGCGTCGCAGGCGGGACTCTGCGCGAGGCTGGCCATAATGATGGTCTGTGCAGTGTAGGCACACAGCGTAGCCTGCACGTCTGCTGCCGCTAATTGCCTAAAGTCTTGCAATTGCAGACGCAACCACTCAGCATGAAACAAGTCGCGACCGGTGCTCTTAGGCGCAGGCAGTTGCAGATAAGGCTCCTGCAGCAAGCGATCCAGCAAAGCCTGACACACTTGCCCGCTGGCGGCCCAGGTACCATCGGCATCATAGTCATGTCCCAGATGCTGTCGTATCCAGCCATCCATCAGCACATTGCCGGGGCCGGTATCAAAGCCACTCACTGCACCATCGGAACCCAGCACACTGATATTGCTGATACCACCGATGTTCACCACCACGCGCTGGTGCGCAGATGAACCGAATATCGCCTGATGAAAAGCCGGGACCAAGGGTGCGCCCTGTCCGCCTGCAGCCAGATCACGGCTGCGGAAATCAGCAATCACATCCAGCCCGCTGAGTTCGGCCAGCAAGGCCGGATGATTGGTCTGACGGGTCCAGCCCAGTTCAGGCCGGTGTCGTATGGTTTGTCCATGCACGCCTATCGCCTGTACGGTCTGCCCCGGAGCCAGTCGGCACAAATCGGCCACGCAGGCCGCATACACTTGCGCCAGACGCTGTGCCAGCGCAGCTTCGCGCTCGATTTCATTGTCACCAGGCTGCTGCAATTGCATGGCAGCCTGCTGTAAGGCAGCGTCAAATGGCTGGTAAGCAGTCGCCAGTATTTGCATCGTCGCCCCATCCGGCGCAAACTGCACCATCACGCCATCAACGCCATCGAGGCTGGTGCCTGACATCAGTCCGATATAGGTATTCGGATCGGTATTCTGATGAGTATCCCGATTCAAAGATTGCATAAGGCCTCAAGAGTACTTAAGAATAAAAATATGCTGCGTGCAAGGCTGACCGGCACGCATCAGCTTGAAAAAAAAGGCCGAACCTCTCGGTCCGGCCTGATCATGTTTGGCATTACGCAGATCAGCGCGACGCCAGCTTCATCGTTTCAGCCAGGCGTTCAGGGCGCAGCAAATTGAAGCGATGCTGCATATCACCGGCCACGGCTTTGAAGCGAGGCATGTCTGCACCAGCCAGTGGCGGCGCATCCGGCACGATCACAGACATAGGATCGCGCGGCTCGTTATTGACGCGGAATTCATAATGCAGATGTGGTCCGGTCGACCAGCCGGTAGACCCCACATAACCGATCACTTCACCCTGGCTGACGCGGCTGCCTTTACGGATACCCGCAGCAAAACGGCTCATGTGTGCATAGGCTGTCGTGTAATTCGAATGATGACGCACCACCACTAAATTACCGTAACCGCCGCTGGGGCCGACCGAATCGATCACGCCATCAGCGGTAGCACGGATAGGCGTGCCGCTGACCGCAGCGAAATCCACACCTTTATGCTGCTTCCATTGACCTGAAATAGGATGGACACGCATAGAGAATCCCGAAGAAACACGGGTAAATTCTAAAGGCGATTTCAGGAAAGCTTTTTTGAGTGACTTGCCGTCAAAGGTGTAATAGCCACCCTGCCCGCCCGCTTCATCAAACCATACCGATTGATACGTTTTACCTGCATTTTTGAATTCACCGGCCAGCACGCGACCAGTGCGTATCAGTTGCCCGTTTTGCCAGAAGCTTTCATAGACCACGTTGAACTGATCACCACGCTGCAAGCGACGGAAATCAATATTGGTTTCAAACATGCTCACGATCTGGGAAGAAATCGCATCAGAAATGTGCGCCTCATCGGTAGCGGCAAACAGCGAGGAACGGATATTACCGGATGCCATTTCAATCCGGCGCTCCAGCTGGGCTGTGCTGTCGCTGGCACTGAAATGTCCGTCCGCATTACGCCTGACTTCCAGGTTACGCGCCGGTTTATCCGGGCCATCAGAGACCGTGGTTTGCAACCATTCAAGGTCGCCGTCTTCATTGGTTTTGACACGTATGGTTTTATCTGCGCGTAACTGCAACAGCGTACGGGCAACCGGATCGGTCTTGATAAACTTGTCCGCGTCCTGATCATCCACCCCAAGGCGTAACAACAGGCCACTCAGGGTATCACCACGTCGCACGACATCTTCACGCACATACTGATGTTCAACGGCAGCAATCGCTGCGATTTGCTCATCGAGTGACGGTAAAGGTAAAACCTGGGTAATTTTTTTAACCGGAAGATCGGCTGCATCAGGCGCCAGCGGGGCTACTGCGGTTGCACCTACGGCACATACGGCAAAGAAAAAAGCAGTGACGCTCACCACTCGGGAAACACGGGACGAACCGAACAACAGTCTGCTGCCAGTAGCCACACGAAGTAATTTATCTGTAGGACGCATGCAATAAGTTAAAATTGACTGTTTTATAGAAAATTCGAGGTCGTTGCCGCCGTCGGCTTTGCGAAATTTGCAAAATAATGAAAGCGGCTGACAAAGTAAAGACGGGATTATAAATCAATAGTCTGCACAAAATACGGCAAAATACCGAGTTTATCCCCACCCAGAATTTGACAAAAAGCTGATTATGGATTCAGAAGCGCAGCCATGACCAGCGGTGTTACAAAAAATTTGATGTAAATTAATTATGACTTCTACAGCTAATCCAACTCCAGTTTCCAGCACACCCAATCAGGTTCTGCCTTTGTCCGATGCGGTTCAGCACGCAATGGCTGTAACCAAGCGCGGTGTGGATGAATTACTCATCGAATCTGAATTTGCGCAAAAACTGGCGCGCAGCGAACAAAGTGGTGTTCCTTTAAGAATTAAACTCGGTCTGGACCCAACCGCTCCTGACTTGCATCTGGGCCACACCGTGGTGCTGAATAAGATGCGTCAGTTGCAAGATCTGGGCCACACTGTGATTTTCCTGATCGGTGATTTCACCTCCATGATCGGCGATCCTTCCGGACGCAATGCCACCCGTCCGCCTCTGACCCGTGAGCAAATTGAGGACAATGCGCAGACTTACTTTAAACAAGCAAGCCTGGTGCTGGATGCCTCCAAAACCGAAATCCGTTATAACTCTGAATGGTGCGATCCGCTCGGTGCGCGCGGCATGATACAACTGTCGTCGAAGTACACCGTGGCACGCATGATGGAGCGTGACGACTTCACTAAGCGTTTCAAAGCAGGCACACCGATTTCTGTGCATGAATTCCTGTATCCATTAATGCAGGGCTATGATTCGGTCGCACTGAAATCCGATCTGGAACTGGGTGGTACCGATCAGAAATTCAATTTGCTGGTTGGTCGTGAACTGCAAAAAGATTATGGGCAAGAGCCGCAATGTATTTTGACCATGCCTTTGCTGGAAGGTCTGGATGGCGTTGAAAAAATGTCCAAATCCAAAAATAACTACATTGCGATCACCGAACCGGCCAACACCATGTTCGCCAAAGTGATGAGTATTTCCGATGAAATGATGTGGAAATACTATGACCTGCTCTCGTTCACCTCCATAGAGCAAATCGCAGGCTACAAAAAAGCCGTGGCAGAAGGCCAGAATCCGCGCGACATCAAAGTCGCACTGGCTCAGGAAATCGTGGCACGCTTCCATAGCAAGCAAGCCGGTGAAGATGCGCTGGCGGATTTCGTGAACCGTTCCAAAGGCGGCATTCCGGACGATATTCCTGAAGTCAGCCTGAGCGGTGCACCGGTCGGCATAGGTCAGTTACTGAAACAAGCCAATCTGTGTGCATCAACCTCGGAAGCACTGCGTATGGTAGAACAAGGTGGCGTGCGCATCGACAGCGTCGTGATCAGCGACAAAGGCTTGAAAGTCGAGGCCGGCACGTTTGTGCTGCAGGTTGGCAAGCGTAAGTTTGCACGTGTCACCCTCAGCGCATGATCGCGCTGTTACAAAGAGTCAGTCATGCCAGCGTGGTGGTCGATGGCCACACGCTGGGCAGCATCAATGCCGGTCTGATGGTATTGCTGTGCGCCGAACGTGGCGATACACGCAAAGAAGCTGATGCATTATTGACTAAGTTGTTGAGTTACCGGGTATTCAGCGATGCAGCTGGCAAAATGAATCTGAGTATCCGCGATACCCAGGGCGGCTTGCTGCTGGTACCGCAGTTCACGCTGGCGGCCGATACTCAGTCTGGCACCCGCCCCTCTTTCACACCCGCAGCACCGCCTGACGTGGCACAGGAATTGTTTGATTACTTCGTGGACCAGACGCGCAGCCAGCACGCACAGGTGCACACCGGCCGCTTCGGCGCTGACATGAAGGTATCGCTCACGAATGACGGGCCAGTCACCTTTTGGCTGGAAACCAAACGTGCACCGGCTAACAACGCAACAACTTCCTGAGCCATGACAGAAATTCTTTTGATACGCCATGGCGAAACGGCCTGGAATGCGGTGAAACGCCTGCAAGGCCATCTGGATATTCCACTCAATGCGGAAGGCCGGCGTCAGGCCAAGGCATTAGCGGCTGCCTTACAAAATGAGAAGCTGGACGCCATTATAGCCAGTGACTTACAAAGAGCCGTGCAAACTGCCGGTGAGATCGCACGCCTGCAGGGGCTGAGCACACGCACAGATCCAGGATTGCGCGAACGCTGTTTTGGTGGTTTTGAAGGTGAGCTGTATAGCGAACTGCCGCATAAGTACCCTGAAGAACATGCAGCCTGGCGCGCACATGATCCGGATGCAGAATTTCCACCCGGCGAAAATGCGGGTGAAACCATACGTCGCTTTCATCAGCGCGTGATGGAACATATTCTGCATTATGCACGTCAGTTCGACGGCAAAAAAATCGCCATCGTCGCGCATGGCGGCGTATTGGAATGCGCGTATCGCGCCGCGAAACAACTACCACTCGATGCACCACGTGAAGTCACGATTTATAACGCCAGCATCAACCGTTTTATTTATCAGGACGGTCAAATCAGCATATTACAGTGGGGCGACATCGCCCATCTGGATGCGGCTGATGCGCTGGATGAGATCAATCAGACGCAAACCTGACCTGGCTGCCGCAGCAGCCAAATAAATCTGCTGCGGCACGCCTCCATTCGTTATTCACTATTCGCTTAGTGTAATTTGATACGTGGATTTCTGACCCGGTCTATGGTTTCGGCCCAGGTCGACAACCAGGTATGAAACAGACCGTTCACCGCGACCTGATGGTGCTTATGCAGTGACCAGTACATCCACTTCGCGAGCGTCCCCTCAATAAATACAGAACCACTGGCGATGGCGCCCATCAGACTGCCTACCGTACTGTAATTGCCCAGCGAGACCAGTGAGCCATGATCCTTATATTGAAAATTAAGTAAGGATTTGCCTTGTAACTGACGCTCCAGCGAACGCGCCAACAAACTGGCTTGCTGATGCGCACTCTGCGCCCGTGGCGGTACATTCGGCAGCCCTTCTCCTTGCGGACAGGCGCAACAATCGCCAATCGCGAAAATCGCAGGATCACGACTGCTTTGCAATTGCGGATTCACCACCAGCTGATTCAGGCGATTCGTCTCCAATCCATCCAGATCTTTCAGGAATTCGGGCGCTTTAATCCCGGCTGCCCACACCACGATACTGCTGGGCAGTACTTTGCCACTCACCATGTGCACACCGGTTTTGCTGACTTGCTGCACTTGTTCATTGCTGTGTATTTCTATCGCCATACCGCGCAATTCACGCGCGACTGCATCTGACAAACGTTCCGGCAGCATTTGCAGTAAGCGTGGCGCAGCATCGACGATGGCGATCTTGATTTCTTTTTCCGGATGAAAATTGCGCAAGCCGTAGCTGGACAAAATACTGGTGGTCATATGCAGCTCAGCCGCGAGTTCTACACCGGTCGCACCACCACCGATGATAGTCACCGTGAAGCGCCCCTCACCAGCTGACCTGGAGGTCGCCTGCGCACGCAGACAGCTGTTAATCAGTTTTTCATGGAAGCGCTGTGCAGCGGGCAGCGAGTCGAGCATAATGCAATGTTCACGCACGCCAGGTGTGCCAAAGTCATTGGTCTGGCTACCTAGCGCCAGCACCAGCGTGTCATAAGGAATCGCTTGCCGCGGCAAGAGCTCTTCACCGTTCTCGTCCTGCACCGGTGCCAGAAAAATTTCCTTGCTCCGGCGCGACAACCCTTCCATACGGCCTAGCCGGAAAGTAAAGTGATTACTCCTGGCCAGCGCAAAATACTCACGCTCATCCGCATGACTGTCCAGCGTACCGGCAGCCACCTGATGCAATAAGGGCTTCCACACATGGGTGCGGCTGGCATCAACCAGCGTGATATCTGCCTTACCACTTTTTCCTAAACGCTTACCGAGACGGACTGCCAGCTCCAAACCTCCGGCACCACCACCGACGATGGTAATTCTGGGTAAAGATGCGGTTACGTGCATAGTGCCTCCTGATGTCAATATTGATTCCTGAGATCACTGCAAACACCCGTTCGCCAGCAACTGTCAGACAGCTCAGGAATCCATACTTCTCACCGGAAAGAAATAGCTCAGTGACCAAACAGCGCAAATCCATGAACAAAGTATACACAGTTTTGACGATAGACGTCGCACCAGGCCAGATGCAGAAACGCCCTAAAAAAAGGCAATGAAAAATGATTATTTGTCACAATAAATAAAGCCTGCCATACAAGCTGTTTTTGCTAATTATTTAGGCAGCTTTCAGGTAGAATAGCGCTTCTTCAAAATTCCCCTCAGATTCATCGTGCAAATCGGACCTTATCTCCTGCGAAATAACTTATTTGTTGCTCCTATGGCTGGCGTAACAGACAGACCTTTTCGCCAGTTATGCAAAGAGCTGGGTGCCGGTTACGCTGTATCAGAAATGGCGGCATCGAATCCTAAATTATGGGAAACCGAAAAATCCACCCGCCGCACTAACCATGAAGGTGAGATGGAACCCAAGGCGGTGCAGATCGCCGGTGCCGATCCGCACATGCTGGCCGACTGTGCGCGCTACAACGTAGATAAAGGCGCGCAGATCATCGACATCAATATGGGGTGCCCGGTCAAAAAAGTCTGTAACGCCTGGTGTGGATCTGCCTTATTGCAGCATGAAAGCCTGGTTGGACAAATTCTCGATGCGGTCGTCAGTGCGGTCGACGTACCGGTCACGCTGAAGTTTCGTACCGGCTGGGACAGAGCCAATAAAAATGCCTTGTCGATAGCACGCATGGCGGAATCAGCTGGCATACAAATGCTGACGCTGCATGGCAGAACGCGGGCCGATGCTTATAAGGGTGACGCGGAATACGACACTATTGCGCAAGTTAAGTCGACAGTCGGGATTCCGGTCGTGGCCAATGGCGATATCACCACACCGGAAAAGGCACGCTTTGTACTGGAATACACCGGCGCCGATGCCATCATGATAGGCCGGGCCGCTCAAGGTCGTCCCTGGATCTTCCGCGAAGTGGCGCATTTTCTGCAAACCGGCGAGCATCTGCCGCCACCGATGATCACTGAAGTCAGACAACTGATGCTGCATCATCTGCAGGCGCATTATGCATTTTACGGTGAGTACCTGGGCGTCCGGACTGCGCGTAAGCATATAGGCTGGTATGTACAGAATCTGGTCGGCGGCGAGGAATTCCGGCAGCAAATGAATCTGCTGACCGACTGCGAAGAGCAACTGGCAGCCGTTGGTCATTTTTTTGATTGCATGGCGGGGGAACGGTTACAATACTGCCCCTTTGAAGAAAAACTGGCGGCTTAATCAGCATGGGTAGCATTCGTTAGCATGAAGTAGCAACGAGCAACACCCATTGCGTTTTTTGCTGCTACCCGCAGCCACAAAACGCCGCCCTGCATAAACACACTGAACGAACTGAATAAAAACAGCATGAGCAAAGATAGTATCCAAGACGCCGTTCACAAAAATCTGGAAAAGTATTTCCGTGATCTGGGCGAACAACCTGCCTCCAATATCTATGACATGGTGGTACTGGCCGTAGAAAAACCCATGTTAGAAATGGTGATGTCACGCGCGTCCAGCAACCAGTCCCAGGCCGCTGATATGTTAGGCATTAACCGTAACACCCTGCGCAAAAAACTGCAGCAACACGGTTTGCTCTAGGATAGCTCAGCAGACTGACACCGATTTCCTCACTCTCAAAACTTATCATGATCAAACAAGCCCTCATATCCGTCTCCGACAAGACCGGTGTGCTCGATTTTGCACGTGAATTGTCAGCACTCGGTGTCAGACTGCTGTCGACTGGCGGTACCGCCAAACTGCTGGCTGACAATGGCCTGCCTGTCACCGAAGTCGCAGACTACACCGGCTTTCCGGAAATGCTGGATGGCCGTGTGAAGACCCTGCATCCGAAAGTACATGGCGGCATCCTGGCCAGACGCGATCTGCCTGAACACGTAGCCGCGCTGGAACAGCATGGCATCCCGACCATAGACATGGTGGTGGTGAATCTGTATCCATTCCAGCAAACTGTCGCTAAGGCAGAATGCTCGCTGGAAGACGCGATTGAGAATATCGATATCGGTGGCCCGACCATGCTGCGCTCTTCGGCCAAGAATCACAAAGACGTGACTGTGATCGTTGACCCAAGTGATTACAGCATCGTGCTGGCTGAAATGAAGGCTAACGCGAATGTCGTCAGCTATGACACCAACTTCACACTGGCTAAAAAAGTATTCGCCCACACCGCGCAATACGACGGTGCGATCACCAATTACCTGACCAGCCTAGCAGAAGACAAGGCCCATGCGACACGCAGTGCCTATCCGCAAACCCTGAATCTGCATTTCGAAAAAGTGCAGGAAATGCGCTACGGTGAAAACCCGCATCAGTCCGCCTCTTTCTACCGCGATCTGAAAGCAGTGGATGGCGCGCTGGCCAACTACACGCAGTTGCAAGGTAAGGAACTGTCATACAACAATATCGCCGATGCAGATGCGGCCTGGGAATGCGTCAAATCCTTCCAGGGCACAGCCTGCGTCATTGTTAAGCATGCGAATCCATGTGGCGTCGCGCTCGGCGCCGATGCACTGGAAGCGTATAGCAAGGCTTTGCAGACTGACCCGACCTCGGCATTTGGCGGCATCATTGCCTTCAACAGCGAACTCGATGGCAAAGCTGCGGAAGCCGTCGCTAAACAATTTGTTGAAGTGCTGATCGCGCCTTCCTTTACTACCGAAGCAAAAGCGATTTTCGCAGCTAAACAAAACGTACGTCTGCTGGAAATTCCTTTGGGCGGCGGCGTCAATCAGTACGACCTGAAACGCGTAGGCGGTGGTCTGCTGGTACAGGCACCGGATGCGAAAAACGTCTTGCAGGAAGAGCTGCGTGTCGTTTCTAAACTGCAGCCTACACCGCAGCAAATGGCAGACATGATGTTCGCCTGGCGTGTCGCTAAATTCGTCAAATCGAATGCCATCGTCTTCTGTGGCAATGGCATGACGCTGGGTGTCGGCGCCGGTCAGATGAGCCGTATTGATTCTGCCCGCATCGCCTCGATTAAGGCACAAAATGCCGGTCTGACTTTAAGTGGCTCCGCGGTCGCGTCTGACGCCTTCTTCCCATTCCGTGATGGTCTGGATGTGGTGGTGGATGCCGGTGCAACTTGTGTGATCCATCCGGGTGGCTCTATGCGCGATCAGGAAGTCATCGATGCAGCAGATGAACGCGGCGTCGTGATGGTCTATACTGGCACGCGTCATTTCCGTCATTAACAGTATGCCTTGCTCTTCGCAGGGCAAGGCCAGCATGAAAATATTAGGCATAGACCCCGGCCTGCGTACCACAGGTTTCGGGGTCATCCACAAACAGGGGCAGAAGCTGACGTATATCGCTTCCGGCACCATCAAAACCGTTGAAGGCTCTTTGCCGGAACGGCTCAAGACTATCCTCTCCGGCGTTTCCGAAATCGTGCACACCTATCAGCCCGATTGTGCGGCAATAGAAAAGGTCTTCGTCAACGTCAATCCACAATCCACACTCTTGCTGGGTCAGGCACGTGGCGCTGCGATCTGCGCGCTGGTGGCGGCCGATCTGGCAGTGGCTGAATACACTGCCTTACAGGTGAAGCAAGGCGTGGTTGGCCAGGGGCGTGCCAGCAAAGAACAGGTACAGGATATGGTGCAAAGGCTGCTGATGCTGTCCGGCACACCGAGCCCGGATGCCGCCGATGCGCTAGGTGTCGCGATTTGTCACGCCCATAGCGGTGACGCCTTAGCCACACTGGGTGCGATCGCACCAGAACTGGCGAAACGCGGTCTGCGCGTCAAAGCCGGACGTCTGATAGGCTGATCAGGCTTTGTGTTCTGAAAGCGCAGACTGAATATTCATGCGCCTTACCAAGGTAAAATGACCTGACAGCCTTATTCCGTAAGGACTATCCATGCCACACAGCTTTTTCCGTTGTATCTGACTGCGTTGCTGTGTTGAAAGCTGCTAAGCGATGGAAAATCCCGTCTGCACCCTCCTCAAGCAAGACAGAATCGTTTACTATCACTGCTTATTCATACAGTATGAAAGTCCGGCATGATAGGTCGCATCGCAGGTACCCTGATCGAAAAAAATCCCCCTCAGCTGCTGATAGATTGTCAGGGCGTCGGCTATGAAGTTGATGTGCCGATGAGCACCTTCTACCATTTGCCGCCTTTGGGAGAGAAAGTGGTACTGCTGACGCATCTGGCGATACGGGAAGATGCGCATATACTGTTTGGTTTCGGCAGCGCCGAAGAACGCGCCACCTTCCGCCAGTTAATCAAAATCTCCGGCGTCGGCGCACGTACCGCCTTGTCTATCCTGTCCGGCATGTCGGTTGCAGATCTGGCGCAGGCCGTCAGCATGCAGGAAGCGGGTCGCCTGACACGTGTCCCAGGCATAGGCAAGAAAACCGCTGAGCGCTTGCTGCTGGAACTGAAAGGCAAACTGGGCGCTGACCTTTTCTCTGCCGCGGAAGCCAGCCCTGGTGGCGATCACAGTGCGGACATACTGAACGCGCTGCTGGCACTCGGCTACTCAGACAAAGAAGCACGCCTTGCACTCAAAGCGGTCCCCAAAGACAGTGGCGTTTCCGATGGCATTAAACTAGCTTTAAAAGCCTTATCCAAAGCCTGAACCAAGCACCTGAAGCACGCCAGACCGGAAGCCCATCATGAGTATACAAACCGATAATCTGTCTATCGACTTTTCTGAGCCGCGCCTGATCGCTGCCACCCCTGTGTCGCAACAGGAAGAAGCGATAGAACGCGCCTTACGCCCTAAGCAGCTCGATGAATATGTGGGGCAGGAAAAAATCCGCGGTCAGCTCGAGATTTTTATTACGGCGGCACGCCAGCGTCAGGAAGCGCTCGATCACACTTTATTATTTGGCCCGCCGGGTCTGGGTAAAACCACGCTGGCCCACATCATTGCGCGTGAAATGGGCGTCAATCTGCGCCAGACTTCAGGACCGGTGCTGGAGCGTGCCGGGGATCTGGCGGCACTGCTGACCAATCTGGAAGCCAATGATGTGTTGTTCATCGACGAAATACACCGGCTATCTCCGGTGGTCGAAGAGATTCTGTATCCCGCGCTGGAGGATTACCAGATCGACATTATGATCGGCGAAGGACCGGCTGCGCGTTCAGTCAAGCTGGATCTGCAACCGTTCACGCTGGTCGGTGCTACCACCCGCGCCGGCATGCTAACCAACCCGCTGCGCGACCGTTTCGGCATCGTGGCGCGACTGGAATTTTATACCGCTGATGAATTGACGCGCATCGTGACGCGCTCAGCCGCCCTGCTGAATGCGCCGATACAGGAAGACGGCGCGCGTGAAATCGCGAACCGAGCGCGCGGCACACCGCGTATCGCCAACCGTTTATTGCGTCGGGTCAGGGATTATGCAGAAGTCAAAGGCAATGGTGAAATCACCAAAGCGATTGCTGACGCGGCATTGCGTATGCTGGATGTGGATCAGGCTGGTTTTGATCTGATGGACAGAAAGCTGCTGGAAGCAATCTTATTCAAATTTGGCGGCGGCCCGGTTGGGCTTGATAACGTGGCAGCTGCAATAGGTGAAGAACGCGACACGATAGAAGATGTGCTCGAACCCTATCTGATCCAGCAAGGCTATTTGCAGCGCACCCCACGCGGACGCATTGCGACAGCACTGGCTTACCAGCATTTTGGTGTGGCCATGCCCGCCTCTTAATTCGCTGTACGTTTGTGTCACCGCCTGGTCGATCGCTTAGATATTGGCCTGGTTTTACTGTGGGGACATCTGATTTGCCCCCCTCCTTACACCGGATCAACACTTTGTCTGAACCCAGGTGCATGCCAGACTATTTGCGATACTGAAACCTACACTCATACACACCTGTCAGTTTCACAAACTGCAAAACAAAAAGCACCCTAAGGTGCTTTTTGTTTTTGATCTTCTCAACAGCAAGCTTACGCTTGCAGATGATTAGAATGCGTGACGGATACCAACGTTGAACAAGCGTTCTGTAGCGCCGATACCGGAAGCGATACCACCAGCATTGACTTTAGCATCGTTTTTCAGACGGGAAACCGATGTGTACAGGTTAGTACGCTTGGACAGGGAGTGTGTGTAGCCCAGAGCGAACTGGTTAGAGCCATTATCGCTGCTAACTACGTCATTTTTAACCATAGTCAGGGAAGAAATCACTGCGCCTGCTGCGCTAACAGGAACTGTTACACCAACGCTCCACAGTTTGTAAGCAACGCTGTTGTTGTCAGTTTTAATCTTAGCGAAAGACAAAGCACCTTTTGCTGCGCCGAAGTCGTATGTCGCACCAACGAATGCTGTTTTAGTTGCATTTACAACCGCAGCTGTATCATTCTCAGTATGATAAGCACCAGCTACCAACAATGGGCCAGCAGCATAAGAACCGGATACACCGATACCACGACCTTTACCGATATCACCAGCTTGCTCACCAGCAGTGTAAGCCAGGGAACCTGTGAAACCACTCAGGTTGTTGGTCGTGTAGTTGATCGTATTGTTAGAACGTGGGTTAGTTGCGAACACCAGATTACCCAAGCCAGTTGCACTGGTGCTGTCAGTTGCGGAACCACCGATGATGCCTGTGCCGAATGGATCGATAGAATCCACTACATCAAATACTGGCTTGTTTTGACGACCAACTTGAACCGCGCCGAAATCACCGGACAGACCAACCCATGCTGCGCGACCGAATGCCAGACCGCCTTGAGCAGATGCGCCTGTATCCGCTTGTACGCCCATTTCCAGTTTGAAGTTAGCTTTCAAACCATTGCCCAGATCTTCAGAGCCTTTGAAGCCCAGACGGGAACCGGATTGCACACCGCTGTCCAGCGAGTAGATATTGCCTTTGCCTTTAGAATACTGGCCATTGTTTTCTGCATTGAAAGCCATATCCAGAACACCGTACACGGTAACGGAAGATTGTGCTTGTGCGGAACCTGCTGCAGCAGCCAGAACGGCCAGAGCGATCAAGGATTTTTTCATTTCTTTTTTCTCCAAAGGATTTTGAGATAAACCTAATTTTGCAGCTGCATCGCCAAAAACTGAAACACCAGCACCAGCGATACAATTGCCTAAAAACTGCTAATTCTGAAAACTGTTTTACGTATTTGACCAAATTTTGCTTATAAGCCACAAGCAGAATCGCTACTTTTAGCCAAACTAAGCAAGAAATTGTCTCAAATTGACAACAACAATTGCATAAAACACAGCATTTTCTTCATAGACTAGCATTCTGGGGCAAAAAAAGAAAAAGCCGCGAAACGCGGCTTTTTCTGATCTGGATCGAGGTCAGAATGCGTGTAACAGACCGACTGCCGTACGACCTGCACGTGAACTACCGGTATTTACCCCGATGATGCCCAGCGCCAGTGAGGTATCCTGAATTGCCGCCGAACCTGCTTTAGCGTAAGTCACGGAAGCATAGGCGGTGGTACGTTTGCTGAAAGCATATTTCGCCAAGGCGATGTACTGATCTGCCTTCCCTTCAAAATCACCCGAACGCTTGGTATTGTAATAAGCGCCAGTCAGCGTAATCTGGTCGGACACAAAATAGTCTGCACCCAGACCAATCACCGCAATTTTACGGTTATTCGCGTTACCGAACGGAGCAATCACGATATTGCCATCCACCACACTGTGTGAATAAGTACCACGCAAGGCCAAGGTCGGTATGACCTTGTATTTAGCACCAGCTGCCCAGCTGGTCAGCGTTGCGGCATTCGAGACATCTTTCATTTTGGCATAGGCGATCGCTGCACCATTGGTACCATCGGTAAAGAAACCCGACAAACCAGCATAGGAGCTGGCACTGTTATCACCTGCTTTCTCACCAAAGCCATACATCAGTGCACCACCAAAGCCAGACACCAGCGGGGAAACATATTTAATCGAGTTATTTTGCCTTAAGGCAGAACCACCCTGATTCGTACCGAAGCCACCATAAAAACCGCCAGAATTCATCCCGCTGAACATAATGTTAGGATTGGTTCCCGCATGGGCCAGGCTCATAGGATCTGCCAGACCGACAGAATCCACACCCAGAATATTATTGCGGCCCAGTGTCACGGCACCAAAATCGCCGGAAATGCCAACCCAGGACAAGCGGTCAAACAACGAGGTGTTATTGCCAGCCTGCGTAAAGCTATTGCCACCAAAGCCGGCACCAGCCGCACCGGTATCATTGGCCAAGGTGCCTTCCAGATTAAAATTGGCTTTCAAACCACCGCCCAAATCTTCAGAGCCCTTAATCCCCCAGCGTGAAGTCAGTAACTGACCTGCATCTACGGAAAACTTCCCGCCACCATTTGCTGCCTGATTCGTGTTGTAAACCGCCGCTGCATCGATAATACCGTACAGGGTTACTGAGGACTGGGCTTGCGCCGCAGAAGCGAACATACCGAGAACAGCTAATGCGAGTACTGATTTTTTCATTGTCTAAGTCTCCAAATAGGTTGGTCAGTCGGGCATACAGACATAGCTCTGCAATTGGCTATTTAGTCTGGGGGATAGTACAAACACTTCGAAATATCGCTGCTTGAAGTTGAACTCCATTGAACCAAAGCAAATGCGTTTGGGCAAAGAGAATTTGTGAACGACCGTTTTTATACAAATTTTATGTGGTTGACAGACAACAATTTGTTGGTAAAACCTGGAATTTCAGCGGTTTTATTCAGAAAACACATCAATAATTTTAATTTTAATAAGCATTTAAGCCGCATCAAGAAAACAAGCAATAAGTGATCACGACCAGTGGCGTTATCAACGCTTGGATTACAATAAGCTCTCCATTGAGCCATCAGTTTTCAGCAAGGACAGCAATATGCCATTTCCCTCCACCGACCGCCTGATCCTGGGTTTAGACCGGGCTTTACGTACTGTTTCTGCCCAAACCAGAAGTTCGCGTCCTGATCCGGATGCAGGCATGGCGGAGGCCGTGCTCAGCGAAGCCGAAAAAAAACATAGCGCAGGTTTAATGCGCGTTAACCACGTAGGTGAAATCTGCGCCCAGGCACTGTACGACGCACAAGCGGCATACTCGCATGCACCGGAAGTGGCTCGCCAGCTGGCACACTCTTGCATAGAGGAAGAAGACCATCTGGCCTGGACCGCACGCCGTCTGAGAGAACTCAACTCCAGGCCCAGTCTGCTCAATCCCCTATGGTATGCCGGTGCCTATACCTGCGGTGTGATTGCGGCTAAATGTGGCGATGCAGCCAGCCTCGGATTTGTGGTCGAAACAGAACGACAGGTAGAAGCCCACCTGGAGGGACATCTGAGGGAGTTGCCAGTTGCCGATGTACGCTCACGCGCGATTGTCGATCAAATGCGTGTCGACGAAATCGCACACGGCGCTGCAGCGCAACACCTGGGTGCAATAGCAATACCGCTGCCAGTCAGACTGGGAATGAAGGCGATGGCTAAAATTATGACCAGCACCGCTTACTACGTCTGAAGCGGAACAGATCTGCATAGATCTCTTTCAGTTTAAAATATTTCCTCAAGGAACTTTTTGTCAATTTGTGATCTAATCGCGCTTCTTTTCAGCAGACACACTGTATAGCCAGGTAGTAAGTTTGGGGACCGAATATTTCTTCCGCTACCCGAGCTTACATGTTCTATGCTGAAACATATCTGGCGCGGTTGACTGCTCGTTTCCGCGCCTACAGCGGAGGTTTTATGCGCACAAATTTGCCAGTGACTGGTCGTGAAATAGTGATGAAAGATGGATGTTCCATCGTTTCCAAGACCGATCTGAAGGGAAAAATCACTTACTGTAATCCTTATTTCGTGGAGCTTAGCGGCTTTGACGAAAACGAACTGCTCGGCGCGCCACATAATATTGTGCGCCATCCTGATATGCCGGAAGAAGCATTCGCTGATCTGTGGGACACCGTTAAACGCGGCATTCCATGGACCGGACTGGTCAAAAACCGCTGTAAGAACGGCGATCACTACTGGGTCAATGCGAATGTCACCCCCATCATTGAACATGGCACAGTGGTCGGATATATGTCGGTTCGCACGAAACCGGAACGTGCTGCGATCGATGCCGCCAGTCAGCTCTATCAACGCATGCGTGCAGGTCGCGAAACCAGTCTGTTGCTGCGTGAAGGTCGCTTGTTATCCAATACTTTCAGTGGCCGCATCGTACGCAGCTTAAGGCTTGAGGCCAAAACCAGACTCGCATTGGGCATGAGTCTGACTTTGCTTTCCCTGTTGAGCTGGGGTAGCTTACATATCGCAGACCACGGCGCGGGTTGGGCTAATATCAGCGCCCTGATCGCCAGCGCGGTGTTGGTGATCTATCAATGGGTGGTGATCCACGTCAAGTTACTCAATCCCGTTGGTATTGCAGTCAGTGCAGCCAGAGCTATCGCAGGTGGCGATCTGACCCGAGAAATACCACGTGGCGACGATACAGAAATGGGGCAGTTATTGCAGGCGCTGCGGCAAATGAACATCAATCTGGTGTCCGTGATCAATGATGTGCACCTGAATGCCAGCGCCATTTCTACCGGGACGCGGGAAATAGCCGATGCCAACATGGATTTATCGGGTCGCACCGAGTCGCAGGCGTCCAGCCTGGAACAGACTGCATCCAGCATGGAGCAATTCGCGGAAACGGTACGCCAGAATTCTGACCACGCGGCACAAGCCAATACACTGGCAGAAACCACCTCTGCGGTGGCTCAACAGGGTGGCGCGATGGTGAGCCAGGTTGGCGATACCATGCAAGAAATCAGTAGTTCAGCGCGTAAGATAGAAAGCATCATCAGTCTGATCGATGGTATCGCTTTCCAGACCAATATCCTCGCACTGAATGCGGCCGTTGAAGCAGCGCGTGCCGGTGAACAGGGGCGCGGCTTCGCGGTTGTCGCCAGCGAAGTCAGAAATCTGGCGCAGCGCTCAGCCAGCGCGGCCAAGGAAATCAAAGACTTGATTGATGATTCGGTCCATAAAGTCGAACAAGGCAATCAGTTAGTTCAGGATACGTCGGCCACTATGCATAACTTAGTACAATCCGTGCAGCACGTAAACGCCGTTATTCACGAAATCACCATCGCCAGCAGAGAGCAAAAAGAGAGTGTGGAACAAATGAACAGCGCGGTGGCCCACATGGATGAAATGACCCAGCAAAATGCGGCCATGGTGGAGGAAGCCGCCGCCTCGGCAGGGAATTTAGCTGATCAGACCCTGCGTTTGCAGCAAGCCATCAGCGTCTTTACGCTGAGCCGTGCAGGCAAATCCACACAGTCAGCGTCAGTACCGGGACAGGCTGCAACCAGGCAGCCATCCCCTGCTAAAAGAAGCGGAAACAAACAGCTGCGATAGCGGTTGGTATCAGCGCTGACAAGAATAAGCCGCCCGGGCTAATGGCATTTTCATGAAAGTAGTCTTTCAGGATGGCATACCCGGCCGGATTGGGCGCGTTAGCTATCACAGTTAAACCTCCGCCCGTCACCGCTCCAGCCACCAGCGCATACTTTGCACTGTCCGATAAGCCGTTGACCAGTGAGCCAAGATAAGTCAGCGCCGCATTATCGGTAATCGCCGTCAACCCGGTCGCACCGAAAAATAATACTGTCGTATTCATCCCGGCCAAGATCGGCTGCAACCACCATTCCTGTTTGCCGCCCAAGACCACCAGACCAGCCAGAAAGAATGCTACCAACAAACCCTCACGCAGCATCAGGCGGTCCTGAAATTGCTGATAGGCTTCAGTAAAGCCCAGGAAAAACAAGAACAAGCCCAAAAACACGACCGGATAATGCGCAAACCAGACAGTCGTCGCCAGAAACAGAAAGTGGATCGCGACTACACTCAGCGGAATGCTGGTCTTCGTACCCTGTTCAACGCTGTCATTGCTGCCAGTCTGATCCAAAGCACACAGCTCACGACGGAAAAACACAGTCAGCCATAGGGCATTCACAAAAACCGCAATCGCTGCGCGCCAGCCAAAATTCTGCATCATGAAGGCGATATCCCAGCCCCATTTTTCTGCCACCATCAGCACCGGTGGTGCCGCAAAAGAAGTCAGCACACCACCTATAGACACATTGACGAACAAAACACCAAGTGTCATGTACTTCATTTTTTCCGGTATCGCTTTAGAAAAAAAACGATCACGTAACATCAGTGCAGCCAGCGTCATTGCAGCCGGTTCCGTAATAAATGAACCGAATAAGGGTACCAGCGACAGGCACAAAAAATACGAAGCGATCTGCGAATTAAGCGGCATTACACGTGCTATTCGGGACACCATACTTTGCACAAACCACAATACCGGTCGGGTACCCGCGATCACCAGAATCACGAATACAAATAGGGGCTCGGTGAAATTCTGTGCTTCCAGATAATGGATCGCTGCTTTCTGATCTGTCATGGCTGAAATCAGCAAGACCAGCACGCAGGCCCAGAAGCCAAATACCACCTCGACCTCACCCAGCAAATGCCAGAGTCCGGCATGGTGCTGACTCTGGTGTGCCAGATGCAGAAAATATTTGGTGGAAAAAGTATGTAATACGGCCAGTGCAAAAATACCGGCCGCACAATACTGCAGCATTAACTCGGTGTTCATCCAGACTCCTTATGCAGTTGAAGATGGCACACAGAGCCTGCGCTCTGTGGCCTTCAGATTTTTTCCAGCTTGGCGATACTCAGGTCCAGTAACTTCATCCCGAATTTGCCAAAATTAATATGAGCACGCGCATTCGTACCGCTGCCCTCAATATTGACGATCACACCTTCGCCAAACTTCGCGTGTTCGACGTTTTGACCAACCCGCCAGCTCTGCTGCGCAGAAGTCTGGCTGAAATTCTGTGCAATCTGATTCACACCAGCCATGGGTACCTCATCCCAGGCAGATTTTTTTTGCCCGAACCAGCTGGGTTGCACCTTGGGTGACAACCATTTGATTGACTCATCCGGTAACTCATCAAAGAAGCGAGAGCGCATGTTGTAGCGGGTCTGACCATGCAACATACGGGTCTGTGAAAAGCTCAGATACAGACGTTTGCGCGCACGCGTGATCGCCACATACATCAGGCGTCGTTCCTCTTCCAGCCCAGCCTCTTCCTGTGCGCTGTTCTCATGCGGGAATAATCCCTCTTCCAACCCGGTGATAAAGACTGCATCAAATTCCAGCCCTTTGGCCGAATGCACCGTCATTAACTGCATAGCATCCTGACCAGCCTGGGCCTGATTATCACCCGCTTCCAGCGAGGCATGCGACAAGAACGCTGACAGCGGTGACATCACTGTCGGCAACGCAGCATCGGCATCGATAATGACATCGTTAGCACCATTGGTGAGCAAAACCGGCTGTCTGACGGCCGGACCTGTGAACGCAGGCGCCTCTTTATTGAAGCCCTCTTCCGAAACAAATAAGACTGCCGCATTCACCAGCTGCTCTAAGTTTTCTATGCGGTCAGCGCCTTCTTTTTCGGTTTGATAGTGCACCAGCAACTGGCTCATATCTAACACCACCCTGACCATTTCTGGCAAAGGTAAATTTTGTGTTTCAAAGCGTGCACCTTCAATCAGACGCACAAAATTGGCCAGTGCCGATCCGGCCTTGCCAGCCACATGCGGAACTGCTGCATACAGCGAGATATGGTGCAGTCTGGCTGCATCCTGCAATTGCTCGATGGAGCGCGCTCCTATGCCACGGGTAGGGAAATTCACCACCCGCAAGAAAGCCGAATCATTATGCGGATTGTCCATCAACTGCAGATAGGCAATCGCATGCTTGATTTCAGCGCGCTCGAAGAAGCGCTGACCACCATAAACGCGATACGGAATATTCGCCGTAAATAAGGCATGCTCAATCACACGGGATTGCGCATTGGAGCGATACAAGATGGCGATCTCACTGCGCGCTGAGCCTTCACGGATCAGGTTTTTCGCTTCATCGATGATCCAGTTGGCTTCCTGAATATCGCTGCTGGCTTCCATCACGCGCACCGGTTCACCGTGTCCGGCATCGGTACGCAGATTTTTACCCAGACGTTTGCTGTTATTCGCAATCAGAATATTTGCGCTATCCAGAATATGACCATGCGAACGGTAGTTTTGTTCCAGCTTAATCAGATTTTGTACTTCAAATTCACGCTCAAACGCCGTCATATTACCCACGTTCGCGCCACGAAAGGCATAGATACTCTGATCATCATCACCAACGGCAAATACCGCATTTGGACGCCGGTTACCGGCGCCGGCCATCAGTTTCAGCCATTTATATTGCAGGTCATTGGTATCCTGAAACTCGTCGACCAGTATATGACGGAAGCGCTCCTGATAATGCTCACGCAGTGGCTGATTGCGACTCAGCAATTCGTAAGTGCGCAACAGCAGTTCGGCAAAATCGACCACGCCTTCACGCTGACATTGCGCATCATATAAATCATACAGCCCGACCATCTTGCGATTGAAATCATCGCTGGCATCCACCTGCGCCGCTCGTAAGCCCTGATCTTTGGCGCTATTGATAAAGTACATCAGGGTCTTGGGTGGGAATTTTTCATCATCGATATGATTCGCTTTCAATAAGCGCTTAATGAACGACAACTGATCGCCCGAATCAAGTATCTGAAAGGTCTGCGGCAACCCGGCATCACGGTGATGTGCGCGTAATAAGCGGTTACATAAGCCGTGGAAAGTACCTATCCACATACCGCGCGTATTGATCGGCAACATAGCCGACAAGCGCGTTTGCATTTCTTTCGCTGCTTTATTGGTAAAAGTCACAGCGAGTATGCCGCCCGGCGAGATCTGTCCGGTCTGGATCAGCCAGGCAATACGCGTGGTCAGAACACGGGTCTTACCAGACCCGGCACCAGCAAGAATAAGCGCCGACTGCGCCGGCAAAGTCACAGCCGCGAGCTGCTCAGGATTCAGGTTATGGAGTAAATTTTGCATACCCCGATTATACGTTCAGAACGCAGACACTGGACATATACACAGCTGAATTCGCACGTGAATCTGTCATGGCAAGTACCTGAACACGGATCCGCATGACGCGTGTTTGTGATCGCGTGCGGAAAATTGCATAATAAGCACCCACCCTTATCTCACCGGATTTTCACTATGCGTCGTTTGCTTTCTACCATCTTATTGAGCAGTGCTGCCCTGTTGTCTGCTAACCATGCGTACGCAATGACTATCCTCAGGCTGGATACCAATCTGATCCTATATGGGAAAGTGCTACCTGAAGACCTGGCGCCATTTCGTCAAGAGATATCACGCTCACCAGTAAAGCATGTAGTACTGGCAGAAAGCCCTGGCGGAGATTTACGTTCAGCTTACGGCATCGCTGACCTGATCCGTAAAAATCATCTGAACACCTCAGTCAAAGGATTTTGCGTCTCCTCCTGCGCCATTATGTTTATGGCAGGTGAACAGCGTCAGATTATTGAGGAAAAAACCTATAAAAAAACCATCCTGGGTTTTCATGCTCCTCACAATAAAGAAACCAAGGAAATCGCGGTGGATGGCGTACCCAGATTGCGTGAGTATTTATTGAAAACCAGCGGTGGCAAGTTCCCGCCAGAGTTGCTCGATAAAGCCATGAATATTCGGGATGCTTCAGATATGCTGATTTTCTACTATCCTGAAGAAGGCAAGCAAAGCGTCTGGTTCTGCCCTGCCAATGCGCGTCCACGTCCAAAAGGATGCGAGAAACTGGACGGTGACGCACTCAGTGCCGGCATCATCACCACGCTGGCGCGACTGGATGTGTCTACGCTGGATCCAAAGCCTGAAGCAGAAAAACCCGCTGAAGAAAAAGCAGATCCTATCGAAAAAAGCGTGGAAAAATAAAGTTGACTGCCACCGGTAGTTACATCTGCTCAGTCTGTTCAGCCTGAGCAGTCAGTTCACACATACAAATCAGCCAAAGCGCGCGCCGCAGCTTGCGGATCGCGCTCAAAATACACACTGCTGATGACCGCGACCATTTCCGCACCGCGCGCGACCAGCGGTTTACAGTTTTCCAGCGTCATGCCACCGATTACAACGCGCGGCACACCCAGTCCAGCGGCCTCTGTGACGATGTCGGGCGAGGTTGAGACTTCATATTTTTTGATGCGGGACGGATAAAACCCACCAAAAGCCACATAGCTGGCACCGGCCTCTGCCGCCTGCTGCGCACGCGCCAAATCGCCATAGCAAGAAGCACCAAGAATTTTTTTTGCCCCTAGTGCCTGACGCGCAGCCTGCACCTGCATATCGGTACCGCCTACATGCAAGCCATCGGCATCTATCGTCTGACATAACTCCAGGTGGTCATTCACGATGAAGGGGACGGCGTAAGAGCGGCATAGCTGCAGCAATTCGCTGGCCTGCTGCATTCTAAGCACAGGGTTGGCCGTTTTATGCCGGTATTGCACCAGCGCGGTGCCACCTCGCAAGGCTTGTTCTGTCACGCTGACTAACTGCCGGGTGTCATCCCAATCCGGGGTGACGAGATAGAGGCCACGCAGGCCAGCTTGTGATTCCTGAATCATGAAATTCTCATTCAATGTCTATAAAAGTACGCTGTGGAATGCGCTGCCCGGCACCAACAGCAAACGCGTGCTGCAGGCAGCGCTGGGTATAGCTTTGCGCCCGATCGAGCGCGACCTCCAGCGTTTGACCATGCGCGAGTTGAGCCGCAATCGCAGCCGCCAGCGTACAACCACTGCCATGAAACTCGCCCGCCAGCCTTTCCCACTGCCATTCGCGCGCCATGCTGCCACCGCGCTCCATCCAGTAGTTGTGTACCAGGCGATCATTACCATGCCCGCCCTTGAGTAACACATCGGCAGCATGCGTTGGCATCCATGTCGCCAGTTGCGCTCGCCAGTCATTTGCGCTGGTACCGGACAAACGTGCCAGCTCGGGCAAATTCGGCGTAATCAGCGTAGCTTGTTGTAGCAAGGCTTGCAGTGTAAGCACTGCATCGTCGACGCTGAGTGCATCGCCACGACCGCTGCCCAGTACAGTATCCAATACCACAGGCAAGTCAGGCTGTGCATGCCTCAATTGCGCCAACTCTTCCGCTAAAACATCGGCTAACATACGATTGCCGATGATGCCCAGTTTCACCGCGTCAAAGCGATAGGCATGCAGCAAAGTTCGCAACTGCGCTAAGACGATATCGATCGCTACCGGATGCACGCCATAAACCCGATCATGATCCTGCACCGTCAGTGCCGTAATGATGGGCATGGCATGCGCACCCTGAGCGGCAATCGCTTCGATATCTGCCTGTATACCTGCACCACCACAGGGGTCATGGCCAGCCAGCACCAGAACCAGCGGCCGCTGGACAGCCATCAGCTCACCACCCGTCCGCTCATAGGAGACGATGGTGACGCCACAAATTGACGTGGCATGCGCCCAGCCAGATAGGCCTCGCGACCGGCCTGTACCGCCAGTCCCATCGCATGCGCCATACGAACCGGGTCTTGTGCTGCGGCGATGGCAGAATTCATTAACACGCCATCACACCCCAGTTCCATCGCAATCGCCGCATCCGATGCGGTACCAACACCGGCGTCGACCAGCACCGGCACGCTGGATTGCGCGATGATCAGCGATAAGTTCCAGGGATTGAGTATGCCCATGCCGGAACCGATCAATGACGCCAGCGGCATCACAGCGACACAGCCTATGTCTTCCAACATTTTTGCCTGGATAGGATCATCGCTGCAATACACCATCACATCGAAGCCATCCTTTACCAGTATCTTTGCTGCCTTCAAAGTCTCCGGCATATTTGGAAACAGCGTTTTCTCATCACCCAGGACCTCCAGCTTACACAGCTTGTGTCCACCAAGCAGTTCACGCCCCAGCTGTAGCGTGTAAACCGCATCTTCTGCGTTATAGCAACCGGCAGAATTCGGCAATATGGTGTAACGGCTGGGTGGCACCACATCCAGCAAACTAGGCGCATTCGGATCCTGACCAATATTCACCCGGCGTATCGCAACCGTAATGATGTCAGCACCACTGGCCTCCGTTGCCAACCTGGTTTGCTCAAGATCCTTGTACTTTCCACTGCCTACCAATAATCGCGAACGATAAGTTGTGCCGGCGATCGTCAAACCGTTATCTTTCTGATTTTGCATTTCAATTCCTTTTTATATCCGTCCGCGTGCAATTCAACCTAAAACTGCACATCAATTAAGAAGCTAATTAAACCGAAAGCCATACCACCGAGACACAGAGGCTCAGAGCAAACACAGAGGAAATTTCACTCGAGCTTTTTTCTCTCTTTCCCTCTGTGTCTCCGTGTCTCTGTGTTGAAAGGTTTTCAGGCTTTCATTTTTTTAAAACTGACTCTGACTACCTAAACACAACTCAATCAACAGCTACACCACCGAGACACAGAGGCTCGGAGTAAGCACAGAGGAATTTCACTCGAGCTTTTTTCCCTCTTTCCCTCTGTGTCTCCGTGTCTCTGTGTTGAGAGGTTTTCAGATTTTCAGGTTTAAGATTTTCAGTAATAAGTCAAACCCTCAACCGCCGCCGATTGCGCGCACGATGTCGACCTGATCTGCCGCTTGCAATGTGCGTGTAGCCCAGGCCGGACGTGGAACAATCTGACGATTGACGGCGACCGCTATCGCTTTCTGGCTTAGTTGCATACTGGCGATCAGATCGGACAGTAACTGCGCATCCGGTAAGTGATGGGTTGCACCGTTTAACTGAATTTCCATCGTTGTGCTCCTTACTGCTTTTTATAGATTTCAGCACCGGATTTAACGAACTCCACGGCCTTGACTTCCATACCCTGCTTCAAGGCCTGAATTTCAGAAATGCCCTGACTTTGCGCAAAGTCGCGTACTTCCTGGGTGATTTTCATGGAACAGAAATGCGGACCGCACATGGAACAGAAATGGGCCACTTTGGCGGAATCTTTAGGCAAGGTTTCATCGTGAAATTCACGTGCCTTATCCGGGTCGAGGCCAAGATTGAACTGGTCTTCCCAGCGGAATTCGAAGCGCGCTTTGGACAAGGCGTTATCGCGGATTTGTGCACCTGGATGGCCCTTAGCCAGATCCGCGGCATGGGCGGCGATTTTGTACGTGATAATGCCGTCTTTCACGTCGACTTTATTCGGCAGGCCCAAATGTTCTTTTGGTGTCACATAGCACAGCATGGCAGTGCCATACCAGCCAATTTGTGCGGCACCTATGCCGGATGTGATGTGATCATAGCCAGGGGCGATATCGGTCGTCAGCGGACCCAATGTGTAGAATGGCGCCTCGTGGCATTGCTCCAGCTGCAGATCCATATTTTCTTTGATCAGCTGCATAGGCACATGTCCCGGACCTTCTATCATGACCTGTACATCGTGTTTCCACGCGATTTGTGTAAGTTCACCCAGCGTACGCAATTCGCCTAACTGCGCTTCATCGTTCGCGTCATAAATAGAGCCCGGACGCAGACCATCGCCCAGACTGAAGGACACATCATAGGCCTTCATGATTTCACAGATATCTTCGAAATGTTCGTACAAAAAGCTTTCTTTGTGATGCGCCAGACACCATTTCGCCATGATGGAACCACCGCGCGACACAATGCCGGTCAGACGTTTTGCGGTCAGCGGAACATATTGCAGACGGACGCCTGCATGAATAGTGAAGTAATCCACGCCCTGCTCCGCCTGCTCGATCAGGGTATCGCGGAATATCTCCCAGGTCAGGTCTTCAGCTTTTCCATTCACTTTTTCCAGTGCCTGATAAATCGGCACAGTACCGATAGGTACCGGTGAATTACGGATAATCCATTCACGCGTTTCATGGATGTGCTTACCGGTCGACAAATCCATCACATTGTCACCACCCCAGCGTATCGCCCAGGTCATTTTTTCGACTTCTTCACCGATAGAAGAAGTCACTGCCGAGTTACCGATATTGGCATTAATTTTGACCAGAAAATTACGGCCTATGATCATAGGCTCAGATTCCGGATGATTGATATTAGCCGGAATGATGGCACGGCCACGCGCAATTTCATCTCTGACAAATTCAGGGGTAATCACCGCCGGAATAGATGCACCAAAAGACTGGCCAGGATGCTGACGCCCCATCACGTCTGCCAGCTTTTTACCCATAGGGCCGGAGGATTGCAGATTCTCCAGATACTCTTGACGACGCAGATTTTCACGAATCGCGACAAACTCCATTTCCGGTGTAATGATGCCCTGACGTGCGTAATGCATCTGAGTCACGTTGCGTCCAGCCAGCGCACGCCGGGGTTGACGTTTCAAATTAAAACGTAGCTCTTCCAGTGCCGGATCATTCAATCTGGCAATGCCATATTCTGAGCTGGGGCCAGATAGCTCTTCGGTATCTGCACGTTCTGCAATCCAGGTGCCCCGTACTGAGGCCAGACCGGAGCGAATATCGATTTTCGCCTCCGGATCCGTGTAGGGGCCTGAGGTGTCGTAGACATACACTGGCGGATTTTTTTCTGAACCGAACATAGCCGGCGTATCTGACTGTGAGATTTCACGCATAGGTACGCGTATATCCGGGCGGCTGCCCTGAACATAGACTTTACGGGAATTAGGTAAGGCTTGAATTGCAGCTTCATCCACTGTCGCGGTTGCAGACAGAAATTTTGGATTGGCATTCATGTGAGTGGCTCCTTTGCACTTTACTTATGGCTTGGAGCCAGCAAAGGAGTTGGTATAGAACCACAACAAACCTAACGTTTGTGCACGCTCTAGCAGCTTCCCTTCGCTGGCATTATCCAGATCAGGTTCGAGGGTATTTCTCACCCGTTATCCACATCGACAGATGCGGCTAACAGGACCCCTAGCATGGTGTTATCACGACTTGTGTTCGTGACAGCGTGCGCATTATAGCGCTTAATTTATCTGATTCAACCATCTATTTCCCAGCGGCTTGGGGACGCACTACATGCACACGGCCAAACCCGCAGGAGGCGGTCTGCATCCGGTCTCAAACACAATCCTGATAGTGACCGCCAGCTCATAAGGCTTCGGCGCGCAATGTGATGGTGCGGCCTATGCAGGAAAAATCTGACTTCACATACTCGCACAATCGAATGAAATTCAAAGCAGTACGCCCGAAAGGATGTCAATACAACAATAAAGTTGCATTCTATACTTGCCCATTAACAACTACCAAACACTGAATGCTGTGTAAGCGATGAAACAACATTCATCACTCTTACACAGTACATCATCAGATGAAATCCTTATGGCCCCTCCTCGCAAAGACACACGGACCAGCAGATTCCTTCCCTGACCGTCAAAAAGCAACGTAATGACGACGTGTTCAGCCTCACTCTCATTTATAATCAAAGGTTTAGCACTCAACCAACAGATCATCATGGAATTAGCGAAGTCTTTCGAACCCGCAGAAATCGAACAACACTGGCGCGCCGAGTGGGAGCAACGCGGATATTTCGCGGCCAGCATGGACGATGGCAAACCTTCATTCTCTATACAACTGCCACCACCTAATGTGACAGGCACGCTGCATATGGGCCATGCTTTTAATCAGACCATCATGGATGGCCTGACCCGCTACTACCGTATGCGTGGCTTTAACACAGCCTGGGTGCCTGGGACAGATCATGCAGGTATCGCGACGCAGATCGTAGTGGAACGCCAGCTTGATGCACAAAAGATCTCACGCCATGATCTGGGCCGTGAAAAATTTCTGGAAAAAGTCTGGGAATGGAAAGAGAAATCCGGCTCCACTATCACCGGTCAGATGCGTCGTATGGGTGCATCAGCAGACTGGGACCGCGAATACTTTACGATGGATGCTGAGCGCTCCAAGTCGGTCACTGAAGTATTTGTAAGGCTGGTAGAACAAGGCCTGATTTATCGTGGCAAGCGCCTGGTTAACTGGGACCCGGTACTGGGTACAGCGGTATCTGACCTGGAAGTGGTTTCGGAAGAAGAAGACGGCTCTATGTGGCATATCCGCTATCCGTTTGCGGATGGTTCTGGTCATCTGACCGTCGCCACCACGCGTCCGGAAACCTTGCTGGGTGACGTGGCCGTCGCGGTTGATCCTACTGACGAGCGCTATAGCGCACTGGTCGGCAAGCTGCTCAAACTGCCTTTGACTGAGCGTGAAATTCCAGTGATTGCCGACAGCTATGTCGATAAGGAATTCGGTACCGGCTGTGTGAAAATCACGCCTGCGCATGACTTCAATGACTATGCGGTCGGTCAACGGCACAATCTCGACAAAATCAGCATCCTGACACTGGACGCGAAAATTAATGAGAATGCGCCAGAACAATACCGTGGTCTGGATCGCTTTGAAGCACGTAAGCAAATCGTGGCTGACCTCGATGCACAGGGCTTACTGGAATCAGTGAAACCGCACAAATTGATGGTGCCACGTGGTGACCGTACCAATGTCGTCATCGAACCTATGCTGACAGATCAGTGGTTCATGGCGATGAGCAAACCGGCACCGGAAGGCACCCACTTCCCGGGCAAATCGATCGCAGAAGTCGCGCTCGAAAAAGTCGCCTCCGGTGAAATTAAGTTCGTTCCTGAAAACTGGAGCAACACTTATAACCAGTGGCTCAACAATATCCAGGACTGGTGTATTTCACGTCAGCTCTGGTGGGGACATCAGATCCCGGCCTGGTATGGCGATGACGGCCAGGTCTTTGTGGCACGCAATGAAGCAGATGCACAGGCAAAAGCACAGGCAGCGGGTTATCACGGTGCCTTGAAACGTGATGAGGACGTGCTCGATACCTGGTTCTCATCTGCGTTGGTCCCGTTCTCTACCATGGGCTGGCCGGAAGAGACACCTGACATACGCCATTTCCTGCCGTCTTCTGTACTGGTCACCGGCTTCGACATCATTTTCTTCTGGGTCGCACGTATGGTCATGATGACCGTGCATTTCACTGGAAAAGTGCCATTTAACACTGTGTATGTGCATGGTCTGGTGCGGGACTCCAGCGGCCAGAAAATGTCTAAATCTAAAGGCAATACGCTCGATCCTATCGATCTGATCGATGGCATCAAGATCGATGACCTGGTAGCGAAACGCACAGTTGGCCTGATGAATCCTAAGCAGGCGAGCGCGATCGAAAAAGCCACCCGCAAAGAATTTGCAGATGGTATCCCGGCCTATGGCACCGATGCATTGCGCTTCACCATGGCAAGCTATGCCTCATTGGGGCGCAACATCAACTTTGATCTGGGTCGCTGCGAAGGTTATCGCAACTTCTGCAATAAGCTGTGGAATGCGACCCGCTTCGTGCTGATGAATACCGAAGGCAAGGACTGTGGTTTTGGTGCAGAGATCACGGATGCGGATCTGGATTACTCGCAAGCAGACAAATGGATCATTTCGACACTGCAACGCGCCGAGGCAGAAATAGAAAAAGGTTTCGCTGACTTCCGCTTCGATAACATTGCATCGGCAATTTATAAATTTGTCTGGGACGAATATTGTGACTGGTATCTGGAAGTGGCAAAAGTCCAGGTGCAGCAAGGTACAGAAGCACAACAACGTGCAACCCGCCGCACTTTGTTGCGTGTACTCGAAGCGATTCTGCGTCTTGCCCACCCAGTCATTCCTTTCGTGACCGAACAGCTATGGCAAACCGTGGCACCGCTGGCAGGCAAGCAACTCAACCCAGCCGGCGACTCCATCATGCTGCAAGCGTATCCGCAGCCAGCCGCAGCAAACATCAGCGAACAGGCTGAGGGCTGGATGTCTGCACTTAAGGCGATGACGGATGCCTGCCGTAATCTGCGTGGTGAAATGCAGTTGTCGCCCGCATTGCGCGTTCCTCTGTTAATGCAGGCTGCCAGTGCGGAAGACAAAGTCAGACTGCAGTCATTTGCCCCTTACCTGCAGGCACTGGCCAAACTGTCTGAAGTCCAGGTACTGGATGCTTTACCTGACTCTCCGGCACCTGTTTCTATCGTCGGCGAATCGAAACTGATGTTGAAAGTAGAGATTGATGTTGCCGCAGAACGTGAACGCCTGAGCAAAGAAATTACCCGTCTGGAAACAGAAATTGCAAAAGCGGAAGCGAAGCTGAGCAATGAAAGCTTTGTCGCGCGCGCGCCGGCAGCGGTGGTCGCACAGGAAAAAGAAAGAATGGCGAATTTCTCTGCCACGCTGGCAAAATTACGTGAACAGGCAGCGAAGTTACCGGCGGCCTGAAGCCGGGACTGCGAATAACGCCCACATAAAACCGGAGCGCATTTTTATGCAGCTCCGGTTTTTTTCTGTCTGCGGAAATCCAGTCAAATAATTTACATTGAAGAAATTAAGCAGGTAAAAGCATTACTGTGCAAAGTATTGTTTGCCACTTCACATCGCTCAGTACAAAAATTCTAAAGGCTGTCCTCTATAAAACTTAGACAAAATACCAGAGTCAACACGTACAATCAGTCATCGGCAGCACACCGACAGGACTGAAGTCTATAGCGTCATTAAAAAACAGAACCAGGAGACAACATGAAAAAAATCAGCCTTTTAGTACTACTGTTCTCACTCGTTGCCGTGCCTTTTGCGCATGCGGAAGACACACCAGTCGGACTCTGGAAAAATATTGATGATAAAACCGGCAAGCCCAAGGCGCTGATCCGTATCACCGAGAGCAATGGCGAATTGCAGGGAAAAATCGAAAAATTATTCCTTGACGACGGTGCCGACAAAAATCCCAAATGCGACAAATGCGAGGGCATCAATAAAGATCAACCGGTAATAGGAATGACTATCCTGTACGGCCTGAAAAAAGACAATGATGAATACAATGGCGGCAAAATCATCGACCCTGCGAACGGGAAAGTGTATAGCAGTAAATTAACCCTGATCGATAACAATAAAAAGCTCAATGTACGCGGCTATATCGGCACCCCATTTCTGGGTCGTTCCCAGACCTGGATACGAGAACAGTAATTGCCAGGCAGTTTTATTCAAAGCAAAGACGGAAGCAAATGCTTCCGTTTTTTTTTGGCATTCACGTGTTACCGACATCCACCTGCCATGCTGTGCCGTACTTTGCGAGAGTACGACAATGTCCACCGGCTTGAAAAATTCTGTAGCAGCTCTATTGTTATTCCATGGCATCAAGTTTTCGCGCATCAATAGACAGAAATGTTGCACTTGAATAATCCTGTGCATAATAAGTAACACTTCGGAAAATACGTAAAACAATTTCTTTGGTCTGCATTACCATGTTACCCAAAAGAAATTTCATATATAGCCTGGCGCAAACTTACCTGGATCCTCCCCATGCTGAAGACTATTCTGACCCGTATCACCATACGCTTACGACTCACACTGGGCTTTGGCATCGTGTTGCTATTCACCAGTGGCATACTCGGTCTGGGCTTATTTAAACTCAGTCAGTTGCAGCGCAGCGCAGACTACATTTTCCAAACTAAGGTGGCGAGTCTGGATGCGGCAACGGAAATGCGCGAGCAAGGACGGGCGCTCACCCTGACCTTACGCAAGATGACGGCTCCACGCGATCAGAGCGAAGCGGAAAAAGAAACTAAACGTCTGGTCAGTGCGCTCAGCAGCTTTGAAGAGTCCGAGGCCGTCGCCAAAAAACTTTTGTCTGATCCAAATGACCTGACACGGTTACAGGCTGCCATCGTACAAAAACAAGCCGTACTCGCGATTATCAAAAAAATCCAAACCTTTGTTGCGGAAGGCAATTACTTCGATGCCTCAGGTTTGTTGCAAACCGAATTTCTGGTGCCGCATGAAAAATGGATGACAGAGCTGACTGAGCTGGCCAAATTACAACATGACGCGATGCGCTCCACCTATGAACAATCGCTGGCGAATTACCGCAGCTCTGTAATTAGTTTACTACTCATCGGTGTGCTGACTTTAGCCACGGGCGCACTGGCAGGATGGCTGATTGCACGCAGCATCATATCCCCGCTGAAAGCCGCGGTACATATCGCCGATGGAATTGCCAATAATAATCTGACCGCCAGAATAGAAGTAAGGACGCAGGACGAGCTGGGAGAATTACTTGGCTCTTTGCGACAGATGCAAGATAACTTCGTGCAAACCATCACCAGGATTAAGGACGGTGCATCCACGATCACAACAGCCTCACAGGAAATCGCTACTGGCAATGCTGATCTCTCGTCCAGAACGGAAAACCAGGCTGGCTCATTGGAAGAAACCGCGAGCTCGATGGAAGAGCTGACCAGCACGGTCAGACAAAATGCGGACAATGCGCGTCAGGCGAATCAATTAGTCTTATCAGCCAGTCAGGTCGCCATTAAAGGTGGCAGTGTAGTTGGTCAGGTGGTTGAAACCATGGGCCAGATTAAGAGCAGTTCGCAGAAAATTGTCGATATCATCAGTGTCATCGATGGCATTGCGTTTCAAACCAATATTCTGGCGCTGAATGCAGCAGTCGAAGCCGCACGTGCCGGTGAACAGGGCCGTGGCTTTGCCGTGGTTGCTGCCGAAGTACGCAATCTGGCGCAGCGCAGCGCGGGCGCAGCCAAAGAAATCAAACAATTGATCGATGACTCCGTTGGTAATGTAGAACGCGGCAGCCTGTTGGTGGATGATGCCGGTAAGACCATGCATGACATCGTCAGCAGTGTGCAACATGTGGCCGACATCATGAGTGAAATCACCGCGGCCAGCACCGAGCAAAGTGCCGGGATAGAACAAGTGAACCTCGCGATCACTGAAATGGATGAAATGACGCAGCAAAATGCAGCATTAGTGGAGCAGGCTGCAGCGGCCGCGGAAAGTATGGAAGAACAAGCACTGGTATTAGCACAAGCAGTCAGCGTATTCCGCTTGCCATGACGACTAAGCCAGCGCTGGCTCGAGCCCGCTCTGGATTCCGGCACGATGCGTTCCTGTCCAAGTGGTTCGATTAAATCTGAATAAAATGTCATTCTGACTTGATGTATATCACGAACAGCGAGTGCTAAAAATATACGATGGAGTCAACAGGAATTGTCCTGCATCTGTTAAGGAGCCGAAATGCAAGTTGACCATCATCCATTAGCTGCCGATTTTCCGGAATACAAAGACGCTATTCATCATCTGAAAATGAACAATGCACATTTCGCCAAACTGTTCACCGAATATGACGATGCAGACAAGGCCATCAACCGCGCAGAAAACGGCGCAGAACACCTGGCCGAAACGGCACTGGAAGACCTGAAAAAAGTCCGTATCAGTCTGAAAGACCAGTTGTTTCAACTGCTGAGATCGGCTGCAAATTAATCCTCACATTCGGGCGGAGGTGCGCGCTCTGCCCGGTGTTCTCTGTCATCACAGGCATCCCTGCTGAAACGCCACCAGGCAAATTATCTGCCTGAACGGTAACAGCAGCCAGCAATCAGCTCTGACTTTTCGTACTGTCCCCGAGAGGCGGACAAGCCGGATTTCGTCTGTCATACGGATCAACACTGCTTTCATCGTCTATGGACTGTCATCATGAATCTTCCTCAACTCAAAATTGCTACCCGGCTCGCGCTCTGTTTCGCCAGCATCCTGATTTTTTCTTTTCTTGCTACAGCACTTGCCCAATGGCGTCTGCAACAGACTGCTGACGAAACCCGCCAGATGATGCAACAACCACTGGCAAAAGAACGCATGATTTCTGACTGGTATCGTTACATCCAGGTTGGCGTGCGCCGTACTGCTGCGATTGCCAAAAGCAGTGACAGCTCTTTATTGCAGTTTTTTTCTGAAGATGCTGCTGCGACCATGAAGGGCGCGAGCGATATGCAAAACAAAATTGAGAGCCTGCTCAACACAGACGAAGAAAAAAAACTATTTGCAGATATCTCGGCAGAACGAAAAATATATACCAGTGCACGGGAAGATATCCTGGCCGCCAAAGAGCGTGGCGATACCGCACAGGCGAATCAATTGATCGCAACGACTTTCATGCCCGCGGCAAAGCGCTATCAGGCTTTAGTACAGAATTTACTGGAAAAACAGCGGGAAGAATTAAACCGGCTCGCCGGGAAAATAGAGGCGAATTATCAGAGCACAAAAACCATACTCTCCACATTAAGTGTGCTGGCGTTTCTATGCGGTGTACTGTGCACCTGGTTACTGGCTCGCAGTATTCTGCGCGAACTGGGCGGTGAGCCCGCCTATGCATCAGCGATTGCGCGACGCATTGCGCAAGGCGATCTCGCCACAGAGGTTGTGTTGCAGCCACGCGATCAAAGTAGTTTGCTGTATGCAATGAAAACCATGCGCGATGGCCTGGCCAATATCGTCAGTCAAGTAAGGGCCGGTACTGAAACCATCGCCAGTGCCTCCGATCAGATTGCAGCCGGCAATCTCGATTTATCCGGACGTACCGAAGCCCAGGCCAGTGCGCTGGAGCAAACCGCAGCATCGATGGAGCAGTTGAATTCCACCGTACGCCAAAATGCCGATAACGCACGGCAGGCCAATCAGCTCGCTGCATCGGCCTCAGACATCGCAGCCAAAGGTGGCGAAGTGGTCAGCCAGGTCGTGAACACGATGCACGGCATCAACAACTCTGCGCATAAGATCACTGAAATCATCGGTGTCATCGATGGCATCGCGTTCCAGACCAATATTCTGGCGCTGAACGCGGCGGTGGAAGCTGCGCGCGCAGGTGATCAGGGCCGTGGCTTTGCGGTGGTTGCGACCGAAGTACGTAATCTGGCACAACGTAGTGCCGCAGCGGCGAAAGAAATCAAAGTCTTGATCGGTGACTCCGTCAATCAGGTGCAGGTCGGTAGCAAACTGGTCGAACAAGCCGGTAGCACCATGCAGGATATCGTGCAAAGTGTAGAGCAGGTCGCCGGCATCATGCATGACATTACCAGCGCCAGCCAGGAACAAAGTCAGGGCATAGCCCAGGTCAATCAGGCCATCAATCAGATGGATGATACAACCCAGCAAAATGCAGCGTTGGTGGAAGAGGCAACGACTGCGTCGGTATCTTTACAAGATCAGGCGCAGCATCTGGCGCAGATGGTCAGCGTGTTCAAACTGGATTACGAAAAACCCTTAACTGCACGCAGTGCCAGACTCAAAAAGGTAACTACTCAGACCGCAATCTTTGCCACGCATTTACCGAACGACACACAGCACAAAAAAATCGCCAACTCCCGCTTTGATGCCTGATTGTGCAAGATAAAACCGCTATCCCTGCTTAGCGATAGCGGCCTTAGCGGCATTTGACGACAAGGTCAGCTGCGCCAGACTCAGTTTAACGCCTGGCTTGCCTCGCTGGACGAAATACCTGCGTATCCTGGTAAAACGCCAGATCCTGCAGGGGCCACCAGTCGGGGATACCGAGCACCGGCAAAGGGGTGTAATCTGCAGTAGTCAGGCTGTGCTGTGCCAGTTGTGCGGCGACCTGGCTATCAAGCAGACGGCATTTTTTATCAGGTTCTGCAGCAAAGAAATCCGGGCTGACCCGCACTACCCAGCTATGCGCAGTAATCGCCTTATAGGGAGCAACCAGTTTCTCCATCAAAGCATGACCAAAGCTCCACACTTCAGCAAACTGACCGAAGGCCTCACGTTGCGTGATGAATGCCTGCTGCCAGTCATGTTGGCGTAACGCTTGCGTCAGGCTGTCGCCGCGCGCATCATCTGCCACCACCAGCAAAGCTGCATTTTCATCAAAGATCGTCGCTGCGTCGCGCGCCGGGCCACGCGACTTACCAATACCCAGTTGCGCGATTTGCGCCGCCTGTAAGGCATTGAGCTGACGTTTAATCAGCGGGAAACGCAGCCAGACCAGGGCATTGAAAAAATCATGCAAATTCTCACGCGTCGGTACGCCACCACTGGCACTGATATGCGCCTCATAAGCAACACCGTCCGGCAAGTCCTCCTGTGGAATGAATTGCAGTGGCAATCCGCGATGATTACGCAAACCTAGCTGCTGTGCCTGTTGATTCAGCGCCAGACGCCAGTCAGCCGAAGCCAGTAACGCCGTTGCCACCGGCCGGACCGTAGAAAACCAGGCACAGGACCAGTCTATGCCGTCAAAAAAACGCGCTGCAGACATCAGGCTGCCTGCATTTTCCAGTGTATGGTTTCACCGCTGTTGAGCGGCACAATCACAGTTTCCGAAAATGGCAGTTCGGTGGGTATCGTCCAGTCTTCGCGCACCAGCGTGATGCGGTCTGTATTGCGTGGCAGCTGATAGAAGTCCGGGCCATTGAAGCTGGAAAACGCCTCCAGCTGATCGAGCGCACCAGCCTGATCAAAGGCTTCGGTATAGAGTTCCATCGCATGCAAAGCAGTATAACAACCGGCGCAGCCACAGGCGTGTTCTTTCAAGCCTTTAGGATGGGGGGCAGAATCAGTCCCCAGGAAGAAGCGTGGGCTGCCGGAAGTCGCTGCTTTTAATAAAGCCTGACGATGGGTTTCGCGTTTCAGTACAGGCAGGCAGTAGTAATGCGGACGTATGCCACCCTTGAAAATCTCATTGCGGTTATACAGCAAATGATGGGCAGTGATAGTCGCTGCGACAGGGCCTGAGGCTTCTGCCACATAAGCTGCCGCATCGCTGGTGGTGATGTGTTCAAACACCACTTTCAGCTCAGGCATATCACTGCGCAGCGGCTGCATCACACGTTCGATAAACACCGCTTCGCGATCGAATAAATCGATCTCAGGATTGGTCACTTCGCCATGTACCAGGAAAGGCATACCCACTTCTTGCATGGCTTCCAGCGCTGCATAACATTTCTTCAGATCGGTCACACCTGCATCGGAATTGGTGGTTGCACCGGCTGGATACAGCTTGACTGCATGCACCAGGCCGCTATCTTTAGCACGGCGGATTTCATCGGGTGCCGTGTTATCCGTCAGGTACAGCGTCATTAGCGGCTCAAATTTCATCCCGGCAGGCAGGGCCGCCAGGATACGCTCACGATACGCCAGCGCCTGTGCGGTGGTGGTGACCGGGGGTTTCAGATTAGGCATCACGATGGCACGACCAAACTGCGCGGCGGTATGCGGCAATACGCTGGCTAATGCAGCGCCATCGCGCAAATGCAAATGCCAGTCGTCGGGGCGAGTAATGGTCAGGGAGGATGGCGTGGAAGTCATGAGGTTCGCTTTCTGAATTCAGGTCAAATACGTTGCAGGCTGCATTTTACCTTGCGGGGCGATAAAGATAAAAAAACCCGCACCACAGCGTGGTACGGGTTGTTCATGATGCATGCTGAAACTGAACGTGCAAAATCAGTGAGAAATGATCTTTGCCAGGAAATCGCGCGCGCGGTCTGAGCGGGCATTATTAAAGAATTCATCTCTGGCGCAATCTTCCACGATCAGGCCCTTATCCATGAATACGATACGGTTAGCCACTTTACGCGCGAAGCCCATTTCATGCGTGACCACCATCATGGTCATGCCTTCCTGTGCCAGGCCCACCATCACGTCGAGCACTTCGTTAATCATTTCCGGATCCAGCGCCGAAGTTGGCTCATCGAATAGCATGGCAATTGGGTCCATCGACAAAGCACGCGCAATTGCGACGCGCTGTTGCTGACCACCGGATAGCTGACCTGGGAATTTGTCTTTATGCGCGAGCAGACCAACCCGGTCCAGATATTTCAAACCACGCTCAGTCGCTTCTTCTTCTGAACGACCGAGCACCTTGACCTGACCCAGCGTCAGATTCTGACGTATCGACAGATGCGGGAATAACTCGAAGTTCTGGAACACCATGCCTATGCGCGCACGCAGCTTGGACAAATTAGTTTTCGGATCGCCGACCGATACGCCATCGACCGTGATTTCACCTTTCTGGAAAGGCTCCAGACCATTGACGGTTTTGATCAGCGTGGATTTGCCTGAGCCGGAAGGCCCGCACACCACCACCACCTCGCCTTTTTTAACTTCAGTTGTACAGTCGGTCAATACCTGAAACTGACCATACCATTTGCTGACATTATTAATCTTAATCATGTGATTCTCCAATTCTGTTCTCAAAAGCGGGTTTCCTGCCAGGCCTATGCCGAGAAAACCCTGCTGGTTAGCATTCTGTTCTGACTGAGGCTTAGCGGATGATCGCGACCTTCTGTTGCAGCTTCTTAACTGCGGTCGATAAGCTCAGGCACATAATGAAATACACTACGGCTGCAAAGCTGTACATTTCGACCAGACGGCCATCGCGTTGTGCCACTTTTGCAGCAGAACCAAAGAAGTCGGCAATCGATAAAATCGACACCAGTGACACGTCCTGAAACAGCACGATAGTCTGGGTCAGCAATACCGGTATCATATTGCGGAAGGCCTGAGGCAGCACGATGTGCGCCATCGTCTGCCAGTAATTCATCCCCATCGCGTAACCGGCCCAGATCTGACCACGCGGAATCGACTGTATGCCGGAACGCATGATTTCACAGTAATACGCAGCTTCAAACATGACAAAGGTAATCAAACAGGAGGCAAACGCCCCCACCTGTACAGGCTCATTCGAGCCCGTAATCCAGGCACCGATATATGGCACCAGAAAGTAAAACCAGAAAATCACCAACACCAGCGGAATCGAGCGCATCACATTCACATAGCCGGAGGCCAGCAAATACACCAGCTTATTGCTGGACAAGCGCATCATGGCCAGCAGCGTACCAAACACGATACCGCCTGTCATCGCCAGCAAAGTCAGCTTGAGCGTGAATACCATGCCAGTCTGGAATAAATATACCCAGGAGCGCTGAATCACGTCAAAATCAAAATTTCCCATTCTTTTTCTCCCCGCTTACTTCGCACTGCCAGCGGCAATGAAGCCGGGCACACGCAAAGTTTTTTCCAACAGATTCGATAACAGAATCGCGATCACCGATACCACCAGATAAATTATCGTTGCAGCACCAAATGCTTCAAAAGTCTGGAAAGACATTTCCTGCATCGAGCGCGCACTCGCAGTCAGCTCGATCAGACCAATGGACAAAGCCACAGAACTGTTCTTGATAATCGCTGCAACCTCATTGGTCAGGGAAGGAATAATGATGCGGAACGCCATAGGCAGCAGCACATAGCGATAAGTCTGCGGCAGCGTGAGGCCAAGTGCGACACCTGCCATACGCTGACCGCGTGGCAATGCCTGAATACCAGTGGAGACCTGTACCGCAACACGCGCAGAAGTAAAGAATCCCAGACTCAGCACTGCGGTCACAAACGGTGCGTTCGGCAATTGCTTGAGTGCGTTACCCATATCGACCGGCAGACATTCAGGGAAAACGAAATACCACAAAAACATCTGCACAATCAGCGGAATGTTGCGGAATAATTCGACATAGGCATTGGCCGCCCTGACTATCCACTTGTTGGGTGCAGTTCGTAGCGTACCGATCAGCAATCCGATCACCAGCGCCAGAACCCAGGCCGAACCCGCAGTCGCCAGTGTCCACTTCAGACCGGAAATCAGCGAGTCAAAGTAGGTACCCATCCCATCTGGTGCATCTTCCCAATAGATGTTCCAGTTCCAGTTGTATTTCATTGTCTATCCCTCCTGTACACGACCAGAGCAGGCTTGTGATGCCAGAAAAATTCAGGCGACACGCTGCCCGGAACGCACAAACTGTGCATCCCAAATAAAACGGGAGGCGAGCTTCACCCCCCGTTTGTTAAGCGCTTGCGGCTATTTTTATTTTTTTGCTTTTTTCAGAACAGCTTTCTGTGCTTCCGGTACCGCTGCATAGGCAGATGGCTCACCGGAGTCAGTCGGCTTGGCGATTACTGCTTTCAACTGATCAGACATCGGCAAGTTCAGTGAAATGCCTTTTGGTGGTATCGGTTGCAGGAACCACTTATGGTAGATACGGTTGATATCACCCGAAGTCAGTACATTGCTGATCGCAGTATCGACTGCTTTTTTGAACGCTGCGTCCTCTTTGCGCAGCATGATGCCGTAAGGCTCAACCGACAAAGCTTCTTTGCTGATTTCATAGTCACCTGGCGACTTAGAGTTAGCTGCCTGAGAAATCAACAGGATGTCATCCATCACCCATGCCACAGCACGTCCGGTTTCAACCATCAGGAAAGCTTCCGCATGGTCTTTAGCTGGCAAAATATTGATGCCCAGATTTTGATCTGCGTTCAGGGTAGTCAGTTGTTTCAGATTCGCAGTACCGGAAGTGGAAACCACCGCCTTGCCTTTGAGGTCAGCCAGGTTTTTGATGCCGGCTGTTTTTTTGGACAAAATACGGTTAGCGGTCACAAAGGTGGTTGGTGCGAAAGCGACCTGCTTTTGACGCTCCACATTGTTGGTAGTTGATCCGCATTCCAAATCAATCGTACCGTTCGCCATCAGTGGAATACGGGTAGCCGACGTGACCGGATTCATTTTGACCTTCAGTTCCGGCAAACCCAGTTGTTTTTGCACGGAGCTGACGATCTTCATACACAAATCAATCGAATAACCCTGATAGGACTGCTTGTCATCCAGATAGGAAAACGGAATCGAAGAATCGCGCACACCCAACGTGATGGTCGCTGTATCTTTGATTTTCTTCAGTGTGCCAGTTTCTTCTGCCTGAGCGACACCTGCAATCGCACCAGCGCTGATCATCACTGCTAAAACTTTCAACAATTTCATACCGTCTCCTATAAGTAAACCGAAAAAGTTCATGTTAATGAGTTTAACAAAAGCCAAGCTTAACTGATCTTGTTTGTCGCATCATTTCATACGTAAATATACGTAAATTATCCGATATTTTTACGAGTTCCGGTGAAACAGTGACAAGTTAAGCGATCTTAGTCCGCTACTTTATCCGTTGGGAAGCGGATCGTATCGCGTAATAAGAATCCCATCGGCATCGCCAAGGTCGTTGCCTTCGGTGGAATAGGCTTTTTAAACCATTTTTCATACAAGCGTGTGACTTCGCCGTCATTCATCAGTTTAGAGACCTCCTTATCGACAAATTCTTTAAATGCCGGGTCATCTTTGCGGAACATGATGGCGTAAGGCTCAGTCGACAAGGCCTCACCGACCACGGAAAATTTTTCCGGATCTTTGGCTTTGGCACGCAAGCCAAACAACAAGACGTCATCCATCGCGAATGCATCCGCCTGGAAATTTTCCACCATATTGAAGGATTCAGCATGATCTGCACCTTCCAGCAGACGCACGTTCAGATTACGCGCCTTATCACGATCATTGAGCAGTTTCACAGTAGTCGTACCTTTGGTCGTCACCACTTTTTTATCTTTCAAATCCGTCCAGTTCTTAATGCCGGAATCGCTGCGAACAACCATCCGCGTGGTCGCAAAAAAGTGAGGGATGGTGAATGCGACCTGTTTTCTGCGCTCTGCATTATTGGTGGTGGAACCGCATTCCAGATCTGCCTTGCCTTCAGCGATAGCAGGAATACGGGTACTGGTATTCACCAGCAGGGTGTTCACTTTGAGCTGCGGCAGCTTTAATTCTTTTTTGATCGCGTCAACAATTTTCATACACAGATCAACGGAATAGCCAACAGGTTTACCGTCGTTGACGAAGGAAAACGGCACCGAGCTTTCTCTGTGCGCGATCGTAATCGTTTGTGTTTCCTTAATATGAGCCATCGTATTCGCTGCAGCAGGCAAGGCCACCCAGGCAGCAAATATCGTTAGCAAACAGCGCTGCCAGCCGATGTTGAATTGACGCATAACACCTCCTAATATTGAATTGCTCAGGATGGTAATGACAAACGGCAACAAAATCCAACAAAAAACGCAGATATTTACAAAATATTGTTTGGTAAAAACTCATAATCAAGCGTTACCAAAAAGTTAAAATAGTAATTATCCGACAAAAATTGTGATAATTTCTTTAACGCATTTTATTTTTCAAACCAGGCCAATTGCCAGCAAATCAAAAGGGATGCCTTGCCTGTACCAGGCGGTGTAAAGAGCGAAAGCCTGAACAAACCAGACTATGTAGCGACGAAAAAAAACGCCCACAATCACACTGACAAAGTGTCAGCTTAGATCATGGGCGCTTTTTAACAAGCTGTCGTATCAGGAACGATACGACAAATCCGGATTATGGATACAAGCCACGCACTTCACGCGCCTGCAGTACACGGGTACAGGCAATGATGAAGGCTGCAGTACGCAGGGACACGTTCTTATCTTCAGTCACTTCCCAAACTGAATTGAACGCGTCTTTCATAATGCGTGTCAGTTTGTTGTTGATTTCGTCTTCAGTCCAGAAATAGCTGGAGAAATCCTGTACCCATTCAAAGTAAGAAACGGTGACGCCACCTGCATTCGCGATCACGTCTGGCACCACCAGTACGCCTTTTTCGCGCAGAATATCATCTGCTTCCGGCGTGGTTGGGCCATTCGCACCTTCCAGAATGATCTTTGCTTTGATCTTGTCTGCGTTGAGCAAAGTGATTTGCTGTTCCAGCGCAGCAGGGATCAGGATGTCGCAGTTCACTTCCCAGAATTCATGGTTAGGCAATACGGCTTCGATATCTTCAAAGCCAGCAACGCTGCCATGCTTTTCAACGTGGGCTAACAGCTTAGGTACATTCAGGCCGTTAGAGTGGAAAATCGTGCCGCCGTGATCCTGCACTGCCACGACTTTGGAACCCGCTTCTGCAAACAAACGGGCAGCGATACCACCTACGTTACCAAAGCCCTGCACAGCGATTTTGGCACCAGCGATTTGCAGACCACGTTTTGCGGCAGCTTCACAACCGACGACATATACCCCACGGCCAGTCGCTTCGCGGCGACCCAGACTACCACCCAGTGTAATAGGCTTACCTGTCACCACACCGGTGGAAGTACGGCCCTCATTCATGGAATAGGTATCCATCATCCATGCCATGGTCTGTTCGTTGGTGTTGACGTCTGGTGCTGGGATATCTTTGTCCGGGCCAATGATAATGCCGATTTCAGAGGTATAACGACGTGTCATACGCATCAGTTCGCCTTTGGACAAGGTCTTAGGATCAACACGGATACCGCCTTTAGCGCCACCGTAAGGAACATTCACTGCAGAGTTTTTGATCGTCATCCAGGCCGACAATGCCATCACTTCAGACAAAGTCACATCCTGATGGAAACGCACGCCACCCTTGCCCGGACCACGGGATGTGTTGTGCTGCACGCGATAACCTTCGAAATGGGCAATCGTTCCATCATCACGTTCAATAGGAACATCAACCACCAGGATACGCTTAGGACGCTTCAGCGTTTCCACCCAGCGTGACAAGCCACCGAGGTAAGGCGTAACGCGATCGATTTGTTCAAGGTAGACGGACCAAGGGCCGGTTTCGGCCGGAGTCAGGTAAGACGGAATCTGGTGTTGGCTGGACATGATGAGGCCTCCTGCAAGGGTTAGACTAATTATGTGTATTATTTTGGTGCGAAAATAATGAATTCGCACCAAAAAGGTGACGCATAGTAGTCTTATCTCGTGCAGATCAGCCAATGCTTTGTTTGCATCAATCTATGCATGAAATGCATAACCATCGATTGGACTGCTATCTCCGGCCAGGAAGTACTTATTTCTCTGAAGCGTGTCGCGAGCGTTTTGCTTTGCCGGACACGGTTTCTGCCTGTAACTGCTCGAGATACTCCCACAAACGTGAGACCACCATTTTGCCGGGGCGCTGTATCGACGGACGCTCTCGGTAAAGCCGGATTTCCATATTGACCTCCCATGCTCCGCTGCCGTCGTCAGCCCGCGCCAATTGCTTCTGGCGAATTTCCCGTGTAACCGCAGACTCAGGCAGGAATGCAATGCCACGCCCTTCCAGCGCCATCATTTTTAAGCCTTCTGCCATATCGGTTTCATAGCATTTTTCCAGATGCAATGGTGTACGCGCGTCATTGAATATCAAATCCACCATGCGCCCCAGATAGGCATTATTGGCATAGGCCAGAAAAGGCAAGGGCTGGTCTTCGCTACCCGGCAAAACAAAATCCGGTATGCCTTGCTGATTGCAGCGGGTATAAGCGCGCAAGGCCTCGGTTCCCATGCTGATCATGTCGTACTGGCTGGTATCCAGCAGCAAGGGTTGGCGCGGATGGTGATAACACAGCAGCAAATCACAGCCACCCTCAACCAGCGTCATGACCGCGTCGTGTACATTCAGCGCCAGCAGCCGGCTGTTGATTTCGCCAAAGGCTTGCTCCAGTCCAGTCAGCCAGCGGGGTACATAGGTCAGCGACAAGGTATGCGGTACCGCGAAATCCACCGTAGTCTGCGTACTGGTACGCTTACCGCGCAACAAAGCACGCGCATTATTGATCTGGCCCAGCATTGCAATCGCCTGTTCATAAAACACTTCACCCGCATGCGTGAGCCGGGTTGGGTAGGAAGTGCGGTCGATCAGATCACTGCCCAGCCAGGCTTCCAGCGATTGGATGCGGCGTGAAAAAGCTGGCTGCGTCACATGGCGCAATTCTGCCGAACGGCTGAAACTATTCGTCTCCGCCAGTGACACAAAATCCTCTAGCCATTTGGTTTCCATTTACACTCCTGTTGCCACATTCTGCTGTCCGCCGTTCACTGCCAGCCCCAACTGATTTTCATCTTCTGCCGCGCCGACATCGTCGGTATCGTCAGCCATACCGCTCTGCTGGCGCTCCCACATCTGCGCATACTTGCCGCGTTGTTCCAGCAATTGCTGATGAGTGCCACGCTCTATGATGCGGCCCTGATCCATCACCAGTATTTGCTGCGCATCCACGATAGTCGATAAGCGATGCGCAATGACCAGGCTGGTGCGGCTGCGTGCGATCTCCTTAATCTGGGCTTGTATCATTTGCTCGGAATGCGAATCCAGCGCAGAAGTCGCTTCATCAAAAATCAGGATGGCCGGATTTTTAAGCAAGGTACGCGCAATCGCAACGCGCTGTTTTTCACCACCGGATAATTTCAAACCACGCTCACCAACCGTGGTTTGGTAGCCATCGGGCAGTGACTCAACGAAATCATGAATGAAAGCCGCTTTCGCTGCTGCGACCACCTCTTCATGACTGGCATCCGGTCTGCCATAAGCGATGTTATACGCGATGCTGTCATTGAATAGCACCGTATCCTGCGGCACAATGCCGATCGCATTCCGCAGGCTGGACTGGGTATAGCTGCGGATATCGCGATCCTGAATCTGTATGCTGCCGGATTGAATATCATAGAAGCGGAACAGCAATCGGGATAACGTCGATTTACCGGAACCGCTGTGTCCGACTACGGCTGTGGTACTACCTGCAGGTATCGTGAAGTCGACATCAAATAAAATCTGTCGCTTACTCTCGTAACTGAAATTCACTGCCTCAAAACGAATCGCGGCACCCTGCTGTTCGGATATCTGCAAAGCCTGTGCATTCTCCTGATCAGCGACCTCTTTATTTTGCTCAAGAAGTGAAAACAGCTTTTCCATATCGGCCAGGCTTTGCTTGATTTCGCGGTACAAAACACCCAGGAAATTCAAAGGCACATATAGTTGCAGCATAAAGGAATTCACCAGCACCAGGTCACCCAGACTCATGCTGCCGTCGATCACACCCTGCGTCGCACGCCATAAAATCAGGGTCACGGCAGTCGCAATGATCAGCGACTGTCCGGTATTCAACAGCGACAGACTGCTCTGGGAACGGACTGCGGCGTTTTCATAACTCTGCAAACCACGGTCGTAACGCGCCGCCTCATATTCTTCATTGCTGAAATATTTGACTGTCTCATAGTTGAGCAACGAATCAATCGCCTTACTCTGGGCTTTGGAATCAAGCTCGTTCATGGTGCGCCGAAAATGGGTACGCCACTCCGTGACCACGATAGTAAAAGTAATGTAAATCACCAGTGCGCTGAAGGTGATGATGGAAAACCAGATGTCGTAATGCGTCGACAGGTAAATCAGTACCAGTACAATTTCCAGCAATGTTGGCACGATGCTGAACAACGCAAACGAAACCAGCGATGAAACAGCGCGTGTGCCACGCTCGATATCGCGGGTCACTCCACCGGTTTGTCGATTCAGATGAAAGCGCAGTGACAGCGCATGTAAATGCCGGAATACTTGCAGGGCAATCGTCCTGACTGCACGCTGCGTAACACGGATAAATACAAACTCCCGGAGTTCGGTAAATGCCGTCGTTGATAAGCGCAACGCGCCATAAGCAAGTAATAAACTGACCGGCAACACCATGACTGCGGCCGGATCACCCGGTGCCAGTGTCAGGCTGTCGACAATATGTTTGAGCACAACAGGTACGCCGATATTGGCCAGTTTGGCACCGACCAGCAGCGTTAAAGCAAGGATGACGCGCCATTTATACGCCCAAAAATAGGGCAGCAAGGTCTTGATCGTTCCCCAGTCGCCACGTTTTTGCTGACGGCCAGGAGTAACTGGTGACGAGAATTCTCTGCGACGCATGGAAAGTGTCTTTTCTTGAAGTGGTTTATCATGGCGGGTTCGCCGGTAACGCTGGCCCAGCCTGGCTCTGATGAGTACATGCCGCACAGGCAAGCTGCCTAAGCGGTGGTATGCATTTTGCGTATCAACTGGTAAAGGCTACAGAACTGACTATATTGTCTGATGAAATCAGGCTGATGTCAGCGTTCTGACGCAATTGTGATTGTAACGTTTTAAGAAAGTCCGCGATGTCTGAACATCTACATACTACTTTGCCCGCCCACATGCCCACCTTGCGTGTGATGCCCATGCCCTCCGACGCCAATGTACACGGCGATGTATTTGGCGGCTGGATCATGGCGCAGGTCGATATCGCCGGTGCGATTCCGGCGGCACGTCGCGCCAACGGCCGGGTTGCCACTATCGCGGTGAACTCATTCCTGTTTAAACAACCGGTATTTGTGGGTGACCTGCTCTCATTTTATGCAGACATTGTTAAAGTCGGTAAAACCTCAATCACCATCTCGGTTGAAGTGTACGCAGAGCGTAACCGCCTGCAAGCTGAAACTGTCAAAGTGACAGAGGCCATCCTGACTTATGTCGCCACTGGAGAAGACCGTAAGCCACGCCAGATTCCACCGCTGGAATCACTGTCCAGTGCAGTATAAATCAGCGCCACAAACATCACACTAATGCCAACCCGCCGCCTTTTTCTGCAGCGCGTGCTGCAGTTGGGAACGCTTGCTGCCTTATCGCAAGCCTTTCCCAGTCATGCTGCTGAGCAGATTTCCAGTTATCCTTTTTCACTCGGCGTCGCTTCCGGTTCACCGCGCCATGACAGCGTGGTACTGTGGACCCGTCTGTTGCCCGATCCGCTCAATGCCGTGCCACTGCCACCGCTGGTGTACAAGCTCAACTGGGAAGTGGCGGAGGACATCCATTTCAAACGCATTGTCCGCCAGGGTGAGGTATTTGCCTTGCCTGAGCTGGGTCACAGCGTACACGTGGATGTCACCGGACTGAGTCCGGACCGTTGGTATTTTTACCGCTTTATGCATGGTGCTGCGATCAGCCCCATCGCGCGCACCCGGACCGCACCGGATAACGACAGCCTGAGTAAGCTGCGTCTGGCGGTCGCCTCCTGTCAGCATTGGGAATTCGGCGAATACGCGGCACATCATCATATCGCCGCCGCCAATCCGGATCTGATCGCCTTTCTCGGTGATTATATCTATGAATGGGGCCCGTATGACCTGAAGCATCCGGCCAGACCGCGACGCCGTGATATCGAAAGTTTTAGCCTTAGCGAGTACCGTGCGCGCTACGCGCAGTACAAAAGCGATCCCTTGCTGCAAATGTCACATCACTGCGCACCATGGATAGTCACATGGGATGATCATGAAGTGGCGAATGATTATGCAAATGACCGCGATGAGCGTCTGAATCCACAATTTCTGCAAAGACGTGCTGCCGCCTATCAGGCTTTCTATGAGCATATGCCTGTCAGGTTGCATCAGGTCACAGTCCATCCTTCGCAGTTCGCGCATATGCGCATCTACGAACGCTTTGACTGGGGGAGACTGGCACGTTTTCATGTACTGGACGACCGTCAATACCGCAGCTACCAGGCATGTACCCCCGCTGACCGTGGTGGATCACGCCTGGTCAGTCCGAATGCCTGCCCGGAACTGAGTCTGGGCAACCGCACCATGCTGGGACAAGAACAGGAAACCTGGCTGAGCCAAGGTCTGGCAAACTCAAATGCCAAATGGAATATTTTGGCACAGCAGACCTTATTCTCTCCATGCAAACATAGTGCCGCCAGCCAGTCCACAGGCGACAGCCCGATCTGGACTGATGGCTGGGATGGCTACCCCGCTGCACGTCAGCGTTTGCTCGATAGTTTGCATCGCCATCAGAATCTGAATCCGATCCTGCTGTCAGGTGACGTGCACACGTTTTATGCAGCTAACCTGACGCGAGATCTCCATCAGCCCGCCTCAGCCAGCAATCCGGTGATTGCGACCGAATTTTGTGGTACCTCAGTGACCTCGAATTCGCGACCACAATCTCAAACCGAACAGATCGTGCAGGATAATCCGCATTTGGTCTATGGGCGCAGTGATAAACGCGGTTTTATGGTCAGCGACATCAATGCCACCAGCATGACGACCCAATACCTGGCGCTGGACGATGTGAGTAAGGCTGACTCAGGTATTCAAGTGCTGAAATCTTTTGTGGTCGAACACGGCAAACCCGGCATTGTCGGCACGTGAATCCCGGTATGTAAAAAAGGCAGCCGCAGCTGCCTTTTTGATCGATGCTCAGTCCGGTTTACGCTTTTTTCTCATCACGTAATTCACGGCGCAGGATCTTACCGACATTCGTTTTCGGCAGTTCCATGCGGAATTCTATGTACTTTGGTTTTTTGTAAGCCGTGAACTGCTCTTTGCAATAATCCATCAGCTGATCGACGGTCAGTGCAGGATCTTTACGCACCACGAACAATTTGACGGCCTCACCGGAATTCGCATCCGGCACACCAATACACGCACATTCCAGTACCCCAGGGTGCTGCGCCACCACACCTTCGATTTCATTCGGATACACATTGAAACCAGATACCAGAATCATGTCTTTCTTACGATCGACGATGGTGGTGTAACCGCGGAAATCCATGATGCCGACGTCGCCGGTTTTAAAGAAGCCATCCGGCGTCATCACCTTCGCGGTTTCATCCGGACGATTCCAGTAACCCGCCATCACCTGCGGCCCACGAATTGCAATTTCACCAGGCTGACCTAAGGGCAGACGATTACCGTCGTCATCCAGAATCGCGATTTCTGTCGATGGAATAGGCAAACCGATGGTGCCGGAAAATTCCTTGGTATTGGCAGGATTGGCCGTTGCAACCGGCGAGGTTTCTGACAAACCATACCCCTCGGCGATCGCACAACCAGTGACCTTCAGCCACTTATCGGCCACCGCTTTCTGCACCGCCATACCGCCACCGCTGCAGATTTCATAGCCAGAAAAATCGAGTGAGGCGAAGTCAGGATTATTCAGCAAACCGTTGTACAGCGTATTCACCGCCGGGAAAATATTGACGCGGTAATTACGCAATTCTTTGACAAAACCCGGAATGTCACGCGGATTAGGAATCAGCAAATTCATTGCGCCGATGCGGGTCCCCAGCAAGCTGCAAACGGTCAGCGCAAAAATATGGTAAAGCGGTAACGCGCAGACAAAAACTTTAGCTTCGTTCTCATGGCCAGACATACTAGGGCGCAGCCAGGCATCATTTTGCAGAATATTGGCGACCACATTGCTGTGCAACAGCGTCGCACCTTTGGAAACGCCGGTAGTTCCACCTGTATATTGCAGGAAGGCGACGTCACCCGGTTGCAGCGTCGCAGGCTGGAAACGCTGACCTGCAGCAGCAGACAACATCTGATTAAAACGAATCGCGGTCGGCAGGCTGAACGCAGGCACCATCTTTTTTACATTACGGACGACGAAATTGACCAGTGTGCCTTTCAGTCCGCCCAGCAAGTCACCCATGCTGGCAATCACAATGTGCCTGACCTTGGTTTTTGGCAGTATCTGCTCCAAGGTGGTCGCAAAATTTTCAAGAATAAAAATTGCTTCCGCACCGGAGTCCGTCAGCTGATGCTCGAGTTCACGCGGCGTATACAGCGGATTCACATTCACCACGACATAACCGGCACGCAAGATAGCAGCCATCACTACCGGATACTGCAGCACGTTAGGCATCATGATGGCAACACGCGCGCCTTTTTGCAGCCCCTGTCCCTGTAACCATGCAGCGATTTGCTGTGACATGCGGTCGACCTGTGCGTAAGTCAGGAATTTGCCCATGCAGGCATAGGCTTTGCGATCCGCAAATTTCTTGAACGATTCTTCCAATAACTGAACCAGTGACTGGTATTGATTGACATTAATGTCTGCCGGAATCCCTTCTGGATAGGATTTAAGCCAAAACTTGTCCATAACTCTCCTCTTCGCTGATTTTTATTGTATGAAACGTTTGTATTTGGACATAGAAAAGCATGTCCGTACTTTTTATTGAGCGCAACATCCTCCAGAGTCATGCTAGCGACTTAGTGCTGGCAAGGCAAGCATTTTAGAATTCAGTTGAAAAACCCCTCTAAGCTACGCTGCACCGCACAAATCCGCTGCCATGGTCAACTGTATTTGCATTTTACAAACTTATTCTGCCAGCTTATCCGCAGCGTCGCCGAGTCGTAATCCAGGGTTAAGTCGTTCTAAATGTATTAGTGCGGCTGAATGATCGGCGGTCGCACGATATGCTTCGAGCTCTGCGAACAACTGCGCGATCAGGCTGGTGGCGGGCAATTGTAATCCTGCGTCGGCAGCTGCCGCCTGAATATTGCGCATATCTTTGGCCTGGGTTTTCACCTGACCGCCGGGAATAAAATTCCGTTCCAGCATACGCTGTCCATGCAACTCCAAAATGCGGCTTTCAGCAAAACCGCCACGCAACGCAGTTCTTACCGCGGCCGGATCAGCACCACCGGCCTGCGCCAGCAATAAGGCTTCAGCCACCAGTTGTATGGTGCCACCTACGATCAGCTGATTGCACAGTTTGGCTAACTGTCCTGAACCCGGTGGCCCCACCAAGGCTGGTCGACCCATCGCCTGCAGCACAGGTTCAAGTTCCGCAAAAACGGCAGGATGCGCCCCCACCATGATCGCCAGCGTTCCGGCCTGAGCTCCCGCTACACCGCCGGAAACCGGCGCATCAGCAAATGCAAGACCATGAGCCTCGCAGCGTGCACTCAGTTCCAATGCCTCAGACTGGCGGGTTGAACTCATGTCGATCACGCACATTCCCTTACGCCAGGCCGGTATAGTCTGCTCCAGTACCTCTGCCACAATAGGCCCGGAATCGAGCATGGTAATCATCCATTCCGCCTGCCACTCACCATCACTGAGGGCACAACACGGATCGCTGGCCAGCACGGCACCATGCTGCACCAGCACGCTGGTTTTGGCGGGTGTACGGTTCCAGACATGTAGCTGATGTCCGGCGGCCAGCAAGCGTAAGCCCATGGGCTGCCCCATCAGTCCGGTACCCAGTAAGGCGATACGGCGCGGCCTGATCGCTGTGTCTGAATTTAGCTTCGTCTGTTCCATTCCTGCTCTCCCTCCTTGCGTTCGTTCCTGGCGCTGATTCCTGGTGGCTGCGCCAAAAGTGAGGCCTAAATTTGTGTTAGTCTTACTGTTTTACTGATTGTTAACTCTAGCCCTGCTCATTTCATGAAAACACTAACACAAAGATTCCTGCTCGGTGCTGCCGGTCTGCTCGCCAGCGCCAGCGCATCAGCCATTGATTCCTATTCCGCAGAATTCGCGAGCGGCAATAAGTCACAGTTTGTGCGTGGCGGACTGCAATGGAACTGGGATGAGCAATGGCTAAAGTCAAATAACAGCTTTGTCGGTGGCTATTGGGATGCGACACTGACGCAATGGCGCAATAATGCCTATCAAGGAGTTGCCGGTGCAACCCAAAACATCACTGATATCGGGATCACTCCGGTCTTCAGATGGCAGCAATCCAGTAAAAAAGGCGTGTATGCAGAAGCGGGGATTGGCATGCATTTATTCAGCCACGTGTATAACAATAACGGCCGTCGTTTTTCTACCGCCTTCCAGTTTGGCGATCATCTGGGTGCTGGTTATGTATTCGCCAGCGGTCTGGATGTCGGTCTGAAAGTCCAGCATTTTTCGAATGGTGCGATCAAGCGCCCGAATCCGGGTGCTAACGTCGCCGTAGTCAGAGTCGCCTATCCGTTCTGACGACGGAATGACGATGCGCGCCAGACAGCGCGCATCGCTTCCCCCGATATGCAGGCAGAGCATGAGCCCTGCCTGCATCTTAGTGTGAATGACCTCCGCCCAGATAGGCGGCCTGCACCGCAGGATCATTCTGCAATTTATCGGCCGGGCCATGCACAGAAATCCGGCCATTCTCCAATACATAACCGTAGTCAGCCACCGCCAGCGCGGCAGCTGCAAACTGCTCGACCAGCAACATGGTCCTGCCCTCTTGCTTGAGTCGCTGGATAATCCGGAACACCTCATCCACCAGGATAGGCGCCAGCCCCATTGATGGCTCATCTAACAAAATCACTTCGGGATTGAGCATCACGGCGCGCGCCATCGCCAGCATTTGCTGTTCGCCGCCGGACAAAGTACCCGCCAGCTGATGACGCCGCTCGCGCAAACGAGGAAACAATTCCATCGCGTTTTGCAGATCATGTTCTATGTCGCCACGTGGCCGGGAACGCGTGAAACGCGGGAATGCACCCAGCAATAAATTATCTGTCACCGACATGGTGGCAAATACTCTTCTGCCTTCCGGCGAATGGGCCAGACCAGCGCGTGCGATCTGATGTGAATCCATGCCAGTCACATTTTTGCCAGCCAGCGTGACCGTGCCCTCTTTCGGTTTGATCATGCCGGAAATCGCCCGCATCGTGGTGGTTTTACCGGCGCCGTTCGATCCTATCAGCGTGACGACTTTGCCCTTAGGCACATCCAGTGAAATACCATGCAAGACCTGGACTTTGCCGTAGGCAGCATGTAAGTTTTGTATACTCAGCATCGCTTTCTCCTCAGGCTGCGCTGTTGGATGCGGCAGCCAGGTCTTCGCTGACACTGCCACCAAGATAGGCTTCAATCACTTTAGGATCGGCCTGTACCTGTGCGGGCTGCCCTTCCGCGATTTTCTGACCGAAATCCAATACCGTCACGGTATCGCAAATAGACATCACCACATCCATATGGTGTTCTATCAGGATGATGGTGATGCCGTGTTCGCGGATTTTGCGGATGATCGCCACCAACTCCTTGATATCGGGAGCAGTCAAACCTGCGGCTGGCTCATCCAGCAACAGCAATTGCGGGTTCAAACCCAATGCCCGCCCTATCTCCAGCAAACGCTGCTTACCATACGGCAGATTGCGCGCCTCTTCATTGGCCAGATCAGACAAGCCAACAAAATGCAGAATGCTGGCAGCCCGTGCCCTTGCTGCATCTTCCTCGCGTCGATAGCGCGGCGTATGCAGCATCACATCCAGGATATTGCTACGGAATGTGTTATGCAGACCGACCAGCACATTCTCGGTGGCAGTCATCTCGCCGAACAGCTGCACATTCTGAAAAGTACGCGCTACACCGCCGAGTGCAATTGCGGATGGGGTATTGCCAGAAATCGCTTTACCGGCAAATTCCACCACACCATCGGTCGGCTGATAAATCCCGGTCAGCACATTCATCATGGTGCTTTTACCGGAACCATTCGGACCGATCAAGCCATGCACACTGCCTTTCGCAATCTGCAGGTCCACCTGATTCAATGCCTTGAGGCCGCCGAACTGCATCAACACCTGACGAGCACTCAGCAAGACGCCGATGCGCTCCTCACTGGCCTGGGTGATGGCGAGTTTGTCATTGAGTTGCGTAGCGTCGTTATGCGCCAATAAATGACGTGGCCCCTTACCCAATATAGACTGCACAAAACCGACGATGCCATCCTGCAGGTAATACACCACGAACAGCGTCATCAGTCCGAAGATAGTCAGACGCCAGTCGGTGATGTTTTCCAGCTTGTAGGAAAACGCTGCCATCCCGACAGTTGCCAGCACAGGCACCAGTACTTCCCGCAAAGTCTTACGCCCCTGCACCAGCAACCAGGCTGAACCCGCCACGCCAGCAACTGCAGCAACGGTCGCGATTTTGCGGAACAGATCAATATCCGCCAGCAGGGACGGTAACATCACCACAATAAAGGCACCCAGCAAAGAACCGATACGGCTCTTGCGGCCGCCCATAATGACCGCCAGCAGGAATAATATGGTCAGCTCAAAGTTATAGGTATTGGGGGAGATATACTCTTCAGAGCTCGCATACAAAGCCCCGGCCAGACCCGCCAGCGCTGCGCTGATCACAAAGGCATAGACCTTGTAGCGATATACCGACACCCCCATACAATCAGAAGCAATCGGACTGTCACGCAAGGCTTGAAACGCACGCCCCAAATGCGAACGCAGGATACGATGCACCACGATCAGTGCCACGACCATCAGGCCGGCAACCAGATAAAAATGCCCGACCTCTCCCAGCTTCTGCCCAAACAAAACCGGCTTGGCGACTTTGATACCCATCGGTCCTTCCGTCAGGAAGGTCATCTCATTAATCAGAATCTGGATGATGGTACCGAAAGCCAGCGTCACCATCGCCAAATACGGCCCGGTTACACGCAATGCGGGCAGTGCCAGCAAGGCGCCGAAGACAGCCGTCACCGCGATACTGGCTGGCAGCGCCAGCAACACCGGACAACCCAGCTTAAACACCAGCCCCCCCGTAGTGTAGGAACCTATGCCAAACAGACCGGCATGACCCAGAGATACCTGACCGGTATAACCGACCACGATATCGAGTCCAAACAACAGGATGGCGTAAATCAGGATGGTTTCCGCCAAATGCAGGTAATAGGGATTGTGTACAAACACAGGGAAGAGTCCGAGCGCGGCCATTCCGGCCAGCCCCAACAGGAAGCTCTTGTTTCGCATGATGGCTCCTTATACTTTTTTGATGGCTGCTTTACCGAATAAACCGGCAGGTTTCACCGCCAGTACCAGCAACAGCAACAGCAGGCCAGGCACTTCTTTGTAACCGGTAGAGATATAAAATCCGGTGAGCGTTTCGGCAATGCCAAGTATCAGCCCCCCCACAATCGCACCGACACCGGAAGTCAGGCCTCCAATAATCGCCACCGCAAATGCCTTCAACCCCAGTGCAGACCCCATGGTGGCGCCGGTCAGTGTCAATGGTGCGACCAGCACACCGGCAAACGCCGCAGTAGCAGATGACAAGGCATAGGAAAACGTAATCACCATGCTGGTGTTAATCCCCATCAGTCCGGCAGCGTCACGGTCGTTTGAAGTTGCCACTACGGCTTTGCCGTAGATGGATTTGCGGTTGAACATTTCAACTGCCAGCATCATCGCCAGCGCGCCCAACACCACCACGACTTGCATCGCCTGTACATTGGCACCGAAAATCTGGAACGGCGCAGCTGACAAGGGCGAAGGGAAAGTCAGATCGTCTTTACCCCAGATATTTTCAGCGACATTTTTGAAGATAATCGCGAGCGCAATGGTGGACATAATCCAGCCAAATTCGGATTTGATTTTGATCGCAGGGCGGACACCTATCCACTCGACCACCATGCCTTGCAAAGCACCAAATACGATCACCAGCGGTATCATCAGCCAGTAATTCATATACGACCCGCCATGTATCTGACCAACCAGACTCAGCCCAACCAGCGCGCCCAGCATCAGCGATTCGCCCTGCCCAAAATTCAGTGTGCCGGAAGTGGCAAAAGTGAGCTGATAGCCGAAAGCGATGACTGCGTATATCATGCCCAGCGCGATACCGCTAAACACAAGTTGTAACAGGATTTCCATTTTCTGTACCCGACAGTAAATGAGGACAAGCGCGCCAGCATCCAGCTTTTGCCACAGTCTGAACAGTGGACAGGCTGCTGCGCCCTCGCCTCTCAACATCTGTTGTCAGCCCAAAGCCATATCAGGTTCAGGCCGAAGCTGCACAACAGATGTGATGATGAGTCAGTACAGACCGCCGCCAACAATCAGCGGTCTGCACCACAAGGAAAATACCAGGAAAAAACCAGCTGTTTATTTGGACTGAACGATGTGTCCGTTCTTAGCCTCACCCATGACCGGGATACCGGCTTTAATCGCTTCGTGATCGTCGTGGGTAAATGGTTTGCTATAAGTCGTGACGACGCCCTCAACCTTTTCATTCAGGTTTTCCAAAGCCTCACGGACTTTTTCACCTTCTGTGGAGCCAGCCTGACGAATAGCTGCGGTCAACAGGTAGATCGAGTCATAGCCTTGCGCGGCAGAGACAGGAGAAGGAATGCGTTCAACTTTATAAGATTTTTGATAGGCCTCAATGAATGCCTTACGTTTAGGCGTATTCGGGTCCTGGATAAAGGTCTGCGGCATCGTAGCGCCATCGCCGTTTTTGCCGGCGTTGTCGAGGAAGTTCCCCATAGACAGCGTCCAGCTGCCTATCATCGGTACTTTCCAGCCCAGCTTTTCCATACCGTTGGCGATTTGCGCCAGCTCAGGGCCTATGCCATAGGTCAGCACGGCTTGCGCGCCACCTTGCTTCGCCTTGAGCAACTGGGCCGTCATGTCCACATCCTTGATGTTGAACTTTTCGACTGCAACCGGCTTCACGCCTTTCACCGCCAGTGCTTTTTCCAGATCTTCGCGGCCCAGCTGTCCATAGTTGGTAGAATCTGCCAGAATCGCAACCTTGGTGAATTTGCGCTTGCCGACTGCTTCTTCCACAATCATGGCCGATTGTATGGTGTCATTGGCTGCAGTGCGGAAGATATAGTTATCCTTGTGATCCGGTGGAAGAAATTGCTTAGTCACCACGCTGCCGGTCGCTACATTATTCATCACAGGAATTTTGGCTTCCTGGTAAAAACGCTGCGCAGCGAGCGCCACACCAGTGTTGATATAGCCTACAGTAGCAACCACTTTTTCTTTGTTAATCAGCTCCTGCGCGACCTGCACACCGCGCTCATTTTTAGCTTCGTCATCACGTTCTACCAATTGAATCTGACGGCCCAGCACACCGCCTTTCGCATTGATCTCAGCCACAGCCAGTTTGACGCCATCACGCATAGATACACCCATAGGTGCTGAACCACCAGTGAATGGGCCAGATACACCGATTTTGATCGGTTCAGCTGCCATACCGGCAGCAGACCAGCTAACTAAGGCAGCAGCAATCAGGGATTTCATTTTGTAGGACATGTCGGTCTCCAAAGTTTGGTGTTGTTTTACGACTTACCATTGCATTTTTCCCGCAAGCTCTTTTGGTTGGCTGTTCGATGAATATGCATTCACGACAAATTAACAGAAATCTTCATGTCGCATTGCAACAAGATCTACTTAAGTGAAACTACGCACATAGTTAAAAACCAGCCTTTCACACCTTAGGCGAACATACAAGCACGAGCAGTTTCGGCTTGACTATCTGCTTTTTTCTGTCTGCTTCCGGCTTAGATCCAATTCGTCTTTGCTCAGTGCTTTGGCGCTATCACGACAAATAAAACTACAAAAAAATAAAAAACCCCGCCTGACAATGACGGGTTGGGTACGCGAGACAGTTTGACTACAAGCAAAGTAAACTACTTCAACAAGCTGAACACTTTACTGATCGCCTTACTACCAGCTCCAAGTGGATCCTGACGTATCGCCTTCTCTTCTTCAGCAATCATCAAATACAAACCATCTAACGCTTTTTGTGTGACGTAGCCTTCGACCGTAGCCTCCTGATCAGAAACTGCACTCAGCTTTTGCACCTGCCCCATGACGCTATTGTATTTCGCCGACAATCCCGCTTTATCGGTAACACCTTTCACAATTGGGCGGAATTGTTGCGCCAGCGGTGTGGCTGTTTTTTGCTTAAAAAAATCGGTCACCGAGGTTTCACCGCCGGTCAGAATGTTTTTCGCATCAGTCAGCGTCATCGATTTGACTGCGTTCACCAGCAAGGGTTTTGCCATAGGAACCGCGGCTTCAGCCGCACGGTTCATCGAAACCACGAGGTCATCTAACTGTTGGCCTTTACCTGTCATCTTCAATATTGGTCTGGCTTGTTCCAGCAAACCGGGCAATTGGATTTTGACCTTATCGTTATTCAGAAAACCGTTCTCCACACCCAGTTTAGCAACTGCGGCCACCGACCCCTTATCGAGAGCCGCTTTTAGTCCGGCACTTGCATCCTGATTGCTCAGATCGCTGAATGACAGTGCGCTGACGCTGAAACTGCCTGCCAGCAAGCTAGTCACAAATAAGGTTTTCACGGCTTTTTTTGTGTTGGCATTTGAAAATAAATTCATAAGAACTCCTGCTTTAACTTTCATGGATAGAGAATAAGCGACGATGTTCGCGCATCGCATAGCGATCGGTCATACCGGCAATATAATCAGCAATTTTTCTGGCCTGTGCCTGTGTATCATCTTGGCGTTGAGCCTGATAATCAGGCGGCAGCAAACCAGGTTCCTGCATCAAGGCATCAAACAATTCACGCACCACGCGCCGTGCTTTCGATGTCATGCGGTTCACCTGATAGTGGCGATACAAGTGCTGAAATAAAAATTGCTTCAACTCGCTGGCTTGCAAGTGTACCGCATCCGAGAATGCGATCAGTTTTGGAGCAGCTCTGACATCATCGATCGTCTTCGGCGCTGCGTCCAGAATACGCATCTGCGACGTGGAGATCAGATCCGTAATCAGCGTATTGATCATACGCCGTATCGTCTCAGATATGGCACGCCTTCCTTGAATTCCAGGATACATCGTTTCCACTATTCGACGATGCTGCGCATACAAACTAACTTGCATCATCTGCTGCTCACTCAATAAGTTTGAGCGTATTCCATCATCAATATCGTGATTATTGTACGCAATCTCATCTGCCAAATTCGTCAATTGCGCTTCCAGAGAAGGCTGTGTTTTTTCGATGAAGCGCAAACCCAGATTACCGAGTTGTTGTGCATTTATGAGCGAGCAATGCTTGAGTATGCCTTCGCGTGTTTCAAAGCACAAATTCAAGCCATTAAATGCTGCATAACGCTCTTCCAATGCATCGACGATGCGTAAGCTCTGCAGATTGTGCTCGAAGCCCCCATAGTCCTGCATACAGGCATTTAAGGCATCCTGACCCGCATGACCGAAAGGCGTATGACCCAGGTCATGCGCCAATGCAATGGCCTCAACCAGGTCTTCATTCAAGCGCAAATTACGCGCAATTGATCGACCGATCTGAGCCACTTCCAGGCTATGCGTGAGGCGGGTGCGGAATAGATCCCCCTCGTGGTTCACAAAGACCTGGGTTTTATATTCCAGCCGGCGGAAAGCGGAACAATGAATAATGCGATCACGGTCACGCTGAAACTCACTGCGCGTGTCGGAACTTGGCTCAATAAAAAGCCGCCCTCGCGAATTCGCAGACTGGGCGGCATAACTAGCTAAATGCGTGTCGGAAAACATCATCGTCAGGGCAGGATACTATGACTTAAAGTTTCTAATAATTTGTCCTTGGGTGCAGATGTAATATGAGTACTCCCAAGGGGCTTGAGCAGTATGAACTTGATCTGCCCTCCTTCATTTTTCTTATCCACTTCCATCAAATCCAGCCAGCGCTCTATACCCAGGTCCGGTGCGGTGACCGGCAAGCCTGCATCTTCCACCAATTGTTTAATCCTGGTGCGCGACACAAAATCCAGATAACCCAGACGACAGGATAAATCTGCTGCCATCACCATACCGCAACCCACGGCCTCCCCGTGCAGCCAATTGCCATAGCCCATACCAGATTCAATCGCATGGCCAAAAGTGTGACCAAAGTTTAGTATGGCACGCAGACCACCTTCGCGCTCATCCTGGCGCACAACCTCAGCCTTGATTTCACAGGAGCGTACTACGGCATAGGCGAGTGCAGCCGGATCTTTAGCTCGTAATGCCTGGATATTTTTTTCTATCCAGGAAAAAAAATCCATATCAATAATGGCCCCGTGTTTAATCACTTCGGCCAGGCCGGCCGACAATTCTTTGTCAGGCAGGGTATTGAGTGTCGCGGTATCGGCCAGTACTGCCTGTGGCTGATAAAACGCGCCTATCATGTTCTTGCCCAAAGGATGATTAATACCCGTTTTACCGCCTACCGAAGAATCGACCTGCGACAGCAACGTAGTCGGTATCTGCACGAAAGGGATACCACGCATAAAAGCAGAAGCCGCGAAACCTGTCATATCACCGATCACACCACCACCCAAAGCGATCAGGCAGGTTTTACGGTCACATTTTTGTTCCAGCAAATGATCAACAATCTGCATCAGGCTTGCCCAATGCTTATGCTCTTCTCCATCCGGCAATATCACGGCTGTGACAGTCTTACCGATACCCTGGAGCTGCTGCTGCAAAGCAGACAGATAGAGCGGTGCAACAACGGTATTCGTCACGATCACCACGCGCTTTGCTTGTATCGCTTGCGTCAGAATAGTTGTGTCATCCAGCAGATGCTGGCCAATATAGATGGGGTAGCTGCGCTCCCCCAGATTGACATGTAAGGTTTGAATACCGGCATTGTTGCTCAAAGCAGAACTTATAGGGGATACGGAATTATTCATAGCTGTCGCCGTCAGTTGCGGCACATCGTGACCGGGAGTGGGAAGTTTATCAAGGATATGTTGTACCAGATGCTGCACATTGGGTCGACCAGTTTCTATCACAACGTGGGCAATTTCCTGATACAGGGGATGGCGCTGCGCTTCCAGTTCTTCCAATTTTTTGCGCGGATCCGCAGTACGCAATAAGGGTCGGTTCTTATCGTTACGGGTACGTTGCAAGATGCTGTGTATGCTCGCCCGCAGATAAATTACGGTACCACGTTGCTCCAGCAAACGCCGGCTTTCGGGGTTCAGAATCGCGCCACCACCGGTAGCCAGGATGATATTGTCTTGCGCAGTCAGGTCACGGATGACATCAGCTTCACGCTGCCGAAAACTGGCTTCGCCTTCAATCTCAAAAATGACAGGAATCGAGACGCCAGTTCGCGCCTCGATTTCATGGTCTGAATCAATAAAGCGTTTATTGAGTTTTTTTGCCAGGGCCCGGCCGACTGTGGTCTTACCGGAGCCCATTAATCCTACTAAAAAGATATTATTTGACACAACTTTTCTTTAATAGCTAAACATAAACCATAGTTTAGCATCCGGTGACGGACAAGCCCTTACCATTATCACGGATCGTCATTACTGCGGTTGCTGAGGCCCCCAGCGAATCAACCACGGTAAATGTCACGTTATAGGTACCATTCACGATATATTTATTAGAGCTGTCTACCGGATTGATACAACGCGAAGCATTCGTACCGACTTTAACCAAGAACGTCTGAGGCGTTGTGGTCGAAACTATCGATACATCTGATAACTTCAGATCACTGGTAAAGGCTTTATAAGGGCCCGTACCACCATATATTGTTAAATTAAAGTCGGAAGAAAAGTCCTCCGCCACTTCCAGTACGCTCGGTGACAAACGCAGCAATGACGAATTTTGCGTAACAGTCAGGACCAGTGAGGTCACTGCACCTTGCGTATCCACAATGTTCACCGTTGTTTGACCTGCATTTGCCAATCTGACGGTAAATATACCTGCCGCATTGGGTGAAGACGTAATCGCAGCAATACTGGTGTTGGTACTTGTCACAGTATATGTCGGTGTGCCACCAGAGATTTGGAAGCTCAACGTATCACCAACGGCTCCGGTTGCATTGTTTGGAGACACACTCAGCGCCACGACAGCCTGCGGAGATACAGTCACAGCGATAGGTGACAATTTTGTGCCAACCGCATCGGAAATCACTACATTGGCAGCACCTGGTGTCAACGCTTGCAGACTAAAGCTCGATGTTGTGGTTGGTCCGCCAGGGATGGCAGCAACAGCCGCATTGCTGCTGACAACGGTGTAAGGTGAAACACCTCCACCTATAGTGTACTGGACTGTCGTACCTGTAGACAAAGTAACAGCTGCAGGAGCTGTCGTGTACAGGGAGATACCAACAGAGCCATTTACCGTAACGGCGACTGATACTGTCTTACCTGCACTATCAGTCACCAGCACGGTCGCCGTACCTGCAGCAACACCAGTCACAGTGAATTTATTGGTTACCGGATCCAAAGTCGCTAATGCAATAGATGTCGCACTGCTAGTTACAGTATATGGCGCTACGCCGCCTGAAATACTGTAGCTGGCAGCTTCTTTGATGCCTACGGTAACTGCGGCAGGAGCCGTAGTGAACAATGCATTCGTAGAACCGCCGGCAACAGTCACATCGATAGTCAGTGTCGAGCCGGCTGCATCTGTCAATTTCACTTTGGCACTACCTGTTGAGTCACCACTAATAGTCAGCACGTTACCAGTAACAACCGCGTTGGAAACGATTTTGTTGCTGCTTTCCGCACTGTAAGGAGCCAATCCACCAGCAATCTGATATGAAGAACTGGAGCCCGTTGCAACTGTGATTGCACTTGGCGCTGTTGTATACAAGGTGGCAGAGCTACCAGAGCCAGTAACAGTCACGTTAATCGCTACATTAGCACCAGATGTGTCACTAACATTGATGGTCGTCGCTCCGGTTTTAACGCCATTGATAATAAATGTATTGCCGTTGATACCCACTGTAGCGACCTGTGTGTTTGCACTTACAACCGCATACACCTGACTACCACCACCAATGGTAAAACTTGCACTGGTCGTACCAACACCAACTGTTACGTCTTTAGGTGCAGAAGTGAACAACGCAGAAGATGATCCGACCTGGACCGCAATCGTTATAGACTGACCAGCAGAATCAAGTACTTTGACGCTGGAAGAGCCGATCGAGACACCTGTAATCGTCAATTGATTCCCAGAAACACTTGCAGACGACACACCGCTATTACTGCTACTTGCAAAGTAAGGGGCCGTACCGCCTATGATGGTTTCTACTGTAGACTTGTTGGTGCCGATAGTAATACTTGCAGCCGCAGTAGTGGACAATTGCGTAGATGTACCACCGCCACTACCACCGCTGCCACCGTTGCCTACAACAACACCAATTTTCACCAACGCACCGAGACTATCCGTTACGGTAATGACTGCGTTGCCATTACTAACGCCAGTGATAAAAAATTGATCCGTGCCTACGGTTGTAATATCCGCGACAGATTTATCGCTAGTTGTCACGGTGTAAATTGTCGAGCCACCTTGAATCAGGAAAACACTGGAAGTTTTACCAATCGCAACATTGACTGTCGCTGGAGCATTTGTATTTAACGTCACACCAGTGCCAATCGTAACAGAAATTGTTATTTTTGCACCAGCATTATCCGTCACAGTGACTGTTGCACTACCACTGCCAACACCAACGATAGTGAGCGTTTTATCAATGATACTGACTTTGAGTGCTGAATTGCTGCTTGCCGCCGAATACCCTGGCGTTCCGCCACCCACTGTATAGGTTCTGGTTTCTCCGGGCAGCACATTAATAGATGCAGGCGCCGTAGTGAACAATGCGGCTCCATTCCCACTACTACCAGCCGAGCCGCCGCCGCCGCCGCATGCAGCCAGGAAGGCTGATAAAAATAAACCCGTCAATAACCGGAAAAAAGTTGCCATGGAGCACCTGTAGTTAAGCAAATACATGAATTAAATTAAAACTGTGAGAGATCAGTATCTCAATACCACTTATTTGGCACTGAAACGGTCTGCCATAATTTTCGGTGTAATAAAAATCAGCAATTCTGTTTTGTCATTTGTTTTACCTGTGCTTTTAAACAGATTTCCAAACAAGGGCAGATCCCCGAAAAATGGTATTTTTGTCACACTATCACGTTCAGTCTGCTGGAAGATACCCCCCAACACAACCGTACCGCCATTTTCCACCAATACCATGGTTTTTACCTCTTTCGTATCAATGGCATAACCCATCCTGGTTTCCTGGCCTACGCTGTCTTTGTGCACTTCTACGTCCAGTATCACATTGCCATCCGGTGTGATTTGCGGTGTGACTTCCAGTCGTAACGTCGCTTTACGGAAGAAAATCGAGGTCGCACCACTTGCAGTCGCTACCTGGTACGGCAACTCAGTACCTTGTTCTATCAGGGCTTTCAACTGATCCGCTGTCACGACACGCGGACTGGAAATAATCTTGCCTTTGCCATCTGCTTCCAATGCGGACAATTCCAGATTCAGGAAGCGGTTGGCTGCTGCGGAGAACAGACTGACCGCTAAACTACCCGGGTTCAAACCATTAATACCCGCAGCTGGTAAAGACACGAACTGGGAGTTAGGAACAAAACTCTGATCGGTGATCTTCGCCTGGCCTGTCTGTTCACCAACACCGAGGTAATTACCGGTCAATGCAACCCTTTGATTCCCCTGTAACTGATAGCCTACGTCACCACCACGCAAACCGCGCATATCTGTAAAGCCTAATTTAGCGCCCAGATTTTTGCTGAACTTATCGTCAGCTTCCACAATACGCGCTTCGATCAATACCTGCTTCGACGCGATATCCGTTTTTTGTATCAGCTTCCTGACTTCTTCAATTTTGGATGGGATGTCAGTAATAAACAATTGATTGGTACGAGGTTCTATCACTGCGCTGCCGCGCTTAGATAACAGACGATTTGTCGAGGAACCATCGACACCAAATACTTGTTTGAACGCTTCAGCTTTTTGATAATTCAGCTGGAAAGCTTCCGTTTTCAAAGGCTCCAACTCGGCAATCTGCGCTTTTTGCTCGAGTTCCAGCTTCTCTTTGGTCAGCAATTCATCTTTAGGAGCAATCCAGATCACATTGCCGTTTTTACGCATATCAAGACCCTTGATTTGCATAATATTGTCCAGCGCCTGATCCCATGGTACGTCTTTCAGACGCAGAGTAATCGTTCCCGTCACGGTATCGCTGGCGATAACGTTCAGGCCACTGACCTCAGCAATAATCTGCAAAATCGCACGTACTTCAATATTCTGGAAGTTGAAGGAAATACGCTCACCACGATAGCCTTGGGTACCCTGCACCAGTTTATTCGGGTCTTCCTTAATCGGTCGTACTTCGAGCACGAATTGTGTGTCACTCTGATACGAGCTCTGTTCCCACAATCCCTTAGGCTCGATCACCATCTGTACATTTTCACCATTCGGTGTGGTGGTAATCGTCTGCACAGGAGAGCCAAAATCTGCAACATCCAGACGTTTGCGCAGTATTTCTGGCAATGCCACTTTCAGGAAAGTGACCTGTATCTTTTGACCTTGCTGACGCACGTCGACAGCAACTTGATTGAGGGGCAGATCGACGACGACACGGCCTTCACCATTGACGCCACGACGGAAATCGATATCACGCAAACTGGCCTTGCCTTGCGGCGCTGAATCAGGATTCACAGGCAAGCCCTGTGAATTCACTGCAGTCGCGACACCACCGGAACCATCTATTGTCACGATCAGATATTTCCCCTCTATCGTGGCGGCGTAATTGAGCGGCTTATTGAGATTAAAAATCATGCGAGTACGGCCAGACGCCTCAACCAGCGTGACGGTACGCAGATCACCGATATTTACATCCACGGTACTTTTACCGGTACCGTTAACCACGTCGGGAAAATCCAGCGCTATCCGAGATGGCGTTGCGATGGAAAAGCCAGCCGGCTGCTTTTCGAGTGGATTTTTCATCCCAATCTTGACGACAATATTCGCACCCTGCTGATTGGTGACGACAGACTCAATACTGTTAGACTGAGCAAAAGCCAACTGCGTCAGTCCCAACATGAACAGGAAACAGGCTTTGACAAACATAGCGCCCCTTTTACTTGTATTTATCAACGCTTTCATTTTTGACTCCCCTGCAGCTCAAGCTTAACATTACGTTCAACCCATTCTCCTGTTGCATCCTGGACCGTTTCTTTAATCTGGATTTCAGCATCGGTAATTTTCGTGATCAGACCAAAATTTTGCCCGATGTAGCCACCCTGCTTGGCCTGATACACTTTTTTATCCGACTGTATCAAACCAATACGGGCTGATTTTTTTTCAATCACACCCACCATTTTTAAGGCATCCAGAGGATAGCCTTCCAATTCTTCGCGCGGCCTGTCCATATTGGGACGCAAGCCATTACCACTATCAGGTTTCATACGTGCCAATACAGCCAACAATTTTTCCTGATTAAAGGGATCAATCTCCGACTTCACCTCATAAGAAACCGGCACATAGACTTTCGGCGGATTGAGCTTGGGAGTGACCAGTTTAGTTTCTTTTTTAACCGACTCCATCCACTCCGTGAGCTCAGACGCACCATTGTCACCGCAGCCGCTCAGCACCAGTGTTTGGCCCAGCAAGACCGTCAGAACTAAGAATTTACGTATCATTTCTTGGTCGCCTTTTTCAAGTTAGCCTGGGCGAGCACTTCGTCTTTGTCGAGATAGCGGAAAGTTTTTGCAACGACTTCCAAGGTAAGCAAACCATCCTTATTTGCGGAAATCGCTAAATTATTCAGGGTGACGATACGCGGCAATTTAGCAATATCAGACACGAATTCGCCTAAGTCGTGGTAATTGCCTGAAAGTTTTACGTCAATGGGTAATTCTGCATAGTAGTCTTTAATTACAGGCACACCCGGCTTAAACGAATCAAACTGCAGACCCCGGCCAGCACCAGCCTGGTTAATATCAGACAGCAAAGCATCCATTTCTGCCTTACTCGGCAATTGCTTTTCCATGGTCGCTACATATTGCTGCACTAAGGCACGCTGGTCTTTCAAGGCATCCAGATTGATCGCCTGCTGCATCTTGTCACGGTATTGCTGCTTAAGGGCCTGCTCTTCCTGCTGACGCGCCTCGATTTCTTCGGTTTGGGTGCTCCAGTAAAAAAACCAGCCCAATCCTAACACCACCGCCAGCACCCCGCATGCCGCAGCCAGTCGCGGAGCGATAGGCCACAAGCCCGGATGCAGACCATTCAGGTCCTTAAATTGAGCGCTGATATCATCAAACGCTTCCTGAACATTTATTGCCATCCCCGACCTTCCAATTCTCTTCGTTGACTAATGTCATTTACTTTCATTTACCAGGGCCAGGCTTGGCCAGCTCAGCGGCAGAGGCAGGCGCTTCATCTTTCTCACGTGGACGTTTAATACCTACATTCACAGAGAAATCAGACACTTTTTTAGCGTCACGGCCCTGACCAATGCCAGCAGAATGAATATCGATCAGATCAGGCTTGTACATCCATTCAGACTTGCTGCCAAGATTACGGATGAACTCCGCCACCCTTTCCTGAGATTGCGCATAGCCGTTCACTGTCACACGCTGACCATCCTGTTTGAGAGCGCGCAAATACACCCCTTCCGGGGTGTGCTTCACCAGTTCCTGCAACAAAAACACCGGCTGATTGCGATCACCCTGTAAATCCTCAACCGCCTGCTGGCGTGCTTTGAGCGAGTCAATTTCCTGCTTCAGGTTAGCAATTTCCTTGATTTTGTCATCCAGCACCGCATTCTCTTTCTTGATGAAATTCACGCGGTCGTTCTGTATGCCGATCTGACGTGCGTTAATCGCACCGACCACGACCGTAATCAGCGCGCCAACGATGACAGACAATAGCAGCAAAGAATAAAAATCCTTGATCAGCTGTTTGCGTTTCTCTTCCCTGTGTGGAAGAAGATTAATTTTTATCATCAGCCAAATCTCCGCAAGGCCAGGCCACAGGCAACTGTATAGGCTGGCGCGTCATTTCTTAATGCTTTTTCACTCACCCCGGACGCCAGTTCCATCCCTTTAAATGGACTGACTACCGCCGTTGAAATTTTGGTGCGCTCTGCCACGATATCCACAAGGCCAGTCACTACCGCACAGCCACCGGTCAGGAAAATCTGGTCTACCCGCGTATAAGGTGTCGACGTGAAAAAGAATTGGATCGCTCGCGTCACTTCCAGAGCAGCATTTTCCAGGAAGGGCTCCAGCAATTCCATTTCGTAGCTGTCAGGTAAGTCGCCATTTTTCTTTTTAACTTCAGCTTCCTCCTGCGACAGTCCATAGTTACGCACGATATCCTGAGTCAGCTGACTTCCGCCAAACTGCTGCTCTCTTTCGTATACCACCTCACCATTGAGCATGATGTAGATATAGGTGCGCTTGGCACCAATCTGAAACATCGCGTAAATCTGGTCGCGGCCTTCATTGGCCTGTTTTTCTATCAAACGCTGTATCGCAGCCCGTGCAGCGTAAGACTCAATATCCATCACTTTTGATTGCAAACCAGCTGCTTCAGCAACCGCAACCCTGTCCTCTACTTTTTCTTTACGTGATGCAGCCAACATGACTTCCACATCTTCCTGATTCGCAGCTGGGCCGATCACGCAAAAATCCAGACTCACTTCATCCATAGAAAAGGGAATGTACTGACTCGCTTCAGATTCGACCTGCACTTCGAGTGCCTGATCGCTGAGCGTCATCGGAAGGAAAATCTTTTTCGTGATCACTGCGGATGCTGGCATTGCCAGTGCGACATTCTTTGCTGAAGTACCGCTCTTTTTTAACAACTTCCGTATCGTGTCCGACACCTGCTCAATATTTTCGATATTCCCATCCAGTACTGCACCTTTAGGCAAAGGTTCAGATGCATAGCGCTCCAGACGGAAAGCCTTATTACTTCCCTCGGAGAGCTCAACCAGCTTGATATCGAAGGAACTGATATCCAGACCGATGAGAGGCGGATTTTTTCTGCCGAGCAGTGAAGCAAGATCTAAAGCCAAGAATATCCCCTCATAAACACGTCGATGTGTGTTTTTTACAAATTGAAACAAAACCACCTGAAAAATGTAAAGTGCGCAGAAAAAAGTCTTTAAAAACCGCAATTTACGACACAATTATCCAAGCTTACATGAAATGCTAGCAATATAGACCGCATTGGTAAAGAATTTCCTCAGAGCAGCCATCTGCTACGTTGCCAATTGTCCACGAACGTTTTTTTCTTAGTACCGACGCAAATTTATTCCGGCCAGGTATCGCGATGCTGGCAGTACACATGTACGACCGCAATCCATGCCGCAACCGGGACGCTTTTGTGTCAGTCCTTTTTCTTTAATTCACAGAAACATCCTGCATCAAAGCTAAACAAGGACAGCAGCGCCGAGACGTTATAATGCAAATTGCCAATCGTTACTGTAAAAATTCATGTCCGCTCAAAAAAACACAACTCCGGAAAAAACCTCGGTTACGGCCTCAGACCAGCCTCGCTTACTGCGCCGGATACTGCTCAATACACTGTTCGTGATTACAGGTCTTATCGTTGCAGCTGCGTTAATGATAGGTTTTGCGCTGACGATGGCCTATCCGAATCTGCCTGAGCTGGATTCGATCACCAGCTATAACCCCAAAATGCCCTTACGCATCTACACGGCAGACCATGTACTGATCGGGGAGTTCGGAGAAGAACGCCGCAATGTAGTGCGTTTCAACGAGATTCCGGATGTGATGAAGAAGGCGGTACTCGCGATAGAAGATGATCGCTTTTACGAGCATGGTGGCGTCGATTACCTCGGAATCGCACGGGCGACGCTGCACAATCTGAGCGGTGGCGCCAAACAAGGCGCATCGACCATTACCCAGCAGGTTGCGCGGAATTTCTTTCTTTCCAGCGAGCAAACTTTCAAGCGCAAGATTTACGAAATTCTGTTGGCCTGGAAAATAGAACAGAACCTGAGCAAGGATCAGATTCTCGAAATTTACATGAATCAAATCTACCTGGGACAACGCGCATATGGTTTTTCTTCTGCTGCCCAGATCTACTTTGGTAAGAGTCTGAAAGATATCAGCGTTGCCGAAGCGGCAATGCTGGCTGGCTTACCGAAAGCACCTTCAGCCTACAATCCGGTTGCAAATCCTAAGCGCGCCACAGTGCGACAGCAATACATTTTGCAACGAATGAAACAACTTGGTTACATAAATGATGCGGAATTTGAACAGGCACGCAACGAAGAACTGGTAACCAAGACCGACAGCAGCGATTTTGGCGTTCACGCTGAATATGTGTCTGAAATGGCACGTATGTTGGTTTATGAGCAATTTAAGGAAGAAACGTACACGCGTGGCTTAAACGTGTACACCACCATTACCAAGGCCGATCAGGACGCTGCCTACCTGTCCTTGCGCCGCGGCGTAATGGAATATGAGAAACGGCATGGTTATCGCGGCCCGGAAGCTATCATCAGCATTCCATCCGGCAAAGAAGCGGCTGATGAAGCCATCGAAAAAGAATTAGCCGATCACAGTAACAGCGATGATTTGTTAGTGGCAATGGTACTTGAAGCCAATCCCAAGCAAGTCCGGGCGGTATTAGCGACGGGGGAAGAAATTCGCATCGAAGAAACGGGTCTGAGTTTTGCAGCCAGCGGTCTGTCTGTGAAAGCACCGGCCAACAAGCGCATACAGCGCGGTGCTGTGATACGCGTGATGCAGGAAGGCAAAAACTGGGTGATTACCCAGATGCCTGAAGTGCAGTCCGCTTTTGTAGCAGCAAGTACGGTCGATGGCGCCATTAAAGCCCTGGTCGGTGGTTTCGATTACAACCTGAATAAATTCAATCACGTGACGCAAGCCTGGCGCCAGCCTGGTTCTTCGTTTAAACCCTTTATTTACTCTGCCTCGCTGGAAAAAGGTCTGTCCCCAGCCACCATTATTAATGATGAGCCGCTAAGCTTCGACGCTGGTCAGACCGGTGGACAGGCCTGGGAGCCCAAAAACTATGATGGCAAATACGAAGGTCCTATGACTATGCGTAAAGGGCTGACCAAATCGAAAAATATGATTTCTATCCGCATCCTGCATCGGATCGGTGCCAAGTATGGCCAGGAATATACCAACCGCTTTGGTTTCATCCCTGAGAAAAATCCCCCCTACCTGACCTTGGCTTTAGGTGCCGGCGCGGTTACACCTTTACAGATGGCAGCGGGTTACGCGGTATTCGCGAATGGCGGCTACAAAATCAATCCTTATCTGATTTCAAAAATTACCGATACCAATGGCAAAGTATTAGTGCAGGCAGCGCCGGAAAAAGCCGGGGATGAAAACAACCGTGTGATCGATGAGCGCAATGCCTTCCTGATGGATAGCATGATGAAGGATGTAGTTCGCTTTGGAACGGCGACCAAGGCCTTATCCTTGAAACGACCTGACCTGGCAGGTAAAACCGGCACCACCAATGACTCGGTGGACGCCTGGTTTGCTGGTTATCAGTCTAAGCTGGTGGGAATCGCCTGGATAGGCTTCGATCAGCCTAAGAATCTGGGCAATAAAGAAACCGGTGGTGGCCTGGCCTTGCCGATCTGGATAGGCTATATGCAAAAGGCGCTCAAAGATATTCCTATCGAAGAGCGCCCTGTTCCCAATGGTATTATTTCGGTGAACGGAGATTTCTACTATGCGGAGAATCCGCCAGGTACCGGAGTGACAGACCTGTCTGCCCCAACCAAAGTCATCGAAGAGTAAGCCAGCTTAAGCGCCTTGTTCCTGCGCCAGCCGGGACAAGGTCGCAAATAATTCTGAACCATCACGCGTATTGAGCCAATGCTGGCCATCGTATTTATAGTGGAAGCCACCGCTACGTGCCGCCAACCACATTTCCTGCATTGGTGCCTGACTATTGACGATCATTTTTGACCCGTTCTGTACAAATTCTATCGTGAGCACATTGCCACTGCGTGCGCACTCCACATCGTACAAATCATCTTCGAAAGCCTGCTCGAACATCTCTTCCACTTGCTTCAGGCAAGTTTCAGCCAAATCGAGGAATTCGGTTTCAGTCATGGTACACTCCCGTGGTTTAAATCTTTGAAAACGCCATTTTATACGGTGTTTAGGTAAACCAAGATGCGCACCCTGATTTCATCCCTGCTGTTGATTTGCTTAATAACTGCCTGCGGACAAAAAGGGCCATTGACGATGCCGGATAAGGTGCAGGATACGCCGCGATCTGCACCTCAAACCAAGCCACTCAGCAGTAGTCCGGAAACGCCGCAGAAATAGTACTGCCAGTACGGCCGGAATCAGCCCTGCTGCTGATCCTGACGTAACTGTATCGGGCCCGCCAGATGTGGCCGGCAGCCTTGCACCCCTTGATATACTTGACGAATTTGTGTCATATCTGCCTCTTGTTCGCCGCTGAGTGTCAGATAGTCGACCAGACTAACTTCTTTGCGTTTGAAGTCAAAATACGCACACCCCAAAGGGACTTTCGCTTCCAACGCAATGTGGTAAAAGCCGCTGCGCCAGTGGGGCCGCAGACTGCGTGTTCCTTCCGGTGCCAGCGCCATCCAATACCAGTCTGCGCTGTGCATGGTTTTAGCCAGACGTGTAATCGCACCGGTTGAGGTGCCGCGCTCTACAGGTTCACCGCCTAAGGCTCGCACCACTTTGCCTAATGTGGCGCCAGTCAACCCCTCAAACAGGGAAGACTTGGCGATAAAGTGAAAAGGCATGCCGATCGCGAGTTTGGCCAGGATACCGATAGGAAAATCCCAGTTCGAGGTATGGGGATAGACGATGATCACACCTCTGGGGCCAGGCAGTGGCTTATATCTGACCTGCCAGCCTATCAGGCGCAACATACGTAAAGCACTGCGCTGAACCAGAGTCTCTGAAGTTTTTTCTTGTAATAGATAGCTTGTCATAAAAATTTGGTAGGCTAAATTGCAAACATATTATGCCGTGGAATTTTTAGCGATGCAAAAATCAACAATAGCTTACCACCTGATGCTCACCGCATCCCTCAGCTGCCTGAGCCTGGCCTCCTGGGCAGCACACCCCTTGGTGACTGAAGATCCAAATGTGCAAACACAGGGTAAACAGCAGTGGGAGCTGAATACCGACACCCGTCGCAGCACCATGCCAGGCCAGTCGAATCAGCAAATCAGCGCCCTCACCTACACCTATGGTGCCAACGACCAGCTCGATGTATTTATTAATCTGCCTGGCAGACTGAATCAGTTTGCCGGTGTAGGCGATGCTTCAGCGGGCGTCAAATATCTGTTCGCTCAGAATGCGCAGCACAGCTATGGCCTCAAGCTGGAAGCCTTTATCCCGAGCGGAGCAGAGCGTAAGGGCTTAAGCGACAATGCCTATCAGCTCAGTACCACGCTGATACACAGCTATCATCAGGATCAGTTGACTGTACACAGCAATGTCTACATGAACTGGCACCATTATCGCGATGAGCAAGCCGGCAGCGGTCAGCACACAACCGTATGGCGGCTATCGGGCGCGGCCTTCTATGAGTTCCGCCCAGGCTGGCAGGCCGTACTGGATCTGGGCCTGACTTCTCCTGAATCACGCCAGGAAAAACGCTGGCAGCGTTACCAGACGCTTGGCCTGATCTATGCCTGCACACCTAATCTGGATCTCGATGCGGGTCTGCAATGGAAGCAGACCCAAAGCAGCCGTAGCCATCAGCTCGGCATAGGGCTCGCCTGGCGCTACTGAACCCCACGCTTTCCAAGCCTCAGTCACTCAGGCACGGTCGCGCCATTTGACGACAACCCGGTACAGCAGCAAGGCTGCCACCAGCCCGGCAAACAGATAAGGGCGGACCAGGTCATGCTTGCCCGCTTTCATCCAGTAGTAATGCAGCACAGCCAGAGGTGCAATCACATAAATCAACTGATGCAAGCGCTGCCAGGCTTTCCCACCCATGCGCCTGATCACACCATTGTGACTGCTTATGGCCAGTGGCACTAAAGCACAGAAAGCGATCAACCCAACCGCAATGAACGGACGCTTGAGCACATCCGCCCACATCTCCAGTAAATCGAAAAAATGATCGAACCAAAAGAACATCAGAAAATGCAGGGCCGCATAAAAAAACGTGTACAGACCCAACATGCGTCTGAAACGCAATAACCACGGCTGTTGCAGCAGTTTGCGCAGCGGCGTGACCGCCAGTGTCAGCACCAGAAAATACAAGGCCCAGTCGCCGCTGTAACGGGTCAGATATTCCAGCGGATTAGCACCCAGTTTCTCCATCAGCAGGCCGCTCAGCATGTGGCCAAACGGGATTAAGGCAAGCAGAAACAGCACTATTTTTAAGCGCTTCAATTGCGGGGTAGTCAGATTCATCGTCAGCGATCGGTCAATCAGCAAGGCTCACAACAGCCTGTGTTCAATAGAATTTTTTCAGGTCCATCCCGGTATATAAAGATGCCACCTCAGAATAACCATTGAACATCAGGGTTTTGCGTTTGCGGGCAAATAAGCCATCTTCACCGATGCGGCGTTCCGACGCCTGTGACCAGCGCGGATGATCCACCTCGGGACTCACATTGGAGTAAAAACCGTATTCGCGCGGCGCTGTTTTATTCCAGGCTGTGGCTGGCTGCTCTTTGGTAAACCGGATTTTGACGATAGATTTAACGGACTTAAAACCATACTTCCATGGCAGTACCATACGTACCGGTGCCCCGTTCTGATTCGGTAACACCTCGCCATACATGCCGAAGGTCAGCAGCGCCAGCGGATGCGCCGCCTCATCCAGACGCAAGCCCTCGGTGTAAGGCCAGTCGAGCACGGGTGAACGTACACCGGGCATCTGCTTTTTATCATCCAGCGTCACGAATTCTATGTACTTAGCATTGCCTGTGGGTTCGGCTTTTTTGATCAGATGCGATAAGGAATAGCCTATCCAGGGTACGACCATCGACCAGCCTTCCACGCAGCGGAAACGATAAATACGCTCTTCCAGCGTCGCCAGCTTCAGCAGGCTGTCGATATCCAATACAAAGGGCTTTTTGACTTCGCCCTCTATGCTGACTGTCCAGGGGCGCGTCTTCAGGCCGCCCGCCATCATCGCAGGCTCAGATTTATCGGTACCGAATTCGTAAAAATTATTGTAGGTGGTCGCATCTTTCTGCGAGGTCTTTTTATCCAGTATCGCATAAGCCGGATTCGGGCTGGCAACCAGCTTCTGCGCGGACGCTGTTTGTCCATGCGCTTCACGGTTCGCCATTTCCCACAAAGCGCTGCCAGCGACCGAACCCAGTGCGAGCCGGCGGATAAACTGACGCCGCTCTTCAAACACGGCACGTGGTGTGATTTCTGAAGGATAAGGCAGGTCAAGACCGTTGGCCGCGCGTCGTATAATCATGAGACACTCCTGTGAGCGTAGATGGATAAGCTGTGCTTAACGCCAGCTGCTGCAGCGGTTCTTGAGTCAGATCCCGTGCAGCGAAGGCGCTAGTCTCTCATGAGTCGGAAATTCTCGCAGAACCTTACAAAACTGAACCAACGCACTGCAAAAAATTCAAGCGCATGGCTACAGTACATCATCCCGTCCGCCGCGCTGTTTGGTCATACGCCAAATAAAAAAGCCATGCATGCATGGCTTTTTTTAGATGAATGCTCAGCGCCTTGCCGGAGTCAAAGCGTACCGTAGGAATGCAAGCCGGACAGGAACATATTCACGCCCAGGAAGGCAAAGCTGGTGATCAGCAGGCCCATCAAGGCCCACCACGCAGCAACCTGACCGCGCAAGCCCTTCATCAAACGCATATGCAGCCAGGCGGCATAATTCAGCCAGACGATCAGCGCCCAGGTTTCTTTCGGGTCCCAGGACCAATAGCCCCCCCAGGCTTCAGCCGCCCATAAAGCGCCAAGAATAGTGGCAATGGTGAAAAAGGCAAAACCAACTGCGATCGCCTTGTACATCACATCGTCCAGCAACTCCAATGCAGGCAAGCGGTCTGCCAGCCAGCCTTTGGACTTGAGCAGGTAGGCAACCGCCACCATGGCCGCCAATGCAAACGTACCATAGCCGATAAAGTTAGCAGGTACATGAATTTTCATCCACCAGCTTTGCAGCGCAGGGACCAGCGGCTGGATTTCTGCCGCATCACGACTGACCGAATACCACAGCAAAAAACCAACTGCGGCTGAAATTACCAGCAACACAAATGCACCTAGCTGACGCGTCGCATAGTGCTGCTCATAGTAGAGGTAGAACAAAGCCGTGATCAACGCAAACAACACGAACACTTCGTACAGATTCGATACTGGGATATGGCCGATATCAGCACCGACCAGATAGGATTCATACCAGCGCACCAGCATGCCGGTAAAGCCCATCACTACCGCGGCCCAGCACAGTAAGGAGCCGACCGAAGCACCGAAATCTGAACGCAGTATCAGCCCGCCCCAGTAAAACAAAGTAGACAGAAAAAACAGCGTACTCATCCACAGTATTGCGGACTGGCTGGACAGCAGATATTTGAGGAAAAATTTTTGATTCGCCAGCTCCAGATTGCCCGCGTACAGGCCGGTGGCGGATAAACTGAGCAATGCCAGTATCAGCATCAAATGCCGCACCGGTTTCCAGCGCCAGCCCAGCCAGGCAAAGGTCGGTGCTGCCAGCAGCAATATCGCTTTTTCGTAGATATCCATAAAAGACCCGAAACGCGACAAAGCAAACAGCGATGCGGCACATAAGGCCACCGCATACACCCAGTCGCCTATGCTCAGGCGTTTGAAAAAACCCTGCTGTGCAGGATAGTTCTGTGTCATTTCCATCATTTTCTATGCCTCCGGCCTGAAGCGGATTCTGCGCTTCAGTGTAAATAATCTGCTTACTGTACGTTCAGTGTGCTCAGTACTTTTGCGCGTAAAGCGCTTACGGCCTGGCTTCCTGTGCGATTGCGGCCAGTCCCTGGCTGAGCTGAGCAAATTCCTTTTCAAAATCCAGGGTCTTACGTTGTGAACTCATCGCCATCAGTATATGTGATCCCTGCCCATCCGCTTTGAGCCAAATCCACAGTCGACGTTCACGGATGTAAAACATGGCAAAAACACCGAGTACCAGCAACAGGCAACCCAAATACACCACACTCTTACCTGGCGAGCGGGTAATTTGTAATACCGATGCCTTGACCTCTTCAAACCCACGCAACTGCAAATACACAGGTGCGTGATAAAAAGCCGCATCAGACAACGCGGTGGTCGCCAGTTGCAAGAAACGCGCATGCTTGTCCGTCATGTCCAATGCGGGCAAACCTTCCTGCTCCCTGGCCAGCATCCACAAATTCCATAAGCTGCCATTGAGTATCTTGATCATCACGTCTGCTGCCTTGGCCTGATCGGCTGCAGGTATCTTTTGCTCCAGATAGCGAGAAATCGCGACAAAACCGGCATCCTGTCCATTCCCCGCAAAAATCGCCAGACTGTTGGCCGCTGAGGCCTGTATCTGCTGACGCATGTCTGCCGCACTAGCCATGCTCGCAGGTAAGGCGCTGGCAGCAAAGCGATCGGCAGCTTTTTCACGCAAGACTTTGTTGTGTAAGGCCGCGCGCAAACGCATCCATTCCGTCACACTGTCATTGTCATCCGCCGGTATGCGCAGAAAACGGAAGCTATCGGCCGCAGACTCACGCACCCCGCTCAGTATCATGTAGTCGCCATCAATCAGCATGGGCTGCATGTAATTCATGAACTCTTTGGCCTGACCGGTCTTGTCGCGTAGCTTGTACTGGAAGCTGGGGCCAACGTTTTTAAATTCCTTGGTATTGACGTTTTTGGCAGCGGAACCCAGTTGTTTACTCAGATCTGCACCAAGCCGTTCATTGAAGCTTTTATTCGTATCCACAGCACGCACATCTGTGCCATTCTTCGCCATATTCTCCACGTTAAATGGGCGAAATCCTGTCCATTCTATGGTGTATTCCTGCTGATCTGCGGCAGTCAGCGGCGTGCTGCCACCAATCTCTCCTTTCAGGCCAGTACCCGAGGCATGATCACCCGTCATCGCATAAGTTTGCAATTGCAGGCGACTGCCACCGTCTTCAAAGCTGGACTGATAGATTGCGATACCCTGGTAAATGAGTGGCTGATTGACCTTGATAGTCGCTTCGGTTTTTTTACCGGTTTCATGGTCGGTCAGTATCACATCACTGGCGAACAGCTTAGGCATGCCGCTGCTATAAAAATCGATATGGAATTTTTTGAGTTGCAACGTGAATGGCAGATCCTGAATCAGTACCCCGCTAGACTGGGTAATGATGGCCGTATTGCTGCTACTGCCCTCTGGAATCAGTGAATTACCACGGAAACTGGGATTTCCTAATGGCAGGCGATGCTGCTGCGGAATATTGGCGATAATGCCGGCGCCTTCATAGGGTACTTTGCCGCCAAACCAGCGTTGCAAGCGGATAGGTAATTCCGAGTCCAGCATTGCACCCAGTACGATCACGACAATAGCCGAATGTGCGAGGATATAACCCCATTTATTCCCTGCACCCTGACGCGCGGCAATTAGCGTAGCACCTTCTTTCGCAACCAGTTTTTGCTGATAACCAAGGCTGGCTAATAATTGCTGCACACCTTGCTGTACCGTCGCAGGCTGCCGGGCCGAGCTCCACTCACCACGGTGATGAAAATTCCTGAGTGATTGTTCGCGCACATTGTCACGCCAGTTGCGCATATCCTTCAGCATCTTGGGGGCATTACGAATCACACACAGGCTGGTCGATACCACCAGCAGGCCGACCATCAATAAAAACCACCATGCAGAGTAGACCGAATACAGGCCGAACTTATCCAGTACCTCATACCAAAAAGGACCGAACTGGTTCACATAGTTCGGCATGGGCTCATTCTGTTTGAGCACAGTGCCTATCACAGCACCAATGGCGATCAGTACCAGAATGCTGATCGCAAAACGCATAGAGGACAGCAATTCCACACTGTCAGCCAGCCAGGCTTGCCGTGTGCGCAGCTGTATCCCGCCAGTATCGGCAGGGCTTTCAAATTCCAACTTATTGTCCATACTATTCCGATGAAAATACTACAGGGCTCCTACCCAGGGAATCCGGCTGTTGCCGACAGTACCGGGCATAGCATAACAAATACAGTCCACCCAACTGATAGCCGCACAGCGCCGTGCAAGTTCTGATCAAAAAAAAGGGGATGGCTGAACGCCACCCCCTCCATCATTCCTTCAAGTCAGCCTGTTTAAGGCTAGCAGGACTTACGCAGCTGTTCCGGCAGAGCATGGCGACTGGCTGTATCAGCTGCGCAAGCAGATAAAACGGGAGCCATCACACCGCTGGGGCGGCTTTAAGTCCATCCGGTATTATTTCAGTCCGGCGATATAATCTGCAACCGCGCGCATTTCATCTTCAGACATAGACTTCGCTATCGTTGTCATCTGCACGCTGTTGACGCGAGAACCCTGAATCTTTGCGCCATCTTTACGGGAGCCATTGTAGAAGGCCTGTAACTGCGCCAGTGTGTAATCCTGATGTTGTCCGGCGATACGCGGGAACTGGGCTGGAATACCGGCACCGTTCGGGCTGTGGCAACCGGCGCAGGCTGGAACGTTTTTCTCAGCAATGCCACCACGGTAAATTTGCTTGCCGAGTTCGACGATATCCTTATTTTTCGCTGCGCCCGGTGCCGATTTTTGTGCATTCAGATAGACCGCGACATTCTTCATGTCGTCAGTCGTGAGGCTTTTGGCAAATGCGGTCATGGTCGCATTATTACGCGCACCACTGGCGAACTCAGTGAGTTGTTTGACCAGATAGGCATCATGCTGGGCAGCTAATTTCGGATTCACGCTGATGGTGGAATTTCCGGCTTCACCATGGCAGGAGGCGCAGGCAACGATACCGCGTGCCGCATCGCCGTTTTTGTACAGCGCTTCGCCTTTGGCCGCATCCGCTTTAGCAGGCTTCGCTTCCTGATTCGCATACGCGACTGAAGTGAGGGAGGACAAAGCCAGTACGGCCATGCCAAGAGACTTCATAACTGGTAAGTAAGCACGTTTCATTCATACACCCTGAGACTAAATAATAGAAATCTGCCCTGTTGGCGACACGTAGCTGCGAAGCTGCTGCGGAAAAGAGAGAAACAGCAACCAGAGTAGGCACGGAAAAAGATAGCGCTGCCCATTACCTAACCCCTTATTGTACAATAGCTTTCAGGCGTTATAACGGCCAACTGTTGCATTTTTCCACTTTTCCTTTCCTCTATGTCTATCCTCTGGCAAGCCCGCTTTTTTACCACGGTCAATCATTTACGAGATCTGCCGCGGACCCATGTTCCGGAAATCGCATTCGCAGGCCGTTCCAACGCCGGCAAGTCGACCGCTATTAATACACTATGCAACCAGAAGAAGCTTTGTTTTGCATCAAAGACTCCGGGACGAACGCAACACATTAACTACTTTTCTATTGGCGGCGCCCACGTCGCCATGCATCGCAAGGATGAAACCAAGGTCGACGAGATCCGCGCCATGCTGGTCGATTTACCCGGATACGGCTATGCGGAAGTCCCGGGTGCCGCCAAAAATCACTGGAATCAGTTACTCGGTGCCTATGTGCAGCGTCGCACCCAACTCGCCGCACTGGTGCTGATTATGGATGCGCGCCGTCCCTTCACCGACCTCGACATACAGATGCTGGAATGGTTTGCACCTACCGGCCGCCCAATACACTGCATTCTGACCAAGGCCGATAAGCTAAACAATAATGAATCGGCCAATGCCTTACGTCAGGCCAAAGCGGTACTGGAACGTTACAAGGATGATCAGGGCCCACTGTTCCCGTATAGCGTACAATTATTCTCCGCCTTAAAACGTGTAGGTATCGAAGAAGCAGATGCCGCTGTGCGCGCATTGCTTGGGCTGGATCAAGAACTGCCTGTGGCAGAAGCAGACAATGCTGCGGATGTGCCGGTGCCGGACACGGGCACCGATCCGGTCTGAGTACAGCCTCAGGCGCGCCATATTGCCGTGCTGAGGCAAAAAAAATCCCCGGCATCGTATGATGTTGCCGGGGAAAGTAACACCAGTTCGAATAGGGACGAATGGTGTCCCGCTCAGGGAGGAGAAGCGGTAGGCATGGAGTACGCTCCAACCTGTAGCTTAAGACGCATGTATCTCTGAAAAGTTTCGTTGACCAGCCTAAAAATTTATCTCACCATGTCAATCAAAAATTCTGCCCTGCCCTCTGCCTTCCCCACCATCCGTATGCGCCGTATGCGCAAAGATGCGTTTTCGCGCGCACTGATGCGTGAAAACACCGTCACCAGCGCTGACCTGATTTATCCGGTATTTGTCGTCGACGGTGAGCAACAACGCCAGCCGGTCACCTCTATGCCTGGCGTCGAGCGGGTCTCCATCGATTTTCTGTTGGACGTCGCCGCTGACTGTGTGCAGTTGGGCATACCGGTACTGGCGTTATTCCCGGCCATCGATGCCTCACTCAAAACACCCGACGGCATAGAAGCAACTAACCCGGATGGCCTGATTCCGCGCGCTATCCGTGCATTGAAAGCAGCACATCCTGAACTCGGCATCCTGACCGACGTGGCGCTTGACCCTTACACCAGTCACGGCCAGGATGGACTGATTGATGACAATGGCTACGTACTCAACGATGAAACCACGGCCATGCTGGTACGTCAGGCCATGACCCAGGCGGCGGCAGGTGCCGATGTGGTGGCGCCCAGCGATATGATGGATGGCCGCGTCGGTGCGATCCGGAATGCGCTGGAAGAAGCGGGCTACATCCATACCCGCATCATGGCCTATTCTGCCAAGTATGCATCAGCGTTTTACGGTCCCTTCCGCGATGCGGTCGGTTCTGCTGCGAACCTGGGGAAGAGTAATAAAGCCAATTACCAGATGGACCCTGCCAATAGCGACGAAGCATTGCGCGAAGTCGCACTCGATCTGGCCGAAGGTGCAGACATGGTAATGGTAAAACCCGGCATGCCGTATCTGGACATCGTAAGGCGCGTCAAAGATGAATTTCAGGTGCCAACCTTTGCCTATCAGGTCAGCGGCGAATACGCGATGATCAAGGCAGCAGCCCAGAATGGCTGGCTGGATCACGATAAAACCATGATGGAAGCCATGCTGGCTTTTAAACGCGCGGGTGCCGATGGCGTGCTGACCTATTTTGCACGTGATATCGCGCGTTTGCTTAAACAAGCGTGATTCCACGCCTGATTTAAGCCTAATTTAAGCTTGATTCAAACCTGATTTAAGTCTGACAATTAGATAAATGCGGGTCAGCAGCCACGCTGCGGACCCTGCTTTTCTGACCGCGCAATACCGAATTTCGGCGTCAATGCTGTGTCATATTTGCCAATCTGCTGTCTAAGCAGGATACTGGCGGCTGTTGCGGCACGATCCTCATTGGATGAGTGCTGCTGTTCTGCTTGATTTCTGCCAGATATGGATATTTTTCACATTAATGACCATCAGGTCACACTGAATCCGGACTGTGCGCCGGCTGACAACTGCTATCTGTGGATAGACGCTACCCACGATGAAGTCAGTACCGATCCGGAAGCCTGGCGCAGCCGCATCGAGGCGCTCACCGGCGTGCACATTTACGATCTGCATCTGACCGATGCCGTCAATCTGAGTCACCCCTCCTATTTCGACAGCACCCATGATTATGAAATGGTGGTGTTCCGCAAACTGGCACTGCAGCCCGATTCCGCGCTGTGTCAGGAAAACGGCGAACCCTTCAAGCGTAAAATCCCCGCCGCACTGAATAAGCTGGCGACCGTGCCGGTCGCGTTTTTCTTGCTGGGAAATGCTTTGCTGACGGTGCGTGCGGCCAATAGCCGCACGATAGAAAATACCCGACAAAAGCTGTTGAATTACAAAGGTAAATCAGATGGTAATCCGCATGCGAGTCGCTTGCCGGCCTCACCGGAAGACCTGATGCTGCGCCTGCTGAATGCGATGGTGGATCAGTATCTGGAATTACGTCAGCCACTGACACAACAACTCGACCGCTGGCAGCATGCGCTGCTGGACCCGCGCCGTCCTTTTAACAACTGGATGGCTTTGCTCGACTCGCGCCTGGAATTACGTAAGCTCGATAATCTGTGCGAAGAACAGCGCGATGCCCTGCAAGAGTTACGTGATCACATCGTCGATACCCATGACGGACAAGCCGATGATCAGGGCCGGGCCAAAGACTTGCTGCTGGTGCGCACCAATGACGTGATGGAACACATCAGCCGCGTGCTGAATCATGCGCGTCGACTCGAAGCTTCACTGGAATCGGCGGTGCAAATTCATTTTTCCGCGATGGCGCACCGTACCAGCGAAATCATGCGCACGCTGACGGTGATCACGGCACTGTTTATGCCACTGACCCTGATCACCGGCATCTTCGGCATGAACTTTGAAGTGATGCCCTTATTGAAGGACAAAATGGGATTCTGGATCACGATGGGCGCCATGCTGCTGATCGTGGTGGTGCTGTTGCTGGTGTTCCGCCGCCAGCGCTATCTGGAAGATCAATTGCGGGAACGACGCTGACACTGTTAGACGTCGGTTCTGAAAAGGTACTGATATTTATCATGATGAATCAAGAACTGAGTTTTCTCTGGCACGACTATGAAACCTTTGGCGCGGTGCCGCGCCGCGACCGTCCGGCGCAATTCGCGGCGATACGCACGGATGCCGAGCTGAATGAAACTGGCGAAGCGCTGATGCTGTATTGCCAGCCTGCGCCCGACTTTTTGCCAGACCCGGTCTCTTGCCTGATTACCGGCATCACACCGCAAACCTGTCTGGAACACGGCATACCTGAAAACGAATTTGCACAGCAGATAGAAGCTGCCTTCGCCCAAAGCGGTACCGTCGGCGTGGGTTACAACACGATACGCTTTGACGATGAAGTCACGCGTTTTCTGTTCTGGCGCAACCTGATCGATCCCTATGCACGCGAGTGGCAAAACAATTGCAGCCGCTGGGACTTGCTCGATGTGGTACGCACCGCCTATGCGCTGCGCCCCGATGGCATACAATGGCCATTGAATGAAGAAGGCAAGCCCAGCTTCCGGCTGGAGCATCTGACTCAGGCCAATGGCATCGCGCATACAGCCGCGCATGACGCCCTGTCCGATGTGCGCGCCACCATCGCCATGGCTCGCTTAGTCAAACAAAATAATCCGCGCCTGTTTGACTTCTGCCTCGGTCTGCGTAAAAAAGAAAGAGTGATGGAAGAAATAGGCTGGCCGCAGCGCCGCCCGCTGCTACATGTGAGTGGCATGATCCCGGCCGAACGCGGCTGCATCAGCGTAGTATGGCCACTGGCGATGCATCCAACTAATAAGAATGAAATCATCGTCTGGGATTTACAGGCAGATCCAAGCGAATTGTTTCAACTGTCGGCAGAGCAGATACAGCTGAGGATGTTCAGTAAGGCCAGCGAATTGCCGGAAGGCGTGAGCCGCTTGCCACTGAAAACCATCCACATCAATAAATCGCCCATTGTGATCAGCAAGCTCAATACCCTGAGCGCAGAACGCGCCGCACATTGGGGCATCGATATGAGTAGCATTCTCGCGCATGCCGAACTGGCGGCTGCCGCCCCCGATATGCAGGCAATCTGGGAAGCCGTGTTTGATCGTCCACAAAGCGTTGCCAATGATGTGGACGAGGATTTATACAATGGTTTTATCGGTGCGGCTGACCGCAAGCTGTTGAATCAGCTGCGCGCATTATCCGGCGAAGAAATCGCACAGCGTTCGCTGGCATTTCAGGACAAGCGTCTGGAAGAATTACTGTTCCGCTATCGGGCCCGTAACTTCCCCGACAGTCTGAGCCAGAAAGAAAGCCTGGCCTGGGAAGAACATCGCGCTGCACGCTTACACGACGGCGCTGGTCAGGCTATGACCGTCGATGCCTTCTTTGAACGCATCGATGCCTTATCTGAAGAGGCCGATGAGCGTAGCGAAGAAATCCTGGGCGCCTTGTATGACTATGCCGAGCACATCACGCCTATGCGCTGAGCTGACCAGATTAACTTAAACGTAGAAACAAAGACCAAGCATTCATGCGCTTTTCCAAGACATTTCGATTGGAAAGGCGCATATTCATTCGGGCTATACTTTTGATTTGAAGGAGACACCGTGATACAAGGCAGCAGCTTTTATTTGCGTTATCCACGCAGAGAAGAAATTCCTCACCTGGTCCATTTGATGAACTTGCCGGAATCCCGCGGCGACTATCTGTCCAAGGAATTGTTCTTACCTGCGGTAATGGAAAAGCGTTTAATGGATGCTCAGGAATCGCGTGAGAACATGGAGTTTTTTGTGATTGCCGACCTGTCCGATCAAATCCTGGGTCGCGTCTTTCACTTCAAAACCGTGCCCTATTTTCAGTCTAGGGAAATTGGCTACTCTCTGTTCACCAATCAGACACGCGGTAAAGGCATCATGACCGAGGCCGTAACCCTGCTGCGCGACTATCTGTTTGATACTACCTTGCTAAACCGGCTAGAAATTCATATGAATACTGCCAACAAAGCTTCTGAACGGGTCGCCATCAAATGCGGCTTTCAGCTGGAAGGCATCGCTCGCGGCGCAGTATACGACCGGGCCAGCTACCACGACATCCTGATGTATGCCTTGCTGCGGGATGAGTGGGCAGCCATGCGCCAGCGCTAAAACCGCTGATGAGACGGCACTCAAAAAAAAACGCCCGTCAGTAATTTGACGGGCGTTTTTTGTCAGCGACGCGAATTATTTATTCGGTTGCGGTGTAATGCGCAGATAAGGCTTAGGTGCCTGATAGCCTTTCGGGTATTTTTGTTTGATCACTTCTTCATCTTTGATCGACAAAGGAATAATCACGTCGTCTCCATCGCGCCAGTTGCCTGGTGTTGCCACGGTATAGCCATCGGTCAGTTGCAGTGCGTCGATCACGCGCAGCACTTCATCAAAGTTACGGCCAGTGGTCAAAGGGTAGGTGATGATCAGGCGGACTTTTTTGTTTGGATCGATGATGAACAGCGAACGTACCGTCACGGTCTCGGACTGGTTAGGATGTATCATGTCAAACAGCGCGGAGACCTTACGATCTGCATCGGCGATGATAGGGAAGCCCACCACAGTGTTCTGGGTTTCTTCGATATCTTTAATCCAGTCCAGATGCGATTGCGCGCCATCAACGGACAAGGCGATGGCTTTGACATTGCGTTTATCAAATTCCGGTTTCAGCTTGGCAGTCAGACCCAGCTCGGTGGTGCAGACTGGTGTGAAATCGGCAGGATGGGAAAACAGCACCACCCATGAATTACCGGCCCACTCATGAAACTTCAGAGGGCCAACTGAGGAATCCTGCTCAAAATCCGGTGCAATATCGCCTAAACGTAAAGTCATGTTTTTCTCCATAAGAACCAAGACTGCACTATAAAACTGCTGAGGCCGCGCATCCAAGTACAGATAAGTGAGATGCTTATATACAAACAGTTATAAGCATCTCAGTGCCCAGCCAGCGCTTAAGGCTGATCGGTTTTGCTCAGCGATTGCAGGAACTTCTCTGCATTCTGATAGCCGACCACACGGCTGCCCGCAATCTCTTGCGCCTGTTGATTGAAGAAGATGATACCCGGCGGACCAAACAGACCAAAGCGCTTGAGCAGTGCCTTATCATCCTCGTTATTCGCAGTCACGTCTACCTGCAATAAGAGCATCGCTTCCATCTTCGCTTTGATGGCTGGATCGGTGAAGGTCAGCTTTTCCATTTCTTTACAAGACACGCACCAGTCTGCATAAAAATCCAGCATCGCAGTCTTGCCTTTGTTTTGCGCCAGCGCGGCATCGAGTTCAGCCACTGTTCTGACACGCTGGAAACTGGCGCCGTGTACCTGAGTACCCAGCAAGTGTGCCAGCGGCGCATACACATCGCGCCCGCCGGTCACCACACCCACCAGCTGGATTGCGCCCAGCAAACCGAACAGCAGGCCAAAAGCTTTCGCTAACAGGCCCGAACGCTGTATCCACAACAGATAAGCCGCATAAGCCAGCAATAACAGCGCCCAGCCCGTCATTTGCAACCAGGCCGGAATCACTGGAGAAATCATCCACAAGGCCATGCCCAACATCAGCACACCAAAGAAGCGTTTGATGTATTCCATCCACATACCGGTTCTTGGTAACAGGCTACCGGCTGAAATACCGATTAACAGCAAAGGCACACCCATACCGATGGCGATCGCAAACATCGCCGCACCACCGACTAAGACGTCACGGGTCTGGCTGATGTAGACCAGCGCGCCGATCAGCGGGCCAGTCACGCAAGGACCGACGATCAGGGCAGAAATCGCGCCCATCAGGAATACGCCGATCAGCTTGCCTGCCTTACTGTTGCGCTGGCCTTCAGACACCTGGGTCAGGCGAGTCTGCAAGGCCGCAGGCATCTGTAATTGATAGACATTGAACATGGACAAGGCCAGCAACACCATTAGCGCAGAGAATGCACCCAGCACCCAAGGATTTTGCAAAGTTGCCGCCAAGCCTTCTCCAGCCAGGCCAGCAGCGACGCCCATGCCGGTGTAGACCAGCGACATCCCAAGCACATAGGCCAGCGACAGCAGGAAGCCGCGCATACGACTCACACCCGCACCTTCACCGACGATGATGAAAGACAGAATAGGCACCATAGGCAGTACACAAGGCGTCAGCGACAGTCCGAGGCCGAGCAGGAAAAACAGCGGCAGAATCACCACCAGCTTGCCACTCTTCAAAGCAGCGCTGATGCTGCTGCTCTCGTTATCTGTCGCAGCAGCTGCACCGGCTTTTGACGGTGCGGCGCCTGCAGCCACATTGGCGGATCCCGCATTATTACTAGCACTGACGCTGAGTGGGAACTCACTCTCCATCGGTGGATAGCATAAACCCAGATCCGCGCAGCCCTGGCGCGCTACCTTCAGTACGAAATCCTTATCAGCCTGCACCGGAATACGTACCACCAGCTTTTCGCGATAGGTTTCCACTTCTTTGTTAAAGGTTTCGTCAAATTTGACTTTGCCCTTAGGCAGCACAGGCTCGCCCAGCTTCGCTTGCTCGGAACTGAATTTCAGACGCTCGCGGTACAGATAATAGCCATCGGCGATGGTGAAAGTGACTTCAGTTACACCGGGCTCAACCATGACTGCATTGACCTTAAACGCGACTTCAGGATCAAGAAAATCTTCTGCCATCGCTGGTTGTAGCCAGCTCAATAGCAAAGCCATCATGGCTGCCTGCAGGACCCGCCAGAACGCGGGCAAAGAGAAGTTACTGCTTGTCATACGCATAGTGATTATTTCCTGTTTCTGCCTGTACCCAATCCAGATAGGCGGGTAAGCCCTGAACGACGGGGATGGCGATGATTTCCGGTATTTGGTAAGGGTGCAGCGCGATGATCGCCTGTTCCAGCTGAGGATAGAGTTCAGCCCTGGTTTTCAAATGCAAAGCCACTTCCGGGGCTTGTTCCTGTTCTCCCTGCCAGTTGTACAGTGACAGCATTTCCGGATAAACGTTCACACAAGCAACCAGGCTTTTTTCCAGCAAAGCCTGCGCGATACGCAAAGCGCTGGCGCGATCCGGGCAATTCGTCATCACCAGCAAAACTGATGTGGTCTGAGTCGACATGTCAGCACCATAGGGAAGAAAGAAGTCCGGTATTGTAACAAGTGTCGCTTAGGCACGTACGAATAAGCGTAAGGTCTTCTTGTATGCATGGCGGGGAGCCGTGACCAGACCATAGCCGTCATTGACGGCTTGCTGCTGATGGATGCTGCAGGATTCGCTGCCATCGGCATTGTGTACTTTTTTTGGCGACGGTGAAGCTCAGTTACGGTCACCTCGTTTCACGGCGAAGGATTAGGTCGCAACGCGCAAGCTGGCAGTCAGGTCAAGCCGTCACACCCATCGCGTATGCCCGGCATCCAAAGTCCAACCATAGTCAGCACGACGGAGTCGATACAAGGACACCAAACCCAACTCTTCTGCGCGAGGCAAACGACGTTCAAGCGACTGCAGACTGGCGGCCATGAAATCGCCATCATCGCCACTGTGTTCTATGCCCAAAGCATGCCCATATTCATGCAGAAGTACGGAGAGCATATCCATCTTGCCATCGGCGGCTGAACCTGCTTTGGCGATCCAGACGTCAGGATTGGAAGTCGGTAAGAACTCGTCGTTTTGATCTGGTGTGCTGTCGATGAACCAGCCGTGACCTGCGGCGTTGGTATCCAGGGTGATTTGGGCACCAGTACCAGTTCCAAACGTTTCGCCTAAGCTTTTCTCATCAACTTTTCCTAACTGAACAGAAACGGACGAAAGTGGTTCCCAGCTATTCAAGAAAGCAACCTTCTTCATTTTTATTGTTGGGCAAACTTTTTGATTTTCCGAATCATCAGCAATATTCACGATCACCAAGTTTAAGATGACTTTATAAATTTTCCCATTCGCCTCTACTGAAAATTCAACAAGATCACGACCACGAAAACCCGGCTCCGGATTATACGAATAATAGCCGTAGCCATTATTCGCTCTTATTTTCTTCAATTTACCGTGTTTCGGAGCGGTTAAAAGGATTGGATCCAAATGTGCCTCATCAATTGGGTTCTCATTCGTATTTCCCATTATTCTTACATAAATTGCAGGATCAAGAACGCGATCAGCAGAGCGTGGATCGGCTCCTTCTCTATTTTCAATTTGTTGGCAATTTAAGATGATGTAATTGAACTTATTTTTTCCGGATGATGACTCTATCGATTGAGATTTCACCGCTTGAGCTTGAGTTGCTTCTACAACATAGTTATGGACATTATCTAACTCGAACATCATTTGTTCCTTAGGTGAGATTACAGAATTCGCATAAATTTTCAGCGCCTCCAATTGTTCTTGAGGCGACAAATTGGTTCCGGCATCTTTAAAGGTACTGCCTGAGGCACTCGCGCTGTCCAATGTTAGTTTCTTAGCGCCGCCTATTTCTAACGGTTTTGGCACTTTCAAATAGACATGGAAATGGTTGTGATGACCTTTGATATTTGATGGACTCAATCAAGGCCGTAACCCGCACAAATAGGGCACTTCACGATGCGTCACATGAATTAGCTACCGCCGTTAAGATGGATCAAATCACCAACAGCCCTATCGTAAGGCTAAACGCCCTGATCCTCCAAACGAGAAAAGGTCAAACAAGGCCAATCTACAACCTAATTGAACAAACCATGCTTGAATGAATTGGTATGAAAGTCATTCCCATGCGGCGCATCAGGATGCGCCCTACCTGGAGATTGCCTCTTACTGTGTTGAGTAAAAAAACTGGAATGGCGCAAGGTTTACATGCTGCGCCAAGTTAGTGGTAGTCGTGCGTCATTTTGATTGCTTCGACGAGCCGCAAAGCCAAGCGTAAGCGCCCGGTCATCACAGGTTGACCGGTTCTGATATGGATGATGGAAATTATTGAGCAAGCTTCCAGTTGTGTGGCAGTAGTTCGCCGATGCGGCTGAATGGTTGCAATGGTAGCCTTTCCAAT
>NZ_JACOGG010000070.1 GCF_014284365.1 Cognatundibacterium rugosum
CGGAGTGCAGTATCGGACGATCTCCTGGCTTTAACTTGCTCCATGCACTCGTCAGCATTTCGCTGATCATCTTAAACACCGGTCGCCGTGACGTGTTAAAGGCAATAATTTCTCCGTTGTATAGATCGAGTATCGGCGATAAATACAGCTTCTCCCCAGCGACATGGAATTCTGTCACATCGGTCACCCATTTTTGATTCGCCTTTTGTGCGGCAAACTGCCGCTGCAGTAAATTGGGGGCAATCCGGCCAACATGCCCTTTGTAGG
>NZ_JACOGG010000071.1 GCF_014284365.1 Cognatundibacterium rugosum
CGGAGTGCAGTATCGGACGATCTCCAGGCTTTAACTTGCTCCATGCGCTCGTCAGCATTTCGCTGATCATCTTAAATACCGGCCGCCGTGACGTGTTAAAGGCAATAATTTCTCCGTTGTATAGATCAAGTATCGGCGACAAATACAGCTTCTCCCCAGCGACATGGAATTCTGTCACATCGGTCACCCATTTTTGATTCGCCTTTTGTGCGGCAAACTGCCGCTGCAGTAAATTGGGGGCAATCCGGCCAACATGCCCTTTGTAGG
>NZ_JACOGG010000072.1 GCF_014284365.1 Cognatundibacterium rugosum
TCACCCATTTTTGATTCGCCTTTTGTGCGGCAAACTGCCGCTGCAGTAAATTGGGGGCAATCCGGCCAACATGCCCTTTGTAGGAGCGGTATTTCTTGATCCTTACCAGGGACTTCAAGCCTAACTCCGTCATCAGGCGCTGCACGGTTTTATGGTTCACCGCCACCCCGGATTGCTGAATGCTGGCCGTGATGCGCCGATATCCGTAACGTCCTTGATGGCGCGCGTAAATCGTGCGTATGTGTTCTTTTAAGT
>NZ_JACOGG010000073.1 GCF_014284365.1 Cognatundibacterium rugosum
TTTGAACGGCGACATCACGTTGGGGCGTCCTCGGGGGCGTGGCGTTAGGGCGGGTATGCCGCCGCTATGATAGCTTTGTTCCCATGCGCTCACGATGGACTTGTTGCGGATGTCGTACAGCAGGGCTGTTTCCTGATAAGAGAGCCGATTGAGCCACATGTGTTGCAACACAGAGAGTTTGAATTCGGCACTGTAGTGGCTATATTTTTTATCTAAGCCGTCGGCACCACGTAACTGAAACCGGCGTACCCAGTG
>NZ_JACOGG010000074.1 GCF_014284365.1 Cognatundibacterium rugosum
TTAAAACTCAAAGGAATTGACGGGGACCCGCACAAGCGGTGGATGATGTGGATTAATTCGATGCAACGCGAAAAACCTTACCTACCCTTGACATGGCAGGAATTCCGAAGAGATTTGGAAGTGCTCGAAAGAGAACCTGCACACAGGTGCTGCATGGCTGTCGTCAGCTCGTGTCGTGAGATGTTGGGTTAAGTCCCGCAACGAGCGCAACCCTTGTCATTAGTTGCTACGAAAGGGCACTCTAATGAGACTGCC
>NZ_JACOGG010000075.1 GCF_014284365.1 Cognatundibacterium rugosum
TTAAAACTCAAAGGAATTGACGGGGACCCGCACAAGCGGTGGATGATGTGGATTAATTCGATGCAACGCGAAAAACCTTACCTACCCTTGACATGGCAGGAATTCCGAAGAGATTTGGAAGTGCTCGCAAGAGAACCTGCACACAGGTGCTGCATGGCTGTCGTCAGCTCGTGTCGTGAGATGTTGGGTTAAGTCCCGCAACGAGCGCAACCCTTGTCATTAGTTGCTACGAAAGGGCACTCTAATGAGACTGCC
>NZ_JACOGG010000076.1 GCF_014284365.1 Cognatundibacterium rugosum
TGGAAGTTTGGCTGCGCAACAGACTGCTGACACTATCGACACAATCCGAGACCACCAAGGCCATCAACTACATGCTCAACCAGTGGCATGCGTTGAACTATTACTGTGAAGATGGCGTGGCCGAGATGGATAACAACATTGCCGAGAATGCGTTACGGGGTTGCTGCCTGGGCCGCAAGAACTTCCTGTTTCTTGGGTCGGACAGCGGTGGTGAGCGAGCTGCTGCCATGCATAGCCTGATCGGTACAGCGAAGA
>NZ_JACOGG010000077.1 GCF_014284365.1 Cognatundibacterium rugosum
CTGGCGACTGCTGGAACCGTATTGGCATTCACGCCAGACTGCCCCGCTAATTTGCCAAGATAGCGTTGCGTGTTCCCCAGCAAACCCTCGTCTTTCAGACGCGTGAGCAGGCCAGCTTTTTCAGCTGCTTCATGCGCTTGCGCTGAGACACCAGCTGGGTATAAAGTCAGGCTGCTGAACGTCAGCAAGACGATGCTGGCAACGCTACGCTGGAACAAGGTTTGGCGAATCTTCATAACAGGTCTTCACTATTTT
>NZ_JACOGG010000078.1 GCF_014284365.1 Cognatundibacterium rugosum
CCGGTGGCGCTGCCTTGGTGAAGGTCGGGTTTTCCGGTTTCTGGTTGGTCACCGCAGAAATGGTGTTCTGTGGCTGTACCTGTGGCTGGACCTGCACTTCCGGCGGCGGAATGAATGGTGGCGGTGGGGCCAGCAGTTTCGGCGGCGGTGGTGGTGGCGTGTCTGGTGGTGGCGGAGGCGGTTTGACCTCTTCCACGATTTTTGTTTCTAGGGGCTTTTGAACGATTTCAACGAGTTTGGTGCCCAGGCCATTGG
>NZ_JACOGG010000079.1 GCF_014284365.1 Cognatundibacterium rugosum
CGGTATTGGTGTACGCACTGGCCAATGGCCTGGGCACCAAACTCGTTGAAATCGTTCAAAAGCCCCTAGAAACAAAAATCGTGGAAGAGGTCAAACCGCCTCCGCCACCACCAGACACGCCACCACCGCCGCCGCCGAAACTGCTGGCTCCACCGCCACCATTCATTCCGCCGCCGGAAGTGCAGGTCCAGCCACAGGTACAGCCACAGAACACCATTTCTGCGGTGACCAACCAGAAACCGGAAAACCCGACCT
>NZ_JACOGG010000007.1 GCF_014284365.1 Cognatundibacterium rugosum
TGTGCCGCCGACGCCGTCTTGGCGTATTGATTCCATCGTCCATCATGTACAAGTGTCCACTTATTAAGTGGACACGATCATCTACGCTTACGCACTTAACTTCAAGATGACTTCACCGGATGCTTACGAAAGGCACAGCCATGAATGCGGAACAACGACTCATCGCCCTTGGCATTCATCTTTCAGTCGGAAGTGGCCCTGCAGGAAATTATGCAACGGCTGTCCAATCAGGCAAGCTTCTCTTTCTTTCTGGCAAAGCCCCTCCTCCGGTCAATGGCGAGCCACCGAAGGGCCGCCTCGGAAGTGACTATTCAGCAACAGAAGGCTATGAACTCGCACGCTCCGCTTGCATTGATTTGCTGGCCACGCTCAAGAAAACACTTGGCTCTCTGGACAAAGTCGCCCGCATCGTGGAACTTCACGGGTCGCTCTGCACCACGCCAGAATTTGAAGACCATGCGAAGGTCTTAGACGGCGCTTCAGATCTATTGGTGGAAGTTTTTGGCCCTTCGGGCTTGCACGCTCGCTCGGTCATCGGCGTCTACTCGCTACGAAATGGCGTCCCACTAACGCTCAAAGCGACCATTGAGGTGGAGACTGAGTAGTCATGCAAGCGCCCAACCCCTCGTCAGTCAAGGGGACGTCCCGCACGCGGCTCTCATCTTACGTCAAATGTTAGGCACATCGTATTGATTGAGTGAGTTGTTAGACCTTCAGTCAACACACTAGCCGGAATCTTTCACACCAGACTCGCCTCAGTTTTGACGCAGGCAAAGTACTGACCCTTTGTTTCTTTATTGCCAATTTCATCGACCCACTTTACAATCAGTCATCAATTCTTATCAGGGTCAGCGTGCGTTATGTCTCAACTCTCAACAAACAGCCTAACGCGTCGCTGAAGCGGATCTTCTGCGACGCACGCTGAACTTAAACGTTAGGCATTCATCGGAGCAATCACTTGAACCAGCACCCATTCACAATCTTTGTCCATCTCAAAGCAGATATCAGTTGGCTGGCGCTAAACCGCCAGGAACGGAAGGAATTCACACAGACCAAGGTTTTCCCTATTTTAAAAAACTATCCTGACATCCGTCATGCACACTTTGACGCTGAAGCCTTCAGCGGTATTACCTCAGACATTGAAATGTTTACCTGTGATGACATTCGTCGTTTCTATTCCTTCTTCGAAGAATTCCGTGATTCCGAATTGATCTCCAAAGGATTTTTTTCAATCGTGAATATCTTTCCAACCATCGCTGATGGATATGTCGAATTTGAAGCAGCAAAAACCTAACACTACGGTGTAGCGAGGCTGGCTAAAAAGCGGGCTTGGTTTGCCCCACCAGCCAGCCCCTTTACCCTGAACGTTTGGAATATCGTAGTGATTGAGTGTGTTTTGAGACCCAAAGTCAAAGCACTACCCGGATTTTGCGCATCAAGCTCACCTTAGTTTTGATACAAGCAAACGCCGATAGTCTGTTTTTTATTGTCAATTTAATCACCAAAATTTATAATTGGCCATCATTTTTTGATAAAGCCCTATGCTTTATATTCCATCGTTTGACCACCGATGAGGCATCGTTGCAGCGAATCGCTTGCTGCGTCCGCTAAACTGATAAGCTGGCACATATGAAGAACATCCTGATTATCGACGGCGCAGACAACTGCGTGTACGACATCTTCGCCGCCACGGATAGCGAGTTCGACCTTATTTTTCCGACGGGACAGGACATTGCCTTCATCGACGAAGTCATGACGCGCGGTCCGAGAGCTGAATTGAATGCAGCCTTCAATCGGATTTGGCAGCGTCCGATACGGAAGGAAGAAGCGATGGGAATTCGTGGCACCCTCTTCTACGAGTTAGAGCACAAGAAGCCGTATTATCCAACCCGACGCGATGAGGATGCGAGGAATCCAGATGGCACTCGGCTGCGTTAATTGGGCACACCGACGCGGCGCCTGACAGCGCCCTTTAATTTGGGCATTAAATTTTACAAGGAACACCCAATGTCATTAGTCTGGTCATCCTCAATCGACAATCTCGACTGGGCAGAGCTTGCCGCGCTGTATCGTGCCGCACCGCTAGGAAACAAGACGCCTGAAGGGCTGAGAACTGCGTTCACGAACAGTATGTTCAAATGCTTCGTCTACGAGGATGGTAAGCTGGTGGGTGTTGGCCGCGCCCTGGCGGATGGGGTTGATTGTTCGTATATTTGCGACGTCGCGCTGCTGCCTAGTCATCAGGGACTGGGTCTGGGTAAGCAAATCGTCGCTAAGCTGGTCAGCTTATCCAGTGGTCACAAAAAAATGATTCTGTACGCAGTGCCGGGTAAAGAGCCGTTCTACCAGAAATTCGGTTTCAGACGCATGAGTACCGCGATGGCAATCTTTGAAAATCAAGGCGACGCCCTGGAGCGAGGGTACCTGAATGAAACCTGAGTCAGCGCTCAGGCGAAATCCCTTTATTCACTGGACAATTTACCGTAAAACCGGGTGTTGCCACTTCGCTCAACAACAAGCCTGGCAAACTAATGTACATACAGACACTGATTCCGGACCCTGGTTCGCCATGGTTCTTCATTTTCTTCTTAGCCATGTGGTTCGCGATCACCGGACTCCTGAGCACGTTATCGGGTTGGCGCAGCATGGCCACCCACTGGCGGGCGCGGGGGCAAAATTCAGGCAATACCTATCGCTTCGTATCGGGAACAATGGGCGCCAAGTCATTTCCGGTCGGGTACGGCAGTTGCCTGACGATCACGGTATCGGAACAAGGTCTGGGCCTTGCGGTTCTCCTCCCTTTCCGCTTCATGAGCCCGCCGATTTTCATTCCGTGGTCGCAAATCACCAGTGTCACTGAAGGGAAAACATTGTTCATCCGCCATGTACTGATTCAGCCACACAACCACTGGACACGCATCAAATTGCACGGCCAAGTCGTCGAGCAGATACTGAGTTCGAGTTCTGGACACTTAGGAAATGCGGCATAAGTTTTAGTATGGCCGTCTCTGATTGCAGCAAGTTTAACGGTGGCGCAACTCGATGTACGCGCATCGATCTGGATCAAGTAAGTATAAAGTTTATGTAAAATCCCAAGCCAGTCACGCCACTTTACTCCTTTCTGAAAGCTAACATGCAGGTTGAACACCGAATCACAGTCAATGCATCCCCCGGGACAGTCTTCCAGATTTATGAGGATGTCCAACATTGGCATACCTGGGACCCGGACACCAGGCAAGCCTATATTGAAGGGCCATTTCGCGTCGGTAGCCGAGGTCGAATCACGCCTCCTAAGGGAATGACAGTTCCTATGCTTCTTACTCAAGTTGAGCCTGGTAAGTGTTTCACGGTTGAATCAAAGATTCCCTTATTTCGTATGCTATTCGAGCATGAGCTCGTTCCCGTAAACGGAGCGACAGAGGTCATACACAGAGTTACTTTCTCAGGTTTTCTGTCCGTGGTTCTAGGTCCTATGCTCTCTAAGCAACTTAACTCAGGCCTTCCTGTCACACTGCGCAATCTAAAGACGCTCGCTGAGGCAGCGCGTGCTGACCCTGTCGTCCATCAATAAGGGTCTGCACGGTGAAGCTGCGCCACGTCAGACACGATTATGTACGACGAAGATAAACACAAGCGCGCTGTCAAGGCAGCGTTGACAAAACGAGGTCTGGGCTCGCTCATGAATGACACAAAATGGCGCGAGCTGCTTGCTGAGATAAACAAGCTGCCCTTTCCACCGCCTTACCAAAGAAAGGACCTGCTGCATGCTGAGCCCGCTCCAGCCAGCTTTGACTCAGATGTTTGCTACCACGGGGATTGGGATGAAGGAACGCGTCCTCTGTTTTCTGTCGAATGGATACGAATCCGTCCCAGGTATCTAAACCATGTCGCGAACTTGCTGCCAAAAGTTACGATTAGTTGTGAGGCTGAACTTGAGCGAGCATTGCAGTCGATTGGACAGGCTTATGAAAAAGTAGATGATTCAATCTGGATTTATGCTTATCGATGACGTAATGGTCGGCCTCTGATCTGAGCTTTCGGTCAATCGGATTCGCCTTACCGTATGTAAGCTACGGAGAATATTTTTGTTGCCTCCCACGTTCAAGCAACTCACTTTAGGAGATATCTATGTCACAGCCTATGTTGGTCCTCGTGCAGTTCAACGTAAAGGATTTCCCCAAATACGTCGAGCACTACGCCTCATTGATGAGTGCAGTCGCAGGCAAATTCGGTGGTCAGTTTCTTGCTGCCACGCGGGATGTCATTGTCAAAGAGGGTCAGACTAGCGGAAATTTCACGGCCATCATTCGCTTTCCGTCCAAAGAAGCGGCGAATGACATGTATGAGTCTGCGGAATACGCACCATTGAAAGCGAGACGTATTGGCGAACTGACCGATGGCGGCAATCTCATTTTCATACCTGGCCTAGAGCTACCTCAGACAAAATAAGTTGAGCCGAGTATGAGAAATGACCAAGGCTTTGGATTTGAATTGCAAATGATGTTTGCCCGCCCTCCCCATCACGAAAAGCTCAAATCCAGGCCTATCATCCTGCAAAAAAAATAGGTCGCGAACCCCAGCGCCAGCAGGCTTAGCACGAAGATGACGGTGACTTTGCGGCCCGCACGCAGTATGGCGCGCTTCTCATCTGCCCACTCCTTCTCTTTTGTTCCTTGATCGTAATGCCACTTGATGGCGAAGTACATGCCCGTGCCGAGCACGAGTAATTTGAACGTCACGAGGACGATAGGGGTCCATTCCATTTGCGTATTTCCAAACTGGGTTAACACTAAATTCTATAGGCGCAAGCGCTACGAACGCGACATCAGCAGTAGTATTTTCTGCCCATTCTATTTGCTCAGGCGTGTGGCCTGAATCTGCATTCACTCCGCCAGAACATATGCATGGCATTCGGCACAAATAAGAGAAAAACCGGGCACGACAGCCATGCCAGCATGATATCGCTACACGGTCTGAGGCATACTACTTGAAAGCACTATCGATACATAGTGACAAAATGTCCCAGCCAAAATACATACCAGGAGACGATACGCCCATCTGGTTGCCGCGCTTAGCCGTGCATGGCGGGCCGCGTTTTTTACAGATTGCGGATGCCATACTGTTGCAAGGCCTACGCGAGGAATCACGCACTCTCGTCAAGCGCGACTCCCTATCCAATCCGGCCAAATGTAAATAGACACAGATCAACTTAGAATCAAAAATTCAACCAATCTGCGCAGCATATCCCCAAGCATGACTGACTATTCGATATAATTCAGACCATGCATCCCTCATTTTTTCTCCGTCAACTGATTTCCTGGATAGCTTGCTTTGCCTTGCTGTTCAATGGATTTGCGCCCGCACTGGCGGCTGCTTTTCCTAGGAAGCAAGCAGATGGCTTGTGGGTGGAAATTTGCAGTGCCAACGGCAATAAAGCGCTCAAGCTGATTGCGGTTAGCACGGATGCGGATCAGAAGACGCAGACAGATCAAGTGCAGAGTTCGCCGAGTAAAGCGCATAAAGGGCATTGTGCCAACTGTCTGCCGCATGCCGATCATGCCGTGTTGATCAATACCTCGCTCAGCGATATTCAACCTGCCAACATTAGCGCATCGTTCCCGCCACTTTTTTACCATTCCCCCAAACAGCTTTTTTCCTGGGCCAGTGCGCAACCCAGGGCACCGCCTTTCCTGGCCTGAGTCCTTCAGGCTTCTGATTTCACATTGTGTCTTTGCATAAGCTGCTGACAGCGCGGTCTGCTGCTGTCTTTGCGCGCGGCCATACCGGCATTTGTACCCACATTTTCGCTGTGTTCTGCATTTGCACTGCCATGTGAGTCCATGTGAATCACCCTGCCTGCAGGCTACCCTGATCTCCTGATTGTTTCATTTATCGATAGCGCCGTGCATGGTGCTCGCCTGTCTGCAGGCGGCATCCGTCACTGCGATGCCGCACAGAGGGAAATATGTCTGCTTCTTTAAAAAAGTCTGAAGTCTGTTTACTGGCGCTGCGCTGCTTTAACGTGGCGGCGATTTGTGCTTTGGGGGTGTGGCATGCCTATGCCTTGATGAGCGTCTCCAAAGCTGCACAACAAGGTATACACCTGGCGCCGTTGAAGCTGATTCCGGCCGAGGTGCCCAGCCCTGCGTTCAAGGCCCCGACTCGAATCTGAGTATGTATTTTGTTTTGTTCCTATTTCGTTCTTATTTTGTTCCATTAAAAAGAAATATCCATGTCTATTTCGAATTTATACAGCACAGTCAAGCGTCCTGCTTTTCTGATGCTGTCCACACTTACGTTTCTCGCTGCCAGCAATGCGCAGGCATCTTGCGGCAGCAGTTTTTGCCTGGTCAATACCGACTGGTCAGTACAGGGTGCCTGGCTGGAACGCGGTACCCGGCTTGATTTGCGGTTTGAGCAGGTGAATCAAAACCGCTTGATGTCCGGTGCAGACAAAGTCACGCCATCGAATGCCAATGAGGTCGAGCTGGAAACGATCAGCCGGCGCTGGGTGTTCAATCTGGATCATGCGTTTCATGACAACTGGGGCGTATCCCTTGCCCTGCCCTTTATTGATCGTTCCCATGTGCATACCGAAAGCGGTGAAAGGGTCAACTGGACGTATCGTCAGTTAGGTGACGCGCGCGCAGCCTTACGCTACCAATCCGACATACAAGAGTCAGCGAGCGGTAAAAACGCTGTCATGGGTGCGACGCTGGGGCTCAAACTGGCTACCGCGAAAACCAATATCGCGAACAACACCGGCACACCCGCTGAGCGCAGTCTGCAAGCGGGCAGCGGCACCACTGACCTGATCGGCAGCGCCTACTACCGGCGCGTGTTGCCAGATCTGGCAAGCACCTGGTTTGTGCAGCTCAATACGGAAATTCCGCTCAATGAAAAAGATGGCTATCAGCCGGGTGCCACTGTAGGTGTGGATCTGGGGCTGCGTACCGAATGGAAGTATGGCATCTCGCCCATGCTGCAACTGAATTTCCAGCATAAGAAACGCGACTCGGGCGTTAAGGCCGAGCCAGACAATTCTGGTGGCCGCTCTTTCTCGATCAGCCCCGGACTGAGTTACCGCATCAATGCGCGCAGCCATCTCTACGGCTTCGCACAGCTGCCTGCCTACCAATACGTCAATGGCGTGCAACTCGCACCAAAATGGGCATTGACTTTGGGCCTGCAATCGTCTTTTTAATCTTTTTAATTTCTTAATTTAGGCAATCAATATGAAAACAATCCAAACATCACGCCCAGCAGCACTGTCTTTGCTGGCCTTGTCTGCGCTGACATTGCTCAGCGCTTGCGGTGGCTCCAGTGGCAGCACGGCACCTGTGGTGACCTACCCGGCAGTGATGCCGGTGTCGATTAACTTTGAGTTGCTTGCCAATGGCCAACCCGTGAAATGCGGCTCCAGCATCACCGGCTTAGGCAGCAAAGCCAGCACTGCGGAATTGAAAGATGCGCGCTTTTACATCTCCAACGTCAAGCTGATCGATGCCAACGACCAGCTGGTACCTGTCTCCCTGACTGCGAACGACTGGCAAAATGATCAGGTCAGCCTGATCAGCTTTAACGATGGCAGCACCACTGCCTGCGGCGGCACCTTATTGCTGACCAATAACGTGATCAGCGGCACTGTTCCTGGCGCGGCATACAAGGGCATCAGCTATGAAATCGGCGTGCCGGAAACGCTGAACCATACTGACTACGCGACAGCGACTAAACCAATGAATGTGGCGGCGATGGCATGGAGCTGGACCTCGGGCCGCAAGTTCCTCAAGCTGGAATTAAATCCTGTCGGCGGTGTGAATGTCACCCGCGTCAACAATACCACCGTGCCACCGACCACCACCAATAGCGTGTCTTCAACCTGGAATCTGCATTTAGGCTCAGTCGGCTGCACGACCAATGCAAGTAGTGGCGCCTATAGCTGTACGAATTCGAATCGTATGGTGGTCAAGCTCGCAAACTTTGACGCTGACAAACAAAAAATCTCGCTGGATCTGAATGCCTTGTATGCGGCGAGCGATCTGAGCAGCGACACCAGTGGTGCGGTCGGCTGTATGTCGGGTGGCACGGATCAGGAATGCAAAGGAATATTTGACAGCTTTAAAATTGATCTGAGCACCGGCAACCCAACGACCGCCGGTGTGCAATCAGTCTTTGTAGTTCGCAATAAATAATGGCAGCCATCGTCAGCCGTTCCATGCTGTCTGGACTCACGCTATTGGCAAGCACTGTGATGCTGTTGGCCTGTGGTTCAGGTGGCGTTGGTGGAGGTGGCCCCTCCTCAACCCATAGTCATTCAACACCAGTCACCCCGGCGCTGAATGGATTTCCGGCAGCCATCATTCCGGCATCCAATCCCTATACCGAGGAAAAAATGCAGCTCGGGCGTCAGTTGTTCTATGACACCCGGCTGTCCGGTAATGGCAGCCAGTCTTGTGCCTCTTGCCATCAGCAAGACAAAGCATTTACCGATGGCCGGCCGCTGGCGATCGGTTCAACCGGCGAAACCCATCCGCGCAATTCGCAAGGTCTGGCCAATGTGGTGTACCACGCGACGCTGACCTGGGCGAATCCGGCACTGACTGAGCTGGAACGGCAGATGGAAGTACCGATGTTTGGCGAACATCCGGTAGAAATGGGGATCAATGACCAGAATAAAAACACCGTGTTGTCGCGCTTCCGGCAAGACCCGGCAGTGATGAAGCAGTTTCAGGCAGCGTTTCCCAAAGATGCAGATCCCGTCAGTTTTGCCAATATCATTGCAGCGATTGCGAGTTTTGAACGGGCGCTGGTATCTAGCGATTCGCGCTATGACCAGTTCCTGCAGAAAAAAGCGACGCTGAGCGCATCCGAATTACGCGGCATGAATCTGTTCATGGGAGAAAAGGCCGAGTGCTTCCATTGTCATGGCAGTTTTAACTTCAATGATCAGGTGAAATTCCAGGGGCTATCGCAAGTTGACACGCCTTTCCACAACACAGGGCTATATAACATTGATGGTAAAGGCGGCTTTCCCTTCCCTAACCGCGGCTTATTTGAAAGCACTTTACGGGCGCAGGATATGGGTGCATTCCGCGCCCCCAGCTTACGGAATGTGGCCGTGACTGCGCCGTATATGCATGATGGCTCCATCGCGACACTGAAGGATGTGCTGGATTTTTATGCGGCTGGTGGGCGGCATATCACTAGCGGCATTTACGCCGGAGATGGCAGGACGAATCCGTATAAAAGCGATTTGATTACCAGAATTAACCTGAGCGAGCAGGATAAATCGGATCTGATCGATTTCCTCGGCACGCTGACGGATGAGAAGTTTCTCAAAAATCCAAGATTCTCGAATCCAAACTGAAGCCTGAACACCATCAATTCCGGGGCCAGTCCCCGGGTTCTGGAGTATGCATGAATTTCCCTATTTGCAATCATACAGCCATCTTTCTGGCGGCACGGACAGAAATGACAGAACAGCAGGCGGCAAAGCTCTGGTGTGTAAAAAGTGGCGCGATCCGGATTGATACCCTTGCGCCCGAAGCTACGACCGCCAAGCCCAGCTTTCTGAGGCTGGCATTGAAAGGAGACCTGCTCGGTGTTGAGCGTCTGGCGGCGGTGCCGGATCAGCTAAGACTCACTGCAATTACCCCAAGCTGTCTGAGTCCGGTGAATTTGGCCGAAGAACAGCAATGGCAGCAATGCGTATTGCAGGCGCTGCTCAGCGCGCACCAGCGCCATCGTGAAGCGATAGCCTTACGTTGCGGCACGGTCGAGGAAAGGGTGCGCCGCTTACTGCAGTTACTGGCGGATGCAGAGCAAGATCAGGCTGGCACCGATTTAGCATGTACCTTGCCCAGTCTGGGAAATATGGCGGACATCCTGCTATCCACCCGTGAAACTATTTGCCGTGCATTGACGCATTTACGAGATACGCATTTACTGGAGGATCAAAATCCATCCCACATGAAAAGACGCAGGCTGGAAAACCGCTCTCACCTGATCCGTAATATACAAGCGCTGCAATAAACCTCTTTCCTACATCCGAATTTTTACTTTTTGGGTTCAACGCAGACATCCCCAGCGCCTCTAATGTAGCTACGCTGGGGATTTTATCGATTTATGTTGAATTTCTGAACTGAATGTGACGTTTTACTACATTCCAAGCTTATCAGGATGATAAACTTGCCGACAAGCTCAATTCGCGGCTCTGGCAGCGTATTCAGTATTGGAATCAGCTCCTCTCCAGTAGTAAAAGAAACAAAATCTGTTGAGAAAAGCCGGTTCTGTGATGGTGGTTCCCAAATTTAAAATTTATGTCTTTATCCAGTAGTCCGAACACAGTTAATCCGATTTTATCCGGCGATATCCGCCCGGATCTGCTCCGCCAGGAAGTACTGGCAGATATCCTTGAAGCAACGGCCAAAGCAAGGCCAGAGCAAATCGCGCTGATTTGCGGCGACCTGAGCCTGAGCTATGCCGAGTTCAATGCGCGCGCTGATCTGGTCGCTCATCACTTATTACAAGCGGGTGTCGTTCCCGGGCAAATTCTGGGTTTGTGGTTACCCCGTGGAATAGATCTGCTGGTAATGCAGGCCGGAATCGCCAAGACGGGTGCTGCCTGGTTACCCTTTGATGCCGATACACCACTGGAGCGGGTCTTGGTTTGCCTGCAAGATGCACAGGCATTTGGTTTATTGAGCACCCCGGCTATAGCGCAGTCCTTGACTGACGCCAGTTTGACGACCTGGGATGCCGCTGACTTGTTAGCCCCGGTACAGACTACCCTACAAAGGCGACAGGGATGCGCGCCCAATGATCCGGCCTATGTGATTTATACCTCAGGTTCTACCGGGAAGCCGAAAGGCATCCTGGTCAATCAAGGCAGTATTTGTCATTTCTTACGCAGTGAAAATGCAGTACTAGGCATACAAGCCAACGATAAGGTGTACCAGGGCTTTTCCGTTGCGTTTGACATGTCCTTCGAAGAAATCTGGATCAGTTATCTGGTTGGCGCCAGCTTGTGGATAGCACCCAAGGAAATCACTGGCGACCCCGACGCGTTGCCGCTGGCGCTGGCCGCAAACCAGATTACGGTATTGCATGCGGTCCCTACCCTGCTCGCCTTATTTACCCAAGATGTACCCAGCCTGCGCTTAATCAATCTGGGTGGTGAAATGTGCCCGGAATCGCTGGTGGCGAAATGGAGTCGCACTGGCCGCCAGATGTTTAACACCTACGGCCCGACCGAGGCCACGGTCTCTGCCAGCCTGGCTCAGTTGTATCCAGACCAGCCTGTTACGATAGGCAAGCCGCTGCCTAACTATTCCATGATGGTGATTTCCACCGAACTAGAACAAGGCCTGCGTTTATTGGATATAGGTGAAACCGGTGAACTATGTATTTCCGGACCTGGTGTTGCATGCGGTTATCTGGGCCGCCCTGATCTGACGACGGAAAAATTCCTGAGCAATCCCTGGTCGCAATCTGAGCACGATCAGCGCCTGTATCGTACCGGCGACCTGGCAGTTATTCAGAACGACGGCAGTATTCAATGCCTGGGCCGCGCCGATGATCAGGTGAAGATACGCGGATTCCGCGTTGAACTGGGTGAAATCGAAACCCTGCTCGCGCAACAGTCAGGTGTAGGGACTGTGGCGGTCGTACTGAGAAAAGATCAGGATATGGATCAGATCGTCGCCTTCATCGTGCGCGAAACTGCACATGTCGACGATGAAGATGATACTGCCTTTGTGATCCGTTTGCGTCAGCAACTGGCAAGCAGCCTGCCACCCTATATGCTGCCTGCGCGTTTCGAATTACTGGATGCCGTGGTGCGTCTGACCTCAGGCAAGATAGACCGCAACCATTTAAAACGTCTGGAACTGAGCGCAGCTGTCGCGACTGGTGAATCAGACCTTCCTGAAAATCCGGCTGAAGCATGTCTGTTCCCGGCTCTGGCCCGTTTGTTTCCCGGCCAAGCCATCTTGCGCTCAGCAGATTTTTTCCGCGATCTGGGCGGTCACTCCTTATTGGCGGCACGTCTGGTGTCGGCCATACGACAAGATCCACGCTTTGCCTATTTTAAGATTGCCGATATTTATCAGTTACGCCGTGTCGGCGCGATTGCTGACGTACTGGCCGCGTCTATGCAACAGCCAGCCAGCACCAGTGCACGCGCAGCACGTCGCTTTGCCCCGGACTGGAAACGTTATGCATGCGGAATTGCACAGGCGGCGAGTATCCCCTGGCTAGTCGCTATGCGTATGGTGCAATGGCTGGCACCGTTTTTTGCCTACCATTTCTTTACCGGCGATGCGGATGACTCCATCCCGCGCGCTGTCGCTTTATCTGTTGCCTCCTTTCTGTTACTCACACTGGCAGAATTCGGGATTGCGATTCTGGGCAAACGGCTGATCGCGGGCAATCTGAAGCCGGGTCATTATCCCTTGTGGGGAGTCATATATTTCCGCTGGTGGCTGAGTGACAGACTGATAGAGGCCGCGCCAGTGTATATGCTCAGTGGTTCTTCACTCTACAACTGGTGGCTGCGCGCACTGGGTGCGCGTATAGGTCGCGATGTGATCATAGGTTCAATGACGATACGGGCGCCGGGATTGCTGCACATCGGTGATGGCGTCAGTGTAGGCAATGCCTGTAACTTTGAAAATGCCAGAGTACAAAATGGTGAACTCATCCTGGGTAAGATAGAACTGGGCAAAGATGCCTGTGTTGGTTCTTATGCGGTATTGGAAGGAAATGTGAGTCTGGCCGAAGCGGCCCATCTGGAAGGCCAGTCAGCACTGGCTGAAGGGCAGCATATTCCGGCTTTTCGTGTCTGGGCTGGTTCCCCGGCGCGCGATACCGGTGCATTTATGCCTGACCCTGAGTCGCCACGGCCTGCGCTGAGTTCCTTGCGTGCCGCATTGGAAGCGTGCTTTTTCATCTGCGGCTCGCTGTTTATCTGCGCTTTGTTTTTTATGCCAGTCTTCCCTAGTTTTGTCACGATAGACTGGTTAGACAGCATCGATACGCTTTCCTTCCTGAATGGGAATTCGGTTCCGCTGCAATTGCTTAAGTATTTTTTACTCGCTTTCCCGGCGACAGCGGTTTTGATCATCTGTACCGCGTTGTTATCTGCTGGCATACGCTGGAGCGTGCTACCCCGTTTAAAACCGGGTAAGTACGCGATCCATAGTAGAGTCTATCTGGGTAAATGGCTGGTCAATCAAATTCAGGAATCCAGCCTGAATGTATTGCACGGCGTGTATGCGACGGTCTTCGCACCTTTCTGGTACCGGCTGTTAGGTGCCAAAGTTGGCCGTGGTGCAGAAATTTCCACGGCGCTGGGCGTGGTGCCGGATATGCTGACCTTAGGCGATGAGACCTTTATCGCGGATGCAGTATTACTCGGCGATGAGCAAATTGATGGTGGCTGGATGACGATGCATCCTACCGTCATTTCCAAACGCAGTTTTGTTGGCAATGGTGCATACGTTCCTGATGGGACTATCTTGCCGGAAAATGTATTAATAGGTGTGCATACCAGCGTACCCGCCAACGAGCGCTTACAAAGTGGGGATACCTGGCTGGGATCACCTGCTATCCACTTACCGGCGCGCGAGGAAGTCAAAGGCTTTCCTGAGCATCTGACCTACCGGCCTTCAGTGATACGCCGCCTGGGACGTGGTTTAGTCGAAGCATTCCGCATCGTTGCGCCACATGCGCTGGTGATTGCGGTCGGTTATACCATCGTGCTGGATCTGATGCCATTAGCAGGAGAAGACCGCTGGTCCGAAGTTCTGGTCTACCTGATCGGTGCCGGGCTCATGTATGGGATAGGCAGCTTTGCTTTTGTATTGGCACTGAAATGGCTGCTGATCTTCCGCTACAAAAAGGCCAGCGTACCAATGTGGACACCGTTTGTGTGGCTATCGGAAGGCATTACCAATTTGTATGAAGGTATCGCTGTGCCTAACTTTATGCGTTATCTGCGCGGCACCCCCTGGCTGCCTGTTGCCTTTAATCTGCTGGGATGCCGTATCGGACGTGGCGTGTATATGGATACTACCGATGTCACCGAGTTTGACTGCGTGAGCATCGGTGATTACAGCGAAATTAATGCGCTGGCCTGCCCGCAAACACATTTGTTTGAAGACCGGGTCATGAAAATTGATCAGGTCAGCATAGGCAAACGGGTTTATATGGGGCCGCGCAGCTATGTGCTATACAGCGCTGTGGTGGAGGATGATGTCAGCCTGGGTCCACTGACGCTGGTGATGAAGGGTGAATTCATCCCGGCTAACTCCTCATGGGCAGGATGCCCGGCAGCAATACGGACTGCTCAGTAACAACAGACTGAAACAATCAGAAGCTGAAAAGACGTTGACATACCGGGGTGAGCTACGATGCTCACCCTTTTTTTATACACAACTGGTATTGTGTTTGCCAGCATGCGCAACAAAGTAAATACCACACACATACCTTTAGCTTAAGCATGACACTTACCAGTTAGCCTTAGATAAAATCACCAGCCACTTTTTAATGAACAACATTTCCAGGTGACCGGCTTGCACACCGGTAGAGCAATCCAACAGCGGATTCACAGCATAAGAGCGCTGACGAAAATCACGGCAGACGAAAATTTCACGTCGCCCCAAACGGACTAAAAACGCATTTGGTGACAGTTGTAAGCTGAAACGGGTATCAAAAGAAGATTGCAGGTAAGCCATGATAACTCTCCATCGTTTAGACAAAACATGAGGGATAGCAAAGTCAGAACAACACAACTTTGTCTCTGGTGTGTTACGCAACGGAGATACTTTAACACAATTACTGTATGCATATACAGTGTTTTTAAAAATGCTGGTTTTTTGCAACATTCTACGCAGTGAAGCGGCAACACAGCTCAGCTTCAACATTCAAGCCAGACATAAAAAAACCCGGCATGAGCCGGGTTTCCTGATCGCGCAGACCTATGCGCAGATGAGCATGTGCCTTAGCGGATAGACTTCAGATATTCCGCAAACTCTGCGCCGGTTTCCTTGTGCTTCAGGCCCAAAGCCACACTGGCCTTCAGATAACCCAGTTTAGAGCCGCAGTCATAACGGGTGGCAGCTGCACGATATGCATAGACCGGGAAATCTTTGAGCATTGCTGCGATTCCGTCTGTCAGTTGTATCTCACCGCCGGAACCTTTACCCAGTTTTTCAAGATACGAGAAAATCCGGCCAGACAAAATATAACGCCCAACCACGGCCAACGTAGACGGCGCAACGTCCGGCATCGGTTTTTCTATAATGCCATGCACTTTTTCCAGCCTGTCCTGATACGGTGAGCCGCTGACGATCCCGTATTGACGGGTAAATTCACGTGGCACATCCTGCACGGCGATGATACTGCCGCCTTCCTGCTCATACGCCTTGGTCATTTGTGCCATGACCGAGGCCTGCCCCACGTCCGCATCCATCAAATCATCCGCCAGCAACACAGCAAATGGATCGTCTCCTATCACAGGACGTGCGCACAATACCGCATGTCCCAGACCCATTGCCGCAGGCTGGCGAATATAAATGCAGTTAATATTTTTAGGAATCACATTTCTGACCAGATCCAGCAAGGCCTCTTTCCCGGCAGCTTCGAGCTCGCTTTCCAGTTCATACGCTTTGTCGAAATGGTCTTCAATCGCGCGTTTGTTACGGCCAGTGATAAACACCATTTCTGTAATGCCAGCCTCAACCGCTTCTTCAACCGCGTACTGGATCAGTGGTTTATCCACGATGGGCAGCATTTCTTTAGGTTGCGCCTTAGTGGCAGGTAAAAAGCGGCTGCCCAGACCAGCAACGGGGAACACGGCTTTTGTAATTTTTCTCATTTCAGCTCCTGGAACAAAGTTGAAGCAAATCTGCTTCTGTCAAAATCGGTATGCCTAATTCTTGTGCTTTTTCTAGCTTACTGCCGGCCTCTGTGCCTGCTACCAGATAATGGGTTTTTTTCGACACTGAGCCTGACACCTTGCCACCGGCCGCTTCGATCAAGGCCTTGGCCTGATCGCGACTGAGTTCAGCCAGGGTTCCGGTCAGTACGAAAGTCTTGCCACTTAAATGGCCTTCTTCAAGCACCTGCCCTGCCATTTGCTCCAGCAAAGACAAGCGCAATACGTGTAAATCCCGGATATCCTGACGATGCGTGCCCTGCTGTAGCCACTGGCTCAACGATTGTTGCACATCAACTGGCAAGCCCAAGACCGTAAAAGAATCCGTATCGAGTTCCGCCAGTTCTTCCAGACCGATACCACGCTCGGTTAATTGCTTGCAACGGGCCAGTGTGAGTTTAGGAATATCCAGTGCAGCCAGTAACACGGCAGGTTCGAGTTTATCGCGCAATTTGGGATTGACTGCTTTTTCATCGCGAGCTTCAACCTTTGCATCAATTAACGCTTGAATCGCCTGCTGATTCTGCGGCTGTGAAAAAAACTCGGCAAGCGACCAGGCAACGGTGGCACCGATATCCGGCAAAATACGGAAGATACAGGCAGGCACTTGGCGTATCAACGCCAGACTGCCCAGATAATCCGCCAGCGTTTTCGCAGTAGACTCACCAACATGGCGTATGCCCAGTGCAAACAAAAGTCGTTCCAGGGGCGGCTGCTTGCTGGCTGCAATCGCAGCGATCAGGTTTTCCGCCCACTTACTGGCGACCTTACCTTGCAATACGGTTTCCGGCGTCACGCCATCGCGCAAATCCGCCTGGCGCTTCATTTCCAGTAAATCCGACAACTGCAATTGATACAGGTCGGCGATACCTTTAACGATATTCAGATCAACCAGGGTATCGATATAACGCTCACCCAGTCCATCGATGTCCATCATTTTCCTGGAGGCGAAATGACGAATCGCTTCTTTTCTTTGTGCTGAACACGATAGTCCGCCGGTACAACGCGCCACCGCCTCGCCCTCTTCGCGCACCACGTGGGAACCACAGACCGGGCAGGTCTTGAGCATTTCAAATGCGGCCGGTTCAGGTTGTGGACGACGTTCTAACACTACCGCCACCACTTCCGGTATCACATCCCCGGCGCGGCGTACGATCACCGTGTCGCCGATGCGTACATCCTTGCGCCTGACTTCATCTTCATTATGCAGCGTGGCATTGGTGACAGTCACACCACCGACAAAGACCGGGGCCAGTCGCGCCACCGGCGTCAGCGCGCCGGTACGGCCAACCTGGATATCGATACCGCTGACCGTGGTTAAGGCTTCCTGAGCCGGAAACTTATGAGCGATCGCAAAGCGCGGCGCGCGCGAAACAAAGCCCAGCTGCTCCTGCTGTGTAAAGGAATTCACCTTATACACCACGCCATCAATCTCATAACCCAGGCCATCGCGCTTTTGCTGTATGCTGCGATAAAAATCGAGTAAGCCTTGCGCGCCAGCTACCACAGCATTTTCTGCGCATACCGGCAATCCCAGCGCGGCATACCAGGCCAGCAAGTCTCTGTGTGACTCTGGTCGCTCTGCACCGTCCAGTGCACCAATGCCATAAGCAAAAAAGCGCAGTTTACGTTGCGCAGTAATCTTGGAATCCAGCTGACGTAAGCTGCCTGCTGCAGCGTTGCGTGGATTCGCAAATTCCTTGGCACCGGCATCACGCTGACGCTGATTCAGTTTGTCAAAATCCTGTTTGAACATCAGTACTTCGCCACGCACATCCAGCACGGCAGGCGGATTTGCCGTATTCAGCCGCAGAGGAATACTGCGTATGGTACGGATGTTTTCTGTCACATCTTCACCGGTGTAGCCATCGCCACGGGTGGCTGCCCGAGTGAAGAGGCCATCCTCATAACGCAGATTAATCGCCAGGCCATCAAACTTCAGATCGATGGCATACGCGATTTCAGAGGTCTCGGGCATATCCAGACCTTCTTTGACACGCTTATCAAAGGCAAGCACATCTTCATCTTCAAAGCCATTGTTCAGCGACAGCATAGGAACGGCGTGCTGTACCTGAGAGAATTCAGGCAAGGCAGCACCACCTACGCGCTGGGTCGGCGAGTCTGGCGTACGCAACTCCGGATAGTCTTGCTCTAAGCGTTGCAGCTCACTGAATAAGCGATCGTATTCTGCATCCGGTATGGTCGGCGTATCCAACACATAGTAAGCATAACTGTGCCGCTCTAATTCCCGGCGTAAAACAGCTGCACGCCCGGCCACAGTTTCCTGTCCGGCCTCAGGTGCAGCATCGAACAAATCGTTCTGCATCGCGATCAGCTGAATAAACGCTGCGCACGTACCGAGCCGGCGGGAACCTGCGCCTCATCCATTGCGCTATAAAATTCACTGACCTGACCTGCGATCTCGTCCAAGGCTTCTTTAGAAATAGGACGATTACCGTCATCCACCACGATACCACCCAGACGGGTTGCGAGCGATCTGGCACAGGCCGCCATCGCACCGAAGCCATCACGGGCCGGGGCCACGCAAGGTACATCCAGCAACAGCGTCAGGCGAGAGGTCATGGTCTCACTCACGCCTACATTGGTCGACAAGGTGAACAGACTGCCACCATCGCCATCGGGCATCATCAGACGGCCATCCGGACGCTGGTCGAAGCCCATTTTCTCTAATGCGGCGAGCAAGGTATTCAAGGCCCAGGCCGCCCCATTGGCAGCAATACTCACACTCAGCTGGGCATCATGTTCAGACACAAACTGGTGTAATTCCCTGGCATTGCTGATCACGCGATTCATGTCGGGCACATCGGGATGTGCGCTCAGATTGTCGGCAATGGCACGCAGCTTCATCACGAACTCTGAATACTCGAGTTCATTCAAAGGACCGCTACGGCTGACCATCTGTATACCTGCCAACAGCGTCGTATAGGCGCCGCCAGTGGCAATCACATCCTTATCACCGGCTGCTGTGATGCCGATAAAATGAACAGGTTTTTTACCCACGTATTTTAATTCGGCGATTTCAGCCAGTAATTTCTCACCACGCACCGGCGTGTCAAATTCGAGTGGAATCACGCAATCGATTAACTCATCGACAGGCAATTCTTTTGCGCTTACTTTGACTGTCAGCGTTTGCGTTTCAGTGTCTGGCTCAGTACCATTCACATCGCCTGCCGTCACAGCTGTGCTGTCCGACTCCTGTTCAGAGTGTGGCTCGAGTGCGGGTTCCAGCTTCGTATGCTCAGGGCTTAGTTTAGGTTCCTGGCGTACTACCGGAGTATCTGACGGGTTAAGTAAGGCATCATCATCGCCATCACCGAAAGCATTCTCTACGGTTTTCTTCGCCTTATATTCCTGCCACTTATTGAAAGCAAAGACCCCAACCACGAGTACACCGCCACTTGCAAATAAACTTAATTGTAAATCCGTCATGCTGCTTGAACCTCAGTAGCAAAATTGACAGCAGACTCCATGTCCACCGCCACAATTCGAGAAACCCCCTGCTCTTGCATGGTCACGCCTATCAGCTGCTGCGCCATTTCCATCGCAATTTTATTGTGGGAGATAAATAAAAACTGTGTGTTATTCGACATACGTTTCACCATATTACAGAAACGCTCCGTATTCGAGTCATCCAGCGGCGCGTCGACCTCATCGAGCAAACAGAATGGTGCCGGATTCAGCTGGAACATCGCAAACACCAGGGCAGTCGCAGTTAAAGCTTTTTCACCACCGGACAGCAGGTGGATCGTCGCATTTTTCTTGCCTGGCGGCTGCGCCATGACCTGAACACCAGAATCCAGAATTTCATCGCCAGTCATAATCAGCTTGGCCTGACCACCGCCAAACAGAATTGGGAATAACTCAGCAAAGTGGAAATTCACTTTGTCGAACGTCGCCTGCAATAACTCGCGGGTTTCGATGTCGATTTTATGAATTGCATCCTGCAACGTCGTAATCGCTTCGGTCAGATCAGCATGCTGCGCATCGAGGAAAGTTTTTCTCTCGCTGGCCTGAGCCAGTTCCTCCAGCGCCGCCATATTCACCGCACCTAAAGCCGCAATCGCATTGCCCAGTCGCGTGACCTCGCCCTGCAGATAAGAAGGTTTCAGATCATCATGCAGTTTTTCAGCAAGTTTCGCTTCATCGACCTCAAAATTCCTGAGTTGCTCCTGGTACTGTTCCTGCGCCAGGCGTGCCGCCTGCTCTTTGAGCTGCAACTCCATAATCCGGTCACGCTGCGGCTGCAAGCTGCGTTCTATCTGATTTTTATTGTCTTCAAACTGACGCAGCGACTGCGTCAGCTGATCCAGTTCATGACGCGCATTGGCCAGCGCTTTTTCCTGTTCGGTACGGCGGTCCAGCAAATCCTGCAAACCAGCCTGCGCTGCCTGGTCATTCATACTTTCCAGCTCAAGCTGGCCTTGCTCCATGCTGGCAAATAACTGCGCTGACTGCTCCAGTGCAGTCGCAATATTCCTGCGCATTTCTTCCATCTTATTGCGATGGGATTTTTCAGCAAACGCTGCTTCCTGTGCTGCCAGCTCCAGATCACGCACGCGCTGGCGGGCCTGATTCAAACCGTGTTCTTTTTCCAGATAGGCTGTCTGCCCCTGCTCATGCAATTCCTGCATGTCAGCCAGTTCCAGATCCAGCGTCTCAAATTTTTGCTCAGATTCTGCGCGCACCTGCTGCTGCTCAGCTTCCTGCGCCGCTATCTCAGCCAGATCGGTGCCGATCTGTGTCGAGCGCTGGTTAAAGCGTTCCTGTACCTCGGCCAGCTTCATGAATTCAATTTGCAGACTATGGGTACTCTGCGTCAGTGCAGCGACGCGTTGACGTAAATCCTGTAATTGCTGTGCTGCCTGGGTATAGGCTGCCTCTGCCCTGATGGCCGCATTTTTTGTCTCATCCGCCAGCATCTGGCGCGCGCGGCATTGCTTACCGAGATTCTCGATTTCCTGCTGGCGTCCGAGCAAACCATCCTGCTCAGAATCTGAGGCATAAAAACGCACGCTGGTACGTGAAATCACATGTCCCTGGCGCGTCACAAACGAGGCGCCAAACGGTAGTTGAGCGCGATTGGCAAATGCTGAATTCACATCTTCAGCCACATACAACTGATGCAGCCAGTCCTGCAGCAAACTGCGGATACCAGTTTCGTTCAGTTGCAATAGCTCGATAAACGGTTTCAGACCAGGCGCACTGGCTGGTGGTTCTGCCTGTACCTGAGGACTGTACACCGCCAGCTTGGCAGGCGGCGCATCGCTGAAGAATGCTTTCGCCCAGTCCAGATTAGACATTTCCAACGATGCGGTACGCTCACGCAACACTGACTCCAGCGCTGTTTCCCAGCCTGCTTCGATATGTAGCTTTTGCCACAGCTTAGGCAAACTGCCCAGCTCATGTTTGTCCAGCCAGGGTTGTACTTTGCCCTGACTTTGTACTTTTTCCTGCAATTGCTTGAGGGCCAGCAAACGCGCCTCTAACTGTGCCAGTTCAGCTGCATCCTGATTGACCTGCTGCTGTGCCTGCTTGCGCTGTTCATCCAGCGTCGGAAGTCGCTCCTGCGCTTCTTCCAGCTGCATATTGAGCTCTTCCAGCACCTGTTTTTTCTCTTCCAACTGGAAAGAGAGATTATCCAGATGGGTAGAATCGGGCGTCGCCAGTCCCTGTTTTTCCTGCATCAGGCGTTCTTTACGCGCCGCCAGGCTATTGAGGATGTTCGATGCATTGCGCTGATGCGCAGATTCGAGTTCGATCTGCTGCTGCATCTGCATGATCCTGGCACGCGACTCGGTCGATTTCAATTGCGATTCGCGCCAGTCCTGTTCGAGCGCAGGCAAAGTATCTTGCTGTGCCTGCGCCGATTCTGCGGCCTGTTCAGCACGCATGGCTAATTCTTCGACCTGAATCTCGGCTTCAGCTAAATCATCCTGTAAATGATGGCTCTGCGACTGCCATTGATCGCGTTGCGCTTTGAGCGAATGCAGTTGTGACTGCAAACGGCTACGCGATTCGATCACAAATTTGATCTGTGCTTCCAGGCTGCCGATCTCAGCATTGGTTTGGTATAGATGGCCCTGTGCCTGATGCATGCGATCGCCCACGGCATAATGCGCCTGGCGCATTTGCTCGAGTTCGAGCTCCACATGACGCAGTTTCGCAGTTTGTTCTTCCAGATCCAGCTGAGTCTTTTCTATCTCGGCAAAATGGCGCTTTTGTTCATTCGCAGCCTCGTTACGGCGCAACAGCCACAACAGTTTTTGCTTTTCTTCCTGATCTGCCTGCAGCGCATGGAATTTATTGGCCACGATGGCCTGCGCTTCCAGTTTTTCGAGATTGTTATTCAGCTCACGCAGGATGTCTTCAACACGCACCAGATTTTCATGGGTATCGTGAATCCGGTTTTCGGTTTCACGGCGGCGCTCTTTATAACGCGACACCCCGGCAGCTTCCTCAAGAAAAATACGCAATTCTTCAGGGCGGGCTTCGATAATCCGGGAAATCATGCCCTGACCGATAATCGCGTAAGCGCGCGGCCCCAGACCGGTACCCAGGAAGATGTCCTGAATATCACGCCGGCGGACCGCCTGTCCATTGATGTAGTAAGTGGAGGTGCCGTCGCGGGTCAGCGTACGCTTGACTGCGATTTCTGCGTATTGACTCCATTGCCCGGCTGCTTTGCCGAGGCTGTTATCAAATACCAGCTCTACCGACGCGCGGCCAGCCGGTTTGCGGTGCGTGGAACCGTTAAAAATAACGTCCTGCATGGATTCACCACGCAACTCGGATGCTTTGGATTCACCCAGCACCCAACGCACGGCATCAATAATATTTGATTTGCCACAACCGTTCGGCCCCACGACGCCGACCAGTTGCCCAGGCACCTGAAAATGCGTTGGATCAACGAAGGATTTAAATCCCGACAGTTTAATAGAGGTTAATCGCACTTGATGAAATTTTATTATCGTCTGCAGCCCCTCACGGAGCTGCACTTTTATTCGTGAGAACGGATACCCTGAGCCAGACAGGAAAGCATGGCATCATACCATTTGATGCCCGAAATTTTCATAAAAAAGCCTTAAAAAATAGCCAACAAAAACACTATTTTCTGTAAAAAAGCTTAAAAAATCCTAATTTAATTGTGACAAAGCCTTTCTCGGGAGAATCGGGCAAAGGATATAATATGTTAAACCTTGCTTGCGAGAAGAACAAAGCAAATGTGATGTCGGAAAGCATCAGTGACGCCAGCCCATCATCCGCCTGCCTTTTAACTAACTCAGCAGAACCGAAACTGAACTATTCCAACATGACTTTTCACCCCTATCTGACCTGCCTGCAGCCTTATCCTTTCGAAAAATTACGCCAGTTATTCAGCGGTGTTACGCCGAATTCGGCTTATCAAGCGATTAGTCTGGGCATCGGCGAGCCCAAGCATCCCACACCGGCACTGATTGAAGATGCTCTGCGCAATAACTTGGCGGGTCTGGCCAGTTACCCCTTAACCGCCGGATCGGAAGCCTTACGTCGCAGCATCGCCAACTGGATCGCGCGACGTTATGACATCCCGGCGCCTGACTTTGCCACTGAGATTTTGCCGGTCAACGGATCGCGCGAAGCCTTATTTGCGCTCGCGCAGACCGTCGTCAACCCGGCTGCATGCAAAGATGGCAAGCCACTCATCATGTGCCCAAATCCGTTTTATCAGATTTACGAGGGTGCCGCCTATTTGTCCGGCGCTGAGCCTTATTTTGTCAATGCGGATCCGGCCCGCAATTTTGCGCCCGATTACAGCCAGGTGCCTGAGCATATCTGGCAACGGGTACAGTTGCTGTTCGTCTGCTCACCCGGCAATCCTACCGGCGCGGTTTTACAACTGCATGACTGGAAAGAATTGTTTGAACTGTCCGACCGTTACGGCTTTGTGATTGCAGCCGATGAGTGCTATTCCGAAATTTATTTCAAAACTGACGCGCCGCTTGGAGCGATGCAGGCAGCGCGTCAATTGGGACGCGATTACCAACGCCTGATCAGCCTGTCGAGTTTATCCAAGCGCTCGAATGTGCCCGGCATGCGCTCAGGCTTCGTTGCCGGAGATGCAGCAATCATGAAGCAGTTTCTCTTGTATCGGACGTACCACGGCAGCGCAATGAGCCCGATGATACAAGCAGCATCGGTAGTCGCCTGGGATGATGAAATCCACGTACAGGAAAACCGCGACAAATATCGCCAAAAATTCGCACAAATCACACCTATGCTAGAACAGGTATTGGATGTGCAATTGCCGGATGCGGCATTTTACCTGTGGGCGAAAGTCGATCACCTGCAGGGTATCAGCGATACCGAATTTGCACGTCAATTGTATGAACGTTATCACGTCACCGTGCTGCCGGGCAGTTATCTGGCCCGGGAAGCACATGGCATCAATCCGGGCGCTAACCGCATCCGTATGGCTTTAGTGGCAGACGTCGCGGAGTGCCTGGAAGCGGCGCAGCGTATCGTCGCTTTCTGCCATGAGCTAAAAGGACAATAAAGGTCAATCACGGTTGCTCCTGGTCTGTCAGCACCCCACAAAGGTAAAACCAGCCCAGTCCGACGCCATAACACACCAACCACACCAACTAAGATTGAGTCTGCGCCGACTAAGCACTATGATGCGGGAATCGCATCAGCTCAGCTGAGCCCAGGCTTCACTGTTTTTTATTTAATTTCATTCTTTAAAAGCCAACATCACCATGACTCAACAATTACAGCAAATCATTGATCAAGCCTGGGAAGACCGTACCAGTTTTTCACCGAAATCAGCACCTGCCGAAGTGCGTGAAGCAGTCGCACATGTGTTGTCCGAGCTGGATGCAGGCAGCCTGCGCGTCGCGCAAAAAATCGAAGGCCAATGGCATGTTAATCAATGGGTAAAGAAAGCCGTGCTACTGTCCTTCCGACTGGAAGACAATATCTGTATGCCATCCGGCGATCATATGCAGTTCTACGACAAAGTACCGACTAAATTCGCCAATTACACTGCCGAAGACTTTGCTAAGGGCGGTTTCCGCGTGGTGCCGCCTGCAGTCGCTCGTCGCGGCAGCTTTATTGCGAAAAACGTCGTGTTGATGCCTTCCTATGTCAATATCGGCGCCTATGTCGATGAAGGCGCGATGGTAGACACCTGGGCCACCGTTGGTTCCTGCGCTCAGATCGGTAAAAACGTTCACTTATCCGGTGGCGTTGGTATTGGCGGCGTATTAGAACCGATGCAAGCCAATCCAACCATCATCGAGGATAACTGCTTCATCGGTGCGCGTTCCGAAATCGTGGAAGGTGTGATCGTAGAAGAGAATTCCGTGATTTCCATGGGCGTGTACATCGGTCAGTCGACTAAAATTTATGACCGTGCTACTGGCGAAGTCAGCTATGGCCGCGTACCTTCCGGCTCAGTTGTCGTTTCCGGCAGCCTGCCTTCCGCTGATGGCAAATATAGTCTGTACTGTGCAGTGATCGTGAAACGCGTCGATGCACAAACCCGCTCTAAAACCAGTATCAACGAATTATTGCGCGGTGCATAATTCAAGCTTAATGTCCGACTGAATGTCGGACACCTAGCCCGACTCTGTGCCTGGCTTGGTATCAGCGATCAGCGCAACAGGCTGCAACCCGCAGCACATAGCGCTGATACGCAGTCACTTACAATCAATAAGATAAGCAGAACAATTCGTATAACAGGGAAAAGGAAGCATCATGGCAGCAATGGAGCGCTTGTTTCAGCTCATGAAGGAAAAACATGCTTCAGACATGTTTTTCGCAATTAATTCGCCAGTCCATCTCAAGATTAATGGCAATCTGCTGCCTATCAATCAGCAGCGTATGGATCAGGCGAATATCCTCGCCCTGTTAGCCGAGGTCATCGCGCCTGAGCATCTGGAAGTGCTGGAGCGCGAAAATGAACTCAATATCGGTATCGGCGCGCCAGGCATAGGCCGTTTTCGTTTGTCGGCCTTCCGTCAGCGCGGTTCGATTTCTGCCGTGTTCCGTTTCGTCCCTGGCGACATCCCAAAATTGAACAGCCTGAATCTGCCACCGGTGCTGTCAGAACTGATTATGGAAAAGCGTGGCCTGATTCTGGTGGTTGGTGCCACAGGCTCAGGAAAATCGACCACGATTGCATCGATGCTGGATCACAGAAATGAAATCAAATCCGGCCATATCCTGACGTTGGAAGATCCGATTGAATACCTGTTCCGCAGTAAAAAATCCATCGTCAATCAGCGTGAAATCGGCAGTGACTCAGAAAGCCTCAAGACCGCGCTGAAAAACTCCTTACGTCAGGCGCCGGATTGCATCCTGATTGGTGAGATCCGTGATCTGGATACCATGATGGCGGCGATTGCCTATGCGCAGTCCGGCCATCTGGTGCTGGCGACCCTGCATGCCAATAACAGTTATCAGGCGCTAAACCGCATCATCAGCTTCTTCCCCATGGAAAACCGCACTGCCCTGCTGCTGGACCTGGCCTCGTCGGTGCGCGCCATCATTTCACAGCGTCTGATCCGCGCCGTCGATGGCGGCCGCTGCCCGGCAGTCGAAATCATGCTCAATACGCGCTATGTATCTGAACTGATAGAGCAAGGTGATATTTTCCAGATCAAGGAAGCGATCGAGAAGAGTCTGTCACCCGGCTCGCAAACCTTTGAACGCGCGCTGATGACGCTGATTAAAGATGGCCTGATCAGCAAGGAAGAAGGTCTGGCCAATGCCGACTCAGCCAATAATCTGTTATGGCTGCTGAATAACGAAACCTCAACCAATCAGGCACCGGTACCGGAACCTGAGCCGGAAACCAAAGAAGAGGCTTCTTTCACCGAATTCACCCTGAACGTTTAAACCGTGAATGAGTGAACGAACGAATGAGTCAAAGAATTTGCCAATAAGTTAGCCAATGAATAGCAGTCTACGCAAAATCACCCTGTACGGCATTCCGAATTGCGATACCGTCAAAAAATCACGGGTCTGGATGCAGGAGCAGCATCCGGATTTCGTTTTTCACGATTTCAAAAAACAAGGTCTGGAACGCGCCACGATAGAACAATGGCTGGAGCATCTGAGTCTGGATGTGCTGATCAATCGTAAAGGCACCAGCTGGCGCGCACTCAGCGATGAACAAAAGCAGTCTGCCACTGAAACTGAAGCTGCGATAGCGCTGATACTTGGCAATCCCTCGCTGGTCAAGCGTCCTGTGCTGCAAATCAGCGATGCACAAGGCATTGCGCATGTGTCGGTAGGTTTTACACCCGACACGTTTAACACTATTTTTTCCCGGTTCTGAACACCATGAGTAAAACCCTCGCTCTGACTGAGCAATTAATCGCACTTGACTCCGTTACCCCTGAGGATAAAGGCTGTCAGCGCACACTGATTTCATTGCTGGAACCAATGGGTTTTACCTGCGAAACCATACAGTCCGGCGACGTAACTAACTTATGGGCGCGCCGTGGCACCCAGCAGCCCGTGCTGGTATTTGCAGGCCACACCGATGTAGTGCCGACCGGCCCGGTCGCCCAATGGCAATCGGCCCCCTTCACGCCTACCCAGCGTGACGGCAAATTGTATGGCCGTGGTGCGGCCGATATGAAGACCTCGATTGCTGCGTTTGTGGTCGCGACCGAAGAATTCATCACCGCCCATCCGGATCATCAAGGCTCGATTGCCTTTCTGATCACCAGCGACGAAGAGGGACCGGCGACTGACGGCACGGTCGTCGTCTGCAATCAGCTCAAAGAACGTGGCGAGCAGCTCGATTACTGTATCGTCGGCGAACCCACCTCCTCAGCGCAACTTGGCGACACCATTAAAAACGGACGGCGTGGCACCATGTCGGGCAAACTGACGGTGCGCGGTGTGCAAGGCCATATTGCTTACCCGCAACTGGCTAAAAATCCTATTCACCTGTTTGCACCGGCAATGGCGGAGCTGGTGGCAGAAGTCTGGGATGAAGGCAATGACTACTACCTGCCAACTTCATGGCAAATGTCAAATATCCATGCCGGCACCGGTGCCTCGAATGTCATCCCTGGTGAAGCGGTCATTGATTTCAATTTCCGCTTTTCGACGGCCAGTACGGCCGAAGGCCTGCAGCAGCGCGTGCATGCGATCCTGGACAAACACGGTTTGGACTATGCGCTCAAATGGACTATAGGCGGCCACCCCTTCCTGACGCCTAAAGGCAGCCTGAGCGACGCGCTGGCCGCTGCGATACGCGCAGAAACCGGCCTGGAGACTGAATTATCGACCACGGGCGGCACTTCCGATGGCCGTTTCATTGCCAAGATTTGCCCGCAAGTGGTAGAGTTCGGCCCTCCCAACGCCAGCATCCATAAAATCGACGAGCATATCGCGCTGGCAGATATCGAACCTTTAAAGAATATTTACCGACGAACGCTGGAGAATTTGCTGACCTGAGAAAGGTATAGCAGCGCTGTTTTAGCAAATCTGAGATAGCGCCGCAGATATTCAGCACGTTCATCAATCATTAACGACTATGACTACTTCCACATCACCATTTTCCACCCTGCGCGATCTGTTGCGCTATGCAGTCACCCGCTTCAATCAGGAAAAGCTATTTTTCGGGCATGGCAGTGCCAATGCGCTGGATGAGGCAGCCTACCTGTTGCTGCATACCCTGCATCTGCCGCTGGATAAAATTGATCCTTTCCTGGATGCGCGTCTGCTACCGGAAGAAATCAGCAAAGTCATGCAAGTCATCGAACGCCGCGCAGCAGACCGCGTGCCGGCTTCCTACATCACCAATGAAGCCTGGCTCGGCACCTATAATTTCTATGTGGATGAACGCGTGATTGTGCCGCGCTCTTTCATCGCGGAACTGATCCCTGAACATTTCTCACCTTGGGTGAACGATCCTGACAGCATCACGGATATCCTGGAACTGTGTACCGGTTCCGGCTGCCTGCCGATTATGTTGGCCGATATGTTCCAGAATGCGCAGGTCGATGCAGTCGATATTTCCGCTGACGCACTCGAAGTGGCACGCAAAAACGTGGTGACTTATGAGTTGCAAGACCGCGTCAATCTGATCCAGTCTGACCTGTACACGAATGTGCCGGATAAGCAATATGACCTGATCATCACTAACCCGCCGTATGTGAATTCCGGTTCTATGGCGATCTTGCCGCAGGAATACCTGCATGAGCCGCAAATTGCACTGGCTGGTGGCGATGATGGCATGGATCTGGTCAGGAAGATTGTGGCCGGTGCCGCTCAACGCCTGAAAGCGGATGGTATTTTGATGGTGGAAATCGGCAATGAACGCGCGTTTGCAGAAGCGGCTTTCCCTGAACTGAACCTGACCTGGGTCTCTACCAGCGCAGGCGACGACATGGTTTTCCTGATCGAAGCACGTGATTTGCAGGATTTCCAGGCCTGATCACCAGTGCATGTATGCATGCGTTGTCACATGCATACATGCAAAAGGGGCAAAGCTAAATTTGACCGTATTTTTTGGGGTCATCGGCCCGGCTGACGCAGAATGCGCAGCGCCGATGGCCTTGCTGTCACTGATATTTCAGCGATAAGTTCCGCCAGCCCATTGCAGCCTTAGTGTTATACCAGCTGTGGCACTGCGGCTCACAGCCTTACTCCGAATTGAATTCTCTATGATACGTTTGCAACAAGTCATTCTCGCCCGCGGTACCAAACCTTTGTTTGACAGCGTTGACGTGACGCTCAACCCCGGCGATAAAATTGGTCTGATCGGCTCCAATGGCGCGGGTAAGTCCAGCCTGTTCGCGATGCTGCGTGGAGAATTACATCCGGATCAGGGCAGTATAGAATTTCCAGCTAAATGGCAACTGGCGCACGTGGCGCAGGAAACACCGCCGCTGGAACGCAGTGCAATTGACTACGCAATTGATGGCGATGTGACCCTGCGTAAGCTGGAAGCCGAATTAGCCGCGCTGGAAGCCCAGCCGGAAAGCCATGACAATGGCATACAGATCGGCAACCTGTATGGTGCCCTGGCCGATGCGGACGCCTACACGGTACGCTCACGGGCCGAACAATTGCTGATCGGTCTGGGCTTCCGGCTGGATCAGTTAGAACAGTCCGTTGCGAGCTTCTCCGGCGGCTGGCGTATGCGCCTGAACCTGGCGCAGGCACTGATGTGCAAATCGGATTTGTTATTACTCGATGAACCGACCAATCATCTGGATCTGGATGCGATTATCTGGCTTGAAGACTGGCTCAAACGCTATGCGGGTACCCTGATCATCATTTCCCATGACCGCGATTTTCTCGACGGCGTGGTGAATGTGGTGGTACATATTGATGACCGCAAGCTCAAGCGTTATTCGGGTAATTACTCGGCATTTGAACGTCAGCGTGCGGCCCAGCTGGAGCTGGCGCAAGGCATGATAGAAAAGCAGAACCGCAAACGCGCCCATCTGCAATCCTTCATCGACCGTTTTAAAGCCAAAGCGACCAAGGCCAAACAGGCGCAGAGCCGTATCAAAGCACTGGCCAGGATGGAAGAGCTGGCTCCTTTGCGCGCTGCTGCCGAATTTTCATTTGAATTCCGTGAACCCCTGAGCGCACCGAATCCTATGCTGGTGATGGAAGACGTGGATTGCGGCTATCGTACTGAGTCTGCGACTGATCATAGCTTTACTGAGAAAAAGATCGTCGGTGAGGTTAACTTCTCTCTGCAGATCGGTCAGCGTATCGGTTTGCTCGGCGTGAATGGCGCCGGCAAATCCACGCTGATCAAAACCATCGTCGGTGACATTTCACCGCTGGCAGGGACTATGCAAACCGGTAAAGGCCTGTCTATCGGTTATTTCGCCCAGCATCAGGTAGAAATGCTGCGCCACGACGAATCACCGTTGTGGCATCTGGCGCATATCGCACCGGATGTCCGTGAGCAGGAATTGCGTAACTTCCTGGGCGGCTTTAACTTCCCTGGCACGATGGTGACCAGCCCGATCAAACCTTTCTCAGGCGGTGAAAAAGCGCGTCTGGCACTGGCGATGATCGTGTGGCAGCGCCCTAACCTGTTGTTACTCGACGAACCGACCAACCATCTGGATCTGGAAACCCGCGAAGCCCTGACCGAAGCACTGGCGCAATTTGAAGGCACGCTGGTGGTGGTCTCCCATGACCGCCATCTGTTACGCGCCACCACCGATCAGTTCATCATCGTCGCGGATGGCAAACTGATGCCTTTCGACGGCGATCTGGATGACTATAAAAACTGGCTGTTCAAGAGCAAGCTGGAAGCCGCTGCCAACAATGCTTTGCCTGAGAAAAGTAAGGCGAAGGACAGCCTGCCTCAGGTGCAGCCAGTTGCCGTTAAGCTTGACGATAAAGAGCAGCGCAAACGCGATACAGAACAACGCCAGCGCCTGTCTGCGGCACGTAAGCCGATAGAAAACCGCATCAAACGCCTGGAAGAAAATATGGCGAAACTGAATGCGCAAAAAAACAGCATAGTAAGTCAGCTCGAAGACAGCAGCATGTACGATGAAGCGAATAAAGAAAAGCTGAAAGCCTTGTTGCTGGATCAAGCCTATGTCGTGAAAGAGCTGGAACAGCTGGAAATGGAATGGCTGGAACAGCAAGAACAACTGGAAGCGATTAGCTAATCACGCACTGCACGGTCAGCCTACAAGTGGCTGACTGCGATGCCGGATCAAGCCGGTCATATTTTTTTGTCATATAAAAATAGAAAAAGATTCCTTGCCGTAAAAGTGCATGCTTTCTAAGATCAACTGGTTTTCTTGACCCGAGGATGACCATGAAATTAGAAACTATCGCTGTACACGGCGGCTACTCGCCTGATCCCACCACACGTTCTGTTGCGGTACCGATTTATCAGACCGTGGCCTATGCGTTTGACAATACCCAGCATGGTGCAGACCTGTTTGACCTGAAAGTTCAGGGTAATATCTATTCGCGCATCATGAATCCGACCAATGATGTACTGGAAAAACGGGTCGCCGCTTTAGAGGGCGGCATCGCGGCACTCGCTTTAGCCTCGGGCCAGGCCGCGATCACGTATGCGATCCAGACCATCGCCGAAGCCGGTGACAATATCGTATCCGCGTCAACCCTGTATGGCGGCACCTATAATCTGTTCGCGCATACCCTGCCCCAGTTCGGTATCCAGACCCGCTTTGCCGACTATCGCGATCCGGAATCCTTCGCTGCGCTGATCGATGACAGAACCAAGGCGGTGTATGTGGAATCCATCGGCAATCCGCTGGGTAACATCACTGATATCGAAGCGATCGCCGCCGTCGCGCATCGTCATGGCGTACCGCTGATCGTCGATAACACTGTGCCCTCGCCTTATCTGTTGCGTCCTATCGAGTTTGGCGCAGATATCGTGCTGCATTCACTGACCAAATACCTGGGCGGCCATGGCACCACGATAGGTGGCATCATCGTCGATTCCGGTAAATTCCCCTGGGCGCAGCATAAAGCGCGCTTTAAGCGTTTGAATGAACCTGATCCTTCTTACCACGGCGTGGTCTACACCGAAGCACTGGGTGAAGCCGCCTACATAGGCCGTGCACGGGTGGTCCCTTTGCGCAATACCGGTGCCGCCTTATCGCCGTTCAATGCATTTCAGATTTTGCAGGGTATAGAAACCCTGGCCTTGCGACTGGATCGCATCACTGAGAATACCGCCGCCATCGCGCGCTATCTGCAGACACATAGCAAGGTCAGCTGGGTCAATTATGCAGGTCTGCCCGATCATCCTGATCACGCGCTGGCACAGAAATACCTGGGTGGTAAACCATCGGGCATTCTGACTTTTGGCTTGCAAGGCGGGCGTGAAGCCGGGGCGCGCTTCCAGGATGCTTTGCAATTGTTCACGCGTCTGGTGAATATCGGCGATGCCAAATCATTGGCCTGCCATCCGGCCAGTACCACTCACAGACAATTGAATCCAGAAGAATTAGCCAAAGCCGGCGTCAAAGAAGAAACCGTGCGTTTATCAATAGGCATCGAACATATCGACGACCTGATCGCTGATCTGGAACAGGCCCTGCATGCAGTCTAAATACGCAAGCTGACCACCCTCATGCCGCCAAAGCACAATATCCATGCGGGTTCTGGCGGCATTATCCTATCCGGCTTGTAGTCACAGCCAGTCCAACGGATCCACCCGGTAATACTGACGCAGTAATCCGTACAGCTCAGGCTCGGCCTCAGCCAGTGCCTGACTTTTCCTGAAAAAGGCTTCGGTCGCCACAGCGAAAAATTCAGCCGGACTAGTCGCACCGTAAGGATCAAGCACCGTTTCTTGTTGCTGACTGAGTGCGTGCTGCAAGCGTGCATAGGCGCGCTGCATCACGTCAGACCAATGGGCATAGGCGTTTTTCCCGGCCAAGACCGGCGCACCATTGGTGCTGCCACTCTCGCTATCGAGCTGATGCGCAAACTCGTGTAAGACCACGTCCTGACCGGCCAGGGATACTGCCTGTTCTTGTGTACGCGGCACAATCTGATCCCAAGCCAGAATCACGCGCCCATCGCTCCAGGATTCACCGCTTAAGCCCTGATTGGTATGAGTCACCACGCCGCCATCCAGCATCTGACTGCGCGGCGCCACAAACACCCCCGGATATAGCAGTATGTGGCTCAAATCCGGATAGACCTCCGTTTCTCGGTTCAGCAACAACAGACAAGCGCGCCCAGCGATCGTGACGCGCATCTCATCCGTCACCTGCAAACCATCACAACCGACGAATTTTTTCTGAAACAGGAATTGACGTATACGCCGCTTAAGCTGCATCTGTAAGTCGGTGGGCATCCTGCTGTAACCGGGCAGATTCCTGCGTAAGATTTTTGAATACGGCAAAGGAAATGCCTTGCCTAATACATGATGCAAGCGCCATTTCGGAACCAGTACCAGAGCGCCAATCACGCTCAATAACATGCCTACTATCCACCACACATCGCCTCCTGAGGCTGTATCAGACCAAGGCCAGATAGGCACCTTCGCTGAAAACTCAATACCCAATAGTCATTCGTTCTGCAAGCGTGAATTCTGCGATCGCGCTGGTCAATGCCTTGCAAACCGGGTTTGCAAGGTAATCAGATGGCCAGACACATCGTCTTACTTGTGAATTGAAATTGTGGCACCATCTCAACTACCTGTGCTAATTAGTCATCAGCTTGCCAGTCAGCACAGTAGCGCACCGCCCTTTTTCTATTTTTTGGAGTCAGCATGTCAGGCATACCTACCGTCACCGCCAGCTTAGGCAACGCCCCTTACCTCGTTCATCTGAGCGATGATCTGGGCCATCAATGGCAAGCCGATGAGCCTGTAGAAATCGGTGGCGCCAACACTGCACCGTCACCCGACCGTCTGCTTCTGGGGAGCCTGGGTTCCTGCACCGCGATTACGGTACAAATGGTTGCTGCACGCAGACAGATACCACTGACTGGCATACAAGTGAAGCTGTCCCTGAATCCTGACGGCAAGCCGGAAGCTGGCACTGACATTGTGCGTGTGATCGAGTTACAAGGTGAGCTGAGTCAGGAACAACGCGAACAGTTACTGAAAATCGCCAACGCCTGTCCGGTTCACAAAATCCTGACCGGTGAAGTCCGTATCGCCACCTCGCTCACAGAGCCAGCCTAAGCCAATTTGCCAAACCAACGGATACTCCAATGACGACCGACAGCCCCACCCTGCGCACGCTCACGGCGCGCACCTCTGTGATCGGTGAAGACACCACCATACGGCGTGCGCTGCCGCATCGTGAACAAAAAACCATCGGTGCCTGGTGCTTTCTCGATCATGTTGGCCCAGCCCAGTTCGCCGCTGGTAAAGGCATGCATGTCGGCGCGCATCCGCACATAGGATTACAAACCTTTACCTGGATGATAGAAGGTGAGCTCTATCACCGTGACTCGGCAGGACACCAACAAATCGTTCGGCCAGGTCAGGTCAATCTGATGACGGCGGGCCACGGCATCGTACATACCGAAGATAGTGTGCAGGATGGCGCACACCTGCATGCTGCTCAGCTGTGGATCGCTTTGCCGGACCACGAACGTCAACGTGCGCCGGGCTTCCGGAATTATCCTGAACTTCCCATTGTTGAGCGAGATGGATACCGGATTACCGTCCTGGCTGGCAGTTTGCTTGACCATACCTCGCCGGTCGAAGTATTTACTCCTCTATGCGGTGCGGATTTTACCAGCACCGCTGCGGCCCACACAGAGCTGCGGCTGGAAGCCAGCTTTGAATATGGCGTACTGGTCTTGCAAGGTAGAGCGACGGTGAATGGTACTGCGCTGGAACCGGGTCATCTGGCCTACCTGCCGCCTGGCAGTGGCAGCCTGAACTTAGGCTGTGACGCGGCCTGCCGGGTGCTGTTGATCGGTGGCGAACCGTTGCAGGAAGAGTTACTGTTGTGGTGGAATTTTGTCGGACGTAAGCAGGCTGAGCTGGAACAGGCATTGCAGGACTGGAATCAGCAAAACGCACGATTCCCTGCTGTGCCTGGCTCATCATCCGCAAGGCTGGAAGCACCTGCGCTGGCCGGGATGAAATTAAAAATCTGAATCTGCGCTGGTTGAACGCAAAACAGCTGCGTCTGCCTGGAGCAGAACGCAGCTGTTTTTTTGTACCGGCTAATTATCAGCTTATCCGTTTTATTTGATTTCGCGGATAAAGTTTTCTTTAGTGCGACGGACTTTTTTCAGATTCACCAGCCAATCCTTGTCTTCTTCGCGATAGCCAAGTGGCAGGATCACGACACTACGCAAGCCCTGAGCGCGCAAGTCCAGAATTTCGTCCAGCTTATCCGGATCAAAGCCTTCCATCGGGGTTGCATCAACCTGCTCTTCTGCTGCCGCAATGAGTGCGGTGCCAAGGCCAATGTAAGCCTGACGCGCAGCGTGCTGGAAGTTCACTTCTGCATCGCGTGCCGGGTACAGGTTCAGCAGCATATTGCGGTAGTTTTCCCAGCCTTCATTTTTAAAACCACGCACTTCATTGGTCAGATCAAACATCGTGTTGATGCGGTCTGCTGTGTAGTTATCCCATGCAGCGAACACCAGCAAATGCGAACCTTCTGTGATCTGCGCCTGATTCCAGCCGATCGCCTTGATCTTTTCGCGGATTTCCGCATTGGTCACAACCAGCACTTCATAAGGCTGCAGGCCGCTGGAAGTTGCGGTCAAACGGATAGATTCCAGAATGCGGTCCAGCTTGTCCTGAGGAACAGCTTTAGCCGGATTCATTTTTTTGGCAGCATAACGCCATTGCAGTTTTTGAATTAAATCACTCATGATGACCTTCCGAAGTTAATGTGAATACGCTGTTCAGTAGCTTTAGCAATGCAGCATGCTCGTTCAATCAGGCCTGCTGACTATGCGCAGACTGGAGTGTGGCCAGCGGCACAGCAGCAGAATACGGATTGCAATGATGCAAGGATCGAATGCACTCACTCTGCACTTATCCCGCTATCATCGAACAATTACTAAAAAATAATTGCTACTGATAAGGCCTACTATAACAGGCTTCGGAAAAGTTTGCAGACGACCGGTCTAATTCTAATTTTTTATATCGATATCTGAGAATGATGGTCAGTCTGCCACGGCTCTGCCCAACAACAAGATACCGGGCATCAGTTCGGTCCCGCTGTGTCCCAGATAGTTGCGTGTCGCAGAAGGAAAACACCATGCGACAAAATCCGCATTACAGGCTTGCAAGCCCAGAGCCAGATTTTGCAGTTCAGTTTCGAACTGGTTTCCTTCAGGATTGCAGCTGGCACGCAAAAAAACGGGCAGAAAGGCAAGGCCAGTGGCCGACAGCGGCGCATCGCCTCGCGTCATCGAGGCAGCGGCCACGGCCTGATCCAGTACGCGCTCAGCCTGCTTAGCCGCCAACGGGGACCGTATCGCCAAAAATTCTTGTTTAGCTTCAATCAGCTCGCCATATTCACCACCAGATAACCAGCAATCGCAATGTCCAGCCCAGACTTCTTGTAGCGGCCCATGCGTTTTGCTGCTCACGACCTGGTATTCCTCGAGTGCAAAGCGCCCTGCCCGCAGCGCAGCCTGAGCCAGTAAACCCACATTGGTACGCTCGGTATAGCAGTAGGCCGCACTACCCAGCTGGTTGGCAAATTCCAGCTGCAGCCCAACCCAGGCCGACAGAATATCCGCCCAATGTGCACGCCGCTCTGCTTCAGCGATCTTGAAACCGACTATATCTTTTATCTCATTCATCATCGGTACTCCGACTCCGCTAGCTTGTTCACATTCGCAGTGTCCTATACGTGTTAAACATTGCAAATTTGCTTTTATATTGCGTAAGTTTGACTAGGCTAAACCTTAGGAAGCGACAACGCAGCAGCTACATCCTTAGCGCATTTCGCAAACCAGACAGGAAATTATCATGGAAAACCAATCGACCACAGCGAGGCAAGATAAGCCCACCGGACCTGTAACTTCAGCACAGGAACATCCGAAAAAAACAGCACTTGAAGATATCCGGCGCCAATTAGGCTGGGGACTGATCGCTGCCCACCGGCGCGATCAGCAAACTGGTCATGATCAGTGCTAAAGTCTGTGCATTCACTCAGACTTTAGCAGATGGCTGCACTGAACTTTCTATACTCAGCCGCTCAAAAAAAGCCACTACATCTGCCTCAAGCCGGGTGCGCGCAAAACCTGGCAGGCTTTGCCAGATTCGTTTACCGTAAGGCTTGGAAATCAGGCGCGGATCGCAAATCATCAACACGCCACGATCGGCCTCGTCGCGTATCAGGCGGCCAGCGCCCTGCTTCAGATTAATGATCGCCTCCGGCAACTGATGATGCACAAAGCCATTCATCCCCTTTTTCTCCATCGCAGTGATACGTGCTGCGAGCACCGGATCATCCGGCGGAGAGAACGGCAACTTATCGATAATCACCAGCGACAAGGCCTCACCGCGTACGTCCACACCTTCCCAGAAACTTTGACTGCCAATTAATACGCCATTGCCTGAATTTCTGAAGCGTTCCAGCAACTCCGTTCTGCCTGCATCACCTTGCACGAACAAGGGGAAATTCAATCCACGCTGCTCAAATTCTTCTCTCAGGCGTTCCGCACTGAAGCGCACTGCTTTCAGCGTGGTACATAACAGGAAGGTACGGCCCTTAGCCGCGGTAATGACAGGCAAGGCAGCATTAATCACGGCATCTGCATAGTCACGTGAATTCGGGTCGGGCATGCCATCCGGCACATACAAATAACCCTGCTCCTGATAATTAAACGGGCTGGGCCAGGTAAAAGCAGGCTCATTCCACAAGCCCATCTGCGACACGTAATGCGTGAAGTCGTTTTTCACCGCCATGGTGGCTGAGGTGAATATCCAGGCGCGCGGCACTCCTTCGCGCTGTTTGTTGAAAATCGGCGCTATCGATAAAGGCGTACGATGCAATTGCAGAGACACAGAGAACGCCTCTACCCACAACACATAATCACCCGCTTTCGCGGCATCTTTCGGTTCCGCATTCCAGTTATCGATCTGATCCTGCAGCATAATCGCACGTGCGCGGCATTGCTCCAGCGTTTCAGCACGTTCCGCCTGCTTTTCCAGCACTGCAATCATGTCGCTCATGCTGTCTTTTAAGGTATCCAGTGCCTCAAAAAACGGACTAGAAGTGGCAATCTGATCGATGGACAGGCGCACGATATCCTGCGGAAATGCGAGGCGCAGGTCACGTGCTGCTTTTTCTACCGATGCCACCAGTTTGGACCATTCCGCTCCATCGCGTGCATGTGACAAGCCTTCTGCATGCACATCACGGCATAATTCCAGCACCTGCGACGTTGACACCGTATCGCCGAAAAATAAGGTTGCAGTTTCCGGTAACTGATGCGCCTCATCGAAAATCACCGTATTCGCTGAAGGCAGTAACTCGGCTACACCGGTATCCTTAAGCGCCACATCCGCGAAAAACAAATGATGGTTAACCACTACTACATCGGCCTGCTGTGCTTCTTTCCTGGCTTTCATGACAAAGCAGTCCTGATAATACTGACACTCAGTCCCCATACAGGTATCTTTGGTGGAAGTGACCAGACTCCAGACGCTGGCGGTCTCGGGTACCCGTGACAGCTCAGACTTATCACCAGTCATAGTGGTCTTAATAAAGCGCGAAATATCGCGCAAATAGCCGACATCCTCACGACTGGTCAGGCGGCCATTTTGCTGGGTGCGCTCCAAATGGTAGTGGCACAGATAATTTGAACGTCCTTTAAGCAAAGCCACCGACACGGGCGCCTTCAGGATTTTTTTGATCGTTGGTATATCACGCAGAAACAGTTGATCCTGCAGATTTTTAGTCCCGGTTGAAACGATGACTTTACCGCCCCACAGCAGCGCAGGAGCCAGATAGGCATAAGTTTTACCGGTGCCGGTACCCGCTTCAGCCAGTAAGGTTTTTTGTCCGGCGATTGCATCTGAAATCGCTTTTGCCATTTCAGTCTGCGCCTGGCGTGGACGATAGCCAGGCAAGGCGGCACTCAAGGGCCCGTTAACACCAAAAATATGCTCTATGTCCTGATGGTGCAAACCATCTTTAGTATCAGTAGATAAAGGAGGGGTATCAGTCAAAATAGACAATCAATTTCAATCAAGGGGAAGCAGTTTGCCAGAAAAATCAGGCAGGCACATCAGGAGTCAGTTGCATTTTCAGTAAAGTTATGTGATCTTTGAGCTGCAACTTCCGTTTTTTCAGGCGGCGCAATTGTAATTCATCGTGTGCAGGATCTGCAGTCAGTGCATTTATGACCACATCCAGATCACGATGTTCTACTTCCAGCTCAATTATTCGTTGACGTACTTGTTCAGGATGGCTCATAGCCTTCAGCTTAAAGTAAAATAGTGTGAAATTTTGGATCGCCAAATAAACTGGCTTTCCGCTAGTGTAATCTACCGAGACGTATGAGCCAATATAAGATAGAAGCTGGCACCGGACAACATATCGGTGACCGACAAGAACAACAGGACCGGGTCGCCTTATTTGCGGCACCGCGTGCGCCCGGCTATATGATGGCAGTGGTAGCTGACGGCATGGGCGGCAAGAGCGGTGGCGCCCTTGCTGCAGAGCAGGTAATCCGTACCGCCAAACAACTGTTTGATGAATTTTACACCGGCAGCAATGTTGAATCTTTACTGGAAAACATACTTCAGGAAGCCCATACCGTCATTAAGCTGACTGCAGTTTCCTCTGAAAAAGAGCCCCACAGTACATTCGCCGCATTGGTCATCACACCACAAAAAGAAGCAATTTGGGCACATGCGGGTGATTCGCGCCTGTACCGCTTTAGCGGCCCTAACTTTGCCGAGAAAACCCGTGATCATTCCTACGTAGAAAAGCTGGTGGATGAAGGCAAGATACGGCCAGATGAAGCGAAAACACACAGATTATCCAATATCCTTGTGAACGTACTGGGCTCCAGTAACACAGCCCCGTTTATCACGTTTGGCAAATATCAGAACCTGACCGCAGGTGATAGCTTCCTTTTGTGCACAGACGGGCTCTGGCATTATTTTGACGATGCAGAATTGTCAGCAGCGGTAGCTGCCAATACGCCGAGACAAGCATCTGAGCTGTTGATACGTAAGGCGCGCGACAGAGGCGCACCTAAAGGCGACAACTGCACTTTTGCTATCGTTAAGCTGGTAGAACCACCGCCTGAGGTCAAAAACTACACAGTACAAAAAATGCGGCGGGCAGTCTGAGCCTGAAAATTGAGAGACAAGCGCGCAAATTTAGCGCCTGAGACTTCAACAAATCATGTTCAGCCATAAAAAAACGGGAAGCCTGGCTTCCCGTTTTTACATCCAAGTCAGATTCCCAGGCAACGACGTGCGCATTGGGCTAAACCCGGACTATTCTGGTTTCCGGAAATCGATCAACTCAAAATTGATGATATTACTATCATCTTCTGTTGCCAATACCGGTGTCGCCGGATCTGAACGTCCCACCACTTTGTCCCAGCCGTGACCAGGCGCTTCGATTGTACGATTACGCTCCAGCTCATTGGCGATGCTAATTAACAGCAGAATGTCGCGATACACAGGCAACTCAAAACCCATACGCTTTCCATCGCGATCATCCACCAGCAAACTCTGCAAGAATGGCAAAGCTTCATTGGTATTCCACATCGTGCAGATTTTCTTCATCAGATGCTCAAAATCATCCAATGTGCGAGAAGGCAGACTGGCTGGGTCCACTTCAAATTCAGGAATGTTTGCGTTAAAAAACACCACGAATCTGTCCCGCAAGTGATCGTATTTCTCTTTCTGGCCAACCACACGGTACAGGTCAAGCAAATACAACCAAGGCACCGGCGAGTCAGGCTGATCAATATCTGCCTGAGGCTCCAGAATTTCAATGGCACGTTCCGGATCATTGACCGACATCCAGAACTCAGCTTCTTGTGTTACATCCGAAATTTCTTCTACTTTTACCGTATGATTTCTGGTCGAGAAAAAATTAAAAGTGCTGCTATTCGTGTCTTCCAGCGAAGGCGTGAAATTTTTGCCAAAAACAGAATGTGCTTCCAGTTTTCCGGTATTTTTAAGCATAGGGTCTTGCGTACTGGACAGTACCGGACGCGCGGCTGATGGTACCGTACGTGCCAACAACTGCGACTCAGGCGCTTCAGCGTTGCCAGTCTGGGTGTAGGTCGCTTGCACGCTGTCAACCAACTCTTCAATATTTTTCTTTGTTTCAGGCTCTGGCTTACCTGCTTTTTGCTCCCACCAGCTCGCCGCATGTTTCTTATGCAATCTGCGTATATAGGCGAACAGCACGCCCGCCAGAGCAAGCGCCAGCACGAGCCCACCGGACAGAATAATGAGCCAGGTTTTGGAGACAGAATTCTCTCTGAGCTCATCAAACAAAGATTTGTCGAGTTGTATTTGTTTTTTTAACTGCAGCGTTTCCTGCTGCAGACTTTGTATTTTCAGCTTTTCCGCTTTTTCTGCTTTTTCTGTACTATCTGCTGGGACTTTTTCCAGCAGTTGCCGGGCTGGTGTTTCGCCTCTTAGCATTGCGGCGAATTGTGCTTGCGCCTGACGCAATTCCTCAATGTCCTGTGCGCCGGTTTTACTATTAGCAGCACCATTGGACAAGGTCTGGGCCATTTTCATGCCCTGGCTAGGCAATTCGTTGCTATCGCTCAGTTTTAATGCATCTTTTACAGGCTTTTCAATTGACTGAGCCGCACTATTTTTTGCTACCAACGGGGCTGCTGGTGTTGCTGCAACTTCACGTGCCTTTCGCTGAGGCCGAACAATTTCAGAGCCTGAATCCGGCAAGCCCCCGTCTGCACGTTTAGGAGTACGTGTTTTTCCAGCCGAGACCGCCACGCCCTCCTGTGCCCTTACTACAGAGGTGTTAACTTTCGCGGTACTAACAGGGCCTTGCAAATCAGTCAGGCCTTCCGGGGCAGCACTGATTTGTGGCGGATCGAGCAATATCAGGTATTCACGGTGCAGTTGCACTTCGCACTGGATATTGAGCAAAATTTTGATGGCTGGCTCGGAAATATTTTTGCGGCTTTGTAGCAACAAAAACGTGTTACCACCCCGCTGAGCCAATTGCAAATTTACAGCTGACAACAACACACCCTCGGTCGACTCGACCGAACCATGGATGCAGGACATATCGACAGAAGGACCGTCAGCACCGGTTAACTCAACTTGTGCCTTCAATATCTGTCCAAGGTAGGACTGAGAACGGACCGCACCTAATCCCAATGCATATGCCTGCCCAGTAGCACCCACGGCTAACGCGGAGGCGCATACCAGAAAAAGTGTGGATCTGCGAAACGGTAAAATGATAATTTCCCCAAAATGTCTTAAATATTGCAAGCCAATAAGAAGATTGGCATCAGATGCTAGCGTTATAACAAAACCAAGTCATGCTGAAAATATCAAATCGGAAATTTTTTACTCAAAAGCAATAAATAAAGTTAAATTCTTTTTTACACGTATCTCGTTCAGGTGTTTTTTGAATTCGCTTAACTCAACCTTGCCGTTATAGATTCTTTAGGTCAAGAATTTTCTTTGAGATACCGCGCAAAATGTTCACCTCTTCCGTTTCCAGTTGCGTGCGCGAGAACAAACGCTTCAATCTGGGCATTAATTTTTTAGGGCTGGCGGGATTCAGGAAGCCTATCGAGACCAAGGCATGTTCCAGATGCTGATACATACCTTCAATTTCCTCCGCATTCGCCAATTGCCCCTGAAAGCCAATTTTCCCAGAATTTTGTACTTCACTTTGAGCAGCCATCCTGCATTCATAAGCAATTAACTGTATGGCCTGAGCCAGGTTTAAGGATGAGTACCCGGGATTCGCGGGAATATTGACCAATACCTGGCTGTTCGCCACGACTTCATTGGGTAAGCCGAAGCGTTCATTACCAAAAACGATGGCCACCTTACCACTCAGTTTTTGCTGAAAATCTGCCGCCAGTTCACGCGGAGACTGTACCGGTGGGGAAAACTCCCGTAGTCTGGCGCTGACTGACGCTACCAGTTCACAGCCTTGTAATGCAGCAGCAACCGTATCCACGATCTGTGCCTGTTCCAGAATATCCTGCGCGCCACTCGCAAACGCAATGGCATCAGGATGACTCAATGCATCGGCAAATCTGGGGTTGACCAGCACCAAATGCTTGAATCCCATGGTTTTCATGGCACGTGCAGCAGCACCAATATTGCCCGGATGACTGGTTTCCACCAGCACAAAACGTAAGCGCTCAAAAAGAGATGTGTCAGTTTCTGTCAAGTTCATTTAAAATAGCGTTTATCTTCGTTAATTATATTCAGTAGAGCAAAACAGCCTGCTGCCAGATTGACGCTTGCTCTTTACCATTTTCATTATTGCAAACTACCGGCTTTGCTGTTTGGCAAATGCCTGCAGATTTGCCGTCATTTTATCGGAATAATTATGCATCCTATGCTCAATACGGCTATCAAAGCCGCTCGCCGCGGTGCGGCAGTCATCAATCGTGCGTCTTTCGACCTTGATCGCGTCAGTGTTACTGAAAAACATTTCAATGATTTTGTGACCGACGTTGATAAGTCCGCCGAAGCAGCCATCGTTGAAGTCCTTAAGAGCGCCTACCCAGAACACGCTATCCTGGCGGAAGAATCGGGTGCATCCGCTAATCTGCATGATGAAAATGAGTATGTCTGGATTATCGACCCTTTAGACGGGACGACTAACTTTATCCACGGCTTCCCTCAATATTGCGTATCGATTGCGCTGCAACACAAAGGCGTGATTACTCAGGCCGTCGTGTACGACCCTACCCGCAATGAAATGTTCACTGCCACCAAAGGCTCCGGTGCCTACCTGAACGAAAAACGTATCCGTGTTACCCGTTGCGACAAACTGGCTGACGCCCTGATCGGTACAGGTTTTCCTTCCCGCGATCTGTCCGGCCTCGACGAATACCTGCAAATGTTCAAAGTCATGACCGGCAAATGCCAAGGCCTGCGCCGCCCAGGCTCCGCTGCGCTGGATCTGGCTTATGTGGCAGTGGGCCGTCTCGACGGTTTCTTTGAAAAAGGTCTGGCACCTTGGGATATCGCTGCAGGTTCGTTGCTAATCACTGAAGCAGGCGGCATCGTTTCTGATTTCCGTGGAGAATCCGATTACCTGTACAAGGGTGATGTGATGGCAGGTACGCCGCGCGTATTTGGTCAAATGGTCAATGTATTGCAGCCATTTGCAGGCAGTGCTAAATAAGTGCCGGGCTAGTTCAGTATTTCGCTTTTTTTTAAGCATATGTTCCATTGTGCTTCGTCATCCGGCGAAGCACAGGTTTTACCGGGTTGATATAGTTCACCCGTGATTTCAGATTGTACAATCTCATGCCCTCATTTCACGAACTCGGCTTGTCCGAGGACATCGTTCGCGCAGTCAGCGAACAAGGTTACACCTCCCCTACTCCTATCCAGCAGCAAGCGATTCCAGCCGTCATTCAAGGCGGGGATTTGTTAGCAGGGGCACAAACCGGTACCGGCAAGACTGCGGGTTTTACTTTGCCGGTATTGCAAAGATTGCTGAGTCAGCCTAATGGCCCCAGCGACAAAACTTCACGCCGCCCTATTCGCGTACTGGTACTGACACCAACCCGAGAACTCGCCGCCCAGGTGCAGGAAAGCGTTGCCCTTTACAGTAAATATTTGCCTTTGAATTCCGGCGTTATTTTCGGCGGCGTCGGCATCAACCCGCAAATTAAGCTGCTCAAGCAAGGTGTAGACGTACTGGTCGCAACACCGGGCCGCCTGCTGGATCATCATCAGCAAGGCACGATAGATCTGCGTCATATCGAAATTCTGATTCTGGACGAGGCAGACCGCATGCTGGACATGGGCTTCATCCATGACATCAAAAAAGTATTGGCGATCCTGCCCCCAAAACGCCAGAACCTGCTGTTTTCTGCGACCTTCTCCGACGACATCAAAGCGTTGGCTGATCGCCTGCTGAATAGTCCGGCTATGATAGAAGTCGCGCGCCGCAACTCCACTGTAGAAGTCATTGCGCAAAAAATCCATCCGGTAGACCGCGATAAAAAGCATCCTTTACTGGCGCATCTGATTAAGTCACAGCAATGGTCGCAGGTATTGGTGTTCACCCGTACCAAGCATGGTGCCAACCGTCTGGTCGAGCAGTTAGGCAAAGAAGGCATTACGGCCATGGCAATCCACGGCAATAAGAGCCAGTCCGCGCGCACCAAAGCCTTATCGGAATTCAAGGATGGCAGTTTGTCTGTCTTAGTTGCTACCGACATCGCAGCGCGCGGTATTGACATTGACCAATTGCCTCACGTGGTCAATTACGATTTGCCGAACGTACCGGAAGACTATGTGCATCGCATAGGCCGTACTGGCCGCGCTGGCGCAAGCGGTGAGGCAGTCTCGCTGGTGTGCGTGGACGAGTTCAAACTGTTGGCGGATATTGAGAAATTCATCAAGCGTCAAATTCCGCAGGAAATCATCGACGGCTTCATTCCCGACCCGAATGCCAAAGCCCAACCTATCCAATTACGCAGCTTTGAAGGCCGCAATCATCCCGGCAATGGTCAGCGCAAAGCCCGTCCGGTAGGTAGCAACAAACCTCAGGCAGCCAAGGCACCAGCACGCCACGAGACAACTGGTCGCCCACAGCAGCCTAAGCCACGCAATGGCAATCTGTTAGGCGGTAAATCTGCAGGCCCGCGCAGATCCGGTAGCCGTGGCAACGGCTAAACCAAGCCAAATTACGCAGTAAGCACATCAGCACAAACAATACGCTGAATTGCTTGCTGCGTTTTTCTATCAGGCTTCACACCGTGTCCTGAGTAATTTCGATTCATATTTCATGCTTAAGCATCTGCGATGCGAATCACCGCCCGCGATCGCACGCCATCTTCAAGCTGCGCCACCTGCAGCCCAAATGCATACCTGGTGAGCGAGACCTCTTGCTATCCCTCTATCCTTCAACGTCATCCTCTATAATGTTAGCTTTTATGGCGGAACTTTTGCCCGACAGCTTACGACTCACCGCAGTATCTCTGCTGAATTCAAACGTTTCGACACATAGCGGCCAACAAACGATATACGAAGTGATCATCAGGCTAAAGTAACACAACAGCATGCCTGCTCATTTCTGGCAACCAGACAACATCATCCCAATAACAATAAAGATTTATGAGTAACGACAATTCCAAACATACGCCGATGATGCAGCAATATCTGCGCATCAAGGCGGACCATCCGGATACGCTGGTGTTTTATCGCATGGGCGATTTTTATGAACTGTTTTTTGGCGATGCAGAGAAAGTATCGCGTCTGCTGGGCATCACCCTGACCCAGCGTGGCAGCTCAGGTGGCGAGCCTATCAAAATGGCAGGCGTCCCTTTTCATTCGCTGGAACCCTATCTGGCCAAGCTGGTTAAGATGGGCGAATCTGCGGCGATTTGTGAGCAGATCGGTGATCCGGCCACCAGCAAAGGGCCGGTAGAGCGCAAAGTCATGCGCGTCGTCACGCCTGGCACCCTGACCGATACTGATCTGTTACCTGAAAAATCAGAGCGACCACTGCTGGCGCTGTGCCTGACGCAACAAAGAAAAACTATTACCGTCGGCCTATCCTGGTTGTCCTTAGCCAGTGGCGCCTTGAAACTGATGGAGTTTTCCAGTGATGAAAAATCGCTGCCGCAGCGCTTACAACATGAGCTGGAACGTATTGCTCCGGCGGAGATTCTGATTTCAGCCGGCACGCTGATGCTGGATGAACATAGACAAGCCCTGCCCGGTAAATTTTCGGAAGTCGCAGACTGGCATTTCGATATCAAGCAAGGACAAAAAGCACTACAGGATCAGTTGGGCACATCAACACTGACTGGTTTTGGCGTAGAAAACATGTCTGCTGCACTGGGCGCGTCCGGTGCCTTGTTACGCTACGCAGAAAGCACACAAGGCCGCGGCTTAAAGCATGTCAATGCACTCAGCGTGGAAAATGAAGACGAATTCATCGGTCTTGATACTGCTACCCGGCGCAATCTGGAACTGACTGAGACCTTGCGTGGCCAGGAAGCACCAACCTTGTTCTCATTGCTGGATCATTGCAAAACGTCTATGGGATCACGTCTGTTGCGTCACTGGTTGCATCATGCGAAGCGTGATCAGCGCGTGGCACGCTCACGCCATCAGGCGATCAGGGCAATCATGAGCGCCGATTCGACCGAAGGCCTGTCCAGCGCGCTCAATGCAATTCCTGACATAGAACGCATTACCACCCGTATCGCCTTGCAAACTGCACGGCCGCGTGACTTGTCCGCATTGCGCGATGGGATGCAACATCTGCCCAGTCTGCGCAATTATGTGAGCCTGTGTGTCGCCGATAACCAGACCAGTCTGCTGACGCAGATATTGCAGGATTTGCAGACCCCTGCAGAATGCCTGGATTTACTGGAACGCAGTCTGTTACCACTGCCAGCCACCATGGTGCGTGATGGTGGCGTGATTGCCAAAGGCTACGATGCAGAACTCGATGAACTGCGAGCACTCTCGGAAAATGCCGGGCAATTTCTGGTTGATCTGGAAGCGTCAGAGCGTGAACGTACCGGGATCGCCAATCTGCGGGTCGAGTACAACCGGGTACATGGCTTTTACATCGAAGTCACGAATGGGCAAGCGGATAAAGTGCCGGACAACTACCGACGCCGTCAAACCCTGAAAAATGCTGAACGCTATATCACGCCAGAATTAAAAGCCTTTGAAGACAAGGCGCTGTCTGCGCAAGAGCGCGCACTGGTCAGGGAAAAAATTCTCTACGAGCAGTTATTGCAGGATTGTTTACCGCATATCGCACAGCTGCAGACCATCGCTCATGCGGTCGCCAGTCTCGATACCCTGGTCAGCCTGGCAGCACATGCCAGCAAGAATAACTGGTGTGCGCCTGAACTGATTGATGCGCCCAGCCTCAACATCAGCCAGGGCCGCCATCCGGTTGTCGAAAATCAGATTGAACGCTTTATCGCGAATGACTGCAAACTGGATGCGGATAAAAAATTATTACTGATTACCGGCCCGAATATGGGTGGTAAATCGACCTTTATGCGCCAGGTTGCCCTGATCACCCTGCTCGCATATGTGGGCAGCTATGTGCCAGCGCACAGCGCGACGATAGGCCCTATCGACAGGATTTTCACACGTATTGGTGCAGCCGATGACTTAGCCGGCGGACGATCCACCTTCATGGTAGAGATGACAGAATCGGCAGCCATCCTGCACGGCGCCACAGAAAACTCCCTGGTACTGATGGATGAAGTTGGTCGCGGTACGTCGACCTTTGACGGGTTGGCGCTGGCTTGGGCAATTTCTAAACATCTGATACAAAGCTCCAGAAGCTTTACTCTGTTTGCAACGCACTATTTTGAATTGACGCAGCTGCCAGACACCCATCCGAGTGCGGAAAATGTACATCTGTCGGCGGTGGAGCATAAGGAGAACATTGTGTTCTTACATGCGGTGCAGGCCGGACCGGCGTCGCAGAGCTATGGCTTGCAAGTCGCGCAGTTAGCTGGCATACCGCAGTCAGTGATACGCTCGGCACGTAAGCATCTGGCGGATCTGGAAGCACACTCCTTGCAAAGTACACCACAATTTGATTTATTCTCCGGCGTCAGCAGCGCGCCTGAGGCAGCAGCAGAGCCGGCCATCAGCGAGGAAGAGCAACAGGCGCTGGATGCCTTGAAAAAGGTCGATCCGGACAACTTGTCCCCGCGTGAAGCACTGGACGCACTGTATGAATTGAAACAACTGCTGGGAAAATAAGGCCTTCCTTTACTTTACGAACACAGCGCCCCCCAAAAAAAAGCCGCAGATTTAAGATCCGCGGCTTTTTTTCATCGCCCCTGCGCTCACCTTCCCATGCAGGTAAATCCTGAAGGGATGCATTGTTCAGTGAATATGATGGGTGCGGTATTCATCGCTATCGTCACCGTCTTCATCGTCATGGTGATGGCCGTGTGCGCCGTGAACATGACCGTGTGCCACTTCGACGTCAGACGCCGCGCGTACATCGTCCACCGTCAGGCTGAAACGCAAGGCCACACCCGCCAGCGGATGATTGCCATCCAGCACCACTTTATCTTCAGCGATATCGGTAACGGTAAAGATATGGCTTTCACCCTCATCGGACTCTTCCGGCATGCCTTCAAATTGCATACCAACTTCGAGTGGGCTAGGAAAACGGTCACGTGGCTCAACTTTAACCAGTTGCGCGTCATAGTCACCAAACGCATCTTCCGGCTCCAGTTGAATCTCAGTGGAGTAGCCGGTTTCCTTGCCTTCCAGGGCTGCTTCGATCTTCGGGAAGATATTGTCATATCCGCCATGCAGATACACCATAGGCTCCTGACCTTCTTCGATCAGATTGCCTTGCGCATCCGACAAAGTGTAGCGGGCGGTAACAACTGAGTTTTTGACAATCTTCATACGATATCCTTTAAAAATATATGCAAGCGCGATTATACCCGTCTGGAACTGCAGCGCAGGCGCGCCTATAATGCGCACATGAAAAAATTTACGACACCCCTGACGCTGCTAGGCGGCATTTCCCCAGAACAATTCCTGTCGGAATACTGGCATAAAAAACCTTTGCTGATACGGCAGGCCATTCCTGGCTTTCAACCCATACTATCGCCACAGGCATTGTTTGATCTCGCCGCCCGCGATGATGTGGAGTCAAGACAGATCAGCTTCTTCAACCAACATTGGGAAATGAAGCGCGGCCCGATAGAAGCGCCGCCGCTTAAACAAAAGAAAGACTGGACCCTGCTGGTGCAAGGCGTCAACCTGCACAACGCAGATGCCGATGCTTTACTGCGCCAATTCCGCTTCATCTCAGACACCCGCCTGGATGATCTGATGATCAGCTATGCTGCAGACGGCGGTGGCGTAGGTCCCCATTTTGACTCTTATGATGTATTCCTGCTGCAGGCATACGGGCAGCGCCAATGGAAAATCAGCGCTCAGAAAGACTTAAGCCTGGTCGAAGGCATGCCATTAAAAATTCTGTCTAACTTTACAGCTGAAGAAGAATTTGTGCTGGAACCCGGCGATATGCTGTATCTGCCACCCCATTATGCGCACGATGGCATTGCGATCGGTGAGTGTATGACGTATTCGGTCGGTTTCAGAGCCCCGTCTTACCAGGAGCTTGGCGAATCCTTCCTTAACTTTATGTCGGATACACTGGAAATACAAGGTCGCTATGCAGATCCAGACTTGAAACCAACGGCCAAACCGGCAGAAATCAGCAGTGATTTTCTGCAAAAAGTATCCGACGAAATTGCAAAAATACGCTTCAAAGAAGATGACATTGCGATTTTCCTCGGTGAGTATCTGACTGAACCTAAGCAAACCGTATTTTTTGAGTCTCCAGCGAAGCCACTGACACCGAAAAAATTTGCCCAGTCTGCAGAAAAAAAAGGCGTGCGACTATCACTGAAAAGTACCATGCTGTACAAAGGTAAGCATGTGTTTATCAATGGCGAATCCTTTGCAGTGGGCAAGGAAGACAAGTTGCTGCTTAATAAATTTGCCAATCAGCGTTACCTTGATGCTGAGGATATTGCCAACGCGTCCGCCGATGTGATGGAAGCCTTCTGCATGTGGTACGAGGATGGCTGGCTGGAGTTAGGTAAATAAGGCGCCCCCAACCTCTTCATGCTTGATACTGCATGCATTTTATTAAATGAAATCCAACAAAAGTAGCAAATAAGGATTAGATGTTTTCTTCGATGCAAAAAAACATGAATTTGCGATCAATTTCACATCAATCCCTATTCCATTGCAGGAAAAATCATTATAATCACGGGTTAGGAAACTTTCGATGAAGTGCATCATTAAAAATGGTGCTCTGCAGCGAATAAGCCTATAGAGCGATAATTACCGGTAATTATTCATCGCATAATTTTGATCTTATTTTTGATCTATTTATTGAAAGTACAAACATGAAAAAATCTCTCTTGCTCGTATCCCTGATGGCAATCGCTTTGGCAGCTTGCGGCAAAAAAGAAGAAGCAGCATCTGCTCCAGCAGCATCCGTAGTTGCTCCAGCTCCAGCATCCGCAACTGATGCTCCAGCAGCAGCTCCAGCTCCAGCAGCAGCTTCTGACGCAGCTGCAGCGTCTGGCGCAGCTCCAGCAGCTTCCGCTACAGCAGCTCCAGCTTCTAAGTAATTTTTTACTGAAGCAAAAAGCCGGCATATGCCGGCTTTTTTTCGCCTGAAATTCCGGTTGGCGCGCATACAGCAAGTTATCTCGATCAACGATATCCGGCTCATTTCAGGCAAAAAAAACGGCCAATTCAATTGGCCGTTTTTTCTTACCTAGCTGTCTGACTACTTGAGCTGATCATTCAACAATTGCAGAATTTTCAGAGATACCGGTGAAGTATCAATCTTACCTTCATTGTTGTGCACGCTGATATGGCTGACTTCACCATTCGGACCCGCATTTTTCACCAGGATACGGTAGCGTTGCGCTTCTTTTGCCGCGTCACTGCTGCCAAACGAGAACAATCTGGAGAAGAAGCCATCGCTGGCGCCCTTGGTTTTCGCGTCGATATCCTGATCGATGTAGCGCACAAAGTACACGCCCTGTGAGCGATCACGGTCTTCTACAGTGAAACCAACTCTGTCCAGCGCCAGGCCAACACGACGCCAGGAACGGTCAAAGCTTTCATCGACCTCGACATAATTCTGCTCACCATTTTTGAGCAACTTCGAATGTGATTTTTCTTCAGTGGCAGTTTTCACTGCAGCCTTCGCTGTTTCTGCATCCGATCCCAGGCGCACCATCAGACGCGACAAAAATTCCGCTTCCAGGCCAGGATCAGCAGCACGTGGCGTCCAGACAGTGCCATCCTTTTGCGCACCGGTCACAACTTCCTGCGCGCCACGATGGCTGATGTAAATTTCCAGCTTGCCATCGGCAGTGCGCTCCAGACGGGTACGGAATTTATCACGTTCACCGGTTGAATACAGAGAGTCAATCACGCGACCCAAGGTATTGCGGATGATATCCTGAGGGATTTTTGCGCGATTCTCAGCCCAGTCGGTTTCCATCACACCGGCTTCCTGATTTTCTATCACGATCAGAAAACCTAATTCTTGCCAAAAATCTTTCAATTGTGGCCAGACATCTTCAGGTTTCAACGAGACCACCAGCCAGCGCTGCGAACCATCCCGCACGATACGCATATCTTTGATCTGGCCCGGCGCCACAGTTGCTGCAGTTGCGTTGGATTGGGCTTTAGCGCCCTTTTCCAGATTGTAGCCAGAAGCGGTCGCTGAGCTTTTATTCGCATCAGGGATCGCAAAGCGGCTATCGCGACGTATCTGAGTCAGGTCGGGTGGAACTTCCAATGACACCGTATTTGCTTTACCTGCGCTTTTGTAATCAATCTTATTTGGCTCAATCAAATTGCTAATAGAGCTACAACCCGTCAATCCAACAAGCGCTACAGCGCCGATGATGCCATTTTTAGCAACCAAGCTTTTTGCCATGTGAAAGTCCCTACTCATTATTTTTCAGTTAAAACTACGCGCTGCAAACTGGTACTTGCTGCGTTCTTTGTGGTGCTTATTGTAATACACCTGCCTCGCGTAATGCAGCACGAAGTGTCTCATGATATTGCTCAGACATAGACACTAAAGGCAAGCGCAAGCCTGCAGGTATCAAGCCCATCTCGGTCATTGCCCATTTCACGGGCAAAGGATTAGGTTCGATAAATAATTTATTATGCAAAGCCATCAGCTTGTTATTGATACTGCGGGCTTTCGCGATATCGCCTGCCATCGCAGCAGCACATAATTCATGCATCGCTTTTGGCGCCACGTTGGCGGTCACAGAAATATTGCCTTTACCACCGCAGAACATCAATGCCATCGCCGATGCATCATCTCCTGAATAGACGGCAAAAGATTCCGGTGCCAGACGAATCAGGTCGATACCACGCGCCAGATTACCAGTCGCATCTTTCACGCCGATGATACCTGGCACTTGGGCAAGACGGAGTATCGTTTCATTCGACATGTCGGCGACTGTACGGCCTGGCACATTGTAGAGAATGACAGGAATATCAACCGATTCTGCAATCTTCTTAAAGTGCTGGTACATACCTTCCTGGGTAGGACGGTTGTAATACGGTACCACTTGCAAAGATGCATCGGCACCCGCTTCTTTAGCAAATCGGGTCAAAGCAATCGCTTCGGCAGTGGAATTACCACCGGAGCCAGCAATGATAGGAATACGTTTATTGGTGTGCTCAACGGCGACACGAATCAATTCGCAATGCTCTTCGACTGAAACTGTCGGCGATTCACCAGTGGTTCCAACGATCACAATACCATCGGTACCTTGCTCGATGTGCCAGTCAATCAGCTTACGCAGGCATGGCAAATCGAGACTGCCATCAGCATGCATAGGGGTTACGATCGCAACCAGACTTCCGTGAATCTTTGTCATGTTAGTGCCAGAAAAAAATAAAACCCTGATTGTAGCGGAAGCCACGTTAATCAGGTGGTAAATCGCTGGAATTCAGACTCAAACCAGCCCTTAATCAAGCCAGGCGATTCAACTGCTTCGCCCCGCCCTGCCTGCGCGCACAAATACGCTGTATCTGCGCCGGCTTCGGTACATCCACATAGCCGGATTCATAGGCAATCACATCCATTACTATTTCAGGACAGGATGCGATTAAGCGCAATAACTCACCCTCATTCAGTAAAAATTCAGGCCTTGAAGGTTTGCCGAATTGCGCATTCCCCGCAGCAAAAGTCTCGTAAAGCATCACACCGCCGGGTGCTAACAGCTTCAGCAAACGCGGGAACAAAGGCCGGTGCAGATAATTGCACACAATTATTGCAGCAAAAGAGGCGTCCTCAAACGGCAATACTGCATGCCCTTCATTTTCCAAATCTACAGCAAGAGTGCGAACGCCAGCCTGTTTCAATTGCTCAAATGCAGCCGTATCTCTGTCCACGCCAAACAATTCTAAACCTAAGCCCAACAAGGGATACAAATTGCGGCCGTGACCACATGCCACGTCCAACACCCGTCCAGTCTGAATCAAGCGACGATGCCTCATCACCCAGGATGACGCCGCACTGGCAAAGCCATCCATGTGAGTACACAGCATCATCACTCAAAACAAAAAGGTAAACGGGATCAACAAAATTTGCAATAAAGCACTACCAAGTGCCATCACAGGCACCATCCAGTACTGCAGCATTTTCAAAATAGCAAGACCCATGACGATGAAAAAGCCATAGGGCTCAATTTGTGCAAACTTCATTGCCATTTGATGTGGAAGCAAACTGATCATTAACTGACCACCTGCCAGTGGCGGTACAGGAATCAGATGAAACGCAAACATCGCCAGGTTAGTGAGCACACCAGCGGATGCCATTTGTATGAAAAAACTCTCATCCACACGGAGTACACGCAACAAAATAGCGAGCAAAGCCCAGGCAAAAGCCATGATGAAGTTTGCCAATGGGCCGGATATGGAAACCCAGGCTAAGTCTTTTTTAGGATTACGTAATTGCGAATAATTGATAGGCATAGGTTTGGCATAGCCAAACAAAAATGCGCCATTCGTTGCCAGATATAGCACCACAGGAATGACGATCGTTCCCAACGGATCGATATGTACCATGGGATTCAAACTGAGTCGCCCAGCAGCCTGACCAGTAGTATCACCAAAATGCCGCGCCGTATAGCCACGAGCAGCTTCATATAGCGTAATCGCGAATACAACTGGCAGCGCGAAAATCAGTACGGTTTGAATTAAGTCATTCATAAATTACTTCAAAAATAAAACGGTAAGCCTTGAATTACAGGCCAAAAAGCGCAGGATCACCACCACCCAGTCGTATCAGCTCGGGCTCTGCAGCGGTCATATCGATGACTGTGGTCGGTGACAAACTACAGGCGCCGCCATCTATAACCAAATCGAGCTGTTTTTCCAGGCGTTCGCGGATTTCTTCGGCATCATTCAATGCCGCATCCTCACCCGGCAAAATTAATGTCGTCGCCAGCAAAGCCTGCCCTAATTCTTCTAATAATGCATGGGTGATTTGATGTTCAGGCACACGCAGGCCGATGGTTTTACGTGAGGGGTGGCTGAGGCGACGCGGGACTTCTTTAGTCGCCTCCAGAATAAACGTATAAGGCCCCGGGGTTGCTGCCTTCAGTAAGCGGTATTGTTTATTGTCGACCTTGGCATACAAAGCGATTTCCGACAGATCACGACATAGCAAAGTCAGGTGATGCTTTTCATCGACACCGCGAATACGACGCAAGCGGGATACCGCATCTTTATCATCCAGATGACAAACCAGGGCATAACAAGAATCCGTGGGAATCGCCACGATACCCCCCTGGCCAACAATCTGCACTGCTTGCTTAATCAACCTGAGCTGAGGATTTTCAGGATGAATTTGAAAAAATTGACTCATAAAATAGTAAGGCTGGTGATGATCGCCAGGCACCTCGTCCTGAAAACGAAAAGACGGTAGACGAAGCTGCGTAGTGTTTTACCAGCCATGATTAAATAGACATAAGCTGAGTAATGTACCAGATTCCCCTAGCTCGGGGGAATGTTATCAAGCACTGGAATCAGTCAAAGCGCCAATGCGCCCACACGGGCACAGAATCACGCGGTAAGGCTTGTAATTGTCCGATATCAACCTCGAAATCCTCAGGCGAATGAAAATCCGAACCACGTGAACTCAGAAAGCCATAACGTGCTGCGATTCCCGCGTATTCAGCATACTGATCCACAGTATGACTACCGGTGACGGTTTCAATCGCAACGCCGCCGAAGGCCTTGAACTCACGGAAGAAACAGTCAAAGGCCAATGGCGTCAGCTCATAACGGCCAGGATGCGCGATGACAGCCACCCCGCCAGCTTCGCGTATCCAGCTGACAGCATCTTTGAGACTGGCCCAACGATGCGGCACATAGCCCGGCTTGCCTTCGGTCAGGAAATGTTTGAATGCATCAGAAACCGTGCTGGCAGCACCGATTTCCGCCAAATAACGCGCAAAGTGTGAGCGCGAAATTAAATCGGGGTTGCCGACATATTTCAACGCACCTTCATAGACACCAGCGATTCCGGCACGCTGCTGCAGGTCCTGCGCCATATCGCGCGCACGGCGCTCGCGCCCTGAACGGGTATTTGCCAGACCGGCCAGCAGTTGCGGGTTAGTTTCGTCGACTTGCAAACCAACGATATGCACCGTCTTGCCGGCCCAGGTTACGGATACCTCTACTCCGGCGACAAATGGCAGACGCAGGTCAGCTGCAGCCACTCTGGCCTCGGCCACACCGCTGACTTCGTCATGATCTGTCAGTGCCCATAACTCAACTCCGTTTCGTTTTGCGCGTATGGCCAGGTCAGATGGCGTCAGAACACCATCCGACACCGTGGAGTGAGAATGCAGATCAGCGTTTAACAAGATGGCGGACATAAATCAAATCATCAAAATCATTTAAGGGAAGATTGTACTCCCCTCGCCATCATTGCGCTGCAACAAGCCTAAACTGGCCTGATCAAATCTTCATTTCAAGACGCAGCGTCCAGGTGGTATAAGTCGTCGCCAGCGTTTTATCATTACGATAAATACCTCCGGTCGTGACCGTATTGGCACTGTAAGAGTCAGCTGGACTCAGATTATTGGCTGACAAACGCAATTGCAGGTTAGGACTCCACTTCCATAATGCGTAGGCATCGAACTGGCGTTTTTTGCCGGTATCCACGATCTGGGTTGTACTGGACTGAATTTCATAAGCAGGTGTCCAGTTGACACTGCCGCCCAGCGTCAGCGGCAATCCTGCGACGCGGTAATCCATTCCCAGATTGGCGGTTTGCTTAGGTTGTTGATCCAGCCGGTTATTCGGTCCCGGTATATCATCCACACTAGACCAGAAACGGCTGTAATTGGCGCGAAAATCTATCGCAGGGCCTTCCGGTAAAAATTCCTGCAACTGGAATTTTGTATCGAACTCCATACCTTTGGTGATCGCGTGCCCAACATTAACCGGCGAGGATACCCAGCGCGCGCCACTGCCGTTGTCGACCAATACGGTACGTCTGCGTATCAGGTCATCTATGCTTCTTGCAAACAGGTTCAGACTCACAATGCCTGCCCGACTCAGGTAATGTTCAAACGCGAGGTCTATACCCTTAGATAATTCAGGTTTCAGATTCGGATTGCCAGTGCGGTCAGGCCGGGTAGCGCTGTTTTGATTTGAAATACTCGGTATCGCAATCAAGTCATTTAAAGCAGGTGCACGGTAGGTACTGGTCAGACCTAGCCGGATCTGATCCTTGCTATCAGGAATACGCCAGACGCCATGCAAGACTGGGCTCCAGACCCTGCTATCGCTGTCTACATGCTGACGCGTCGATGAACTGGACGTATGTATACCTTCCCAACGCACGCCCGCATAAGCTGAGAACTGCGGGCTGATATCAAATTCATCCTGTACAAACAAAGCGATACGGCGCGTGCTGGCATCGAGGTTATCGCCTGATTCTGCATACTGCGGCAAACCGTTATCCAGCGACGTGCGGGTCTGGCTACGCTTACCCGCTTCCAGCTCCCAGCCCGTCGCTATCGTATGCGCATCGCCTATCGGCATAGTCAGTTTGCCGCCGGTATTTGCAGTACGGTCACGGGTATTGTTCACATCTGAAATCACGTCAATTTGCTGACCAGCCTGATTGAACTGATAGCGCATTGAAGAACTATTCATTTTCCCGAGTCCGCCGCCAAAGCGCACGACCAGCTTGCCATTGTTTTCAAATTTATGCTGCCAGTTACCAAAACCACGCAGGAAATTCGTCTCCGCTTCATTGGACGAATTCGCTGTCGCATATGACTGTGGCCCAAAGTAAGTGGACGAACGGAATAACTCATTGACCTGATTCCAGGTTTGAGAATTACTTTTCGACGTCATTAAAAATGGCTGAAAATTCAGGGTATCGCCATTTTCAAATTTATAGTTAAAACGCGGTGTCAGATGCAAGCCAGTGGTTTCACGATCGGTCTGATCCTGCTGGTGCTGCTTCAGCACCGTTTCGCCAGCAGTATTTTTTTCCAGGCTATCAGTCAAACTCTGGTCATGCTGCTTGTTTTTAAAGACAGAGCCACTCATGACATAACTCAGCGCGCCAGCCTCACCCGGCACAGTCAGCGCAACATTCGGTGCCAATCGTCCCTGCTCCGATCCAAGTGAAATTTTCAGGTCGGTAGTCTTTTGTTTGTATTCTTCACGCAAGACGATGTTAATCGTCCCTGCGATAGCCTGAGTACTGAACTCAGCAACAGCACCACGGACGATTTCTATACGCTCAACCTGATCCGGCGACAAGGAATCCATAGAAAACCCGCGTGGTGCACGTTCACCATTAATCAAAATTTGCGTATAGCCATTACCCATACCACGCATACGGATATCGCCGCCACGACCGGGGCGCCCACCCACCGTCACACCAGGCAAACGTTTTAAGACTTCGCCTAAACTGCTGTCACCATTACGATCCAGCTCTTCACGACCATAGATAATCTTGCCCGCTGTCGATTGCCTGCGCTCCTCCACTTCAGTGCGACCGCCGCTCACCGTCACTTGCTGCACCACTTCCTTACTCGTTGCTGGTTTTGCTTGCTTGTCAGACTTCCCCAAATCTGCTTTCGCCTTGGCCGGAGCAGTCGGAGCCTCTTTTACTGGTGCTTCTTCCTGTGTCGTCTGGGCATAACCAGAACTGACGGAAAACAGCATGCAAATTGCAGCTGCAATAGGAGAAAGGCGAAATGGTGTGAACATGAAAACTCTCTTGAACAGATGCTACGCTAAGGAGGCTTTGGCTGAGGACTAACTGGCTGGCCACCTGAAAAATGCGTCAGGAATTGAATGTCACTTATTGTATTTTTTGCTGCACCTAGGCGCCACCGATTTACCCAGTTGTTTTGTATAGAAATGAAACGAAGTGAGTCAGCTATCTATGTTTTGACCCAGATGCCTGATTTACCTCCTTGTCATTTCGCATCTTTACGAGGCAAAGAAAAAGCCCGCACACCTTACGGTATGCGGGCTTTACTCAATCAGACGCTGTGCGCTGAATCAGTTCATCGTTTAGTCCTGGCGTGCAGCCAGATTCAGATTTAATTGCGAACGCAATAAATCTTCTGTTTCGGGACGTGGATTGCTACGGGCATGTTCCAGCTTATCGAGGTAAGCAGGTGTTACGTCACCGGTGATGTAGAAACCATCGAAGCAGGAAGCCTCAATGTTTTTCAACAAAGGGTTCACATCGGAGATGGAACGCTTCATTGCATCGACGTCCTGGTATACCAGCGCATCCGCAGTGATTTCACGGCACACTTCCTCGTCCGAACGACCAAAGGCGATCAGTTCGCTACGTGTAGGCATATCAATACCGTACACATTCGGGAACTTCACTGGTGGCGCGGCGGACGCGAAAATAACCCGTTTAGCACCGGATTCGCGTGCCATCTGTACGATTTCACGGCTAGTCGTGCCACGTACTATCGAGTCATCGACCAGCAAAACACTCTTACCTTTGAACTCTGAGCCGATCGCATTCAGTTTCTGACGTACCGATTTGCGACGCACAGACTGACCAGGCATCATGAAGGTACGGCCGATATAGCGGTTTTTGATAAAGCCTTCGCGATAATCGAGATTCAGTTTCAATGCAAGTTCCATCGCCGATGGACGTGAAGAATCAGGAATCGGCATCACCACATCGATATCACCGGCGCTGAACTGGCTGCGTACTTTTTCAGCCAGATACTCACCCATTTTCAGACGGGTCAGATAGACCGAAGCGCCATCAATAATGGAATCCGGGCGAGCCAGATACACGTATTCAAACGCACAGGGATTGAGACTAGGATTATCGGCGCACTGCTGGTTATACAATTTGCCATCGAGGTCGATAAACAAGGCCTCGCCTGGCTCTACGTCACGAAGGAAAGTGAAGCCCAGACCTTCCAAAGCGACCGATTCACTGGCGATCATATATTCTCTGCCGCTCTCATTTTCCGAGTAGCCTATGCACAATGGACGGATACCGAAAGGATCGCGGAAGGCCAGCAAGCCATAACCGGCAATCTGCGCCACCACTGCATAAGAACCACGCACACGACGATGCAGCATAGACACCGCACGGAACAGTCCTTCAGGATCCAGAGAGTAACCGCTGGTCACTTCCTGAATCTGATGCGCGAGAATATTCAGCAGAACCTCGGAATCTGAATCCGTGTTCAGATGACGGCGGTCATTCTTGAACAACTCAGTTTTGAGTTCAACTGCATTCGTCAGATTACCATTGTGCGCAAGCACAATACCAAACGGCGCATTTACGTAGAAAGGCTGCGCTTCCTCTTCGCTGGTAGAACCGGCAGTCGGATAACGCACCTGCCCGATACCGACATTACCCGGTAAAGAACGCATATTGCGCGTACGAAATACGTCACGAACCAGACCATTCGCTTTGTGCATGGCAAATTTATTGCCGTGGTTGGTAGCTATACCAGCAGCATCCTGACCACGATGCTGCAATAGCAGCAGCGCATCATAAAGCAACTGATTTACGGGATTATTTGAAACGACACCTACGATGCCACACATGGTGGACTCCTAAAAAGACAAGTTAAAACCGAACATGTTGGGAAATCGACGCAGGCAGAAATGGGATCACGGTATGTGCCGCTGTTTCTGCCAAAGGACTGAGCAAGGCTTCTTTCCAGAAGGCTTGCTGTGGCATGGTGGTCATGCCGCATACTAAAACTGCCGCCAGGACTAGCACACAGCCTCTGGCAAAACCGAATAATCCGCCCAGGCCACGGTCTGCCAGCGATAAGCCGCTGGCCTTGATGACGGCATCGACCGCCATCATAACCAGAGCCATGAGCAAACGTACGCCGACAAACAGCAGGATAAATGCGACGATCAGGCGCACGATCTGGCCTGGAAAAAAAGATGGCAACCAAGAGGCCAGCAATTCACTGTAGGCGTTGGCAATGACAAAAGCGACAGTCCAGCTGACCAGGGACAGGATTTCCTTGATGAGTCCACGCATGGTGCTGATAACGATAGAGCAGATCAGTATCAGCAGAACGATGTAATCAAAGAGTGTCACTTAAATTCCCGCTCAGTTTGGAACCAAAGTACCGCTTAAACCCAGCTTATCCAGTTTAGCGCGCGCTTTATCTGCTTCTTCCTTGGATTCAAAGGGGCCGATACGTACCCGTATCTTGTCACCGGAACTGGTCGCTACCTTTTGCGTGTAAGAACGGATATTGGCGGACCTGAGTTTAGACTGCAATTCGTCGACTTTTTCCTGAGAAGCCAATGCGGCTACCTGCACAGTATAGGAAGATTTTTCTGTATGTTCAGCTTTTGTTGTTGCCTGTGGCTTAGCAGGCGTTTTCCCTTCCAGAATTGCTAATGCACGGGCGGCTTCATCGTCACTAGCTGCATTTTTCACCGGCTTGGCGGGCTCAGCTTTTGGCTCTGGCTTGCGTTCAGGCTTAGCTTCCACTTTGACTTCCGGCTTCACATGCTCTTTTTCAGACGCCTTCTGTGTCTTGTCCGTGGACTTAGGCTCGGGTTTCGCTTCAGCTTTGGACTCGGTTTTGATCTCTTTGATATCGCGTCGGGCTTCCGTCATGACGTCAGGCTGACGTTCAGTTTTGACGTTTTTTTCAGGTGTTGCAGCCAGTGCCGCTATCTGACCAGTTGCTGGTTTACTTTCCGTTTTGGGGAGTGATGGCAGATCCTTGGCTTTTGGCAAAGGTGGTGCTGGTTCGATAATTTCTTCAACCGGTTCAGCCGGTGTGATCACAGGCCGTCTGTTAGAACCAGCCTCGGCTGATTCAGCCTGATTTTGATTGGACGCCAGTTCAGGTGCTTTGTCTTTGGATGGAATACGGATTTGCACATCATCGCCCAAAGGTTTGGGTTCAGAGTCAAACAGCATAGGCAGACCAATTACAGCAGCCAGCGCAATCGCACTGGCACCAATCAAACGGCGACGCGCACGCTTTTTTTCAGGCAGGATAGGATCTTCTACCCTGGAACGACGGGAAGCAGCGGCTTTCTTAGTGCGCGAGCGCGTTTCCACGCTATCCTCTTCCGCGCGGGAGCGGAATTCGCCATTTTCATAGCTATCGGACGTATCTTGCTTTTTGAAACGCGAGAACAAACCCATGTGCAAATTTCTGTCTGGTTAGCAGTCCCCACCGGCACAAGCCAGTGGGGTCGCAAAATCATGTATGCATTGCAGATCTTCTGGCGCGCATCACACCCGCAACCGTCAGGAAAGATCCAAAGACCACTATTCTATCATTTTCCCCGGCTTTACTCATCGCATAGTGATAAGCTTCTTCAGGATTTTGAAATGTTTGTACGCTGTGTTCTGTGTCAGGGACCACGCCGGTATCCAGCAAACGCTGTTCTAACTGACCGGCCGACGCTGCACGCGGCAAAGGCAGATCAGTCACGCACCAGTGATCAATCTTGTCCTTCAACTGCGCAATCACACCATCAATATCTTTATCCAGCATAGAGCCGAATACCGCGTAGGTATAAGCATGAAAGCCCATGTTATCCATATTCTGCGCCAAGGTGGCTGCCGCATGCGGGTTATGCGCCACATCCAGCACAACCACCGGACGTCCTGGCATCACCTGGAAGCGCCCAGGCAAATCCACCATCACCAGACCGGTGCGCACTTCCTGCGCTCCAACCGGCAATACATCTTTAAGGGATTCTAAAGCAGCGAGTACCGCCGCTGCATTCAACAATTGATTCGCACCACGCAGACTAGGATAGCCCAGCGAATTGCGACGCTGACTGCGCCCACCATAATTCCATTGCTGCTTGTCGCCGTTATAGTTGAAATCACGCCCAAACAGCCACAAATCAGCACCTATCGAGGTGGCATGATCAATCAGGGATTGCGGTGGCACCGGGTCACCGCAAATCGCGGTACGGCCTGGGCGAAAAATTCCTGCCTTTTCGAAACCGATTTTTTCACGGGTATCCCCTAGATAATCAGTGTGATCGATATCGATGCTGGTAACGACAGACACATCCGCGTCAATCACATTCACAGCATCCAGCCTGCCTCCCAACCCGACTTCCAGTATCACCACATCCAGCGGCGCTTTGGCCAGCAAATCACAAATTGCGAGTGTAGTGAATTCGAAATACGTCAGCGAGACATCGTCACGTGCGGCTTCCACACGATCAAAGGCTGCGATAAATTCTGCATCAACCACGTTTTCACCATTGATACGGGCGCGCTCATTAAAGTCGAGAAAATGTGGCTTGCTGTATAAACCTACCCGATAGCCCGCCTGCATCAGGATGGCTTCCAGCATGGCGCAGGTAGAGCCTTTTCCATTAGTACCAGCAACCATAATCACCGGGCAGGAAAACTGTATTCCCATGCGGTTCTTGACCGCAGCAACGCGGTCCAGTCCCATATCAATTTCTTTAAAGTGGCGTTGCTCTAACAGAGACAGCCATGCAGGTAAGGTAGTTGGCAGATTTTGCATGATATAAAAAAAGCCCTCAGCAACGGGATCTGTACACAGACCCCTAGCCTTGGGCTTCCTGAAAAATAGGTTAAAACTTAAGCGACTGCTTCGGCAGGCTGGTTTTGCAGCAATGCGAGCAAACGGGCGATTTCTTCGCGCATCTTACGGCGGTCTATGATCATATCGATCGCGCCTTTTTGCAGCAGGAATTCCGAACGCTGGAAGCCTTCCGGTAATTTTTCACGTACTGTGTTTTCAATCACGCGTGGACCAGCGAAGCCGATCAAGGCTTTTGGCTCGCCAATCACCACATCGCCCAGGAAGGCGAACGAGGCAGATACACCACCCATGGTCGGATCGGTCAGCACAGAAATAAATGGCAGACGCTGTTCTGATAATTTGGTCAGCATCGCAGTCGTTTTCGCCATTTGCATCAAGGATAACAAACCTTCCTGCATACGCGCACCACCGGTAGCCGTGAAGCAGACAAACGGTACTTTCTGCTCTAACGCAGCTTGCACACCACGCACGAAACGCTCACCGACGACGGACCCCATAGAGCCCCCCATGAATTCAAATTCAAAGCAGGCTGCCACGACTGGCACCGACATAATCGATCCCCCCATCACTAGCAAGGCATCAGTTTCACCGGTGGTTTCCAGTGCGTCTTTCAAACGGTCAGGATATTTTTTACTGTCTTTGAATTTCAGTGTATCTACCGGCAGCACTTCCTGACCGATTTCATACCGTCCGCCTGCATCCAGCAAGGCATCCAGACGCTCACGCGCACCGATACGCATATGGTGGCTGCACTTAGGGCAGACATGAATATTGGCTTCCAGATCAGAACGGTACAACACCGCTTCGCAGGATGGGCATTTCACCCATAAGCCCTCAGGAATGGACTTGCGTGTTGCAGATTCCGAGCGCTGTATGCGCGGTGGTAACAGTTTTTCTAACCAACTCATGTTTTCTCCTCTTGCCAGTTTGGTTCTGACAGGTCAAGCACATGACCCCGCTAATACGGGGCCAAACAGTTGCCACAAAGTGCAATAGCCGCGTATTTTACTCGTCTAAAGCCTCTCTGACACCAGAAATAAAAGTTTTTACGGCATTCACAGCCTGATCCCTGGGGGTGGTTTCGAGCTCCTGAATAATCCGGGACCCGATCACGACCGCATCCGATACGCTGGCAATCGCCCGCGCCGTCTGCCCATCACGAATGCCAAAGCCAACACCAACTGGCACCTGGACATGCCGCTTAATTTTTGGAATCATCTCTGCCACAGCAGACAAATCCAGACTACCGGAACCGGTCACCCCTTTTAAAGACACGTAGTACACATAACCGGATGCGATTTTACCTACCAGCGCAATCCTCTCCTCGGTTGAGGTGGGCGCCAGCAGAAAGATCGTATCCATGCCATGTTGCTGCATGCTTTTTGCAAATTCTTCGCATTCTTCCGGTGGATAATCCACCACTAACACGCCGTCCACGCCTGCTTCTGCGGCAGCCTCAATGAAGACTTGCTGCCCCATGCGCTCTATAGGATTAGCATATCCCATCAGCACCACCGGCGTTTTTTGATTGTTTACTCTAAATTCGCGGACGAATTGTAATACATCCCTTAAGCCAACACCAAATTGCAATGCTCTTTCGGAAGCGCGCTGTATCACAGGGCCGTCTGCCATCGGGTCGGAAAACGGTACGCCCAGCTCGATAATATCGGCACCACCCTCGACCAGAGCGTGCATCAGCGGCACGGTCATGTCGGGTGCAGGATCACCGGCAGTAATGAAGGGAATCAGACCTTTACGTTGCTCTGCCGCGAGCGCAGCGAGTACGGATTGAATTTTTGACATATTGATAGACCAAAGAGGATAAACATCAGGCAAGCGGCGCCGGGCGACTTGTATTTTCTGGCACGGCTATGCTTGCCACTTCAGATACTGCAGCGACAGCACTCAGAACTTGAGACCTGCACGCTCTGCTACCGTGTGCATATCCTTATCACCGCGGCCCGATAAATTGGCCAATATGATTTTATCTTTCGGCAACGTCGCCGCCAATTTGGTCGCATACGCCAGCGCATGACTGGACTCCAGCGCCGGGATGATGCCCTCGATACGACAGCAATCATGGAAGGCTTGCAAGGCTTCCTCATCCGTAATGGTCACGTACTCCGCACGGCCGCTGTCTTTAAGCCATGCATGTTCAGGGCCAACACCGGGATAATCGAGGCCAGCTGAGACTGAATGCGTTTCTATCACCTGACCATTCTCATCTTGCAGCAAATAGGTGCGGTTTCCATGCAGGACACCTGGCGAGCCTGCCGTCAGCGAAGCCGAATGACGGCCGCTGTCTACGCCCTCACCTGCAGCCTCTACACCAAGCAAACGGGTTTGCTGATGGTCGATATAGGGATAGAAAATACCCATGGCATTCGAACCTCCGCCGACACAAGCGACGACATAATCCGGCTGACGCCCAGCCAACTCGGGCATCTGCCATAGGCACTCTTCGCCTATCACAGACTGAAAATCCCTGACCATCATAGGATAAGGATGTGGGCCAGCCACTGTTCCTATGATGTAAAACGTATTTTCTACGTTGGTGACCCAGTCGCGCATCGCTTCATTCAGTGCATCCTTGAGCGTCTTCGAGCCGGACTCGACAGGCACAACGGTCGCACCCAGCAGCTTCATGCGGTAAACATTCTGAGCCTGACGTTTGACGTCTTCCGCCCCCATATACACCACGCATTCCAACCCAAAACGCGCACAGATGGTGGCGGTTGCGACGCCATGCTGACCCGCGCCGGTTTCCGCTATCACGCGCGGCTTGCCCATACGTTTTGCCAGCAAGGCCTGACCGATCACATTATTGATTTTGTGCGCGCCGGTGTGGTTTAAGTCTTCCCGTTTAAAATAAATCTGTGCGCCGCCCATTAGCTCGGACCAGCGCTTGGCGTGATACACCGGCGATGGCCGTCCTACAAAGTACTTCAACTCCTGGCGAAAATCCTCCAGAAACTGCGGGTCATGCTGATAAGTCGCATAGGCGTCCTTCAGCTCGCTCAGGGCATGCGTGAGTGTCTCTGAGACAAAGCTGCCGCCATAGGGGCCGAAGTGACCACGCTGATCTGGCAAATGATAGGAGGCAGATTGGTAGATTGCCGTTGAAGCCACTGTGGCTGCTGTGGCTGATGTAACTGATGCATGCGCAGCTGCGCCTGCATCGGAACTGATGTTGGTCGTCATGACTATCCTTACAAATGGAGGTGATCAACACCCCGGAATATTGTCTGCATCTTGTACCGCACGTAGGAACGCACGGACTTTCTCTTCATCCTTGATTCCTTTTGACGCCTCGACACCACTGCTGATATCAACCGCAAAAGGACGTACCTGACTAACTGCGCCAGTCACATTTTGTACGCTCAAGCCACCACTTAAAACGACCCGAGGCGCGAGCTCTTTTGGAATGAGAGACCAATCAAACACCTTTCCACTGCCACCGTAACCATCTACAAAGGTATCCAGCAGCAAACCATTGAATAAAGGACTTGCATCACGATAGATGCGTTCACATTCTAACAAATCATCCGGCTTTGTGTCAGCCTTCACACGGAACGCTTTCAAAAATGGACGCTGCACCTGTGCCGCCAGCTGCGCGCACTGAATAGCACTCTCATCACCATGAAATTGAAGCAGCTGAACCGGACATTGCCGCAGCGTGTCCTGCAATTCCTGCCCACCAGGGTTGACAAACAAACCCACCGAAACCACAAATGGCGGCAAGCCGGATAACAGCTCAGCGGCACGGCCTGGTTCCACATAGCGCGGGCTGGGTGGATAAAACACGAAACCCAAGGCATCCGCGCCTGCTGCTGCAACTTGCGCCAGATCGCTATGATTCGTGATACCGCATATTTTTACTCGGGTTCGATGTCGCATGCTTGGCTACCTGTGTTGTTCTGCCCGCCGGTTGCGGGATGTTAAAAATAAAAAAATAGAGCACCGGCAGGTATTATGCATAGAAATCAGAAACCAGGCGTCGCAAGCCTGTTCAGTTCTGAGATAATCAGGCACATTCAATCCGGCATCCCCTGAGTTTCTATGACCCTGCTAACTGATCAGAAGCATACAACACGTTTATTTGAGCTGAACATTCAATGCCAGACTTTCGCTGAGGCACATCAGTTACTGATGCAAACGGCACGCACCAGAGGCAATCCATCCAGCGTTGTTGTGACACCCAATGTGGACCACATCGTGCGACTGGATCAACAATCAGAGTTCAAACAACTATACAGCACCTCCGATTTGATTTTCGCGGATGGCATGCCGGTCGTCTGGGCCAGCAAAATTACCAGCCATCCTTTACCTGAACGTGTCACCGGTGCCGATTTATTTGTATCGCTGTGCCGTGCAGCGGCAAACGAAGGCCTATCGATATTCGTGGTCGGTGGCATGCCAGGCCAGGAAGTAGAATTATTAGCCGCATTTGCCAGGGTCTATCCAGGATTGCGGGTTGATTTGTTCTGCCCTTCCATGCAATTCACCCCTGAGGGTGCCGAAGCCGATGAGGCGATACGCCGTATCCGCACTGCCAAACCACATATTGTGTTTATCTGCCTCGGCATGCCCAAACAAGAACTCTTTGCCTTCCGCTACCGCCGCGAAGAAAGCACGGACAATGCCCCGCTGCTGATGTGCGTAGGCGCAGCGATGGAATTCGCCCTGGGCCAAAAACGGCGTGCGCCGCTATGGATGCAAAAAATCGGTATGGAATGGTTCTGGCGCCTGGTCAGCGAACCACGCCGGCTGTGGCAACGCTACACGATACAAGGCACCAAGTTTTTTGGCATATTTTTGCGTGAATATCGCAAGCAAAAAAGCAAGCGTTGAAACATAGTTAAGCATAGATAATCTCGGCTCAGTGAGATCAATCGCAAACACAAAAAAAACCGCAAACTTCTGCGGTTTTTTTGTTACTACGGGAGATCGTCAGGCGAATCAGGCAACCTTCTTCGCATCGAAGAATTGTTCGTCTTCGGTAGAACCGTGCAATGCTGTGGTCGAAGACTGACCCTGCTGGATAGTCTGGGTCACTGCATCAAAGTAACCTGTACCAACTTCACGCTGATGTTTCACCGCGGTAAAGCCTTTTTCAGCTGCTGCGAATTCAGCTTCCTGCAATTCGACGAACGCAGACATCTGACGGCGTGCATAGCCATGTGCGAGGTTGAACATGCCATAGTTCAGTGCATGGAAACCAGCCAGTGTAATGAACTGGAACTTATAGCCCATTGCGCCCAGTTCCTTCTGGAATTTCGCAATCGTTGCGTCGTCCAGGTTTTTCTTCCAGTTGAACGATGGTGAACAGTTATAGGACAGCAGCTTGCCAGGGAACTTAGCGTGGATCGCATCAGCAAAAGCCTTAGCAAATTCCAGATCAGGCTTACCTGTTTCACACCAGATCAGATCGGCATATTCCGCGTAGGCCAGACCACGCGAGATTGCCTGTTCCAGACCGGGTTTAGTTTTGTAGAAGCCTTCAACAGTGCGCTCACCTGTGCAGAAAGGTTTGTCGTTATCGTCCACATCAGAAGTCAGCAAATCGGCTGCCTCGGCATCAGTACGGGCTAAGATCACGGTTGAAGTGCCCATGATGTCGGCGGCTAAACGTGCGGCATTCAGTTTTTCAATTGCTTCACGGGTAGGTACCAATACCTTGCCACCCATGTGACCGCATTTTTTTACGGAAGCGAGCTGATCTTCAAAGTGAACACCAGATGCACCTGCTTCAATCATGGCTTTCATCAGTTCAAATGCATTCAGCACACCACCAAAACCGGCTTCTGCATCGGCAACGATAGGGGCAAAGAAGTCGATATCATCTTTACCTTCCGACCATTGAATCTGATCAGCGCGGGTCAGCGTATTATTGATACGTTTAACCACGAGCGGTACCGAGTTAGCTGGGTACAGCGACTGGTCGGGATACATTTCACCCGCAACGTTTGCATCACCCGCAACCTGCCAGCCAGATAAGTAGATTGCTTTCAGACCTGCTTTTACCTGTTGCATCGCCTGATTACCAGTCAAGGCGCCCAGTGCATTGATGAAAGGCTCATTGTTCACCAGATCCCACAATTTAATCGCGCCGTTCTTAGCGATCGTGTGCTCAACCTTGATCGAGCCACGCAGACGAACTACGTCTTCTGCAGTGTAGTTACGTTTAATGCCTTTCCAGCGTGGATTGGTATCCCAGTCTTTTTGCAATTCAGCGACTTGCTGTGCACGTGTTGTCATGATGCTCTCCTGTGGTCAAAACGAATAAAAGTGGTGTTCCGTTGAGATCAATAATAGGAGATATTTTGCGGAGCAACAAGGTCTTATATAAGACATATAACAAATATTTTTCACTTTAAAATCATATACTTATATTTTAATTTTTGCGATATGAAATCTCTTTTCTTAAAATGAGAAAAATATTTTGTGCAGAGCCAGTTAATTTTCCACATTATGAAAACCAAATCTCACAATGCAGCAAATCATGACAACTCAGGCAACAATTTTGTTCTATATGAAGCTCCCCAGTCTCAGTAACATTGCAACAGTTGCTAAAATCCAAAAAATAGTCTGCCAAATACAACAACGCCCCATCCAAGTGGGGCGCAGAAACTGAATTTAACGATTCAAATCGCGTTTCATTACTATCTTTGACACAAAAAATTATTTACTAACAATTTGCATCTCGCATCTCAATAACACCTGATTCCAAACATAATTTCCAATACTGGTCGGAATCCATACACGCCATGAACTGAAGCAACGAGTAACTCATTTATAAAGCTGGACTCAATACAATCTCATACCAAGGTGTACGCTGGTTGAAATTCACTTGAAATCCCCCTGGAACCTGCTGAATATTTTGCTTGAGCAACGGAGGCAGACGACTCCCCTTTTCATCTAAAGGGTAAATCTCTATACGCGGATAAGCGCTGGGCACAAACAGCTGAAACACGATACGTTCCATCCAGACCGGCGCGACACCATCTCGTGACCCGGATGGCTTACCAGCAAGCCCGACATCAGGCTCTAAGGTTTTCCAAATCATGTTACCATTATATGGAATCAGCTTCTTGGCTAGTGCTTGCTCTTCTGCCCCCTGACTGGCTGTCGTTGCACCGCTGGCCACTAATAAAAGCCGCCTTGACTGCTTTAAGGGCAAACCATCGCGCGACCCCATCAGGAACGTGGCGTATTTACGCGCTTCGCCACTAATCTGGGGCTTCAGGATTTTTAAATTCAGATTCGCCGTATCCGACACGCCTAACTGCAGCGCACCGTATAGATTCTGCATCCAAAGTTGCGGCTGCTCACGCTGGTATACCAGTTGCTGGCCAGGCGCACGCACACTGACTTCGGCACCTGGCTCTGCGTCGTGCTCTGCGTCTGTGGTCGTGTTGGACATGCTCTGAATTTTACTCTGCGTCATTGCCGCAAAATCCATTGCTATACGCCTGCTCGTAGCCGTGTCTTCAGATAAGTGCATATTCGCACGCAAATAGCCGGGATAAACCGCAGGATTCACACTTTCCAATTGTGCGGCGAGGCTAAGCCTGACATTTGCCGGCAAAGCCAGCTGCGCCAGATCTGGATTAGGCTGTAATTGAAACTGGCGAAATAAGGACGAAGACAAGCCGGTTGTGACCAGTTGACCGCTGTGCCCGGTCAGGCTGAAGCTGTCCGGCGCAGGATCACGCAAATTTACATCCCCATATTGAAAGAAAAATAGCCCATCCCAGTCCTGCATGCTGGCCAGCGTAGCCATGACCGGGATAATCTCCGCAGATTGGCGGTTAGGGTAAGCCTGGTTAAACTCACTGATCACAAATGGCTTGCGTGCATCACGATAGTAAGCACGGCTCAGTAAATTATGCCAGCCGTCTTTCAACGCAGACTGATCCCGGATTTTCCAGTCATTTCTATCCCACTCCTTACCGGGAAACTGGTAGTGATCGACATAGACATGTTCATCCACATAATCCATCGCTACGTGCGAGTCTACATTCAGCAGTCCGCCATAATAGGCCTGGGTTCCAGCCACGGGCACCAGATTGCCGACCTCAGCCCTTACCGTTTTCTTCATCAATTCCAGATACTGCTTATCGCTTTCAGACAAAAAGCGCAGGAAATCGATGACACGACGTCCTAAGCCACTGTCAGGCAACTGATGCTGACGTTGCAAAACGGCAGGCACCGTCCATTGAAATTTCTCGAATACCCGCCTCAGCATATCCTGCGCCTTGAGGGTCCAGTCATCACCCTGCTCCAGGATAAGCCGGTCTTGCAAGCTCACCAGCAAACCACCTTTTTTGGGTAAGCTGCAGCTGTGCCAGACTACACATGCCTGCTCAATGCTGCCGTACTGACGCTGTATCCAGCGCTGCCATTGCAATTGCAAGATGCGTTGATATTCACCTTTGAGCTGATCTATCTGCTGCCTTTGCCATGCACCGACCAGTGAGGATTCATTATTAATTTCCACCATCGCCAGCACCGGGTCGTCATTCAATTGCAGACGACGCAGTAGTTGCTGAGCATATTCCACTTGCAGAGCCTGCATTCTGGGCTCAAACATATGCATAGGCTGGCTCGCAAACGGCATACGTTCGCCAGCAAACAAAGGGGTGATCTGATCCACCGCAGGCCTGAACGCATAGCCTACATGCAGATTTAAGTTGACGTATATCCCCTCATTCTTACAGGCGTCAATCAACAGCCGCAAACGCCTGATGGCTTCATGGTTAAAACTTGGATACGCACCGGTCGTGAGTATGCCCTGAGGCTTGCTTGTATCATCACTCAGCGTCGTATCCAGATGATGCAACCTGACTGCATTAAATCCCAAGCGCCGCAGCCGTTTTGCCAATTTGACCGCACCCTGCTCGTCTGGAAAATTATCTGCCGCCGAGAGGCTGATGCCAAAAAACCGCAAACGTTTATCGTCACCGGTATTTGGCCTTCTGTCAGCACCAGTCGTATAAAAATGAGCCTGCCTGACGAAGACGCGGTCGGCAGCGGTAATCGGCCGGTTCAGTCCTGAGAAATCCACGACTGGCTGCAACTGATCTTCGTTGACAGAAAAACGGTACCAGTCGAATTGTTCGGCACGCACGGTCTGGACTGTCAGTCCTGCCAGTAAAATCAGGCACCGCCAGCGTAAGGGCAAAGAAAATAATTTCATGAATAAAATCGCATCCAACTGACTAGCCTATAAAATACCAGCTATGCCAATAAAAAGACCGCCTGAATGACACCCGGTACGCAAAAAATTTACCCAACTGAGATGCATCCCTTGGAAATCGGGATTTTGCGTATCATTGTTGTGCTGTTCGTTGTTTTTTCTCTGCTGCCTTACGGCATTTCCTGGGATTATTCGGGCAAGTCCGAATTGACGATGGAAGGCTCCCTGACGACTAAACTGGAATGGGGTAGCCTGTTCCTGATTTCCGGCATGTTACTGTACCGTCATCTCGACACAGCATGGAAGTACCTGCGCGCACTCAATCCGTTTCTGATGATGGTGTTGGTCTGGTGTATTGCGTCCAGCCTGTGGTCACCGATAAGCGGCGTGACCTTCAAACGTGCGATTCAGTTATACGGCATCGTCGTGATAGGCATCAGCCTGCAACTGTCACCCAAGCCCCTGCATCTGATGATTGATTCACTGGTCTACACCCTGATGGCTATGTTAATGCTGTCATTTGTGATGGCACTTGCCTTCCCTGGCATAGGCATAGACTATGAGTTAAATGGTGCATGGCGTGGCGCACTGTCACAAAAGAATGAATTGGGCCAGGTCGCTGCGATGTCTATCCTGTTCTGGCAGGTGAAAGCTTGTCTGGAACAAGTCAGCTACAGAACCCTGTTACTCGCAATTTTATTCAGCTTTTTCATGCTGGTGATGAGCAAAAGCTCGACTAGCATGATCATCACTTTATCGACCAGCGGGATCTTTCACTTGCTACGTAAGCGGCATCTGAATTCGGATTACCCGCTGGTGCGGATTTTCCTTAGCCTGTTATGTATGGCTTTGCTGGCAGTCTATGTGTTTTATATGTTTGAGTCACGTATGCCAACCTGGGCAGAAATTTCATCCCCAATTGCGAGCATTTTTGGCAAAGGCTCAGATCTGACTGGCCGTACCGATATCTGGGAACTGGTCTGGCTGGAGATCAATAAACACTGGTTGCTTGGTCTGGGCTATGGCGCATTCTGGTTAGGCCCCGACAGCCTGTCCCAGTTTGTGATCGATGCTTTGCACTGGATTCCCCTGCAGTCACATAATGGCTATCTGGATATACTGAATGAACAAGGCATCATCGGCTTAGCACTGACTATACTGACCCTAGTGTCGCAAGCCTATTACCTGACCCGGCTCGCACAACACGATAAAATCCAGGCAGCGTTCTGGACTGCGATGCTGGTGGTGATCGTCGTAACCAACTTCACCGAAAGCAGCCTGTTCCGTGGCTTTGGCTTCCTGAACGTTTTCTTTATTTTCGCCCTGATTGCCGTGACCTCAGCCAATCAAAGAAACCAGGAACAGCTGCGTCTGCAAAGATGAAAATTCAGCGCTTGGTACCAGCCTGCAGATAACGCTGCCCCAGACGCAGGAATGGCGCTTCAACCAGACGCTGCGAGCCATCTGCCAGCGCGAATGAAGCCAGCATCATCAGGCAGAACCTGGCCGGCAGTGACCAGTCTGGTAACCAGAAAGTGATGATACCGAACACCAGCCAGTGATACAGATACAACGAATAGCTGATGCGCCCTATGTACACCATCGTTTGTGATGCCAGCAGGTGACTGACGAAATTAGACGCGGTAATCAGATACGTAAACATCAAGGTCAACGCAATGCCCTGTATCGAGTAACGCCAGGATTCGCGGAAATTCTCATCGCGTATCAACAAAGAAGCCAGCATGAGCAACAATCCGGCTATGGCTGCTTTGCGCTGTGCGAAGTACGCTGCCCAAACTGGGTAACGCGCCTGTATCAAGGCAAAGCAGGTTCCGTACATAATCGAATCTGCCCGCGTATCGGTGGCCTTATAGATACGATAATGAAGCAGATGATCCAAACCCACCCCATACACCAGGTACAAACGCCATAACAGTATCGCTATGATGAAGGTGAGCAAGCCAGCAAGAAAACGTCGGGGGAAAGCAATGCAAACCGAAAACACAAACGGGAACAGCATGTAAAAATGCTCTTCAACTGCCAGTGACCAGGTAATCGATAATGGTGGCGGCAACACGTCGCCACTAAAACCGACAAAAATCCCGAAGTAATTTGCGAAATAAAAAAACACCGACATCAGCTCTATCCACTGCCACTGCACACCGGCCAGTTGCATCACGCCAAGCGAGATCAGCACAAATACGATCAGCGCCGGCATCAGTCGAAAAAAACGACGTAAGTAGAATTTAGAAATGCTGATATGTTCAGTCTTATCCCATTCCGCAATCATCAGACGGGTAATGATGTAGCCACTGATAAAAAAGAAGATAGTCACACCCAAACCACCAGGCACGATATGGCCTAGCCAGGCGTGGGAGATCAGCACCAACAGAATGGAAACACCACGTAACCCATCCAGGGCTTGCAGGCGTGAATGCGAGGCAGAATTCATGTTAACTTCATTAAAAAAATCAGGAGGATTCCGCACCGCCATAGGCTTCGGGAACTTTGCCGGCAAAATGATTGAGCTTACCAAACTGCGATGCGACTATTCTGGCCCAGCTAAACGCACGCTGCGGTGCCAATAAAATAAATAAGACCACACACAGCATACCTATCAGTGCCTGCACTATTGCGCGCAGAGCAAGCCAGCAAGCCCTGAGCGGACGCTGTGCTGCGGGCGTCATCAGTAATTCTGTACGCATAAACAACTGACCGGTACGGAACGAGCGCTGTAATAACCATTTGCGAGTGGCACGCTCGGCGGGTACAGATTCAAACACGGGCGCATCATCACACCAGATCATTTTGGCACCGGCCATGTCGAGACGCCGGAATAAAACGGAGTCTTCGCCACCGGTACGCCCGAACGCAGGATCAAACACTGCGCCATTCTGCGCCTGAGCCAGTAAAACACTGCGTCTGACCAGTACGTTGCCGCTGCGTGCATCATGGTGATCAATGACCGTGCCGTTTGGCAAGCGCCGTCTTTCAAAATAGCCGCCACGCCTGACCCAATCAGGCGTGCTGGCATCGTATTCAGGAAGCACAGGGGCAAACACCACATCCGCCTGATAGCTGAGTTGCGCACTTTTGAGTTCTCGTAACCAGGAACTGCGCGGATATTCATCATCGTCGACCATACAAATCCACTCGCCATGCGCAGCATCAATCGCTGCATTCCGGGCCAGTGAGATGTTGGAGACGGGTAAATGGATATACATCAAGCGCCCACCGAACAGGGTGAGCTGTTTCTGCAATTCGGATTGAGCAGAGTGAGCAGGATCGTTGTCCACTACGATAATTTGCAGCGTGACATCCTGAATATCCTGCATCCGTATTGCATTCAGCAGGCGTGCCAACAATTGCGGACGCCGGAAAGTGCAAATACAGATACTGATTTCAACCATGTCCGCTTTTCCGCCTCGCGTTTTTTTTGCCACGACCTGGCATCCAGTTCAGTACAGCCTGGAGCCAGCTTTTCTTTTGCAGCGACTGGTGTTCGTTGTACACCGTACCGACAATTTCAACACCCGCTGCCTGCATATCATTTCTGACCTGACGTAAATCGCTGATACGAGTCAGGTCCTTCTTCGCCACCAGCAATGCAGCACCGACCTGATGTGCAAGCATCTGTGCATCGGAAGCGCTGCCTGAAGCATGGGTATCAACCACAAAGGCATCAAAATCTGCATGGCAGCTATCCAGCAAATCCTTAATGCGCGGAACCTGTAATAGCTCCAGAGGATTAGGTGGCCTTGGCCCCGATGGCAATAGCTGTAGTCCAGGTAATAAAGGGATCAATACTTCATCGAGCTGCTGACGTCCGGCCAGTACCGATGACAAACCATCGGGCGAACCCAGGGCAAAAAACTGATGCAGGCTGCCGCTACGTAAATCACCATCAATTAACAGTGTACGGCGCCCTACCTGTGACAAAGCAATCGCGAGGCTGACTGCCATATAGCTTTTCCCCTCGCCACTGACGGAACTGACGACCGCGATCCGGATTTTGTCCGCTGCATCAAATTTCAACAGCAATTCACTGCGCAAGCGCCGGATTTCTTCGGCCTCTTTTGAAAACGGCTGATGAAAAAAACACAGAGAAGAATCAGCTACACCGTTTAACAGATTCTTAGAAGTGAAACCAAACTGCTGGCCTAAGGCCTGATCAATCTGCGCCTGTGTCAGCAAACCGAGACGCAAAGCCGCATCACCAAAACGCAGCTTATGCTGACGTTGTTCATGCGCGATCTGTTCAATATGGGCTTCTGTCAGTAAACCTTGCTGCAGGAATAATTCGCCCAACCTGCCAACCTGATGCCGCTCTGATCGCGTAGAAATTGCCTCAGACATGCTTACTCCTTTGAGCAGTAGCGAAGTGTGAGCTGCCGCCATCCGTACGCTCTAAAAATCCTATCTGAGCCAGCACAGGCACATCAAACTCGCGTGCAAGGTCTTCAGCACATCGTACTTTGCGCTGCATCAGCTCCAGCAAGAATGCAAGACTGAAGCCAAACATCAATCCGGCAATCAGGCCAAAGACGAGGTTATTGCGCAGCAGTGGCTTAGCATGTTTTTCAGGTAATTCAGCCCAACGCATCACGGATGCATTAGAAATCGCGACATTACTGGTCATGAGCAATTCATCAAATTTTTGTATCGCGGCGTTATACACTTTTTGTACACTGTCGAGCTGGCGCTGATACGAGCTGATCACATCACGGTGACGCTTATTTTCAAAGGTCTTTTTCTGGTAACCAGCCAATTCTGACTCCATCACCTTTTCTTGCTGGCGCAAACGGGCTTCAGCGGAATTGACTGAGTCAACTGCGGTAGCCGATTCACGTTTTAATTTTTCTATCAGAGACTGGCGTTCATCCTGAATCGCAATATATTTTGGATGGCGCGGCCCCAGCGTCGTTTTAGCATTCGCAAGCTGAGTGTCGAGCGCCACCAGCGCCGCTTTTAATCCTGAAATATGGCCTATACCCGCGATTTCAGGTAAGTCAGAATTGGTGTTGCCCTGTCTGAGCATATTTTCCAAGGCCTGCCTTTTGGCCTGCGCCTCGACGCGTTGTAACTGAGTTTCGATCAGGCGATTACTCAGTACCCCCATCTGGCGTGATTCGACATCAGCGCGTTCATCCACATCGACGATCTGATGTTCTTGCTGATAAGCGGTGAGCTTCTTCTGGATATCATCCATCTGACGGCTCAGCGTCTCTAGTTGGGCATTGTATTGATCGCGGCGGGCACGGGCAGGTGCGTTTGCCATTTCCAGCGACAGGTCGATATATGCCTTGATCACAGCATTTACCACATCCCTGGCATGCGCCGGATCATGGGACGAGTATTGAATTTCGATGACACGGCTATTTTTATGCGGTGCGACTTCGATTTTATCAGCGATCGTTTCCGCCAAGTGCCGCAAACCACGCTGTTCGCCGTAACGAGCGATCAGCTTGCGTGCCTCTTCTGTATCATGTAGTCCCAGGGCAGCAATCACATGCTCTGCGGCTTTGACACTTTTCATGACGTCATACTGGGTTTGCAGATAGCTCTCGTCTTGCAGAGGATGGAACTGACGCCCTGCAATCGGATCGTTCATTTTGTAGTCGATAAATACATCTGCATTCGCCACATAGGTCTTGGGTACCAGCAGACTGGCAATCGCTGCCACACATACCGCAATCCCTGTCACGACAGCAATCAGATTACGGCGCGCATTGAGCATTGCACCTATCTGGGTAAAAGATAAAATCAGGTCAGCTGAGGGAGAGCGCATCGACTACCTTAAAATATACGTTCATTAACCACTACCACATCTCCTGGCAGCACAACATCTTTAATATTGGCAGGCATTTCTATCAGTTCGCCATGCTTGTCTTTACGATGAATCACAATGCGCGATGAAGAGCCACGCTCAGAAACGCCGCCGCCCACAGCCAGTACCCGCATCACATTCATCGCTTCTTCCATAGGATAGCTGCCGGGACGGCGTACTTCGCCATACACATAAAAAGTCTTTTGCTGACCGACGACCAACACATCATTGGGCAGAATTTTCTGCATCAGCTTTTCATTGTTTTTATGACTCTCGAACTCAATTTGCATGGTATCGACTTCAGCAGCATCCTGATCTGCACCTGCATTTTTACGTAATAATTTGACAGACTTATCTGCGCGCGTGGTCAATCCACCGGCCAGACTCAGCGCATCCAGCACGTTCAATTGTCCCTGCATAGGAAAACGACCTGGCCGGACCACCTCGCCAAAGACTGAGAAATTACGACTGATCTGCTGACCGATGCGTACTGCGACCTTGGGATTGATCAGGTACTGCCCCTGCTCTAATTTATTGGCAAACTGAATCGCCACATCCATGGTCGATTTGCCCTTCACTTCCATCGCACCAACCAAAGGTAAGGTGATAATTCCCATCGAGCCCACCACCACATCTGCACTCAGATCAGGCTGACCGAACACAGTAATAATCAGCTGATCCCCCTCACCGACAATATCACCGCGCGTTTCCATCATTCCAGAATCAGCGCTGTTTTCAAGTACGGCAGGAGCCTTTCTGGCAGGCTGACTGGCTACTGGCTGGTAGGAGAAGCTGAAATCCAGTTTTAAACGCAATCCAGGCAGTTGTGATGACTCTTCGGCATAAGCAACCGAAAAAAATGAAGAAAGCAGTATTCCGCAACAACAAACGCGGCGCATGTCACTCTTCAAATTTACAATTGGTGAAAAAATCATTGAAAACCGATTATTGGGGTGGAATGTGCTTATTTTATCGTGCTGTCGCACTTATGATTGCATATTTTTGTCATAGAAACAAAATTACCAGACAGTTTGTTTGAATTTTTTCCACATGACAATTATTCCAGCGTATTTAACGTGGGCAAACCCGGTTAATTCCAAGCGGTTTGCATGGGCGCCTCGCTTGCCTTATTCGCTGAATAGGGTAAAAGTGTACGCCAACCATCAACAAGTATGTCGCCCCCAGGCAGTCTGGATTGCACTTACCCAACAATTTCTACCTTTAAAATAGTGCAAAAAAAATATTTTCTTTTGCTCACGATGCCAGTTTAGCAAAAATCCCAAAAAAAACGCCTATCGGGATGAATCCCAATTAAATCATTGCCTTAAAGCACTTATTGCACACCAAACATGGTCACAAAGACAAAATATTAGAACCAGTGCCTCAAAATAATTTCCGCAATAACAATTGTTCACTTTCATTAATTGTCCTCAGCGCAGAGCTGCGCTACCATTGCACAAAAGGAACGACGCGAGCATGATGCGGCAGTTCTGGCCAACCTACCTTCCATACCCTCATCATTCGCTATGCAAAATATAACTACAGTCCCTTTGGTCATCATTGCCCCGGTACGCGACGAGGCAGATTTGATACGGCTGACACTGGACTCAATGGTGGCGCAAACCGTGAGGCCAGCTGAATGGATCATCGTTGATGACGGCTCCAAAGACGATACGGCTGCAATTGTGAATGAATACGCGCAAAAATATCCGTTTATCCGCCTCGTACAAAGGCCTGACCGTGGCTTTCGCAAGGTGGGTGGGGGCGTAGTCGCTGCGTTTAAATTCGGCATTACCCAAATCCAGCATCAGGACTACCAATACATCGCTAAACTCGATGGTGACATGTCCTTTGGTCCCCGTTACCTGGAAAAAATGTTTGCCGAGTTTGAGCACGATCCTCAACTGGCAGCGGTATCTGGCAAAGTGTTCCGTACTGAGCAAAATCAGCTTATAGAAGAAATCATCATTGATGAACATGTGGCCGGGCAGTTCAAACTTTACCGGCGTACCGCGTTTGAAGAAATCGGTGGTTTTGTCGAAGAGGTGCTATGGGACGGCATCGATGTCCACACTGCCCGCATGAAAGGCTGGAATACCAAGAGCTTTTATGATGAAGATGCGATACTGATGCATCATCGGCTGATGGGCTCGTCCGATAAAAACGTGTACCGTGGCCGCCTGCGCTGGGGTCGTGGTATCTGGTTTATGGGTTATCACCCACTCTATGCGCTGGCTTCCGGCGTTTTCAGAATGCGTGAAAAGCCCTTTGTAATCGGTGGTCTCCTGATTATTGCGGGCTACCTGGGCTCAGCTTTACGTGGTGCACCACGCTACGACAATCCAGAGTTCCGGCGTCATTTGCATCAATGGCAGCTGTCGCAAATCAAGAATTTATTTTTTAAATCCAAAGCAAAATAATAACGGATTCTATGTTCAGCCAATCGACCTCTGCTCATCACACGCAGCGTGCTCATCTGCTGTCTGTCCTGACGGGAATTGCATTCAGCATCGTCATTTGCCTCACCCTGTTTTGCATCATACTGAATGTAGAAACCGCAGACGTAGAGGTATTCGGGGTACGCATTCTGATCGCGGCACTCAGCAGCATGATTGTTTTTTCCAGCCACAGCCTGCTCAACTCCTTGCAAGACCGCCGCGCCTACACCTTGTTTCCCAAGCTGACCTGGCGCTGGTTTATTGTATTCATGGTAGTTTTACTGACCGCCTATGTTGAAAAATCTTCAGAACAATTGTCGCGCAAGGTGATGTTGCTGTGGCTGTGCATCACACCTTTCGTGTTGATGACGACTGCATTATTGATCCGTTCTACTGCCGTTTTGTATTATTCCAATCCAGCCCGGCGACGCAAAGCAGTATTGATCTGGTCGAATTCAGCGTGTGCAGATCTGGTCGACTCACTCAGGCATTCACCTCTGGCCGCTGTGGATATTGTGGGTTTTTTTGACAATCGCAGCGAATCGCGCCCCCCAAGTGGCATAGAGCGGCTGGGCAATCTGGAAGATGCAATTGAATGGATAGTCGATCCTGAAACCGGCAAGGTCAAGGTCGATGTGGTCTTTATCGGCATGAATACCAAGGAACCACCGGAATTGGCTGAAGTCATAGAAATCCTGTTTGACAGTACGGCCACTACCTATTTTGTGCCTGAATCGTTAATCTTTGGCATGCCGGGCATACAGTTGCGCGAACTGGCAGGCAAGCCGGTGCTTGCGTCCGTCGAGACCCCGTTTATCGGTGTGACCGCATTGCCTAAACGTCTGGTCGATTTTTTCGGCGCGTTGATTGGTCTGATTTTACTGTCACCCATCCTGTTATTTGTCGCACTTTGTGTCAAGCTGAGTTCACCAGGGCCAGTCTTATTTAAACAAAAACGCTATGGCATCGCCGGCAAAGCGATCAGTGTTTATAAATTCCGCTCGATGAAAATGGCAAGTAAGGATGCGCCGGTGATACAAGCTACCATCGGTGACCCGCGTGTCACCCGCTTTGGCAGTTTCATCCGCAAAACCTCGATCGATGAATTGCCACAACTGTTCAATGTACTCAAAGGTGATATGAGTCTGGTCGGTCCACGTCCACATGCAGTCGCGCACAATGAGTTATATCGCAAACTGGTGACTGGCTATATGTTCCGCCATAAAGTCAAACCCGGCATTACCGGATGGGCGCAGGTCAATGGCTTGCGCGGTGAGACAGATACGCTGGAAAAAATGCAGGCCAGGGTAGATTACGATCTCTACTATATGCAGCACTGGTCAATCTGGCTGGATTTTGTGATTATCTGGCGTACCGTCAAAGTGCTGTTCGGCGACAAAAACGCGTATTAATTTCTCCAAAGCTGAGTCATCTGAGTCCTTTTTGTCGTGTTCAACGATTGCAGGACTCAGGATTGACGCCAGGCTTTCAATTTCGAGCCCAAGGCGGAATCACGCAGATAACGCTTACCGCGCCACAAGCTGCCATGTACTTTTGCCAGCAAGGCCGGGCGTGACACAGCGCCTTCACACAATTCAGTAAAACCAGTGGCAAAACGCTGCTTATAGGCTTGCTCACCGCGCCCCAGATCAATCAGAGTAAGGCCCTCAGCCGCGCCGAATTCAGCGCAACGTGCGAGCAATATCAAGCCCGGTGAATACTCACCAAACTGCGTGTCATACCAAGGGAACCAGTAATGCAGGGTCGTAGCGCTGCGCATGCCAAAATGCGCGGCTACCAGTTTGTCACCTGCATACAGGACAGACAATACCCCCGAAAAATCATTCCCACGCTGAGCCTGTATCCCCTCCATCAATTGCCGTATCCAACCGATGGCGAAGATGTCAGCTTGCGGACCCAGCGTGCGTATGAATTGTTGCGACTTCCCATTCAGCAGCGCCTGAAAATCTGCGGCATCCACAGAACTGAATTCGAATCGCACTTCGCCCACACGCTGACCTAATTTGCGGGCATTGGTTTCTACCTTCTTTAACAGGCTGGCTTCGCGACTGGCAGCCAGCTTTGCAGCATAGGCAGCATAGCCACCGTCCAGATTCAGGCACAGCGAACGGCTGCCGGTCCAGGCATGGCTGGCAAATTCCTGCATAACGGCAGGCACATGATCGAACGCCAGATACGATTTGCCCATCGCCTTGAGCAGATCGGCCATAGGGAAAGTCAGTTCAGGCGCATGTAATACACCTTGATAATCGCTAAGACCTTCACCGATAAAATTGAGCGTTTGACCTGGGAGCTGATGGTAGGGAAACAAGCCCGCGACCTGCCCCGCATCTTCCATCACCAGCAAACGGGCGTCGCCACGCTGCTGCGCCACCAGCTGGGAAAAACGCGGGTGAAAATAAGGACTGTCATAGACGGCTGCCGTCTGCTGCAGACGATGCCAGCTTGAAATTAAGCCTGCGTCCAGCTCGGAAAAACTAATTATGCTGAATTTCATTGCCGTTTTCGCTGCTGTCTTCATTATTCAGAAAATACTGCTGCAAGCTCGTTTGCAAGCCTGTTTCTATCTGGCTCTCAACCAGGGCAGACAAGCGACTACCCTGCACCGGCGCATACACAAATACACGATAGACATCGGCGATACGCAATTCAGCCGGGTTTATAGTCAGCACCCAGTATTCTTGCTGATTACGCTCGGACCGCCAGCGCCGCCTGGCCGGTTCGGGAACTTGCTCAGGCATCACCTTAGCGACCCATTTCAGCTCAGCCATACGCTGTAGTAAATCCTCAATTTCATCAAGACCAAACCAGGTAAAGGTACGAATCTGGGCGATACTGACACTGGATAGTCGACCTTCCTGCCGCGCGCGAACCAGGACGCCAAGTATGCGCACCGCATCATCAAAGCGGCTGCCCGGTGTAGGCACATGCCACCAGCGTTCAAAACGCACCACCGGCAAAGCCGCAGCGATCACTGCCCCGACCAAGGTAATCAGCCAGGACAAATAAATCCAGACCAGAAAAATCGGTATCGCTGCCAAAGCGCCATACACAATGGTATACGTCGGAAAATGCGTGACAAACTGGGCAAACCCGCGTTTAGCTACCTCAAATGCAAGCGCTGCCACCAGGCCACCCCAGGCGGCATCCTGCCAGGCTACCGGGCGGTTCGGCACTGCGGTATAGAGCAAGGTGTACGCACCCGTGGTGAACAGAATGGACACCAAAGTATAAAAAACAGCGCCGACCAGCGGCACAACATTGACTACGCCACTAGTCGCCGTGAACAAGTAAGAGGTTGTAGAGATAGAGACGCCGATCAGCAAGGGCCCCAGCGTAACGATGGCCCAGTACACTAACACCCGCTGCACCACCGGGCGTGACCGCTTGACTTGCCAGATCTGATTAAAAGCGCGGTCTATCATCGCCATCGTCGCGAATGCAGTGAGCATCAACGCCACACCACCTACCGCAGACAAGCGGGTGGCCTTGGTCGCGAACTGGGTCAGATAACCAAGTATGGTGTTGGCTATTCCCTTAGGCATCAGGTTCTGCACAAAATACGCTTCCAGTGAGGTACGGAAGGTATTGAACAAAGGGAAGGCAGTAAAAATCGCGAGTGCCACCGTCAGGATAGGCACCAGCGCCAGTACCGTAGTGAATGTGAGACTACCCGCAACTTGCGGAAGTCGCCCTTCCTGCAACCTGCGTAATGCGAATTGAATGAGATTACGAATTTGTTGCCAGGTCATACCGCGCATAACTGCCTAATTAAATTTCACCAGACTCTATTTTAATGAGTTTAATGAGATTGCAAGCATAAAGCTTCATAATATAGGCCGTATGCGAAATTGATACCACGGTGAGCCACACTTCACAAGCATACTGAGAACCGAGATTTTTAAGAAAGACGTCCGATGAGCCATTCATCCATACCACTTACTCTGCTGGTTTTATATTATTCGCGTCATGGCAGTACCCGCAAAATCGCTGAATGGATAGCACAAGGAATAGAGAGTGTGCCCAATTGCGATGCCCGCCTGCGTACAGTGCCTCCCGTATCCAGCGATACCGAAGCAACCGCCGCTGCCATTCCCGACAGCGGCGCGCCTTATGTGGAACTACAGGATCTGGCAGAGTGCGCCGGTCTCGCTGTCGGTTCACCTACGCGCTTTGGCAATATGGCCGCCGCAATGAAATATTTTTGGGATGGTACCAGTGCCGACTGGTTATCCGGTACGCTGGCCGGCAAGCCAGGCTGCGTATTCACTTCGACCGGCAGCCTGCATGGCGGCCAGGAATCGACCTTACTCAGCATGATGCTGCCGCTCTATCACCATGGCATGCTGGTGCTTGGCATTCCCTACAGCGAGGCCGATCTGATGCTGACCTCCAGTGGCGGCAGCCCCTATGGCGCGACGCACTGGTCCGGGCTGGACGGTAAGAAAGCGCCGACCGATGAAAGCCGCAGGCTGGCGATCGCCCTCGGCAAACGTCTGGCGCAAAACGCACGCAAACTGGCAGCATCCACATGATCAGCCGCAGCCAACAACGCTTCCATCGTCTGGCTTGCATAAGCCTGCTCGCCCTGATCATACTGTGCATCGTCTGGGAGCTATGGCTGGCGCCGTTGCGCGCAGGCGGCAGCTTTATGGCACTCAAAGCCCTGCCCTTATTACTGCCTTTATGCGCCGTCTTAAAACGCGATAACTACACCATGCAATGGACCACTATGCTGATCTGGCTGTATTTCACTGAAGGTGTGGTGCGTGCCTACAGCGATCAGACACGTCTGTCAGCAGCACTGGCAATGGCAGAGTTATGCCTGTCGCTCTTGTATTTTATTGGTGTTGCTGCGTATCTGCGCCCTATCAAGCGGGCTGCCAAAGCAGCACAGAAAGCGAAACTCGTGCAACAGGATAGCGAACAACATGGATGATTTTCTAAGCGCCTGTCGCCTGTGCGTGGGCCACGCGAATGTGCTGACCGCGGAGCAGGACAAGACGCCTTACGAAACTGAGTGGCGACGCCGGGTACAAGGCAAGGCGCTGGCTGTCATCCGGCCCGGCAATACGAACGAAGTCGCAGCTATCGTCGCGCTGTGTCTTGCGCATCGGGTACCTATCGTGCCGCAAGGTGGCAATACCGGACTGGTGATCGGCTCTATCCCAGATCAGCAAGGGCGTGCCATCATTTTATCCTTGCGGCGTATGACGCAGATACGTGCTGTCGATGCGGGTAATTTCACACTTGTTGCGGAAGCTGGCTGCACCCTGGCGCAGGTACAACAGGCGGCTGACGCCGCAGGTCTGTTATTTCCGCTGTCGCTGGCTTCCGAAGGAAGTTGCACGATAGGCGGGAATCTGGCCTCGAATGCAGGCGGTACAGCCGTACTACGCTATGGCAATGCGCGTGAACTCTGTCTGGGTCTGGAAGTGGTCTGCGCGAATGGGCAAATCTGGCACGGGCTTAGCGGTCTCAGAAAAGATAACACCGGCTACGATTTGCGTCAGCTGTATATAGGCTCGGAGGGAACGCTGGGCATCATCACCGCTGCAGTCCTGAAGCTCTACCCCAAACCAGCAGCGCAAAAAACAGCCTGGCTCGCACTCGAATCCCCTCAGCAAGCCTTGCAGATCTTACGTGCGGCAAGCCAGGCGCTGGGCGCCATGCTGACCACGTTTGAACTGATGGCTGATATCTGCCTGCAGTTAGTTCTACAACATATACCAGGCAGTACCCCACCGTTGGCACAGCCTGCGCCCTATTATATTTTGCTGGAACTATCGGATCAGGAATCTGAACAACATGCCAACGTAGCGATGGAACAGCTGTTACAGCACTTGTTCGAGGCTGGACTGATCAGCGATGCCGTCATTGCCGTATCATTGCAACAGGCACGCCAATTGTGGTCATTACGTGAAAACATCTCGATGGCGCAAGCGGCCAAAGGTAAAAACCTCAAGCATGATATTTCCGTTCCGATTTCCGCTATCCCAGCTTTTATTACTCAAACCAATGCTTTGCTACAGCAGCACTTTCCAGCTTGTCAGGTAGTATGCTTCGGGCATATGGGCGACGGCAATTTGCATTACAACGTGTCACCACCAAGCGACAATCAAGACGCTTTTTTTGCCGCAGAAAAACAAATCACGACGCTGGTACACGATCAGGTGCAGTTATTCCACGGTTCTATCTCCGCAGAACACGGTATCGGTGCCATGAAGCGCGCTGATCTGGCAAAATATACCAGTCCCACCGACATGCTTTTAATGCGTACGATTAAGCAAGCTCTTGACCCACTCGATATCATGAATCCGGGCAAAATACTGTAACAGTGTTGCGGGCTTGCAGAACAGGGAGTCAACTCATGCATACCATCTACACTGTCCACGCCACGACGCTAGTCAGCTTGATGCTGCTGTTAAACGCAGCCCCAGCCCATGCCGAGACCTATCGCTGCATCAGTCAGGGGCAAACCGTTTATCAGGAAACACCCTGCCGTCAGGATCAGCAGGCAGCAGGAACCGTGCAGCCGGCCTCCCAGCCAACGAGTCAAGACAGCGCTGCGGCACGTACCCGGCTCAAACAGCAACAGGAAGAATTACGCCGTATCGATCAGCAGCGCCAGCACGAAACGGAACTGGCGGCAAAACAACAGCGCCACATAGCCGCAAAAGCAGAACGACAAAAACTAGCCTGTGATAAAGCCAGCCTGCAACTGCGCTGGGCAAAAGAAGACCTACGCCAGGCGACGCCTGTTAAAGAAGCGAAGGCCAGACAAAAACTCAAACGTCAGCAAGAAAAAACCAACCTGGCTTGCGCTCAGCACTAAGCCGTGTACGCTCTGCAAGTTGCGCGCAGTTTCGGCATAATAGCTGGCAGGAAAGAGCACTCCGCTCTCGCTACTCCAGAAAGAAAGCCCCTGCCCATGAGTCTGCTATTCACTCCAACTCAATTAGGAACACTCAAGCTCAACAACCGCATTGTGATTGCCCCCATGTGCCAGTATTCAGCACAGAACGGCATCATCAGTGACTGGCATCTGATTCATTTAGGCAGTCTCGCGCTGTCCGGCGCTGGCTTGCTGATTATCGAGGCGACTGCTGTCGAACCGGATGGGCGGATTTCACCGGCCGATGTGGGCTTATGGTCAGATGAAACCGAAGCTGCCCTAGGCAACGTATTGCAAGCGGTGCGCCGTTATTCCAACATGCCTGTTGCAATTCAGCTGGCGCATGCCGGGCGCAAAGCTTCGAGCCAAGTTCCGTGGGAAGGTGGTCAATTACTACAACCGCAAAATGGCGGCTGGTCAACCTGGTCGGCCTCTGCCATTCCGCATGGCGCGACTGAGACACCGCCAGTTGCGCTGGATGCGGCTGGCATCGCACGTGTGAAACGCGCCTTTGTCGATGCAGCAATACGCGCCCATCGCCTGGGCATAGACAGCATAGAACTGCATGCTGCCCACGGTTATCTGATGCATCAGTTTTTATCGCCCTTATCCAATCAGCGTGAAGATGAGTACGGCGGCAGTCTGGAAAACCGCATGCGCTTGCCTTTGGAAATTGTCGATGCGGTCAAAGCTGCGCTGCCAGCGGACTATCCGGTCGGTATCAGAATTTCTGCCAGCGACTGGGTGGACGGTGGCTGGGATCTGGCGCAAAGTATCGTTCTGGCGCAAGTGCTGGAACAACGCGGCTGCGCCTTTATTCATGTATCCAGCGGTGGTTTGTCGCCACGCCAGCAAATCCCGCTGAAACCCGGCTATCAGGTACATTTTGCTGCGGCGATTAAAGCTGCACTCAGCCACTTACCCGTCATCGCGGTTGGTCTGATTACTGAGCCTGAACATGCGGAACAAATCCTGCAAGATCAGCAGGCTGACCTGATCGCGATCGCACGCGGCATCCTGTATGACCCGCACTGGCCATGGCATGCCGCTGCCAAACTGGGCGGCACCGTTGAGGCACCGCCACAATACTGGCGTTCACAGCCGCGTGATCAGAAAGCCTTGTTTGGTGAAACCCGCATCGGCGGACGTTAACCCGGAACACAAAACCACAGCGACGAGCTAAGCAAAAGCGGACACCACATGGTATCCGCTTTTTGTTTTTGCCTGAAATCTTGAACCTGAAAAAAACTGCTGACTGACCTGAACACAGGAAGATCAGCAGCTACTGCACTAATCCAGCTTTTTCAGCGCCTCGCGCACGTAACTGACATTACTGCTGTTCGGCGCCAGCTCCAGATAGCTTTGATAAGCTTTTCTGGCCTTGTCTTTGTCACCGCCCCGCGCGAGCGCATCACCCAAATTCATATAGGCGATGGCCCGTGAAGGGTCCATACTGATGGTATTTTCAAACCAGCGTGCCGCCTCAGGATATTTTTGCTGTTTGAAATAAACAAAGCCCAAATTGTTGGCCGCCAGCGCAAAGTCAGGCCGGTATTTGAGCGCTTCGGTAAAAGCCGCTTCCGCTACTGCATACTGCTTTTCTTTGTAAAATTGCAGACCCTGATCATTGGCTCTTTGTGCCAACTGACGTGAAGAGCCCTGCACCAGCTTAGGTGCAGAAATTTTCTGTTCACCGCCATTGAGATTTTTAATCACAATCGGCGTCTCACTGCCCGGCTTGGCGGCAACTACACTGAGTTTATTATTGAGTGCGATTTCTTCTGAAGACAGCTGATTGGTTTTAGCACTTAGAAACTCCGTTTCGGCACGTAGTTCAAACACAAATTCGCCACCTTCCGAACCAGGTAAGCTGCCAAAGGCCGGCGTCTGCGCTGACATCCCGGCGACTGCCGGTGCCGTGTAGGCCGCCAGCTCAGTAGCGGTAATGATGCCATCCCCGTTCAAATCCGATTTACCGCTCAGGGCTTGTAGCAAAGTCCAGGTAAACACAGAATGCCCATTCGGGCCGCCGTCTGCGACTAACTGATCAGCACCGCCTGCAGTCAACATCTGACGTCCCAGGCGTTTCGCATTATCTTTGAGAAAAGCTGCATTGCTACCACGGGTAAGACCCAAACCGCTATAACAGGCATCCATGACAAAGAACACGTGCTTAGCCTGCAGGTTTTCTGCAATATTCTGCAAATCAGTCATAGGAATTGCATCGACCGACAACTGCGCCGGATCCGAATCAACTGGGATGATATACCCCAGATTACGTCCCGAACTCAGCTGACGGGTAGCACCATGCCCTGCAAAAAAAATAAAGACGCGGTCATCTTTTTTCAGTTTGCCATGACCTAACTGATCATGAAATGCAGCCAGTATGTGATTGCGTGTGGCTTCCGCATTACTCAGCGTGATCACCTTTTCCCTGGCAAAGCCAAAGCGGTTGATCAAGGTATCGCGGATCGCATTGGCATCCTGCACCGCATACTGCAGCTTAGGCCATTTCTGATAATCGTTAATGCCGATCACGACGGCCCAGCTATCCTGATAGTCGCTGCCCAGACTGACTTTTTCCGGTGCGGCCTGACGCTCTTTACCAACCTTGAATTCGCTGCCGTCCCAGGCCGCAAAGCGATACCCATCCGCGATCAGTTTATCCAGTACCAACGGCAAGGCTTTGACGGTACGCTCGTGGATATCATGGAACAGAATAATGCCGCGCTGCTCTTTTTCGACAGAGGACAGCACACGTTCTACGATAGAATTCGGCACCGGATCGGCCCAGTCCAGCGAATCAATATTCCACATCACCGAGCGCAACCCCAACTTGCTCAGTAATTCCATTCCCTCTTTATTCTTGGCGCCGTAAGGAAAGCGGAACAAGGGTGAACGACCGGGATCGATTGCTTTCAGTAACTGATCGGTCTGTCCGATTTCAGCACGCAGGTTATCGCCACTTTCTTTCGACAATAAAGCATGACTGTAGCTATGATTGGCTAAAGCATGGCCTGCGGCTTTCAGACTTTTGCTGATGTCCGCATTTTTATTCAGTTTTTCCTTACCCTGTGCATCAATATTGCCCACGTTACGACCAACTTCAAAAAAGACGGCAGGTACATTGTATTGCTTGAGTATCGCGGCGATTTCCTGGGTATAGCTGGCATGTGGGCCGTCGTCGAAACTCAGCACCACGGTTTTTGGCGGCAAGCCACGGCCGAATATCTCTTTTTCAGCACTCGCATCCGGAATGTCTGGATAAGGCAAAATCACGCCGTAATCTTTCAGTATCTGCTCGCGCTGATACAATTTGCTAAGCTTAGCCAGATAATCATCCCACCTCTCACGTTTAAGCTCAATGGAACGGGTTTCAAAGCGCGCGAAAATCGCCTTGAGTTCCTGGTCATAGTTTTGCTCTATGTCGGCCAGTGCACTCAAATCTTCCGAAATGCGCTTATGTTGTTTCACTGCAGGCAGCGTCTGCTCTTTCGCCACCAACCGCTGCAAATACGTGAGCACCTCGCGGAAGGCAAGGCGGTCAGCGTCGTATAAGTTGTCGCCCGATTCGATGTAATTGAGTATGCCGTTCACGTAACTAAGGCGCTGACCGGGGCTCAGGCTGGATGTTTGCTCTAACCTTGTCTCCAGCTTTTTCAAGCGTGCCAGGTTATCGTGGAATAAAGCGCTGCCTACCCGTATCGCTTCTTTGCGCTCTTTTTCACTCAGTTTTTTTTCGTCTGCCAGCAAGACGATCGTCTGGCGGTAGGCTTTGAGCAAGGCGGGTAGTTCTTCCGGTAACTCAGCCTGCACATCCTCAGTCTGTGTAAGGACAGGTGCTGCAGTCAAGGGAGTGGATTTGTAGAGATAGGCTGCGCCAGCAATGCCGCTCAGGCTTATCGCAGCGGCAATCAAATAATGGAATTTCATGAGTTAGTCATTGGCAAGTAGCATGGATACGGCTTTAACCATATGGTAGGTGAAAGCTATGCCTCTGTGGGTTGCTGACAAGATGAAAATTGTAAATATTTAGAAACACTTTGCCAGCTACGCCGTCTGATCAACATCACCCCCGTGCGCTGTGCAAACCCGGGAAGCAAACAATTTAGGCGTTGCAACCTTGAACTACAAGCTCAGATTATGTGCGATTGCGACAACTAGGTTTTTATGCAACATTGTATTTTTTAAATGCAAAAAACATTCTAAAAATCAAAAACGCCGTGCTAGAGTCGCCTCGCTATTGCATAAATGCATAATTTCCTGAATACCATGCCTTTTGCATAGCCCACCTACACCGAAGCATCTCGTGTCTGAACTGACTGAACAAGGAGATACCTATGTATTCAGCTGTCCCAGAAGCACCACAAGAGGCAATCAAAAATCGCCCACTGGAATTTTTCGCTACCGATAAAGCTGCCGTGCAAGCTATTGCTCAGGCCGCGGTCAGCGTGGAATTATTTACCATCCCGGTTTACATGAATTCCATGTATTCCATCTATGGTACCCACCAGATCAACTCCAAAGGCAACACCTATTACAAAGGCCGTCAATGGCCAGGTATGTCAACCAGTGCGCATCCGCATACCGCCAATGAACGCGCCTTTAATGTGATTTTCAGTGTATTCATCCAGGAAATGCTGCATCTGCAGATGGCGGCCAATCTGGCGACTGCAATTGGTGTCAAACCCCAATTTACTGCAGGTTCCGGCCTGCAAAATGCGGAACGTGGCTGGACGTGCTACGGCCCACAAAAGAGCGTCATCCCCTGTATCGTTGACCTGAAAGACACTCATAGTTATCACAATGTAAAAGTGAATCTGGAAGCGCTGAATCACAATCAAATACAGCTGTTTCTGGCGATAGAGCAGCCGGAAAAACAAGCACGTGAAGAATTGCGGCTCAATGCGCACAAGTATTTTCCGGACGTGCCGTTTGCTGGCTGGACTCCGTCCAAGGGCTTTGCCGACCTCCCTCTGTTCGGTACAATCGGTTATATGTATGAATGCTATGCACGCTACATCAGCATGGAATATAGCGATGGCCAGACTTTATGGCAAAAACTGTTTGTGAATGGATCTGTCCAGCAGGACATGTTCAATACGAATAACAGCTCCCACCCGAAAAAAGAATATCCCCATTTCTCTACCCTGTTCGGGCCGGAAGAGCAGGATGGCGGCGGCGCACACTCGTACAATAAAGCGATCGATATGATGTGTGCCATCACCGACCAGGGTGAAGGCAATGCGGCCGGTATCCGTCATTACCGCCACACCCATTTATTGCGCGCCGTGCAGCCGGATTACCGCGAGAACGATGAGGCACTCAAGGCCGATTATCCGTCCTATAACGGTGAAGGCAAGCCAGTCGCTTCAGCCGATGCGGCAGCGCGCTACCACAGCGCAGCCTTTGATCACTATGAGCGCTTCCAGGATGTCAAAAACATACTGGAATCACGCAGTGAAATAGTCTCTGAACGGCTGACGACCTGGGAACAATGGCATGCACAAGGTCATCACTGGACCAGCGACATGCTGATCAACCATGAATATGTCGCGGCCCAGGCGCCCACCAACATTCCAAAACCCGAGGAAGTAGCTGGCGCACTCAATCGTCTCAAAGCGGCGGGTACCGGCACCTTGAAGACCCTGAGTCAGGTTTCAGCCGGCGCTATTTATGGCATTACCTCTGTGCTGGATGAATACTGGCAGCAGCAAAGTACCGGCTTCCCTTACCCGTCCATGGTCGGCTCCGGTGACCGGATCGCTATTTGCTGGGCCATTACCGGCCAATCGCCCGATCTGTCGGTCTCTGTACCACTGCCAGACCCGGATACGCTGTACCACGCCTGTCAGGGCCTGCAGTTGAGTGGTAAAGACAGCAGTCATCAATGTGCAGCGATAGAGGTCTATCATACTTGTCGCGGCTCCAATGGCTGCCATGCCCAAGGTGGATGTGGCTTTGCCCAGCTCGATAGCGGCGGTGGCTCTTGCGGCAGTTCATCCTGTGGCAGCGTGAGCAACAAGTCCGCGTCCGCCCAATCTGCCACGACAGAGACTGCTGGACAAAATCTGTGTGGTGGTCCCACACCCGGCCCGGCACCATCGGATTTATACAGTGCCCCCAGCGACAATAAGTGCAAGTCATTTGGCGGGTGTGCGGTGCCGATTTCCGCATCGCAGTTGTATCCAGAGAGCGGCACCATGAAGCTCTATAACTTTGAAGATCAGCCACCACATCGCTCTATACCGTTGAATGAAACCATGCCTTTCCATCAGGGTGAAAATGTGTACGATCTGGCCTGGCAAGCCTATGTCAATGTAATGAAAGCCAGAAAACAGGAAGCGGGAACGCGGCCAGCACCGACTGATTTACGTCTTGCGCTGCCGCCATCAACCTGATTTTTGCTGATTTTCTCCAGCTTATTCATACACTGAAATGAAGACAACGACCACGTCAGGATCACACAGCAAAGCACGCCTGGGCCTCCCACACCTGGGCCTGGGTGTGGGTCTGCGGCATGTTCATTTTCAACACATACTCGAGCATGGCCCCGGGGTCGACTGGTTTGAGATTATTTCTGAAAACTTTATCGATCACCATGGTTTTGCAAAGCATGTATTGAATCAGATTGCCGAGCGTACGCCAGTCGTGATGCATGGTGTATCCATGTCTATCGGCAGCACCGATCCGCTCGACATGGTGTATTTGTCTAAACTCAGGCACCTCGCATCGGAAATCCAGCCTGCCTGGATTTCCGATCACTTATGCTGGACTGGCGTTCAGGGCATTAACAGCCACGACTTATTGCCCATGCCGTTGAACGAAGAATCTCTTCGCCATGTGGCGGCGAGAATCAGGCTGGTACAGGATTTTTTACAAAGACCGCTGATACTGGAAAACCCCAGTACTTATCTCGAATTTCAACATTCTGAATTCACTGAGTCCGCTTTCCTCGCCGCACTGTGCCAGGAAACGGGCTGCGGCCTGTTGCTGGATGTGAATAACGTCTATGTCTCGGCCTATAACCATGGCTATGATCCCCATGCCTATTTAATGGAGCTGCCGGCTGATCGCATTGTGCAGATACACCTGGCGGGACCAACAGACTGCGGCGACTATCTGATTGATACCCATGACCAGCCTGTCCCGACAGCAGTCTGGGCCCTGTACGCGCTGGCTCATCAACTGACCGGCGGTGTGTCGACCCTGTTGGAATGGGATGCCAAAATCCCCAGTTATCCAGATCTGCTGGATGAGTTACATAAAGCAAGACAGGTCATACAAGGCAATTTACCTGAGCCGCCCGCGGTCACCGCCAATCCGGCAGAAGCGCATGCCTTGGCAGGTTCATTACAAGCCTTGATGGCCTGATGCAGGTTACTAGTATGATGCCTAATCTGAACGATGTCTCTATGGCTAAATCTGAAGTAACACTTGTGCAAATACAGGCGTGGTTCATGACCGCGATCAGCCATGCTGACGGATATCGTGCGGGCCTGCACGCCGCACAACAAATGTTTGCGCTGAATGAGTCAGCGCTGCTAAAACCGGGTCATGAACAGGCCTCGCGTTTGCCTATCTATGCCAGTGGCTATCTGTTACGTTTGCAAGAGTGTCTGGAGGCAGATTACCCGGTACTGATGCAAGCCTTAGGGAAGGAATTGTTTCATTTTTTTTGCCGGCAGTATCTGGCTCATCATCCGTCGCGTTCGCCATCCTTATTTGATCTGGGCGCAGGATTTCCGAAGTTTTTGCAGCAGTCACAGCCAAGCAGTGGCGAGCACGAAATGGACCTGCTGTTTGCCTTTCCAGTCGAACTGGCATTTCTCGAGCGCGCGTATACCGAGGTATTGCGTGCACCCGGATTAGAAACCCTGTCTGTGACCGGCCACACACATAATCAGGAAACACCCGTCCCTGCGCTGCTGACGCTTATGTCAGATCTGCAAGCTCCTGTGGCACTGAATGCAGAATCCGATAACAGTGACTGCCCAGGCTGGTCAGCGGCGCCCTGCCTGCGTTTGCTGTCGGTGCAGTATCCTCTGGCAGATTTCTGGCACGCTGCCAAGTCGGCGACCGAAAGCAGTGCCGATCTTATGCAACCGGAACCGCAGCCCGGCTGGCTTGCTCTGAGCCGAATACGTTATCGTGTGCTGCTGCATACCTTACAGGAATGGCAATTCCATGTTCTTTACGCCTTGCAGCAAGCCGAAGCCCCGGTCAATGACATGGAATGGCTCGCTGGACAAGTTGCAGTACGCAGCGGACTGCGCACCACCGCTACGACGGATGCACTAGTTTTGTGGTTGCCGGTCGCGGCACAAGAAAATCTGGTTGTTCGCACCCCTTAACTAAGGCGCAGGGGCAAGCGGAAATTACACGCTCCGTGGAAGGCAGCACATTAGATCTAGCGCCTTACATACCTCCAAGAAGCCGATGAGCAAAGCTGAACTCAACGCACGCTGATGACTTGAACTGACGTGAAAATTCTCGAACCCAAGTTTTCTTTTTTTGGGAATTTACAGAATTTTTGAGATATGGGACTATCGCCGCCCAAATGAAAACAGCCATGACGAGCTTGCGACCTGGCTCGTCATGGCTGACAGTAAGATATTAAAAAGTACCCTTACTCAAAAAGCGCTAGCGACTTGTCTTCATCGTACACAAAGCACCTCAGGTATTGCCGCTTTGATTCGCAACGACCCTAGTCGCAGCATGGGTGGACGCAGGCTGGGTTTTGATTACTTGCATTGCGGTTGCAATCAAACCACTCATATCCCCGAGATTAGCCGGTACGATAATCGAATTATTGGTCTTCGCCAGATTACCGAAGGCACCAACATACTGCTCTGCCACCTTCAGATTGACTGCATCGGCACCACCTGGTGACTGAATCGCCGCAGCGGTTTTACGTATCGCTTCTGCGCTCGCCTCAGCGATGGATAATATCGCTGCAGCCTGACCTTCAGCGCGATTAATGGATGCCTGTTTTTCACCTTCAGAACGGGCAATAGCGGCCTCGCGTTCACCGTTAGCGATATTAATCTGCTCCTGCTTACGACCTTCAGATGCCGCGATCAGTGCACGCTTTTCACGCTCTGCGGTAATTTGCGCCTGCATCGCATGTAAAATCTCTTTGGGCGGCGTTAAATCCTTGATTTCATAGCGTAAAACCTTCACACCCCAGTTTGCAGCAGATTCATCAATCGCACTGACTATCGTGGTATTGATGTGATCACGCTCTTCAAACGTTTTGTCCAGTTCCATCTTACCGATCACTGAGCGCAAAGTGGTTTGCGCGAGCTGGGTAATCGCCGCAATGTAATTCGACGAGCCATACGAGGCGCGCATCGCATCGGTAATCTGAAAATATAAAATCCCATCGACCTGTAATTGTGTATTGTCTTTAGTAATACAAACTTGGGGTGGCACATCCAATGGGATTTCTTTGAGACTGTGCTTATAAGCAATACGGTCGATGAAGGGAACCACGATATTCAGACCGGGCCCTAGAGTGGCATGATATTTACCCAAACGTTCGACGACCCAGGCGTGCTGTTGCGGCACGACGTTAATTGTTTTGATGACGAACACCAGAGCCATGATGAACAGTATCAGGGCTACTCCGCCTATATTTTCCATATGATTACCTTTATTGTTATTAAGAGAAAAGTTGAAACGATGTATGCGTGATCGTTTCGTATTCAGCTACAACACGCAAACCACTACTGTCAAATTCAGCCGACTCAGGCTGGCCTGACAATCAGGCGACTACCCTGTACTTCCTGTATCTGATACGAGCCTGGCAATCCAGCACCGTGATGCAGCTCTACATCCCACATCGCGCCGCGATACATTGCTCTGGCCTGAAAACTGCCGACACCCAGATCGCGCCACTGCTCTACCTGTAAGCGCTGGCCGACATCCATATTCACATTCGGATCACGCTCTGCTTGCTGACCTGGTTTCCAGCCATACGGACTTTTATGTAATATCAGTGTGGCCAGTCCTCCTACCAAGCCCGCCACGATCAGTTGCGCACTGCTGGCTGCGCCAAAAAATGCGGCCAAAGCAGCAGCGGCTAAACCCAACGCTATCATTAATAAATAGAAAGTACCGGTCAGCAGTTCCAGACTCACCACTACACCAACTGCGATACACCATAGGGTCCAATTACTCATGCTTCAGCCTCCTGTTCTTATTGGTATTGCAATCGGAATTGCATTTTGATGGATAAAACGACAAAAATCAGCGGTAATCGCAGTCTAATGTATACACCGTTTCCATGAAACTTGTGTGACTGCCCTTCAGCCAGGCCGCAATAAAAAACGCGGACTGAACAAAATTCAGTCCGCGTTTTTTTCATGGCGACGATGTATGTATCGCTCAGGTGCCTGTTTATTTAGCGACCTTTGCCAGCTTTTGCCAGGTATCGACCACAGAATCAGGATTCAGCGAGATCGACTCTATCCCTTCCTGCATCAGCCATTCAGCAAAATCAGGGTGATCGGATGGGCCCTGACCGCAAATACCCACATATTTATCGAGTTTGCGGCAAGCCGCGATAGCGCGTGACAGTAAGGCGCGTACTGCAGGATCACGCTCATCGAAGTCAGCAGCCAATAACTCCATGCCGGAATCACGGTCCAGACCCAGTGTGAGCTGAGTCAGATCGTTAGAACCGATAGAGAAGCCATCGAAGTACTGCAGGAATTCTTCTGCCAGAATCGCATTGGATGGAACTTCACACATCATGATCAGACGCAGGCCATTTTCACCGCGTTTGAGGCCATACTGCGCGAGCAGATTCACCACTTTTTCTGCCTGACCCAGAGTACGCACGAAAGGCACCATGATTTCCACATTGGTCAGCCCCATGTCATTGCGCACGCGCTTCATTGCCTGACATTCCATTTCAAAGGATTCTGCAAAATCCGATGCCAGATAACGCGCTGCACCGCGGAAGCCCAGCATAGGATTTTCTTCATCCGGCTCGTAGCGTGAACCACCGATCAGTTTTTTATACTCATTGGATTTAAAGTCAGACAAACGCACGATGACTTTCTTAGGCCAGAATGCGGCCGCAATCGTCGCCACACCTTCTGCCAGTTTGTCGACATAAAAGGCTTTAGGCGATGCATGGCCACGCGCAACCGATTCTACTGCTTTCTTGAGTGCAGGATCGATGTTTGGATATTCAAGGATAGCCTTAGGATGCACACCAATATTGTTATTGATGATGAATTCCAGACGTGCCAAGCCCACACCCTCGTTAGGTACAGACTGGAAATCAAATGCCAGTTGCGGGTTACCCACGTTGAGCATGATTTTCAAAGGCAGCTTCGGCAATTCACCGCGGACTTCTTCGGTGACTTCGGTTTCCAGCAAACCATCGTAAATCTTACCTTCATCACCTTCAGCACAAGATACGGTCACCAGGGTGCCATCTTTCAGCATATCGGTCGCGTCGCCGCAGCCTACTACGGCTGGTACACCCAGTTCACGCGCGATAATCGCGGCGTGGCAAGTACGGCCACCACGGTTAGTCACGATCGCGGAGGCGCGCTTCATCACTGGTTCCCAGTTCGGGTCGGTCATGTCTGCGACCAGCACGTCGCCCGGCTGTACACGTTCCATTTCAGACGGATCGTGAATCACACGCACGCGGCCAGCACCGATCTTCTGGCCAATCGCACGGCCGGAAGCGAGCACAGTGCCACTGCCTTTGAGTTTGAAGCGTTGTTGCGCGTCAGTTGCTTTTTCCTGTGACTTGACCGTTTCAGGACGGGCCTGCAGGATGTACAACTTACCGTCGCGACCGTCTTTACCCCATTCGATATCCATAGGGCGACCATAATGCTTCTCAATGATGACGGCATATTTGGCCAGCTCAACCACTTCGTTGTCATCCAGCGAGTAGCGGTTACGCATTTCAACCGGTACATCCACGGTTTTGACTGAACGACCAGCCTTGGCTTCGCCAGTAAATTCCATCTTGATGAGTTTAGAACCAATGTTGCGGCGGATCACAGGCAATTTGCCTTGTTCCAGCATCGGTTTATGCACATAAAATTCATCCGGATTCACCGCTCCCTGCACCACGGTTTCACCCAGACCATAGCTGGAAGTGATAAACACCACATCCTTAAAGCCGGATTCCGTATCTATCGTGAACATCACACCAGCTGCGCCCAGATCAGAGCGCACCATACGCTGCACACCAGCTGACAGCGCCACTTCAGCATGGGTAAAGCCTTTATGAACGCGGTAAGAAATCGCGCGGTCATTGTAGAGCGAAGCAAATACGTGCTTCATGGCTTCCAGTACGTTCTCGATACCAACCACATTCAGGAAGGTTTCTTGCTGACCGGCAAAGGACGCATCCGGCAAATCTTCTGCTGTGGCAGAAGAACGTACTGCAAACGAGACCTCTCCGACGGAGTCAGCCACCAGTTTGTTATAAAACGCTTCAATTTCCTGTTGCAGACGCGGCTGGAACGGTGTGTCGATAATCCATTGACGGATTTCTGCACCAGCTTTCGCCAGTTCTTTGACGTCTTCGATATCCAGGGTTTCCAAACGGTCGGCGATACGTTTTGCCAGCGGCAAGCCACCGTTTTCGCTATGCGACAAAAAATCACGGAAAGCCTGCGCTGTGGTCGCGAAACCACCTGGTACGCGCACACCGGCCGTGGCCAGCTGGCTGATCATTTCGCCTAGAGAGGCATTTTTACCGCCGACAGATTCAACATCTGTCATCCGTAAATGCTCAAATGAGGCAACGTAAGTTGCTTCAGTATTTGCTGCGTTGGACATAACAACCTCTTTTTGATGGTAAGAAATCTGTACTGCTTCGTGTCTGGCCTAATTTTTGTTATTCTGGTCACCAGTCACGAAACACATGCTATTTCAGCATTTTACATGCTGTGCTGCAAAATGGATCGCTGCTGCACAATATATTGGAATGATATATTGACACGCAAGCAGAAAATTTTTTTCACCTACAGCATTCTTAATGCATAGAGCTCATGAGCGAATCCGACGTCAACAATAACCCTATTGCCAACCGCACCGTTTTCTTTGTCTCAGATGGAACTGGTATTACCGCAGAGACCTTCGGCCATTCTGTGCTGACTCAGTTTGATCTCAAATTCAGACAAATCCGGCTGCCTTTTGTAGATACCCTGGATAAAGCCCATGAGGCCTTGCGTCGCATCAATGACGCCTACACGACCGAAGGCAATCGTCCCATCGTTTTCTCTACCCTGGTCAAGACCGAACTGGCAAATGTTGTTTTTCAATCCAAGGGTTTGCACATGGATCTGATCCAGACCTTCGTGTCGCCGCTGGAACAGGAACTGGGGATCAAATCCACCCATACCATAGGTCGTAGCCACAATATCGCCGATACCGAGGAATATAAGAACCGTATTGAAGCGATCAATTTCTCGCTCGCGCATGATGATGGTCAGTCAAATAAGAATCTGTCCACCGCAGATGTGATACTGGTGGGTGTGTCACGCTCAGGAAAAACACCAACCAGCCTGTATCTGGCGATGCAGTATGGGATTAAGGCGGCAAATTATCCCCTGATACCGGACGATTTTGAACGCGGCAAACTGCCTTCGGTGCTGCCTGAATTTAAGTCCAAAATGTTTGGATTAAGTATTGCGCCGGAACGTCTGAGTGAGATCCGCAATGAGCGCCGGCCAGGCAGTAAATATGCATCGCTGGAAAACTGCCGCTACGAAGTGAATGAAGCAGAAGCGATGATGAAACGCGAAGGCATACGCTGGCTGTCCTCAACGGCTAAGTCGATTGAGGAAATCTCCACGACGATCCTGCAAGAAATTAAAGCCGATGTGCGCGTCTATTAACTGAGCGCAGATTTAGAATCACTAAGGGCTGAACGCGATGCGAGTTCAGCCCTTAGTGATTTTGAACGTTTTTTTCAAGGCTTTTTAAGTTAGCTGTTGTCTGACCTGCTCAAAAAAACAAATCGCAGCGCTGGCAGCCACATTCAGAGACTCTATTGCCGCCTGTTGCGGGATGGTCACAGTCTGGGTGGCCTTTGCCATCAATGCCGCAGACACCCCCTGCCCTTCATGGCCGAACATCCAAACCACAGGCTGGTTTAAAGTGGATTGGTAAATGGTGGTCTTAGTATGGGAACTGGTGGCCAGCACCGGGATCTTGCTGCGGTTCAGGACCTCGACCAGATCGCAATTCTCATAAATATGCAGTAAAAAATGTGCGCCCATGCCAGCCCGCATCACCTTAGGCGACCAGGCAGACACCGTGCCGTTGCTGCAAAATACATGACGGATACCGGCAGCTGCCGCACTGCGCAGTATCGAGCCCAGATTGCCGGGGTCTTGCAAACCATCGAGTACCACGGCCGTTTCTGTGAGTGCCGCGGGCACGGCACGCGCCGGAGTAGGCACGACGAACAGGATGCCGACGCCGTGCTCAACCTGACTCAGCGTCTCATACAAGGCATCCGGCAGACAGATTTTCTGCGCAGCATCGAGCAGGCTGGCGCTGACCAGCTGATTGACTTCCGTGTTCGCCAAAGCCGATTCAGAGACGACACAAATCTCTGGTGCACCCAACTGCTGACTGTAGGCCTGACACAAATGCACCCCATCGAGTAAGGTCCTGCCTGCCTTGCGGCGTGCCTGCGCCTGCGTCGCCAGCTGTCTGAGTTCTTTGAAAAGCGGATTATCCCGCGAGGTAATATGTTTCATGCTAACAAAGCCTTGACTGGCCCAAATGATTTTCTGTGTACCGGTGTGACGCCGTGCTGCTGCAAACGTGCCAGATGCAATGCAGTCGGATAGCCCTTGTGCTGATCGAAGCCGTAATCCGGATACAACTGATGCAGATCTAACAAGGCATGATCTCTGGCAGTTTTAGCCAGGATAGACGCGGCCGATATCGCCGGAACTTTGTCGTCGCCCTTGACGATGGCTTCTGAGCGCACCGCCATCACTGGACAGCGATTGCCATCGATCAGTGCCAGCTCAGGGGTAATGCTGAGTTGTTCAATCGCACGGCGCATCGCCAGCATGGTCGCTTGTAAAATATTGAGCTGGTCGATTTCCTCGACTGAGCTTTCCGCAATCGCCCACGCCAGTGCTTTTTCCTTGATTTCTACCGCCAGCGCATCTCTTTGCGCTTCGCTAAGCTTTTTGGAATCACGCAAACCGCTGATCGGCCGCGCCGGATCCAATATCACCGCTGCTGCCACCACGCTGCCAGCCAGTGGCCCGCGACCAGCTTCGTCGACGCCACAAATCAGTAAATCATCATGGCTGAATAGCGCCAGCGTTTGCTGCAACACTGTATCGCCCTGTACTTCCTGTGGCGCCTGCTTCTTTTTGGCCATCTTAAACCTTTGCAAAAAACTGCCTGAGCGCCACTTCATCGAGGTGGTAATGACAGATGCGCTGTGCGTCACCGCCCGGATGACGCCCGACCAGTACGGGCACCAGTTCGTCGTACAGACTCAACAGTTCGTCATCCGCGTCAACATCCAGCACATCCACGGTAAAAGGATATTGCTGGGAGTAGCTGTTTAATTGGGTCAGCATGTCATCACACAGGTGACAATAGCTGCGTGAATAGAGGGTGAATGCGATCATATCGCGCTGCCTGCAGTCAGTAAGCTAAAAACTGGCATTATAAATGCCGATCAGCAAAATACTGGCATATTTTATGTCTGCGGCGTACTTCACAGCACTGTACACTGAGGTTTGATGCGGTTCTCAAAGCAAAAACTGGCCAGAAGGCGCGCCAAACCTGGAGATTCAGAAAAACAGCGTCAACCCACAAGCCACTCAAAATAAAAAAACTGCCCACTTTAGGGGCAGCTTAGGAACAACTTAAGGTCAGCGCAACAGTTTGCTTTACTGCGCTTGCGGGCGTATCAGCACAAACTGCGATGCGTTTTCGCGCCTCACCAATAACACGGCAGGTTTTTTCGGGTCCAGCTTGGCCAGCATCGCATTGAATTGCTTGGTATCTTTCACGTCTATCTGATTCAGCGACAGTATCAGATCGCCAGGACGCAGACCAACGGCTGCCGCAGCACCATCAACGGACTCGATCACCACCCCCCCTGCAGGCAAGGCTTTCTTTTGTGCTTCATTCAAGTCAGCGACGTATACGCCGAGTAAATTGCTCAGCTCTTTCTTTTGCTTTTTGTCCGCTTTTTGCGCGACCTTGTCCGCATCACGCTCTGCCACGACCAGCGTCAGTTCTTTGATCGCATTTTTACGCCAGACACTCATGCTGACTTTGGTGCCAGGACGGGTAGCACCTACTGCCCTGAGCAATTCAGCACGGCTTTCGATATTTTGACCATTGAATTTCAATACCACGTCACCATCCTGTACACCGGCTTTTTCAGCTGGAGAACCTGACTCAACCGCAGCAATCGGTACGCCCTGCGCTTTTGGCAGGCCTAAGCTTTCTGCGATTTCTTTCGACATTTCGCCCATCTGCACACCGATACGACCACGCGATACACGGCCATGCTGCTTAAGCTGCTCAGCCACACGCATTGCCTCATCAATTGGGATAGCAAAGGAAATCCCCATGTAACCACCGGAGCGGCTATAAATCTGCGAGTTAATGCCGATGACTTCACCGCGCATATTAATCAGCGGGCCACCGGAATTGCCAGGATTCACAGCCACATCCGTCTGTATCAATGGCACATAGTCGCCGGTATCACGTGCTTTGGCAGAGATGATACCTGCTGTGACGGTATTCTCCAGATCGAATGGGGAACCAATCGCAATCACCCATTCACCTGCCTTGATTTTGTCAGAATCACCGATGGTGATCTTAGGCAGCTTACTCGCCTCAATTTTCAGTACCGCGACGTCGGTACCCTTATCACTACCGACTACCTTAGCCTTGAATTCGCGTTTATCCGTCAGTTTGACATAGACTTCTGACGCACCATCCACCACGTGTGCATTGGTCAGCACATAGCCATCAGCAGAAACGATGAAACCGGAGCCAACTCCGCGCGGCACTTCTTCTTCCTGTGGAGCCTGCTTACGATTGCGTGGTGCCGGTGTTTGCTTAGGAATCGGCATGCCAAAGAAGCGGCGGAAAAATTCCAGCTGCTCGTCATCTGCACCTTGTTGCTGACTGATTTTTTCTGTGGTGCGAATGTTCACAACAGCCGGGCCGGATTTTTCAACCAACTCAGTAAAATCCGGCAATCCGACAGGTGCAGCAGCCATTGCAACTGGGGTCAGTTGCATGAAGGTGGGGGCAACAAAGCCCATACAGGCACTCACTACTAAAGTGGACACCATTTTTTTAACTGGAGACAGTGTTTGTGCTTTCATAGTTAGTCAACTTCCTTTGTTTATTACGTATTAGCTATCACGTATTACTTGTTTGCTTTCAGCTCGATCGAATTCATGACCTGTCGAATCGCACTGACTGGCACTTCGCCTACCACGGTCAGCCAGTATTCGCCCTGACGTTTGCCCATGATAGTCATCGCGCCCTGTTGCAGACTACCTTCCGTCCTTCCCTCGCTATAAGGCTCGATAAAAACAGACATGGCAGCCAGTCCATCAGAAAACATCATTTGTATCACCTGATGCGATTTCGCTGTTTTGTTCGCTGCGGCGTTAGCCGAGGCACTGCCAGCATTGCCAGAGGCAGAGGCGTTATTCGCATTGGCCGGCGATGGAATGACGCGTTTCAATTCCTTGGTTTTAGTAAAACCTGCAGGCAAAGCCTTAACAACCCAGCCAGACTGTATATTGGATTGCACCGTCAGATTTTCAATACGCCATTGATTGACATTTGGAAAACTGGGCTTGAGTTTATTCTTGTCGATATCATTGACTTGCAATTGCGTGAATGCGATTTGCTCAATGACTTCATTTTTAGGATTGACCGTCTGTGCACGCAACATCAGTCCAGATGATTTTTCCGCACACAGACGATAACCATAACGAAAGCCATCCTTGGGTTCCAGCGAATAGGTCTGGCATTCAAGGCCTGCAACGCGGCTCATTTCACCTTTACGGATGGTATAAAAATCAGGCAGATACTGGGCATTCTGGGTCAATAAGGCCGGAAAGGACTCCTGACTGACATCTTTCTCCACCTGTATAGTTTTACTATCCGGCAGATAACAGGACACTTCGTCATTTCTGCGTATATATTCGCGTGGCTTACCGTCGAGTATTTCCAGTTTTTCTGTCTCACCGCCCGCATCCAGGTGGTGAGTGATTCTGGAGGTACGGATCTGACTCGCTTGCTGATAAACAAAAGTGCCGGAATAATTCATTTTTTGCGCAGAGGCTTGTATTTTGCGCAGCACGTGCTGAATTTCGCGCTTATCTTCCGCATTCTCAGTGGCAAACACCGAGCTGCTCAGCGTACACAGTAATGCCAGGTTCGCTGCGGTATAGAGACGACGACCAGACATCTTGTTATTTCTCCGCAGCCGGCGTAACGACGTTGGCGCGCGTCACATACTGCGCACCGCTACTGATGGCGGGTGAAAAGCGCTGATGCGCAATCAGGTAACTGTCTATACGCGGATCGCGCAGCATGTCCATTTGATTGCTGTTACCTGTTTTTGCTGCCTGCTCGCTACCATCAATCGCCGACTGAGCTGCCGCGGCAGTTTGTACCCGCGCGGAAGCCAGTTGAATTTCGGGTGTGGCATTCCTTGCTACAGGTGCCTGCTCGCTAACCACGGCAGGCTGCAGGATTTTGGGTGCGATGACCAACGCCAGCATGGCTGCCGCAGCGATGCCGGCAACCCCCGCGTAAGAACGCAACAAGGATTGAGAGAAGCTGCGCTTGGCCGCGTCTGGCTCCCGCTGATGCAGCGCCGGCATCAGCAATACCGGCTCAGACTCAAAGCGTGCGGCAAAACGTGCAGTAAAATCTGCACTCATAGGCTGAGCCAGGTCGTCAGACCGCAGCACATCGCCGATCTGATGATAAATATCCCAGTCCGTCTTATCGTCAGACGCGATCAGTTCAGCGATAGCTGCCTCAAGCTGGGCATCATCGGTTTCACCATCCATCAATGCGGATAAGTTTTCTTGTTGAGTCGTATTTTTCATCATCATTTTCATGGTCCTGCAAAGTATTTCTATCGCTGCCAGGCTTACCAGCGCTGGTCCAGATTGGTTCCCAACATGGGCCGTAAACGCTCGGCAATCGCCTCCCGCGCCCGGAAAATACGGCTTCTGACCGTACCGATCGGACACAACATGACTTCGGCGATCTCGTCGTAACTTAATCCCTCAATCTCACGCAAGGTAATCGCGTTCCTTAATTCTTCCGGCAAAGCCGCCATCGCGGCATTGACCGTTTGTGCAATCTGTTTACTCGCCAGCAAAGATTCAGGCGTATTAATATCGCGCAGACCTTCTGCATCAACAAAGCTTTCTGCCTCTTCCACATCGGCGTCAGTCGAGGTCGGTGCCCGGCGGCCTTGTGTCACCAAATGGTTTTTCGCGGTATTAATCCCGATCCGGTACAGCCAGGTATAAAACGCTGACTCGCCGCGAAAATTCGGCAAAGCACGATACGCCTTGATGAATGCCTCCTGCACCACATCCTCTGCTTCCGCCTGATCGTAGACGAGCCGGGACACGAGCCGCATTAGTTTCCTTTGGTATTTGGAAACCAGAAGCTCAAATGCCTTTTTATCTCCACGCTGCACGCGTTCGACCAGCAATTGGTCTATCTCGCGCTCTGTCGTCACTCAATCATCCCTATTCTTCTTCTGAACAGCTGGTATTTATCCCGGTCTCTTGCCGTACACACGGAATTTTTCCCGTTTTATGCCCCAATAGAGTCGCTTTCATTCAGGGAAGTTCCCGGATTTCATGACTTTCCTGATTTCTTTTTGCTGAAACTGCTGCAAACTGATCAGCGCACGCCTCAGGTCCCGCCGGACTGCTACAGGTGCGGAATCTGGCATCAGCAAAAAATATAGTTTAGAACCATCCTCACGCACAAATTCCAGCGCCGCCAGATGACTCCAAAACAGAGATGCAGGCCCCAGCGTACAGACCTGAGCAGGCGACCAGGCAGGCGCACGCCAGACATGCAGCAGACACAGTCCATCGCTGCTTACGATGACGCGCAAAGTTCGCTGGGTCCGCCACCAGTGCCAAATCTGACGAGCGAGCAAGATACCTGAAATCACTGTCAGTGCAACCATCCATGGCCAAGGGCTATTGATAATTAACAATGAATAACAAACACTAAAACAGGTACCGACTGCCATAATCAGCACAAATACCAACAAAGCGCGAGAGGGCCTCAGATCAGCAAGCACAGATGACGGCATCAGCCCGCTCCCCTAAATGAAAAAAGCACTTCATTCCCGAAGAAATGAAGTGCTTTTATGCAGATGCTTTGCATCAGTCAGATGTATGAGGCAATCAGACTTTTGCAAAGATCAGCGTGCCGTTCGTTCCACCAAAACCAAACGAATTTTTCATCGCGTAATCAATCTTGACATCTCTCGCTACGTTGGCGCAGTAGTCGAGATCACATTCAGGATCCTGATTAAAGATGTTGATTGTTGGCGGTGAAATCTGATGATGCACAGCCAGTACCGAGAAAACAGATTCCAGACCACCCGCACCACCGAGTAAATGCCCGGTCATGGATTTGGTGGAATTGACTGTCAGCTTGTAGGCATGATCACCATAAGCAGCCTTGATCGCATCTGTTTCGTTTTTATCACCCAGAGGCGTCGATGTGCCATGCGCATTCAGATATTGAATCTGATCCGCATTCAGGCCGGCATTTTTCAATGCATTGACCATACTGCGGCGCGGGCCATCCATGCTTGGAGAAGTGATATGGTAGGCATCACCACTCATACCGAAGCCAACGACTTCTGCATAAATTTTGGCGCCGCGGGCTTTCGCATGCTCATACTCTTCCAGCATCATGACACCGGCACCTTCACCGAGCACAAAGCCATCGCGGTCTTTGTCCCACGGACGCGATGCCGTTGCCGGATCATCGTTACGTGAAGACAAGGCACGCGCTGACGCGAACCCACCCAATCCCAGCGGGGAAATCGTGGATTCAGCACCACCGGCTATCATTGCGTCTGCATCACCGTATTCAATCATACGGGCAGCAGAACCGATGCAATGCAGACCTGTGGTACAGGCTGTGACGATCGCAAGATTTGGCCCCTTCAGACCATACTTGATCGACAGATGACCGGAAATCATGTTGATAATCGAGGCTGGCACAAAGAAAGGACTGATGCGACGTGGACCACGTTCAATCAGCGTTTCCTTGGTTTCTTCTATCATAGGCAAGCCGCCGATACCAGAACCCACAATAACGCCGACACGATCAGCATTTTCTTCTGTGACAGTGAATCCACTATCCTGAAACGCCTGCATCCCGGCAGCAATACCGAAATGGATGAAGGTATCCATGTTACGGGCTTCTTTTGCCGGCAGATATTCCTCGACATTGAAGCCTTTCACTTCTCCCGCGAAATGCGTAGAAAAGGGAGTTGCATCAAATTTGGTGATCGTGGCAATACCTGACTGACCAGCCTTGACGGCATCCCAGGCACTGGAAATTGTATTACCTACTGGAGAAATACATCCCAGACCGGTTACCACGACACGACGTTTAAGCGTACGACTCAAGCGCTTCTCCTGGATTTAAAAACGGGGTAATGAATTACGCCTTGAGGTGTGCAGTTGCGTAATCAATCGCTTGTTGCACTGTTGTGATTTTTTCAGCTTGCTCGTCAGGGATTTCCATTTCGAATTCGTCTTCGAGCGCCATCACCAGTTCAACTGTATCCAGGGAATCTGCACCCAGATCATCAACGAAAGAGGATTCGTTTTTGATGTCAGCTTCAGCGACGCCCAGTTGTTCAGCGACGATTTTCTTAACGCGTTGTTCGATATCGGACATGTGTATCTCCAGTGAAAAAATCAAAAATAAGGGCCTACAGAAAGTGCGCGCATTTTAGCAGGTTTGTAGACAAAAAATGCAAGACCCAATTTATTTAGTCATAACTCCGCTTAAAATCGGTGAAATGTCTAACTTTTACCAACAAACTACCAGATACCTACGCAAAGCCGTTCCAAACTAAATTGACAGTAAACAATCAAGTCAGTCGAATCCGGCTATGCCGGCATCCTTTTTTAAGCCAGGTACATCCCGCCATTTACGTGCAGGGTGGTACCGGTAATATATCCGGCATCAGGTGAAGCCAGGAATACAGTCGCGGCGGCGATATCTTCGGGACGGCCAAGTTTCGCCATCGGAATCTGCACCAAGATCGCTGCTTTTTGCTCATCGCTGAGCGCCTTAGTCATATCAGTATCAATGAAACCAGGCGCAATACAGTTAACCGTGATATTGCGGCTGCCTATCTCACGCGCCAATGCACGACTCATGCCAGCCACACCGGCTTTAGCTGCAGCATAGTTCATCTGCCCCGGATTGCCGGAAGAACCGACCACGGAGGTGATATTAATAATACGACCATGCTTGGCTTTCATCATGCCGCGCAATACGGCGCGCGACAAGCGTGCGACTGAATTCAGATTGGTGGTGATCACATTATCCCAATCCTCTTCTTTCATACGCATCGCCAGCTGATCTTGAGTAATCCCCGCATTATTCACGAGTATGGACAGACTGCCGAACTCTTTTTGAATTTCTTCAACCAGGCCGGAGCAGCGTTCTACGTCGTTCACATTAAAGGCAACGCCCATACCCGCTTCAGGACTGATTTCAGCGAGGTAGGCAGAAATTGCCTGCGCACCGGATTCCGTGGTTGCAGTGCCAATCACTTTGGCACCGGCCTGCGCCAGCGCAACTGCAATTGCCTTACCGATGCCACGTGATGCGCCTGTGACCAGCGCGACTTGATTTGTTAATGCTTGAGTCATTTTAATAATTCCAAGACTTTTTCTAAACTTGCCTGATCAAAAATAGCTTCGCCGACCAATTCACCCTGTATGCGCTTAGTCAAACCGCTCAATACTTTACCCGGACCGCATTCAATCACATGACTGATGCCAGACTGGTGCATGGCCTGCACCGTTTCCACCCAACGCACCGGACTCGCGGCCTGGCGCACCAGCGCATCTTTGATTGCAGATGGATCGCTGACTATCGCCACATCGACGTTATTAATCAGCGCGATTTGTGGGACAGAAAAATTCAGCTCTGCCATATAAACCTGCAAACGATCCGAAGCTGGCTTCAGCAGCGACGAATGGAATGGTGCAGACACTGGCAGCGGCAATGCACGCTTGGCACCTTTGGCCTTAGCGATTTCACAGGCGCGCTCAACTGCAGCCTTGGAACCCGCAATCACGACTTGCGCCGGCGCATTGAAGTTAACCGCCTCAACCACTTCACCCTGCGCCGCTTCAGAGCAAGCCGCTTTCACATCGTCGTCACTCAGACCCAGGATCGCTGCCATGCCACCCTGGCCAACCGGTACTGCCTCTTGCATTGCCTGTGCGCGGAAACGCACCAGTGGCACAGCATCTTTAAAAGCAATCACACCCGCAGCCACCAACGCAGAATACTCACCCAAACTATGACCTGCCACCAGGCGTGGCACGGCACCACCAGCCGCGATCCAGGCGCGATAGCAGGCTACCGCCGCAGTCAGCATTACAGGTTGCGTATTGGTCGTCAGGTCCAGTGCTTCTTTCGGGCCCTCCGCGATCAACTTACCCAGGTCAAATCCCAGTGCGTCTGAGGCTTCCGCAACGGTTGCCTGCACCACAGGATTATCAGCAAAGCCATTGAGCATGCCGATAGCCTGAGAACCCTGACCGGGAAAAACAAATGCAAATTGGGTCATTTTTCTAAGTCTCTCTTTATCGAATAACAGAAATGAATTTCTTCCTTAACACTGCACCATGCTGCCGGCTCTGCATGCACTCAGGCAGCAAGCACGTCTTACATCTGTACGATTGCCGCGCCCCAGGTAAAGCCACCACCCACACCTTCCAGCAAGACTTTATGCCCAGGCTGCACGCGACCATCACGCACGGCCAGATCCAGCGCCAGCGGGATCGAGGCCGCCGAGGTATTCCCATGCTGATCCACCGTAACAACCAGCTTCTCCAGCGGCAGGCGCATTTTCTTTGCGGTGCTTTGCATGATACGGATATTGGCCTGATGCGGGATCAGCCAGTCGATATCACTGGCTTGCAGTCCAGCCAGTTCCAGCGCCTCATTCGCCACTTTCTCCAGTACCGTCACCGCCAGCTTAAATACCGCCTGACCATCCATGTGCAAATAGGCACTGCCAGCCAATACGCCCTGCTCTACATTCCCCGGCACGCACAGGATATCCTGATGACTGCCATCTGCATGCAGCTTAGTTGCCAGCACACCTGGCGCTTCCGAGCGTGACATCACCACTGCGCCCGCACCATCACCAAACAATACGCAAGTAGTACGGTCTTCAAAATTCAAAATACGCGAAAAAACTTCAGCACCAATCACCAGTACGTTTTTGTGGGCACCGGATTTAATCATGCTATCGGCTACCGCCATTGCATACATAAATCCACTGCACACCGCCTGCACGTCCATCGCCGCCGCACCGTTCAGTATCCCCAGCTTGTTCTGCACCACACAAGCTGTACTTGGGAATCCACCGAGAAAATCGGGGGTCGATGTGGCAAGGATAATCATGTCGATATCCGAAGCAGTCATGTGTGCTGCTTCCAGCGCACGTTTTGCCGCTTCGACGCCCAGATCGCTGGCTTTTACACCAGGTTCTGCGTAATGGCGGGAGGCGATGCCGCTGCGGGAAAAAATCCAGTCATGCGATGTTTCTATCCCTTTAGCGGCAAGCTGCTCTGCCAACTCATGATTACTGACTGCTTTAGGCGGCAGATAACTGCCAGTACCGATAATTTTGCTGAAAAAAGTCATGCGGTTTTTTGTACCAGTGGTTCGTTATATTCAGACGAAGCCGGGTCTGCCACCGGCATCAGTTTCGCCATCGAAGTCGAGATACGGGTGAGCACATCATTTTTTGCAGCGTCAAACGCCCGCTGTATCGCCCACTCGTAACTGTATTTATCCGCACTGCCATGACTCTTAAATACCAGACCGCGCAGACCCAGCAGGCTGCCGCCGTTGTAATTCGAGGGATTCATGGTACGTGAGATAGATTTCAATGCGCCACGTGCAATCAATGCACCCAGCATATTGAGGGGATTGCTCTTAAATGCGTCGGTCAGGGTGGTTTTTACAAAACGCCCCATGCCTTCCGCTGCTTTCAGGGTCACATTACCAACGAAGCCATCGCAAACCACGATATCGGTAGTACCCTTAAAGATGTCATTGCCTTCCACGTTGCCATAGAAGTTCAGCAGACCACGCTCATGGTCGGCGCGTAGCAAAATCGCGGTTTTTTTGACCACGTCATTGCCTTTAATATCTTCTTCACCCACGTTCAGTAAGCCTATGGTCGGACGCGCATTGCCTTCCAGCGCTGAAACCAGGGCTGAGCCCATAATCGCAAACTGATGCAAGTGCAAAGGTTCGCAATCGACGTTAGCGCCGAGATCCAGCATATAAGTGGGACGATTTTTTTGATTTGGCAACATGCTGCAGATCGCAGGACGGTCCACGCCCTGCATCGTCTTTAGCACGTAGCGCGAGACTGCCATCAGAGCACCGGTATTGCCGGCGGAGACACAAGCCTGAGCTGCGCCCTCTTTCACCTGAGTCAGCGCGACACGCATAGAAGAATCTTTTTTACGGCGCAGAGCAATCTCGATAGGATCGTCCATCGCGACCACTTCGGACGCATGGATTATCTTCAGACGCGGATGATTGCTCGCATGGTTCTTTTTCAGCTCTTCCTGAACTTCAGATTCCAGGCCAACCAGCAGGAACTCGACATCCGGTTCGCGATTGGCAAAGGCAACAGCTGCTGCCACAGTAACCGCAGGCCCATGATCCCCGCCCATGCAGTCAATGGAAATTTTTATTGTCATGTAGTATTACGCAACTTCAAGCCGAAACGCCTAGTGTATCAAATTAGAGGACTATTTCAGTTATTTTCATTGCTAATTTGCAAGTATTTAATAAAAAAACCGGCAAAACAAGGCTTTTACCGGCACCGGTGCTGCAAAATTTTCAAGAAAACCCGTTCAAGCGCATGCATCCCAGAAAATTTTGCCCATAAAAAAAGCGGCGCCAAGTTCTAGACTTGTCACGCCGCTCTTTTTACCAAGAAAACGAATTATTCGTCGTTCTTAGTTTTCAATACTTTACGACCACGGTAAAAGCCGTTAGGGCTGATGTGGTGACGCAGATGTGTCTCACCAGTTGTTGGCTCGATACCCAACTGTGGTGCAGTCAGGAAATCGTGGGAACGGTGCATGCCACGCTTGGATGGGGACTTTTTATTTTGCTGAACTGCCATGATAACTCCTAATACTTCAAAAAATGTTTCTAAAAATTTACACACCTGGCTAAAGAATGCGCACATCGCAATGCGAACATCGCCAACCAAGAATCCCTAACAATACTTCGACCTGAGTGTTTTTTCAGAATAATGCCACTAGGTACGCCCATTTATTGTCTTCAGCACGGCAAACGGCGATTCTTTTTTACCGACTTCTGCGTCAATCCCTGCAGTAGGTTTTGCTGAAGCCAACGATACATCCGGGCATACTGCATGTTTGGGCGATTGGGGTATTGCCAGCAGCGCCTCATCCTCTATCAAATCCATGATATTGAACGTTTTACTGCCTACTACAACATCGACCTCGTCATCTTCTAGCAATGCCTCAATTTCATCAGCATTTTCTTCGTTTTTGGCGAGTATCAATACAGACTCTGAATCTATCTCATATGCAAACGGTACCAGACAGCGCTGGCAAATCAGATTCACATTACCAGTCACATCCAGTATCAGGCGAGGATGCCCCAGCTGATCCTTACCACCTGTCAGAGACCAATTCAGACTCCCTTCGGTGCCTGCACATTCCTCAGCCAGACGGGGTAAATCTGCGACCAGTATGCTTCCAGAACGCTGCTCTTCGAGCCGGCAAAACGTGAAAGCGTCAATCACAAAAGCTTGCATAGGATTATTTGAACCCAGAAAACCTGCGATAATAACAGCACTTGCGCTTCTTAGTCAAAGGTCAGGCCGATTTTTTTCAGAAAAATCATATGCTTGCAGTGCATTTTTTCTGTTCAGCACGCGAGCCAAGCCTGACCCGGTATCAGCGCAGCATCCCTGACACTTCTCAACGCCAGCCAACAACGATGATAAACCCGACAATTATACTGGCTTCCAGCTCTGCTTACCGCAAAGAATTACTATCCAGACTGCAACTACCCTTTCTGAGTATCTCCCCTGACATTGATGAGTCCCCCAAACCCGGAGAAAGTCCGGCCGATACTGCCCTACGCCTGGCGCAGCAAAAAGCAGCCGCCATCGCGCAATTGCATCCCGATTCCTTAGTAATCGGTTCAGATCAAGTTGCTACGCTGGATGATTTGCAAATCGGAAAACCGGGCAACCATGCCAATGCGCTCAAACAATTGCAATTGATGCGAGGGCGTGAAGTGATTTTCCATACCGCACTATGCCTGCTCGACAGCAGACAGCAGGCGCCCCAGCCTTTACAATTGCGCAATGTACAGACCAGAGTACAGTTCCGTGATCTCAGCGATGCAGAACTGGATGCCTACCTGCACCTGGAACAGCCTTACGACTGCGCAGGCAGCGCTAAGAATGAAGCCCTGGGCATCAGCATCCTGTCCGCGATCCATAGCGATGATCCGACCGCATTGACTGGCCTGCCGCTGATCGCGCTCACGGATATGCTGAGGCATGCCGGCGTACGCTTCTTTCGCTGAACGCTGCACGCTGCAAACCCGCTGACTCCCGAATACCCAAATTTCCAAAGAATACTCACCCTTATGATGAAAACCGGCACCTTATTTTTGATTCCCAATACCTTGGGTCTGTGCGAGACACAACAAACCAGCCTGCTGAGCACCATCATTCCAGACGCGGTACAGCAAATGTCGTCGCAACTCGGCTATCTGGTCGCAGAAAATGCCAAAACCACGCGCGCCTATCTCAAATTCCTGTCCCAGCAGCATCCTTTGCGACTGGCCATGCAGGAAATTCAGATTCAGGAATTGAATATCAATACCCCGGCGCAGGCATTAGAAGGCTTATTGCAGCCCCTGCTGCAAGGGCACGATGTGGGCCTGATTTCTGAAGCCGGTGTGCCTGCCGTGGCCGATCCGGGCGCCAATCTGGTCAGACTGGCGCATAGCAAGGGCATTGCGGTGCGCCCACTGGTCGGTCCGTCTTCGCTATTACTGGCATTGATGGGCAGCGGCCTCAACGGTCAGAGTTTCGCGTTTCACGGCTATCTGCCGACCGATGCCGCACTGCGTGCCAAACGCATTAAGGAACTCGAAGACCGTTCACGCAAGGAAAAACAAACGCAGTTGCTGATAGAAACGCCTTACCGCAACGCAGCCATGCTGGAAGCACTGGCAACGCAATGCCAACCGTCCACCCTGATCTGTGTCGCGACCGATCTGACACTGGCCAGCGAAGCGATACGCACGCTGACTGCCGCGGAATGGAAGAAGAAATTAGCAGCCAGCCAGGCACCGGATTTCCATAAAAAGCCGACGGTATTTCTGTTCCTCGCCACATAAAAACGCACGACCGGTTGATTTTTCTAATTTCAGCTAAGATGGATGTTTTTAGGAAATGACGTAAAACAAGTCCGCTGCATCTCAGCGCCACCTGTTTTGCGCCCTCCCCCTACATGCAATCGTTACCGGAGCCATCCATGCTGAATTTTGATTTTTACAATCCTACCCAGATCCTTTTCGGTCAAGGCAAGATTGCTGACCTCGACAAAGTTGTTCCCAAAGAAGCCAAGGTATTAGTGCTATATGGCGGCGGCAGCATCAAGAAAAACGGTGTGTTTGATGAAGTCATGCAAGCCTTAGGGCAGCGCAGTGTGACGGAATTTGCTGGCATAGAACCGAATCCCAGCTACGAAACGTTAATGAAAGCCGTCGCTGTCGCGCGCGAACACGGCATCGACTTTTTGCTCGCGGTTGGCGGCGGCTCTGTCATCGACGGTACTAAATTCGTCGCAGCTGCCGCGTTGTTTGAGGGCGAAGACCCATGGGCGATACTGGAAAAACGCGGCAACAATATCACCCGTGCCCTGCCCTTCGGGAGTGTACTGACCCTGCCGGCTACCGGCTCGGAAATGAACGCCGGCGCTGTCGTCACGCGCCTGTCGCTGCACGCCAAACTGGCATTTTCCAACCGACTCTGCTTCCCACAGTTTTCTGTACTGGACCCAAGTAAAACCTTCAGCCTGCCAGTACGCCAGGTCGGCAATGGTGCAGTTGATGCCTTTGTGCACGTGATGGAACAGTATCTGACTTACCCGGTCAACGCGCCAGTGCAGGACCGCTTTGCAGAAGGTCTGCTGCAGACCCTGATAGAAGAAGGCCCGAAAGCACTCGCCAATCCGGAGGATTATGAAGTACGCGCCAATCTGATGTGGTGTGCCACCATGGCACTGAACGGCGTCATTTCCACCGGCGTGCCGCAAGACTGGGCGACCCATATGATAGGCCACGAACTGACGGCATTGCATGGTCTGGATCATGCGCAAACACTGGCCATTGTGCTGCCAGCCATGCTCAGGATACGCAAAGACGCCAAACGCGCCAAACTGCTGCAGTTTGCTGACAGAGTCTGGGGCCTGCGCGAAGGCGAAGAAGATGCACGCATAGAACAGGCGATCAGCCGCATGCAAGCCTATTTCGAGCAAATGGGCGTCAAAACCCGCCTGCGCGACTATGGCTTAAGTGCAGCCGATATTCCCGCCATCATCAGCGCACTCGAATCGCACCGCATGATCGCGCTGGGTGAAAGACGCGAAGTCACACCCGACATCAGCCGTCAGGTGCTGGAACTGAGCGTATAAGCTTAAACCAGCTCCCTGAAGCAAAACGCCCACTGTTTGATGCAGTGGACGTTTTGCTTACAAGAGGAATGCAACAGTAAGTCAACGCTTAGCGGACGGCACTTTCAATATGGCAGTGCAGACTCAGGAAGCGCAACGCGCCACTGTAATTGCTGTCCCAGTCATCCATCAGATAATTATTGGCTTCCTCGATAAAATTATCCCAATCTTCCAGCAAACCTTCCTGCTTTTCATGAGGTGCTGCCGTTTTAATCCACTGGCTAGCCAGCTCATGTGTAAAACCCCGTTCGCGGAATTTTTTCACGATGCTTTTCGCGTTCTTTTCCGGCAGGCTGGTTTTAGGCGTGACGCCTGCTGCGATGCAGACAAACAAAGTCATGAGCGAGTCCACATCGGTTTTACCCTTGGTCAGACGGGTCCATTCCTTAGAGACCAGTGCATCATACGCCGAGGTATCCTCGATTTCATGATCGCGCAGATAATAGCGATCCTTGAGCGAAAACACCAGCTTATCCAGCGATGCTTTTTTATCTTTAAACAGTGGCAGATCGTGCTCACAGATTTCCTGCACGATGCGCCGCACGAGCGGATGAAACTGCAGCGGCACCTCGGAGATATCCAGCATCTCCATCGCCTGCACGCGTTCTTTCGGGGTCAGGCCGCGTATCGCGTCGACCAGGGTGGCAAATTCCACCTGATTTTCCAGACTGCCATCCTCGCCACCAAACACGGTCACCAACAAAGCACTGCGCACGATACCCACTGCCTCTGCATCCTCATCCTGCAGATAGCTACGCGACAAACCCAGCACTTCACCGAACCAGAAGCCGGCTTCGATTTCCAAGGCATTTTGCTGGCGATGTTCCAAAGCCTGGCGGTAATCCGCCGGATTGTCGCGTAAGGACCAGGCTTCCAGAAAATCCTCGACCTTACCCTTGACCTCGCGTCCCAGCAAGGCGTATTCCGGCATCGCAAACAAGGCCTTGAGTAAACCTGAACCACCACGCGACAAAGTCAGAAACGTATTATCCCGTATCAGTTTGGCTGCAATCTCCAGATCGCCGCCTGAGGTTTCCAGCAAATACAAACTCGCCAGATTCACGATACGCTTACGCGCGAGTTCAATTTCAGGGCGCAGGTATTTACTGCCAAACGCTTCAGCGATCTGCACCATGCCTTTAGGTGCCTCAGTTTCAATCGCCGCGATCTTACTGCTGGTCAGGATGGCGCGTTGCACCCCATAGCGCAAGGCGGTTTCAAAAAACGGACGCTGATCGAGTACCGCAAGCTCAAAATTGCTGCTTATTTCGCTCATGTGGCTTATTTCCTTCAATTCCAGAGGTAACTATCAAAAGCCGCACACAGTCTAGGGCCTGTTAACATTTAAATTGCGAGATGCGTTCAAGCCAAAACGTGGGCTGGCAAGGCGTGTGTCGCAGTCAGGGCTGGTGCCCCTGACAAGACACACAACGCAGTCCAGCGCGCGTTTTGGATTGAACCCGGAGGGAAAGGGGTAAAACAGCCGCATGGCGTTGTTGCATCCCGCTGACAGTGATCACACTGATGCGCGGGCTGCGCCTAGCCCTGCAACTGTTTTACCCCTTTCGCACACGTAATTTAAATGTTAACAGGCCCTAGCTACGCTGTGCACAACTGATGGGCCCATAAAAAATGCAGAAGACGTCATCCGCGCTCTGCATTTCAGGGAGCGGGCCCGCCGCGCGGGCCCTGTCTGCGATCCACCTGTTACAGTGCGGACTCCTCATCGTCATCGTCATCACCATCATCATTGTTTTTCGGCGCTTCTTCAGGCTCCCCCTCAGCGGCAGCCGCTTCCGGATCATCGCTTTGTAAATTCGCCAAATACACTTTGTAACGTGCACGTAATTTCATCAGCACTTCACGGAAAATTTCTGGCAATTCGTAGCGCAGGATATAGGTCACCTGCATCCAGTCATGATCTTCCAGGTTCGCCATATCTAAGGGCGACGCCAAGCCCTCGTTGTCATGGTCGAGGTTCATCAAATCATCTTCACGTGCAGCGGTGCGCTCGCCGTCACCGTATTCGTACAGATCAAAGGTCGCATACTTGTAAAAATGTTCGACCATCTGGGTACGGTCGAGCAGGTAATCGACCAACGCGTCGTAGCCGCCATCCACTTCCGCGATTTCATACAAAAATTCCGCCGGATCAGCACCATCACGGAAAATGACGGAATTGATCATGCCGCGCAATTGCTCATGGGTCTGGTCACCATAACGACGCTCCAGTACCACGGCCTGAGCGAATTGTTCAGGTGTGACCACCAGATTCACCAGTGACTCTTTGGATGCGTCATATTCACGTATCACGGCCAACAAATCCTTGGCAGGCAAATCATCCAGCGCCGCAACCAACGCTTTGTCACCATGGGTTTCCGCGATATTCGCCAGCGCGAATTCAGCGCCGGCGATGTCGCCAGCTAAAATCAAACTCTGCGCTTCAATAACTGCAGGTAAAGTCATACTCAATTTTCCTTAATCTTTACGGTCAAAGCCTTGTTCGGCCAGCCAGTCAGCCCCCGCCTCACCCAAATCATAGTCGTCACCATCATCGCCATCATCACGGCCATGACGTCCATACTGGCCATCAAGATCGCCGTTTTCACGATCTTCAGACTCGTCATCAAGCTCATCATGATCCGTGTCATCAGCCGCATCGGCTGTGCTACCTGCACGTCGGCTCTGCGCGCCACGCATCAGATATTCCAACACGGCGGCGATCACCAGAAAGCGGTCACCGGCAGCTTCGGTTTGCACGACTTTCGCCAATGGCTCAGCCCAGGGTTCCAGCCTGACCGCAGTAGCCAGTGTTTTCCAGGCGGGCAAACTAGCCTGCTCTTTGGCAGTCAGTGCCTCCAGCGCGAGCGGGTTGAGAAAAATAAAACCCTGATGAAAGGCCGAGGCCAGCATTTCTGGATTGCTTTCCATCATAGGCAACAGCAAAGGCAATTGTTCCGCCTTTTCGCGCAAACGCGCCTTCAGAATATTTTTGCCTTCGGAATCAGATTTCAGATCGTCGATTTCAGCCTTATAGACCGCCATCAAATCCTCAAAAAAACGGGACAATTTCACTGCAATACTCCTGATAAATAAGCTTTCCAGATTTCGCTGGCGGTTTCCAGCGGCGAATCCAGCAAATTACGGCGTCGGTTCTCATCATAGGCCGCGCGCTTACTGTCGTCGGTCAGCACATCATAGGCTTCCTTCACCGCATGAAATTTGGCAGGCGCCAGTTCAGAATCATTGCGGTCAGGATGGAATTCCGCCGCTTTCTGGCGGTAAGCTTTTTTGATATCTGCCAGCGTCGCATTCGGCGCGACACCGAGAACAAGGTAATGGTCTGTCATCTGCTCTCTGAGATCGGTAAAAAACAGAGCGGCTGCAGGATTGCAGCCGGTCTAAGTTGGTCTGTTTTGGTCTAAGTTTTGGCAGACCAAAAGCTGGTCAGCCAAGGCACAGTCTGGTATCAGTCCTGATTCATTCAATGGTCCGCACCATGACCTGACCAGGCTACTCCCGACTATACGGCGATCAGTGGTGATGACCACCAACACCGTGCGCATGACCATGTACCACTTCTTCATCGGTCGCAGCACGCACTTCCAGCACTTCGGTATCAAAACGTATAGTCATGCCAGCCAGAGGATGATTGCCGTCGAGCTTGACCACACCTGCATCGATACTCAATACACGGAACTGCATGGTTTCTTCCGTTTCTGGATCGCGTGTTTCAAACATCATGCCAACTTCGATATCCGGCGGGAAGGCACTGATGTCTTCTTCACGCACAAATTCAGGAATCACATCACCAAATCCATCTTCCGGCTGCAACACCACCGAGACTTTATCACCTGCTTGCTTACCCTCTAAAGACGCTTCCACAGCAGGCAAAATATTATCGTAATCACCATGCAAATACACGATAGGTTCACGATTCTGATCGATCAGCTGGCCTTCCATATTAAACATAGAGTAATTCAGGCTAACGACGGTATTGGCTTTGATTTGCATGGCTAAAAAAAGGAAATGAGAGGAAGAACCGGATCTGGTCAGCATTGTGGACATTGCCAGCAAGCTGTCAGAGCGGCACGGGATTGCCAAATTCGTATTTAGTCTGACAATTCCCGGTTAACTGACTCGCTATTGTACCAGAGCCAGCCGCTCAGCTGCAGCCTGTCAATCCGCCAACCCACTCTTGAAGCGCAACGGATGAAGACTTAAACGCCTATTTTCTCCAGCATAGAGCCAATTTCACGCAAGGCAGGTTCCAGTTTGGGATGCTGGGCTGCAAACTTGGCGGATAAGGCCAGCGAACGTTCACTCAGTGCGGCAAATACAGGATCATCGTGCTGACGGTCTGCCTGTAAGACGTGATGGATATCCTGATTCAGATCTTCCAGCATGGATTTCAATTCGTCATCCAGCGCTGCCTGCCCGGATAATTCAGTATGCAATTGACTCAATAACTGTTTTAACTGTTCTCGTTTCATGATCCACTCCGGATTTGAATAATCGGCTCTGTGCTGAGCGCCGGTTCGACTTACGTCATTTCAGTTTAGCTGGCGTCCAGCGGATATACCAGCACCACCGCTTCCGCTGCGATGCCCTCTTGCCGTCCCAGATAGCCTAGCTTCTCATTGGTTTTGGCCTTGATATTGACCTGAGAAACAGGCACCTGCAAATCTTCTGCCACATGCGCAATCATCAGCGGGATATGCGGCGCCATCTTCGGTGCCTGTGCAATGATGGTTGCATCCAGATTACCAACCGCGTAGCCCGCTTCATGCAGACGCTTAACGGCTTCGCGCAATAAGACCCTGGAATCAGCCCCCTTAAAACGCGCATCGGTATCCGGAAAATGACGACCGATATCACCCATGGCCGCAGCACCAAACAGCGCATCAGTTATCGCATGCAGCAAGACATCGGCATCAGAATGGCCCAGCAAACCCAGCGTATGCGGGATATCAACCCCACCGATAATCAGTTTGCGATCCGGCACCAGCGCGTGGCAGTCATAACCTTGCCCGATACGGAAAGGAGGGAGTTTATTCTTCATCAAATCACCTGTAATTTTTTAATACTTACTTGAAATCAGCTCAATTTCAGCTGAAATTCAGCGTTCGCGGGCTCAACCCGGCAGCAGATTCATCAAACGCGCCACCTGTTCCAGATCGGCAGGCTGCGTCACCTTCAGATTGCAGATATCGCCAGCCACCAGCAGCGGCGTATAGCCAGCGGCTTCTACCGCACTGGATTCATCAGTCACTTGCGCAGCCTGATCCAGTGCATCACACAGCAACGCATAACGGAACATCTGCGGTGTTTGCGCCAGCCAGACCTGCTCGCGCGGTATGGTTTCCACCCTGCCTTGCTGATCTGCATGCACACGTTTCACCGTATCCACCACCGGCAATGCCAGCAAACCGCCCACCGCATGTTCACCAACCTGTGTCAGCAAATCCTGCAACAAAGACTGCGTCAGGCCGGGACGCGCGGCATCATGCACCAGCACCCAATCCTGCGCCTGTACGCGACCGTCCGCCGCCAGCGCTGCCAAGCCCTGGCGCACGGTATCGCGCCGGGTGGCACCACCACAGCGCAGCACCGTCAGCTTGTCATGCGCTGCCAAAGCCTGATCAACATACGCATCTTCCGGGCTCACCACCACATAGATATGGCTGACTGGCGAAAAATCCAGGAAGGCATTGACGGTATGCTGCAACAAACTGGCAGCGCCAATTTGCAAATATTGTTTAGGGATATTGCTACCCATACGCGCGCCTACGCCGGCGGCAGGAATCAGGGTGATATAGGCTGGCGAAGAGGACTTGTCGGCGTGTGGACTGGTTTGCTGCATAAAGTCAATTGGCCGCCCGCTGCCGGACGAGCCTTCGTTTATAATTAGGCGCTCATTTTAACCGTGTATGTCTGCCCGGTGACTCGCATAACCAGACTTTAATTTCGGTCTGACCTGACAACCACAGACGAAAAGCACAGCAACTGACCGACCGTTATAACGGCAAGGTGTTTCACCGCACTGTTTATTCACCAAATCAGCCCAATTCAGCCGCAATGTCATTTGATTTCAGCAAAGCCCTAGCAAAACCCGGCCACCGCTACAGCTTACCAGCGCTGCATGGCTCCTCTGACGCCTATGCACTGGCGCAGGCCGCAACCACGTTAAAGGCGGAACAGCGCATGCTGACGGTGTTTGTCGCCCAAGCCGGTGATGCACAACGCCTGCTGGATGAAATCCCATGGTTCAATCCGGAATTGCGCTGCCACCTGCTGCCCGACTGGGAAACCCTGCCGTACGACGCGTTTTCGCCGCATCAGGATCTCGTATCGGAACGACTGGCCAGCCTGCATGAAATTCAGAATGGCCGCTGTGATGTGTTGCTGGCCCCCGCCAGCACCGCCTTGCTGCGTATGGCGCCACCATCCTTTCTGGCCGCTTATACCTTTTTCTTTAAAAAAGGCGATACGCTGGATGAAGCCAAACTCAAAACCCAGCTCACGCTGGCAGGCTACAACCATGTGAATCAGGTGATGTCACCCGGTGAGTACTCGGTACGCGGCGGACTGATCGATTTATTCCCCATGGGTTCCGCACTGCCCTACCGGCTGGATTTGTTTGGTGACAGCATAGAAAGCATCAAGACCTTTGATGCTGACACCCAGCGCTCTATCTTCCCGGTACCCGAAGTGCGCTTGCTGCCGGGGCGCGAATTCCCTATGGATGAACCGGCGCGTGCTGCTTTCCGCAGCCGCTGGCGCGAACAATTTGAGGGCGATCCTTCACGCAGCGCGATCTACAAAGACATCGGCAATGGCATTGCATCAGCCGGCATCGAATACTATCTGCCCCTGTTTTTTGAAGAAACAGCCACGTTATTTGATTACCTGCCAGCGCAACCGTATTTCGCTTTACTGGGCGATGTCGACGAAGCGATCAAACGCTTCTGGACCGATACCCGCTCACGCTATCAGTTCCTGAAGGCGGACCGCGAGCGCCCGGTCTTGCCACCGGAAAGCGTCTTTCTGCGCGACGAAGATTTTTTCAGCCTGCTGAAAACCCAGGCACGCTGGGTGTTACCAGCAACGGACAAGGCCACGCCTGCCTCCGAAATCAGTGCCTTCCTGCCTGATATCGCTGTCAATCGTCGCGCGGATGATCCGCTGACCAATCTGCGTGCATTTTTAATGCAGACCGATAAGCGGGTCATGATCTGTGCTGAAACGGCAGGCCGACGCGAGACCCTGCAACAGTATTTCAATGAATTTGATATCGCACTGACTTTGTGTGATGGTTATACCGATTTCATCACCGGCGGCGCGCGCCTGATGTTGGGCGTCGCCCCTTTGCATGCCGGCTTTATGCTGGCCGAAGACATCGCCTTTATCACCGAGGCCGAGCTATACGCAGGCAGCGGCAAACGCATAGGCAGAAAAAAACAGGAAGCAGTGACCCAGGTCGAGCATATGGTGCGCGATCTGTCCGAACTCAAAATCGGCGACCCTGTGGTGCATAGCAACCACGGTATCGGGCGCTACATGGGCTTAATCAGCATGGATCTGGGGGAAGGTGAAACCGAATTCCTGCACTTGGAATATGCCAAGGAAACCAAGCTATATGTGCCGGTCGCACAATTGCATGTGATTTCGCGCTATTCCGGCGCTTCGCCGGAAGACGCACCGCTGCATAGCCTGGGTTCCGGGCAGTGGGAGAAAGCCAAACGCAAAGCAGCCCAGCAGATACGCGATACCGCAGCTGAATTGCTGAACCTGTATGCGCGCAGAGCCACCCGCCAAGGGCATGCATTTGAATTCTCAGCCAGAGATTACGAAAGCTTCGCTGAGAGTTTCGGCTTTGAAGAAACCCCTGATCAGGCGGCTGCGATCAATGCCGTGATCGCGGATATGACCTCAGGCAAGCCGATGGACAGGCTGATCTGCGGCGATGTGGGCTTCGGTAAAACGGAAGTCGCACTGCGTGCGGCCTTCGTTGCGGTCATGGGTGGCAAGCAGGTCGCAATCCTGGCGCCGACTACCCTGCTGGCAGAACAACATGCACAGACTTTCGCCGACCGCTTCGCTAACTGGCCAGTACGTATCGCCGAATTATCACGCTTCCGTACCGGCAAAGAAGTCAGTCTGGCCATCAAAGGCATGGGCGATGGCACCGTCGATATCGTGATCGGGACCCATAAACTGCTGTCAGATGATGTGAAGTTTTCAAGGCTGGGACTGGTCATCATCGACGAAGAACACCGCTTTGGCGTGCGTCAGAAAGAAGCGCTGAAAGCCTTGCGCGCCGAGGTTGATGTGCTCACGCTGACAGCCACGCCTATCCCACGTACGCTGGGAATGGCACTGGAAGGCTTGCGTGACTTTTCGATTATCGCCACCGCACCGCAAAAACGGCTGGCCATCAAAACCTTTGTACGCAGTGAAGATGATTCCGTGATCCGGGAAGCCTGCCTGCGCGAACTCAAGCGCGGTGGTCAGGTCTATTTCCTGCACAATGAAGTGGAAACCATACAGAACCGTAAAGCCATGCTGGAAGCCTTACTGCCAGAAGCGCGGGTGGTGATTGCGCATGGTCAGATGCATGAACGCGATCTGGAAAAAGTGATGCGTGATTTCGTGGCGCAGCGCTTTAATATTCTGCTGTGTACCACGATTATCGAAACCGGTATTGACGTCCCCAGTGCGAATACTATCCTCATGCATCGCGCCGATAAATTCGGTCTGGCTCAGTTGCATCAGCTACGTGGACGGGTTGGCCGTTCACACCATCAGGCCTATGCCTATTTGCTGGTCCATGACGTACAGGGTCTGACTAAGCAGGCTAACCGCAGGCTGGAAGCGATTCAGCAAATGGAAGAACTGGGCAGCGGCTTCTATCTTGCGATGCATGATCTGGAAATTCGTGGTGCCGGCGAAGTGCTGGGCGATAACCAGTCCGGCGAAATGCATGAAATTGGCTTCCAGATGTACTCAGACATGCTCAATGAAGCGGTCCGTTCGCTGAAAAACGGCAAGGAGCCCGATCTGGCTGCACCTTTGCAAAGCACCACAGAAATCAATCTGCATATACCGGCGCTGTTACCCAACGAATTCTGCGGCGATGTCCATGAGCGCCTGTCTATCTACAAGCGCCTGGCCAATTGCAGCAAACCGGCTGCGATTGATGATCTACAAGAAGAATTAATCGACCGCTTTGGCAAATTGCCTGAGCAGGTCAAGTCCCTGCTGGAAACCCATCGTTTACGCGTTGCTGCCAAGCCGCTGGGCATTATCAAAATTGATGCCCACAGCGAAGCTGCCACTTTGCAATTTGAGCCGCAGCCACCGATAGATGGCATGCGCATCATCGAACTGGTACAAAAGAACAAGCACATCCGCTTGAATGGACAGGATAAATTGCGCATCACCGCCAACATGCCTGATCTTGCCAGCCGCGTAAATCATATTAAACAGACTCTGAAAGCCCTGCATTAAGATGACGCAATCTACGACACCTGCTTTTCTGACCTTACATAGTCCAGCCGCATTCAATGAAGCACAACTGGCATTGATTCATACCCTCAGCACACACCTGGCGAGCGAAGCCAGCTTACTGAGCCCACAAGTCGCCCGTTACACACTGGCCGCTGCCAGCAATAATCTGGAACAGGCAACTGCGATTGCAGCCTGGCGTGAACAGGCCGATCAACTGGGTCTGGACAGTGCCTTGCTGCCAGTTCAGCGTCGTCTGAGCGAGTTTGGCTTACTCGCGATGGATATGGATTCCACCCTGATCACGATAGAGTGCATCGATGAAATCGCCGACATGCAAGGACTGAAGCCGCAGGTATCTGCCATTACCGAAGCCGCCATGCGGGGTGAACTCGACTTTCAGGAAAGCCTGAAGCGCCGGGTCGCACTGCTGCAAGGGCTGGATGCCAGCGCCTTAGAGCGTGTATATCAGGAACGCTTACAACTCTCGCCCGGCGCCGAACGCCTGATCGCAGCGGCACAGGCTGCGGGCCTGAAAACCTTGTTGGTATCAGGTGGCTTTACCTATTTCACGGAGCGTGTGAGCCAAGGTCTGAAACTCAGTTTTCACCATTCCAATGTGCTGGAAATCATCGATGGCAAACTGACCGGCCGCGTCACTGGCACGATCGTCGATGCCGAAGAAAAACGCCGTACCGTGGCTGCTATCTGCGCGCAGCTGGGCATCCCAGGCAGTGCTGCCATTGTCATGGGCGATGGCGCTAATGATCTGCGTATGATGGAGATCGCCGGCCTGTCGGTCGCCTTCCGCGCTAAGCCGGTAGTACGCGCTCAGGCCAGTATCGCACTCAATCATTGCGGACTGGATGGCGTATTGAATGTGTTGATGTGAGCGCGTTGTGATCCTGAAGGTGAACTCAAGCGAGCGCAACGCGCTTGCTCTCAGTTGATCTCACCGGCCGCAATTCAAACTCAAATTTAAAATTCGAATTTCAAATTCAAATAAATAGCACGACCGTATTTTTTAGCTTACACTCATGCAAGTTTTATCCATCACAGACTGTCCCGCCAACGCCGGCTAAGCAGATGCAAAGCTGGCTGCCTATATGGTCAGGAAGTCCTGAACAAAACAATACAGGAGACCAGCAATGTTTGAAGACTTCATGGGTACCATGCCCGTCGCTGCGCGCCAGCAATTTGATCATGCAGCGCTAGCCGATTATCTGCGTCAGCATGTCCCCGATTTTACGGCTGCGATGGCTGATCAGCTGCAGGTAGAGCAATTCAAAGGTGGACAATCCAATCCCACCTTCAAACTCAGCGCGGGCCAGCAGCGTTATGTGATGCGCGCCAAACCCGGCCCGGCAGCCAAGCTGCTACCATCGGCACATGCGATAGAACGTGAATTCAAGGTCATGGATGCCTTACAAAAAGCCGGCTTCCCGGCTGCTCGCCAGTATGCGCTGTGCACCGATGAGGATGTGATAGGACGCGCCTTTTACATCATGGAATACGTCGACGGCAGAGTATTGTGGGATCAGTCGCTGCCCGGTATGACGCCGGTGCAAAGAGCTGAAATCTATGATGAACTCAACCGAGTGATCGCGCAATTACACAGTCTGGACTATGCCGCGATTGGCCTCGCGGATTACGGTAAACCCGGCAATTACTTTGCACGTCAGATCGATCGCTGGACCAAACAATATCGCGCCTCAGAAACAGAAACCATAGAGGCCATGGACAGACTGATAGAATGGCTGCCACATCATATCCCTGCCGGTGACGACACCAGTATCGTGCATGGCGACTACCGGCTAGACAATATGATGTTCCACCCGACTGAACCGCGCATCATGGCAGTACTGGACTGGGAGCTGTCCACGCTGGGCCACCCGCTGGCCGATTTTTCTTATCACTGTATGAGCTGGCATGTATTACCGGGGCAGTTCCGTGGCATCAAGGGACTGGATCTGAAAGCGCTGGGGATACCGGATGAACAGTCGTATATCGCCAAATACTGTGAGCGGACTGGTCAGCAAATTCGTGCTGAAGACTTTAATTTTTACCTGGCCTATAACCTGTTCCGTATGGCTGGCATTTTACAAGGCATCATGAAACGCTATGTCGATGGCACCGCATCCAGCGCGCAGGCCAAAGCTTCGGGTGAGGCGGCGCGCCCCATGGCAGAGCTGGGCTGGGCCTATGCGCAGCGCTGAGTGACTTTGGCACACTGATGAAGCCGCATCGGTGTATGAATTGCGAATCAGTCAGCAAAATTGTCAAAACATCTGCATAATGGTGGGCGCATATTTCTGGCGGCAAGAGCAAGATAACCTGAGCGCCGCTCAGCCGGATCAGCCCTCAGAATGCCGCCCCCACCCTGCTAACAAAGACAAAGGAAGATCATGATTGACGTTTATTCCTGGCCTACTCCAAACGGTCACAAAGTGCATATCATGCTGGAAGAATGCGATCTGGCGTACCGGGCAATTCCCATCGATATCGGTGCGGGCGACCAGTTCACACCCGATTTTCTGGCCATCTCCCCTAACAATAAAATCCCCGCCATCGTCGATGCTGACGGGCCGGATGGCAAACCAATTTCACTGTTTGAATCGGGAGCAATTCTCGTATATCTGGCGGGTAAAACAGGTCAGTTTCTTGGCAATACCGACCGTGAGCGCTATCAGACTCTGCAATGGCTGATGTTCCAGATGGGCGGTTTCGGCCCTATGCTGGGACAGGCGCACCATTTCCGTATCTATGCACCGGAAAAAATCCAGTACGCCATTGACCGTTATACCAATGAAGCGCAGCGTCTGTATGGCGTGATCGATCAGCAATTATCGAAAACGGAATTCCTGGCGGGCGACCATTACACCATTGCCGATATCGCAGTATTCCCATGGACCAGGTCGTTTGCCAATCAGGGCATAGACTGGGCCGACTTCCCGCATGCCAAGCGCTGGTTCGATCAGATCAACACACGAGCTGCGGTGCAACGCGGCGTACAGGTATTGGCCGATTTACGCAAACCGCTAACCGATGACAAAGCGAAAGATGCTTTGTTCGGAAAAACACAGTACGCAAAAAAATAAGCGATGCCAGGGCATTTGCGCCAAATTATGCTGACTATGGAGTGAGCTCATTGCTACAATGGAATCACTCCAATTTTACAGAGTGACGTATGCGCCGGATAATCAAAAAAAACAGGCTGAAATTAGCCGCGGAAAGCCAACGTCTCGTCAATCTCGCGTTGGCTGTCGCCCAATCCGCAAGCCGGATTGAAGACAATGCCTGGCAAGCCAGGCTCGATACCTATGTTCGCAAAAACCTCAGACTACAGCATCAGGATCAGCTTGATGGTGCGGCTGAGCATGTGTTCCACAGCCATCCGCATGGTTACGAAGTGCTGGTAGAAACGCTGGAAACCATCAGCACTTCCTGCACCCTGAGCCATCAGGGACAGGACTGGCAATGCCTGCTGGTGGCGGCCCCCGTGCTGGCCTGGACCCGCTATGACATTGCGTCCGGCGCATTGCCTGCCAACATACTCAGTCACCTGCATCAGCAAATGCAGACCCATGTACTGGCAAGTGCCACACGTTTGCAGTTGCTGCCCAATCTGTATTCTATCGATCAGTTGCCACGCAATCATTGTGAGACCTTCAGCCTGCTGGAAAAACAGGCGCAGGCGCTGGTCACACAAACGCAGTCAGCGGCTGAGGCACAAAAAGAAAAAACTGTGCCCTTCCTGGCAGATATACGCTTTTTGCTTGGCATAGTCGCAGCGCCGGCAGGTGAGAATCTGTTCCGCTGGCAGCAACTGGATGCCCCCTATGACAGCGAAGCGGCCAAAACCCTGTGTCTGGAGTCCTGGAAGGCAGGAACCGAAGAACAGTTTAAACATGTCTTACCCGGATGTGGGATAGACCTTCTATTACCGGAAGCCTATTTCAGTGCCTGCCGTGACGCTGATGTTGCGATCCGCCCGGCGTCAATTCTGGCCGCCGTGTATTACCTGACACAGACTTTGGAAAAAGACAGTAGCCATTTCCGTGTCGTGATCGGTGCCTGCACCAATGCTGACAATGCCGGTCAGGTCGATGAATTACGTCTGAGTTTCCTGCTCAACGACACGCCGGAAGTGATCTACGGCGTGATCTGGCCCTTGTATCAGGCAGAAGACCAGCAAACCGCTATCGGTCTTGATGATCAGCAGGACTTACAAGGCGACATTCCTGAAATCCTGCGTCAGGCTGGCATCACCGACATCGTGCTGCTGGATGAAATTTTTTCTATGGAATTCTGCGACGACTGCGGCACACCGCTGTTTCCGGATCATGCAGGCGATCTGGTACATCCGGAAATGCCGGACGACATTCCCGCACCAGGTACTGCACATTTCCATTGAGATGAATTCTGTGCCCCGTCTTATGCGGGGCTTTTTTTTATCGTCTTTATCTGCTTTTATTCGCAGTCCTGTACTGCGTAGTTTCATCCAAACGCTGTAGACGCAAAAAAATTCTTGTACCAGTTCACTTAAACCAAGGTAGAATCGTTGCGAACGATCGTGCTATTCTAGTTTTTGCAGTATCCCTTCGTCGATAACCACAATGCGGCAACCGGAACCCGGTCAGCCCAGTCCCGTACAGGAGACAGTATGGATTTGAATTACAGCGCGCAAGATCTTGCCTTCCGTGATCAGGTCAGAGCTTATCTGGACACCCACCTCCCGCCCGATTTGCAGCACAAAGTGCTCAATCATTTACGCTTATCCAAAGAAGACTATGTGCGCTGGCATCGTATTCTGGCCAAACAAGGCTGGGTTGCGCCCGGCTGGCCGGTGGAATACGGCGGTCCGGGCTGGAGTGCGACCCAACGTCATATTTTTGAAGAGGAATGTGCGCGTGCTGGTACCCCGGCAATCCTGCCGTTTGGTGTGAATATGGTGGCACCGGTGCTGATGGCATTCGGTAATGAAGAACAGAAAGCCCATTACCTGCCACGCATTTTGAGCTGCGAAGACTGGTGGTGCCAGGGCTATTCTGAACCCGGTTCAGGCTCAGACCTGGCCTCGCTAAAAACCCGCGCCGAACGTCAGGGTGATCACTACATCGTGAACGGTCAGAAAACCTGGACCACGCTGGCTCAGCATGCCGATATGATTTTCTGCCTGGTGCGCACCGATCCGGATGCGCGCAAACAGGAAGGCATCTCCTTCCTGCTCATCGACATGAAAACGCCGGGTATTACGGTAAGACCCATCATCATGCTGGACGAAGACCACGAAGTGAATGAGGTGTTCTTCGACAATGTGAAAGTACCTGTCAGCAATCTGATCGGCGCTGAAAACAAGGGCTGGACTTATGCGAAATATCTGTTGGGTCACGAGAGAACCAATATCGCCGCCGTCGGCCGCGCCAAACGGGAATTACAATTCCTGAAGCGCGTCGCTGGCAAGCAGCAAAAACGCGGACAATCGCTGCTGGCAGATCCGGTCTTTGCGCACAAAGTAGCAGCGCTGGAGATAGAAATCATGGCGCTGGAAATCACGGTCTTACGTGTGATTTCTCAGGACAGTGGCAAGCCCGGTCCGGAAGCATCTCTGCTCAAAATCAAGGGCACAGAAATTCAGCAACGCTTAACCGAACTGATGGTAGAAGCCGTTGGCCCCTATGCGCTGCCGTTTGACCCGGCCTATCTGGACGGAGAACAGGCACATAGCGTGTCTGAACAGGATGATGCTGCGCCGCTGGCTTCGTATTACTTCAATTTCCGCAAGACCTCCATCTATGGCGGTTCGAATGAAATTCAAAAGAACATCATCACCCAGATGATACTGGGACTGTAAAGGAGCGCGCTATGAATTTTGATTTCAGTCAGGAACAGATTCAGTTTGCCGACGCACTCCGTCGCTGGGCAAATCAGGATTATCAGTTTGAACAACGTAAGCATATTATTCAGTCTGCCAGCGGCACTTCTGACCATGCATGGGCAGCCCTGACCGAGCTCGGCGCGCTGGCGCTGCCTGTTCCGGAAGACCAGGGTGGTTTTAATGGCAGCGCTGTGGATATGCTGGTGCTGATGCAGGAACTGGGACGGGCACTGGTAGTGGAACCCTACTTCGCCACGGTATTTGCGGCTGAATTCCTGAAACTGGCGAAAGCCCATTTTGATATTCTGGAACAGGTAGCAACGGGTCAGACTAAACTCGCAGCCGCGCTGTATGAAGCGCAATCACGCCATGAGGCTTACGATATCAAAACTACCTTCACGCCCAGCGCAGATGGCTATGTGCTGAATGGAAAAAAGACGGTCGTGATTCACGGTGCGCAGGCAGATCATCTGATCGTTTCCGCCAGAGCGGGCGGTGATCAGTTTGCAGCAAAAGGCATCATGCTGTTTCTGGTCGATGCACGCAGCGCGGGTGTCAACCGTCGCGACTACCGTACACTGGATGGCATGCGTGCCGCCGATATCAGCTTTGAACAAGTACAGTTACCCGCTATTGCCTTGCTAGGCCGTGAAGATGGCGGTGCGGACTTACTGGATGCCGCGCTGGACTATGGCACCACCTTGCTGTGTGCGGAAGCGGTCGGCATTATGGAAGCCACCATTGCCGCCACACTGGAGTACCTGAAAACCCGTCAGCAATTCGGCGTGCCTATCGGTAAATTCCAGGTGCTGCAACACAGGATGGCGGACATGTATATGGAACTGGAACAGGCACGTTCTATGGCCATGCTGGCAGCGGTGAAGCAAACCAGCGCTAATACGCAGGAGAGAAAACGTACTGTCTCGGCAGCCAAAGCACGGGTTGGTCAGGCTGCGCGCCTGATTGGCCAGCAAGCAGTACAATTACACGGCGGCATGGGGGTCACGAATGAATTACCGGTGGCGCACATGTTTAAACGGCTCACCATGATAGAACTGAGCCTGGGTGATACCGATCACCATCTGACCCGCTTTATCGCACAATCCGATTTTGTTCCCGCCTGAGACAGCCCCCGGAAAAATCCCAGCCTCTGCGCTGGGATTTTTCTTCCCCTATCAAGTCTGCACACGAAAGGAAGGAAAATACGATGTCCGAGCAAACCAACTGGTGGTTTTTTGAAGACTTTATACCCGGTGCAGTCATAGAACTGGGGCAACGCAATGTCACAGAAGAGGAAATCCTGCGTTTCGCGACAGAATTTGACCCACAATCCTTTCATATCGATCATGAGCGTGCGAAAGACTCTATCTTTGGCGGCGTGATCGCCAGTGGCTGGCATACCTGCAGCATGATTATGCGTATGGTGGTGGATGGTTTTCTAGCGCGCTCGTCCAGCATGGGTTCACCAGGTGTGGATGAAATACGCTGGATCGTGCCGGTCAAACCTGGCGACGTCTTGAGCGTCCGTGCTGAAACCCTGTCCCGCCATGCTTCGGTATCCAAACCTGACCGAGGTGTCGTCTATACTTTGTGGACCGCTGAAAATCAGCGTGGCGAAGTTGTGTGCGCCATCAAGGGTATGGGCATGTTCGGACGTCGCCCGCACTGATATCGCATAATCCGGGCAGCAGCCGGGTTAAAAAATAGTATAGTCAACATTACACGCTAAGGATATTGTCAAGCTTGTGTTATGTCGGCTACTATCAGGCGCATTGCGCTTATTTGCGAAAAAACCATCAGGAGAATATGCATGAGTGAGTCCACGAAATCCCTGCCAACACAGATCAGCAATCTGGCACGCCGGCGCTGGCTTGCTTCAGGCAGTGTCGGTGTAGCCGCTGCAGGACTGGCGGGTTTACAGCAGAATGCAATCGCACAAGCGGTCGCCACCACTGCAACAGCCAGCCCAGCCGCAAAGCCCTTGCCATCTTATGTGAGCTGGAAAGATAGCTCCGCACTGATAGTGCACTCCAGCGGGACGATAGAAACACGGCGCAGCGCCTTCGGCACCAGCGTGATCACCCCGGCTGAACAACTGTATGTGCGCAACAACCTGCCGGCACCCGATGCGTCCATCATAGCCAATCGCGATGCCTGGGAATTGCAGATCGAAGGCGTGAAACGTCCTGCCACACTCAAGCTCCAACAGTTGAAACGTATGGGGCTGGAAACCGTCACGGCTGTATTGCAATGTTCAGGCAATGGACGCGGCCTGTTCCCAAGTAAGCCCAGCGGTACGCCCTGGCAGATCGGTGCTGCAGGTTGTGTGGTCTGGAGCGGCGTACCGGTACGCGCGCTGATCGCAGCACTCGGCGGCGTGGCCGATGGTATGGTGTATATGACGGGTACCGGCGGAGAAAAACTGCCGGAAGGAATAGATCCGAAGTCGATCATGGTAGAGCGCTCGGTCCCCCTCAAAGCACTGGACGAAGCGATACTGGCCTGGGAAATGAACGGTGCTCCACTCCCCCTCGCCCATGGAGGTCCACTGCGTCTGATCATACCTGGCTACGCAGGTGTCAATAACATCAAATACATCAAACGTCTGGCCTTCACCACGGAACAAACCGAAGCCAATATTCAAAAGCATGGCTATCGCATTTCGCCACCGGGCCAGAAAGGGGATGCGACTCATCCTTCCGTCTGGGAAATGAATGTGAAGTCCTGGATCAACTCACCGGCACCGGAAACTGGTGATATCCCAGCTGGTGATACACTGATACAAGGGGTTGCGTTTGGCGGTATGCATGCAGTCAAAACAGTAGAAGTGTCTGTTGACGGTGGAAAAACCTGGAAAGCTGCACGCTTTATCGGCCCGGACATGGGTAAATACGCCTGGCGTCAGTTTGTGTTGGCGGTGCGCCTGGATGCCGGCAACTATACCATCGCCTGTCGTGCAACCGATAGCCAGGGTCAGGTACAGCCAGAAGCCAGGGCAGAAAATGCGGGCGGCTATAACAACAACAGCTGGAAAGATCATGCTATGCAAATCAATGTGGTGGCAGCATGAATAAGCAACTGATACGCGCAGGAGCACTCCTGCTAGGCATGACGGCCGCACTGACCACAGTCAATGCGATCGCTCAGAATAAAGATCAGGATGGCACTAAGGCGCTTGAAGCTGGCAAAAAAGTGTTTACCCAAACTGCGCAACCCGCGTGCATCGTATGCCATACGCTCAGGCATGCAGGTGCAAGTGGTGAAATCGGGCCCTCACTGGATGAATTAAAACCGGATGCGGCCCGGGTAGAAAAAGCGGTCAGGAATGGAATAGGTCAGATGCCCGCATTTAGCAATCTGTCAGATGCGGATATCCGGCTGGTAGCAAAGTATGTGTCCACCGTAGCCGGTCAGTAATTCAACGAACAATTGACCGCACAGGTAAAAAAAAGCTGCCCAATAAACGGGCAGCTTTTTTGTTTAATTCTTCGTTTCAGACGGCAACTTATTTTCACGCCACTCCGGCATGCCGCCTCGATACCAGTATATTTTGGTTACGCCGGTGGCCTTAGCGACGACCGATGCCTTATATGACTTCCAGCATTCCGGTCCATTACAGTAAAACACCAGCGCTTTTTCTTTGCCTAACTTCGTAATCGCCGAATAGTCATCCAGGCTGGAATCGAACTCTCTGTCCTTAAGACTCTTTTCCACATAAGGAGCGTGGATTGCCCCCTTAATATGCTCCTGATCATACTCTTTGACCGAACGGGTATCGACCAGCACAGCACCTGAGGCCGCCAGTTTCTGTACTTCTGCAGAACCAACGGTCGCCACACCGGATATGACTTTAGGAGTCAGAATACCCAGCGCCGCAATGTAAGCATATTGTGTTTCATCTGCACTGCTGGTGGTCACCATTTTTCCCAGACCAGCGGCTTCTGCATCCGACCCGGATAACCAGCGCAGCACTTTCTTTTTCTCTGCATCAGGCATGGATTTTTTAACCATCAAGGCCAGACCGGAAGGCAGTTCAGGAGTGGACTTCAACACCACTGCGACCTGTGGATTGGCCTTCATCCAGACTTCGGCTTCTGCCTTCGACGCGATCGTCACATCAGCAATATTGGCGCTCAGCGCCAGCAAACCGGCACCGCTGGTCTTACCATAGGTGACGCTCTTCAGACTTTTCAGACTCAAACCGGCCTCATCCAGCAAGCCCTTTGCGACATAAGCACGTACCGAATCCTGTTGAGTCAGGTAAAGGCGCTTGCCTCCCAGCTGATTCACGCTGCTAATGTCCTTGCGGGCGATCAGCACAAACTCAGAATTAATTTTCTGACGCGCCAGCAATTGATACTGATGTGAAATCGCAGAGGCCGTGACATGCGGTGGCCCTACCAGCATATCGTTTTCCTGAGTCCGGGTGGCACGCATGACATCCGTCAGATCCGATGTTTGTTTCAACACAACCGGTGCACCGAGCGTGCTAATCAGGGATTGGGTTGGAACGCTGCCAAAAGACAGGGACTTTTTATTGGTCTCGTCAGCCGGATCAATACCAATCAATACTTTGTAGTCTGCCATCGCGTACAGTGGGCAAGCGAGAGTCAACCCCAGCAGCAGATGCTGCCAATCATTGCGTTTCATTATGCGCATTTCATTCACAGATGTTAGTCAGCCCAGTCACTCAAGGCAAAATATATCAAAAAATGAAATTTTCACAGATAACAATCGTGTCAGGCAAGCACATTCGTTTACTAACTGACATTTTACACAGTGCTACGGGCACAAAAGCCTGCTGTTTCACCAGTTTTTATACGGATTTTTTATCAGGCTGGCATTCGCATAACGGCGATCATGACTGACCTCTTCTCCCAGCCAGGATGGGCGCACGAATATCTGATCTTCGGCATTCAGTTCTACTTCTGCGACCACCAGACCCGCATTATCGCCAAAAAACTCATCAACTTCCCAGACTACACCATCACGCGCAATGCGGTAACGCTGCTTTTCTATCAATGGACGCTGGCATACCTCGTCTAACAGGGCACGCGCATCTTGCAGCGGAATCGCATATTCCCATTCGCCGCAACTGATGCCGGTGGACTTGCTTTTGATGGTCAGACAGGCAGCGCCCCCCTCTATCCTGACACGCACGATGCGCTCAGGATCGGTGCTGATATAGCCCTGACATAAGAGGCTGCCAGTCGTGCCTGCGCGCCAACTGTCATCCACCACCAGAAACTTACGTTCAATTTCTACACCCATTTTTTCCTGCCTGTTCTGTTTATCTTGCTCAATCTTAACAATAAAAAAGAGAGCGCCGCAGCGCCCTCTTCCGCCTTCAATCTGCGCCCTGTTAAGCGCTGACAGATTTCAGGATAGGCTGCAACATCGCTTCGCCCAGTTTGGCACTACGTGCGCCGTCCCAGCCTACTTCTGCATCTGGCAGATTGTCATTGTCTTTGAACGGCAGCTCCAGAGTCAGCGATACGCATTTATAGGTATGGCCTATGTATTTAGATGCCAGTTTCAGCATATCTGCATTGTACTTCGATGCCTCGTAACCGATTTTAGTCTGGAAATCCGGGCTCGCTGCGCAGAAGCTGTCGACGAACACTTGTTGCTCATGCGCCTGCTGTTCGGTAAAGCCTTCTATCATCTCGCTGCCTGCTACGAATACATAAGGCAAGGCTTCATCACCGTGAATATCCAGGAAGAGATCGCAACCAGTTTCTTGTATCTTGTTTTTCACATGATAGACTTCCGGGCTTGTTTCCAGCGATGGTGTCATCCACTCACGATTCAGATTCGCGCCGGCTGCGTTGGTACGCAGATTGCCACGATAAGCGCCGTCCGGATTCATGTTCGGCACTACATACAACACAGCCTGATCCAAGATTGCACGTGCAATCGGATTGGCAGGATCAAGCAAAGCATTCAGCATGCCTTCAACCAGCCATTCGGCCATGGTTTCACCCGGATGCTGACGCGCAATCACCCAGACTTTTTTCTTGGCCGACGGATCTCCAACGACTACCAGGTTCAGATCGCGGCCATCGACGGTATTGCCCAGATCCTGCACGCGTGCCAGCGGCGATTGCTCCACCGCACCCAACAAGGACAAATGACGTTCCCAGCTGTAAGGCTCAAAGTAAGCGTAATACACGCTGTCAGTCTCTGGAGTATGGCGAATAGTCATGACTTTGCCATCGAATTCCGTATCGACGCGGAACCAGTTTTCACGATCGTAGCTGGCGACAGCGCGATAGTTTTCCCAGCCCTTGGCATACGTAGCCTCACCCGCGTTCAGAAAACGCATCACCGTTTCCTGATCACGCGCACCTTGCAAACGGAAATGGAACCATTGCCAGATATCCGCATGCGAGTCTTTGCGCAGCTTTAATTCGATGTCGCCCGCTTGTTCCGCTTTTACGACTTCAATCGCGCCCGCGTCGAAGTTCTGACTGATTTTAATTGTCATATGAGTTTCAGATTGATCGTTTATTTTACCGCCAGTCAACACTGCACCTTTGGGTTTCAGGTTAGACGGCGACCTATGCACCGTATTGTCACAGCTTTTCAAGAATATGAAAATAATTTAGTCAAATTTTGCTTTGAATATTTTCAAATCTAATTTTCTATCAAAGTATGCGGCGACTTCCCTATGCGTATCAAAATAGCTACTCCACTTACCTTAGCGATTGCGACTTAGGGTGCGCTCAGCATACAATCAGTTAAAAATAGCTGTTTATCTATATTAAATGACATCAATCTGGAGAAGCCAGGTATGAAAGCCGTGATTGCTACTGCCCTTCTTTTTCTGTTGGCCTCCCCGCACTGTAAGTCTCAGGAGTCTTGCCAGCCCGCGAGTTTAAATATAGAACTGGAACAGGTCTTGGAACGTGACCAGAGTTCGCTCCAAAAATATAATCTGGCAGATCAGGAGCAAAGATTTGCACCCAGCGCTGAACATCTGGCAGATAAAGAACGCTTACTAAAATTGCTAAAGTCCGCAATGCAGCAAAACAAAGAAATTTTCGAAAAAATCATCGCTGACTGTGGCTGGCCAGATGCGCGAAAACTGAGTTACAAGGCCAACACGGCACTTTTTCTGATTGTTCAGTATGGCAGCAAAGATGAGCGCATCAGGTATTTCCCCTATTTTGAACAGCAATATCAGGACAAACTACTAAACAGCCAGCGCTATGTCATGATGGTAGATCGCATGCGTTTTGATCAGGGGCTGGCCCAGTTGTATGGCACGCAGTTTTTCCCGGAGAAATCTGGCACCGCTGTATATGGTGACGTATTTGAGCCCGAGAAGCTCAATGAAAGACGCGAACAGATGGGTATGATGCGTATCAAGGCATTTGATGACGCTTACCCTCAGCCTAAACAAAGCAGAGACAAAGCCAAAACGGATTCAGCAATAGGGAAAAAGCATTCCTGAGTTTTTATCGCTCGGTATAGAACGCCCCAACAGAAACGCGCCTCCCAGACAAATTGCGGGCAGCAGTTAAGGAACGACCAGCAACACCTTCACGGTGGAATCTACCGACGCCTTGTCGATATAGGCCAATGCGCTGGGTTCTGCAGCGACCGCTTTCTTGACTGCCGCATCATTTGGAAATTCTTTTGGTGCGGTTCCCTTGCCTGAAAATGAAGCCTTGGCCCAAATCGCCTCTACCTGAGCAGGTGTTTTTTTGATGACCTTTTCATAGAATTCCTTACGTATCGCTGCATCCTTGCTTTGATCCAGCGGTGTGAAAATTGTCGAACCTCCCAGAAAAAACTGAGAAACCTGCTCTGGCAGCATACGTGTTGCCTGGTTGGCCGGATTCGTGACAACGACAATCTCTGCCGACGCGGGTAGCGCATTTATTGCAACTAACAATGCAAACATCAGTCGTGTTTTCATCATATTTCCTTTTACCAAATGTTGGACAAGCCATAAGCATTTTCATGACCATCTTTGATGGCGCAGATTGTTGCCTGTGATGTCTGCCTGTTAAAACAGTCGATCGTAAGAGATGCGGAACACGTTGACGTTACCGCCAAAGTTATTCGTGACGTCCTGATTTTTATCCAGTTGTAGTTTGACGGCACTTTTTGCATCGACGTCATACCGCAGAGTCAGGGATAAGCGTTTGTAGGACTGGGGTTGATATTTCGTCAGATCAGACGATTTTTCTTTATAACTGGCGTAGTTCAGAAACGGCGTCCAGGCGCCCATGCGATATCCGGCCCCCAAGGTAAATGCAGGTGCCGTTACGCTAAATCCGCCATCCTGGAAATCTCTCGAAAGCTGGGTCAGTTCACTCAAGACAAACCACTGATCCAAATCAAGATTGACTGCAACGCCATAGGCCTTAAGTTTGGCAGCACTGTCCAAAGCAATGGAATTATTGATTACCTTTACATCGGACTGAACATACACCGCCCTTACCGTAAGCGGCCCCCGCTCAAGCTCTGCATCTGCACCAATGATATTGCTCCAGGTGACGTCGGTCTGACCGCTGTAAACCAGTTTTTCATAGAGCGAGTCTTTTGACTTCTCTTTACCGCCAAACACGCTGAATGCAACATTGTTATCCGCCACACTGGTCCGGTAACGGACACTCGCGCCGTTATAATTGGTCACTTCCCAGCCATATAACTCCGGCGGTGGACTGACCCACGGGTAGGCCACGCCCACGTCCTGGAAATCGGAGTAAAAATACAGCGGTATGCGCTTACGCCCTACCTGAACTTCCCATTCTTTATTCAGTTTATAACTGGCATAGGCCCATTGAATATTGGGCGTGGAATCAGTACCACGCACCACCACCTGCCCCGTCAAATTGAAGTCTTTGCTAATGGCATAAGTCGCCTGCACGCCGGCCCGGGATTCAGGCTGCAAAGAAAAACTGTTGTTGTAGACACCCGCATTTGACCAGTCCGCTACATAGCAGGGGCAGGTTTTATCATTGATGGTAGCCGGCCCGATATAGTTTGCCGGTAACTCACCGCCAAAGCTACGTCCACCAACGACGGACAAAAACCCACTGACTTTGAGTTTAGATCCTGCATCCGCCTCCTCAGCATACGCGCTACTGACAGAAAAGCTGAGCAAGCCCAATACACTGCCACACAATCCGGACCAGAGTTGAAGTTTAACTGAAGTCATCATGCGATCCTTTAGATAAATTGCCAAATGCGTTTGACGTAGAAGCTGCGCTGTAAAGCCGTTTCAGAAATCTAAGGTGCTGGGGACAGGTGCGATATGGAAAGCTTCCGTGGCAATCCTAAAGCTTGAATTTTGTATCTTTAGCCTGTCAATAATGCTTACGAACAACTACAGTGTAGGTCAGTCTTGACGCGAGCAATCTGAAATTTTCCACTTCAGTTGCTACGACGCAACCACTTGAAAAGAACTGTCAGATGAACGGCAGCTCACAGGATGTTGCATATAGGCATTGCAGGGTATATCGAATAATGAGTGCTGACTCATTTGACTATGCCATATGCACAAACACCATCATTCAAACGGTGGTGCGAACTTGAGCGCGCCGGCAATACGGTTCCAGGCATTGATTGCAGCGACAGCAGAAGTCAGAAATGTAATTTCCGTTGCTGTGAATTCAGCTTGCAACTGAACATAAACTGAATCAGACACCGGGTGTTGCGTCATATTTGTCAGAGCCTCAGTCCACGCCAGCGCAGCCCGTTCGCGCGATGTGAACACCCCCGCGTCCCGCCATGTTGCAAGCAAATCCGTTTTGACTGCGTCTATTCCTATCTTACGCGCCAGATTTAAGTGATATTGAAGGCAAAATGCACAACCATTCAGTTGTGAAGCTCTTAATTTGATGAGTTCAATCAATGGCTTCTCTAAACCTGAATCATCTATCGCTTTCCCAAGCAGGCTTAATGCATGCACAACACCTGGCGCGGTATTTGAAAAAGTGTCCCAAGTGATGGTCTGGCTTGAAGCGCTTAATATCGTCATTGCTTTTCCTTGAAGTTAATTACATTTACAGAAATTAATACCATGTTAATAGCGTGACAATTGACCGTAAAATTAGAGAATAAGTCTTGCTATCACAGATCTTCGCTTGCTGTTTTTTACTGACAAAGGCAGTGCAAAAGCTATAATATCAGAACTATGATAATAATATTCGAATTCTTACATTATGAAAAAAATAAGCTTCACCCATACGTCGGTTCCTGAAGCAGGAGAAGGCAAACGAGGAGAGAAAGGGCATATTGGCTACTTGTTACGACAAGCATATGCCTCACACAGAACCCGTATGGAGCAAGCCTTGAGAGAAACTGGTCTGACACTTCCTCAATTTTCGATACTCACCATGCTGGCAGCTTATCCAAACGCATCCGGTGCGGAACTGGCCAGGCTATCACTACTCACACCACAGACAATGAGTGTCATCGTAGCCAATCTGGAACGCGCCGGTTTCGTCGTTCGCACCCCACACAAAGTCCACGGCAGAATTCAGCAAATTCGCATTACTGCAGACGGTGCAGAGATTTTATCCCGATGCAAGTTGCTGGTTCAGTCGGTTGAACAATGCCTGCAGACAGAATTAAGCGATCAAGACGAAGCCTTAGTGAGGCGATGGCTGGTCAATGTTGCCAAGTAGGCCAAGTCGCGATGCGCCACCCCGATTGAGATTACTCAGCGTAGCAAAAAATGGACGCAATAAGCTTGAAGTTAGAATGAGCTAAATAACTGAATTTGATCTGACAATTCCACACTTCAAACCGGGCGACTGTCAGATCGGGGCGCAACTACGACAAATTACTTAGTAGGATTCGACACACATATCTAAACCGGTAACTCTCATCTTTTCAAGTCGATGTGTCAGATCAAGTCTGAACTAATACAAATTACTACAACTAAATCACTTGATCATTAGTGTCGCTTTTGCGTAATTTGATCCAATATTAAATACCTCGACGGTTTGCACGAGTTCTTTTGCCTGAGAACTTAGGCTCAGAGTAGCTGCAGCCATTTGCTCAACCAACGCTGCGTTCTGTTGAGTCGTTTGATCCATGTCAGTGATCGCATGATCCACTTGTGTGACACCTGCAGCCTGCTCCTTACTGGCAGTGCTTATTTCTGCAATCAGAGTGCTGACATTCTTAATAGACGCAAGGATTTCTTCCATTCTTGTACCAGCTTCGTTGACAAGCGTGCTCCCAAGTTCAACTCTTTCCATATTGGACGTGATTAAGTCTTTTATTTCCTTTGCTGCAGATGCGCTACGTCCAGCCAACGATCTGACTTCTGTTGCAACAACAGCAAAACCACGACCTTGCTCTCCCGCCCGCGCAGCCTCAACAGCTGCATTCAATGCCAGGATATTCGTTTGAAATGCAATTCCGTCTATAACACTGATAATATCTGCGATCTTTTTTGAAGAGTCATTAATTTCCCGCATTGTGGATACAGTACGATCGACAACTTGCCCTCCCCGCTCCGCAACACTAGAGGCATGGCCAACTAACTGGTTTGCTTGTCGGGCATTTTCCGCATTATTACTAACTTGTGAAGTTAGCTGCTCCATTGACGCCGCCGTTTCCTCTATCGAGCTTGCTTGACTTTCAGTTCGCGAAGAAAGATTTTGATTTCCCTGAGCGATTTCTAAGCTGGAAGTCGCAATATTTTCCGCACCACGTCGCACCTGCGCGACAACGCCAGCCATGCGATTTTGCATTTCGGCAACCGAATGAAGAATACTATCTGGACTCTTTATTTGTGACTCATGCACAGCCTTTAAGTCGCCATGTGACAATTTATTCAAAAGCACATTGATTACCTCAGGCTCCGCACCCAGCGTTTTTTGAATATTTTTCCAAATTAAAACACCGAGGGTTATTGAAATCCCCAGTGAAAATAAGGCTGTGCAGAGTAAGATTATTTTTTGTGTGTTAGTCGTTGAAGTTGTATCCAGGATAAATGCATTGACTCGCTCATCGGTGATTCTTTCATAATCGTTGATCGCCGCTGTCAGCTCGGCGAGTGTTGGGGTACAAATTTCTCGAATTTTGCGGGTCGCGTCATCCCTTTGACCATTTTTAAGATCGCTAATGATTTCTTTGGCAACAGGTCGATATTTCGATTCAACTACTTTTATTCGATCGATACTGTCCGTGACATTCTTCGGGAGCTGTGCAGATGTTGCTGCCGACTCAAGTTCACGAATGTTTTTTTCAATTTTTTCTTGAAATCGATCAAATTCTTTAAACGTTACCTCTAATTGGTTCTTTTCTTCCAGAATGGCTGCGTTCCTGACTGCGATTGCCCGTCCATCTGCTGAGCTTTTTAAAGCACTCGCAATTTCAAGGCGATGCAATATCCCATGCGTCAACGATGTCAACTTATCACTTACTGAACCAAGAAAAAAGTATGCGGAAGCTCCAAGCACTAAGACACAAATATTGCTGATAAGGAGCGTGCTAAGCAGACGATTCTTAAAACTGAGTACCATGGTATGTTGCCCTCGAGTTCAATTTTGATAAATGCAAAAAAATCCTGACGCAATTTATGTTTCCGCATGGAACTTATCTAAGAATGGCATACTTACACGCAACTAACTACTTAAAATTTAACTAAATAAATAAATTTTACAATTCACAAAACACTGAACTTCAGAATGAAGCCCATGCTTGCACAAGCAACAATCACGTGGATCACATTACATTTGAATTTGAACAATGCAATGACTGCGCCAAGCATGATTAAACCCGACGCCCAGTCGATACTCGCACCGAATCCGTTTGGCCAAAGTACATGATAGCCAAAAAATAAGGCTAGATTCAAAATAACGCCTACGACAGCTGCGGTAATTGCAGTCAACGGCGCGGTAAAGTTGAGGTCGTTGCGAGTGCTTTCTACAAACGGCCCACCAGCCAAAATAAATAAGAAAGACGGCAAGAAGGTAAACCATGTAACGACAATGGCGGCGACTACGCCGCCTAAAAATAATGCATCGGATCCAAAAATGGTTTTAACGTAGCCACCTGCGAAACCAACGAACGCCACTACGATGATCAACGGACCGGGCGTCGTTTCTCCAAGCGCCAAGCCATCCATCATCTGCGTCGAAGTCAACCAGCCAAATTGTGCAACGGCCCCTTGATATACGTAAGGCAGTACTGCATAGGCGCCGCCAAAAGTTAGCAAGGCTGCCTTGGTGAAGAACCAGCCCATCTGGGGCAAAGTGTGGCTCCAGCCGCAAATGAATACTAACAGCCCCATCGGGACTAGCCACAGTGCAGCTCCCACTAAAGCAACTTGAAGCAAGCGGGGCCAACGAAACCGCGCGTGTTCTGGTGTCGGCGTATCATCATCGATCAACGACGGACCATAATTTTTATCGGCTTGCTCATGTCCGCCACCGTTTTTGAAATGGTGGGGTGCGAATCTGCCACCAATATAGCCTGTCATTGCAGCGAAGAGGACAATCAGCGGAAATGGAAGATTGGCAGCGAAAATAGCAGTAAATGAGGCCATAGCGATGCCCCATAACCAGTTATTTTTAAGCGCACGCGTACCGATACGGTGGGCTGCCTGCACTACAATCGCAGTGACTGCCGGTTTGATTCCAAAAAATAAGCCCGCGACCAATTGCGTCTCACCAAAGGCAAAATAGATACACGACAGCGCAATCAAAATCAGCAATGACGGCAATATGAACAAAGTGCCTGCCACCACACCGCCCCAGGTGCCATGCATCAGCCAGCCGATGTAGGTGGCCAATTGTTGGGCTTCTGGACCAGGGAGAAGCATGCAGTAATTGAGCGCATGCAAGAAACGCCGCTCAGAGATCCAACGCCGGTTTTCCACCAACTCCTGATGCATGATCGAAATCTGTCCAGCCGGGCCGCCAAAGCTGATCAATCCCAGCTTCAGCCAAAAGGTGAATGCCTGCCAAAAGCGAACAGAATGCGGCGCTGAAGTGGCGCTGGTCTCTACCTGAAGTCTGATTTCTGTCATGAAGTTACTCTTCCTTTGTCTCAGAGCTGTCCGCCAGATGTGGCAACTTCCCGGCTTTGGCGCGATGGATTCATCAATCAAAAAGAGCAATCAAGCTCTGCTCTCATGCTCTAGGCCTGCGTGTAGTGCAATTCAATGGTGGCGTGAACTATCTCTTCGTGAACGGAAAGCCTTTTACGCACCTCATTTGTCGTCAGTAACCGGTCTTGCGTAACAACGGTCATTGCACACGAATAGACTTGTGCACCAACCCGCCAAACATGCAAGTCAGTTACTCTTGTGCCGCCGGCGTCATCTCGATTTTCGACAACATCTCTGATTTCGTCGACCACAGGATGATCCATCTCGCGGTCAAGTAAGACTTTTCCAGTATCTACGATAAGGCCTTTGGCCCAGACTGCAACCAGTACAGCGCCCATGATTCCCATCAGCGGGTCAAGCCAGGCCCAACCAAAAAACCAGCCCCCAAATAGTGCAGCAATCGCCAGTACCGAAGTCGCAGCATCAGCTATCACGTGCACGTAAGCAGATTTAAGGTTCAGATCATGGTGGTGTTCGTCATGGGATTGCCCATGACTATGGTCGTGTAAATGCACATGATCATGATGATGCGCTTTACCCAAGATGAATGCACAAGCAACATTCACGATCAATCCTAAAACAGCAATGATGATCGCTTCTTTATATTGGATAGCCTGCGGAGAAATAAGCCGTTCTGCGGATCCAATCACCATCATGGCAGCAACACCTAATAAAAATATCGCGCTGGCAAAACCGCCAAGAATCTCAACCTTCCATGTACCAAAAGCAAAACGGGGGTCATTTGCATATCGTCTGGCAGTCGCGTAAGCGAAAGCTGACAAACCAATCGCAACTGCATGAGAACTCATATGCCAGCCATCCGCTAACAAGGCCATAGAATTAAACCACCAGCCAGCCCCGATCTCAATCAACATCGTGACAGCCGTTATCCACATGACGACCCGAGTACTCTGCTCAGCAGCCTCATTACTTGTGTGAAAACGGTGATCATGTGTCCAATCGGAACATTTTTCAATTTGCACAGTAACTCCTATTTAATATATGTGCGAAGGACTGCGATCAGTTCCTCTGCCCCTTGATTACGCAATGCAGCGCTGGAAATTTCCGGGTCGGCGATATGTGTACGAATATGCCCTTCCAGCACCTCCGCCATCAAACCGTTAATGGCCCCACGTGCAGCTGCGATTTGATGAAGGATTTCGGCACAACTTTTCTCGGAGTCCAGTGCACGCTCCAACCCTTCGATCTGCCCGCGAATTCTTCGCACCCTAGCCAACATTTTCGTTTTTTCATGGATAGTATGTCCCATATAGCCTCACTCATCATAGCATAGGGGGGTATAGTACCAATCTTACAAATGGATCTCAAGTGAACTCAATTTATTCGTCCAGCTGCACATAAGTAGCCACCTAGCTGCAAGCTAAACCTCAGCCTTCTCTGAAAATCAAACACGTCGACAGCTTAGTAAATTTCATTCGTTTTAGATGAAACGACAGGACTCCTCTCACCTCACCTCACTGGCGATTGGAATGCTAGTCAGAAACAGTTCCTAAGCGGGAATTCGTCTTCACTACCCTATTCTTGTTCGAGGCTCTTGAAGGAGATATTGGAAAACTACACTGGCGTTGGGGTAAAAACCAGGAAAGAAGAGCATTGGAGTCAAATCCCCAGAAAGCAAAAAGGCCAATCTACTGATTGGCCTAAGTCCTTGATTTTATTGGTCGGGGCGAGAGGATTCGAACCTCCGACCCCATGCACCCCATGCATGTACGCTACCAGGCTGCGCTACGCCCCGACTCGAGGCACAGATTATAGTAGATGATAAGCATTTTTGCCATGTACCCAGATAAAAATACCCGATGCCTGGCCAGACTGCCTCTTCATTTGCACAGCTTCAGTCAACCCCTATTGGTATCCCTCATATAACGCAATCAGAGTGCGGCGCCCAACATCGGAAAAATTCAGAACACCATACAGCATGAAAAGATGGGCTTTGCGCTGTGCGAACTCAGCAAGCTGTGCTGAAACAGTCGCTCAACGCTGAGGCCGGTTTGTAAGCCCAGGTTCAGCCAATGGGCTTATGATAGACGCGTCAAAGCGAAGGATAACCCAATGCTACCCGCCTACATTACGCATCACGACTGTCTCCTGCACGATATGGGGGAGCAGCATCCGGAATCCCCAGCCCGGCTGGGTGCTGTCAACGATCAGTTACTGATCCATGGGTTGCTCGATTATATGCATGCGTTTGATCCACCGCTGGTCACCCAACAACAGCTGACGCGTGCACACGATGACGCTTATCTGGATAATTTTGCCCAAACCGGAGCCAATGTGCCGGACGACGGCTATGTACAAATCGACCCTGACACCCGCATCAATGCTTACTCTTACCTGGCTGCGCAAAGAGCCGCAGGAGCCGCGGTGATGGCGGCGGAACTGGTTGCGAGCGGCAAAGCGCCGGTCGCGTTCTGCAATATCCGCCCACCCGGCCATCATGCGGAACGCGCAGCGGCTGGCGGATTCTGCTTTTTTAATAATATCGCGGTGGCCATTCTGCATGCGCTGGATACACAAGGCATCAACCGGTTGGCATTGCTCGACTTTGATGTACATCACGGCAATGGCAGCGAAGATATTCTGGCGGGCGATCAGCGTGTTTTAATGTGTTCCAGCTTTGAAAAAGACATTTATCCGTTTTGCGGTGAAGTTCCCAAAGCGACTAATATGATTAATGTTGGCCTGCCTTCGCGTTCAGGTGGCAAGCTGTTCCGCGAAATGGTGGCGGCGCACTGGCTGCCTGCGCTGGACGCATTTGCACCGGAGATGATCTTTATCTCAGCCGGATTCGATGCACATCGCGAAGATGACATGGGCAATCTGGGCCTGGTGGAGGCCGACTTTGCCTGGGTCACTAAAGAAATCGTGGCAGTCGCCAATAAGCATGCGCGTGGCCGCATTGTGTCCTGCCTGGAAGGCGGCTATGAATTGTCGCCGCTGGGACGCAGTGTCGCTGCGCATGTACGGGTCTTGATCGGTGCGGATTAGGACGTTGTGGCACATCACTTAACAAAGACGATTATGGACAAACACTACCTGTCATCCTTATTTTCTCCGCAATCCATCGTGGTCTTTGCCGGACCACAGGAGTCGTCAGAACCGCAGGCTGATCAAGTTCCAGAACAACGCAACAGCCTTGCTAAAGTATTGGTGGCGGATCTGCAGGCAAGCGGCTTTCAGGGTCCGGTCAGCTATCTGGACATCAACATGACAGGTACATTGGGTGATCTTGCAGCATCGCGTGCTGATCTGGCACTGATCGCACTGCCGAATGCACAGTTAGCTGATGCCCTCGAAGTGGTAGGACGCATACAATGCCGGGCCGCGGTGATCGTGTCCAATGGAGTCGACAGCCAGCTTGCTGCGCATTTGTACCAAATTGCGCGTCAGCACAATATTCATTTACTGGGCCCGAATTGCATGGGTTTCCAGCGACCTAAAAATCAGCTCAATGCCAGCGTGCTGGGCAAACTGGCACGGCCGGGCAGCATTGCTGTCGTGTCGCAATCCGGAGCACTGGCCAGCTCTATCCTGGACTGGGCAGCAAAAAGCGGCATCGGCTTTTCAGCAGTGGTGTCATTGGGTGCAAATACCGTGGTGGATATCGCCCAGGTGCTGGACTTCCTGGCCGAAGACCGGCATACCCAGAGTATTGTGGTTTATCTGGAAGGCATACGCCATGCGCGGCGCTTCATGAGTTCGCTACGCGCAGCTGCCAACGCCAAACCGGTCATCGTACTCAAAGCAGGTCGTCAGCCGGATGGTTCAAAAGCGGCTTTAACTCATTCAGGCGCGATTGTCGGCAGCGATGCCATTTTCGATGCGGCCCTGCAACGCGCCGGCGCTGTGCGAGTGCGCTCTATGGTACAGATGTTTGCTGCCATCAAATGCCTGTCGGCGCGCTATTTGCCGGTGGGACGACGACTGGCAATCATCTCAAATGGCGGCGGCCCTGCCGTGCTGGCCGCGGATGTACTGAATGAACTGGGTCTGCAACTCGCCACGCTCTCCACCCCCGATGCAGAACAACTGACGACACGCTTATCACCGCTGGCTTGTGTGCGCGACATACTGGATCTGGGCCAGGATGCCGATGCCAGTCATTTCCGCGCTGCGATTCAGGCTTGCGCCCATAGCCAGCAAGTCGATGGCATGTTGGTAATCCTGTCACCTACCCCGGGCATTGATACCGGTACCATTGCGCAGGCACTGGCTGATGAGCAGCCGAATGTGGGCAAAACCATGATCAGTTGCTGGATGGGCGATGAACAGGTCGCTGATGCACGCAAGATACTGTACCGGGCTGCGATACCAAGCTTCCGCACGCCTGAAGCCGCAGTCGACGCCTTCCATCATATTTCTCTGTTTCACCAGAACCAGCAATTGCTGCGCCAGGTGCCCTCACCCTTATCACAGCTGGCTAAGCCAGACATAGAAGGGGCGCGCATCCTGATTGAAAGTGTGCTGGCTGAACGCCGTAAAATTCTGACCGAAATGGAATCCAAAGCCTTGCTCGCGGCTTTTCATATTCCAGTCACCAAAACCATACTGGCACGCTCTGCGACTGAGGCCATGCTGGTAGCGAATCAGTTATGCTACCCGGTCGCACTTAAAATCGACTCACCCGACATCCCGCATAAATCCGATGTACAGGGTGTAGCACTCAATATAGGCAATGCCGCTGCGGTACGCGATACCTGGCAGGATATGCTGGCACGCATCAGCCGCTTGCGTCCTGACGCTAAAATTCATGGCGTCACGGTACAGAATATGTCGGGCAAACCAGATGGGCGCGAGTTATTTATCGGTGTGTCGACCGATGAGTTATTTGGCCCGGTGATTTCCTTTGGCGTTGGCGGCGTGCTGATAGAACTGCTGACTGACCGCAGTATAGAACTGCCGCCACTGAATCAATTCCTGGCGCACAGACTGATAGAAAGAGTCAGATCATCCAGTATTTTGCAAGCATGGCGCGGTGCGCCCGCAGTCGATCGGGAAGCGCTGGAGCAAATCCTGTTACGCGTGTCGGAAATGGTATGCGCCCTGCCGCAATTGCGCGAAATGGATATCAACCCAGTCATCGTTGATGAGGATGGTGCGGTGGTGGTGGATGCGCGTATCGTGATCGACAATGTGGCACTCAAACCCGGCAACTACGAGCATTTGGCGATTTCGCCTTACCCGTCGGACTCGGAAATGGAATTCCCGCTGCGCGATGGCAGCCGCTACATCGTGCGACCCTTGCATCCACATGATGCCGGTATGCTGCAAACCCTGGTGCGTGGCTTGTCCGATGAAAGCCGCTATTTCCGCTTTGTTTCTTCGATTAAGGAGTTATCCGAGCGCATGCTGGCCAAATTCACCCTGATCGACTATGACAGGGAAATGGCACTGGTGGCAATCTATCCGGAACGTACCGCCCTGCCCGATGGCGGCTTTGCAGAGACGGAAAAAATCATCGGCGTGTCCCGCTACGTGACCAATCCCGACAAGAGCAGCTGTGAATTTTCTTTGCTGATCGCCGATGAATTCAATGGCCAGGGCCTGGGTTCACGCATGATGCTGTCCATCATAGAAGTGGCACGTAACCGTGGGCTGAACCAGATCGAAGGTCTGGTACTGAGCAAAAATGCGTCCATGCTCAAGCTGATGCGTAGTCTGGATTTCCGGATACAGGCTTATGAAGATGATCCGGATTTCCGGCTCTGCGTGAAATCCCTATAAATCAGCCTGCTTCGGAGGCGCTCTGCGATTGAGTCTCAGGAGCAGGCTGTGTAGTCTTAGCGCGACTTACGGCCACGTTGATACAGTTGGATAAACGACTCGTAGAAATCCGCACCACTGCGCTCATAGCCATCTTCAGTAAAATGGATCAGATCCTGACCTGCCAATGGTGGATTGGCCGCCGCATAGCGCTGTATGGAGCAGGCACCACCCATGGCTTTTTCCCAATCCCAATACAACAGTTTTTCCTCGATCGCGATTTGCTTTTGTATGGTTTGCACATTCCTGAGCGCAGCTGGGATTTTGTAACGGCAGCCGACTTGCTCGCCGGGGCCGGTTTTTCTGGCTGAATTGGGTGCGCCGATCAGCAATATCGCGGCTTGCGGGGCTGCGGCGCGCAGATTACGTACCGAGGTTTGCAAGTCGTTGTAATACGCTTCAAAATCAGGCTTAACATCAAAGGCTTCGTTAGTCCCGTAGGACAAAATCAGCAAATCGGGTTTACGCCAGCGCAGCTGATCACGCAGGGCTTCCGGTTGCCAGCGCAGGATCACACGCTGCATCGCACCGACCACGCCCAGTGCATCCACCGTCACGCCAGGTGCCAGCGCATCAATGACGATGCCGCCCAGCTCTGCCGGTGTCTCGTCGGCGCGCAGAAAAAAACTGTTCTGCTCATTGCCAGCGCCATACACGTAACTGACTTGCCAATCCTGCGACAACGGCGCAGCCAGTTCGCGCTGTTCGCCATCCGGCATGACAATGCGCCAGCCACCCGACGTCACGTCACTGCTGCGGCGCGACCAGACGCTGACGCGCAGCGGGCCATTGACCGGAAATTTGGGCTGTATCTCCATGTAGGCACCAGAATCAGGTAAATTGGCGACGCCGCCTACCGGGAAATTCTCAGGGTTCGCGCGCGCGATACGGGTTTTCCAGTTACCGGCCATTTTCATCAAGACCTGGGCCGAACGTTGATTTTTGACGTAGCCCGGCGTAATCCAGCCTATGCCAGCATTGCCAAAACGTTGCTGCATGCGGTCGCGAAACGCATGCGTAAAGTAATCGCCACCGGTATGCGAATCACCAAATTGCATAATCCTGAGCACATCCTTGCTTTCCCCACGTTCCAGCGCTGCCATCTGGCGCCAGACACGATGGATGTGAGGATCGCCATAATCCACAACCTGCGCCAGCCCTGCCGCCTGACTTAGTTGCGGCAGTAACAGGAACAGCGCAGTTAAACAGCTTAATGTGGATTTACGCATCAGTTTCAATCAGTGGTTCAGGAAGAAGAGGAGGACGTCACAGACGTGGTGACTGGCGACGAGAGTACACGACGCTCTTTGCGGCGCGGATGCGCAAGCGGACTGGAGACCGGACTGCTCACTGTTTGCGCGGCTGGCTGTACGACTGGACGTGGCGCCTGACTCAGGCTCTGCGTCGCGCTGTCATTCTGCGCCTGCTCTGTGTTGGCAGGCTGTGGCAACACGAACTGACGCATCACCAGTTGTGTGATCAGCTTATGCCCATCACGCGTAAAATGCACGCCATCGCCACTACGGACCACAATCTGTTCACCGTTTTTGCCGGTAATCGTGCGCTGATACTCGTCGGCTTTGTCGCTCAGAATTTCACGCGTGGACAGATAGCGTGAGGTGCCGTCTTTCATTGCCCCCGCATACAATTGATTCAGCACCGGCACACCTTTCTGGATATTGTCTTTCCCCATATTCGGTGCGCCCAGCCAGAGTACTCTCACATGCTGAGAGTGCGCAAAGTTCAGGATACCTGCCACCCGCTCTGCGTACAGGCGGCGCCAGGTCTCGCTGCCGAAAGGCTCATATTTCCCGCCCAATACCATATCCCAGGTATCGTTGGCACCCATGAAGATCACCAGAATACTGATTTTTTCTTTAGGGATCAGTTCACGGATGCGGCCCGGCCAGTCAAAATAATTCGGATACGTCAGCCCTGTGCTTTGCTTACTTACATCCAGTGCTTTGACCTGCACATTCTGCAAAGCACGCGCCAGATGCGGTGCGACGCCTTGCATCATCGAGTCGCCGACCAGCAATACACGATCCGTCTTGGACAACACGATACGGCCGTCGTCTGCCAGCCGTGCAAACTGCGTCACAGCGGGCAGCTCTTCACTATCGCCGCTGTCAGCCTGTGCAAGTTGTGCTGAGACGGTATGTGATACAGATGCAGGCGCTGCTTCCGGATTCATGTTAGCAGCACTGACCGCCGCATCTGCGCCAGTCGAGTCATTTTCCTTCCGGCGCGCTGCAGTTTCTGTTTGCACTGTGCTCAGGGTACCTAATTGCTGAGCATGCGCCTTCAGCGACAGGCCTGCCTGCGCCGAGCTCTTAATCACTGGCTCGGAGACTTGCACAAAATCCTGTTCTGAAAGCGCAGCTTTCCCGTACAACAGCACATTTGCCGCCAACACCATACGCTGCTGTATTTCTGCCGCACCGGATAAACGGTTTTGCAGTGCAGATTCCAGCTGCGCACTGAGTACTGGCCCCTGACGCCACCAGGCATGCGGAATCGCCGTCGACAAACCCAGTTCGGCGTGACGCGTCTGCTGCCAGTACAAATCCAGCGCATCCTGACGCAACCAGGCGATCAGCACCAGGCTAGAGCCCAATAAACTCAGCACCCGCAGCACAGTCGCTGGCTGCGGTTTACGTTCTGGATGATCACCAAAATACATATTCATTCTGTTTAGTACGAATAATACAAAAATGCAGGCACGCCAGAGGGGCCCAGATAATTAATCAGTAAGACGGTCAGTGTCACCGCCAACACTTGCAAGGGCCAAGGCGTTTTTTCCAGCCAGCGTACGGCCTGTCCTTGCCAGCGCTCATACCCTAATGCACCCGCAAAGAATACGCCCAGCAATAAGAACCCGGCCATCACATTCATTTGCAGCGGGCCGTCAGTACGTGTGAGTCCGGCCAGATAATGCAGCGCTTCCTGCCAGTTCTCAGCACGGAAAAATACCCAGGCCAGACAAACGAAGTGGAAGCTGAACACGGCACCGGCCAGACCCTGCACCCGCTTGCCAGTCAGGCGTTCAAAACCATTTTGCAGCACCATACCCAAACCATGTAAGGCACCCCAGATCAGGTATTTCAGACTTGCGCCATGCCACAGACCGCTGATCAGCATAGCGTTGAAAATCGTCATCTGGGTCAGCCACCAGCCACCACGGTTGCCGCCCATGGGGATATACACATAATCCCGTATCCAGGTCGACAGCGAGATATGCCAGCGGCGCCAGAATTCACGCAGACTGGTCGCCAGATAAGGCTGGTTAAAGTTATCTGCCAGACGATAACCCAACAATAACGCGAGCGCGATCACCAGATCGGAATAACCGCTGAAGTCAAAATAAATCTGTATCGCAAATGCATACATACCGACCAGCAGCTCCAGCCCTTGATAGGCATCCGGATTGGCAAACAGTGGTTTGACCCAGGCATCGGCCAGCCAGCTGGCCAGCCAGACTTTCTTGATCATTGCACTTAGCAGCAGACAAAGCGCCAGCGCCGGGCGCTGAATTTCACGCTGTTCACTTGCTTCGATTTGACTTATTAAGCCGGCAGGTCTGCAAATCGGTCCCGCAAACAAGGTCGGAAAAAAGGCCAGATACAGGCTGCCATCCAGCCAGGAAGCGGGTTCACGCTCACCGCGTGCGAGCGCAACCAGATAGGCTATCGATTGAAAAGTGTAGAACGAAATCCCGACCGGCAGAATGATATCAAGTGCCGGAATCGCCCATTGCCAGTGAAAAAACGCCGCAACGCTTAACATGCCTTCACGGAAGAAATCAAAGTATTTGAATACGGCCAGGTTCGCCACCGACAGCGTAATCGCGATCGCTGGCAAACTGCGTCTGAGTGTGGGTCGCCAGCTGACAAGCTGACTGGTCAGACTGATAAACGAAGAATAAACCGCTAGCACAGCCGCAAAACGCCAGTCTATCGAGGCATAGATGCCGTAACTGGCCGCCAGCAAAGACAATTTCTGCGCAAGCGGCCATTTCATCAAAGACCAGTACAGCACCAGAAACAGAAAAAAAACGAGCGCAAACTCAGGAGACAAATAACTCATACATGAACAACAAAATTGAGGATAGCGCTGACAACGACCTGTAATCAGTCAAAGACTCATGCGGTTAAACCAAGGTACGCCTGACTACGCCCAACCATGCCTCCGTTAGCGATTTGGTCAACGCAATCTGGGGGACCCTTGAGTCACATCAGGAAAACAAAGCTGCGCGCCTGAGCTGGCAATTGGTATTTCCAATTTACATTATTCTAACATTGACTGACACCGATGGTCAGTAAGCTTGTTGTCTGTTGACACCTGCAGGCAACAAGCCCTGCTCGCGATAACGCTTTACATTGCCTGCGACTATCTGTGCCGCACTCTCTTTATCCGTCGGCGCAGAACAATGTGGCAGCACGGTTACAGCAGGATGTGTCCACTGCCAGCTGTCCGGCGGCAGCGGCTCGACCGCAAACACATCCAGCACCGCGTGCTGCAAATGCGTGGCATCCAGCGCTGTGCGCAAATCCTGTTCGACCACGATGGGACCACGTGCAAAATTAATCAGACTGGCACCTGCGGGCAGCATGGCCAGCCGTTGAGCATTAATCAAGCCCGTCGTTGCGGCAGTGAGTGGCAGCAGGCATACCAGGATATCAGTCTGCGCCAGCATCGCCGCCAGGCCCGCCTCGCCGCTATAACAATCGACGCCATCTAAATGCTTCTGCGTGCGGCTCCAGCCCAGCACAGGAAAACCAGCCTGCTGCAAACTGCGCGCTGCCGCCTCACCCAACGCACCCAGTCCCAGCAAACCTATCTTACGCTGTGCCGCACGGCGATATACTTGCGACTGCCAGCGTTGTTCTTTTTGCTGCTGCAAATAACGCGGCATATCACGATGCAGGTAAAGCACCCAGGCCAGCACGGCCTCAGCCATCGTTGCCGCGAGACGCGGATCGATCAGTCTGACAATATGCACCTGACTGTCCTGCATTTCAGCCAACAGACGCTCTACCCCGGCCCATACGGAATGCAGCCAGACCAGATTCGGACAGGCTGCCAACTCAGCCGGATCAGGATTGGCAACTATCGCAACCGTCACTGCCGCTTGATCAGCTGGACTCAAAGCAGAAAAGGGCACGATGCGCTCGTCTGGCATGGCTGCCTGCAAAGCCGCCACCCAGGCATCGGTCGCGGCATAGCCAGGAGCGGCCAAAAAAGGAAGTGGGGGAAGCGAAGGACGCAAATCAGCAAAGGCATTGGTGGATACAGCAGAATTCGGCATGGTCGTTCAATCTGAACTTCGGAAAAGCGCATAGCATAGAACTTTCCGCATAAAATTGCAGGTTTTTCAGCCTGCAATAACGCTTATGCCTAAACCACCTGCCCCCGACTCCAGGCTCAATCTCAGTCCCGCCGACTGGCTGGCCTGGTTCGATGGTTCTTGCAAGCCCAATCCGGGGGCCTGTCAGATCGCCTGCATTTTGCAGGGACCGGACGGCCAGCGCATCACACATACTCAGGCGGCAGGCCACGGTGACAGCAGCGACGCCGAATACCAGGCGCTGATCCTTTGCCTGCAACTGGCCCAGCGCCATGTCGCGCCCAGCCAGTCGCTGCGCATCCATGGTGACAGCCAGGTGGTGATTGACGATGTGCTGGCACGCTATGGCAAAACTTCAGCCCTGCTCGCGCATTACCGCGAGCGCTGCCTGCAGTTGCTAAGTGCGTTGGCGAATACACAAACAGCCTGCGATCTGCAATGGATACCGCGCCATAAGAATATCGAAGCCGACCAGTTAATGCGTGCCCAGTCCTGATTCTTGACGCGCATCAGCGGGCCCATCGAATGCTGAAAATTGTCGCAAGCTTTTGATTATTCAGCAAAAAACCGCAGCGACCCCGGCAAGCGCCAGCACTTTCCGGTACAATCGCGCCCATGAATGCTCAGCCTAAAAATTTATTTTCTTTTCCGCGTTACCGCGCCGATGTCGGCGCTGGCCGTACTGCCCCGTTTTTACCCATGTCCCGCGCCGAAATGGACGCCTTGGGCTGGGATAGTTGCGATGTGATCCTGGTCACGGGCGACGCCTATATCGATCATCCGAGTTTCGGTATGGCCCTGATAGGCCGCCTGCTGGAACACCACGGCTTCCGGGTCGGCATCATCAGCCAGCCAGACTGGCATTCGGCCGAGTCTTTCCGAGTGTTGGGTAAGCCGAATCTGTATTTCGGGGTCACCGCAGGGAATATGGATTCCATGGTCAATAAGTACACGGCTGACCGTAAAATTCGCTCGGAGGATGCTTACACGCCGAACGGTGAAAAAGAGAAACGCCCTGACCGCGCACTGACTGTGTATGCGCAACGCGCACGCGAAGCGTATCCGGATGCGAATATCGTCGTTGGCAGTATTGAGGCCAGCCTGCGCCGTATTGCACACTATGATTACTGGTCAGATAAAGTCCGGCGTTCAGTGCTGCCAGATTCCAAGGCGGACATTCTGTTATTCGGCAATGCTGAACGTGCGCTGATTGATCTTAGCCACCGTCTCGCTGCAGGTGAACCGATCAAGCAAATACGCGACCTGCGCGGTACCGCCTTCATGGTACCACGCGGCTGGTTGCCGGATGAAGAATGGACCGAGATTCAGTCGGTGAAAATCGACAAGCCGGGCAAAGTCGATGCGCATACCGATCCGTATGCGATGACGCCGGAAAAAGATGCGAAATGCAAAACCGAAGGCGGTGCGCCAGACAGCGGCACCTCCACAGCCAGCACAGCTGCCGCCGAGGCAAAGCCTGACGTAGTTCAGCAACAGACTATTCGCATCATGAGCCGCGAAGAGCGTCAGCTGATGCTCAAAAACCGCCATCACAAAAGCGTGATACGACTGCCTTCGTTTGAAGAAGTCAAAGACGATCCGGTCATGTATGCGCATGCTTCACGCGTATTCCATCTGGAAGCCAATCCCGGCAATGCCAAAGCCCTGGTGCAGGCGCATGACGGACGCGATGTCTGGCTGAATCCGCCACCGCTACCGCTGGCCATGGATGAAATGGACGGCGTGTATGACCGTACTTACGCACGTGCGCCCCACCCTTCCTACGGCAATGCGCGCATTCCAGCGTGGGAGATGATACGCTTCTCGGTCAATATCATGCGCGGCTGCTTTGGCGGTTGCACCTTCTGCTCGATCACCGAGCATGAAGGCCGTATTATCCAGAGCCGTTCCGAGCCCTCCATCCTGCGCGAAATCGAAGAAATCCGAGACAAGGTCAAAGGCTTTACCGGCACCATTTCCGATCTGGGTGGCCCGACTGCGAATATGTACCGGCTCGCCTGCAAGGATAAAAAGATCGAGGAATCCTGCCGCCGCCTGTCCTGCGTCTACCCTGGCATTTGCTCTAATCTGGGTACCGATCATAGCAAACTGATTTCGATTTACCGCAAAGCGCGTGCGCTGCCCGGCATCAAAAAAATCCTGATCAGCTCCGGCCTGCGCTACGATCTGGCGGTGCGCTCGCCCGAATATGTGAAGGAATTAGTCACCCATCACGTGGGTGGTTTGCTGAAAATCGCACCGGAACACACAGAGCAGAATACCCTGTCTAAGATGATGAAGCCTGGTATCGGGACTTATGACGAGTTCAAGGAAATGTTCGACCGCTATTCGCGCGAGGCAGGCAAAGAACAGTATCTGATCCCCTACTTCATCGCCGCCCATCCGGGAACCACCGATGAAGACATGGTCAATCTGGCGCTGTGGCTCAAAGAAAAAGACTTTAAGCTGGACCAGGTGCAAACCTTTATGCCTACTCCAATGGCATTGGCGACCACCATGTACCACACACGCAAGAATCCACTCAAAAAAATCAGCGATGAATCTGAAGTGGTGGAAACCGCGCGTTCCGGTAAGGTCAGAAAATTCCATAAAGCTTTATTACGCTATCACGCACCTGAAAACTGGGAAGTCCTGCACGAAGGCTTGTTGCGTATGGGGCGGCGCGATCTGATCGGTAACGGCCCACGTCATCTGATTCCCTCGCGTCAGCCAGCGGTGGCACTGACCGTGGAAAACAGCGGCGTGCTGAATGGACGTCGTGTGGCAGCACCCAAAATCAATACCTTTGGCAAAAAACCAGCCAGCCGCACGGCAACAGCCAGTACCAAACCAGCGCCCCCCGCTTCGCGCAATGGACTTAGCTATAACAGTGCAAAACCGAAAGCCAAGCCAGCCCAGGCGGCAGGCGCTCATAAATCGGGACGCCGCGGATAAACAGCAAGCACGCTTAGCCTGACCAGAAAGCCACATGCCGGATTTGCATGTGGCTTTTTTTTGGGCTGAAGGCAAAGTCATCATCTTGCTGATGTACAATAAATTGTCGGTACGTCCCCTTTTCAACAGCCTACCAGTCCGGAGGAAGTATGAAACACATGAAAACCGTCTTAATCCTCGAACATACCGAAGAGGTATTCGATAAGCTGACCTGCGATGTATGTGGCACAGAGTCGCACTGGGATGAAAACTGGAGCAACAATGAGCATGAAAAAGTGATCACCACGATTTCACTCGAAGAAGAAGATTCACGTGCCAGCGGTGGCAATTCCAAACTGACCCAATATCATATCTGTCCGGCTTGCTTTAAAACCCAGCTTACTCAATGGCTGGAAAGTCATCGCAAAGCAGAACCTACCGTGACCACCTCGGTCTGGTAAGCAACTCCGGTGCTGTACTTCCGGTGCTGTACTACATGCACAAATACCATTTTCAGGCTTTTTTCACGTCTGACCGGACGCGCCGACAAAACATCGCCGCGTGATCCGGTTATAATGCAAGGTTTTATTGCATTAGAAAAGCGACATTATGGAAGCCGAACGCCTCAATAGCCTGTCCTCCCTGCTTGCCGACCTGACGGTCCGTGAAGCCGAACTCCGGAGGTATCTTTGACTTCGATATCAAGTCAGAGAAACTGGAACAAGTTAACGCCGAATTAGAAGATCCTAACGTCTGGAACGACCCGAAACGGGCGCAGGACTTGGGTAAGGAAAAGAAATCCCTGGAAGCTGTGGTCAATACACTGACCGAGGCGGAAAGCGGCCTGCGCGATGCAAACGACTTGTTTGCAATGGCCAGGGAAGAAAACGACGACGACACCTTAGAATCCATCGAAGCCGATACGCAGCATCTGCGCGAGCTGATCGAAGGCATGGAATTCCGTCGTATGTTCAATAATCCTATGGACCCGAACAACTGCTTTATCGATATCCAGGCCGGTGCCGGCGGTACCGAAGCGCAGGATTGGGCTTCCATGCTGTTGCGTCAGTATCTGCGTTATTGCGAGCGCAAAGGCTTTAAAGTCGAAATTCTGGAACAATCCGATGGTGACGTGGCAGGTATCAAAACCGCGACACTGAAAGTGGAAGGCGAATACGCCTACGGCTTCCTGCGCACAGAAACAGGCGTACACCGTCTGGTACGCAAATCGCCATTCGATTCCAACAATGGCCGCCATACTTCTTTCTCCAGCCTGTTTGTGTATCCTGAAGTGGATGAGTCGTTTGAGATCGACATCAATCCGGCGGATGTGCGTACCGATACCTACCGCGCTTCCGGTGCCGGTGGTCAGCATATTAATAAAACTGACTCCGCTGTACGTCTGACCCACGGCCCTTCCGGCATAGTAGTGCAATGTCAGAATGACCGCAGCCAGCATCGTAACCGTGCAGAAGCCTGGGAAATGCTGAAAGCTAAGCTGTTTGAATTAGAGTTACGCAAACGCATGAGCGAAAAGCAAAATCTGGAAGACTCCAAGACCGACGTCGGCTGGGGCCATCAGATCCGCTCTTATGTGTTGGATCAGTCCCGCATCAAGGATTTACGCACTGGCTTTGAAACAGGGAATACCAAAGCCGTACTGGATGGCGATATCGACGAATTTATCGCCGCATCCTTAAAGCAAGGCGTCTGATCGCTGCCATACAGTCCGTGTTCAGCATGAATCCAGACTGAAATCCGCAATATCCGTAATACCGTAATACTGCTGCTGCCTGACTGGCAGCAGCCCATCCATCAGTCAGCCACTATTTAGCCGGGCCTGTGCCCGTAACACTGAGAGAACTCTTATGTCAGACATTCAAAATCAAACAGCCGCCGAATTGCCGGTCGATGAAAACTCTATCATCGCTGAGCGCCGCGCCAAGCTGGATGCGATCCGCGCCAAAGGCATCGCCTTCCCTAACGACTTCCGCCCTCAGCATAAGGCGGCAGATCTGCAGGCGCAATACGGCGAAGTCGGTCGCGAAGAACTGGAAGCCATGAATGTGGAAGTCAGCGTGGCTGGCCGCATGATGCTCAAACGTGAAGCAGGCAAAAAAGCGGCATTCGCCACCTTGCAAGATGCATCCGGCATCAAAGCAGATGGCCGCATCCAGCTGTATGTGACGCTGGATAAAACCGGTGAAGAAGCAATGGAAGCCTTCCGTCATTATGATCTGGGCGATATCCTGGGCATAGAAGGCGTACTGTTTAAAACCAAGACGGACGAACTGACCGTCAAAGTCACTACCCTGCGCCTGCTGACCAAATCGCTGCGTCCGCTACCAGACAAATTCCACGGCCTGGCCAATCAGGAAACCAAATACCGTCAACGCTATGTCGATCTGATCATGAGCGAAGACACACGCCGCACATTTAAGGCACGTACGGCAGCGATGACATCGATCCGCAATTTCATGGCCAGCCATGAATTCATGGAAGTCGAAACGCCGATGCTACATGTAATTCCAGGCGGTGCGGCAGCCAAGCCATTCATCACGCATCACAATGCGCTGGACATGGAAATGTATCTGCGTATTGCACCGGAACTGTATCTGAAGCGCCTGGTGGTCGGTGGCTTTAACCGTGTGTTTGAAGTCAACCGTAACTTCCGCAATGAAGGTGTGTCGCCGCGCCACAATCCAGAATTCACCATGATGGAATTCTATGCAGCCTATGTGGATTACAAATGGCTCATGGACTTCACCGAACAAGTCATCCGCAAAGCAGCAGAAGATGCGCATGGCACAGCAGTACTGACTTATCAGGGCCGTGAGCTGGACCTGTCCAAGCCATTTGAACGCCTGACCATCGTTGGCGCGATCAACAAATATGCACCGCACTATACGCATGAACAATTGCACGATGCAGACTTCATCCGCACTGAGTTGCTGAAGTTTGGCGTCAAGCCTTTCGCCACAGCTGGTCTGGGCGCGCTGCAACTGGCACTGTTCGAAGAAACAGCAGAAGCACAGCTGTGGAACCCGACTTACATCATCGACTATCCAGTTGAAGTCTCGCCACTGGCGCGTGCTTCTGACAGCGTGGCTGGCATTACTGAGCGCTTTGAGTTGTTCATGACTGGTCGCGAAATCGCCAACGGCTTCTCCGAGTTGAACGATGCAGAAGACCAGGCTGCGCGCTTCATGGCTCAGGTCGCCGCTAAAGATGCAGGTGATGAAGAAGCGATGTACTTCGATGCTGACTATATCCGCGCTTTGGAATATGGTCTGCCTCCGACCGGCGGCTGCGGCATCGGTATCGACCGTCTGATGATGCTGATCACCGATTCACCGAACATCCGTGACGTAATTCTGTTCCCGCATCTGCGTCGCGAAGACTAAGTGAGCTAAGTGAGCTAAGTGAGCAGCTAACAGCAAACCAGCCTGGTTTTGTGTATCATTCAACACGAAATGAAATACACAAATTCCACGCTGATTTGCCAGTCTGCATATTTTGCACCTAGCGTAAGCAACAAGCTTGCTGATCACGCTAAAGTGTCGCCTTGGGACTGTGTAAGCAGTCCCATTTTCTTTTCCACCTGCCCTTATGTCTGCCCAACATCCGCTACGCAAACTGTTGTCCTATGCCAGTGCCTATAAAACCGATTTCCGGCTGGCTACGCTGTATTCTGTACTGAATAAATTCTTTGACGTACTGCCCGAAGTCTTGATCGGTGTTGCGGTCGATATCGTGGTCAATGGTGAAAAAAGCTTCTTAGCAAAGCGTGTGCTCGGTGGCTTCGGCATTACGGAGACCTGGCATCAGCTGGTTTTGCTTGGCGTGCTGAATGCGGTGATCTGGATGGGCGAATCCTGGTTTGAATATCTGCTGTCACTGAAGTGGCGCAAGCTCGCACAAAATCTGCAGCATGATGTGCGGCTGGATGCTTATGACCATGTACAAAAACTGGACATGGCGTATTTTGAAAATCAGCGCACCGGCAATCTGATGTCCATCCTGAATGAAGACATCAATCAGATGGAACGCTTCCTGAATGGTGGTGCGAATCAGATCATTCAAGTCATTTGCTCCTCCATCATGGTCAGCGCGGTCTTTTTTGCCTTACAGCCCTCACTCGCAGTGATTGCGCTATTGCCGGTTCCTGCCATTTTGTTTGGTGCATTCTGGTTCCAAAAGCGGCTGGCGCCACGCTATGCAGAAGTACGCGAAGCCGCTGGCGATGTCAGTGCACGACTGAACAATAATCTGCTCGGCCTGGCCACCATCAAAGCGTTTGCAACCGAAGAATTTGAAAAGCAACAGATTGGCGCGGCCAGCAATGCCTACCGCAACGCCAATGCGCGCGCAATTGCTGTCAGCTCTGCGATTACGCCAGTGATACGCATGGCGATACTGGCTGGTTTTACCGCAACTCTGGTCTACGGCGGCTGGCTGACCCTGCATGATGAACTGGCGGTCGGCGCCTATTCGGTACTGGTCTACCTGACCCAAAGACTATTATGGCCGATGACGGGGCTGGCAGAAGTCGCCGACATGTACCAACGCTCTATGTCGGCGATAGACCGCGCCATGAATTTGCTGGACACACCAATACAAATTCGCTACGACGGTAAGGCACTGCCGCAAGCACAAGTCAGTGGCGATATCCGTTTTGAAGATGTGAGCTTTGCTTACGGTGAGCAAACCACACTGCATCACATCAATCTGCATATTCCCGCTGGTAAAACGGTGGCCTTTGTCGGCTCTACTGGCTCAGGCAAGTCGACACTGGTGAAGTTACTGTTACGTTTTTATACGCCTGCGTCCGGCCATATTCTGTTGGATGGTGTCGCCAGCGACAGCCTGAACCTGCAGGATCTGCGCCGCGTGATTGGCTATGTGGCCCAGGATAGTTTCCTGACCGATGGCACCATTGCCGAGAATATCGCCTATGGCCTGGAGCAAGTCAGCGATGCCGATATCGCCGCAGCCGCGCGTGCCGCGGAAGCGATGGAGTTTATCGAGAAGCTGCCTTTAGGCTTTGCCACCCGCATTGGTGAGCGTGGCCAAAAACTGTCTGGCGGTCAGCGCCAACGCCTGGCGCTGGCGAGAGCAATTCTGAAAAATCCGCCTGTATTGATACTGGATGAAGCAACCAGCGCGGTTGACAATGAGACCGAAGCTGCGATACAACGCAGCCTGGATGTCGTAAGTAAAAACCGGACCACCATAGTGATTGCACATCGTCTGTCCACTGTCAGACAAGCCGACTGCATACACGTAATGGAGGCCGGACGTATCGTGGAAAGTGGCAGCCATGAACAGCTGTTGGCATACAATGGCAGTTATGCCGCATTGTGGCGCCTGCAAACTGGAGAAAGATGATACCTATATGAAAAAAATTCTGATTTCCTGCGCCACCGGCGCCCTGCTCACCTTGCTGGTGGTCGCTACCTATCAGACCGTACAACACGTCAACCGCATTGCGCCGGCCAGTACGGAAACGGTGACGCCGCAACTTAAGCCTTTAGCGGTCAATCCATCCTGGGTTAAACAAGGAACACCAAACTTCCGAGCTACTGAATTTTTTAAATCCAGCGACGGAAAAACCAGTTCTGGTATTTTTGAATGCGACGCCTCTACCTTTGAATGGCATTATCAGCTGGACGAGGCCATCTATGTACTTGATGGTGGTGTGGAACTGGATTACCAGGGTAAGCGCTTTACGCTGAAAGCCGGTGACAGTGCATTTTTCCGCGCTGGCACCACTGCGACCTGGCATGTGCCATCGCACATCCGCAAAACCTGGACCTTGTATGACGCGGGAAAAATGCCGCGTACCTTCGCAAAAGTCAGCAATTAATCAGTGCAGGCGGGCTGCAATCGGTGCTAACAGCCCGCCGATTCTGATTTAACCTACCGCACTGGCCAGCGCCAGCCCGCTCAGAAAAGCGTTCTCGACTTTGCCGCCACCTTCCAGGCCGTTAGCAAACCAGTCGCCACACACACCGATACCTACCTTGGCATCCCACAGGCAAGTCTGCTGCAATGGTTGCTGCGCCTGTGAATAGCGCCAGCGATGCACTACGGCATAAATCGGTTGTATCCAGGAGCCTGTCGCCTCATGGAAAGCCTTGAGTAATTTTTCTTTGGCACGCTCAGGTTCATCTTCCAGATGTTCCTCACTCCAGGCCCGTGTTGCATGCGCGACCCAGCGCTCACCTGCACGGTGCTGCGGTTTAGCGTTATCCTTGGCAATCCAGCCCAGACGCGATTGCTGCACCCAGGCGCCGTCATACGATAAATCCAACGCAGTCTGGAAACCCAGCATCAAACACCAGCAAGGCGACAGCCGTGCCTGCTCAGCCTGTGCTGCAAAGGCAGGCAGCGGCTGCAACAAAGGAATGGCCTGATCTGACGGTATGGCCAGTATCACCGCATCAAATGGCCCTGCGCTGGCCGCCACACTAACCGTACTGGACTGAATTTTCAGCAGCCACTGGCCCTGATACGCCTCCAGCGCCAGCACCTGTTGATCGGACCGCACGTCGAGGCCATGTGCCAGATGCTTACCCAGCGCATTCATTCCTGGCACCGCCACGTAGGGCTTGGAATGACGTCCCGCAGCTTTTACCACCCCGGCTTCCAGGTTCACCAGGCGTGCATCCCATGGTTGCACCCAACCGACTTTTTTCCAGTCGGCGACTTCTTTTTTAAAGCGGTCAGTCGTTGCAGTGAAGTATTGAGCACCGTGATCAAAGCCGCCTAATTCGGTGTGACGGGTACTCATGCGTCCGCTGACACCCAGACTTTTCTCGTAGACCGTCACATGATGTCCCTGCATTTGCAAATGACGGGCGGCAGTTAAGCCGGATAAACCCGCACCAACCACAGCGATATGCATATTCATTTCCTTTTTTCTGATCAGGGCTTACGCAAAACCGCCGCAGCGGCGTTATGACTCCTTGTCTTACATGCTTACTGCCTGCGTCGCCAGGCCTTGCTGGGATAATTTTGCGTAAGTCCTACTGATAAAACCGCCATGCAAAGACGGCAGCGATAAACAAAAACGCCCGCAACAAACATGGGCGGGCGTTATGCTAAGCGATTACCGTAAGCGCTGCTCAGGACTCGTTATCTTCGACTGGCCAGTCGCGGATATAGGCCTTGAGCATTTTGTTTTCAAAGCTTTGCGCTTCGAGTACCGCCTTGGCTACGTCGTAAAAGGAAATCACGCCCAGTAAGGTTTTAGCGTCCATCACTGGCAGATAACGCGAGTGTTTTTCCAACATCATGCGGCGTACTTCATTGACCTCCGTTTCGGGCGTGACTGTGATCGGATGATCATCCATGTACTTGCGTACGGTGCCATTGCCCAGTGAACCGCCATTTTTATGAATCGCACGTATCACTTCACGGAAAGTCAGGATACCTGCCAGATCGCCGTATTCCATGACGACCAGAGAGCCGATATCTTTTTCTTCCATTACGCTGACCGCCTCCGTAATTGGCGTGTCCGGCGTAATCGTGAACAGGATATTGCCTTTTACCTGAAGAATTTCGGAAACTTTCATGGATGCGATCTCCTCTGATCTGGTTGTTTTCTGGCTGAGCTTGGATGGTGATACAAGACACCGAAAGACCTGGACAGCATACGCAGCCATCAGGCGACAGTGTGTACACCGGGTACACTCTTGCGTCAGCGCCATGTTTTTACTCTGCACACCAATGTATCTTAAGCGATGCAAAAAATCCAGCGCAACTACATTATTTTTAGAGCAAAAACCTGGATTTCGCATGACGCTGTATGGCGCGAGTGGTAGCATGGCGGCGTCACAAAATGGAGATACCAGTTTATGAGCGGACCACGATATCCGGGCTTTGACACACTGTCCCTGCATGCAGGTGCCAGCCCCGATCCAAGCACAGGCGCACGCGCCACCCCGATTTACCTGAGCTCGTCATTCAGTTTTCAAAACGCGGATCACGCTGCAGCCTTATTCAATATGGAAAAAGCGGGACATGTGTATTCACGCATTTCCAATCCCACGAATGCAGTGCTGGAAGAGCGTATTGCGGCACTGGAAGGTGGCGTAGCCGGTCTGGCGGTTGCCAGTGGTCAGGCTGCACTGCATCTGGCGATTGCCACCATCGCCGGTGCCGGTTCCCACCTGGTCGCTTCGCGTGCCTTATATGGTGGCTCGCATAATTTGCTGAGCTACACCATGAAGCGCTTCGGCATAGAAACCACCTTTGTGGACCCACGCGATCCGGATGCATGGGCTGCCGCCATTCGCCCTGAAACCAAGGCCTTATTTGCTGAAACGTTGGGGAATCCCGGGCTCGATGTCTTGAATATCCCTGTGGTCGCTGAGATCGCACACAGTCATCATTTACCTTTGCTGGTGGATTCCACCTTCACCACGCCCTATCTGTTAAAACCGCTGGATCACGGCGCTGATCTGGTGTTCCACTCCGCCACCAAATTCCTGTGCGGCCATGGCACTGCGATCGGCGGTGTACTGGTGGATGGCGGCAGCTTTGACTGGCAGGCCGCGCATCAGCACACTGGCCGCTTCGCTGAATTATGCGAACCCTATGACGGCTTCCACGGCATGGTATTTGCCGAGGAATCCCCGGTAGCTGCGTTTGCCTTACGCGCACGGCGCGAAGGTTTGCGCGATTTCGGCGCCTGCATGAGTCCACATAATGCCTTCACCATTTTGCAGGGCGTGGAAACGCTGAGCCTGCGCATGGAGAAGCATGTTACCAATACCAGACAGATCGTCGAATTCCTGCTCAGTCATCCGGCCGTAGACAGCATTTCCTATCCTGAACTTGAAAGCCATCCGGATTACGCGCTGGCTCAGCAATTACTGCCTAAGGGTTGCGGCGCCGTGTTCTCGTTCAACCTTAAAGGCGACCGTGCGGCTGGTAAGCGCTTCGTTGAATCGCTACAGGTATTTTCTCACCTGGCCAATGTCGGCGATGCCAAGTCGCTGGTGATCCATCCTGCCTCTACGACCCATTTCCGGGTTCCCGCAGATCAGCTCGCCGCATCGGGCATCAGCGAAGGTACCATGCGCTTGTCCGTCGGTCTGGAAGATGTCGGCGATCTCAAAGACGATCTCAACCGCGCCTTAAAAGCCGCACTGAAAGGAGCATGAGATGCAGCTAACCATAGATAACAAGACCGCTTACGCCTATACCGGCGGCAAAACACTGCGTACCGGGCAGCCAACACTGGTGCTGATCCACGGTGCACAGAATGATCATTCGGTGTGGGCACTGCAAAGCCGTTACCTGGCCAATCATGGCTACAACCTGATTGCACTGGATTTACCTGGCCACGGCCTGAGTGCTGGCCCTGCCCTGAGCAGGGTAGAAGACATGGCTGACTGGGTACTCGCTTTCTTACTACAGGCAGGCATAGAACACGCTCATCTGGCCGGTCACAGTATGGGTTCGCTGATCGCGCTGGAAGCCAGCTATCGCGCACCTGCCGTAGTCAGCAGCCTGAGTCTGATCGGCACCGCGTATCCGATGAAGGTATCGGACGCTTTACTGAATGCGGCACGCGACGAGGAACAAAGCGCAATCGACATGGTGAATATCTGGTCGCACTCTGGCCCGGTCGCCCGTGCGTCCTGTCCGGCTCCGGGCATGTCGCTGCATGGCATGAGCCGTCGCCTGATGCAGCGAATCGCAACACGCAATCCGGCGGAAAAAGTATTTCATATCGACTTCAGTGCCTGCAATGCCTATGCCAATGGTGAAGCGGCGGCCGCCGCAGTGCGCTGTCCGGCGCTGTTTGTATTAGGCCAGCAGGATATGATGACGCCCGCCAAAGCAGGTAAAGCACTGAGCGCCGTAATTCCGCACAGTCAGGTACGCGTGATCGCCAACAGTGGTCATTCGCTGATGAGCGAGCAAGGTGATGCGGTGTTAACGGCTATGCAAGCATTTTTGCAGGGCCAGCGATGAACTTGGAAAATCTGGTTTTATTTACCGCAACCGAGGCAGCGATGTCGCTGTCGCCGGGACCTGCGGTAATGATGGTGGTCGCTTATGGCATCGCACGTGGCTGGCGCACGTCCTTGTTTGTCACTTTGGGCATCCTGAGTGGCAATGCGATTTATTTTTTACTCTCTGCCACGGGCCTCAGCGGCGTGCTGCTGGCGTCGCCACAGCTGTTTATGGGTATCAAGTATCTGGGAGCGGCGTATCTGGTGTACCTGGGTCTGTCTGCGATCACGGGCAGACCTTCACCAATCACGCTGTCGCAGTTATCCGGCAATACGCTGAGCCCTCGCCGGATTTATCTCAACGCACTGATGCTGCAATTGACGAATCCGAAAACGATGCTGACCTTTGTCGCCATCCTGCCGCAATTCATTGATCTGCAACAGCCGGTTGGCTGGCAAATGCTGATGCTGGCAGTCTGCTCCATGATCCCGGAGTTTTTCATCTTGCTGGCCTATGGCATGCTGGCGTCCAAAGCCAGTCATTTAGCGACGCAAGAGCGCTATGCGCTGATCACCGAACGCATCGCAGGTGTGTTAGTGTTGCTGGCAGGTGTCATGATCGCGATTGTCTGATATGGCGCCGAGCTGTCAGCGCTTTGCATCGCAGACGATGCAGATGCAAAGCGCAACTTGTGTCAGGCAGAGTTTTTTGTAGCCAGCTGCGCCAGATAGTCAGCACGGAAACGACGCAGTATAAAGTCCTTGAAGTTTACTTCCTTGAGTTGTGCCCAGGCTTGAAGGCGTTTGATGCGCGAGGCCTCTCTCGCTTCGGCGATCTGCGCCGGATCCAGCGCACAACTGGCCTCGGTCATTCTCTCATAGCCGTATTGCTGCATCCATTCAGCGCAGATACTCTCAATCGCCTCGATTTCAGCAAGGGATAGTTGCTGCTTAAATTTATCTTTGTTGGCCATGAGCGGCGGAAAGCAATTACTTTCCCACAGCGCTGATAATTGCGAAATCTGTTGCGCTTCGGCTGAATGCGTGACATCCAGCATTGCAGGCAAAAACGAAATACCAAAGAAGCTACAGATGCGCCGCAATACCGCCTCCTGATTTGCCAGAAAATCTTCGTAGCGTATGCTCAACACCCGATCCGGCCAGCGCTGCTGCACTTGCTGCGCCATTTCATGCGCTTCACGCCAGGCTAATGCATTCAGACGCGCATCGTAGTCGTGAATAATGGCACGGTTCATCGAAGCGACCTGCGCACGCGGATCACGGATCACATTCAGAAACAGCATATCGGGAAACAAGTCCATCAGCTCGTCCGCATAGCGCACACTGTCCAACGATTTGTCCATGACGATACTGGCCTGATGCCGTTCGCCCGTGCGCAGCAACAATTCCCATAAGATGCGGTGCACACTACGTTTCTGATCGCGCAAGGCCTCGAAAATCTCGACCGGATCAAACACCAGCTCCTTCCATTTGACCATACTGGCGGCCTGCAGGCCAATCACATCGACCACCAACCGGAAATAGTTTTCATCCTGCGACAAATCGCCATAACCCGGCAGCAGCGGCATGAAATCGATAATGTGTAGTGGATATGGAGAATAGAATGCAGGATTCTGATTCAGACGCAGACGCAGTGCATGACTGCCGCAGCGACGCAGCGGTATCATCAGTACCGGGCGTGGCCGGCCTGATGGCTGTGTGGTGTTTGTATGCTCCGGCCTAAGTTCTGGTGCTTGCATGGTCTGCCTCGTCTTCGTTCCGTTTCCATCACGACCGGCAGACACCCCTCCGAAGTGCGGAGCACATGAAATGCACTTCAGAACTGTTGACCTGCTTGGGCCGACTCAAAAAAATCAAAAAACCGCTGATAAAACACGTCCTGCTGATCTGCCTCCAACACATTGATCCCGGCTGCAACCCTGCGTCCGCCACCACTGGCAAACTGACTACACAGGCGGTCAGCTGGCAGCGCTTCCGGATGCGCCGATCGCACACTGACCACGAAACCACCCTGCTGCCGGGGTGTCAACACTGCAAACGAATACTCTCTGCGCTCCTCCAGCAAGCGGTTCGCCAGCAAGCCGGACAAGCGTCTGGCCCAAGGTACATTTGGCAGCAAATAAATTTCACTTAAACCACGACTGGCGACCGGTTGCAACTCACTCAAAAAAATCGTCTCTTCAGCAAACGCATATTGCAAAGCCAGAAAATGGCTGGAGTTCTGAATAAAATCAAAGGGATTGACATATTTATGCACTTCGCGATACAGCATTTGCGGGTGCACATGCAGATCCTCTGTAGTATCGCCGTAAGCGTTGTAATTCAGCAGTCGCCCTAACTCCATCAATGCCGCACGGTCTTCGCGACTCAGGCCATGCTGCATCGCAAGACCATTCGCCGTGTCGAGCAAGTTGTCACCAAATGCTGCAACAATGGCCCACATCACGTAACGGCCGTCCAGATATTCATTGACCAGTAAGCTGGTACAGACATCACGCGCATCATTCCAATACAGTTGCAAATTCGGATGCGCGAAGCGCTGGTTAGCCGCATGATGGTCGAAATACTCAACTTCTGCGCCAGCCATCAAATGCTTCCTGAGCGACTCCACATTCGTGTCTAAAGAAATATCGAGTACGGTAATCCTGTCACCGGCCTTGGCATCGATACGGTTCAGCAAAGCCACATCGCGCTTTACCCCGGTAATCTCGGTCGCCTCACGCGGAAAGGCCAGCCTGAGCTGATGCAAGGCACAAATCCCATCGGCGTCACCATTAAACACATCAAAACATGTCACATTGTGCGGGATTACTGTACTCATCAGTTCACCTCATCAAACATCGCTCCGCCAGAAACGCCAGTAGCTGGTCTGCGGCCGTCTGCGTCGTTGTTAACTCGGTATCTATCGTGAAATCAGGGCTTTGCGGCTCTTCATAAGGAGCACTGATGCCTGTGAACTGCGGAATCTCGCCTCTTCTGGCTTTCGCATACAAGCCCTTGGGATCCCGTTGCTCACAGGTTTTACCTGATGCCTTGACGTATACCTCAACAAAATTGTCATGACCGATAATGTCGGCTGCCATCGCACGGTCTGCACATAAAGGCGAAATGAACGCAGTGATCACGATCATGCCAGCTTCATTAAACAGATGCGCGACTTCCGCTGCACGGCGTAAATTTTCACGCCGGTCGGCGACAGAAAAGCCTAAATCACTATTGAGGTGATGCCGCAGGTTATCTCCATCCAGCACATAACACAGCTGGCCACGGTCCAGCAGTTGTTTTTCCAGTGCGTATGCAAGCGTGGATTTGCCAGCGGCGCTGAGTCCAGTCATCCACAAACAGAGCGGTCGCTGCCCCAGCACCCTCTCCCTTACTGTAGCTGAGACATGACCGGAATGCCAGACTACATGCTGTGCGCGAGGCTGACTGTCAGGCAAAAAACGTCCAAGTGTCTCTTTCCTGTCGATGGCAGGTGGCGGTGCCGCTGCGACGGTTTGCACAAAAATTGGCATATGCCCTCCTGTTACTCAGAAAGAAAACACCTTAGCTCTTGAGTGCGCTCGCGACTAATGAGGATATCCGCAACTCAGAACTCTTCCCACTCCTGTTCGGTGGCCGCTTTTGCCTGACGTACAGGCTGGGCCTGCGCCGCACCACCGATACGCTTGATTTGCTTGAGCGATGGAGCTGACTGCGCATGCGGCGCAGCTTTTTTTACCAGCGGTAAAACTTTGGCGGACTTCGTCGCTGCAGCCGGACTGTTCAGGCTGGGTGAAGCGCTTTGAGTTGAAGACAGAATGAAAGTACTGACCAGATCACTCAGACTATCCGACTGATTTTGTAAAGATGCAGCCGCAGCCGCCGCTTCTTCAACCAAAGCAGCGTTCTGCTGGGTCACATCATCCATTTGCACAATGGCCTCGTTGATCTGTTCGATACCGGCAGTCTGTTCCTGAGTGGCCACCATGATTTCATTCATGATCGTGGTCACACTTTGTATGCTGCCGACGATCTCCTCCATGGTCGCCCCTGCCTGATCGACCAGTTTGGCACCGATCTCTACCTTGCTAACTGAGTCGTCGATGAGTTTTTTGATCTCGCGCGCAGCCTCGGCAGAGCGCTGAGCCAGATTGCGCACTTCCGTCGCCACCACAGCAAACCCACGCCCCTGCTCACCTGCCCGCGCAGCCTCAACAGCGGCATTGAGAGCAAGAATATTGGTCTGGAACGCGATACCGTCAATGACGCCGATAATATCGACAATCTTGCGTGACGAATCATTGATCGAACCCATGGTCTGAACTACTTCACCAACCACAGTACCACCTTTGACCGCGATATCAGATGCAGACATCGCGAGCTGATTGGCCTGCCTTGCACTGTCGGCATTTTGCTTCACTGTTGAAGTCAGTTCTTCCATGGAGGACGCGGTTTCTTCCAGCGAGCCCGCCTGCTGTTCTGAACGTGAAGATAAATCCATATTGCCAGATGCGATCTGGCGGGATGCGGTTGCAATGGTTTCAGTACCGGTTCTGACCATGCCCACAATATCAGCCAGGCCATCGCGCATATCACGCATGGCATGCATCAGACTGTGGCCATCCCCCTTGTCGACCCGAATCTCCATGCCGAGGTCACCCGAAGCGATTTTGTCTGCGATCTGCACCAGATAACGTGGCTCACCACCGAGTTGCGCCAGCAGGCTGCGTACGATTAACCATGCAGCAACTGCGCCTACCAGTAAGGCCAGACAACCCAGCGTAATCAAGGTACTGCGGGCCTGTTTATAGTCGGCCTCCGCTTTGACAACCGCTACCTGATTCTGCTTTTCCTGCTCGTTCATCAGGTCATTAATCATGTCCCACCATTTGCGCTGCACCGGACGATATTCATAACGCAAAATACGATAGGCTTCTTCAGTCTGCTTTTGTAAAGCCAAACCCGCCGCTTTTTCAATAAATGGCAGTGACAATTTGGATTGCTCTGCGATCTTATCCAGATTTGCCAGGTCTGCAGGTGAGGATTCAGGATCCGTCTTCAGCAACTGAACCAGCTTGGCCTGTGCATCAGCATATTTTTTATTTTGCGCCGCAATGCGGTCTACCTCTATCTGTATTTCTTTTTGCTCGGTCAGCAAAATCAGATTGCGTAGCGCCAGTGCGCGCTCGGTAACGGTCAGATACATGGTCTGGGCAGTACGGATTTCTTCGTCGTTGAATTGCACGATTTGTTCCATACGCTTATGCATTTGCTGCATATTGATGATCGCCATGATCAGGATCGCAAACATAAACACAAGAACCAGGCTGAAACCACTGATAAGTCTGGTTGAGACTTTGGTATTTTGTATATTCATTTTTTTCTCCGCACGCGCATCAGTTCCACACCGCCACAAATCAAAATCAACACACAAAATACCTGCTATCGCAAATACCCGGCTTTCCCAGACAAACAAAGCGAACCCGCACTGCTGTCATATGAAAAATATCTCCAGGTATTTCTGGCATTCCATGACCAAAAGACCAAATGCAAAAAAATGTTACATAGATCTTACTTTAGCGCATATATTTCGAAAGTCACTATTTATTATTAACTTATCTATAGACGGAAAAATCATATGCTACGTCGATATATAGCGATGAAAAACTGAGCCGTTGACATGTCAAAAACCAGAGAAATAACCATAAAAAAAGCCAGCACTGAGGCTGGCTGGCGCTGCAATAGCAGTATGAGCAAGAACAATTACAAAGTATGTTTCATCGCGACATGCTGGATACCGGCTTCTTCAAAACTGTCTCCCTCACGCACAAAACCTTCGCGCAGATAAAAACGCTCTGCTGTATGTTGTGCATTCAGACGGACTTCGGCATCACCACGGCGTCTGGCCTGACTCATGAGTTCACGCAAAATTTCTGCACCGACACCCAGATTACGTGCTGATGCCAGCACCGCCATGCGACCGATATGACCATCGGGCAGCAAACGTCCGGTACCGATCGCCTGTTGTTGTTCATTGTAAGCAACCGCGTGCAGGCATTGCGCATCCATCACATCCCATTCCAATTCCGCCGGGATATTTTGCTCGACAACAAATACCTGATAACGAACCGCCTGCGCATCTTTCTGCAAGCTACTCCAATCTCCTAATACGACTCTGACTGTACTCATGGGTGACTTCTCAGTATGGTAGGGATAGATAAAACCAGTGCCCTCTGCATGGCAATACGACAGGCAGAGCGGGCCATCCCGGGTGGAAAAAACAAACAATATACGCCCGCAGCGATAGTGCTTGCAAGCCCTGTCAGGCAAAGTCAGGACGTAATCAATTGCCGTAACAGCGCATTCACTCTTTCGGGTTGCTCATGGATCACCCAATGCCCGCCCTCAGGTATGCGCACTATCTGCAAATCAGGCACAAAACGCTCTAAGCCAGTCAGCAAACTGGCCGGTAAAGCCTGATCGGCTTCACCCCAGATGATGCGTACCGGTGGCTGTACGCAAAAATCAGCGGGATTCAGTTCCAGACGCTGCGCACCGGTCGCCTGACTGGTCGGCGGATGCATGGGCGAAGCACGGTAATAATTGACCCCGCCATGCAGGCCGCGCTGCCAGCAAGCGTGATACTTGCTGCGCGTATCCGCATCGAACCACACTGCGGGCGGCTGCCCCATGCCCTGAAAAAACCCTTCCATTAAAGCGAAATTGTCTTTTTCCAGCGCCTGCTCAGAGCCTGGCTGTCGTAACCAGTTCATATACGCGCTGGCTGCCTGTTGCACCGGGTCGCTCGCCAGCGCCTGCATAAACAGATAGGGATGCGGTGAGTTGATAATGACAAGCTTTTCCACCAGCCTGGGCAAAGCGATCGCCAGATTCCAGCATACCGCGCCACCCCAGTCATGGGCGACGATGATCGCTTGCTGATAACCCAGCATCGTGATCAGCCCCTGTAAATCATCAACAATATGTCTGGCTTTGTAAGCAGCGGGATCAATGGGCATATCCGACAAATTAAAACCACGCAAATCCGGCGCCACCGCAAAATAATCTGTGCCAAATTCTTCCAGCTGCGCGACCCACTCGTACCAGAATTCGGGAAAGCCATGCACAAACAAAATCAGCGGCCGGCCAAGCTCACCGGCACTCGCATAATGCAGGCGCGTGCCATTCGGCAGTTGCGTAAATTGTCCACTTTGTATCTGAACCTTTGCTGTACTCATGCTAAGCTCCTGTACCTTGAATAAGAGGATATAAGAGGATGAAGCGAGCCGGACGCGGCTCAGGATTTCAGTTTTTCGCGCAACATCTCGCGTATGTGCGGCGTTGCTTTATAGGGATCGCCGGGATTACGCTGCTGCACGACGTCTTCCATTCTGTCCTGCACATTCGCCAGGGCTGCAGGATGCGAATAGATGTAAAACTGTGCTTCGGCGATCGCCTTAAAGGTATTTTCAGCCACTTCCTGTGCCGTTACCTTGCCAGAGCTGACTGCTTTATCAGACATCACCTGTGCCACACGCTGACTGACGGTCGGTGCACTGCCAGCCACATCGTCGGGCCGGTTACGATGCGATTGCGCGATACCAGTTGGCACAAAATAAGGACAAAGCACCGACGCACCTATCGGTGCATCGACCAGTTGCAAATCCTGATACAGCGACTCAGACAACGACACCACAGCATGCTTGGACACGTTATACACACCCATGGTCGGCGCGTTGAGCAAGCCCGCCATCGATGCGGTATTGACGATGTGTCCTTCATAATCAGCATCCTGACGTGCACATGCCAGCATCAGCGGCGTGAAAATCCTCACGCCGTGTATCACGCCCCAGAGATTCACACCTAGCACCCATTCCCAGTCGGCCTGGGTATTTTCCCAGATCAGACCGCCGGAACCGACACCTGCGTTATTAAATACCAGATGGACGGCGCCAAAGCGCGCCATCGCCGCATCAGCCAGTGCCTGTACCTGATCCGCATGACGTACATCGCAGGTCTGCGCCAGCACCTGCACGCCCTGTGCGCTGAGTTCAGCACTCAGCGCATCAAGCACTTCTTTTTGTACATCGGCCAGTACCAGCTTCATGCCCAACCGCGCGCCTATCAGTGCAAATTCACGTCCAAAGCCACTTGCAGCGCCGGTAATCACCGCTACCCGATTGGTAAAAGTCTTCATCTTGTCTCCTGTTTATTTTGTCATTGATGATGAAATGCTCAGGCTGGGCAGCTGGACTTAGATCAGCCTGACCAGTTGTTTGCCAAAATTACGGCCTTTCAACAAACCAATCAGTGCCTCTGGCGCCTGCGCCAGTCCTTGTGCGACAGACTCACGGAACTTGAGCTGGCCGCTGGCAACCTGTGCGCCCAGTTCCTGCAAGCCCTGTGGCCACAAATCCATATGTTCAGACACAATAAAGCCGCGCATAGTCAGACGCATCGTCAGGAACACGCGTGAATTTTGTATCGGTACAGCTTCGCCGTTATAACCAGCGATCATGCCGCACAGGGCGATACGGCCGAATGGATTCATGCGCGTCAGCGTCGCATCAAATACGGCGCCGCCTACATTTTCAAACAAGGCATCGACGCCATCCGGTGTGGCAGCTGTCAATGCCGCTTGCCAATCATCTGCTTTGTAATCAATACAGGCATCAAAGCCCAGTTCATTCACCACATACGCACATTTTTCCTGGCCGCCGGCGATACCCACCACACGGCAGCCACGCTGCCGTGCAAGTTGACCGACGACGCTGCCCACCGCACCACTGGCAGCAGAAACGACTACCGTTTCACCTGCTTTGGGCTGCATGATCTGGCTCAGGCCATACCAAGCCGTCAGGCCCGGCATGCCCACCGCACCCAGATAGGCAGACAAAGGGATGTGCGTCGTATCGAGCTTACGTAACAGGCTGCCATCCGATACGGCCATTTCTGTCCAGCCGCTCATACTGATGACCTGATCACCCACTGCAAAACGCGGATTTTTTGTGGCGACGATTTCGCCGACGGTACCGCCTATCATGGTGGCATTCAAAGGCTGCGGCTCGGCATAGCTTTTACTGTCCTGCATACGGCCACGCATATACGGGTCGAGCGACAGATAGTGATTGCGGATCAGGACTTCACCATCCTGAATCTCTGGTACTGGCAGCGTCTCAAGCCGGAAATTATCCGGGCTGATTTCGCCCTGCGGACGGGAAGCTAAAACAATGCGTTGGTAGGTGTTCATGTCGGTATTCCTTTCGTTCAGGATGGAAGCGTGTCGCTTCCGGGTCGATACGTCCGGCCGGATACGGGTCTCCATCCCGGATTAATACAAATTCGCTGCGGCTTAATCGCTGCCACACAGCTTTTTCATGTTTTCTCCGGACTTCAGACGGCGCAGATATTTGAATGTGCCCATCGCCTTCGCAATCAGGCGCTCACCATGCCAAATTTCAGCTTCACAAAAGCACATGGTGGTGGATTGATGAAAAGCCTTGCCGCGTGCCTCAATACGGCCACCCGCAACGCCGCCAGGTTGCAGAAAGCTGGTTTTCATCTCTACCGTCACCACTCCCTTCAGATCTTCATGCAGTGAGCGTCCTGCCATCGCCATGACCACATCCAGCATGGTCATCAGTACGCCACCATGGGTGATCATCCAGCTATTCATATGGCGGGTTTCCAGATCAAGTGCAATGCTGGCCTGCCCGTTCGCCATCTGCAAAAACTCTACACCCAGATCATGCAGAAAGGGATTGAGTTCAGCAGTCGGTTGTACAAGCTCAGCGCCCGGCTTAGGCGTAGCTGACGCGGCAGCGTCGGAAATGGATAATTCTTTCATGGATTCATCAATAAACAGACTGGCTGCCGCAGCAGCCTCAGTCTTAAAAAACTCGGAAACAATGTGAAAACAAGTCCATGACTATACAGAACCTGTCTCAAGCCACTGCAGATACGCCACCATCCACAGCCACGGTCTGACCAGTAATGTGCTTGCCTGCATCGGAGGCGAATAATACCGTGATTCCCTTTAAGTCTTCGTCGTCACCGATGCGCTGCAAAGGTGCCATGCGCGACAAGTTCTTTTCCCCCAGATGTTCGAGTATGCCTTTCGTCATTTTGGACGGGAAGAAACCAGGTGCGATCGCGTTGACCGTAACACCGTATTGTCCCCATTCGCCGGCGAGCGTGCGGGTAAAATTAATCACTGCTGCTTTCGAGGTGTTGTATGCGATCGTCTGCATCGTGCCGGGCGCATTTCCAGCCAAGCCTGCGATGGAGGCGACATTGATGATGCGGCCAGTCTGACGCGGTATCATGCTGCGTTTGCCGATGATCTGGGACAGCAGAAAGATACTACGCACATTCAGATCCATCACCTTATCCCAGGCTTCCAGCGGATAATCCTGCGCCGGCGCACCCCAGGTCGCACCGGCATTGTTGACCAGAATGTCGATCTGTCCGGCCTGCGCCAAGGCCTGTTCCGCCAGTTGCAGCACAGCGGCTTCCTGCGCCAGATCGGCAGCAATCGCACTGGCTGCAATGCCACGCGCGCGCAGATGCGCAACGGCCTGATCCAGTTCATCCTGCTTACGGGCCGACAATATCACGCGGGCACCCTGTTCACCCAATGCTTCAGCCATTTGCAATCCCAGTCCGCGTGAGCCGCCAGTGACCAGTGCTGTTTTTCCCTGCAAATTCATCAATTGTTGTACGCTGCGTGCCGTCATTGCATCTCCGTTATGTTAAGTTCAAGGCAGCAGCCAGCGCTATTCAGCGCCAGCCTGCCGTGCCCGAATCTGAAAATTGATTTATGTGTGAGTCACTTATGCAAACAGGTCTGGTCTCAGAACCAGCTGTCCTGCATATCGAGACTGGTGCGGTCCAGTTGCGCCAGGATGTCCAGTTGTGGATGAACTTTGGGTAATTCCCAGTGAAAGAAATAGCGACAGGCCTGCAATTTACCAGCGTAAAAATCGGCGTCATGGGCGAGCTTTTGTTGAAGCGCACATAAAGCCTGCTCCAGCCAGATCCAGGAAACCACCGCATGTCCAAATACCTCCAGATACAAAGAGGCATTCGCCAGCGTCAGATTTTTATCGGACTGGGCATGCAGTTGCTGCGTCACCTGTGCCAGCCTTTGCAACACTCTGGCCAGCGACTTACCATAAGCGATTAAAGGTTCAGTATTGGCTGCCATCAACAGGGTTTTATGCATCAGTTCGCCCAGTGCTTCCAGTGCCGCGCCATTTTGCATGATGACCTTGCGCCCCAATAAATCCAGCCCCTGTATGCCATGGGTGCCTTCATGGATGGGATTGAGCCGGTTATCGCGGTAAAACTGTTCAACATGGTATTCACGCGTATAGCCGTAACCACCGTGTACCTGTATCGCCAGATTATTCGCCTCCAGGCACCACTGTGATGGCCAGGATTTCGCAATCGGCGTCAGGATATCGAGCAGCAGACTGGCATGCGTACGTGACGCAGCATCGGGCGCGGTGCGCTCTTCGTCGACCAGTCTGGCGCAATACAGATTCAGCGCCAGGCCACCTTCAACATAACTTTTCTGTGCCAGCAGCATGCGCTTCACATCGGTATGTTCAATGATGGGAATTTGTTTACTGGAAGGATCTTTGTCCAGTGGCGCCCTGCCCTGAGGGCGCTGACGCGCATACTCCAGTGCATGCAGATAGCCGGTATAACCCAGCATCACTGCACCCAGCCCGACACCGATACGTGCCTCGTTCATCATGTGGAACATATTAGCCAGGCCCTGATGCAGATTGCCAACCAGATAGCCAATTGCACCTGCCTGCGCCTGCGGTTGGAATTTACCTTCACCGAAATTCAGCAGGCAGTTGGTGGTGCCGCGGTAACCCATTTTATGATTGAGGCCAGCCAGTACCACATCATTTCGTTCACCCAGGCTGCCATCGTCCTGCACCAGAAATTTAGGCACGATAAACAGCGAGATCCCTTTCACGCCAGGTATCAGCTTACCGTGCTGGTCGGGCACTTTTGCCAGCACCAGATGAATGATATTGTCGGCCAGCTCGTGCTCGCCGCCGGAAATCCACATCTTATTGCCACTCAGGCGGTACGTACCATCCTCCTGCGGGATAGCCTTGCACGTGATATCCGACAGACTGGAGCCCGCCTGCGGCTCGGACAGGCACATGGTGCCAAAAAAACGGCCTTCCAGCATGGGTTTGACGTAGCGCTCTATTTGCTCAGGTGTACCGCAACGCAGCAAGGTATTGGCATTACCTATGGTCAGAAACGGATAGGCGGCGGTTCCCACATTGGCCGCTTTAAAATAGGCAAATCCCGCCTTTTCAACGACGCAGGGTAACTGCATCCCGCCATATTCATAATCCTGGCCTGCAGCAAACAAACCTGCATGACGGAAAGCCTGCAGCGCTTGTCCAACCTCTGGAATCATGCTTACCGAACTACCGTCAAACACCGGTTCATTCTCGTCCGCTTTCTTATTATGCGTCGCGAATAAATCACTGGCGATCTGCTCACAGGTATCGAGTGCGGCACTGAAGGTTTCCCGGCTGTGATCCGCATATCGCGGGCGCTCTTGCAGCTGTTCTACCTGCAGCCACTCAAACAATAAGAAATCCAGATCACGGCGGGATACAAGTTTAGATTGCATAAGTCACTCACTAGAAATCAACACGCCATTCAAGATCAGACAACTTCAAACAAGCCTGCCGCCCCTTGGCCACCGCCTATGCACATGGTCACTACCACGTATTTCACGCCACGGCGCTTGCCTTCTATCAGCGCATGACCCGTCAGACGTGCACCCGATACGCCATACGGATGGCCGACTGCGATCGAACCGCCATTCACGTTCAGCCTGTCCATAGGAATACCCAGTTTGTCAGCGCAATACAAAACCTGGACGGCGAAGGCCTCGTTCAATTCCCACAGACCGATATCTTCTACGCGCAAACCTGCTTTCTTCAAGAGCTTAGGGATCGCAAATACCGGGCCTATGCCCATTTCATCGGGTTCGCAACCCGCCACCGAAAAACCTCTGAAAATACCCAGTGGTTGCAAGCCTTTAGCTTCAGCCACTTCCGAGCGCATCACTATCGCGACTGAAGCACCATCCGAGAACTGACTCGCATTGCCCGCTGTGATCACACCACCGGGTAAGGCGGTACGGATTTTTGATACGCCTTCGAGTGTGGTATCTGCCCGGATTCCTTCGTCGGTAGCAATGGTGACTTCACGTGTCAGCAACATGCCGGATGCCTTATCCGCCACGCCCATGGTGGTGGTCATAGGGACAATTTCAGCATCAAACAAGCCAGCCGCCTGCGCCGCTGCGGCACGCAGCTGACTTTGCACGCCATATTCATCCTGACGTTCGCGCGAAATCTGATAACGTTTGGCGACCATTTCAGCGGTCTGCAGCATAGGCCAGTACACTTCCGGTTTATGCGCCTTAAGCCAGGGCTCAGCAATCATGTGCTTATTCGCTTCGTTTTGCACACAGGAAATAGACTCCACGCCGCCTGCCGCAAAAATATCGCCTTCACCAGCGATAATGCGTTGCGCCGCCATGGCTATCGTTTGTAAGCCCGAAGAACAGAAACGGTTAATCGTGACACCGGCAGTCGTGACCGGACAACCAGCACGCAGCGAAATCTGGCGCGCGACATTACTGCCAGTTGCGCCTTCCGGTGTGGCGCACCCCATCATGACATCTTCAACCTCTGCCGCCTCAATTCCGGCGCGTTGGATAGCGGCCTGCAACACATGACCACCCATGGTCGCACCATGGGTCATATTGAACGCGCCTTTCCAGGACTTAGCTAAACCGGTACGGGCGGTAGAAACGATGACTGCGTCTGACATAGGAGGTCTCCTGTTATTGGTATGGTTCAAACGGTATTTCTAATAGCAAGTCTGACACGATTCAGGCTGACTTGCTTCAAAATAAATCAAACAATGCACAGCAGAATAGCATATTTAAGCACGACCGTTCGATAATTAGAAATTTCTCTTCAGCGTGTCTTTTTTTAACAAAAAAACCGACATAATTGCCTTTATGTAAGTTTCTGTAAGTTTCAAGAAAGCATGCCGTAAGGTTTCCCTCGCACACTCAGGCTGTGCAAAAAAGATCAGGCTGGCCATCGCTCTTAGTCCAGCAGATTGCATTGCCCAACTACTTTAATACATAAAACAGGAGACAAGCATGGCGACAGCACCTATTGCAACGTCAGGCGGCATGACAGCTGAAGAACGCAAAGTCATTTTTGCGTCCTCACTCGGTACCGTCTTTGAATGGTATGACTTTTATCTGTACGGCTCGTTAGCAGCCATCATCGCCAAACAATTCTTTGCAGGCGCAGATCCGAATACTGCGTTTATTTTTGCTTTGCTGGCGTTTGCAGCGGGCTTTATCGTACGCCCTTTCGGCGCACTGGTATTTGGTCGGCTGGGCGACATGATAGGTCGTAAATACACCTTCCTGGTCACCATCCTGATTATGGGTGGCTCGACTTTCTGTGTTGGTTTATTGCCAAATTATGAAGCCTGGGGTGTCGTCGCTCCCATCATTCTGGTGTCACTGCGCATCCTGCAAGGTCTGGCACTGGGTGGTGAATACGGTGGTGCCGCAACGTACGTGGCTGAGCATGCACCCTACAACAAGCGTGGTGCCTACACTGCGTGGATTCAAACCACAGCGACCTTGGGTCTGTTCCTGTCACTGATGGTAATTTTGGGCACACGTACTGCAATCGGTGAAGAAGAGTTCAATATCTGGGGCTGGCGCGTTCCTTTCCTGGTCTCTGTTTTCCTGCTGGCGATTTCGGTATGGATACGTTTGTCCATGAACGAATCCCCTGCATTCGCGAAAATGAAAGCAGAAGGCAAAACCTCCAAAGCCCCGCTGACCGAATCCTTCGGCCAATGGAAAAACCTGAAAATTGTGATCCTGGCGCTGGTTGGTCTGACTGCAGGTCAAGCTGTCGTCTGGTACACCGGTCAGTTCTATGCCCTGTTCTTCCTGCAGCAAACACTGAAGGTTGACGGCGCCACAGCGAACCTGCTGATCGCGGCTTCGCTGGTTATCGGCACACCATTCTTTATCGTATTCGGCTCCCTGTCCGATAAAATTGGTCGCAAACCGATTATCCTGGCTGGCTGCCTGATCGCTGCAGTGACTTACTTCCCAATTTTCAATGCCTTGACTCACTATGCAAATCCGGCACTGGAAGCGGCGTTGAAAAACTCTCCGGTGGTAGTGAGCGCAGATCCAGCTGACTGCCAGTTCCAGTTCAACCCAACCGGCACCAAGAAATTCACCTCTTCCTGCGACATCGTAAAAGCAAAACTGGCTGCAGCATCAGTCAACTATGCCAATGAAGTTGCACCGGCCGGCACAGTGGCGACAGTCAAAGTTGGCGACAAAGTCATCACTTCGTATGCGTCTACCGGTTTGCCAAAAGAAGAAGCAGCAGCCAAAGATAAAGCCTTCTCCAAAGAACTCAGTGAAGCGATCAAAGCAGCGGGCTATCCTGCCAAGGCGGATCCTAAGGCAATCGACAAACCGATGGTGCTGGTCTTGCTCGTGATTCTGGTGTTGTATGTCACCATGGTGTATGGCCCGATTGCAGCAATGCTGGTTGAGATGTTCCCTACCCGTATCCGCTATACCTCCATGTCCCTGCCTTACCACATCGGTAATGGCTGGTTCGGCGGTCTGTTGCCAACCACAGCATTCGCGCTGGTAGCATTCAAAGGCGATATTTACTACGGCCTGTGGTATCCGATCATCATCGCGCTGGCAACATTTGTGATTGGTTCGCTGTTCATCCGTGAAACCAAAGACAATGATATCTACGCCGGTGACTAAACCTTAGCAAACATACTGATTCAAACAAAAAGCTACGCTGAGTCAGTACCGATACAGTCAACACCAAAAGAGAAAGCCACCGTCACGGTGGCTTCTCTTTTTATGTCTGCTATTGAAGACAACTATCCATCTGACTACATTATCGGATCACCATTGCATCGCCAGTGTCGCCCTCTGCTGCGCAACCCTGATTTCCGCCTGACTGCCGACCATCAAGCTGGCACGCATAGGTGTGTGCCCAAAAGGCAAGCCAGTTACCACAGGTACTGTGATGATACTGCGCAGATAGTCAAGCATTGCGTCCATATCATAGCCATTGTCATGCGGCGCCAGCTTGTAAGCCGAAAAATGCCCGAGCACGATCGCCTTTTGATTCGCTAAAGCTCCCGCATAATGCAATTGCAGCAGCATACGTTCTATGCGATACGGATGTTCACCGATATCTTCGAGGAACAATATACCGCCTGGCTCATGGTGCCAGTACGGTGTACCGGCCGTGTGCGTAAGCATGGCCAGATTGCCACCCCACAGCTTACCTGACACTTGTAAATCGCCGCTGTAAGCAGTGTCAAATTCGACGCGATGACGGTCTGAGGAAATACAGTGAATAAACTGGTCTAGCGTATAGACTGACTGCTGCTCACGCGTGTAATCATCACACAGCATGGGGCCTGCCAGGCTGCAGCGGCCACGCTGCAACAAGCCCTGATGCACCAGCGTGAAGTCACTATAGCCAACAAATAATTTACCGCTTTGCGCGAGCAACTCAAAATCGATTGCGGGCAACAAACGTGACAAACCATAACTGCCGCGCAGTGCCAGCACAATATTCACGTCAGGATCACTGGCAGCCGCATGAATTTGCGCGACGCGCTGCGCATCCCTGCCACCAAAGCGCTGATATTTCTGTTCGGGATCGTAGTAGGAATGAACGATGAAGCCCTGTTCTTGCAAACGGGCCAGTCCTAATTTGACCGCAGCCTCATCTTGAGGCGCGCCGCTGGGAGCAACAACGGCAATGTGCTTAGGAGTAGTGCTGAGCGCTGAGCTTGAATTCACAAGACACCTGCAAAAAAATAAACAGTGGCTAGATTAACTGATTAATAGTTTTCTGGGCAATGCCTGTGAACAAAAAAACAGTGACTACGAAGCGTCCGGCGATACCTGACTCTCGCTTTTGGCAAGCTGCTTTTTCTGCGCTGCGGCTAAACGCCGACTACGGAAAAAATCCTGTAACAGCGTCGCGCACTCTTCAGCCAATACACCGCGCGTCAGCAGGGTGTGATGATTAAGTTTAGGCGCATCAAAAATATTCAGCACAGAACCGGCGACGCCGGTTTTGTAGTCACTGGCACCGAAAATCACACGCGCTATCCGCGCGTGCATCATGGCACCGGCGCACATCACACAAGGCTCCAGCGTGACATACAGCTCGCAACCGGGCATGCGGTAGTTTTGCAGCAAGGCTGCTGCTGCACGCAACGCCATCATTTCAGCATGAGCACTGGGATCATGATCAACGATGGGCCGATTGTAGCCCGCAGCGATGACCTGCCCGTCTTTGACCAACACTGCACCGACCGGGACTTCACCCTGCTCCCAGGCCAGCTTGGCCTGCGCCAGCGCCAGGCGCATGAAACTCTCGTCTCTGTGCGCCTGCTCCTCAGCAGTCAGCAATTCCGCTTTCATCAGCCGTCGATTTCTGCCCAGCAGTTAGGCGTTTCGTAGAGTGTGACTTTTTTCAGTTCCAGGGTACGGCCAAAACGATCATGGTAAACATCCTTCAGAATATCGAAGGCGATCTTAGCCAAATTCTCCACTGTCGGTACACGATCTATCACTACCGTTTTATGTCCCGGCAGTTTTTCCAGGAAATTGCGGATGATGTAGTCTTTCTCGTAGACGATGAAAGAGTGATCCCACAAATTGACCAGGTGCTCATTGGCAAGCGCCTTGATATCGCCAAAATCCATAATCATGCCATTATCGGATTCACCATCCTGCTGCACCACATCGCCAGTCAGGGTGATTTGCAGGGTATAGCGGTGACCGTGCAAATTACGACACTGGCTGCTGTGATCCGGAATACGATGACCGGCATCGAATTCCATTTTTCGGGTAATCGTTAACATGAAAAGCTTAAGGAATTTGTAGAAGTTTATGGGTTTGCAAGCTCAGCTTCCATTGCGGATTCGCTTTGCAAAACTCGATTGCGAGACGCAGATTATCGTCCCGCAGCGGGCCATCCATGGCTTGCACGAAGTAATGTTCAAAATCAAGATTTGCATATGTTGCCATATCCTGACCCAGTTGCGGGATCACCACCTTGATTTCATTGCCGCGCCTGACCTGTAAAGCCGAGCCCATTTTCGGACTGACGCAGACCCAGTCCACGCCTTCAGGCACAGGCAAGGTGCCATTGGTTTCAATTGCGATTTCAAAGCCGACCGCATGCATGGCAGCGATCAGTTCCGTATCCAGTTGCAATAAGGGTTCACCGCCGGTGAAGACCACGTATTTACTATCCGGATAAGACAACGGCCACAAGGCATTAATCGTCTGCGCCAGCTCCTGTGCAGATTTAAACTTGCCACCGCCAACGCCATCAGTACCGACAAAATCGGTATCGCAAAACTGACAAACCGCAGAGCTGCGATCCTCTTCCCGGCCCGACCACAGATTACAGCCTGAAAAACGGCAAAAAACCGCAGGGCGCCCAGCATGATTGCCTTCTCCCTGCAGTGTATAAAATATCTCTTTGACGCTATATGTCACGTCTTATTTCCATTCAATCGTAAATGGCATGCAAAGACCCAATATTGGCGCGGGTTTGCAAACCTTTGATTGGAATACCATGATGAATACCATATGAAATTATTTTGCCTGATTTAAGAATAAATCAGCCGAACCGCGAATCATACCACAGCCACAGGTTCTGACTAAACCAACACATTATGGAATGCAACTTTAGTCAGAAGCCAGCGCTGCGGGTCAAGCAGGCGTAAGTTCGTGGTGCAGGCAAAAATAAGTTTCAATAATCTGCTTCAATAAGTCATTCAAGCTACTGTAATTGCAAGCTCAACATTACAGAACACATCCAACTGTATGCATTGGAGACTCTACGTATGCTTAACTTGATTTAACAGAAGGTTCACACCAGCCAGTCCAAAGCACTCTGCTATAGTCATTTTCATTAAAAAGTCGCGATTTATAACTGTTTTTATGACAGAGTAATCGATTTTATGGCTCAGATCGGGTATCAATGGCTTTCGCTAACTTATGTCGTCCAGACCGTACACCCATTAGCTGTACAGAGTGAAATCGGGCGCGGCCGCTCCACGAAAGTCCGGTAAGTCCAAACTGTCAGATGAGGTCTGAGCTAGTACAAAACCTGGAAGCTGCATAGATCGCGACACCCGACGCACAACGCTTTTCGACTGACAGCTTGCGCCCCATCTCGGACCTTCGAGAAAATCGCTTATTTGTCCGATGCTAGGATTTTCAGGGCATCTTTGATACCATTTCTGAGTTCTATCGAACTAGGCAGTTGCTGCACAACCTTTGCCACTTCATCAAGTGGATATCCTAGGGCAAGCAAGGCGTTTTGGACATCCAATCTCACTTCATTTGATTCACTTGTTGATGGAATCTTAAGTTCAGGTAGCATGTGTCCATCAGCCGAAAGTGAGTCCTCTCGGTTATAGATTTGATTCTCAATAAGATAATGGACCGCCTCTAAGCGATCACGCAGCGAAATGATAAATTCTAGATCAAGTCTCGCAGTCTTTTTATCGATGCGCCTAAACCGATGAACTATGCCGCTTCGACTCGAACGAGTCTTAACCTTGATGTACGCTCCTTCACGTAATCCAATCCAGTCAGCATGAGCGTATCCGTTTCGAATCGATGCAGCGAGGCCCATTGCTTTTTCAAGTTGAACCAATTCACCATTCGGTAACCGGCAGGCGCCATGCGCCTCTGTTTGTCCATACAAATGAATCAGCGCACGTGCTTTCTGTTGATAACCCATTTCCGTCAAAAAAACATCTAAGCGTTCGTCCTGATATGCGTCTCTCAGCATCATTTCTCGCAAAAGTTGCGCAATGACATCCTCTAAAGAATTGAAATGAATAACAATCCATCCAATGTCTTCCGCAATATTCGAAAGATAATCAGATAACTCCTTTTCGGTCTCCACCATTTCGGGATCCGCGTCATAGTCCGAATGCATGACTTCTTTATTCATAGATACTCACCTGTGCTAATGGGAAATAGCCCAATTCATTCTGCGTTGGTTCGAAGAGATCACTATCATGTTCGCTGTCAGGTGTTGGGCGAACCATCACAGTCCAGCAGAGCGGCCTCAACGAGGTAGCGAGTTATTTGGTCTAATTTCATTAGAAACCTGATTTGGATAAGGTCGGCTTTTGGCCGCTGGCGGACTGGGTCAGGGAACTAGTTCCAGCTCAATATCTTCCGGTCGGAACGCTATTAGCCACACCGTATTTCCATTCTGGTCGCTACATTCCAATTCGTAGCCAGGCGGCTCCTCATAGACTTCAATAATCGTCGCCACATCGCCCACCAAAGGTCTTCGCGAATTAAATTCGTCATAGCTGTTAACCGTTGGCGCCAACAGTTTCTTCAATTTAACCACGTCGTACTGCCGAAATTTCATCGCCATCACCTTAAACTTGAGCGTCTGCAATTGGCCGAAAGCGGACATCAATGGTATCAGCGCGAGCGCTGCAATGCACCCGGTTGTCGATACCATGGCATCCGCCGGTATGATCACATGGTATTTGCTACATCGTCGATTCAGAATCGGCGCCATGCCATGAAAAATGCCATTGATAATGCAGTCAACATCATCAATGGCATCCACTTAACCCAATAGAATCAATGGGTTAAAAAACAGCCTCACTCCCACTCTATCGTTGCTGGTGGTTTGCCAGAGATATCGTAAACCACGCGGTTGATGCCGCGTACTTCGTTGATAATCCGGTTGGAAACCTTGCCTAATAATTCGTGAGGCAGATGGGCCCAGTGGGCGGTCATGAAGTCCTGGGTTTGCACGGCACGTAATGCAACTACGTAGTCATAGGTACGGCCATCGCCCATCACGCCTACCGATTTAACTGGCAAGAAAACGGCAAATGCCTGGCTGGTCGCGTCGTACCAGCTGACTGGTTTTTCTGCGTTAGGGTCAACGAAATTCGTGCGCAATTCTTCGATAAAAATCGCATCGGCTTTGCGCAGCAGGTCGGCGAATTCTTTTTTGACTTCACCCAAAATGCGCACACCCAGGCCAGGGCCAGGGAAAGGATGGCGATACACCATGCCGTGTGGCAGACCCAGCGCAACGCCCAGCTTACGGACTTCGTCCTTAAACAGTTCACGCAGTGGTTCCAGCAGTTTCAGGTTCAGGGTATCTGGCAAACCACCGACGTTATGGTGGCTCTTGATGGTATGCGAACCCTTTTTACCTTTACCGGCGCTTTCGATCACGTCCGGATAAATCGTGCCCTGCGCCAACCATTTTGCATTGCTGAGTTTGGCAGATTCGGCCTGGAATACTTCAACAAATTCACGACCGATGATTTTGCGCTTAGCTTCAGGATCGGTAACACCGGCCAGATGGCCCATGAACTGTGCAGTCGCATCGACATGGATCACTTTCACACCCAGATTATTGGCGAACATTTCCATGACCATCTTGCCTTCGTCCTGGCGCAACAGGCCATGATCGACGAATACGCAAGTCAGCTGATCACCGATGGCGCGATGAATCAATGCCGCAGCCACACTGCTGTCAACACCGCCGGACAGGCCAAGTATCACTTCATCACTGCCAACCTGGGTACGGATAGCTGCCACTGCTTCGGCGATATAGTCAGGCATATTCCAGTCGGACTGGCAGCCGCAGATTTCATGCACAAAGCGACCGATGATGGCTTCACCCTGCACCGTGTGCGTGACTTCAGGATGGAACTGAACCGCATAGAAACGACGCTCTTCATCAGCCATCGCCGCAATCGGGCAATTATCGGTCGACGCCATCAGTTTGAAGCCGGGCGGCATTTCATTGACCTTGTCGCCGTGACTCATCCAGACTTTGAGCATGCCATGGCCTTCCGGCGTCACAAAATCATGAATATCTTTGAGTAAAGCGGTATGGCTGCGTGCACGGACTTCAGCGTAGCCAAATTCGCGTACCAGACCATTTTCGACTTTACCACCCAACTGTTCGGCCATGGTTTGCATACCGTAGCAGATACCCAGCACCGGCACACCAGCCTCAAACACCGCCAGCGGCGCACGTGGCGTGTCGCCTTCTGTCACGCTGTTTGGGCCACCGGACAGAATAATCCCGGCTGCGCCATAATTTTTAATGAATTCATCACTGACATCGTAAGGATGAACTTCAGAAAACACACCGGCATCGCGCACACGACGGGCGATCAGTTGTGTAACTTGCGAACCGAAATCAAGTATCAGTATTTTGGAGTGCATAATTCAAATAATCATGTCTGGTTGTGCGGGCGCTGCCTGTACAACACTATTGTTTCCTGCTGTCCTCGCAGAGAGCAGGGCTTTTTCAGCAAGGCTGATCAAGGCTTCTGGATCTGCTTCAGGAAAAGTGTCGGTTGACACCACCCCGCTACAGACCGTCAAATTTTTTTCTGCGTCGCCCACCCATTCCGGATGCGCCATTACTGCGATACGAATACGTTCCGCAACAGCAAACGCAACCAGATGCGAGGCGCCTGGTAATACGATCAGCAACTGATCCGAGCCAAACCGCCCCAGTGCATCAAACGGACGGATACAGGAACGTACCCGGCTGACGACCCGTATCAATAACTGATCTGTCGCCGCAAGACCATACGCGGCGCGGATATGATCAATCTGATCCGGATAAGCGAATAGTAGCGACAAGGGCTTCTGCGCCTTGGCGCAACGTTCCATTTCTATACTCAGAGAACGGATAATCGCACTCTTATTCCAGGTTCCCAGCAAAGGGTCGATCATGGCTTCACGCTTCAGAACCCGGTTTTGCTTGAGCAGCTCGTTATGTGTCTGCAGCATGACACCCAGTGCCAGCTCGTTCTCAATCAGCGCCGCCAGATCTGTCAGCAGCAGGCGCTGTGACTCATCCAACTGGCGAGGTTGATAATCAACCAGGCGCAAACATCCCGCTAATTGCCCGTCCTGTGCATAGACCGGGTGCGATGCGAAGAAGCGAATAAACGGCGGCCCTGCAACGAAGCGGCTTTGCGCGAATTCAGGATGATGATTGAGATCCGGTATCACGAGTATCTCATCCGTGCAAGGAATCCCGTCGCAAAACAAGGCCTCCATCTCTGTGATGGACTTCTCATTGCCACCGGAACGTCCAGAGAGCTGACCAAAACTGACAAAGCAATTGGCCACAGAAAACAGCTGCAGTCCCAGGCGCTCAAAACGGGCAATCCTGGTGTCGAATTTTTCACTCGTCAAACGTTCAACACCTGCTTGCAGCTGTCGTATGCCCGTCGAATGAAATCCCCCTACACTTGCAGACATGCTTCCTCCCTCTGGTTCACTGATGATTAGTCAGCGCGATAGTTCGGAGCTTCCTTGGTGATTTGTACATCATGCACATGCGATTCACGCATACCGGCCGAAGTGATTTCTACAAATTCTGCCTTGGTATGTAAGTCATCAATAGAGCCGCAACCACAGTAACCCATCGAGGAGCGTACACCGCCAACCAGTTGATACAGGATGGCTAATACACTGCCTTTGTAAGGCACACGACCTTCAATACCTTCCGGAACCAGCTTATCTGCATTATTGGCAGCGTCCTGGAAATAACGGTCTGCAGAACCATCGGACATCGCGCCCAGACTACCCATGCCACGATAGGATTTGTAGCTGCGGCCCTGGAACAGGATGACTTCGCCCGGCGCTTCTTCAGTACCGGCAAACATACTGCCCATCATGACTGTCGACGCACCGGCCGCCAGCGCTTTTGCTACGTCGCCGGAAAAACGCACACCACCGTCAGCGATACAAGGAACGCCTGTGCCTTTAAGTGCATTTGCGACATTGGCAATCGCAGAAATCTGCGGCACACCAACACCAGCCACGATACGGGTAGTACAGATAGAACCAGGACCAATACCGACTTTCACCGCATCTGCACCATGCTCAACCAGCGCCAGCGCTGCTGCCGCAGTTGCGATATTGCCGCCGATGACTTCGATATGCGGGTAGTTATCCTTGACCCAACGCACGCGATCCAGCACGCCCTTGGAGTGACCATGTGCGGTATCAACCACGATCACATCGACGCCTGCTTTCGCCAGCAAGTCGATACGTTCTTCATTATCCGGACCGACACCGACAGCAGCACCGACACGCAACTTACCGTGTACATCTTTGGACGCGAAAGGATGTTCAGTCGATTTTTGTATATCTTTGACGGTGATCAGACCACGCAATTCAAAGCTGTCATTGACCACCAGTACACGCTCCAGGCGGTGCTTATTCATCAGACGCTTGGCTTCGGACAAGTCAGCCGTTTCATTCACGCAGACCAGTTTTTCACGCGGCGTCATTTTGGAACGTGCTTCCGCATCGAGTTCTTCCTCGAAACGTAAATCGCGGTTAGTGATGATACCCACCACAGTATTGCCTTCCACTACAGGGAAGCCACTGATCCCATATTGCTGGGACAAGGCGATCACTTCGCGGATTTTCATGTTCGGTGGGATCGTGATCGGATCACGCAACACACCGGACTCAAAGCGCTTGACCTTCGCAACTTCGCGAGCCTGCTCTTTAGCCGTGAGGTTTTTATGGACGATACCGATACCGCCTTCCTGTGCCATAGCAATTGCCAGTCTGGCTTCGGTCACTGTGTCCATAGCTGCCGACACCAACGGAATATTCAAATGAATATTGCGCGTCAGTTTCGTCGCAAGAGAAGTGTCTTTAGGGAGGATGTTCGAGTAAGCTGGAACGAGTAGCACGTCATCGAACGTGAGTGCTTTTTGGAGTAAACGCATAGTATTTCCTATAGGCGCAAAAGTGAATTATACAGAAAACTTGCGAACTCGTCTGCAGACGTGTAAAACTCACGTATCTTTTTATTGGCCGTTTATCAGAGAGTCCGCTATGTTACGTCGTCCGCTACACATTATCGCCGCCCTTTTCGCCCTTGGCATCACCGGTCATGCACTGGCGCAGTACGTATGGGTGGATGATAAAGGCAATAAGCAGTACTCCGATACGGCCCCGCCCGCCTCCGTGCCAAAAAATCGCATACTGAAAACACCGGGAAAATCTGTCGAATCCAATGAGCCTGCAGCTCCGGCCAAAGAAGCCGGCACCGCAGCAGCCTCAGCGAACAAACCAGCCACCACCGCATCGCGCAATGAAGACTTTAACAAGCGTCGTGCCGAACAGGCTGAAAAAGATAAAAAAGCCGCTGAAGACCAGCAAGCAGCTTCCGACAAAAGCAAAAACTGCGAGCGTGCCAAGACTTACCAAAAAACCCTGGAATCCGGCGTAAGAGTCGCTACAACAGATAAAAACGGCGAACGGAATTATATGGACGACGCGCAAAGAGCCAAAGAAATCGCAGATACAAAAAAGGCAACTGCCGGTTGCCAGTAATGCGTTGCACTCAAATCACCACTTCAGCCTGAAGCAGACTGGCGCGCCTGCTTTTTAGCACGACGCCGGCGCGCCTCCATCGGATCTGCAGATAAGGGCCGGTAAATTTCTATCCGGTCCCCATCATGCAAAGCAGCATCCAGCGGCTTTAACTTACCGAACACGCCGACTTTGAGCACACTGATATCAATGGCGGGACATGTCTGTATGATGCCACTTTTAAGTATCGCCTCATGCACAGTCGCCGTTGGAGCCAGTGTCGCCTGCGCACGGACAATGCTTTTCTGATCTGCGTAGACGATTTGCACGCTAATCACAGGCTCTGCGACTGCATCAGGCATACACCACCTCCGCGCGCGCGCAAAAACAATCGACAAAACTATTGGCAATTTTACCAAACACCGGACCAATTAAATGTTCCAGCAATTTACTGGAGAACTCGTAATTGAGATCAAACTCAATTTTGCAGGCATCTGCGCGCAATTCAGTAAACTTCCATTGACCACACAATTGCCGGAACGGTCCCTCCAGCAAGGTCATTTGCATGCTGTGCGGCGGCTGATTCATGTTTTGCGTGGTAAAACTTTGGCGAATGCCGTGATAATTGATCGATAAAGTCGCAGTCAGGCCGGTCGACGTTCTTTCGGCGACACTCACGCCACCACACCAAGGCAGAAATTCCGGATATTTTTCCACCTCGTCAACCAGTGCAAACATCTGGGCGGCACTAAAGCCGATGAAAACTGTTTTATGTACAACTGCCATCTAAGGAAACCATTTGGTAGAATCACAGGTTCGCATTTTAACCGAGTCATCACCATATCGAAATCGCCGAGGCCATTTCTGTGACGGCGACATCAAGAAAAACCACGATCAATGAGTATTGCTGATAATAGAAAAGCCTTCCACGATTACTTTATCGAGGAACAGTATGAGGCTGGCGTTGTATTACAAGGCTGGGAAGTCAAAGCGATCCGCGCTGGCAGATTGCAGTTAAAAGAAGCCTATGTGATTGTGCGCGACAGTGAAATTTACCTGTTCGGCGCCCATATTGGCGCCTTACCGACAGCGTCCACCCACATACACCCAGACTCAGTGCGTACCCGTAAGCTGCTGTTGCACGCAGCAGAAATCAGTAAATTAATCGGCAAAGTCGAGCGCTCCGGATACACCATGGTTCCGCTGAATATGCACTTCAGCAAAGGCCGCATCAAATGCCAGATCGGCCTCGCCAAAGGTAAGAAGCAACATGACAAACGCGACTCCGAAAAAGAACGCGACTGGCAGCGTGAACAACAAAAAATCATGAAGCAACATCGTCGCTAATCAACAGGACCGGATGCAACATGGATACTGTCGCCAATCAGGCGCAGATAAGTGGGTACAGTCTATAGGTTTAAATTTGAGCGAACCCGCTCACCCGGCGCTAAGACATCGCTGAGATAGACGATACGGAAACGCAACCTCTAGCTTAATCGGACGTGCAATCGCTTTGCTCGCATGGACCAAGCCCCGTGGGAATGCCAGCATTGAATATCCCGTTATCGTGCCGTATTCATTGTGGCGGTCGGCAAAGCAGATTGCACACCACGACGATATGAAGTCACTCAACAAAAACTTGCTTATACCTTTAAGCGCGGTATACAGTGCCAATACGATACCTCGCTTATCTTAGCCCACGTGGCTGCTTCGCTGCGGATCGTCAACTTTAATCAGCAAGTAACTTAAATGCTAACAATGTCAGGCTAATGGCCGGTAAACTGTGTAACTTTCTGTAAGCAGATTGGGCTAACGGTTTTCAAGCCACAGTGATGCAAGTACCATACGGGCTATGAATAATCTCAACATAAACAGTGACTCCAGCTCTAACCCAGTGAGCAATCCACCCAAAGCCAAAATTCTGGTCGTCGACGATGACTTACGTCTGCGCGAACTGCTGCGCCGCTATCTGACTGAACAAGGCTTTTATGTCGTCGGCGCTGAAAATGCCCAGGTAATGAATAAGCTCTGGATGCGTGAGCGTTACGACATGCTGGTACTTGATCTGATGCTGCCCGGTGAAGATGGACTGGCCATTTGCCGGCGTTTACGCGGCGGCGGCGATCAAACCCCAATCATTATGCTGACCGCAAAAGGGGAAGAAGTTGACCGCATCATCGGTTTGGAAATGGGCGCAGATGATTACCTGCCTAAGCCTTTTAATCCCCGTGAACTGGTAGCACGTATTAATGCCGTATTACGCAGAAAAGTGCCGGACGAACTGCCGGGCGCACCCTCAGACGGTCCACAAACGTTCAGTTTTGGCGAATTTGTACTCGATTTGGGTACCCGTACGCTGAAAAAGAATAATGAAACGATTTCACTGACCACGGGTGAATTTTCAGTTTTAAAAGTATTTGCCCGCCATGCACGTCAGCCCATGTCCAGAGAAAAGTTAATGGAACTCGCGCGCGGACGTGAATATGAGGTCTTCGACCGTAGCCTGGATGTACAGATTTCCCGCCTGCGCAAGCTGATAGAACCTGACCCATCCAGTCCGCTTTACATCCAGACGGTTTGGGGACTGGGCTATGTGTTCATTCCTGATGGTCAGAAAAACTAAGTTGCGTACTTAGCCGCCTGCAATGCAATCCTATTTAAACAGCCCCGAGTGGTTGCGCAGCGGCCTGTTCTGGCGCACATTTATCATGCTGGCCATGTTAGTCATGACCAGCATGATAGTCTGGTTTGTCAGTTTCCGCAGTCTGGAGCGCACGCCCAGAGCGCAGCAACTGAGCTCTCAGGTGGTTTCTATCGTCACTATCACACGTGCCGCCCTCACCCACTCTGTTCCCGAGACCCGGCGTGAACTGCTGCTGGACCTGGCACATGAAGAGGGAATACGAATCCATCTGGTCAGCGAGCACGATAAAGTCGAAGTTCAGGAAAATACCGCTTTTTTCAGTGAATTGAGTCAAATGCTGCGCGTCAAGCTCAGCAGCTCCACCCGTTTTGCTAAATCAGTTAACGATATCAAGGGATTCTGGATCAGCTTTGATATCGACGACGAACAATACTGGCTCAGGCTGGATACCGATCGCATAGAACCACCGATGACGCTGCCGGTGATCAGTTGGGCCACCGCCTCGCTGATATTGACCTTACTGGGAGCAGCGGTGATTTCCAAGCTAATCAATGACCCTTTATCTCGGGTCAGTCATGCTGCACGCTTACTGGCTCAGGGTAAGCAGCCAGACCCCTTGCCAGAGCTGGGGCCCAAAGAAATCAGGGAAACCAATGCCAGCTTTAACAGCATGGTAGAAGATCTCGCGCGCATAGAAACAGACCGCACTATCATTCTGGCCGGGATCTCCCATGATCTGCGCACCCCATTGGCCAGGATGCAGCTGGAAGTGGAAATGTCGAATCTGGATCAGCATGCCCGCCTAGGCATGCAATCTGATCTGAGCCAAATGGATGCCATCATCAATCAGTTTCTGGATTACGCAAAACCACTGGATAGCCATGGCTTCACTGCGATCAACATCAGCGATTTACTGGTACAGGTCATATCAGAATACGCCAGGGTCAATCACTTACAAATTCGTAGCGATATTGCACCGGGACAGCTCATGCTGGGCAACGCGACTGAGTTGCACCGCATGTTTTCTAACCTAATAGAAAACGCGAGCCGCTACGGCAAAAATCCTGACAAGATATCGACCATTGTAGAAGTACAATGCAGCCGGAAAACTAAAGGAAAAAAACAAGGCATACTGATCAGCTTCCGCGACTATGGAGACGGTGCACCTGTCGAGGATATGAACCGGCTGTTGCGCCCATTTACGCGTGCCGATGCGTCACGCAGTCAGGCGAACGGATCGGGCTTAGGGCTGGCAATTGTTGATCGCATCATCAAACGCCACCGCGGTCGCTTACGTATTTATAACCATGAAGACCGTGGCTTTGTCGCTGTCATGATCTTCCCGGAATATAAACCCGAATAAGCCCAAATAGTCCTGAATAGCCCTGAATAAACCTCAGGGTCAGCCTAAGACAATCTGTATTCATCCACACAAACAGCTGCCTATCAGCTGTTTGAACAATAAAAAACCGGTGGGATAACCACCGGTTTTCATCTGCAAACCGCCGCTACTTATTTGGTCTTTACCATGGCCAGCTGTGTCGTATCGGCCTCAGAAGCCTGCGTTGCCGCCTCTTCGCGATCTGCGATCTTGTTTTTCTCCGCAGTCCCTCCCAGTTGATAGCTCAGTTGCAAACCCGTTGCAGTGACCTTCACCGCCTGAGTTCCAGATGAATTGACCACTGAAGCTAAGGCCTGAGCCGACAGCTGATGGGTTGAAGCGTATTCCGTTTGCGCTTGCAACTGTTGAACTGTTGCTGCCTGCTTGCCCTCGACGGCGCCAGTCACTTGCCCCGAAGCGTGTACCAAGGGAAGCAATTGAGAGAACCCGGCAGCACCGATCATCCCGGCGCACAACATCAGACCGGCCAGAATAGATGGGCGCAAACGCAGTCCAACCGGGGTAGCTGGCTGTGACGAAGCAAATTCCGCGTCCAGCGTCACAGGCGCCGACTCCAATACCTGCTGTACCTGTTCGCGCCATACCACATGGTGCTGACGCTGATCACGCAAGCGCTGTATCAGTGTCTGTGCTAATTCTTCCGCGGCCTGATGTTCGTGGGCGAGTTGCTGCTGCTCTTCCTGTGCTGCTGCCTGCAGTGTTTGCTCTTCCTGCGCCCATTGTGCTTGCAAGGTAGCCAACTGCTGGGCTTGTTGTGCGCGTAATGCGCTCAGTTTCTCACTTTGCACAGCCTGCGCTGCCAGCAATTCCTGCAAAGACTGCTCTTCAGCGCTCAGCGCCAGTTCCTGCTCACGAGCCTGTTCCAGTGCCAGTTTCGCCGCCTTACGCTCTTCTCTTCTGCGCAAAATCAGATCTGCAAATGCAGCTTGTTGCTGCTCTTGTTCATACTCCTGTTGCTCCAGCTCTTGCAGTGCCGCCTGCTCCTTAACAAGCTGACTTGCCAGCTGAGCAGCCAGCGTCTGTTCTTTTTCGCGCCTTGCACAAGCCAGTTCCATTAAACGCTGTTCAGCAACGCAACGTTCCTGCAAAGCGATACTGGCCAGATTGTCTTCTGCCAGTTTAGAGCGCAAGGTCACATCTAATTGCTCTTCCAACTCCAGTTTCTGCTGGGCAGCCTGCATCGCCTCCTGCTGCAACTGCAAACGCTGCTGGCTGTCTTTTGCTAACTGCTCCTCAGATTGCAGACGTTCTTGCGCCACATGTACCAATGCTGCTTCCGCCTGCATTTTCGCATCGATCACCTGCAAAGCCTGGTTTTTGAGGGCGATGGTTTGCTGCTCCAGTTGCTGATGTTCAGCCAGCCTCAGTAATTCCTGCTGTTCCGCTTGAGCCCGTTCTGCCGCCAGTTTTTGCAATGTCAGCATTTCCTCTGCTTTTACTTGCGCGAGACGACTGGCTTCCAATTCGGTTTCTGCATGCAGTGCAGCGAAACGTACTGCATCCTGCTCAGCCTCTGCTTTAGCCTGCATCGCTACTGCAGCTTCCTGCTCAGCTTTCGCACGTTCTTGTGCGGCCAGCAGATACGCTTGCTCAGCCTGCTCGGTCGCGACAGCGGCGGCGGCGGCAATTTGCTCAGCCTGCAGTTTTTCACGTATCAACACCAACGTATTGGCCTCTGCAGCTGCACGCTGATTCTCCACCTCCAGCAGCTTTTGTGCCTCTGCCACACGTGCTTCCAAAGCCTGACTTGCCAGCTTCTGTGCCTGTGCATGTTGACTGGATTGTGCAAACAAAGTCTGCTCTGTCTGTAACTGCGCCTGAGCGGCGAGTTCTGCATCCTGTGCCAGCAATTGACGTTGCACTGCCAGTTCGCGGGCTTTTTCTTCTGCTGCCAGCATCGCTTGTTGCAACGCCAGCTCTTGCTCCTGAAAAGCCAGTTTGGCGGCCAACTCAATACTCAAAGCCTGCTCTGTATGCAGACGTGCCTGCTCAGCTTGGGCAGACGCGGCCAGCAGTGCCGATTTTTTTTCTAAAGCGGCGGCAGCTTCACGCTTAATCAACGCCTCTTCTGCAGACTCTTGTAACCAACGTTTTTCAGCCGCATTGACCGTGTCTGCGGCATGCCTAGCCTCCTGTTCCGCCTGCAGACGTTGCTGCGCGAGAGCTTGTTGCTCAGCTTCCGCCTGTTGGCGGCTGACTGCCTCATTCAACAGCGCCTGTTCCGCCTCTTGTTTTTGCTGAAGGGTCACTACCAATGCCTGCTCAGCCTCGGCGCGTTGCTGCTCCAGCACGCGCAATTGCGCCTCGGCCTGCAAGCGCTGAGCAACCAGATGCGCGGTCAGTTGTTGGGCTTCTGCATGAGCCGCCAGCTCCTGATGCAGAGCCTGTTCGGCTGCACATGTAGCCGCAGCGGCGGCATGTGCAATACGTTCAGCATCAGCATTGGCTTGCGCAAAACGCAGTGCCAGCTGTTCTTGTTGCAATTTTGCCTGAGCCTCAGACTGTGCCTGCTGTTCAGCCAGTACGCGTGATTCTGTGGTCATCAGCAGCGCAGATTCTTGCTCTACACGCTGAGCAACTGCCTGTTCCAGTTCAGCGAGGCGACGGTTTTTCTCTTGCACCAACTGGTGCGCCTTGACCTGACTGGCGGCATAGGATTTGGCCTGCTGCTGCAATGCGATTTCCGCTTCCAGCTTAGCCTGTGCCATGGTTTGCGCTTCTGTCTCAGCCACAGCGCGCTCAGCCGCAGCGCGGGCTTGTGCCTGCTCGGCCTGAGCACGGCACTGTGCGGCAGCATTTGCCTGCTGCTCAGCATGCAGCTTCTCGGTTGCGGCCTGCTCTGCTACTTTCGCAGCGAGCGCCGCCTGTTCTGCCAAACGTGCCTGCTCTTCCAATGCCGCAGCCGCAGCCAATTGTGATTGTGCCTTTTCCTGTTCTAAACGCTTGGCGCGGCTGGCAGCCTTCACTCTTTGTTCTGCCGCACTTGCCGCAGTCTGCTCAGCCTGGGCTTTCGCAGCCAACTCTTCATGCAATTGCTTTTCCTGGGCCAGTTTGAGCTCTAAGGCTTCACGCATAGCCTGTTCTGCTTGCAAACGTGCCAGGTGTTCGTTTTTTTCAGCTTCTTCGAGGCGGGCTTTTTCTGCCAATTCAGCAGCCAGTTGCTGTTCCGCAGCCAGTTTTTCCTGTACCAGTGTCAGGGCTTTCTTTTCTGCTTCAGCGCGTAAACGCAGCGTCTTTCCTAATTGCTCGGCTTGCTGAACTTTTTCTTTTGCATCCTGTGCCGCTTGCTTTTGCAGATCCGCATGCTCCTGGATTTTGATCAGGCGTTGCTGTTCCGCTTCTATCATGGCCTGACGCGCGATGCGGGCTTCCTGCTCTTGCTGCTGACGCGCCTGCAGAACGCTGACATGCTCACGGTCAGCGCAGGCACGTGCGATGATTTCTTCTGCAGTCAGTTTTTCTGCTTCTAATTTTTCCTGAGCCAGATTGGCCGCTTGTTGCTCTGCCTGAGTACGGATTTGCTCTGCTTTAGTCAGTTCAGCAGCTTGCTGCTGTTGTAAAGCTGCGAACTGCATTGCCTGCAGCTGTATCTCTTTTTGCTTTTCGGCTTCAAGCAATGCCAGTTGCTGAACCACCGCCTGTTCTTCCGAGGCCTGGCGTGCAGCCCGCTCTGCTATTTCCCGCGCCACCGCGGCAGCCTTGGCCTGTTCCTCTGCAAAACGGGCGGCTTCAGCCTCTTCACGTGCCGCTTGCTCCAGCGCCAGTTTCTCTTCTGCCGCCGCTAACATCGCCTGTACCGCTACTGCGCGACGACGTTCTGCATCCAGTTTTTCGTCCAGCAATGCCATCGCTTTCGCCTCATCGTTTGCCAATTGTTCCTGAACGCGCAGCAGCTCATCTGCGTCGCGGGTTTTCTTTGCCATCATTTCGGCACGGCGCTGCTGCAGCTCCGCCTGTTTCATCGCTTTTTCCAGCGCTATCCGTTCGGCGATCATTTCGCTTTCCTGCGCTAAACTGGCTGCCCGTGCTACTTCTTCCTGCATACGCAAGAGCTCGGTATGTTCGCGCTCAGCCTGTATCAGGACTTGAGCTTGCTGTGTTTTCTCGCGCTCTGCCTGTAGTTTCTCCTCAAGTGCTAGCGCTGCTTTTTGCTCAGCCTCAGCCCGCAGTTGCTCGGCTTGCAGCAATTCGGCTGCTTTTTGTGCTTTTACTTCTGATGCGGCCTGAGCGCGCTTGAGCAATTCCGCCTGGAACGCTGAAGTACTCAGTGCCTGCTGTTCTGCATCGGCCTGTTCTCGCGCCAGCTGTACTGCCTGACGCTCTATGTCTATACGCTCTTTAGCCAGCTCAGCTGCACGCTTTTCTTCTGCGACTCTTTGTTGTGCCAATGCAGTGGCTTCCTGCTCTGCAATCCGGCGCAATCGGGCTTCCTCCGTTGCTGCCGCTTCTGCCGCGAGGCGCTCACGTGCCTGAGCGTCAGCTTGCTGTTCATTTTCAATACGGGATAAAGCGGTGCTCTGCAATTCGCGCTCAGCACGGATACGGGATTCCGTCACCTGGCGGATTCTTTCCTCTGCATCTTTACGTGCCTGTGCTGTTGCTGCTGCTATCAACTCTGCCTGTTCACGTTTTTGTGCTGCTGTTCGCAAATCCTGTTCTGCCTGCATACGCATCTGTATGGCCTCGGCAGCACGCTGCTCAGACTCCATACGAGCCTTTGCGATCGCTTCGTGTTCTTGTTCAATTTGCAGACGTGCCAGTGCATCTTCACGGGCACGGATTTCCATCGGCGCGCGGTTAATGGCGACTTCCAGTGCTTTTGCCTCCGCCTGCTCACGCTCTTTACTCGCCTGTAAAGTTTCATTGCGCACCTTAGCCAGCATTTCTGCATGCTGACGGGCTTCACGGTCATGCTTTTCGCGTTCACGTGCAAGCTCCACAATTTTTGCATCAGCCAGGGCACGTTCACTGGCTTGTTGACGGGCACTCTCTGAGGCGGCAAACCTTTCAGCAGCAAAACTTTTAGCGACTTCCGTTTGCTCAGCAAGGCGACTGGCTTCGGCATGGGCTTTGCTGCTTAATTCAGCTTCAGCTTTCCACTTTTGTTCGGCACGCTGACGTGCTTCGCGCTCTAAACGCTGACGCAATTCGGATTGTTGACGGGCACGTTGCTCCATTTCAGCGCGCTGCTGTAATTCACGTGATTCCATCTCATGCGCAGCAGCACGTGCCGCACTGGCTGCCTGTGATTCCTTCTCAGCGATGAGCCTGGCCTGGCTTTGTTTTGCAGCTTCCTCTTCCAGCTTCAACTTAACCTGCGCCAATTCCGCCGCCTCAGCTTCAGCCTGTGCACGGGTTTGCGCTAACTCGCGTGCAGCCTCTTCTGCTTTCAACCTGGATTCCGTCGCAACGGTAGCGCGTGCTTCCGCTTCAACCCGGGCAATCGCTTCACGGATACCTTTGACATCAATCCGGGAATTGGACTCAAGTAAATCAGGCGACGACAACAAATCCTCCTTCGTATCGTCATGACGATCGAGGGAATAAGCCCCCAAAGAAAATTTGTTTAACAGTGACTGGTTATCCATGCTTCGCTCCTGAATATATCCTTGCGTCTCCGCATCACCGGCCCGTGCGCGTGAAACCTCATATCAGAATTATCGGCGATGCAAAATTAAACAATCCTTGGAGTAAAGCGGGAAAAGCCCCCTATTTCATGATTGTTGCATCCAATTTCTGCTGTGGCTCTCCCACAAAGCCTGACAGCAACGTAAAATAGCGGTCACACCCAAATTAGCAGGAGAATCATCTTGAATGAATTAGTCACAGAAATTAAGCATCCATTGGTACAGCACAAACTGTCCCTGATGCGTAGTAAAGATACGCCTACAGATAATTTCCGCCGTCTGTTACGTGAAATCAGCCAGATGCTGGCCTATGAAGTGACGCGCGACCTGCCTATAGAATTCACTAAAATCGAAACACCGATAGAAACCATTGATGCACCAACTATCAGCGGTAAGAAACTGTGCGTGATCTCGGTGCTGCGTGCCGGTAATGGCATTTTGGACGGCATGCTGGACTTGCTTCCGAACGCACGTGTTGGCCATATCGGCCTGTACCGCGATCCTGAAACCCTGGAACCGGTTGAGTATTACTATAAAGTGCCGGAAGATATCGCTGACCGTCTGGTCATTGTGGTTGATCCTATGCTGGCAACGGGCAACTCTGCCGCTGCCGCTATCGAAAGACTGAAACTGGGCGGTGCAAAAACGATTAAATTTGTTTGTCTGTTAGCTGCACCGGAAGGTATTCAGGTGATGCAAAAGGCGCATCCTGACGTGCCTGTGATTACCGCTTCCATCGATAAATACCTGAACGAGCATGGCTATATCGTGCCTGGGCTCGGTGATGCCGGCGACCGCTTATTCGGTACCAAATAATCTTTGTCATTTAAGCCCCGCCAGCCGGGGCTTTTTTATGCGCGCTACCATGTCAAAATTTCAATTCTCTTCGAGTGACTCGAAATTTCCAGGTGAAGTCACCACCATCTTTTCCGTCATGTCCAAATTGTCGCAACAGCATCAGGCTATCAATCTGGGACAGGGCTTTCCTGACTTTGACTGCGACCCTACCCTGATCGAGCGCGTCACTGCTGCCATGCAAGCCGGAATCAATCAGTATCCGCCTATGCCTGGACTGCCAACACTCAGAAACGCCATCGCAGAGAAAATTCACAAGGCGTATGACAGTGCCTATGATGCAGAGTCCGAAATCACGGTAACGGCGGGAGCCACACAGGCTCTGTTGACGGCCATCCTGACTTTCGTGCACGCAGGCGATGAAGTGATCATCATAGAACCTGCTTATGATAGTTACCTGCCATCCATTCGTCTGGCTGGTGGCATTGCGAAACCGGTACAAATGGAATTAGATGGCAATCGTTACTTCATCCCTTGGGATAAAGTCAAACAGTCCATCACGCCAAGAACCCGGATGCTGATCCTGAATTCACCGCATAATCCTACCGGGACTGTGTTGACTACGGAGGATATCCAGGCACTCAAAGACTGCGTCAGAGATAGTCGCATCTTGATTTTGTCCGATGAAGTCTATGAACACATTATTTTCGATGGCCAGATCCATGCTTCGATGGCGAGCGACCCAGAGCTGAAAACACGTAGTCTGATTGTGTCCAGCTTTGGTAAGACTTTTCATGTCACGGGTTGGAAAGTCGGCTATATCGCAGCTCCCAAGCTGTTGAGCGCTGAATTCCGCAAAGTTCATCAATACAATGTATTTACCGTCAACTCCCCGATGCAGGCCGCATTAGCCGAACATCTGTCGCACTCGCGGCAACACTGGGAGTTGCCTGCGTTTTACCAGGAAAAACGCGATTATTTCCGTCATAAATTACAGCAAACCCGTTTTGAGCTGCTTCCTTGTCATGGCACCTATTTCCAAAGCGTGCGTTATCGGGATATTTCAGACTTACCTGAAAGAGAATTTGCCGAGTGGATGACGAAGAAAGCCGGTGTCGCCTGCATACCTATGAGCGCTTTTTATCAACAGCCAACCGACTCAGGTGTTGTGCGCTTCTGTTTTGCAAAACGTCAAAGTACCCTAGAACAGGCGCTGCAACGCCTTCAGACACTTTAAGCAAAAACAAGCTATTAAGTAATAGAAACGCCAAAGGGAGTACACGCAAGCGTACTCCCTTTGTGTGTAAGCATCCGGTGAAGTCATCTTGAAGTTAAGTGCGTAAGCGTAGATGATCGTGTCCACTTAATAAGTGGACACTTGTACATGATGGACGATGGAATCAATACGCCAAGACGGCGTCGGCGGCACA
>NZ_JACOGG010000080.1 GCF_014284365.1 Cognatundibacterium rugosum
AAACCCCTCGTTACAACCGTAACGGGGGGTTTTGCTTTTTACGCTTTGCTTTGTGCTTTGTGCTTTGCTGTTGGAATTCGGCTGCTACGGCGGCGAATCAAACTCAAGGATGGCAATCAGCTAAAAAGTAAGCGCCCGGTCATCACAGGTTGACCGGTTCTGATATGGATGATGGAAATTATTGAGCAAGCTTCCAGTTGTGTGGCAGTAGTTCGCCGATGCGGCTGAATGGTTGCAATGGTAGCCTTTCCAA
>NZ_JACOGG010000081.1 GCF_014284365.1 Cognatundibacterium rugosum
GCCACACAACTGGAAGCTTGCTCAATAATTTCCATCATCCATATCAGAACCGGTCAACCTGTGATGACCGGGCGCTTACTTTTTAGCTGATTGCCATCCTTGAGTTTGATTCGCCGCCGTAGCAGCCCAATTCCAACAGCAAAGCACAAAGCACAAAGCAAAGCGTAAAAAGCAAAACCCCCCGTTACGGTTGTAACGAGGGGTTTTTAAAGGGAGCCTGACGATAACCTACTTTCACACTGGTTG
>NZ_JACOGG010000082.1 GCF_014284365.1 Cognatundibacterium rugosum
CACATACGCACGATTTACGCGCGCCATCAAGGACGTTACGGATATCGGCGCATCACGGCCAGCATTCAGCAATCCGGGGTGGCGGTGAACCATAAAACCGTGCAGCGCCTGATGACAGAGTTAGGCTTGAAGTCCCTGGTAAGGATCAAGAAATACCGCTCCTACAAAGGGCATGTTGGCCGGATTGCCCCCAATTTACTGCAGCGGCAGTTTGCCGCACAAAAGGCGAATCAAAAATGGGTGA
>NZ_JACOGG010000008.1 GCF_014284365.1 Cognatundibacterium rugosum
AATACTATTACCTGACCAAATTCAACAACGTCGAGGAGCTGGAGAAGGGATTGGCTGACTACATCCACTACTATAATCATGACCGTATAAAACTGAAATTAAAAGGGCTGAGTCCTGTTCAATACAGAAATCAGCCCTTGGCCACGTAACTATCAAGCTGTCCAACTAAATGGGGTCACTTCAGAATATTCAGGCGTTTTTTTTATTCCTACTCAGTTTAAGGCGGTTTCTGCGCGTCCTCATTCTGCGCGTCGGTCGACAAACAGGCTGTTGCCGTGGATTTTCTTGGCCTGTTTTTTCGCATCCGAGGCTGCGAGTGAAATCTGATGATGCGAATAGAATTGCCGGTCCTGTGCCTTGACCACGCCCAGCGACAGGCTGACCAGCGGATAAAATACTTTTTTCCCTTGCCGGTCTTCGCTCAGATAGCCGCCGCGTTCGCGATCTTCATTGCTATAAAAATCCTGAATTTCCAGCGCAAAGCTGTCGAGGATGGCGCGGCAACGGGCTTCCCAATCCGCGCTGCGAAACAGAATAATAAAGTCATCGCCACCGATATGGCCGATGAAATCCTGCTTCAGGTCACAGTGTTTTTTCAGCACTTCGCTGGTCATTTGTATGATGTCATCGCCACGCCGGTAGCCATACACATCATTGAAGGGCTTGAAATGATCAAGGTCGCAATAGCAGGCGCAAAATTTCTCCTGCTTTTCCAGCAATTGCTCAATGTGCTCATTAATCGGTACATTGCCCGGTAATTGCGTCAACGGGTTGGCGTAACGCGCTGCATTAATCTGCATTTGGGTGATCTCGCGCATCAGATCCGGACCAGTACAGATACCTATGTACTTGCCATTTTCCGTGAGCATGATGCCATTGATCAGATGGTCAGGATTGGCCTGCACAATGATGTGGCTGACTTCCTGCATGCTGGTGTGTTTGTCGACGATGATCGGGTTTGCATCCATAAACACCCGGCATGACTTCTTGCCATACAGTTCACGCTGATACGGACGTGCAAAGCTGTCTATCATGTGATAGCGGTTGATGATGCCAACCGGTACGCCGTCATCGACCACAGGCAGCATTTGCAGTTTCGGATTTTCCAAAAATATTGCATCGACCTGATTGTTCAGCATCGATGAAGGAATCGTTGGCGAGGTGCGTAAAATTTTTCCAACCGCTGATGAGGTTTCCATCTGTTGATGTGGCCGCTTCCCGGAGTGATAAGTATGCGCTGACAGGGTTTTCGCAACTTCAGCTGAAATGGAGCGGGTAGGGGAAGGGTGTGGACGCGCGATATGGTAACCCTGACCGCAGGCCACGCCGATTTCCCTGACGGTCAGCAATTCCGCCTGCGTTTCTATGCCCTCTGCGATCACCCGTGTGCCTGACTTCTCCGCAATTGATTGAATAGAACGTACGAATTGCGCCTTCACTGCATCATTATCTATGCCCTGTATAAAGTGCATGTCTATTTTGACGTATTCAGGCTTCAGTTCTGACCATAATCTGAGACTGGAAAAACCTTCGCCCAGATCGTCGATCGCGATTTCAAAACCCATATTCCGGTAATGCAGCACCGCATCTAACAGCAGCGCGTAATCGTGGGTAGGCTGGTACTCCGTGAGTTCGATGATCACACGGTCAGGATTGATGCCGATCTGATGAATAAAATCCAGCGTCTCACCATAGCGTGCGTCTCTTTGCATCAGGCATTCAGGGCTCACATTCAGGAAGATTTTGCCTGGCAGTTTTTGTGCAGCAAATTGTTCCAGCACGACACGGCGGCACAAATGTTCGACTTGTACCGTCAAATTATTTTCTGCCGCAGCTTTAAACAGATTAATTGGGGCATGCAATGCCGAATCAGACGGGCCGCGTATCAGGCCTTCATAGCCAAGGATGCTGCCATCGGACATTTCTATGATGGGTTGAAAACGAGCAGTCAGCAGCCGGTTGCTGATGATGTTCTGTAGCTGAAAGCGTAACGCAGACAAATCCGCCTGGTCAAACTGGCTTGCGTGCAAAGCTGGAGAGGCATGCCCAGCGGCGGCGGACATGTTGCCCTCAAATAAGACGCTTTCCATGGGAACAATTCCTAAAAAATCCTGGCACTGCCAGTGCGACATGTAAGTCCAGCAGGCTTTATGTGTAAATTGCCTGCAAATATAGTCAGGAAATATGACATCTTCATGTCATTATTGATTTTTGGAAATAATATTCCTTGCATTGTCAGACGGTCGCTTGTGTACGTAACGGCTCAGTTTGGCTGGGCGGGAAAGTCCTGCTTGTAAATAGTTGATACGCAACGGTGTGTACGATGAAACGATGCCATCTCGGCTTTTTATCGCTCAAAAGGCGCATTTCTGCTGCTATCCCACAGTCCTGTCTCTGTCAGTTCAATCGCGCTTCTGGTATCATTCGGCATGAACAAGATTTCTTTCCATCCATTTGTTATTGGTGTCGCTGGAGGCAGCGGCAGTGGTAAGTCTACGGTATCCCAGCAAGTGCTTGCGTCGTTTGGCGCCGATATGGTCTCGGTGGTGATGCAGGACGATTACTACTGCGACCAATCCCATCTCAGCCCTGAAGAACGTCGTAAGCAGAATTACGATCACCCGCAAGCTTTTGACTGGCCTTTGCTGGTGCAGCACGTCCAGGCCTTGCGCAATGGCGAAACCATTGCGATGCCTGAATACGACTTCACGATCGATAACCGCTCCAACCGCACCATCCCCGTCAAGCCCGCACCGGTCATCGTGATCGAAGGCCTGTTTGCTTTGTATGATGCCGATTTGCGCAATCTGATGTCGCTCAAGATTTTTGTCGATACCGCATCGGATGTGCGCTTCATCCGTCGCATGCAAAGGGATATCACCGAGCGCGGCCGCAACGTAGAAAGCGTCGTCAGCCAGTACATGGAAACGGTACGCCCTATGCATCAGCAATTCATCGAACCAACCAAGCGCCACGCCAACGTCATCATTCCGCACGGCGCAAATGGCCCCGCGGTCGACGTGATTACCACCAAAGTCGCCAGCATACTCGGTCAGTTAAAGCAAAGCTGATTGTCCGGCGCAAGCATCAAAGGATGCTTGTGCCATTCTTAGCATATCTCCCGCAATATACTTAAGCGCCACTGCACTGCGTGTATCCACGCAGTGCAGTGGCGCTTTTGATAAGAAGACTGTAAGTTGCTCCACGCTCTTTGCTAATGTTTTGGCTGAGAGGTGGGGTCTTTCATTAGTTTAGGGTCTTACGTGGGCTAAGTTTGGATCATTCGGAACTTCGAGATGCGCAGATTTCAGAATCTCTTCACCCCACACCCCTTCGTACAAGCGACTAGTCAAAGCTTTTTGTGATACACCACAAACGGAATTTTTTGAGCCATTTGGTCGTACAGTTGCATGGCTATCGTATTCGTTTCTTGTGTTTGCCAGTAAACACGTTGAATTCCGACAGCCTTGGCAGTGTTATACACAGCGTTTATCAGTGCTCTGCCAACCCCCATCCCTCTCGCATGATCCACTGTAAATAAGTCTTGCAGATAACATACCGGCTTAATTTGAATAGTACTTCTGTGGTAGATGAAATGAACTAAACCGAGCAATTTTCCTGATCGTTCTGCAACCATTGCTTGCATCGGTTCGTGTTCATCAAAAAAGCGAGCCCAAGTTGACCTGGTAATTTCTGGATCTAACGCGGTTTCTCCATGTCGTCCATAAAATTTATTGTAACCTTCCCAAAGTGTTAGCCATTCAGGAAAGTCGTCTTTGCTAACACAACGGATCGCAAGCTGATCACTCATCTTCATCCTTTCTAGTTTGGGGAGAATATCCCCAATAGGTCTCATAAAATATAAAGCAAATTTCCGGCTTGCCGATTGGGTGCAAACATCCAGTAACTCGCTTCAACACAACGGCACGAAACTGTTTTTTAACTGAATTGTTATCGATTGGTATCTGGGAGTTGTTGGGGTAATGTGTTACTTCAACCAGCGGATTAAACGGCATTCAATTACGACGAATAGAATAAGCTTCGCTCGGTAAATTGTTCCCTATCAGGTGAATGCTATGCATCCCGTCTTTAGATATTAAGCCGACGAGCGGTCATCTAATGTTGAGTGCTGGCTCGATGATAAAACACCGCAATATCTCAAAGCTCGCTACTTCATTGCGTCTTGGGTTGCATAACGGATCCCATGATAACGCTGATTCTTTAAGCTGCGAAAGGCTTCTAATTTCACGCCGCGTGGCGTGGAATATGTTAAGCAAGATATCGAATTCTGGAAAAACTCGTCGCTATCTCTCTCTATTTTCGAAATAAGATGAGATTGTGTCAGGCCGTAAAGTGACTTAATACGCTTCAATGCATGCCAGGGTGGATGAAGTATAAACTGAGTTTTCATTGAGCCAACCACCTTCTTTCGCTCTAAAGAAAGCTACGCATTTACACGCCAAAAATTAGATGACATGCCAAATGGCATACTGATGAAGTCAGAAAAAGAAAAAGCCCTTGAAATTCAAGGGCTTTTTCCATTAACTTGGCGGAGAGGGGGGGATTCGAACCCCCGATACCTGTTACAGTACGCCTGATTTCGAGTCAGGTACATTCAACCACTCTGCCACCTCTCCGGCTTTGGTTGTTCGTCATAAACGAAGCCTGCGAGTATAGCAAAGAATCCTGATTTTTTCCAGTTCGTGTTGCGTATGCGTAAAGTAATTCTGTTCTGGCGGTCAGTGCAGGGGTGTTTAGCGCGTTTCGTTCAGGTAGTGCTCCAGCAGTGCTGCTGCGGGCAGCTGCTGAATTTGTAGCTGGCTGCGATGGGTGGAATGAAAGGCGATGGCCAGTTGTTGCGTGTGTTGATCCGATGTGCAGGTGTGCAGATGGAATTGCCAGCCATTTAGCGGGACGCCTTCCGGGGCGCTGATCAGGCAGGGCCGGTCCTGCTTCAGGCTGAGGCTGAATTGCAGCGGGTCTAAGCGGTAACCCATGCCCAGTGCTTTGAGTAAGGCTTCTTTGAGTGACCAGTAGGCGATGAAGCGTGTGGCTGGATCTGGGTGAGACAGAATATCCTGGCTTTCTGCTGCGGTGCATACGGTAGCGCACAGGTTTTCCAGATCGGGAATGATTCCGTGCGCTTCGATATCCACGCCCAGCTTGCAGTCTTGCGATAAAGCCTGACGGCTGAGGGCGACCAGTACCTGATGTTCATTATGCGACAGGCTCAGAGGGTAGTTGGTCTGATTGAGTTGAATGCTGGGTTTGCCGAGTTGATCCCTGACGATGTGGATCTGATGGATCTGCGTGAAGGGGAGCTGAAATAATTGGGCTGCCAATAACTTGCTCAGTGCGCGTCCTCCCAGAAAGCGCTGTTGATCGCCCAGATGCTGATACTGATGCAGGCGCGAGGTTTCTCCCTGATCTAACAGACTCAATAAGTGATTACGATGCTGCGCTACCTCGGCGGTGGCGATCTGGCTCAGGTAGATGCTAATTTGCTGAGGTTTTTTGTTCCATGCCATCACGGCTGGAATTTGATTCAGCCAGACCGACAGGCGTTGCTTAAGCATGTTCAGAAACGCTGGTTGGCAAGCCCGCGCTTGGTTGCGCGGCAAGCTGATTCAATAATTCGTACAAGACCTGGCGGTTAATCGGCTTTGTCAGATAGCCGTCCAGTCCCACTGCCATCGCTTCCTGCTGCTCGCTGGCCAGTGCAGATGCGGTCAGCGCATGGATGAGCGTGCGTTGCCGCGCAGGTGACTGTTGTTCCAGTTGCCGTATCATTTTGCTGGCGTCCAGGCCGCCCATGACCGGCATTTGCATGTCCATCAGGATCAGATCGAAGTGTTCGCCTTTCCAGCGATCGACGGCTTCCTGGCCATTATTTGCTAATACCGTCTGGTGACCTTGTTTGGCGATCAGGTTCAGGATCAGGGTTTGATTGACTGCATTATCTTCGGCAATCAGGATGTTAAGCTGCCTTAATTCGCGCTGTGCGGACGTGTTCACGACTGCCTTGGTATCTGCGGAAGACGGAAGCGGAAACACGGCTGGTATGGTCAGGCAAAATTCACTGCCGATGCCAGGCATGCTGTTGAGCGTAATGCTGCCCCCCATCAGTTGTGCCAGCCGGTTGCAAATGCTCAGGCCCAGTCCGGTGCCACCGAAACGTCGTGTGGTCGAGGCGTCTTGTTGAGAAAACGCATCAAAGATCCGCCCCTGTTCGGAGATGGGGATGCCTATGCCTGTGTCCTTCACCATCAAATGCAGATGCGCTGTATCGTCGACATGGGCGGGTGGCGTTAATTTGGCGCGTAAAACGACTTCGCCATGATCGGTAAATTTAAGTGCATTGCTGAGCAAATTGTTCAAAATCTGGCTCAATCGGGTTGGGTCGCCGAGTATGATTTGCGGTATGTCTGGCGCAATTTCTGTACGTAACGGCAGGTGTTTTTTTTGCGCAGTCAATTCGTGGCTGGTGAGTATATCCCGCAGTAATTCTGGTAAGCGTATTTCTATCGCTTCCATCTCTATCTTATTTGCTTCAATTTTGCTGAAATCCAGAATGTCATTGATGATCACCAGCAGATTATTGGCAGAGCGATGTGCAAGTTCCAGATAGTTGATTTGTTCTTCGCTGAGCGGGGTGTCTAAGGTCAGCTCCAGCATGCCTATCACGCCATTCATCGGTGTGCGGATTTCGTGGCTCATATTGGCCAGAAAACTGCTTTTCGCCTGATTGGCATTTTCTGCTACGGTTTTCGCCAGTTCCAGCGCGGACCTTGATTTCTCACCTTCTTCCACCAGTTTGCTGATGGTGGCGATGACGGTGGCGATATTGTCATCTTGCGCGATACGCTTGCGTGAATCAGGCACCAGACTGATCAGGATTTGGCGCAAGGAGTTCAGGGTACTTTCTCTTTCACTGAGTTCCGCCCTGAGCTGGCCGGCGGTGGTTTGCAAGGTTAGCAGCGTTGTTCTGAGTTCAGCCGGTGCGTTCTGGATCAGGTGCTCATATTCCAGGTCGCGGCCTTCTGAACGGCCCAGCTCCAGCATCTGTGTCCCTTGCAATGCCCCCAGCCAGTGCCGCAACGGAAACCAGATCAGTACGACGCCACCGATAAAACTGGCCAGTGTCATCAGTGCCGCAACTTTGATCATCTGCCACATTTTTTGGGCGATTTCAAAGTTGTCAAAGCTCAGACGCAATACGCCATAATCCTGACCGCCAACGCGAATAATACGGTTGTCATCAAACAGGTGGCTGGCCACGCGTTCTGTGATCCAGTCAGGGATGTAGCCGAGCGACTCGGTTGTTTTGGCGCGACTGGAAATCAGTCCGCTTTGTAAGGCGATGAATTTTGCTGAGGAATAATTTGGACTGTTGACCATGCGGTCTAATGTGCGCTTGATGGTATCGTAGTCACCGATCACAGCACTGTCGGTAATGGTATGGGCAGCTACTTCCAGCACCGACGAGGCAGATTCCTGTACATCAGATATCTCTTGCGTGAATCGGGTTTCGTAATACACGCTGATGGCACCCAGCATAAAGATCAGCCAGGTCACGCTGTATAAGGCGTAGACACGCAACACCAGCGATTGAGGCAACAAGAAACGCAGGAAGGACACAATAGCTCCGTTCAGTTAGCGCAGGCTGGCTGGCGCATTCTGATAAAAACGTCTATAGCTCGCATATTCGCTGCTATCGGACGGAATGAAATAGTTATCATTGCTTAATCCGACTTTTTGTGAGACCTGATGCAGAATTTCTTTGCCTTGCGGATCGTTTTTCATATTGAAAAAAGCGTTGGCGACAGCTTTAACGGTGGCATCACTGACTTTGCCCGAGGCCATCAGTGCCAGGTCATGATAAGGCTCGGACGACCATAAGATGCGGAATTTCTTTTTTTCGCGCGTCGCGTAACTGTCTATCAGTTGAGAGTTACCGCCGACTGCCTGTACTTTACCGGCAAAAAGCTGTGCCAGTGCCCCATTTTGATTGCCGCCAAAAACAAGGTTAACATCCACTCCTTTGTGCATCAGATGTGCCATAGGCACCTTATAACCGATCAGCGCTTCGGGGCCGGGGAAGGCAATGCTTTTGTCTTTCAGTTGTTGTAAGTCGGTGATGCCGGACTCGATAGGGACTACGATTTGCCCGGTGACTGAAGGGATATTTCTTCGTCCAAAGACTTTCCAGCCCAGCTTTTCGCGTTCTGGAGAAAATAAGTGATTGGTGAAGGCAAACTCCACTTCCTGTGCCAGTACATAGCTGGTGGTGTCGGCACTGGTTCTGCCTATTTTGAGTGTGAGTTTGATGCCACTTTTTTCGGAGATATAGTTAATGATGGGATTCCAATACGCAGCAGTCAGATTGATGTCGTATTGATTGACTGGCGAAAAACGATATACCGTTTCTTCTGCGCTCACACTGCGCGCTAAGCAGCAGCTGCATATCAATACGGCTACTGCCAGTTTGGGGAAGGTCTGAAAGAGGCGCATTGTCGGTCTCCGGATAGCAGGAAAGTTGCTTTCATTATAGCGAGATGACGGAAGCAAATATTAAAATGTTTCTCAAAAAAAACTCAGCGCTAATCCAGTTAGCCTAAATTGGCGCCATATGTCATCGCGAGATGCAGACATTGCGCTGTATGGCGACAGGATCGTGGCAGACCGGATACAATCCAGCTCTGTTGATTTGTATTATTTTTACTATGACATTAAAAACAAGCATGCTGAGTGTCGCGCAGGCGCAGGACCATATGCTGAGCCGCGTCAGGACCCTGAGCGCAACAGAAAACGTTGCAACGACAGATGCACTGGGTCGCATACTGGCCAGCCCTCAGTACGCACAATTGCATGTGCCACCTCAGGACAATACCCAGATGGATGGCTATGCCGTGCGTGCCGCGGACTGCGTGTCTGGTCATGCGCGTTTGCGTATCTCGCAACGTATTCCGGCTGGTGTTGTCGGGCAGCCACTGGAGCCTGGTAGTGCGGCCAGGATATTTACCGGTGCGTTAATACCCGAAGGGGCGGATGCTGTGGTCATGCAGGAGCAATGCGAGACCGATGGCGATGCCGTCGTGATCCGGCATCAGCCAGCAGCCGGGGAGTGGATACGGCGTCAGGGTGAGGATATCCGCGCAGGAGCGACCATTTTAGAGGCTGGAACCGTGCTGCGTGCGCAGGAGATGGGTCTGGCCGCCTCGGTCGGGCTGGCAACGCTGCCTGTGTTGCGCCGTCCTAAAGTCGCCATTTTCTTCACCGGGGATGAGCTCGCCATGCCCGGCGATACGCTGCGGCCAGGCGCGATTTATAACTCTAACCGTTATACCCTGACTGGCTTATTGCAGGGTCTGGGTTGTGATATTACCGATCTGGGCATCGTCCCGGATAATCTGGCGGCGACCCGTGCCGCACTGCGCCAGGCGGCAGAAGGGCACGATCTGATCATTACCTCAGGTGGTGTATCGGTCGGTGAGGAAGATCACGTCAAACCCGCTGTGGAAGCCGAAGGGCAGCTGGCGATGTGGCAGATTGCAATGAAGCCGGGCAAGCCACTCGCTTTTGGTGAAGTCGGCAGCGCGTTTTTCATCGGTCTGCCTGGCAATCCGGTATCCAGCTTCGTGACCTTCCTGCTGTTTGTACGGCCTTTTCTGTTGCGTTTGCAAGGCGTACGCAATGTTGCACCTCAGGCTTACAGCATGCGTGCAGATTTTGACTGGACTAAGCCGGATCGTCGCAATGAGTTCCTGCGTGCGCGCATCAATGCAGACGGCGGGCTGGAACTGTTTCAGAATCAAAGCTCTGGTGTATTAAGCTCTGCCGTATGGGGAGATGGTTTAATTGATTTGCCCCCATTGCAAGCTGTGGTGCGCGGTCAGATGGTGCGTTTTATTCCTTTCAGCAGTATGGGTGTGGTATGAAAATTCAATGCCGTTTTTTTGCCAGTGTCAGAGAAGTCTTAGGCACGTCCGCCGAAGAAATCGAGCTGCCGCCAGAAGTGAGGACAGTAGGGGCCGTGCGCGCTTTCCTGCGTCAGCGCGGTGGCGTGTGGGACGAGGTTTTGTCGGATCAAAAGTTACTGCGCACAGCTTACAATCAGCAAATGTGTGCGGCGGATACCGTGCTGACGGATCAATGTGAAGTGGCTTTTTTCCCACCGGTGACCGGAGGCTGAGATGGTGGTCAGAATACAGACCGCAGATTTTGACGTGGGTGCAGAACTGGCTGCGTTGCGCAGCAATCTGCCTGAAATCGGTGCTGTCGTCAGTTTTGTCGGGTTGGTCAGAGATATCAATGAGGGGGCTGAGGTCAGTGGGCTGGAACTGGAACATTATCCTGGCATGACAGAACAGTCTTTGCAGGACATACTGACTCTGGCCGCGCAGCGCTGGCCTGTGCTGCAAAGCCTGATTATCCATCGGGTTGGTCCCTTACTGCCACTCGATCAGATCGTATTGGTAGCGGTCGCGACGCGCCATCGTGGAGATGCGTTTGCTGCCTGCGAATTCATCATGGATTACCTGAAAACCCGCGCACCATTCTGGAAAAAAGAACAAACCCCGGAAGGTGTGCGCTGGGTGGATGCGCGCGAAAGCGATGAGCGCGCCAGTCAACGCTGGCAAGATGCTGCTGCGGCTGCCTCGTTGTCGCAACAGGGGGCACTATGAATGCGTTAGGGATACTTGCAGTCGGTATAGGTGCGGCGTTTGGTGCCTGGTTGCGCTGGCTGTTGGCACTCTGGGGCAATCAGGTCTGGGCGCAAGTCCCGCTGGGTACGCTGATCGCGAATCTGGGTGGTGGTTATCTGATCGGATTGGCGGTCGCTTTCTTTAGCGGCTATCCCGACTTGTCACCGGCCTGGCGCTTGTTTGTGATTACCGGTTTTTTGGGCGGCTTGACGACTTTTTCCACTTTTTCTGCAGAGTCCATGCAATTGCTGCAAAAAGGTGAAGTGTTTTGGGCGTTGGCACATGCCGGTCTGCATTTGTTGGGATCTGTATTGTGCTGCTTCGCCGGTTTTTTGAGCTATCGTGCACTCACAAGCTGACTTTACGCATGCAGGGCACATGACTGCATGCTATCATCTGGTACTCATTTGACAGCTTTTAAATACCAGCACCGCTTGCTCAAACTGTCTTCTTCTTACTCGTCTACTATCTGACTCTTATTTGACTCTTTGTTGCACCAGCAAATGATCACTACTATTTCTGCCACCGTCCCGGACAGCCAGCGCTTTGTTTTGCAACTGGCTGGTTTTTCCGGCGCTGAGCAAGAGCTGCTGCAATCGACTTTTCGCCTTACCAGTCGTCGTACTTTCTTATATGAAGTCGCTGCCGTGGCGGAGGCCAGGCCCGATATCTACCTGATCAATGCGGATCATCCCGAGCTGACCCGCCTGTTGCATGAGTGTGCGCCCAATGTACACGCGCCTGCCATGCTGATAGGCAGCCCGGCGGTGCTGCTGTCAGATTGGCCTTGTCTGCCAAAACCGATACAGTGGATGCGCTTGTTCGAACAACTGGATGAACAAATGATGCTGGCGTTGGCTGAGCGTAGCCGTCGTCAGCAGGGCGCAAGCTGGGATGGCGCAAGCTTGCGGCGCGAAACTGACCGTGCGCAGTCCTTGCCTCAGACTCCGCTCAGTCCGCCACCGATGGAGTCAGTGCTGGTGGTCGATGACAGTGCCACCGTCCGTGCGGTGATGCGCAAAAAGCTGGAGCCCTTCCGCTTTGATGTGGACTTTGCGGAAAATGGCGAAGATGCAGTATTGATGGCGATGAAGAAGTCGTATACCTGTATTTTCCTGGACATCATGATGCCAGGTATCGATGGTTACGCCGTCTGTAAGCAAATCAAAGGACATCCGCGTACCAGTCAAACGGCGGTGGTGATGCTCAGTAGTAAATCTTCTGCCTTTGATAAATTCCGTGGCAGTTGGGCAGGCTGTGATGCTTACCTGACCAAGAGTGTGGACGAAGATGAGTTGCTGTCAACCATAGCTCGTTTTTTACCCAGTGCCAGACTGGCGTTGCATACCAAAACCGCCTGAGTTCAGCCTGGGCGGCACGTGCTGCGGATACCTGCCGTATATTTTCTAAGCGCTGAACTTTAAATGTAGAAAAAAAGTTCTAGACAAAATTTTCTAGAACATTTATTCTGCTTCCATTCTGACTCAATCCTGATGAATGGAAACGTATGTCTGCACCAATTTCCCGCACCATTCCTAAACCTACCGCTGCCGAATTGAATTTACTTAAGGTGCTGTGGCAACACGGTCCGCTGAGTGCTAAGCAAGTTCACGAAATCGCGCAGACCGATAAGCCTGATCTGAATTACGCCACGGTCTTGCGCCAATTGCAGATCATGCATGGCAAGGGTATTTTGACGCGCGATGAAAGCCAGCGTTCGCATGTCTATGCGCCGGCTCAGGAGGCCGATTCCCTGCAAACCAATTTGCTCAAAGACCTGATACAGAAAGTCTTTGCCGGTTCTGGCAAGGCGCTGGTGCTGGCTGCTTTACGCGGCGGGCATGTCTCTGCTCAGGAGCGTGCTGAAATCGAAAAAATCCTGAAAGAGGAAAAATAATCATGAATGCCGCAATCAGTCAGTTTTCTTTTGAGCGGCTGACCCAGATACTGGGCTGGCCTTTACTGGATTTCGTGTGGCAAGGTGTGTTGATTGCCGGTGTGGCAGCGCTGTTGCTGAGCTTATGTCGTCACGCCAGGCCACAGACCCGTTACCTGATTGCCTCGGGTGCGATGCTGTTATGTGCACTGTTGCCTTTGGTTGGCATGGTGTTGCAAGCCTCGCGTCCGCAAAGTCTGACGCTGAGTGCGGCTTTGCAATTGTTGTCAGACGCGTCTGCCACGACAGAAGTCCAGTGGCAGGACAGCAATCTGCTACTCAGCTTGTTAGCGCCTGTCTTGCCTTTCCTGGTAACGCTATGGCTGAGTGGCGTCACGCTGATGCTGAGTCGTTATCTTCTGGGTCTGCTGTGGATTGCACGTCTGGGTAGTCTGGCCGGGCAGGCTGACTATGTCAGCGCGATGGGCGACTGGCAGCAAAGCGCACGCAGTTTGCAGACACGTTTTGGCATACGGCGTGAAGTGCGGCTACTGTGGAAAACCGAGATACTGAGCCCGATGACGACCGGCTGCTGGCGTCCTGTGATCCTGATGCCCGTGTCACTGCTCAGTGGTATGTCGCCTGCCATGATAGAAGCCTTGCTCGCACATGAATTGGCGCATATCCGGCGCTGGGATTATCTGGTCAAGCTGCTGCAGAATCTGGTGCAGGCGCTGCTGTTCTATCATCCTGTGGTGTGGTGGCTGGGTCGCCATATGGATAGCGAGCGTGAGCTGATTGCGGATCAGTTGGCGGTTGCTGCCACCGGTCAGTCACGTGAACTGGCACTCGCATTACAAAGCCTGGATCAAATGCAGATGCAGCAGAAAAGTTTGGCACTGGCCGCCCACGGTGGTGATTTATTGAGCCGCATCCGCCAAATCCTGCGTCCCGGTCCACAAGCCTGGCAATGGCAAATGGCACTGCCGGTCGTGCTGGCAGTTGTCAGTCTGATGCTGATTTTTCAGACTAAAGTCGATGCGGGTCCAGTCGCAGATTTTACAGTGCAGAGCCGGCCAACGCGCGAATTCGCCTTGCCAGATAAGCTGATGATAAACACCCATTCGCGTCACGTGATGGTGCTGGATGAGGCGAGTGGCGCCGTTTTGCTGCAAAAAGATGCGGATGTGGCGGTGCCGATCGCATCGATTTCTAAATTGCTGACTGCGATGGTGACCCTCGATGCGCAGCTCGATATGCAGCAGGAATTGCAGTTGAGCCGGCAAGACATGGTGGGCTCGCAGCAGGGACTGACTATGCTTAAGCCCGGTTTGTCAGTCACACGCCAACAATTGCTGGAATTGATGCTGGTACCTTCCAGTAACACCGCGGCCAAAGCGTTGGGTCGCACTTATCCAGGTGGTGAGCCTGCGCTGATCGCGGCGATACGAAGCAAGCTTCAGGCTTTAGGTCTGCAGCACACCAGCATAGAAGAACCGGTCGGGATCTCCGCCAATAACCGCTCCAGCGCTGCCGATCTGGCGCGCCTGGCCCGCTTCGCAGCTGGCTATCCTGAACTGCAAAAGCTCAGCAGCAGCCCGGAAATAAAGTTGTCACTGGCGGGTAAATCTGAACGTTTGATCAGTAGCAATCCCTTGGTGAGACAGGCCGGCTGGGATATATCGCTGACCAAAACCGGTTATTCCAAAGCAGCAGGCCGCTGCCTGTTACTGCGCACTAAAATCGCAGACAAACACTGGATCGTGGTTTTACTCAATGCCAATCAATTCACGATGCGTACTGAAGATGCAGAGCTGATACGCGACGCCCTCAGCGGCGCCATCAGTAGCGCAAACAGTGCGTCCATCATTGATGGCAGTGCAGTGATGGTGCACTGATCCATGCTGAACGCTAATCCCTTCAACTGAGCAAACGCAACTAAGTCAGCTCAACTAAGTCAGCTCAACTACGTCGGTTTTATTTATTCGCTTCGCTGGCGCTGATCCGTTACGGACAGAGCAGGGGGAGCTGCACACTTTTTTTCTGCAAATCATGCCACATACGACTACATATTTCTTCTCAGCCGCTGCGCACCTTGGCACTTACCGCACATTGGCAATGCTGCCTGCACTGGGACTGACACTGAGTTTCGCCGGACTCAACCAGGCTGTCTATGCACAGCAAACCGTACAACAGGTCGAGGTCAACGCCACTGCTACAGCGCGTTCTGGGCGTGATGATACAGCGGCCAAAGTGCTGATCCCGCATGAAGAAATCGTCCGTTACGGGGATCATCAATTGCTGGATGTGCTTAGACGTCAGCCAGGTATTACCATCGCCGAAGGCAAGGGTAAACAGCCGGAGCTACGCTTGCGTGGCCTTGGCAATGGCTATACCCAGATCCTGGTGAATGGTCAGGAAATGCCCGCCGGATTTCAGCTCGACAGCATTGCACCTGAGCTGGTGGAGAGTATAGAAATTGTACGGGTCGCTGGTGCCGATCAGACTGCAGGCAGCATGGCGGGCAGTATTCATATCAAACTCAGGCAAAAAAAGACCGCAGCAGAAACCGAATGGCGGGCCTCTTCTTCACTACAAAATGGCAGACTGGGATCGCAATTCTCTGTACAAAGTAATGGCGCCTTAGCTGCTGCTCCGGACTGGCGTTATTTGCTGGCTGTACAGATCGATAGCAGCAGCGTGGAGCAAAATCAAACCAGTCAGCAGCTGGTGCAGAACCAGACGCAGAATGGCAATCAGGCACTTTGGCAAAATAGCATAGACAGCCGTTTGCAACTGCAGCAGCATAACCGGCGTGACAGCATCACACTGACGCCTTCGCTGCAATGGCAGCCAGACCAGCAGCGGCAATGGCGCTGGCAATTATTCTTGAATTACGCCAGACCGGAAACCACCAAGCAGGAAAGTGAGCAGGCTGGCACGGGGATGCCTGCAACTTCAGAATTTCCGCTGAATCACAGCATCTGGGCCGCGCATATTCTGACTGCGCACCAGGAATTACAATGGGAACAGCGCCTGAATGATAGCGCTAAACTCAGTATGCAATGGGGCTGGAATCACTTCGCACGTGATTCGCGCTTTCGCTTTTGGGGTAGCAATCCTGCGGCCGGACTCAGCGAACAACGTGTGGTATTCGCTGATGCAAAAGAAAACAGCTGGCGCTGGGCGGGTAAATATCTGGCACCGTATTCGGAGCAGCATGTGCTCAGTCTGGGCTGGGATAGCAGTCTGGCACAACGCGTTGAAAGTCGCGATGAATGGGATACGCCTTCGCTCGGCCAGTCTCAGCAATCGGCGCATCGCTATGAAGCCAGCATGCGCAAGCTGGCGGGCTATATTCAGGATGAATGGACACTGCATGCGCAGTGGTCTGCTTATCTGGGCTTACGTTGGGAGCAGTTCGCCGCACACAGCGAAGAAGCCGGGCAGTTTGATATCCGTCAGCAAAATGCAGTCTGGAGTCCGGTGCTGCAAACCTTGTGGAAAGCGGACTCGCACACCCAGTGGCGACTGGCAGTCAACCGTACGCTTAAACAGCCAGCACTGGCGAAGCTGATACCACGCCGTTTCCGCGTCGATAACAACAATAATCCGTTTAATCCTGACCAGTTGGGAAATCCCGGTTTGCGCCCGGAGCGCGCATGGGGGCTGGATCTGGGCTATGAGCGCACCCTGGGTGAAGATAGCCAGATCAGTGTGAGTGCCTATCGTAAATGGGTGCAGGATTTGATGCTGGAACATCTGAGTCTGCAGCAGGGGGGATGGGAAAGCCAGACGCAGAATCATGGTAAGGCGGTGATCGATGGCTTGGAACTGGAGGGTAAATTTGCCTTGAAAGAGTTTTGGGAAAACAGCCCGGCAATCCGGCTCAGAAGCAGTCTGGGGTATAACTGGTCACGCTTGTCAGCAGTCGCAGGGCCGGATAACCGGCTGCCGGATCAGGCGCGTCTGAGCGCCAGGCTGGGCCTGGATTACACGATCAACCCGGCGTGGAAAATGGGCCTTGATGCGTCCTATCTATCCAGCGAACGTTATCGCGATACAGCAGGCATGCTGTCGCTGAGCGGGCCACGCCGTCATCTCGATGCTTACCTGAGCTTCAGTGCACAGGCGCATAGCCAGTGGCGGCTTAGCGTGAATAATCTGCTGCAGCAGGATCTGCGCAATGCGGATTATTTTCAGCTGAGTGAGCGTCGCTGGACTGAACAGACGACACAAGCCAGCAGCCGTCAGTGGCGCCTGAGCTGGGAGGGGAAATGGTAATGGCGCTGAGCCTGCCACTGGTAGTCGCTGCTGACAAAGTTTGCCGTTTATAATGGAGGGTATTTTCAAGCCACTCTTCAGGTCTGACCATGAACGACAACGCCATCCTGTTTCCCCCGATAGAACCCAATCGCAGCGGCATGTTAGCGGTCGATGAGCTACATACTTTGTATTGGGAAGAATGTGGCAATCCGAACGGCCAGCCTGTGCTGTATTTACATGGTGGCCCGGGCGCAGGTTCTTCGCCGTTGCAAAGGCGTTTCTTCGATCCTGCACATTACCGGATTGTGTTGTTTGATCAGCGCGGCGCCGGCAAATCAACGCCACTCGGTGAATACCGCCAAAACACCACGCAATTGCTGATTGAAGACATAGAAAAACTGCGTGTCATGCTGGGCATAGAACAGTGGCTGATTTTCGGTGGGTCCTGGGGCTCAACGCTGGCGCTGGCGTATGGCGAAGCGCATCCTGAGCGTTGCCGGGGCTTTGTATTGCGCGGGATTTTCCTGTGCACCAAAGCCGAGGTGGAGTGGTTCGTGAATGGCATGAAATTCTTTTACCCTGAAATTCATGCAGCGTTTGCCAATGCGATTCCTGAAGCAGAACGTGGCGATCTGTTGCACGCCTATGTCAGCCGTCTGTTCTGCGATGATCCTGCCGTCTACACCGAAGCTGCGCGTAACTGGAGCCGGTATGAAGGTTCCTGCCTGTTCCTGAAGCCGCAGCCGGAAGCGATAGCCAGCTTTGAATCAGACGCCGTCAGTCTGGGTATAGGCAGGCTGGAAGCCCATTACATGCGCAACGGCGCATTCATTGAAGATGATGCCTTAATCCGCAATATCGGTGCGATCCGTCATTTACCGGCAGTGATAGTGCAAGGCCGTTACGATGTGATTTGCCCGCCAGTGTCCGCCTATCGCCTGCATCAGGCATGGCCGGAAGCGGCTTTCCATATGATAGGCGATGCCGGACATTCATCCATGGAGCCGGGAATTACGGCAGCACTGGTACGGGCTTTAAACCAGTTTGCGGCGGGACAGGCATTTGACTGAGGCAGAGTAGTTGCATTAACCAGGCTGCACTTCTGCTGCAGCGTTGCCTTTGCGGCACATTCAGGCTGTTTCCCGCTATGCGTACTGTCGTATCGTATCGCATTCACACCAGTCGGCCGCAGAGTGATCCCAGATAATTCATCCAGAATGTGCAGGGAGCGCTCTGTGTCTTGACTGCGCTCTGCGCTGGCTCTGTGTCCTGTAAAACGCTGGCTTAAAGACCGCAATTCTGCGAATTGGGACGCGCATGGCGTGGGTCATCCATTCAATTGAGCTGCCTGCTATTTTGCAAATGGTATTCATACGAAAAAATTGCCTGTTAAATATTTATCGGTGTTTTCTCTGTGTTTATTCTGTGTCTCTCAATACGTTCAGCGCATGCCCTTGGCATAGCAACTATCAGAATTTGACCTACAACAAGACTTCTGTTTCGTTTCGGTTTCAGACTGCTTGAAATCAGCATTGCTGCCCCAAATTGGGTGTTAATCAACTATTCAGGAGCACATCATGCGTCTCGACAAACTCACGACCAAATTGCAGGAAGCGCTGGCTGACGCACAAAGTCAGGCAGTGGGCAATGATCATCCTTATATCGAACCTGTGCATCTGGCGCTGGCTTTAATTCAGCAGGATGACGGCAGCAGCCGCTCGCTGTTGCAGCGTGCCGGTGTCAATGTGAATGCCTTGCAGACCGCACTCAAGGCCGCCGCAGAGCGTCTGCCTAAAGTATCCGGCAACGATGGTCAGGTGCAGGTCAGCCGCGAGCTGACTGGTTTGCTGAACATGGCCGATAAAGAAGCGCAGAAGCGTGGCGACCAGTTCCTCGCCAGTGAAATGATCTTGCTGGCATTGAGCGATGATAAATCGGAAGCCGGTAAGCTGGCACGCGAGCACGGCCTGAACCGTAAATCGCTGGAAGCCGCTATTTCTGCGGTGCGTGGCGGTGGCAATGTAGACTCGCAGGACGCCGAAGGCCAGCGTGAAGCCTTGAAAAAATATACGTTGGATCTGACTGAACGCGCCCGTCTGGGCAAGCTCGATCCGGTGATCGGTCGCGACGATGAAATCCGTCGCGCAATTCAGGTATTACAGCGCCGTAGTAAAAATAATCCTGTGCTGATCGGCGAACCGGGTGTAGGTAAAACCGCGATTGTCGAAGGCCTGGCACAACGTATTGTGAATGGCGAAGTGCCGGATAGTCTGAAGTCCAAACGCGTTTTGTCGCTCGATATGGCAGCATTGCTGGCGGGTGCTAAATACCGTGGTGAGTTTGAGGAAAGACTGAAAGCGGTACTCAAAGAAATCGCACTCGATGAAGGCCAGACCATCGTCTTTATCGATGAATTGCATACCATGGTCGGTGCCGGTAAAGCGGAAGGTGCGATGGATGCCGGCAATATGCTCAAGCCCGCGCTGGCACGCGGTGAATTGCATTGCGTTGGTGCGACCACGCTCGATGAATATCGTCAGTACATAGAAAAAGATGCGGCACTGGAGCGACGTTTTCAAAAGATTTTAGTGGATGAACCTACAGTCGAAGCGACGATTGCGATTTTGCGTGGCTTGCAGGAAAAATACGAAGTCCATCATGGCGTCGATATTACCGATCCGGCCATCGTGGCCGCGGCTGAATTATCCAACCGCTACATCACCGACCGCTTCCTGCCGGATAAAGCAATCGACCTGATCGACGAGGCAGCCGCCAAGATCAAGATAGAAATCGACTCTAAGCCCGAGGTGATGGATAAGCTGGACCGCCGCCTGATACAGCTCAAGATAGAACGTGAAGCCGTTAAACGTGAAAAAGACGAGGCATCGCATAAGCGCCTGGGCCTGATCGAAGAAGAGATCGACAAGCTGGCGCGTGAATATGCGGATCTGGAAGAAATCTGGAAGGCAGAAAAAGCCAGCGTGCAGGGCAGCACCCATATTAAGGAAGAAATCGAAAAACTGCGCCTGCAAATGGAGGATGCCAAACGTAAGGGCGACTGGCAAACCATGTCTGAGCTGCAGTATGGCCGTTTGCCTGAGCTTGAAGCGCAACTCAAGCAGGCCGATGCCGCTTCTGCCAGCCAGCAGCCAGGATCGAAGAACAAGTTGCTGCGCACTCAGGTCGGTGCAGAAGAAATTGCCGAGATCGTCTCGCGTGCGACCGGCATCCCGGTGTCGCGCATGATGCAGGGCGAGCGTGAGAAACTGCTGCATATGGAGGATGCCTTGCATCAGCGCGTGGTCGGGCAGCACGAGGCGATCGTCGCGGTATCGGATGCAATCCGCCGTTCGCGTGCCGGGCTGGGTGATCCTGGTCGTCCTTACGGTTCCTTCCTGTTCCTCGGGCCTACCGGCGTCGGTAAAACCGAATTATGCAAGGCGCTGGCCAGCTTCCTGTTTGATACTGAGGATGCGCTGATCCGTATCGATATGAGCGAATTCATGGAAAAACATAGCGTGGCACGCCTGATCGGTGCGCCACCTGGCTATGTTGGCTATGAAGAGGGGGGATATCTGACCGAGGCCGTACGTCGTAAGCCTTACAGCGTGATTTTGCTCGATGAGGTAGAGAAAGCGCATCACGATGTATTCAATGTCTTGTTGCAGGTGCTGGATGACGGACGCATGACGGACGGGCAGGGAAGAACCGTGGACTTTAAAAATACGGTGATCATCATGACCTCGAATCTGGGTTCACATCAGATACAGGCCATGGAGGGCAGTGATCCTGAGTTGATTAAGATCGCAGTCATGGGTGAAGTGAAAACCCATTTCCGTCCTGAATTCATCAATCGTATCGATGAAATCGTGGTGTTCCATGCGCTGGATGCGAAAAACATTGGTGCGATTGCCAAGATACAGCTCAAAACCCTGGAGCAGCGCCTGTTGCAGATGGAGATGGGCTTGCAGGTCAGCGATGCCGCCTTACTCAAAATCGCAGAGGCCGGTTTCGATCCTGTGTATGGTGCAAGACCACTGAAACGCGCCATACAGCAGCAGATAGAAAACCTGCTGTCCAAAGAGATTTTGCAAGGAAAATTCGGCCCGAAAGATATAATTTTGGTCGATGTTGAAAATGGCGAACTGGTATTCGAGAAAGTGTGATTTAATACGTTTAAGCAAGTTGGGGTGGTGCGTCAGCATCACCCTTTTTTTTAGGACTTACGCAAAACCGCCCCAGCTGCGTTATGGCTCCTTGTCGTACTAAGTGTACTGCCTGCGTCGCCAGGCCTTGCTGGGACAATTTTGCGTAAGCCCTATTTTTCGGCTATCTTCCTGTTCGCTATGTTTCGTATCTTGCTCATCCTCATTGCTGGCGTCGTTGCTTCTTATGCATATCGCATGCCGGATTATGCTTACAGCTATTCTGCGAATAAAAAAGAAGTGATCTCGATTTTCGGCACGCAAGGCCGGGCCAGTAACAAGACCGATACGCTGGAACTGCATGACGGTCGGCTTGTGCTGCTGAATCAAAAAATCGTGTATCAGGCTGAGGATATCCGTGCCGTGGTACTGGAACAGCAGTCAGGTGTGCGTACGCTTAAGGTGAATGGCAAGACTGTGGAATGGCAAACAAATCCATGATGTCTGCGCTCATCAGATCATCAGATAGCCTGTTCCTGTTTGTGTTTAAAAAAAGCAGTCGGTGAACTGCCCAGGGTTTTTCTGAACATTGCAGAAAAAGCTGACTGGCTGGTATAGCCCAGCTCAGCCGCTACCTGCGACAGCGGCATGCCAGACGCGATCAGCGGTGTGGCGCGCGCCAGCCGCATTTGCTGACGCCACAGCCGAAAACTCATTCCCAGTTCTTTATCGAATAAGCGGCTCAGGGTGCGTGCTGATGCGCCGCTGTGCTGCGCCAGTTGTTCCAGACTGTCCTGATTGGCGGGCTGGTTCAGCATCAGCTCACACAGGGTTTTCAAGCGCTTATCCTGCGGCATCGGCAGATGTATAGGCAGCGGGGTGGCGGCGCGTAATTCATCAAATATCACCTTGAATAAATTGGATTCGCGTTCACACCCCGCATCAAACTGCGCAATCGCAGCGATCAGCTCGCGTAACAGGCCTGAGACTTCAAGAACGACACAACTGTCACCCGGAAAAGGATGGCAATCCTTGTGGATTTGCAGCACGCGCAAACGCGAATCGGCCAGTGTGCGTACTTCATGCATCATATCGGGTGGTATCCAGACTGCGCGCATCGGCGGCACAAACCAGATTTGACCATCTGCCAGCACCTGCAGCATACCTTGCGGGGTATAGGTGAGCTGGCCCCAGCCATGCTGATGCGCTTCCAGATTCCTCGCGTTTTTCATATCTCTGGAAATCAAACGGATAGGACGCGCCGGCGTCGGGTGGCGTTCTGGCGGATGTGGCTGGTACTCGGTCAGTTGTGGGATGCGCATAATGCGTTTTAATTTGGCGAGTTTGCGACAAAAAATGGCATTCTATCTTAAATCTGCCGTCATGAATTTCTTTAGACTGAGGCCAGTTTCTACTTAAGGGAGTTTTTTTATGTCGAATGCAGGATATGCTAACGTTGCCGAAACCCGGCCAGCCGCAGGCAAAACTGACGCACTGATCATCAGCCTGGTCGGCGTCGCACATGGGATTTCGCATTTTTTTCACATGATACTGGCGCCTTTATTCCCCTGGATTAAGGAGGCATTTCAATTATCGTATGCGGAACTGGGCTTACTGATGACGGTGTTTTTCGTCATCTCGGGCATCGGTCAGGCTTTATCTGGCTTTGTAGTAGACCGTATCGGTGCCCGTGCGGTGCTGTTCTTTGGTATCAGCTGTCTGGCGCTGTCTGCCTTGCTGTTGTCGATGGCGCCCAGCTATGGCTTCTTAATGCTGGGCGCAATGGTCGCTGGTGTAGGTAATAGCGTGTTTCATCCGGCCGATTACACTTTGCTGAATCAAAAAGTGACGCCAGCCCGTCTTGGGTATGCATTTTCTGTGCACGGTATTACCGGCAATCTGGGCTGGGCGTCGGCACCGGTTTTTCTGGTCTCGATTGCGCAATTCAGCGACTGGCGTACGGCCTTGTTATGTGCATCTGCCTTGCCCTTAGTTGTACTGGCGCTGCTGGTCTGGCACAGAGACTTACTGCGTACGCATCAAGCCGCTAAAAAAGCTGCTGAAGTCGACAAGGGACCTTCAACTGGCGCTAGTGGTCAGGCCGAAGGTACGCTGGACTTTTTGAAAATACCCGCGGTCTGGATGTGCTTCGCTTTTTTCTTTCTGACTGCTATGGGGCTGGGTGGCATACAAAATTTCTCTGCCACCAGTCTGCGTGATGTGTATGGCATGTCGCTGGCTACGGCGACCAGTGCTTACACCCTGTATATGCTGGCTTCGGCGGGCGGTATGTTGTGGGGCGGGATGCTGGCAGCTAAAGCAAAAAACCATGACCGTACCATCGCAATGGCGTTCGGCGCTGCCGGTATGTTTGCGCTGTGCCTCGCGACCGGTTTGCCGGGCAGCGGGCTGGCGGTAGTCTTGATGGCGGCGATAGGCTTTGGCTCCGGGGTGGCAGGGCCATCTCGCGATCTGATGATACGCGCCGCCGCACCCAAGAATGCAACAGGACGCGTGTATGGCATCGTGTATTCAGGATTAGACTCTGGCCTCGCTTGCTCGCCGCTATTGTTTGGTGCGATCATGGATCGCCATCAGCCAGCCTTGGTGTTTGTGTTGGTCTGCGTGTTCCAGATGCTCGCTATTCTGACCGCGGTCAACGTTGGTGCCCGGACCCGCGCCCGCAATGCGATCGAGAGTGCCTGACCGTGCAGCAGATGGCATTTCTAAATGCTTACCTGGAGGATATCGATGCCTGAAACTTCTGCTTTTTTACTGACCTGCGATCTGTGTGACGCGCATGAGTCCTTGCTGGCACAGGGCAGTCTGCGTGTATTGCCGCCTGTTTTTCTGTCTTTTGGTGCCAAAACCCAGTTCGCCGGTCCCGCTGCGACACTGCGTTTGTTTGAGGATAATGGCATGGTGCGCAGTACCTTGGAAACAGCAGGACAGGGACGGGTGCTGGTGATAGACGGTGGTGGCAGTCTGCGTTGTGCGCTGGTCGGTGGCAATCTGGCCGTGTTGGCAGAAAAAAATGGCTGGGCTGGCATCATCGTGCATGGCTGCGTCAGAGATACCGCAGAAATCAATGCCTGCCAGATTGGCGTGCGTGCGCTGGCTGCCATGCCGGTGCGTAGTGTGAAGAAAGGCGGCGGCGAAGCAGAAGTCACGGTTACGATAGCCGGTGTACGCATCGCACCGGGGCAGTGGATCTATGCCGATGCTGATGGTGTATTAGTCGCAGATCAGGCCTTGCATACCTAATCTGAATCGATTCGCCCGAAACTGTCTGGGCGCACCGACGTAGAAAGCCAGTCGATCTTTGTTGATCTGCTGGCTTTTTTGTTTGCGATGGAGCAGATGACAAATAATAACCCTACTGCCTTCCTAGGGCCTGTTAGCATTCAAATTACGTGTGCGAAAGGGGAAAAACGGTTGCAGGGCTAGGCGCAGCCCGCGCAGCAGTGTGATCACTGTTAGCGGGATGCAACAACGCCATGCGGCTGTTTTACCCCTTTCCCTTTGGGTTCAAGCCAAAACGCGCGCTGGACTGCGTTGCGTGTCTTGTCAGGGGCACCAGCCCTGACGGCGACACACGCCTTGCCAGCCCACGTTTTGGCTTGAACGCATCTCGCAATTTAAATGTTAACAGGCCCTAGTTCAATCAAACGTTTGATTTGTGTGTTAGTATCCCGTTTTCTTTTAATGTATCTTTTGTAGTTAGGTATTGTTCCAGCCATGAAATCTCAAGACGCTCAGTCTCAGCCAGAACAACAGAACATTCACTCTGCCAGCAGCGCGCAAAAGTCGGAGCGCGGAGTCAGGGCAGATGGTGCAGAAGCGCGCCTGCGTTTGTTAGACGCCGGTTTGCTGCTGTTTGCGAATCACGGATTTGCCAAAGCCTCCACGCGTGAAATTGCGCGTACGGCAGAGGTGAACATTTCTGCGATCAGTTATTACTTTGGCGACAAAATGGGTTTGTACCGCGCGGTATTCCGCGATCCACGCTACAACCCGGAAATTAAACAGGAAGTATTTGAAGGCGATGATCTACGCGCCTCCATGACAGCGTTGGTACACGCCTTCACCGATGCGCTCAGGCAGGGTGAGAAAGCCGCTTTATTCATGAAGCTGTATTGCCGCGAAATGCTGGAGCCTACCGGACTGTGGCAGGATGAAATTGAAACGGTGATCAAACCGGCACATGCGGGGTTGGCGCAATGCATCAGCCGTTATCTGGGCTTACAAGAGCCAGATGCCGATGTGCAAAGGCTGGCATTTTCCGTATCCGGACTGGCCTTGTCCTTGTTCGTGAATTTTGATGTGATTGAAGCGGTACAGCCAGACCTGATTAACAGCCAGGCTGCGATCGATCAGTATGTGCAGCGGATTATCGATTTTGCGCTGGCGATGTGTGAAGACGAGCTGCGTCGTCGCCAGACAGCCTGACTGCTTTGCTGTCTGACGCTGTCTGAAGATGTGATACAGGCCAGGGCATGAAGTAAGTATTGATTTGGAACTGAGATGGAGAAATCTTGAACATGAATATGAAATGCAGTCTGATTCCTATCCTGTTGCTGACTAGCGCTTGCAGCAGCACAGTGCGCGCTCCGGCCGAACAGCTGGTGGCCACGCCTGTGCAGACTCAGCAATCTCTGCTGCAGGCTTTGCCACCAACTACGCAGGCCGCCAGCTTGCAGCAATGGTGGCAGGCGCAGGGTGATCCCGCCTTGCTACAACTGATTTCAGCAGCACAAACCGTGAGCCCCGGCATTGCCCAAGCCTGGGCTAACATAGAAACTGCCCGTGCAGCGCGTGTGAGCAGTGGTGCCGCCTTGTTGCCGACGCTGGATGCAACTGTCAATGCCAGTCGTGGCCGCAGTCAGCCTGGTATGCCAGTTGCTAATCAGGGACAAGCCGGTTTACAAACTTCCTGGGAAATAGATGTGTTTGGTGCTGGCCGGGCAAGTCGTGATGCCAGTCAGGCCAGCCTGGATGCGAGTCGTGCGTTGTGGCATGACGCCAGAATCTCAGTGGCTGCGGAAACCGCCACGCAGTACGTGAATGCGCGCCAGTGTCAGCTGACACTGGCATTGACCCGCAAAGACAGTGAATCCAGGCAGGAAACTGTACGGGTAACAGCGCTTAGTGCGAAAGCCGGTGTGGCTTCGCAAAACCAATTTGTACTGGCTCAAGCCGCGGCGGCCGAGGGAAATAACCGTACGCTGCAACAGCAGGCCGCCTGCGATGTCGAGCGTAAGGCGCTGGTGGCACTGACTGGCTTGCCTGAAACCGAAGTCGCAGCGCTGATACAGCAAGCGGCACCCCAGCCAGCCTGGCAACCGGTCGGCATCAGCAGTCTGCCAGCCAGCGTGTTGAATCAGCGGCCCGATGTGTATGCAGCGGAACAGGAGATGACTGCAGCGTATGCGCAAATTTCAGCAGCGCAGGCACAGCGTTATCCACGTCTGAGTCTGACCGGTTTTGTTGGTCGCACCAGAATCGACAGCGGTGCCACAGACCTGACTGGTCCAAGCTGGTCGCTGGGTCCTGTCAACCTGACTCTGCCCTTGTTTAACGGTGGCCGTCTGGCAGCCAATGTCGATGCGGCCGAAGCGCGTTATCTGGCCAGTGCCAGCAATTACCAGGCTAAAGTGCGGCAGGCAGTGCGTGAGGTGGAAGAAGCACTGGTGAATTTGCGCAGTGCCGAAGCCAGACAACAGGATGCCGCACTGGCCGCACGTTCCTATGCAGCGCATGCAGCTCAAACTGCGAGCCGCTATCAGCAAGGTATGGCCAGTCTGTTTGATCTGGAAGACGCACGCCGTAGCGCGTTTGCGGCCGAGCTCAATGAAAGCACGCTGCAATCGGAACGTCGCCGTGCCTGGATCGCGCTGTACCGCGCTGCCGGTGGCGGCTGGAGCACGCAGGCAGTCATGCCTGCCGCTGCTGCCGCGGCTCCTGCAGCGCCTACGTCTGCTACGGCAGCTACCTCCGCACAGAATTCACAATAATCCCGCTTGCTAAGAAAGCAGATGACTATGTTTACTCAAATTTCACAGCATTTTTCTTTACACACTGTGCTTCGTTCCTCGTTTTGGGCGACTTCTTCCGTCCTGGTCTTACTGGCCGCATTGGGCAGCTACAGCCTGTCTATGGCGGCTGACAGCAGTGCATCGGCGCAGGCCAATAGCAGCGCAGCAGCGAATAGCAAACTCAAACCTGCGCTGACCGTCACGACTACGCAGCCTACTATTGCAGACATACCGCTGCGGCTGGCGGCCAATGGCAATGTGCAGGCCTGGCAGGAGGCCATCATCGGCTCAGAAGCAAATGGCTTACGCATACAGGAGTTGCACGTCAATATTGGTGACGTGGTTCAGCGCGGTCAGCTATTGGCCAGCTTTGTCAGCGAAACGGTACAGACCGATCTGGCAGCAGCCCAGGCCAGCGTGGCAGAAGCAGCAGCCAATCTGGCTGAGGCACAGGCCAATGCCGAACGCGCACGCAATTTGCAAAACACAGGTGCACTGAGTGCCCAGCAAATCGGTCAGTACCTGAGTGCCGAAGCGACCGCCAAAGCCAGACTGGATGCAACTAAAGCAGCGCTGGCGGCGCAACAGCTCAGGATGAAACATACCCGCGTGCTGGCACCCGATGCCGGTGTGATCAGTGCCCGTACTGCGACGTTTGGTGCGGTCGTGCAGAGTGGCGCGGAACTGTTCCGCATGATACGGCAAGGGCGGCTGGAATGGCGTGCCGAACTGACGGCAGCAGAAATGGCACGGATCAGCAATGGCGGCGAAGCCATCGTGACCGCACCCGGCGGCGCGCAATGGAAGGGCAAGGTGCGTATGGTGGCTCCGGTACTGGATGCGCAAACCCGCAACGGCCTGGTCTATGTCGACTTGCAGCCGCCTAAGGAAGCGAAGGCAGCGGGCGTGTTCAAGCCCGGCATGTATGCCAAGGGCGAATTCCTGCTCGGTCATTCTGCCGGATTGACGATACCGCAGCAGGCCATCGTAGTCAGGGATGGCTTTAGTTATGTCTTCCGTTTGAATAAAGATGGCAAAGTCACGCAAGTGAAGCTGCAGACCGGACGCCGGGTCACTCAGCCGCAAGGTGAAGTGGTGGAGGTGCTGTCCGGTTTGCAAGCCGGTCAGACCGTGGTGGTCAGCGGCGCCGGTTTCCTCAATGACGGCGATCTGGTTAAGGTGGTTAATCCTGCAGCGGACAAGCCGGCCGCTGCGGCCGTTGCTGCCACCACCGCCAGCACACAAAAATAAGGGGCGATTGTGAACTTTTCAGCGCTATCAATTAAAAACCCGATACCGGCGATCATGCTGTTTATCTTGCTGACGCTGGCTGGCCTGCTATCGTTCAAGGCGACCATCGTGCAGGATTTTCCGGATATCGAATTACCCATCGTGACTGTCAGCGCGACCTTGCAGGGCGCAGCACCGGCTCAGCTTGAAACCGAAGTCGCACGTAAAATCGAAGATGCAGTGTCTTCCGTACAGGGCGTAAAAAACGTCTACACCAAGGTGCTGGATGGCGATGTGTCGGTGACGGTGGAATTCATCCTAGAAAAACAAATCTCGGATGCTGTCAATGAAGTGCGCGATGCCGTCGCCACAGTCAGGGCGGATTTACCCAGCGAAATGCGCGACCCAGTGGTGACCAAAGCCTCAACGGCGGGGCGGGTGGTGAGCACCTATACCGTGGAAGCCAAGGCAGACGCGGCTGACAGCAAGGATGGCCCGGAAAGCCGCATGGATATTCAGGATCTGAGCTGGTTCGTGGATAACACCGTGGCGAAACGCTTGCGTAATATTCCCGGCGTCGGTGCCGTCAAACGGGTAGGCGGCGTTAACCGTGAAGTGCGGGTCGAGCTGAATGCCGATCAGATGGCGGCGTTGAATGTGTCCGCCGTCGATGTCTCGCGCCGTATCAAACTGGTACAGCAGGAAGCACCCGGTGGCCGTGGTGACGTGAGTGGTGCAGAGCAATCGATACGTACCATCGCCACTGTCAAAACGGCTGCAGAACTGGCACAGCTGGATGTACCGTTGCCGGATGGCCGCCACATACGGCTGGAGCAGGTTGCGAAGGTCAGCGATACTATCGCCGAGCCGCGCTCAGTCGCCACGCTGGATGGCAAAGTGGTGGTGGGCTTTGAAGTGTTCCGTACCAAGGGTGCGAGCGAAGTTGATGTGGCACTGGCCAGCAAACAGGCGATAGAAGAACTCAAAGTACATTATCCCAAGCTGCATTTTTTTGAGGCGATAGATAACGCACAGCCGGTAGAAGAAAACTTTGATGGCTCTATGCATTTGCTGTACGAAGGCGCTTTGCTGGCGGTGCTGGTGGTCTGGTGGTTCCTGCGTGACTGGCGCGCGACCATAGTCGCAGCAGCTGCTTTGCCTTTGTCGGTAATCCCGACTTTTCTGGGGCTGAAGTATTTCGGCTACACCCTCAATACCGTGACCCTGCTGTCACTCGCGCTGGTGGTGGGTGTGCTGGTTGATGATGCGATCGTGGAAATCGAAAACATCGCACGCCATCTGCAAATGGGTAAATCCCCGATGCAGGCTGCGATGGAAGCAGCTGATGAAATCGGGATGGCGGTGATCGCCACGACCTTTGCGCTGGTGGCTGTGTTTTTGCCGACCGCCTTTATGGGCGGAGTACCAGGGCTATTCTTCAAGCAGTTTGGCTGGACGGCGGTGATCGCGATTCTGGCATCGCTGGTGGTGGCGCGTTTGCTCACACCGATGATGGCGGCCTATCTGTTAAAGCCTGCCTCTGATGCAAAGGGACATGCACATGGGCATGGTGAATCTGCAGATGGCTGGATCATGCAACGCTACATGCGCACTATGCAATGGTGTCTGCGCCATCGTCTGCTCACAATGTTGGCGGCAGCGGCATTCTTTGTAGGCTCAATTACGCTGGTCGGTTTGCTGCCTACCGGCTTTGTACCCGCCTCTGATCGTGCCCAGACCCAGGTCAACATCGAACTGCCACCCGGCAGCACGCTGGCCGAGACCCGTGCATTGGCGGAGCAGGCACGTGTGCTGATCAAAGAAGACCGCAATGTGCTGAGTATCTTCAGCTCTATCGGTGGCGGCTCCAGCGGTGATGCGTTTGCGCCAGGCGCAGCGGCTGAAGCACGCCGTGCGGTGTTGACGATTACCACCACCCATCGTGACAACAGAAAGGCCAGCATGGCCGATATCGATGGCGCGATACGTGAAAAACTGGCGTCACTGCCAGGTGCTAAATTCACCGTCGGCCCACCCGATTCCGGCGTCAAAATGCAGTTAGTGCTGAAGAGTGAAGACCCGGTCGCCTTGGTGGAAGCGGCCAGAAGCGTAGAGCGTGAATTGCGGACCCTGAAAGGCGTAGGCAATGTGAGTTCCAGTGCTTCACTGGTACGTCCGGAAATCATCGTCAGACCCGATATGGCGCGTGCCGCCGAGCTGGGCGTGACCGCGGCCAGCATCGGTGAAACGGTGCGCGTGGCGACTGCAGGGGATTACGACACCATGCTGCCTAAGCTGAATCTGGCGCAACGTCAGGTGCCGATTCGTATCAAGCTGCCTGATCATTTCCGCGCTAGCCTGGCCGATATCGAGCGCCTGACAGTGCCGGGTAAAAATGGTCCGGTGATGTTGGCGACCGTCGCGAAAGTCACGATGGAATCCGGCCCGGCCCAGATCGATCGCCTGAACCGCAGCCGCAATGTCACGCTGGATGTGGAATTGGGTAGCCGCCAACTGGGTGAAGTCAATGAAGAAGCACGCGCACTGCCCAGCATGAAAAATCTGCCTGCCGCAGTCAGTATCGCAGAACTGGGCGACGCACAGGAAATGCAGGCGCTGTTCGCCAGCTTTGGTATCGCGATGCTGATCGGTATCCTGTGTATCTATGGCGTGCTGGTCTTGCTGTTCAAAGACTTCCTGCAGCCGGTAACGATTTTGGCCGCACTGCCGCTGAGTATAGGCGGTGCCTTCGTCGCCTTGCTGGTGACTGGTCAGGCTTTATCCATGCCGTCCATGATAGGCCTGATTATGTTGATGGGGATCGTGACCAAGAACTCGATTCTGCTGGTCGATTATGCGGTGCTGGCACGCGCAGAAGGCATGAGTCGTTTTGATGCATTGGTCGACGCCTGCCATAAACGCAGCCGTCCTATCATCATGACCACCATCGCCATGGGAGCCGGCATGATGCCGCTGGCTCTTGGCTGGGGCGCCGACCCCAGCTTCCGCTCGCCAATGGCGATTGCCGTGATCGGCGGCCTGATCACCTCGACCTTACTGAGTCTGCTGGTGGTCCCCGCCGTGTTCACCTACATCGACGACTTCGAACACCTGCTGGGCCGCCTGCGCGGCAAGAAAACGGCGCAGGCTGTGAGTTAAGATCGGGTGTTTTTTTTTTGCAGCTTCGCCAGTTTTGCCAGCACCACTTTTGTGTGGTGCTGGTGGTTGAGAGCGTCACATGGTGCTCTGTTCGCATGAGAAAACAGGTGGCATTAAAAAAACAGATTTTTCACCAGTGTGTATGTTGCTCGATAGCTCAGGCAGCATTTCCGCTGCTTTGAGCAGACCTGTTTCTGTTACCCAATTCTCGTTCGTAACTAGCCAAAGCGAATGATGCAACACACTGAAGAATGCCGGGTTTCATTCCGACCGCACTCAGCAAGACCAGACCCAGGCATACGCCAAAACCTGCGCCAAAAACAAGTTGATCCCGGCCCGACGAGGAAAGAGGAAAAACGATGGTGCACAACATGGCTAAGTTGTAGACGATTGCTAACAAGAGCGCACTCGTATTTACTTGTCCACCAGGTAGCAGCCATTCGATGGCTACGGCAGACCAGATGGCTGTGGTTTTCAGATAGGTCAATACGCAGATAAGCAGCGTGATGAAGTGGCAGATGATGACTGTGCGTTTCATGTAGTTTTTACGTGGGTTTCAGAGCACTTAGAAATAAAATACTTGTAGCTTCGTCCTCGAATGCTATGTCGACTACTCATTTATATGTAGAAGTGAGTAGCTCAGGGCCATTATCACCAATCAGTACAATATGACTAAAGACCGCTGACGGAAGCCGCTCTTTGTCAATCACAGTCCAGTTATCAGCAGCTAATTTTTCATGCGGTTGTGCTGCATGTCCCAGTGCTAGCAAAGAAAACATCGTTCCTGTCGAAAGGGTATGATCTTCGCCTATAAGTCCCTTTGGTAAAACAAATTGTGGAAATATGATGGGTTCCCGGCCTATCAGGTGACCAACAAAATTTTTAGATAAAACAATTTTTTCTGCTAGAGCGACTTCATGCAATGCCGTCACGATACTTGAGATCTTCGCATTTGGAGTGCACATCTGAATTGCATTTTCCAGGCATTTCAATGTCGATGACATTAGATGGATTTTTGCTGGAGATGATTTTTCTTCTCCTACAAGCATGGTCCAGTTCTGACTGCAAAATGCACTCATAGCGTCATTCGTTCCGAGTGATATCTTGACCAAATCACCTGCTTCAATACGCGTATTATGTTTTGGTATCCCATTCATTATTTCGTGGTTACGGCAAATGGAAATATCTTCTGGAAACGAAAACGTCTTGCGAAATGAAAATTCAACTCCGATTTCTTTCGCTGCTACACGCGCTATGTCCGCAAGGTCTGCCGTTGTTATACCTGGAACGATACTACTCAGAATTTGATCGAAAATGAAATTTTGCTTTTTCGCGAGCACCTTTATCCGCTCAATAGTTACTTGATCGTTTGCTTGAGTCGGCGTTAATTTTGTATAGAGCGGCATTTGATAATTGAAAAGTGGGATATTTTTCGTACGGCCAGACGATGGTTCGCTAACTTGTTTCGACGAAGAAAACGGATTTCGCCTTGGGGGGCTGGCATGAGCACAAAACCTGGCCACAAGCAATGATTCGCAATCAACGCTAATGCCTGATTGTCTTGTGTGAAAAGTAGTCTGTCAAAAGACACTTGAAATACACTTTTAGGTAACGGCTTGTTCAGACTGCGCTATTGAGCGCCTCGATGAAAGTGTTCGCAGGCCACTGCTTTCGGTCTGAAACCTGACCGTCGCCTAGTTCGATGAGTCTGGGCTTGCCTTCTGTGTTAAATACAATGTCAACCGAGAAGAAAGGACTCTCAATACGGCGTGCGATGTCTTGTACGATATCGGGAATGATGCCATTCCGAGCCAGCACTTTGCCCCGTAGGACAAAGTAGCGTTCTTCAGTTTCATGCAAAAGGTCTTCGAACTCTCGGATACATACGCCACCTTCTAACTTGCCGCGATAGCGTTCAATCAAGGTTACTACTTCGTGTACTTCCGCAGCATTCTTGGCGACTGACCCGCGCGAAGTGGTGAGCGATTTGACGAAATCCTTAACGAAGTATGCATTCCAACCCGTTGTGGATAGTGCCAATGAAAAATCATCGTTTTTCGCCAGGGTGATTGTTGTTGGTGTCAGATCCTTGCATTGGTCGTACCACTCAGGAAGATAATGACAGCGTCGGTAGTTCTCAGCGGTTACGACAACAGTTGCTCCCATCAACTCAATTGATTCTTGCAATTGAGCGTAGCGTTCCGGAGTTAACATCCAGCCGCGATAAAGGATATCTCCTTCAAAAACCTTTGCGGGATGGGGTCTAAATTCGCCACACTCGAAGTCTTCAAAAGAAAACAGAAAGCAAGTAAAGCCGTTGTGTTGAGCTGCGCAGAACTCTTCCTCGTATGCCTCGTCAGGTTTCTTTTTGTTGAAGGGATCACACGGGTAGAGTAGGTGCATATTTGATATGGCTGAATTATTTTAAAAATGGAGATCGACTTTAACATGAAAATATCAATGTGATAATCAATTTCCAGTCACATCAAAGCTGCTGCGATTGAATAACTTCGAAACTCGCAGCGCCGCATTTTGTACTTGCGGATGTGGGTCTTTAATTAAGCTGAGAATAAGGTTTGTTGAATCGGTTAAATGCGCGGAGCCAATTGCATCTGCAACGGCTTCGCGGACGAAGAAGCTAGGGTGCTCTGCCAGGTTTTGGAGAACTTGTTCGTGCTCACCACGCAGAAGCGGCAAGTAGAGGCAGATGAGAAATTCACTGTCGTCGAATTCTGTAGCTCGCGCCAGTTCGGACAGTACTGCAGAGAGTGCAGCCTGGTTTGGGTGCACAGGATCTTCGATTTCTAACTCTCCTAATTTCGTGTGACTGACATGTAATTTACGTAAAAATTCTTCAAACGCATTAAGAGATGCGAATTCTATCTTTGGCTCGGGGTCGTGATTAAAATGCACTACCATTCCCGTAGCGATACCCTCCGTGATGTAGCAATATGGATTCGAGTCACCTATATCATTCAGGACGACAAGTCCAAGATGCTTTCCGCTATTGACACTCCGCACATCATGCGACTTTTGGGCGCTCGTTTTTGCGTCAAGGATGTTAATCTGAAGTTCTTCCGAGTTGAACTCATTCTTTGCATTTAAAAAGCTAATGATCTCAGCTGGAATGCTAACTTCCTGAGTTGCTGGCTGTATAGCCGCTTGCTTCTTCTTGAAAATTCCAAACATTTTTGATTGCCCAAGTGATTTTTCATTTGTCGCTTAGCTACATTAACTGGTTCTAGGCGTGACGATACATGTTTCTTCGTCACATCGTAATATGAATATCGTTCAATGTGATGCCATCAAAAGTAACGATGCCGAGATGATGACCCCAAAATATGTCGTTATCGTCGTACCAGACGGAGAGACTGGATGGGCCAGTAGCATCGAGTGAATTAAGTCTTAACTGCGCGCAAAACTCAGCCTTTGTCAGTTCTGGCTTCTCAAACTGAGCTTTGCTTCCATCTGAATTTATTGTTTCCCAAAAACGCCATTCTGCGTTGTAACTATCCAAGAATTTTTCGGCTATCAGATTTCTGAACTTTAAGTCTAGTTCTGGCAACGATTCAACTGCTTTACACGCCAAAGCAAGTGCATTTGCTATATTGCTGCCGTCAGGATCAATCCCAATGTGGATATCGCCCGCGCGGTAAGCTATGCGGCCAGTAAGTGAAGTTGGGAATCTGTCGCTTACTTGAAGCGAGCCAAGTAGTGGATGCTCAATCGCAGCAGTCAGGGTAGGGACTGGCTTTGTCCTTACGCTTCCGAGGCGGAGTAGTCGTTTTAGGTGGTTGAGTGTGCTCATTGAGTAAGCTTATGCGCATTCGTCTTTCACTGTAGCTGCAGACAATAAGTTGTATTTGTCATTATTTGCAAGCGTAAGCAAATTTCCTGGAAATTTCGTGTCGACGGTCATCCTGGCTTAAGCCATACACTCTGAAATCCCATTTTCGCATTATCTCAACAAATCCGTAACCGGCAGCATCTCTAATTCACCCTGCTTTTGCACCACCACATTCAATGGCAAATAGGCTTTGGCTGGCGGGCAGTTTTCAAAGTGGGTGGCATTAACCTTGTACGGGCCGAACCACTTGTAGGTGCCGGAAAAACCGCCGTATTGGTAGATCCAGGCTTGCTGCGCATTACGATCGATCAGTGCGGCGTACAGAAACTGGTCGGTGGTGCCTACGGGTTCACGCAGCGATATGCTGCGGAAAGCCTTGCTGTCTGCGGTGGAGAGGTAGGGGCCTTCGACTGCTTCGTTCAAGACGATTGCGGGTGGCGTCAACGATGAGAGTTGGCACACAGGCGGGCTTTCTGCGGCAGAGACAGCACTTGCAGCGGCGAAGAATAGTGTCAGCAGGGTTTGCATGATATGTCCTGGATAGGGTGCGAAATATGGCGAACCCGGATGCCGGATGCTGGGTATTACCTGACAAATCTCAATGATCGCGTTTGTAAAGCCAGACACCGAGAGGTAAGGCAAACAGCGGCAAGACCAGGGTAGCGATGGAAGACCATAGCGGGACAGGCAGATCATGGGGCAGGCGTTGCAACCAGACGCATAAACCAGCTGCGAACAGGCTGGCCAGCAGGGTGTTACGCGTCAGCCCTGATGCACTGAGTTTGGCTAACCAGCCGCCGCCAGCTAACGGACCTATCAGGCTTAACAGGTGGGCGCCGATCAGTGTGAGTGTGAAAGCGAGTGTGCTGACATCCGATGCTGTGGCTGGTACGCCAGGGGTGTTGTTCAGCCAGAAATATCCCGATGTGACGGCAAATACAATAGCGTTGCTAAGGCCGCAGCTCGCCGTTGCGCCAAACAAGACAGCCGCGTTGTTACGGACAGAATCAGGGGCGGCAAGCAGTTGTTGGGTATGCATGTTGCGGGTGGATGTTGCTGTCAATTAATGCTTAAACTTTAACATAGCTGTGTTCATTTTGATATTTTATTAAATCAACAGGACTTACGCAAAATTGTCCCGGCAAGGCTTGGCGACGAAGGCAGTACGAGCTGTACGACAAGGAGCCATAACGCCGCTGGGGCGGTTTTGCGTAAGTCCTAGTCAATCAATCTTGCGTCAGATAGCGCTGTTGCGGCTGTTGCCTGTCAAAGCGTTTAGACAGCTATATTGTCAAAAATCCGGCCCAAAGCTGGCGAATGCTGACTAGGCTTCAACGTCTTTTCGCAAACGGCTTAATCTGGTCTGCGCCGCGCGCAGTAAAGCTTTGCTGTACATGTGATGAAAACCGGATAGCAGGTGGAAAACAAATCCAAACGATGTGCCGCCATCCGCTGCGCGTGATTTGGGGACAACCACGCTGCCAAAGTAAAGCCGGGTTGTATGGGTTTGCGGCGTATGCAGTGCTTCCACCATCAGCCAGGAGCGCGTGCGTCCGGCGGCATCGCGCAGCAGGATTTGCCTGGCATTGCGCTCTTCGACATCCCAGATCGCAAATTGACGGGTTTGATGCAGCGCCAGTTGTTTCGCATCGTGGTCAGTTGAGGGGCGTTTGGCCAGCCATTTCAGCAGGAAGCGTTCTATCCTAAACAGCGGTGTGGTGTAAAAGGCATACACGTAATCGCTGAGCGTAATTTCCTGTGCTACATCGATGTAATAGCAGTCTGCATAGGCGCCAGACTGACGATATTTAGCTGATAAAGCCAAGTCCGGCAGTGGGCATTGATGTATGGTTTGCATCGTATTCTTGGTGCACTTTTTCCAAGGGGCTAGGTTACCGGTTTGTCGACGCCCGCCTGCACAGGCAGCGCCGACTGGGTAGTGTTGAATTACATCACCAAACACTGCTGCACTGAGACTGCAGTAATCCATGCACCGGCTTGTTCTTTGAAACGCGCGAGGCTGCTGCCCTGATCGTGCGCCTGATAGGCTTCCTGGTTGGCGTATAACTCAAAAATCATGACGGTATTGCTGAGTTCATCGGGCTGCAGTAATTCAAATTGCAGTGTGCCTGCTTCGGTTTGCAGACAGCGCTGCTGATGTTCACTGAGTGCTTGTAAAAATGCCGTTTTGGATTCTTCCTGATAGGAGATGGAGACAACGAGCGCTACTTTTTTCATGCTGAACTTTCCAGAGTGGTGAGTGTGACGAAACCTAAGCAAAACAGCAAAAGGTAATTGCCGACCATAAATGTAGCATTTCTATTAATAAGTTGCCTGACTATTCATGGCATGGCTTTCCACTGGTCAGCTTGGCCCAGCGATGTAAGCGGCTCATTTTGCCTTGCCCGGCAGTCGTCTGAAACCGGTAAATTCCGCAGGTTCCCATTCACGACTAGCCAGCAGCAGGCCAACGCCTCGCCGTTTTTTGAGCGGGGCGGCCAGACTTTCCTGATGCAGGTCGGCGAATTTGCGCTTGAGCTGGCGCAACTCGCTATGTAGCTTGCTGATGGCGGCTTCGGTCAGCATGCCATGGCTGAAGCTCAGCGTTTGCTCGTCGTCGTGGAAGTGAGAATCCAGAAAATCATGTAAGCCAGACTGCTGAAAATACTGGCGTATCGGGCCAGCGGGCAGCCATTCGAAATCGCGGGTGATATTCAGTCGTATGCGGTTGCCGGGTAAGAGTGTGATCAGCCCCAGCTTATCGAGCTTGAGCAGGTAATGCAGGCATTCCGGCTCGGTGTAGCGATAAACCTGCATGATCTCGTCCATACTCCAGTGATTGATGGCGCAGACCGCGACCAGCAACAGGCGTTTATCGGCGACCAGTTCTTTTTCCTGATTCTGATTTAGCGTGGGCAGACGGTTGCCCTGATGATTGGCTTCCTGCGTCAGTTCCATCAAGGTCAAACCCAGAAAATGTGCGATTTGCAGTATGCGTTCCAGACTCAGATTTGCCGCATTTTCTTCGCGCAATATGCGCTTCACACTGGCTTCCGACAACGCCAGCGCTTCCGCCACATCGCGATAGGTTTTGCCCTGCAGCTTGAGCTGGCTTTTGATGGTGCGCATGATTTGCCGGATTTCATTCATGGTTTGCCTTGCCTCTTTTGTGTTCTGCATGCCCGTTGAACGGGCCTGTTAATTTCGATGAAGTCGTATCTGGGTAGCGGTTTCAGCTACTTTTCTTACGATGAAAGCTAACTTTTTTCTGCATAGTTTCATTATTTGCTTCGCTTTGGCAAGCTCTGCGCTGGTTTTTTGTTCAAATAATGTCACTAGCAAGCTGCCTGTGGGTAGCCGGTGAGTCAGTTCTGTCGATAAGGAAGAAAACGATGCTTATATCAATCAAGTCAATCAAGTGGCTGCCAGCAGCGATCGTATTGTTGAGTGTGGTTGCGATGTTATGGCATGGGCCGGTCTTGCAACTGCCCCATTATCATGAATTTGCCGATCAGCGTGTCTGGCTGGGAATACCGCATGCTGCGGATGTATTGAGTAATCTGGGTTTCGCTCTGGTCGCTGCACTGGCCGGTGATCAGCTGTTTGTGCGGCGGCGTTACGCACGTTCAGCGGCGGCGCTGCCTGCGTTTAGCTTATTGTGTCTGATTGTGTTCCTGACTGCAGTTGTATCGGCTTACTATCATCTGGCGCCGGATGATGCACGTTTGTTTTGGGACAGGATGGCGATTGCTCTTGCATCTGCCTGCCTGATCTGCGGCGTACGTGCCGATGCGAAGCCGGGTATGACACCGCATCGCGCCTTACTTGAGTTAATGCTGGGCCTGACACTGGCGGTTGCCAGCGTGCTTTGGTGGCGTCACAGCGCAGACTTACGTCCCTATCTGTTGCTGCAGCTCTGGACAGTGCTGCTGGTCATCGTCTGGCAAGGTATCTGGCAAGCCGATCACCGGATTCGTCGCTGGTTTAACGCCGCCATCGCTTGTTATCTATTGTCCAAACTGGCTGAAATGGCGGATCACACCATCCTGAGCCTGAGTGCTTGCGTCAGCGGCCACAGCCTGAAACATCTGATCGCAGCAGGTGCCGCAGCCTGTATTTTTTATGGTTTGCGGCAAGCATGTGCGAATCCGGTGAGGTGAGCCTCCGACAAGCTAACTTCCGCTTGGCGCAGTGCGCAGAATTCCAGCATAATCGGTGCATGAGTAGCCAATTTGTAAAGTGAACAGGTATGTGGATAGATACGCATTGTCATCTCGATGCGAGTGAGTTTGGCGGGACTTCGCTACAGCTCGCGCAGCAGGCGGTGGCGGCAGGGGTGAGTCAGATTGTGGTGCCAGCGGTGCATCTGAACTTGTTCAATCAGGTGCAGCAACTGGCGCAGCAGCATGAGGCCTGCGTCTATGCGCTGGGCATCCATCCCATGTATGTGCCGACGTCGGATGAAGGTCATTTGCAGATATTGCGTCAGCGTATAGAGCAGGTGCTCAGCAGTGAACACGCGCATCAACTGGTTGCGGTGGGTGAGATAGGGCTGGATTATTTTGTGCCTGCGCTGACCCAAAGTCCTTTGCTGGAAAAGCAGGAATTTTTTTATACCGAGCAGTTAAAAATCGCCAGGGACTTTGATTTGCCGGTCTTGCTGCATGTCAGGCGTTCGCAGGACAAGGTGCTTAAGCAATTGCGGCGCATCCGGGTGCGGGGCGGGATCGCGCATGCCTTCAATGGCAGTGTGCAGCAAGCCGGGCATTTTCTGGATCTCGGGTGTAAGCTGGGTTTTGGCGGCGCAATGACCTTTCCCCGTGCTTTGCAAATCCGAAGGCTCGCAGCGGAATTGCCACTCGATGCGCTGGTGCTGGAAACCGATGCACCTGATATACCACCTAGCTGGATCAGGGACGGCTATAACCGGCCCGATCAGATACCGGCGATAGGCTCCGTGCTGGCGGCGTTGCGCGCCATGGATGTCGCCGACATCGCAGCGGCCAGTTCACACAATGCGCGCGAGGTGTTGCCGCGCCTCTTACTCAATTGAGGTGGTGGCGTCATGCGCAGCGTTGCTATCGCACTGACGCTGGGTATCTTATGGCTGCAACAGCAAGCCAGTCTGCTGACAATAAGGACACTGATCGCTGTTGTTTTTGTTGTGGGTGGCTTATTGCTGTGTGTGTTCAAACTGCATTTGCCTTATGTGCGCAGAGCGGCTGCATTGCTGGCCGCTGCGCTGATCGGCATAGCCTGGGCTGACTGGCGCGCAGAGCTAGCTTTGCAAACTGCTTTACCTGCGACGCTGGAAGGGCGCGATTTACTGGTGACTGGGGTGATCGCCAGCTTGCCAGGTGTGAATGTGAATGGCAGTAGCTTTCAACTCGACGTAGAAATGCTGAGCGAGTTTCAACCTGCGCAAACCGGCGCAGCGCAAGTTCCGCTGCCGGGTCTGCAGCAGCTTCCATCCCGTATCAGTTTATTCTGGCCAGCCAGAGCAGGTGAGGCACCACTTCTGCAAGCAGGTCAGCGCTGGCGCTTGCCGGTACATTTGAAGCGTCCGCATGGCAATCAGAATCCTGGCGGTTTTGACGCGGAATTATGGATGCTGGAGCAGGGCGTGCGTGCCACTGGCAGCGTGCAAACCGCACAGTCAGCGGCAATTCAACCGCTACAGGACTTTGTGCCCGGTGTGCTGTATGCGATAGACCGTTGTCGCGGCTGGTTGCGCGAACGTATTCATGCTGCCTTGCCTGGCAAGCCTTATGCGGCAGTCGTGGTGGCGCTGGTGATCGGTGATCAGCGTGAAATCCGCCAGGTGGAATGGACTATTTTTCAGCGTTCCGGTATCGGGCATCTGATCAGTATTTCTGGTCTGCACATCACCATGCTGGCGGGATTTTTTGCGCTCTTGATGGGCGCATTGTGGCGGCGTTCATTCTTTATATTTCATGCGCGGCCTTTGCCATTAAGGCTGCCCGTGCAAAAAGTGATGGCGGTAACGGCTGCGGTGGTTGCTGTGCTGTATGTGGCATTGGCGGGATTTGGTGTGCCTGCGCAAAGAACGATGTACATGCTGCTCACGGTGGCGGTAGCGATCTGGACCGGGCGTTTTAATCAGTTTTCATCGGTACTCGCACTGGCGCTGTGCGTGGTGTTGGTGATTGATCCCTGGGCATTGATGTGGCCGGGATTTTGGTTGTCGTTTGTGGCGGTTGCCGTGATTCTGTATGTGGCCAGAGATGAGGTCGCTGGCAGCCTCGATGCAGGCAGTAGCTGGCGGGCGCGTTTGCACCGCAACTGGCATGCCGCGCTGCGCACCCAATATGGCATCACATTGGGTTTGCTGCCGTTAACGATGCTGCTGTTTGCGCAGATTTCGCTGATTAGTCCGCTCGCCAATGCGTTTGCGATTCCGCTGGTCAGTTTTCTGATTACCCCGCTGGTCTTGTTGGCTGTGTTTCTGCCTGCGCCTTTTTGTGGCTGGCTGCTGCATCTGGCCCACGCGGGTATTGCTCTGATGGCGGAGTTGCTGACCTGGCTCAGCGCGCCGGATTGGGTGATCTGGACTGCGCCGCAACCAGCATTGCCCTTATTCTTACTGGCGACAGCTGGGATGTTATGGCTATTGGGTCCGCGTGCCTTGCCTATGCGCTGGATGGGGCTGGTTTGCATCATTCCTGTGTTGTTGCCGGTGCAGTCGCCGGTATCTGAAGCGGCTTTTCGCGCTACGGTGCTGGATGTAGGGCAGGGCACTGCAGTGCTGATACAGACCCGGCAGCATACGCTGTTGTATGACACGGGTCCGGCTTACGGCCCGGACAGCGATGCCGGCAGCCGCGTGATTTTGCCTTTTTTACGGGCTCAGGGTATACGCAAACTGGATCGTATGCTGATTTCACATCAGGATAGCGATCACTCCGGTGGTGCTGTCAGCATACTCGCGCAAATGACGGTAGATGGGGTAATCAGTTCTTTGCCCGGTCAGCATGTGCTGCGCCAGTCTGCAAGTCCGCATAGCGTCTGCGTTGCGGGCCAATCCTGGCAATGGGATGGTGTCACATTTGAGATGCTGCAGCCGACTGCGGCCAGCTATGCAAGCGATAAATGGAAGCCCAACGCACGCAGCTGTACCCTGAAAATCTCAACGCCCCGATTATCGATGTTATTGCCAGGTGACGCCGAAGCGATACAGGAAGATGAGATGTTGCATATGCTGCCAGAGAAATTGCCCGCAACGGTTTTGCTGGCACCGCATCACGGCAGCGGCACTTCATCTACGGATGCATTTCTGCAGGCGGTGCATCCTGAGCTGATCGTAATTCAGTCCGGCTATCTGAATCGCTACCACCATCCCAAGCCGCTCGTATTGGAGCGTTACCAGGCATTTGGAATAAACCATCTAAGAACTGATGAGGCAGGTGCTATTGAGCTTGATTTTGAAGCATCATTGCATATTTCCGAATACAGAAAACAACATGCGCGTTACTGGTATGGACAATAGGCTCAAAAACAGGCTCAAAACATAAGTACAGCCAGCCGCAGGGACGCGCACAAACAGGAAGATAAAGGCAGGGGACATGCAAACACTGATTCATTTCGTACATGGTAATGGCTTCCCGTCCGGGACTTATCGTGTCTTTCTCGATCACTTGCGGCAGGAGTATGAAGTGCAGGTGACGGAGAAAATCGGCCATCAGGCGAATTACCCGGTCACTGACGGTTGGCCGCATCTTGTGCAGGAACTCATCGATACCCTGGAAAGCCGTTACCGGCAGCCCGTGATTTTGGTCGGGCATTCACTGGGTGGCTTGTTGTCGATGATGACTGCGCAGCAGCGGCCAGATCTGGTCAAGGCGGTGGTGGTGATCGATTCGCCTGTGGTGGCGGGCTGGCGGGCAATACTCTTGAGAGTCAGTAAATGGCTGGGCATCGATAAGAAGTTTTCTCCGGCAGCAGCGTCCGAAAACCGGCGCCATCTGTGGCCTGATCAGGAGGCTGCGTATCAGCATTATGCCGCCAAAGAGATTTTTGCGATCTGGCCGACTGAGGTGTTGCGGGATTATGTGCGCGCCGGTACCATGCCATGCGAACAAGGCGTGACGCTGAGTTTTGACCGCAACATTGAAACCGCGATTTATCGCACGCTGCCGCATACTTTGGGCAAGCTGTTGCGCAAGCGCCCGCAAGTCCCTGTAGGTTTTGTGGGTGGAAATGAATCGTTTGAATGCCGTCAGGCTGGGGATTACTATACCCGCCAATTAATGGGTAAGCATTATCAACTGATACAGGGTGGGCATCTGATTCCTATGGAGGCGCCGGCACAAACCGCGGCGGCGGTACTGGCGATGTTGAATGCGATGCACAGTGAAGAAAGAGGTCTATGAGTAAAGCTAAGCAAAACGAACAACGCGGGCTGAATAAAACACAGAGCCATATTAAACAGCTGACCGCATTGGCGCTGGCGGCCTTGGCACCGCTGGCGGTGCAGGCGCAAGTGCTGGCGGATGCGCCAGACTGGCAGGAAATGCAGCAGGTAGTACGTAATGGTAAGCAGCAACTGCAGCTGAATATAGAAAATGACAGCCTGTTGCTGAACCGCGATGACCGCTTTTATACCAGTGGCATTCATTTTCAGCAGTCGTTTGCTGTGGCAGATCAGTTGCTTCAGACTGAGTATGGCTGGCGACTTGGACAGGATTTGTATACCGCTTCTGATATCAAACTCAAGCCTGAGCAAATTCCTGTACCGGATCATCCTTATGCGGGTTGGCTGTATGGCGGCTTTTTCAAGACCAGTGCCTATGCTACGGGTCGCAGTATCAGTTATGGCTTGGATATCGGTTGTCTGGGGCCTTGTGCCGGGGGTAAATGGACGCAGGAGCAACTGCATCATGTGATTAAACAGCCTCAACCGCAAGGCTGGAGTACTCAGTTGAAGAATGAATTCGGGCTGATGCTGCATGCGGCTTACGCACCGGGCCGTATGCTGCCGTGGTCAGGCATGGATCTGACACCGGCTGTGAAGGGGCGCTTTGGCAATATCATGACGGACGTGTCAGCTCAGTTGGAGTGGCGGGTCGGGCAGTTGAATTTGCTGCCAGCGCAGGATGCCAGCTATGGCTTTGCACGTATCGAGCCTAAGTACACGGCTTACAATGCGACCGTGCAGGGTGGCTACTTTGCCCATCAGGCGAATGCGCTGCATGTTAAGCGTTGGGGTGGAGAGCTGGAGCTGGGTTATCGCTGGCAAAAAAACGGTTCTGGCTTACTGGTTTCGCTGGTGCGTCGTGCCAATGAGATAGAAGAGATTTCCAATGCTTACGGCGCGCAGAATTTTGTGAAGTTGCAATTTAGTTATGCTGTGAAGTGAGCTGTAAAGTGAGCTGAAAAGCAGGTTGAACAAAAGCGTAAGCAGAAACTTAATTAAGGTTTAAACATAGATCTGAATAGTCAGCGTTGTTATTCAGCGCTGGCTGCGTTTTGGGGCTTAATTGCCGGGAGCCAGACCGGGCTTGCATCAGTAGCGTATCCTGGGATGGGTGAATAAAAAAGTGGCAGGATGTATGCGGGACTCGTCACCTTGAACAAGAGTGATGTATAATTCGAATTTCCCGCTTGTGCCATCGGGCACCTTCTGCAATGACAAAGTTCGTATTCGTTACGGGGGGCGTAGTCTCCTCACTAGGCAAAGGCATTGCTGCCGCCTCTCTCGCCGCTATTCTTGAATCCCGCGGTCTCAAAGTCACTATGCTCAAACTCGATCCCTATATCAATGTGGATCCGGGTACCATGAGCCCTTTCCAGCATGGCGAAGTGTTTGTTACCGATGACGGTGCAGAGACTGATCTGGATTTGGGTCACTATGAGCGTTTCATCAGCTCCAAGATGAAAAAAGTGAATAACTTCACCACCGGTCAGATCTACGAATCCGTCATTCGCAAAGAGCGTCGTGGCGAATATCTGGGTAAGACAGTGCAGGTTATTCCGCACATCACCAATGAAATTCAGGAATTCATCCACCGTGGTGCGGCTGGTGCCGATGTGGCGCTGGTTGAAATCGGTGGTACTGTCGGTGATATCGAGTCTCTGCCCTTCCTCGAAGCAGCACGTCAGCTCAGTCTGCGTGCAGGCCGCAATGCGGCAGCTTTCGTGCATCTGACGCTGGTACCTTATGTTGCAGCGGCTGGCGAACTGAAAACCAAGCCTACCCAGCACAGCGTACAAAAGCTGCGCGAAATCGGTATTTTCCCGGATGCGTTGCTGTGCCGCGCTGATCGTCGTATTCCGGATGATGAACGCGCTAAAATTTCCCTGTTTGCGAACATTCCTGAAGAAGGCGTGATCTCGGTTTGGGATGCAGACACCATCTATAAAATTCCTCAGATGCTGCATGATCAGGGTCTGGATAAGATCGTGTGCGACGCGCTGGGACTCAATCCTAAGCCAGCCGATCTGTCTATGTGGGACAAGCTGATTTTTGCTCTGGAAAATCCTAAGGCAGAAGTCACTATCGGTATGGTCGGTAAATATGTCGATCTGACCGAATCCTACAAATCCCTGACCGAGGCGTTGCGCCATGCCGGTATCCATACTGAAAGCCGCGTGAATATCGAATACGTGGATTCAGAAGAAATAGAAGCGCACGGCACTAAATCGCTGGAGAAATACGACGCGATCCTGGTACCGGGTGGATTTGGTAAGCGCGGTGTGGAAGGTAAAATCCTGGCTGCCCGTTTTGCACGTGAGCACAAAGTGCCTTACCTTGGTATCTGCCTCGGTATGCAAGTGGCGCTGATTGAATACGCACGTAATATGGCCGGCCTGAAAATGGCGAATTCCACAGAATTCGATCCTGAAACAGAACAGCCAGTGGTTGCGCTGATCGATGAATGGCAAAACGCCGACGGTAAAGTCGAAAAACGTGATGAGAATTCTGATCTGGGCGGCACTATGCGCCTGGGCGCGCAGACTTGCGCCATCAAGCCGGATACGCTGGCAGCAGAAATCTATGGCACGGTTGTGACTGAACGTCACCGTCACCGCTACGAAGCAAACAATCATTACCTGGAACGCATAGAAGCTGCCGGTCTGGTGGTGTCTTCCCGCACTTCCTCCGAAGATCTGTGCGAGATCATGGAATTGCCACGTGATGTACATCCTTTCTACATTGGCGTGCAATACCATCCTGAGTTCAAATCCACGCCACGTGATGGACATCCGCTGTTCATCGCATTTGCAAAAGCGGCGTTAGCCCATAAAAAGGCATAAGGAATTAAGCATGAAATTATGTGGATATGATGTCGGTCTGGATCAGCCATTTTTTCTGATCGCGGGTCCTTGCGTAATCGAATCGGAACAAATGGCGCTCGATACTGCAGGCATCCTGCGTGATATGACCAAGGAACTTGGTATTCCTTTCATTTACAAATCCTCCTTCGATAAGGCGAACCGTTCTTCCGGGTCTTCTTTCCGTGGTCTGGGGATGGAAAAAGGGCTGGAAATACTCGCCAAAGTCAAACGCGAAATCGGCGTGCCGGTACTGACGGATATCCACTCCATTGAAGAGATCAAGCCGGTTGCGGCAGTGGTTGACGTGTTGCAGACGCCGGCTTTCCTGTCCCGTCAGACTGACTTTATCGAGGCCTGTGGCCGTGCCGGTAAGCCGGTCAATATCAAAAAAGGCCAGTTCCTAGCGCCGCATGACATGGTTAATGTGATTGCCAAGGCACGCGCCGCAGCGCGTGCAGCAGGTCTGAATGAAGATAATTTCATGGCTTGTGAGCGTGGTGCTTCATTTGGTTACGGTAATCTGGTTTCCGATATGCGCTCACTGGCAATCATGCGTGAGACTAATTGCCCGGTCGTGTTTGATGCGACCCATTCCGTGCAATTGCCGGGTGGGCAGGGTACTTCCTCGGGTGGCGAGCGCCAGTTCGTACCTGTGCTGGCACGCGCCGCAGTCGCGGTTGGTGTGGCTGGTCTGTTCATGGAGACCCATCCTGATCCGGCCAAGGCTTTGTGTGATGGTCCGAATGCCGTACCGCTGAACCGCATGAAAGAGTTGCTGTCCACACTGACGGATCTCGATCGTATCGTCAAGAAGAATGGATTCCTCGAATCCAGTTTTGCTTAATCATTGATGGGTGACACTCGCTGCTGTCGCTGATCATTGCGGCAGAAGTGAGATGGTCGTCTTGCTCCTGCTGCGTTAGTCTCCTGATGGCTTGCCTGTGACCGGCTGGCTGTGAATCTCAAGACCGCAATCCCGGATGCAAAACTTTTTATTTTGTACGCAATTTTGATCGTTTAGGAGATATAAATGAGTGCTATCGTTGACATTATCGGTCGTGAAGTGATTGATTCACGCGGTAACCCAACCGTGGAATGTGACGTTTTGCTGGAATCCGGCGTCATGGGCCGTGCTGCTGTTCCTTCCGGTGCATCGACCGGTTCCCGTGAAGCTATTGAATTGCGTGATGGCGACAAATCCCGCTATTTGGGCAAGGGCGTACTGAAAGCCTGCGAAAACATCAACACAGAAATCGCAGAAGCGATCATGGGTCTGGATGCGAATGAACAGGCTTTCCTGGACCGTACCCTGATTGATCTGGATGGCACAGAAAACAAAGGCCGTCTGGGCGCGAATGCGATGTTGGCAGTTTCTATGGCGGTTGCTAAAGCAGCAGCGGAAGAAGCTGGCCTGCCACTGTACCGTTACTTCGGCGGCTCAGGCGCAATGCAATTGCCTGTGCCTATGATGAACGTGATCAACGGCGGTGCACATGCTGATAACAATCTGGATATCCAGGAATTCATGATTATCCCGGTTGGCGCGCCATCCTTCCGTGAAGCAGTCCGTTACGGCGCTGAAGTCTTCCACGCACTCAAAAAAATCCTGCACGACAAAGGCCTGACCACTGCAGTTGGCGATGAAGGCGGTTTTGCTCCTTCCGTCGATAACCACGAATCCGCGATCAAACTGATCATTCAGGCGATCGAAGCGGCTGGTTACGAGCCAGGCACACAGATCGCTCTGGGTCTGGATTGCGCGGCATCTGAATTCTACAAAGACGGCAAATACCACCTCGAAGGTGAAGGCCTGACTTTGTCCTCCACCGATTTCACTAACCTGCTGGCGACCTGGGTCGACAAATATCCTATCATCTCGATTGAAGATGCGATGGCAGAAGGTGACTGGGATGGCTGGAAAATTCTGACTGAAAAACTGGGCAAAAAAGTACAGTTAGTCGGTGACGATCTGTTCGTGACCAACACCAAGATCCTGAAAGAAGGCATACAAAAAGATATCGCCAATTCTATCCTGATCAAAATCAACCAGATCGGTACTCTGACTGAAACTTTTGCTGCGATAGAAATGGCCAAGCGCGCTGGTTACACCGCTGTGATTTCGCATCGTTCCGGTGAAACAGAAGACAGCACCATCGCTGATATCGCAGTTGGTATGAATGCGCTGCAGATCAAAACTGGTTCTATGTCCCGTTCTGACCGTATGGCAAAATACAACCAGTTGTTGCGCATCGAAGAAGATCTGGGTGAAGTGGCGAGCTATCCAGGCCGTGACGCATTTTACAACCTGAAGTAATCTGCTATAGTCGGTCAATTCGTAGTCAGACAGTCAGTTGTTGTTTATTGGTGATACAGTGAAGTCGTGCCCCAATACTGGCAACTGCTGTACCTGACTATAGGGGAACCAGGTTCCCCTTTTTTCTGTTTATTGTTAGTGAGTTGCTGTGCGTCTGATTGCAGTCGTTTTTTTGTTATTGCTGGCCGCCATACAGTACCCGCTTTGGCTGGGTAAAGGTGGCTGGTTGCGTGTATGGGAGCTGGAACGTCAGCTGACCCAGGCACAGGGCCGCAATGACAAATTGAAGGAGCGCAACAGCAAGCTGGAATCTGAAGTCATGGACCTCAAAACCGGTACCGATTCCGTCGAGGAGCGGGCGCGTTTTGAGTTGGGCATGATACGTAAAGATGAAATTTTTATTCAGGTGCTGGATCCGAACAGCACTTTGCCAGCACCCGCCACACCGGCTGCGCCTGCGGTATCGGCTAAAGCAGCGACGCCAGCCAAAATGCCAGCAACAACGCCGGCCAGGAAAAGCCGCTGATTGTTCTTCACAGTCCCCCTCCGCTAAGCTAGTGCACCTGCCTGATTCCGCCTCAACTGTTGTTCCTCTGTTCCATTCATAAGAAAAAAACGCTTTACCTGAATTTATTTTAGGTTTAAAGTAATTTAACTGTGTATTTTATGCAGCACATCTTTGAATGATGGAGGGGCTATGGCAGATATCAGTGCACACCAGGCATTACATCAAACTGCGCATCTGGATACATTTACGCATGCGCATTTACCACCTGCTGAGCTTTGGCCTGAGCGCAATTTCGCTCTGCCTGAACTGCAATACCCGGAACAATTCAACTGTGTCGATGCTTTTTTAGACAAGGCTCTCGATACACAGTTTGCCAACAAGCCCGCCATCCTGAGTACAGAATTGCGATGGACTTACGCAGAATTGCTGACCCAGGTGAATCGCATTGCGCATGTGCTGACCCAGGAACTGGGCGTACTGCCAGGCAATCGTGTGTTATTGCGCGGTACTAACCATGCGATGCTGGCTGCGAGTTTTTTGGCAGTGCTGAAAGTTGGCGCGGTTGCCGTACCGACCATGCCTTTGCTGCGTGCTAAAGAGCTGGGTGTGATGATAGATAAAGCGCGTATCAGCCATGCGATTTGTGATTTCCATCTGAAAGCTGAGATGGAAGAGGCGCAGGCTATGCACCCAGAATTACGTCAGCTGATTTTTTATCGTGGCGGCGAACATAGTCTCGAAAGCCGTATGGCAACGATGCCTGCGGAATTCACCAGCTTTGCCAGCTATGCCGATGATGTGTGCCTGATCGGTTTCACCTCGGGGACCACCGGCACGCCTAAGGCCACCATGCATTTTCATCGCGATATGCTGGCTATTTGTGATTGCTTCCCGCGCTCAGTGTTAAACGTCAGGGAAAGCGATATTTTTATCGGTACGCCGCCGCTGGCATTTACCTTTGGGCTGGGTGGCTTGCTCTTATTCCCTTTGCGTTACGGCGCAACTACGGTGCTGTCAGAAAAACTGACACCGGAGACCTTGCTGCAAGCGATCATGCGTTATCAGGCCACGGTCTGTTTTACTGCACCGACTTTCTATCGTCAGATGGCGCTGCTGGCGAAAGATATGGATTTACGCTGTCTGCGCGAAACGGTATCGGCTGGCGAAATGCTGCCGATTTCCACACGTCAGGCATGGCAGGAGGCGACCGGATTGCGCATGATCGATGGCATCGGTGCGACCGAGATGCTGCATATTTTTATCTCCGCTGCCGGCGACGAGGTCAGGCCAGGTGCGACCGGTAAGCCTGTGCGCGGTTATCAGGCTTGTATATTGGACGCCGATGGGCAGGAAGTGCCGCCCGGTGTCGTCGGGCGGTTGGCAGTTAAAGGGCCGACTGGTTGTCGCTATCTGGCTGATGAGCGTCAGCGCAATTACGTGTATCAGGGTTGGAATCTGACTGGTGATGCCTATGAAATGGATGGCGATGGCTATTTTTATTATCGGGCCCGCACCGACGATATGATCATTTCAGCCGGATATAACATCGCCGGCCCCGAAGTGGAGGATGCGATTTTGCTGCACCCGGCTGTGGCTGAATGTGCAGTCATCGGCGTTGCTGACGAGCAGCGCGGTCAACTGGTCAAAGCCTTTATCGTATTGCGCGCCGGACAGGAGGCGTCTGAGCAGCTGGTCAAGGCGATTCAGGAATTTGTCAAACAGTCGATCGCACCGTACAAATATCCGCGTGCCATCGAATTCCGCGCCAGCCTGCCACGTACCGAGACGGGTAAATTGCAGCGTTTCCGCCTGCGTGAAACACCCGCAACGATACTGTCTGCAGCGCTTCAATCAGGTCTGTGAAAGGATGAGAGCATGAATATTCTGTGTATAGGCGGTGGCCCGGCAGGTTTGTATTTCGCGCTGCTGATGAAAAAGCAAAGACCTGATGCCACGATTACGGTTGTGGAGCGCAATCAGCCTTACGACACCTTTGGCTGGGGCGTGGTATTTTCGGACCAGACTTTGGGTAATCTGGAGCAGGCGGATGCCAAGACCGCCGCGCAGATACTGGCAGCCTTTAATCACTGGGACGATATAGCTGTGCATTTCAAAGGCCAGTTGGTCAGCTCCGGTGGTCATGGGTTTTGCGGCATAGGTCGTCAGCGTCTGCTGAATATTTTGCAGCATCGCTGTGAAGAGCTCGGCGTACAGCTGGTGTTTAATCAGGACGTTGAGGACGAGCAGGCGCTGGCACTGCAGTATCAGCCTGACCTGATCATTGCGGCAGATGGTTTGAACAGCCGCCTGCGCAGTAAATATGCAGACGTTTTTCGCCCTGATATTGATACCCGGCGTTGTCGTTTTGTCTGGCTGGGTACTAAGCAACGTTTTCCGGCTTTTACTTTTGCGTTTGAAGAGACAGAGTTTGGCTGGTTTCAGGCCCATGCCTATCAATACGATGGTGAAACCTCGACCTTCATCGTGGAGACGCCGGAAGAAGTCTGGCTGCGTGCCGGGTTGGATCAGATGAGCCAGGAGCAGGCGATACAATTCTGCGAAAAGCTTTTTGCGCGCTATTTAGATGGCCATGCACTGATGTCGAATGCGCGCCATTTGCGTGGTTCTGCCAACTGGATCAAATTTCCACGCATCTTGTGTCAGCGCTGGGTACATCATTTGCAGATCGCACAAAAACGCGTACCGCTGGTATTGATGGGGGACGCTGCCCATACCGCGCATTTCTCTATCGGCTCCGGCACCAAACTGGCGCTGGAAGACGCGATAGAACTGGCGCAGAGCTTTGCAGCACAAGACAATGCGGATCTGGAATCGGTGCTGACTCAGTATGAAAGCAAGCGCTCGGTGGAAGTGTTGAAGATACAAAGTGCCGCGCGCAATTCCATGGAATGGTTTGAAAGCGTGAGCCGCTATTCGCAACTGCAAGTACCACAATTTGCGTATTCCATGCTGACCCGCAGCCAGCGCCTGTCGCATGAAAACCTGCGTCTGCGCGACCCTGCCTATATCGCTGGACTTGAGCAGGATCTGGCGCAGCAAGCTTTTGCGGCTGCGGGTCTGCCTCTGCCGCAGACTGAGCGGCCAGTGCCGCCTATGCTGACGCCTTTCCGCTTACGTGAACTGGTACTGCCTAACCGCATCGTGGTATCGCCGATGGCGCAGTATTCGGCGCAGGACGGTGTGGTCGGAGATTACCATTTGGTGCATTTGGGTAGCCGCGCGATGGGCGGTGCCGGACTGGTGATGGCAGAGATGACTTGCGTGTCGGCTGATGCGCGTATCACGCCAGCTTGCCCGGGGCTGTATGAGGATGCGCACATCGCTGCATGGCAGCGTGTGGTTGATTTCGTACATACACGGAGTAGCGCAAAGATCGGTGTGCAGCTTGGTCACGCCGGAGCCAAAGGTGCGACCCGGGTCGCCTGGGAAGGTATCGATCAGCCGCTGACCGAGGGCGGCTGGCCTTTGATCTCGGCATCAGAGCAGCAGTATCTGCCTGGCGTATCAGCCCTCGCGACGGCAGCGACGGCAGCGCAGTTACAGCAGGTCTTAAACGACTTTGTTTCAGCCACCCGGCGTGCGGATGCAGCCGGATTTGACTGGCTGGAATTGCATTGCGCCCATGGCTATTTCTTATCCAGTTTTATTTCACCGCTGACCAATCAGCGCAGCGACCAGTATGGCGACAGCCTGGAGAATCGCTGTCGCTACCCGCTGGAGGTATTCGCTGCGATGCGCGCGGTCTGGCCGGAAGCAAAGCCGCTGTCAGTGCGTATCAGTGCGCATGACTGGGTGCAGGGTGGAATTACACCTGATGATGCGGTACAGATTGCCCGCTTGTTCAAAGCGGCAGGTGCCGACCTGATAGACTGTTCTTCCGGTCAGGTTAGTAAGGCAGAAAAACCCGTATTTGGCCGCATGTACCAAACCCCGTTTGCAGACCGCATACGTAATGAGGCCGGTATCGCTACCATGGCGGTTGGCGCCATTACAGAAGCGGATCACGCCAACAGCATCATCGCAGCCGGTCGTGCGGATTTGTGTGCGATAGGCCGTCCGCACCTCACCGACCCCGCCTGGACCTTGCATGAAGCTGCCAAAATGGGATTCCGTGATATTACCTGGCCGCGTCAGTATCTGGCTGGAAAAGCCCAGCTGGAGCGCAATTTGCAACGTGAGCGCGCCGCTGAAGCGCCGGAGGCCCGTATCGTATGAAGCCAGTTGAGGTATCCACCGCTGGCAGTCTGGCTGGCAAACATGCGCTGATTACTGGCGGCAGCCGTGGCATAGGCCGTGCCATCAGTCTGGCACTGGCGCAGGCTGGTGTACGTGTGACTATCGCTGCCAGAAATGATGCAGGCTTACGGCAATGTGCTTCGGATATTGCAACGCTGACCGGGCAAAATGTGTACACGGTGCAGATGGATGTGTGCAGTGCTGAATCGGTCGCAGCCGGTGTTGACGCTGCGGTCAACGCGCAGGGCGCTGTCGATATCCTCATTAATAATGCGGGTCAAGCTGCTTCAGCGCCTGTGCTGGGCACAGATCAACAGCTATGGCAAAACATGCTGGATGTGAATCTGAGCAGCGCCTTTCTGTGTAGCCAGCAAGTCTTACCCAGCATGATGGAGGGGGGCTGGGGACGTATCGTCAATATCGCCAGTACTGCTGGCTTGAAGGCGTATCCTTACGTCAGTGCCTATGTCGCAGCCAAGCATGGACTGATCGGCTATACCCGTGCAGTCGCGTTGGAAATCGCACGTTCCGGCGTCACGGTCAACGCGGTTTGTCCTGGCTTTACCGATACCGCAATCGTCGATGCGGCGATACACAATATCGTAGAGAAAACGGGCCGCAGCGCTGAGCAGGCGCGCGATAGTCTGGCACAACATAATCCGCAGCGTCGCCTGATCCAGCCCGAAGAAGTTGCGCGCTGCGTGCTGTGGTTGTGTGAGCCAGCTGCGTCAGCGATGACAGGGCAGTCTATCACCGTCGCCGGTGGTGAATGGATGTAACTACTGATGAAAAGCGTGAACTTGTGCTGAGCATTACGGTCTGTTCTGGATGGTGGTATGGTGACTGACCGTGAAGTTCAGTAAGCATAAAAAACGCAAATAAGCGTAAATAAGCTTCAGTGTAAAAGGATATCAATGAGTGAGAGTCAGCAAGCAGTGACCGATATAGAAACCCGGCTAACAGTGGACGATCATCAGTCCTTGCGTTTGTGGTTGCGTATGCTGTCCTGTAGTAACCGCATCGAAAACGAAATCCGCGTGCGGCTGCGCGCCGAATTTGGCATTACCTTGCCGCGCTTTGATTTAATGGCGCAGCTGGAGCGTTATCCCGATGGTCTGCGTATGGGGGAGTTGTCGCGCCGTATGATGGTCACTGGCGGCAATGTAACCGGCATTACCGATCAGCTGGAGCAGGAGGGTTTGGTGCAGCGTGTGATTGATACCAGTGACCGCCGCGCTTACAGCGTGCGCCTGACGCCTGCAGGACGCAAGGTGTTCAGCAAGATGGCCGCTGTGCATGAGGAATGGATCGCTGAATTACTGGGCGGTCTGCCTGCACCAGACAGGAGTCAGCTCTACACCTTGTTGTCACGCCTGAAGCAGCAACTGCCGTCCTGATCGTCAGGATAGTCATGAACGCAATACGATCACAACAAGATGGCGACATAAAGGCTGCACTTGAAACGCAGCAGCCTGGATTTTTAGAAGGATAAGCATGAAATATTTACCCGGCCATCCCCATCAGTTACCCGCAGGCCGTAGCCAGCTGGCGGATTATGAGGCTACGCATTTCTACTTTGAAGTGGCAGATCAGGTAGCAACCATCATTCTGAACCGGCCTGAACGCAAGAACCCGCTGACCTTTGAATCCTATGCTGAATTGCGCGATTTATTCCGTGCTCTGGCCTATGCCGATGACGTGAAAGCGGTGGTGCTGACAGGTGCAGGACATAATTTTTGTTCTGGCGGCGACGTGCATGAAATTATCGGACCGCTCACAGAATTAGATATGCCGGGCTTGCTGGCTTTTACACGCATGACTGGCGATCTGGTCAAAGCCATTCGTGCCTGCCCTCAACCTGTGATTGCTGCGGTAGACGGTGTTTGTGCGGGTGCAGGCGCGATACTCGCGATGTGTTCCGATATCCGTTTCTCTACCAGCCGTAGCAAGACCGCGTTTCTATTCACGCGTGTCGGGCTGGCCGGTTGTGATATGGGAGCCTGCTCCATCCTGCCACGTTTAATCGGCCAGGGGCGGGCCGCAGATTTATTGTATAGCGGTCGTGTGATGACAGCAGAAGAGGGCGAGCGCTGGGGCTTCTATAACCGGCTGGTGCCGGATGATGACTTGCTCATTGAGGCGCAAGGTTATGCGCGCATGCTGGCCAGTGGCCCTGCATTTGCGCACAGCATGACAAAAAACATGCTGCAGCAGGAATGGAATATGAGTATCGATCAGGCGATAGAAGCCGAAGCGCAGGCGCAGGCGATTTGCATGATGACCAATGACTTTCACCGCGCTTATCACGCCTTTGTCGCCAAACAAAAACCGGAATTCGAAGGGGATTGACGCTATGAGTCAAACGAACAGGACGACGCTGTTACAAGACAGCGCCTATCTGGAATGGCCATTTTTTGAAGCAAGGCATGGGCAATTGCAGCAATCATTGGATAGCTGGGCAGCGCAACACTTGCTGCATCCTGCGCATGAACCGGCGCAGGTGGGGGCCAGTTGTCGCGCATTGGTCAGCCAATTGGGGCAGGCAGGCTGGTTGCGGCATGCAGTCGGTGGCAGGCAATGGGGGGGGCTGCAGGATGTGATTGACACCCGTGCGATTTGCCTGATACGCGAAACCCTGGCCCGCCATGAAGGCCTGGCCGATTTCGCGTTTGCGATGCAAGGCCTGGGTTCCGGCGCGATCAGCCTGTTTGGCAGCGCAGAGCAACAGGCACGCTATCTGCCAGGCGTGGTCAGTGGTGCTGCGATTGCAGCGTTTGCCTTGTCTGAACCTGAGGCTGGCTCCGATGTCGCTGCCATGCAATGCAGTGCTGTGCCAGATGGTACAGACTACGTACTCAATGGTGAGAAAACCTGGATCTCGAATGGTGGCATCGCCGACTTTTACACCGTGTTCGTACGAACCGGAGAAGCGCCGGGCGCGCGTGGTATCAGTGCCTTTATCGTCGATGCCGATACGCCGGGTTTTTCTGTCGTTGAACAGATTGATGTGATCGCGCCGCATCCGCTGGCACGCATCCGTTTTGAGAATTGCCGCATCCCAGCCAGTCAGCGCATAGCTGAAGCCGGGCAGGGTTTTAAAGTCGCGATGGCCACGCTGGATGTATTCCGCACTTCAGTGGCGGCGGCTGCTCTGGGTTTTGCACGCTGCGCACTGCAGGAAGCCCTGCAACGCAGCACCACTCGTAAGATGTTTGGCCAGACCCTGGCAGACTTTCAGCTTACGCAAGCCAAACTGGCGCAGATGGCGATGGCGATAGACAGTTCCGCCTTGTTAATTTACCGCGCTGCATGGCAACGTGATCAGGGTAAGAAAGTGACCAAAGAAGCCGCGATGGCAAAGTATGTCGCCACTGAATCGGCGCAGCAGGTCATCGATATGGCAGTGCAGATGTTTGGCGGCATGGGTGTGGTCAGTCAGGTTAAGGTAGAAAGCCTGTACCGTGAAATCCGCGCGCTGCGCATTTACGAAGGTGCGAGCGAAGTGCAGCAACTGATTATTGCACGCGAAATGCTCAAAGAATTCAGTGCTGCGCAGTCAGTGCAGCAACAGCAGGAACAACAAACAAGGCAGGAGGCATAATGGAAATACTGCAACCACCGGATTGGGCCAGACCTCGCGGTTATGCCAATGGCATTGCTGCCAGCGGCAGATTGGTTTTTGTGAGTGGCATGATAGGCTGGGATGGGCAGGGCGTCTTCCATACCGATGATTTTGCGGGACAGGTCAGACAGACCTTGGCCAATATCGTCGCCGTGCTGGCAGAGGCCAAGGCTCGCCCAGAACATATCGTCCGCATGACCTGGTATGTAGTCGACAAAGCGGAATATGTGGCGGCTTATAAAGATATCGGTGTGGTGTATCGCGAATTGATCGGCAGTCATTTTCCTGCCATGACCGCGGTACAGGTAGCAGCCTTAATCGAAGACCGCGCCAAAGTCGAAATCGAAGTCACCGCCGTGGTTCCCGAATAAATTCTGGCATTCGGGGCTGAAATCCATCAGATATCCGTCACTTATCGCGACTTAGCAGGCGGGGAAAATGCGCGCTTGGCTTATACTATGGACTTTTCCGAAAAGTCGGCACCAGTCAGGTATAGGCCAGGTGCTAAGCCAACTGGTATTGTGTGATTGCATGCGCGACTGTAGGAGAAAAGCTTCACGTCTGCACAGTAAACGTGAATCTGCGGCGATCTATAGCTTAAGGATCGCATGCTGTTTTCTATAAAAATGATCAGGAGATTTTGATGGCCAAGGCTGTATTTAATTGGGAAGACCCTTTGTTATTGTCGTCGCAATTGAGCGAAGAAGAACGCATGGTGCAGGAAGCTGCACGTACCTATTGCGAAGAGCGCCTGGCGCCACGCGTATTGGAAGCATTCCGCAATGAAAAAACGGATGTTGCCATCTTCCGCGAAATGGGTGAATTGGGCTTGCTGGGCTCCACGATACCGGTTGAATACGGCGGTGCTGGCCTGAATTATGTCTGCTATGGACTGGTCGCACGCGAAGTCGAACGTGTCGATTCCGGCTACCGTTCTATGATGAGCGTACAAAGCTCGCTGGTGATGGTGCCGATTAATGAATTCGGCAGCGAAGCGCAAAAACAAAAATACCTGCCTAAACTCGCCACCGGCGAATGGATAGGCTGCTTTGGCCTGACCGAACCGAATCACGGTTCCGACCCGGGTAGCATGGTGACACGCGCTAAAGCTGTACCTGGTGGTTATTCGCTGAGCGGCTCAAAAATGTGGATCACCAACAGCCCGATCGCTGATGTGTTCGTGGTCTGGGCTAAAACCGAAGACGGCCGCATCCGTGGCTTCATTCTGGAAAAAGGCTGGAAAGGCCTGAGCGCACCGGCAATTCATGGCAAAGTCGGCCTGCGTGCCTCGATCACCGGCGAAATCGTCATGGATGAAGTCTTCGTCCCTGAAGAAAACCTGATGCCAGGCGTGGAAGGTCTGAAAGGCCCGTTCACCTGCCTGAATTCTGCACGCTACGGCATTGCCTGGGGTGCTTTAGGTGCAGCGGAATTCTGCTGGCACATGGCGCGCCAATACACCATGGACCGTATGCAATTCGGCAAACCACTGGCCGCTAACCAGCTGGTACAGAAAAAACTGGCTGATATGCAAACCGAAATCACACTGGCACTGCAAGGCTGCCTGCGTTTAGGCCGCATGAAAGATGAAGGCACAGCCGCTGTCGAAATCACCTCGATCATGAAACGCAACTCCTGTGGCAAAGCACTGGACATCGCACGTGTCGCCCGCGATATGCTGGGTGGTAACGGCATTTCCGATGAATTCGGCATCGCCCGTCACCTGGTTAATCTGGAAGTCGTGAATACCTACGAAGGTACCCACGACATCCACGCCCTGATCCTGGGCCGCGCCCAAACCGGCATCGCTGCATTCTGATTGTTGATCGCTGTTGTTGGTGTAAAGCGATTTGTCAGTATGAAAAAACCGCACTGGGAAGTGCGGTTTTTTGTTTCAATAGAGATATCTTGTGTGAGGGGAGCTGGGTGTCTTGAAGTGCGATGATGCGGAGTCGTAGATCGGTTTTATTGAGAACTAGACAGGTTTAATTATCCTGTGATTATTGATGTGATTAGAGATTGGTTGTTGTATTTGTATCTTTATGTTAGTGTTTCCTTTTACTCTACAGTTGGTTTGTCATCATGATTCGTTACCTCAATACCGTTCCACATCCTTGGTCTCGGGAAATCATTGAGCATGCGATATCCGATAGTTTTCAAGATGCGAAAAAATCAATAGAAGAAACTGCTGGCGGCAAGTTGTGGCGTACTGTTCAGGATCTTGACGACTCCATAAGAATTTTTCATGAAAGCACTACCGAACTTCTCGATGAAATTTGCCTCTTCGGAGATCGTAGTAAGAATCCCACATTTTGGCATAGAGCGAACGTGAATGAGGTCGAGATTCATACTCGCGTTGTAAAGAAGAAGCTGTTTTATTGTACTTCGTCTCTTATGGCACTAGTCGATCATGCGCGTCGGTTTTACAAAGCTACTCCTGTTTGCGGATACACCGATCAATTGAAGGCTGCCTTCTCTTCTCCAGGGTTACACGATTTCTTGCAGGGTCTCAGAAACTACAATACTCATTGGCGTATCGCGCAGGCAAATTGGATCATTCGTCATGACTTTAAGTCCGGTGTAAGAGTTGCACAGTTTACCGTTACTAAGCCAGAGTTGCTTGCATGGGATGGCTGGTCAGCAAAGGCAAAGGTGTTTATAGATAGTGCACCTGATGCCATCGACATATACGGCCTCTTTTTTGAATACCGAAAGCATGTGCAGCATTTTTATGCTTGGCACAAAGGTGCTGTTCTTGAAAAGTATGGACAAGACATCCAGCCCTACTTTGAATACAAACGTCTTTACGAGGGCATAATGAAAAAGTGTACTTGGAATTTGATAATTGCAAATGCTCCTAAGACAGTGAATCCATATCAATATCTCGACCAGTATCTAACAACACTTCAGATTGAAAGACTTCTCGCATTTAAACACCGAAGTGACGGACAAGTAGATGCACTTATTCAAATGCTAGGTATGGAAGAATTCTGCGATGAGTTTCTCCGAGAAAAGGTGTTAGCGCTTTTTCGACCGTTAACATGATATTCAACCCACTACTCAATTGGGACTTTTGCTAGTAGCCGTTTGATCCCACACAATTCAAACATTCAGCAGCAAAAAATTCACTCCACCCCACACCAGAAAGGCAAACCCCATGAGCAAACAAATCTACCTCAACCTGCCGGTTGCTGATCTGCCTAAGTCGATTGCGTTTTTCAAGGCACTCGGGTTTGCGGATAATCCCCAATTCTCCAGCGATGCGGGAGCCTGTGTGGTGATCAGCGATACGATTTTTGTGATGCTGTGTACGCGCGACCGGTTTCGTGACTTCACACCCAAAGCGATTTGCGATACCAGCGTGGCGGTGGAAATGCTGATCAATCTGCACTGTGACAGTCGTGAAGAAGTCGATCGCCTGGTCGCCAGGGCGCTTGCTGCGGGTGGCTCAAGCTACGATCAGCCTGAGGACTTAGGCTTCATGTATTCGCATAGTTTTGTCGACCCCGATGGTCATGGTTGGGGCCTGTTCCATATGTCTGCTGCTCCGGCTCAGGGCTGAACTGGTAAGGCATGACTGGAGCAGGCTGGGCGTTCGAATTGAGTATGCCAAAAATGCGTCGCCCGTTGACCTCAACAATGCAATGCGCGAGCCGTTATTTCTTAAAATGAGCTAAAGGCGCTAATCGGTCGGTTGCGTACGACACTCCAGCCGCTTGAAATGGTGACCGGTGCGCTTGCCTCAGTCGACGGTGTCGCGTAGGTCCATAAAATTTCAGTAAAGCTGAGCTTGAACTGCTCAGTCGGCATATCATCCGGATTCGATTGGAATTGAATTTCGCTGATGATGGCATCCCGCAGCTGTATCGTGATGCTGTTGCTGATCGTATCACCGGAATTGCGCAGCAAGTAAATGATAGTCGGTGCAGCAGGGCCTTTACCCAGTGGCTCGGCGCGCAGGCAGTAATCATACAATTTAACCGAAGCTGCATCGACATACTTGACGCAGGTAATTTCGGTAATCACTGGACGACCTGAGGTTCTTGCCGAATTACTGACATCTGTTGTGATTTGCTGCTTCATACCATGATGGACAGAGATCAATTCCAAGCAGGGATTTTTATTGACGGTAGTGAAGGCGTTGGCAGCTCTAGTCAGCGGCGAGTCGTTCTGCATCATGCTGCCGGTCCCTGCGCTGACGATGTCTGCAGCGCCAGGCTGAAATAAAATTAAATCCATGTTAGCTTCAGTGATGATCAAACAGTTGTTGTATGCGACGCCATGTTAGCCTGGCAAATCTGTGACCAGACGAATGGCAGTGCTCAATTCTTCTAACTGAAAATGCGGCTTTAAAAAGACGGTCGCGCGATAGGTGCCAGGTTCGCCGGGCACATCGCTTACATGAACGGATGCTTCACGTAAGGGATATGCCGCCTCAGCTTCTTGCGAAGCATCCTCATCAAGTAACACGTAGTTGGCGATCCAGCGATTTAAAAACGCTTCAAGGTTAGCGCGCGTCATGAAGCTGCCTATCTGATCGCGCATGATGGCTTTGATGTAGTGCATAAAGCGAGATTCCGCTAACACGCAAGGCAGCATCGCTGCCATTTTTGCCTGGGCGTTGGCATCATCGGAAAAGTATTTTTTAGGAAGATGCGTTGTTCTCCCACCGAAGATGGCAGCACGACCACTCGCTTTACAACAGGACAGCGCGATGAAGCCCAGGTCGCTCAGTTCTTTGTCGCGTCGCTCGCTGATGGAGACTTCAATCGCACCTGTCATTTCCTGGCTGCCGGTCTGGTTGGTATAGCTGTACGAGGGCAAGCCTTCGATCAGGCCGCCACCACGCACACCACGGATGGCAGCCGGCCAGCTGTACAACGCGCAGGCATGGGTAATGCGCTCGGCCAATACGTAGGCCGCATTGCCCCAGAGCAGATTTTGATGATCTGGTTTTGCATAGCCAATCAGATTGCCTTCAGCAGAGTGGAACTGGGTTTGCGCGTCATTGCAGATAATTTCTTCGAAATCCAAGCCCTCACACGCTATCGTCGTACGCTTATCCGGCCTTCCGTAAGGCAGACGCAGTAAAACGCGCGGCATCACCAGTGAGACGTAACGTGCCTCTTCGGTTTGGCGGAATTCATGCCAGGCACTGAGTTCGGCAGCTTCAAAGATTTTTGCCAGTTCACGTGGTCTGTTGAGTTGCTCGAATCCGCTTAAGCCAAACAGATTGCTTGATGCCGCAGCAATAAACGGCGCATGCGCGGCGGCGGCAATGGCAGACATGTTCTTTAAGAAGTCGATATCTGCTGCATCTGCTCCAATTTCATATGCGCCAACTAGCAGGCTATACGGGGCGCCGCCATAAGTACCATATTCTGCTTCGTAGATCAGTTTAAAGAGGGCGCTTTGGTCGAATTCAATAGCTTTAATCAAGTCTCTGCGTAACTCCTCCAGCTGGGCATTAAAAACCCGCAGTTTGAGCAGAGGGCCGGTTTCGGTGTTAACAACCAGATGCGCTAAACCGCGCCAGGTCGCTTCCAACTGTTTAAAGCCCGGGCAGTGCAAAATCGCGTTTAAGGCGCTGCTCAATTGTTGGTCGCAATGTGTAACGAGTTCGTCAATGACTGCAACAGTACTGTGTTTCTGCATGAAGTCCTGGCGATTGATATCCGCATTATTTTCTAAGTAAGAATCTAACTGCAGAGATAAATGCGAGAGACAGAGTAAGGTCTTATCCACGTCGGTCTCAGCCTTATCTGCAGCACGCAGTTCCATTAAGGCTTTTCGCAGCCGGGATGCTTCTGTATCTGAAGCTGGCGGATTTTCCCCCGGTATTGTCGTGTCTTTATTTAACACGAATACACGGACCAACTGAGCAAAGTCATCATCCGATGCACAACGCGCCTGCAAGCTGCGGATCAGCCCCCGTGATTCATATACGGAGCGCAAACCAGGCAGTTGTTGAATGATGCGCATCGGTTCGAAATCAGCGATGTGTTCAAACATCAGCTGCTGATCATCCGGCGTGGACAGCAGTGCTGCAATCGATGTTGCAGATTTCGTGATTTCTAGCAGGTCGACCCGAGGGCGGATGCTTTTCATGACCTCGTTAAAGTTATCGCGATCGATGTCTGTCATTACCCTTTCTTTGAAAGGCGTTGTCATCTGTTCCGGAGCGCGATCGCCCGATAAGTCGGCCAGTATGCCGACGACAAACGGAAGCTCACGTTTTTCAATGTTTCCGCCGGTTTCAACATCATAGGTAATTCTGACGCGCGGTGGCCGGGCACGTAATCGTTTTTTTTGTAGGCTTTCAGTCATTTTGTCGTCTCAGTTTCTCTGACATGTTTATTCGTACATTACCCATAATATATCTGCATCCAGGCTGAATAGGACAGAAAGAATAAAATTGTCCTCATCCGTTCAAGTAGTCAGAAAAATCCAGATGTTACCTGGCTAAATGGGGGGAACTATCCGGTTTGCCGCCTTTGCTGATGGGCTGGAACTGTCGTATTGAACGGCTCGTCGTAGAACTGCTTGAACTCTGATTGAGAGCCAAGCGTGTTTTAACGCTGTCGTGCCTCTTTACTGCTGTTGGCGTTGTGGTTTGCCTATTTCTGCGCCTTAAGTGTCGTTCAACATTTCATGTCCTGTTTAATACCAGTTACATATTTAAGTCGTCGTTAAATATGTGTTCTCTAGGCAATCATTTTCTATAAAACGAAATTGTAAGCATAGACAAAAACCACTTGCAGGGCTGATGTTCTCTTCTAGACTGGACTTGCTCATCTAGTACCAGATTAATACCAAAATAAGTCGCTCAAGCAGTCAAAAATCAGTCACCAAAGCAGCATAAAAATGGCGTTGTTCTGGTCGGTGTCAGCATGGGCAAGGGTGGTGTGCGTCGTCGCAGCATTCAGTCTCAATGTGTTGCTGTCGCGTCGTATGTTTGAAAAAAATTCGTTGCGCAGGTACTGAGCCTGGGCCGATGAATGATCACTTGGGGGAGACATGAAACAACAACTTACTATGCGTTTTGCGCAACTCTTAGGCATGAGTTTGTGTGCGGTCGTGACGATAGAGGCACAGGCCGCTTGCAGTTCGCCAGCCTGGGATGCAGCGAAGGCTTATAACGGTGGCGCTAAGGTGTCATATCAGGATCAGGAATGGAGTGCGAAGTGGTGGACGCAGGCGAATCCACCGAAAAATGATGCGGATGGTCCTTGGAAATTTGTCGCGAATTGCAGTGGTGGCGGAGGTGGTGGGGGAGGCGGTGGTGGGTCGGCAGATCCTGTGCTGGTCACTCCACCGTTACCACCGGGTAGCGCACTGTGCCGACCTGATGGCATGGCGGTGACTGCGGGCGTGAATGCACCGTATTGCCAGGCTTACGATAGCAATGGCCGTGAAAAACTGGGTAAGCTGCAGCGCCGTGTGATCGGTTATTTCACCAGCTGGCGCACTGGTAAAGATGGTAGCCCGGCTTATCTGGCGCATCAGATTCCCTGGGATAAGCTCAGTCATATCAATTATGCGTTTGCGCATGTGGACAGTCAAAACCGCATCTCTGTCGGTGAAGTCAGTGACCCTAACAATGCCGCAACCAGCCTGCAATGGCCAGGTGTGGCGGGTGCAGAAATGGACCCTGGCTATGCGTATAAAGGTCACTTCAATCTGCTCAATAAATTCAAAAAACAATATCCGCAAGTGAAGACCCTGATTTCGGTAGGCGGATGGGCTGAGACAGGCGGCTACTTCGACAGTACCGGCAAACGTGTCAATAGCGGTGGCTTTTATGCGATGACGACTAATGCTGATAACAGTGTGAATCAGGCTGGTATCAATACCTTTGCGGATTCTGTCGTGGCGTTTTTGCGCCAGTACAATTTTGATGGGGTTGATATCGATTACGAGTATCCGACTTCGATGAAAGATGCGGGCAATCCGCTCGACTTTAGCGTCGCCAATGCACGTCGCCCCGGTCTGATGAAAAGTTATTCCGCCTTGATGAAAACCCTGCGTGAAAAGCTGGATGCAGCAGCGGCGCAGGATAACCGCTATTACTTGTTGACGATTGCCGCACCGGCTTCGGCTTATTTGCTGCGCGGTATGGAAAATTCACCGGCACTGGCCTATCTGGATTTTGCCAATCTGATGTCTTATGACTTGCATGGTGCCTGGAATGAGTTTGTGGGCCCGAATGCCGCCTTGTTTGATGATGGCAAAGACGCGGAACTGGCACGCTGGAGTGTATATAGCTCTGCGCAATATGGCGGTATCGGCTATCTGAATAGCGACTGGGCGTATCACTATTTGCGTGGTGCGATGCAATCGGGTCGTATCAATGTCGGTGTGCCGTATTACACCCGTGGCTGGCGCAATGTGACTGGCGGTAGCAATGGGCTGTGGGGCAAATCGCTGGGCAGCAATTGCCCGCCTGGTACCACGGTGTGTGGTGCGGGGGCGATTGGTATCGACAATCTGTGGCGTGATCTGGATGCGCAAGGCAAGGAGGTACCTGCCGGTGGCAATCCGATGTGGCATGCAAAAAATCTGGAGCGAGGTGTCGCCGGTTCTTATCTGACCAGCTATGGCCTCAACCCGGCCAGTAATCCGGATGACAGGCTGGTGGGCAGCTATGTGCGCAATTACGATGCGACGCTGGTGGCACCCTGGCTGTGGAATGCACAGAAAAACGTGTTTATTTCTACGGAAGATGAGGCATCGGTACAAAGAAAAGCGCAGTGGATCATCGCACAGGGTATAGGCGGTGTGATGTTCTGGGAATTAGCTGGCGACTATGACTGGAATGCCGCGCGTGGTGAGTATTTTATGGGCAGCAGTTTAACGCGCAGTTTTTATCAGGCCTTCAGCACCGCCACACCTTACGGCAATCTGCGCTCTAAACAAGCTGTGCCAACTGCTGCGATCGATTTACTGGTTGAAGTGACAGGCTATAAATTAGGCGACGCTAACTACCCGATTAACCCCACGCTTAAAATCACCAATCGTTCCGGCTTTACGCTGGCAGGTGGCACAGAAATCCAGTTCGATTTGCCGACGTCCACACCGGACAATACCAGCGACCAGTCTGGCATGGGCCTGCGCGTACTGAGCAGCGGACACAGTGGGAATAATATCGGTGGCCTGAAGGGCGATTTGCATCGCATGTCCTTCAAGCTGCCGGCGTGGTCTGGCTTAGCGCCGAACGCCAGCACCAGCATGACGCTGAACTATTACTTGCCTGTTTCGGGGCCAGCTAACTTCAGCGTCATCATCAATGGCAAAGCCTATGCCCTGCGTAGTGAGCAGCCTTATCTGCCGTATATCAAATGAGGTCAGCCATGAAGCGAAAATTAATTAGCCTGTTGTTCGTGTTTGCACCAACAACCTATGCCGCGACACCGGTGTGTTCACCCTGGCAAGCCAGCAAGGTGTATGTGAAGGGAGATTATGTTCAGGTGCAGAGCAAAGTCTGGCGAGCCAAATGGTGGAGCCAGAATAATCAGCCGGGAGCTGCCGATGTGTGGGAAGAGCGCTTGCCAGGTGAGTGCACGCCGGATAACAGTAATCCCGGCGATGCTGGCAATCCTGCGGGCAGTCCGGCTGTTCCTAGCCGTAAAGAGGCTGAGGCAGAAGAAGCAAAAAAAACTGATAACCCACTGTTTAAGCGTATCCAGGCCAGCGTGCGGACTTTGGATGGTGCTGCGGTCGATGCAGTTCAGCCTGGGCGTAGCGCCAATCCTCTGAATGTGAAACGGGTGGAGCGCATATTGAGTGCAGCTGATTGGCAAAACCTGTTTCCTTTGCGTGATGCCAGCTATAGCTATATGCGTTTTTTGCAAGCCATCGCCAAGTTCCCTGCCGTGTGTGACGACTATAGCGATGGCCGCAATGCCGAGGCCATTTGTCGCAAGACGCTGGCCACCATGTTTGCCCACTTTGCACAGGAAACCGGAGCGCATGATCCGAACTCCAGTGTGCCGCAATGGCGTCAGGGCCTGTATTTTTTGCGTGAAGCGGGCTGTTCGGATAACGACACCAGTTGCGGCTATAACGCGGAATGTGAGCCATCAACCTGGCAAGGGCAAACCTGGCCTTGCGGTAAAGATGCGAGTGGACGCTGGAAGAAATACTATGGCCGTGGTGCGAAGCAGCTTTCGTATAACTACAACTACGGCCCATTTTCTGACGCTATGTTTGGCACTGTGCGCACGTTGCTGGATAAGCCGGAACTGGTGGCTGATACCTGGCTCAACCTGGCTTCGGCGATTTTCTTCTTCGTCTATCCGCAACCGCCCAAGCCATCTATGCTGCATGTGGTCGATGGCAGCTGGCAGATCAATGATGCCGATCGTCAGGCTCAGCTCAGCCCCGGCTTTGGCGCCACGATACACATCATCAATGGCGGGATCGAATGCGGTCAGGGCTACGATAAACCGCAGGCACAAAACCGCATCAGCTATTACCAGAGTCTGGCCGCGTATTTTGCAGTACCCATTGCAGCGAATGAGGCACTCAGTTGCGCCAATATGAAGCCCTTTCCCGCTGGCGGGGCCGGTGCGCAATTGCTGTACTGGGAGCAGGATTGGAGTTATGACCCACGTCGTCCGGATGGCAAAAGCTATGCCTGCAAACTGGTGTCTTACCAAACCCCGCACTATGCATTAAAGGCGGGCGATTATGTGCGCTGTGTCGAGCATCATTTCAAAGTTGTACTGAAATAAAACCTGACGCTGATGCAAAATTTGAACGCAAATTGCTGCTCTATGTAACAGGCCCTAGTCGTTTTGCATCAGCCGTCATCTCAGACTACATCCCCAAACGGAGGAAACTATGTATGCAATGAAATCGGTATTGTATGGCGTTGTCTTATGTGCCGCCATGAGCTTCAGTATGAATGCACAGGCTGCAGCAGCTTGTGATTCCTGGTCGGCGGCGACCGTGTACACCCAGGGCAAATACGCAACGTATCAAGGCAAAGCCTGGCGCGCAAAATGGTACACCCAGAATGAAGCACCTGGTGCGCAATGGGGGCCTTGGGAAGAAAGACCTGCTTCCGAATGCACAGCGACACCAACACCGGGCGGTGACGGTAGCGGCATCCCGGAACCCAGCCCTACAGTCGGTATGCATCATGGCTCTTATTTTGCGCAATGGGGAATTTATGGACGTAACTACAAATTGCGCAATCTGGTGGATGCGGGTGGCGATAAAAAACTGACTTTCCTGAACTATGCGTTTGGCAATGTGTATGCGAATGGCGAATGCAATATCGTGACCCGTACTGAAACCGGCAATGGTGATGGTGGGGATGGCTGGGCCGATTATCAGCGCGGCTTTGCGGAGAATGAATCGGTCGATGGTGTGGGCGATAACTGGGACGATAAACTCAAAGGCAATTTCAATCAGCTCAAAAAGCTGAAGCTGAAAAATCCAGGTCTGAAGGTGATGATTTCCTTGGGGGGCTGGACCTGGTCTAAAAACTTCAGTAAGGCAGCGGCGACCGATGCCAGCCGTAAGGCATTGGTCAGCTCCTGCATCAATCTCTACATCAAAGGAAATCTGCCTGTGGCTGAAGGCACGGGCGGTACCGGCGTCGCCAAAGGTGTGTTTGACGGCATCGATATTGACTGGGAATATCCGGTAGCAGGTGGCTTGGCCAGCAATGGCTATAGCGCCGCAGATAAGCAGAATTTCACGCTCTTACTGGCAGAATTCCGTAGTCAGCTGACTGCATTGGGTGCTACCAATAAGCGTCGTTATTATCTGACTGCCGCGATCGGTTCCGGTGTCGATAAAATTCGCAATACCGAACCTGCTTTGTACTCGGCTTATCTCGATTGGGTCAATGTGATGAGTTACGATTACCACGGCGGCTGGGACGCGACTGGCCCGACTAATTTCCAATCCAACCTGTACGCTGATCCTGTCGCACCGGGCACGGGTGACATCCTGAAATACAATATCCACGATACGGTGCAGGCGCTGACTGCAGCGGGTATGCCTAAAGCGAAGATCGTGCTGGGTATACCTTTCTACGGACGTGGCTGGCGTGGTGTGGCTGCGGGGCCAGATAAAAATGGTCTGTACCAAAGTGCCAGCAGTGCTGCACCCGGTACCTTTGAGGCAGGGATCGATGATTACAAAGTGCTCAAGCTCAAGCGCTCCACCAGCTACGTGCATCCGGTCACCAAACAACTCTGGATTTACGATGGCAATGAATTCTGGAGTTACGATGATCCGGTGGTGATCGCCACCAAGATCGCCTACGCCAAAGAAAAAGGTTTGGGCGGCTTGTTTTCCTGGTCGCTGGATGGCGATGATGCGAACGCGACGCTGTTAAAGGCCACCGGTGGCATACGGCCGTAATTTGTTGTGCGCGCGCAGTAACGCCTGAAGCGCCAATTGCTGCCAACACCTCATTCAGCATGATGATTTGTTGATGGAGGTGTTGGTGATATTGCAGTCCTGATGGATGTAATCCTTATCAGTGCTTGATTTCAGCAGCCGCGACCGTACCTTCGGCCAGTGTATTGGTGACGAATAACTGCGCACAGTCGACCGGGTCAAAACCATAATGCTGGCCACAGAAGTCGCAGTTGATGTCGATGCGTCCTGCTTCCGCAATAGCGCTTTCAATCTCGGCAGCGCCCAACATTTTCAGCATATCGCCGACTTTTTCACGGGTGCAGCTGCAATGGAATTCCGGATGCAGCGGTTCAAATACGCGCAGAGTCTGCTCCCAGAACAGGCGGTGCATCAGGGTTTCTGCACTGTGTTCCAGCATTTCATCTTTTTTGAGGGTGTCACCCAGCATCACGGCGTGGTTCCAGGCTTCTGCTTCGTCTTCGACTTTGGATGCGCTGCCGCCGATTTTCGGCAGTTTTTGCAATAGCATGCCGCGTGTCACTTTATCGTTAGCCGCCAGCCAGAGCTTGGTATCGAGCTGCTCAGAACGCAGCATATAGTTTTCAATGACGGTGGCGATATCATCGCCATCCAGCGGCACGATGCCTTGATAAGCCTGCTGGCCCGGCATTTTATCGTTAGGATCAAGCGTAATCACAAAGCGGCCCTGACCATGCGCATGTACCAGGTCTTTCAGGCTTTCATTCTCTTCGATCACAGCATCATCGGCCAGCTTGGCGGTCGCACGCAGACGCAGGTTGGCATCACACTCAACCACCATCAGTTTGACCGGGCCATCGCCATGTATCAGCATGATCATGGTGCCATTGAACTTCAGATTGGCGGAAAGCAGGGCGGCGGCGGCCATCAGTTCGCCCAGTAAAGTTTGCACCGCCTTCGGATAGCTGCGGTGTGACTGCATTTGCTGCCAGGATTGTTCCAGCTCGACCAGCTCACCGCGCACGCCGGCATGTTCAAACATAAATTTTTGTAGTGTATCTGTTTTCATAAAATCAACTTCAAGATGGTGTTAAGCCACGCAAAACGGTTCCGTTATGCCGCTTTCCGCGATCGGATAGCTTGCGACGGTCTGATTAAACGATGCGTTTAAGTTCAGTTTTATAGAGCTGGCCGCGTTGCGCATAATTGGCAGTGTTTTTGTGCATGCCCGCAATGTCCTGTTCTGTCAGCTGGCGTACAGCCTTGGCCGGCGAGCCTATGATCAGGGAGTTATCCGGGAATTCCTTCCCCTCTGTGACCAGGGCACCGGCACCGACCAGACAATTTTTTCCTATCTTCGCGCCGTTCAGTATGACTGCCTGGATGCCGATCAGCGAACCTTCACCGATGGTGCAGCCGTGCAGCATGGCCTGATGACCGATGGTGACATTGCGGGCGACGGTCAGCGGATAACCGGGATCGGTGTGCAAGATACAGCCTTCCTGCACATTGCTGTTTTCACCAATATGAATAAGCTCATTATCGCCGCGCAGGGTGACGTCAAACCAGATGCTGGCTTTGGCATCAATGTTGACTTTACCGATGACTTTTGCCGTATCCGTGATGTAGGCAGATGCGTCGATATCGGGCGTTTGATCGCCTAATTGGTAGATGGGCATGATTTTTCCGTAAAATAGCGGCTCATGAAACACATCAGTGCAAGTACCTTGAGCACTGATGTGACGTAAACCCCTTATTTTAACGCTCCGCGTACGATATTGCCGGAGTCTTTCAAAACATGCGCCATTTTCCAAGCACTGCCCCCGAATTACGCCAGCTTGCCTTACAAGTATTATTACAGACCGATCCTGAGGAAAAATGCCGGCTGGCGCTCGCGATTGCAGATGATGTGACGCTGAACGGACAGGCTGAACTGAATGAGCCGGATGGCATCCCGGGTCGCCCTGTGCGTCCTGAACTGGTGCCGCCGGGTCAGGTAGGCAGGCGTGCCATGCATACTGTTGAGGGCAGGGCAGTGCTGATCCATGCGTTGGCGCATATCGAACTGAATGCGATTAATCTGGCTGCAGACATACTGTGGCGTTTTGCCGGTTTGCCGGAACAGTTTTACCGCGACTGGTTGCGCGTGATGAAGGAAGAGGCGTATCACTTTCAGTTACTTAGCGATCATTTGCAGCAGCAGGGGTATCACTATGGTGACTTCACTGCGCATAACAGTTTATGGGAAATGGCAGCCAAGACCAGGCAGGATCTGATCGCACGGCTGGCGTTGGTGCCACGTACGCTGGAGGCGCGCGGCCTGGATGTGACACCGGGTGTGGCGGTCAAGCTGGCACAGGCCGGAGATGCACGCGCTGCCGAGATATTAGGCATTATTTATCGCGATGAAATCGGTCATGTCGCAATCGGTAATCGCTGGTATCTGCATTTCTGTACAGAACAGGGCCTGGATCCGGTCGCTTTGTATCCTAGGCTGGCATTGCAATACAAAGCCCCCCGTTTGCGTGGTCCCTTTAATCTGGAGGCAAGGCGTACCGCTGGTTTCAGTGATAAGGAATTGCAACTGATGCAGCAAGCGGATCAGCCCTAGTGGTGTACCCGGCAAAGTGGGGGGGGAAGGCCGTAAAAAAACGCACCTTAAGGTAAAGGAGGGTAAAGGAGCAAGGCAGTTTCCATCCTCAGGATTCAGTTTGATTTGGTTTTTCTGTTTTAAGCCCCATTTCTGAACGTATTCACTGAAAACTGTTAATTGCTTGCTGTTTCCCTTAAATGCCTGATTTTCTGTTTCAGCTCGGGCACGCAGGACCCGCATCGTGTGCCGCACCCCAGCGTCTGCTGTAAATTTTGTAGCAACTGCTGTTCCTCGTAGGCGCTTGCCGGCACCTGCTGCTTTTGCAGAAACTGGCTGATGCTGGATGCGCTAACCCCCATACATTGACAAATCTGCGTCACAGCGACTGTGGCCTTACCGTCGGGCGCTTGCTGCTGAAACAGTTGGCTTGCAGGTACATTGACCGTTACCTGCGTTGTCAACCAAACGCTGAGCCAGTCTGGCAAAGTTTGTGTGCCAAATTGCAGAACTGTTTGTAGTTGTTGCTGTGCCAGACGGACCAGGCGGGTGCTGCGTTGGCTGTCACTATATTGCATGACGTCCGGCGAGTTCAGCTCAAACAGCTGTTTTAAAGCATGTAGGAGTTGGTGATCAGGCGCGTTCATCACAGCAAACACGCTGAGCCCTTTTGCTACGGCGCCAAACGGTATGCATTCTGCATACGGCAGATGGCCTAATAGCCGCCTGCATTCTTTTTGTTTTTCGTGCGCAGAATCAGGTTTAAGCCAGCTGGTGATTGATAAACGCCATGGGAATTCTTGTTTACGCAGGCTGACCGTCGTATATTTTAGTTCGGGTTGGCGAGATTGCGGATCGAGTGCAGGGCTAACCAGCGTGTTGACGCCATAAGCGGTTTGTCCATCTTCGTATCCCCATACGTATTCCTCTCCCCAGTGCATAGGTAACCACAGCAAACCGGGGCGTAATGCAGGGTTGCCGATGATCCGCCAATACTGCTGGCCGCGTTGATTACTGATGTGAACCATATCTCCATCCTGCAATAAGCGGGATTGCATATCCGCGGGGTGCATTTCCAGGAACGGTTGAGGCTGATGGGAAAAGGCTGCATTGTTAGCGCCGGTACGACTCATGCCATGCCACTGATCGCGTATGCGGCCGGTAGACAGAATAAATGGAGTACGTGGTGTGACTTTATCCTGCGCTGATTGATACGGTGTTTCGATCAGCCTGGCTTTACCGTCTGCATGCTGAAAGCGGAAGTCTGTGTATAAACGCGGTTTGCCGCTTGTTTGTCCGGTTGGACAGGGCCACTGCTGCGGATGCTGTTCCAGCATTGCATAGCTGAGACCGGTGATGTCGAGATCCTGGCCTCGGGTCAGTTCCCGGTGTTCGTTCCAGATCTGTTGAGGTCCCTCGTAGCTGAGCTTCAAATTTTTCTTAAGCGGGAAATGCTGTTGTATCGCTTGTCCTATCTGACTCGCAATCCACCAATCTGGTTTAGCCATACCGGGAGGAGAGATCGCTGCACGTACCCGCGAAATACGGCGTTCGGAATTCGTGACAGTGCCTTCTTTTTCACCCCAACTTGCTGCGGGTAACAGGATGTCTGCATAGCGACAGGTAGCTGTATCTGCAAATGCTTCCTGGACGATCACCAGTTCAGCGGCTTCAAGTGCGGCTCTGACTTGTGCTTGCGCTGGCAATGATTGCGCGGGATTGGTGCAGACTATCCAGAGTATACGTATCCTGCCGTTGCGTACTGCCTCAAACATGTCAACGGCCGTGCTGCCAGCCTGATCTGGCAGAGTGTCGATTCCCCACGCAGCAGCCACTTCGGCCCGGTCTGCAGGATTTTGTATGTCTCTGTGTCCACACAATAAGGTTGACATGCTGCCTGTTTCCCGTCCCCCCATCGCATTGGGTTGCCCGGTCAGCGAAAATGGCCCCGTACCTGGCCGTCCAATCTGGGCGGTAATCAAATGCAGATTGATCAATGCACTGTTTTTTGCAGTCCCTGAGGATGACTGATTCAAGCCTTGGCAATACAGCGACAAACTTGCCGGTGCCTTGTAAAACCATTCAGCCAGCTGGTGCAGATCCTCGGGTTTTACACCACAGACCGAAGCGGTATATTCCGGCGTGTAACTGCGTACACTGTTACGTAATTCGGTAAAGCCAGTGGTGTGTGCATCTATCCAGTCTTGCCGTATCCAGCCTTCCCACAGGCAGATGTGTAGCAGGCCGTTAAGCAATGCCACATCTGTGCCGGGTTTAATCGCCAAATGAAGGTCTGCGTCCTGTGCACTGTCGGTACGGCGAGGGTCTACCACGACAACTTTCATTTGCGGTCGTTTGTGACGCGCTGCTTCCAGTCTGCGATACAGCACCGGATGTGCATAGGCTGGATTGGCGCCGATGATCAGCACCAGGTCGGCACAATCCAGATCTTCATAATTGCATGGCGGTGCGTCACTGCCCAATGATTGTTTATAACCAGCCACTGCGCTGGACATGCACAGGCGGGAATTGCTATCTATTTGATTGGTGCCAATAAGACCCCGGGCCAGCTTATTGAACAGATAGTAGTCTTCTGTCAGTAACTGTCCGGAGACATAAAAGCCTATGCTATCGGGCCCATATTGCCGTACGGTGCTGACAATGCGGCTGGCCATCAGCGCAGTTACTGTATTCCAGTCAGCATGTTGCAAAGTTTCATTACGGTGCTGCCTTAGCATGGGGGTGTGCAAACGTCGATGGGCCTGGATCAATGGTGTGCTGGTCAGATGCAGTTGACTGCCTTTGCTGCACAATCTGCCAAAATTAGCCGGATGGTCGGGGTCGCCACGTACGCCGGTGATTTGATTACCAGACGCGCTGATGAGTACGCCACAACCAACACCACAATAACAGCAGGTGCTTCTGGTTTCAGTAATCACTGACATGGTTAACTTTCTCTTCTTAGCTTTTGTTGTTTAGGGCTGGCGCAACGGACATCGTTGACACGCGTTATTTCCTGACGCATTCAAGGGTTGCGCAGTCTTGCTGCGACAACTTTGCGTAAGTCCTGTGTCAATCAATGGCCCAGACAACGCAATTCAGTCTCATCCAACAAAACTTGTCCTTCTTCCAGCCGTACTTGAAAACGTGCTGCGCAACCCTGATCCGGTGCGATGGCAGATCCCGATTCCAGGTTGATATGCCAGTTGTGAAGCGGGCAGGCTACGTTGTCACCAACCAGCATGCCCTGTGACAATGGGCCACCTTTGTGTGGGCAGCGGTCAACCAGAGCAAAGACGCGGTTGTCACCAGTACGGAACAGGGCGACATCGGGCAAACCGGTTCTTTGCAATACCCTTGCCCCGTGTTGGGGAATGTCACTCACCAGGCAAATAATTTTCCATTCAGACATGATGATTTGCTTTCCTCTTCAGAGATTAAGTGCAACAAACTGGCGCGTGTCGACTTGAGCAGCCTGAGGCTGATGCCAGGGGTCAGCTTCCTGACTCAAGGCAAACAGTAACTCTTCATACAGAGCACGTCGTTTTTCTGCTTGCTCCAAAATGACCGATTTCACATAGTCCAGTCCGACCCGGTTCACAAAATGTACGGTACGTTCCAGATACCAGCCTTCCTGACGATAGAGTTGCAGGAATGCGCCAGTAAATTCCATCACTTCCGCGGCAGTTTTAACTTTGACCAGAAATTGTGCGACTTCGGTTTTGATACCGCCATTTCCTGCTACATAAATTTCCCAGCCGGAGTCAACTCCAATCACGCCGACATCTTTGATACCCGCCTCAGCACAATTACGTGGGCATCCGGATACCGCCAGTTTTACTTTGTGAGGGGCATACATGCGGGCCAAAGCATGTTCGAGCTGTTTTCCCATCGCGGTTGAATCCTGGGTGCCGAAGCGGCACCATTCACTGCCGACACAGGTTTTGACTGTGCGTAATCCCTTGGCATAAGCCAGACCGGATGGCATACCCAGATCGGCCCAAACCTTGGGCAAATCCTGTTTTTGGACGCCCAGTAAGTCGATGCGCTGACCACCCGTGACTTTAACGGTAGGTATCTGATATTTATCCACCACATCAGCGATGCGACGCAAATCAGCAGCAGTCGTTTCACCTCCCCACATGCGGGGAATGACAGAATAGCTGCCATCTCTCTGAATATTGGCGTGCGAACGCTCGTTGATCATTCTGGATTGCGGATCATCCACGGCTTCATGTGGCCAGGTTGATATCAGGTAATAATTCAATGCGGGACGACAACTGGTGCAGCCGTCAGCGCTGCGCCACTGAAGTCGTTGTTGAATCGCCGGAATGGTAAGCAGATGGTGTTCCCGAATGGCGCTGCGTACTTCTGCATGTGTTAAGTCCGTGCAGTGACACAGCGCTTTATTACGCGGATTCGCTGAGTAATCACCACCTGCGGTACTGACGAGGATTTGCTCCACCAAGCCGGTACAAGAACCACAAGAGGCAGAAGCCTTGGTATGTTTGCGCACATCTTCTAGTGTGAATAAACCTTGCTCCCGAATCGCTTTGACTATCGTCCCTTTGCAAACGCCGTTGCAGCCACAGACCTCTGCGCTGTCTGACATCGCTGCCGCCAAGGTTTGGCCTGCGTGACCGGTGTCGCCGGTTCCCGACTCACCGAACATCAGATGGTCGCGGATGGTGCTGATGTCTTTACCTTCGCGTAGCAGACGAAAGTACCAGGCCCCGTCTGCTGTATCTCCATATAAACAGGCACCAATCAGTTTGTCGTTTTGTATGACCAGCTTTTTATAAATGCCGCCGTTCGGGTCAGATAAAACGATTTCTTCCTTGCCTTCGCCCCCCATAAAATCACCGGCAGAAAATAAATCTATTCCTGTAACCTTTAATTTGGTCGAAGTAACTGACCCCTGGTAACGTCCGATCCCGAATTGCGCCAGGTGATTGGCACAGACTTTAGCCATGTCAAACAAGGGAGCGACCAGGCCATAGGCGATGCCACGATGGCTGACACATTCGCCCACCGCATAAATGCGCGGATCAAAAGTTTGCATGGTGTCGTTCACGACGATGCCACGTTGGCAATGCAGGCCAGCGGCTTCTGCCAGCGCCGTGTTTGGACGTATTCCGACCGCCATGACAACCAGATCGGCAGCCACCTCAGATGCATCGCTGAAGCGCACGGCACGCACCCGTCCTTGTTCGTCGCCGAGCAAAGAAGCCGTGTTTTTACCTAACAGGAATTGCAGACCTTTTTGCTCCAGCGATTGCTGTAACAAGCCTGCCGCAACCGGATCAAGTTGGCGTTCCATTAACCAGCCTGGCAAATGAACTACGCTGACGGTCATGCCACGCTGGCGCAGGCCGTTCGCAGCTTCCAGTCCCAGCAAACCACCACCGATGACGACTGCATTCGGGTATTGTTGGGCAGTCTGTATCATTGTTTCGGTGTCAGCAATGTCGCGATAGGCGATCACTCCTTGCAGATCATTCCCGGGGACCGGTAGCATAAAAGGGGTAGAGCCAGTCGCCAGCAATAGACGATCATAAGGTGTAACGCTGCCATCATCGGCGATGACTTCACGTTTTACCCTATCTATGACTGTAATGGTCGTGCCGGTACGTAAGTTAATCTTGTTTTCGCGGTACCATTCCCAATCGTTCAGAATGATATCCTTCAGAGTCTGTTCACCAGCTAATACAGGTGATAGCAAAATACGGTTATAGTTGGGCCAGGGCTCACTGCCGAATACAGTGATGTCGTAGAGGTCGGGCGCCAGCTTCAGCAACTCTTCGATAGTCCGTATGCCGGCCATGCCATTGCCGATCAGAACCAGGCGTAGTTTTTTCATCTTAACTTCCTTCGTTTCAGGTCGCTTGACTAGCAGGGATTTGCTGGCGGTGGTACAGAAACTCCAACACAGCGCTACGACAGCGCTGATATTCACTGTCATGTGAAAGGGCGACCCGGTCACGCGGGCGTGGCAGATCCACGCTCATAATCTCGCCTATGGTTGCCGCAGGCCCGTTGGTAAGCATGACGATGCGGTCGGACAGCAAGACAGCCTCGTCCACATCATGTGTGACCATCACAACGGTGGAACCGGTTTTTGCCACAATATTGAGTAATTCGTCCTGAAGATGTGCGCGGGTAAGTGCATCGAGTGCACCAAAAGGTTCATCCATCAGCAGTACTTGCGGTTGCATCGCCAGTGCCCGTGCGATACCGACGCGTTGTTTCATGCCTCCGGAAATTTCATGTGGACGTTTTTTTGATGCATGTGCCAATCCGACCAATGCCAGTGCCGCGTCGGTACGTTCACGTAATTTGAGCACGGACTCTTTCCTGGAAAAGACCTTTTCTACGCCCAGATAAACATTTTCAAAACAGGTCAGCCAAGGTAACAGAGAGTGATTCTGAAAAACGACAGCCCGTTCAGGGCCAGGCCCCCTTACTTCACGTTGAGCGCATAACAGGGTGCCGCTGCTGGCATTGATTAGTCCGGCAATCAGATTCAGTAAGGTCGATTTGCCGCAGCCGGAATGGCCAATCAGCGTAATGCATTCACCCCGGCGAATGGTCAGGTCTATGTCTTTTAATGCATGGAATTGTTTACCTTTGCTATTGAAATACATATTCACATCTTGGATCTCGATGTATTTCTTATCAATGGTGGTCGTGAGTTGTTCTGTCATCTTAAGCTCCGCTGTCTTCGAAGGTCACCAGTTTTGCAAGCAGCACCAGCATTTGCTCCAGTACCAGTCCAACCAGACCGATAACGATGATGGCAATTAAAATATGCTTCACATTGAGGTTGTTCCACTCATCCCAAATCCAAAAGCCTATCCCTACACCTCCTGTCAGCATTTCCGCCGCCACGATGACCAGCCATGCCGTGCCAATAGCCAGTCTGACTCCGGTCAGCAAATAGGGGAGTACCGCTGGGAATAGAATTTTGCTCAGAATTTTCCATTCACTGAGATTGAGTACTTTGGCGACATTCAGATAGTCTTGTGGAACACGCTGCACCCCGATCGCTGTATTGATGATCAACGGCCAAATTGAACAAATAAAAATGGACCAGATGGCGGCCGGATCTGCTGCTTTGAAAATCAGCAGGCCGATAGGTAACCAGGCGAGCGGTGACACGGGTTTTAGCAAGCTGATCAATGGTTGACACATCCGGTAAGCAAACGTGGAGCGTCCCGTTAAAAAGCCCAGCGGAATACCGATCAAGGCTGCCAGACCAAAACCGAGTCCGACCCGTTTTAATGAGGCAAATATATTCCAGCCTATCCCTTGGTCATTCGGTCCACGTTGATAAAATGGGTCGCTGAAAATAAGTAGTGCTTCATTCCATGTCTGTAATGGACTGGGAATGCCGGTATTTTTAAATGAAATGATTTGCCATGCCAAAATCAGCAATGCCAGACCCGCAGCAGGCGGGGCTGCGTGCAAAATAAAACCGCGTATCGACAATGCACGTAAGCGTAAGGCGAAGAGTGTTTTTTCCTGAGTCTCCCGCTCTGTACGAATAGGTCTTTGTTGATCTGCAGACGGATCTGCCGGGGTGGTAGCCGGCGTGATGGCGCTCAGGGATTTACTCATGATCATTTCCTCAGGCTTTGAGCTTAAATGCTGCCGCGTAGGCCGCAGGATTTTTTCCATCCCAGACGGATCCATCGGACAATTTTGTGCTGCGCATCACATCCTTAGGAATGCTGACCTTAGCCATGTCTGCACCGTCTTTATAAAGATCTATTCGGTTAACTGACTTGGCAACCGCCAGATAATCGGGATCTGTTTTCAGTAAGCCCCAGCGCTTGTGCTGGGTCATAAACCACATTGCGTCGGATAGGTAAGGGAAGTTGACTGCACCGTCATTGAAAAATTTCATGTGATCAGGATCGTCCCATGTTTTGCCCAGACCATTCTGGTAGCGCCCCAGAATGCGCTGATTGATCACATCAACGGATGTGTTCACATAGGCTTTGTCGGCAATCACCTCAGTCATTTTTCTTTTATTGGATAGCGATGCATCAATCCAGCGACTTGCTTCGAGTACGGCAGCGATCATTGCGCGTGCAGTATTCGGATAACGGGCACTGAATTCGGCGGTGGTGCCGAGTACTTTTTCCGGATGATCTTTCCATATTTCCTGTGTGGTGGCGGCAGTGACGCCGATGCCTTCCACGATCGCACGATGATTCCAAGGTTCGCCGACACAGAAACCATCCATATTCCCGACACGCATATTGGCAACCATCTGTGGCGGCGGGACGGTGATTACTTTCGCTTCACGTAAAGGATGGATGCCGTGTTGGGCCAACCAGAAATACAGCCACATTGCATGGGTGCCGGTTGGGAAAGTCTGCGCAAACGTGTATTCCCGCTTGTTGGTCTGCATCAGTCTGGCCAGCGTACTGCCATCAATGGCCCCTTTGTCTGCCAGTGCTTTAGATAATGTAATGGCTTGCCCATTGTGATTGAGGGTCATGAGCACATTCATGTCTTTTTTCTGACCGCCTATGCCTTGCTGAACACCATAGATCAGGCCATACAGCACATGAGCCGCATCAAGTTCGCCGTTGACCAGTTTGTCACGTACACTGGCCCAAGAGGATTCTTTGCTAGGAATGATTTTGATCCCGTACTTTTTGTCAAAGCCCAGCACGGAGGCCATGATGATTGATGCGCAGTCGGTCAATGGAATAAAGCCAACCCGCACTTCTTCTTTTTCTGGCTTATCGCTACCCGCGGCCCACGCATGCGGGGCGTTTCCTAATATTCCAGCTCCTAGCATCGCACTCGCTCCTTGTATCCATTTTCGGCGTGGCAGATCGCATGCCTGTGATGTGGTTTCGGTATCAGCCGAAGACTTAAGCCTAGATGTACGCATCGCCGCTCCTTCATAAGTAAAGTTTTGAAAAACAAAAAGGCGCCTGTTCATTCCACTCAGTGAAATGAAGAGACGCCTTTGTCTTTTGTGAGTGGCCGCCGTTAGCCAGTTTCACAAAATGAGTACCATCCTTGGTATGACTGTCACTGCAGCAGGAACTGTGCCAGGTTGAATGGGCACTTGCTGCGCAGGTAAAAAGAGAGAAAAGAGATTTTTGCCCCAAATTGCACATGAACAGGCTATTTTTTGGTGCGTCGCACCAAAAAAATCAACCTATCAAATCGACAGCGTCCAAAATACGCTTTGCCAGTTCGCCAAGGCGCAAATTCTTTTCCATGGCTTGCTTTCTCATCCGCTGATATGCGACATCTTCAGACAGAGAGTAACGCTGCATGAGTATGCCTTTTGCTTTGTCTATCAGCTTGCGTTCTGCTAGCCGGTTGCGGGTATCCTGTAATTCGCTTCGTACTTGCTGATCTAACTCGAAGCGTGCCATGGCTACTTCTAACACCGGTTTCACGCGTTCACTTTGTAAGCCTGCAACGACATAAGCTGACACCCCTGCCTCCAATGCGCGCCGCATATGAACAGGTTCGTCATCCTCGGTGAACAGAACAATAGGGCGGGGCGCGTGTTGGGAAATAATGACGAGATGTTCAAGGACGTCCCGTGCATCAGACTCCGCGTCGATGATGATTAGGTCGGGATCGAGCTGAGCAATGCGCTCAATTAAGTACATATCTCCAGGCAGCGAAGCAATAATGTCATAACCTGCCTGCAGCAAGCCAATTCTTAATGTGGAGGAGCGTGTATTTTGATGGTCACTGAATTCCGCGTCGTAGGGACGCGTGGTTTTCGACGTATTGATGACAACAATTTTCAGTGGTTCTGTTTGAGCAGGTGTGATTTTTTCCATTTCAAACTCGTCGACGGTGAAATTATTCCGCTAGAACGCAAGAAACAGGCCAGTTGGGCGACACCGCATTTCTCTGGCGGGCAGATCTGATTCCAGGTGATCGATTTACTATATTTTTACCGTATCTGCGCCTGGCAGAAGACTTGCGCGCTCTTGAAATTTCAATTGCTTTGAAAAAAATCCATTTTTTCGACCCGGAAAGCAATTGGTCGATAGTTAGAATTGACTGCCTTAACAGGGTGCCAGGTAAGCATCCTTAAGCCGGATTTGTCAGCAGTTTCCGGTTTGGTTTGTGCCGAAGCGCCAGCCGCTGTTTGCTCAAGCTATGTCGGCAGGATGAATAAAAAAGCCCTGAAGGCTGCTCGCGCAGTGATTCAGGGCAAAACCTCTCTTGTTTAAAGGCAGGAGAAAAACGGGTGTCCGGCTTAGTCACCGGCCTTGATGCTGCCTATGCCATCAACCGATTTACTCAGATTACGCGGATGTCCGTAATAAGTGAGCGAGCCTATACCCTGTACCGAGGCATTGAGCTTTTCTTTGGCATGAACGGAGACCGAACCTATGCCTTCCACACTGACATCAGCACGTTCTGTCTGTAAGTCTTTGGTCTCTACCATGCCTACACCCTGGGCTTTCAGGCGCAGATTTTTCGCCTTACCTGCAGCAGTCAGCATGCCTGCACCCTCATAGGAAATCTCCAGATCATCCGTATTAATGTTGTTAATCCTGGCGACACCAGCGCCCTCCATCCGGAAGCGGCTCAGACTGGGAACGGTAACGAGGACCTGTGCATCATCTTTGATGCTGAAGGAATTTTTATCTTTGTAGGAAATGATCAATTCATTGCCAGCGACTTCAGTGATGACTTTGGCATTGAATTTATCATTGCCTTTCAGCGTGATCGATTGCGCTTTGCCGACTTCTACACTGAGGTTAAACGCACAGCGGCATTTAATCGCGGTAAAAGCAGGTACTTCTCTGGTGTTGTTCTCCGCATGTGCCATGTTTGCGAGGAGTAAACTTCCCAGTATCCAGAGTTTGCGCATCGTGATCTCCAATTTGATTTAATGAAATGGTGCTTGTTTTCTTATTCAGCCTGTTGGGCATCCGTTTGTTGATGAGGTAAGTATCTGACAAGTTTACTTTGGGGTCTATTGCTTTGCGACAGGCTGCAAAATCGTAGGGCTGAAATGCGGGCTGAACGGTGCTAATGAGTGAATGTTGCGTCTTGCGTAGTAGCTTCAGCACGTTTGCAGCGGCTCAGGTGCCAGCCGCTCGAAATGCAGCATATCCATCCAGATGCCATGTCGGAGTACCGATGAGCGCGCATGTCCATATTGTTGGAAGCCACAATTTTTCATCACTGCGCGTGAAGCGTGATTGTCGATGATTACAACAGCTTCCAGACGGTGTAAAGTCAGCTCACGAAACGCCTGCTCACAGACCAGATTGACTGCCTGACTCGCATAGCCATGTCCAGCGTGTCTGGCGCTGAAACGATAGCCGACAGACGCTTTGTGGTAATGCTCGCGCTCTATGCCGCGCAAGGTAATCCGTCCTATGATTTCTTCTTTAAGCCAGGCCAGATAATGGTATTCACGCCCTGCATTGGCCAGCCATTGCGCTTGTTCCAGGCTGTTGCGTACTTGGTCTGTATGGTAATAGGCGTCCCCACGGCTCGCTATCCATTGCTCAAAGTGCGCGCGATTTTCTTGTTCAAAGTTGAGCAGTGCCTGTGCATGGGATGGATGGACCAGTGTAAGTTTCATATAGACCTGACTTTGCAGCCCTGAATAAAGTTGCGTTTTGTGATTGATATGTAACCAAATTGTAAAATGTGCATAGATTGATAATTTGGCTCATGAATCATGAGCAGATGTCGTTACTATATCAAATCATCTATAGGCAGGAGGCTGTATGTCTGCGTTGCATTCAGAATTCATTAAAAAAGTTTGCTCTGTCAGCCACAGCAGGTTGGTAGCTCTGTGCGTCTGGCTGGGCTTTGTGTGCTGTGTTATTTTCTTCAGTCAGGTGAGGGCGGAAACGCAGGTACAAACGATGGTGCCAGCACGTGACGCGGATCGCAGTATTTTGCTGACTGGGTTTGCTGTAAATAAACCTGCACAATTTTCTGATGTGGATGACATTGCACAGGGGTTTCCGCGCGAAGTGGCGCGTGTGCTGGAGCAAACGCAGCAGTTCGGTGTGCGCACTATTCCCGATTTGTTATCAATGGATTGGCAATTAAATCCGCCGACCGTGGGGTTTCTGGCGCAAGTGGCTAAAAATTTTGGTGTTCGCTATGTGATTTCGGGCGATATCCGCAATGCAGGTATCCGTAACACACCGGTATTGTTTGGCCTCTGGAGTAAAAAGACGCGTGCAATCGAAGTCGAACTGAATGTTTTTGACGCGAAAGCCGGTGTGCTGGTGGCCAAATACCGTTTAAGCGGAACTGCCGAAGGTGATGTGACGATAGGACGTCAGCATGTATTCGGTGGCGACGGATTTGCTGCCTCTGCATATGGAAAAGCGATTCTGGAGCTGGCGCAAAAAGCGGCGCAATCGATCACCATCCAGCTTGCGCCACATCAGTAACTGATTGTTAGAAGCGAAGATGGCTAACTAACTGGTTTTAGCCCTTTCGATTTCCTGCAAACGTAATATCCGGCGTTGTACCTTGCCGGTAGTTGTCATTGGCAAGGCATCCAGGAATTCAATTTCTTTCGGATATTCGTAGGGGGCCAGCAGTTTTTTGACGAAGGCCTGTAATTCGCTGACCAATGCATTGCTGGCACGGTGGGTAGGAGTGACCACGATATATGCCTTGACCAGATTGCCGCGCTCTTTGTCGGGTTTGGGAACGACCGCTGCGTTGGCGACCGCCGGATGCTTGAGCAGGCAGTTTTCAATTTCAGCGGGACCTATGCGGTAGCCTGCCGACTTGAACATATCATCGCTACGTCCCTGATACCACAAATAGCCATCCTCATCCATCACAGCCAGATCACCGGTTCGACACCATTCACCGCTGTACTTGTGGCGGGTGGCCGCTTCGTTTTTCCAGTAACCGAGAAAAAATACCGGATCAGGTTCGCCGTGGATATCTCGCCTGTGAACGGCGATTTCACCGGGAAATCCGGTGGCTACCGGCTGGCCATCGTCGTCAATCAGTGCGACCCTGTGTCCAGGATAGGGGCGGCCTATACTGCCGGGGCGGGCTGGCCAGTGCTGATGGGAATTTCCGACGATGTAATTCATTTCAGTCTGCCCATACATTTCATTTGGCGTGATGCCCAGCGCTTGCTGGCACCAGTGGAATACCGTTTCTCCCAGCGGCTCACCGGCACACATCAGCGCACGCAAACGCAGCCGGTACTGAGAGCGCGGCTGCGGACAGGTCTTCATCATTTGTTTGAGTGCAGTCGGAAACAGGAAGGTATTCGTGACGCGGTATTTCTCCAGCAACTGAAAGGCTTTTTTTGCTGAAAAGCGGCCCTGCCACGCGACGATGGTTTTGCCGAAATACAGGGTCGGTAACAAGGCATCCATCAGGCCGCCAGTCCATGCCCAGTCTGCCGGTGACCAGAATACATCACGCTGCTGCGGAAACCAGTTTTGCGAGGCGACGAAGCCCGGCAAATTGCCGATCAATGCGGAATGTGGCAGCAATGCGCCCTTGGGGTCGCCGGTCGTGCCGCTGGTGTAAATCAGGATGGCAGGATCACTGGAGCAGGTATCTGTCAGTGCAAATTCCTGCGGCATTTCCGGAACATAGTGGGTCCAGCCGAGTGCCGGCAAGTCTTCATCCAGATCTTCATGATCGACACAAATACAGGTCTTTAAATCCTGACAATGAGCAGCTATGCCGGCGAACTGATCCCAGACCGAGCGGTCGATAATGATGGCTCTGGCCTGGCTGTGTTGTAATCGGTATTCAAGCGCATCCGGGCCAAATAACTGCGACAGTGGCATCGCGATTGCGCCCATTTGCAGGATGGCGATCAGTGTGATGGCCGCTTCCGGCCGTTGCGGCAGCACATAAGCCACCACGTCGCCACGCTGTATGCCTTGCAGACTTAACAGATTGGAGAGCTGATTTGCCTGGCTCTGCAATTCGGGGTAGGACAGCGTACGGGTAAAGCCAGCCTCATCCTCATGCCGGATCGCGATCTGATCCGGGTTGGCTGCCCAGCGTCGGGCACAGACTTCGGCGATATTAAAACGCTCAGGAACAAGCCAGTTAAATTCCTGATATAACTGCGTATAGTCATCACAGTACTGGTTTTTCTTTGCTGCTTTCTGCATACGACTTCAGTCTCCGTTATAATTATCGAACGATCGTTCTATTATTTTAAGCCTGCGCTGCCTGATCCCCCAGGCTGCCAGCATTCAGTCCGTTGCAGCCCTTTTCAGACATGCTACTGCAAATTGATCAGGACTAAGCGGTATGCATTGCTATTCCTTGATGAAAAAAATTAATTCTATGAGTTTGCCTGACCAAACACCACATCGCGCTTCCCATACTGAGATGATACAACTGCGTGGCATTGCGTATCATGTCCGTCACTGGGGCAATGAAGATGCGCCGAAAATTTTTATGATGCATGGCTGGATGGATGTATCCGCCTCGTTCCAGTTCGTGGTTGATCAGTTGCAGGCTGACTGGCACGTGATCGCGCCTGACTGGCGTGGTTTTGGTCTGACCGAGGCTCCGGGTACTGATACTTACTGGTTTCCCGATTATCTGGGCGATCTGGATGCCTTACTGACGCAGTATTCACCGGATGAACCCGTGAATCTGCTCGGGCATAGTATGGGGGGCAATGTGGTGGGACTGTATGCAGGTGCGCGGCCAGAGCGGGTCAGGCGTTTGGTTGACCTGGAGGGCTTCGGTTTACCTGCCACTTCACCGGAGCAGGCGCCTGGCCGTTACCGCAAATGGCTGGAAGAATTGCGTACCCCGCCTGTGCTGAAAACTTACGCCAGTCTGGCTGAGGTGGCTGCACGGCTGCAAAAAACCAATCCACGTCTGAGTAATGAAAAAGCCGCGTTCCTGTCGCAACACTGGGCCAGGGAAAATGCGCAGGGACGCTGGGAAATTCTGGGTGATCCGGCCCATAAACAAACCAGTCCGTTGCTGTTCCATGTCGAGGAAATGATGGCGTGCTGGGCCAATATCAGCGCGCCGGTGTTGTGGATGGAAGCGGAAGATACCGATATCTGGAGCTGGATGGGTCCCAAGGAACAGGCGCGACCGGAGATAGACCGGCGCCTGACGTATTTCCGCCAACTCGAAAAACATATGATTGCCGATGCGGGCCATATGCTGCACCATGATCAGCCCGCATTGCTGGCGAAGATTATTGAAGCGTTTTTGCTGAGGCCCTGAGGTTCTGAGTAGTTCAGTTATCGCGCGTCACAGGAATGTTGAGACTGTGCGTTATATTGGGCTGGTACTTGGCTAAGTGAAAGCCTTGACGCGGCTACAGCAGCCAGCCCCGCAGTTCCTGGCGCGATCTTGATCGCGCTCACCCTTGCAATTTTTTACAAAATATCCGGCTCCTGCCCGGCACGGAGTTTGTCTTGTCGAGATTATAATCAGAGATGTCCAGTGGATATCGTTATACAGCAGAATGCACTTTGCTCACGATCTGGGTAGCCTGGCCACGGCTTGGACCTCATCTCTGATTTTCATGTATTTAATTTCACTGTCTTCCATTGCTATCGCAACGCTGAGTATCTACAGCTTTTTGTTGCTCGCCACGCTGGCGACTGCGATTACTACGCGTGGACGGCCTGATTCGGGCTTGCGGCCACGGGTATATGCCTGGTGGGTCATCGCGCCCGTGATCACCGCTTCACTATTGACTTATCCGCTCGGTGTGCTGGCCTTGGTACTGTTGATCGCTGGACTGGCATTGCAGGATATTTGTCGCCTGAGTGTGAAACCCGCACAAACGTTGGGCTGCGCGGCTTTGATCGCGATGATGATTGTGCTGATTGTCATGCTCTTGCCTGCGCGGGCCGCCCTTGTACTTGGCTGCCTGTATTGGCTGGCTTATCTGTTTTTTTTACTGAGTAAGCACAGGCAAGCCTGTTTACTGATCGCCTGGTGCTGGACTGCTTGCGGCCTGGGCTTTTTGTATTTGCTGACCGTGGATACCGGTATCGACACGGCTTCGCGACTTTCGTGGTTGTTTTTTCTGATCGTGTGCACCTGTCTGAATGATGTCGCGCAATACCTCACGGGTACACGGTTCGGCAAACACAAGTTAGTGGCCAGCGTCAGCCCGAATAAGACCGTGCAAGGTCTGATCGGCGGCCTGCTTTTTTCCGCCGTGTTTTGTATGCTGCTGGGGTCTTACCTGCAATTGGCCAGCCTGCCATGGCTGTGCGCAATTGGTATCTGGCTTGCGATTGCAGGCTTTTGCGGCGACTTGCTGTTTTCTGCCGTCAAACGTCGTTTAGGCATTAAGGATTTTTCAAGCCTGATTCCCGGCCATGGCGGCATACTGGACCGGGCTGACAGCCTGATGCTGACCGCACCCGCTTTGTATGTGGCGCTCCGCATTGTGCAATGATGTGCGCAAAGATGCGTGCTGCTGATTTTCTTTTTAAAGAATGGAACAAGATGACTACTAACCTGTCTGTCACCCGGCTTGCTGAAGAAAGCGGTTTCGTGTCGCATGATGGTACCCGGCTATTCTTTCGCCATTGGCCTGCGCTGAGCGCCGTACCGGATAAGGTGAAGAAGGCGCTGGTATTTTTGCACCGTGGACATGAGCATTCTGGCCGTGTGCAACAACTGGTTGAAGAATTCACGCCCACTGACACCGCAGCCTTTGCCTGGGATGCACGCGGACATGGTTACTCGCCGGGCGAGCGTGGTGATGCGCCCGATTTCATGTGTCTGGTCAGGGATTTTGACGCTTTCATGCAGCATTTGTCGGCGCAATATGGCTACGGTGCTGAGCAAATTGTGGTGATCGCCAATAGTGTCGGTGCCGTCATTGCTGCCACCTGGGTACATGACTATGCGCCGCCACTGCGCGGCCTGGCGATGGCAGCTGCCGCATTTGATATCAATCTGTATGTGCCGCTGGCGAAGCCTGCACTCAGGCTGGCGAGGTGTTTTCAGCCTGACTTATTTGTGACCAGTTATATCCGCCCAGGCATGCTGACCCATTCGGCGCAGCAAGCCAGTTCCTATGCCTCAGACAAGCTGGTCACGAAAAATATCTCTGCCCGTGTCTTGTTGGATCTGGCTGATACCGCGCAAAGGATAGTAGCGGATGCGGCGGCGCTGGATGTGCCAGTGCTGATGCTGGTTGCGGGCAAGGATTATGTGGTCAAAGAAAAGCCGCAGCACTTATTTTTTGAACGTATCAGCTCGCTGCACAAAAAATATGTGCGGATTCCGGATGCCTTTCATGCGCTGCTCTACGAACAGGATACCCGGCTTGCATATCAGGAAGTGCGTGAATTTGTGCAGCAATGTTTTGCGTTGCCAGTACCAGACGCGCGGCGTTATCTGACGCAGGATCGCCATGGACAGTCAGCGCGTGCTTATCAGGCCTTGAGCAATGGTCAGAGCATCAGCGCGCTACAAAAACTGAATTTCGCTGTTCAAAAGCGCATGCTCCATAGTCTGGGGCGCCTCAGCGATGGCATGCGTATCGGCCTGGAGACCGGTTTCGATTCCGGCAGTTCACTCGATTATGTGTACAAAAATCAGGCAGCAGGGCGCTGGGGCATAGGTAAATTCATCGATCGGGGCTATCTGGATGCGGTGGGCTGGCGTGGTATCCGTGAGCGCCGCGTCCATTTACAGCAAATCTTATCCGAGGCGATACAGGCTGTGCCCGCTGGCCAGACGGTGCGCATCCTGGATTTGGCGACAGGTGGTGGTCGTTATGTGCTGGAGACGGTAAAACGCTTTGGCGAACGCAGGTTTGCCCTCTGTCTGCGTGATTATGCAGAGGCCAATCTGCAGGCTGCGCAAGGCTTAGCGACTGAACTAGGGCTGACGGACAGTGTCCGTTTTGAGCAATGTGATGCGTTTGATGCAGCCAGTTATCAGGGCGACGCGCAATACGATATTGTGATTGTGTCTGGCCTGTTTGAGCTGTTTGCTGATAATGCCCTGATACTCAGTGCGGTGAAGGGCATCGCACGCGTGCTGGCAGAGCAGGGCTGTGTGATTTATACCGGACAGCCCTGGCATCCGCAGTTAGCAATGATCGCTGGCACGCTCAATAATCACCAGGGCCAGCCTTGGGTGATGCGGCCACGTTCGCAGGCGGAGCTGGACGCGTTGCTGGCAGAAACCGGCTGCCGTAAAGTCTGCTCCCTGATTGGGCTGCAGGGCATATTCAGCGTGAGTCTGGCGCGCCGTCTTGTGTCTCGTCCTGCTGCTTAAGTGCAGCGCTCAACCGGTTCCAGACAGTACATACAGACAGCAGGATGGACAGACTTAGGACTGCGCTGATCCAGCTGGCTGGTGCTGCGCATACGCCAGCCAGACTCAGTGATCCAAATAGCACGGCACGGTCGCTTTTTCCCATAGGTCCCTGAAAGCCACGCGCCGCGCCTACGCTGAGGCCCAGCACGCCGGCAAATTCACTGAGCATGGCCAGCATCAGCACAGCGATGATCCAGGCCGGGTGCACAGGTAGCATGAGGATCAGCGGGAGATACAGCGCGAGATCAGAAATTACATCGCAGATTTCATTGAGCAGCGCACCGAGCCGGGTTTTCATGCCACTGGCATTGGCATACATGCCATCGATGGCATTCAGCGCCATCCTGAACAGCATGGCAAACGGATAGAGCCGCCATAAAATCGTGTGATCGGCGAACAGCGCCAGCGCGCCGCCGTATAGCAGGCACAGCGTCATGCTGAACAAGGTAATTTGATTTGGCGTGATGCCGCTGCCCTGCAGCGCGCCTAACAGCGGGCTCAGCAAGCGTTGGAACTGGGGTTTTAACTGGTAGACAGAGATTTTCATCAATGAGAAGTCAGGTAGCGTGCAATGTGGCGGCAGCGATGAAAGCCCATCGCACAATGTAAATACACTGGTGTGCCAGCCTCTAGTAAGGGCAGGATCAGTGCGGCTAATTCCTGCATTTGCTGCGGGGTGGGTGGCAGGATGTCGAGCAAGGGATAATGCAGATAGCGCTTCGTCGCCGCAGCCAGAGGTCCGCATAGCGCCGGATGTTCCGGCATTTCTGCACTCAGATCGATGATGGCACTGGCCGGATGCAGCTGGCTGATTTCAGCGTTGCGCAATCGGGGTCCGATAGCCAGCAGTGGCGTGATCTGCTGAATGCGGATAGCGGGCTGTAGCACATAGCGTTGCAGCAACCAGCTCAGCCGGTAGCCAGTCAGATAAGGCGCATACAGCAGTCTGACCCAGACTGGATGTTGCCCCTGTTGTTTATGCAGGAAGTGACGATCACCGCGCGCATAGGCCTGCGCCACCAGTAGCAGACAGGGCAAGCTTGTCGCAGTCAGCAGGAATAGCCACAGATTTTGACTGTAGAACGCTAAGGCAGCCAGCCAGGCGGCTGCAATCCGGTAATAAGCAGCGACTGGCGGCACTTCATGCGGCTTGCATAAGCAGATGCATAGCCAGCCCAGTGCAGCGCCAGTAATCACGTCCGCCAGATGATGCTGATGTGTGAATAGGGTTGAGGCAATCAGTAGGGCAATCCCTGTATGCAGCAATAACTGTGCAGGCAGGGTACGCATAGTCTGGCGTAAGTGGAACCAGAAAATAAGGGCATACGCGACATGCAAAGACGGTAGCTGGTTATAGCGCTGATCCATCAGATACAGGGATTGAAACGCAAAGCCCAGCCAGCCTTCAGGCAGCACGGCAGCATGCTGCTGTCTGAGTGGCATCAGCAGAAAGCACATTCCTGCCAGATGTGTGGCCGTGAAAATTTGTAAGCTATACTGCCTGCATTGCTGCTGTGTGCCGCAATGATAAAAAATGAAAACAAACAGCACAAGCGAGCTGCTGTAAGGAATAATCATCCACGGTATCAGCGGTATGCTGGCATCGGCGGCCAGCATCAGATGCTGGCTGACCTGATGTGCCGCAGCCAGCCAGTTGGTCGTCAGATAAATCAGCGTAAAACTCAGTGCATTGAGCACCAGCAGCCTGGTCATCAAAGAAGGCGTGGCGGTGCGTTCAGGCGTTAGTGCCTTAGCAGCAGAAATTTCAGTGAATTCAGACAAAGCAGGTTATGCAGCAAAAAATAAAAAAAGACAGCGCAAAGACTGAACATCTTAGCATGAGCGTGATGGCGCAAGCCACAGCGGCTCAGCCTTATCAACGTTGTCTGGTGATGGCGGGCGGCGGTTTTCGCTTTGGCTATTATCTGGGCATGATGGCGGCATTGGAGCAGCATCAGCGTGCGCCGGATGTGCTGGTGGCCAGTTGTGGTGCGGCGATCGCGGCGGCGGTGATACGGAACCTGCCGGACAATGCATCCAGATTCGAATTCCTGAGTTCGCCACAGATGTATGCCTACTGGTGTGGCCTGGGTTCGAATCCGCAAAAAAAGCTGAGTACCACGTTAAAGGACTTGGGTCAGCGCGCCTTGTGGTCGCGCTTTATGCAGACAGCGCCCGATCTGTATCAGGATTATCTGTTTGAAGTCCCGCCGCTGTTGCCTTTGCCTGAGCCGCAATCCTATGCCGGCGCACCGGAGCTGGCAATCATTGCGGGCCGTGTGCTGTATCCGTCCGCTGCTGCGGGCAGTCGCATAGGCGGGCCCTGGTTTGAAGAAACCGTGTTTGCAGAAGGCGCGCTGGCAGCGGCCTTAAACGGCATGGTGTCGCCTCTGGCACCTGTGCATTTTCCGGGATCGCGTATTGCACCACAGATCCGTGTGCAAAGCGGCGTGGCACTGACAGATGCAGTACGCGCCTCCATATCAGATATGTATTATTTCCGCTGCCATGAAATCGCAGGGCAGGCTTACATCGGCGGTGTGGTGGATTTGTTCCCGATAGAAATCGCCAGCCGGCTGGCCAGCCAGATCGTGATGGAGCGTAAAGCCCCATATGATCGCTTACTGGGTTTGCCTGCTGTGAGGGCAGTACTTGGTTTTGATGGCAATCAGCGTATCCGTGAGGTCAATCAACAGTTTGCCGATTACTGGGTCGATACCGCCGATATGACCAGTGCATTGACAAAACACCAGATAGGCAAACGCATTAACTGGCGCGCCAACCGCATCGAGCTGGTGATGCCCGCCACCTACCCACAATTCCGGCAAATGCTGCAATTGCAGTGGGATTACGGGTATCAGCGCGCTTGTCTGGCACTGGGTGTCGAGGCCGGCCGGAATGCCGCGTGAGGGCTGATCAGATGCGCAAACACAGTCAACAGATACTGATTATTGGCGGGACTTCAGGCATAGGCTGGGCGCTGGCACAAAGCTATTTGCAGGCCGGGCATCAGGTCACGGTGGCGGGCAGGCATCCTGAACGGCTGGATTTACAGGCATTGCAGCAGTATCCGGGTTTGCGGTATCTGCAGCTGGATATCGCCGATGCGGAAGCTGTGCGTGCCGCGATCAGCGGATTTGCCGCAAGCGGGCTGGATTTGCTGATCGTTAGTGCAGGTACCTACGTCAATTCACGTCGCCAGGCGCTTAGCCTGGAACAGACTGAACGCATGCTGGCTACCAATGTCAGTGGTCTGGTGCATGCATTTCAGGCGGCATCTGAGCTGATGCTGCGTCAGGGACGCGGGCAACTGGTGGCGATCGCCTCAATTGCCGGGCTAATGCAAGACTATCCGGGGGCTTCGGTGTATGCCGCGACCAAACGCAGTGTGATACAGCTGACCGATACTTACCGTCGTGCCTGTGCTCCGTTCGGAGTGCAGGTGACCACCATCATCCCCGGTTATATCGATACCCAGAAATTGCGCGATCTGAATCAGGGCGATGCCAGTCATAAGCCTTTTCTGAGCTCAGAGCAGCAAGCTGCCAGCCGCATATTGCAAGCGATAGCCAGCAAACAGGCGACGCTGGTCTTTCCGAGGCGCCTGGCCTGGCTGGTGCGGCTGCTGAATTGCCTTCCCGCCTTTGTTTTGCGCTTTCGGCCTGATTAAAGTCAGCGCAAAGGCGGAATACGGCGCAAATTCGTGCACTATCCCGGGCCGGAATAGTAAGGGTCAGGGCAATGCGGTACACTGCACGTCTGGAACACCGCTTTTATGCCGTTTGCTACACGCGCTGTGTAGTCTGACGGCTCAAATCTACGCCGACCGCAACCGAAACAGAGTCAAGAATGAGCAATCTAGCCAATTACGGATTTACCACCACCATCCTTCATAACGACAGACAAAAAAGTATAGAGCACGGCTCAGTGCATAAACCCGTGCATAACGCCGTCATGTATGGCTACAGCGATGCGCGTGAGTTGGCCGCTGTCTTTCAGGGTAAGCAATCCGGTTATCGCTATGGCCGTCAGGGTAATCCTACGGTCGCCGCCTTAGAAGAAAAAATCAGTAAGATGGAAGATGCAGTGTCCAGCATTTGCTTCGCGACTGGCATGGCAGCAATTGGCGCGGTGTTTCAGGCCTTATTGCGTCAGGGCGACCACGTGGTGTCATCGGTCTTCCTGTTCGGGAATACCAATAGCGTGTGGCAAACCACGGCCCAGCAAGGCATACAGGTATCGATGGTGGATGCGACGGATGTCGCGCAGGTGGAGGCTGCCTTGCGTCCGGAAACCCGCATGGTGTTTGTCGAAACCATCGCCAATCCACGTACCCAGATCGCAGACTTGCAGCGCATCGGCGCATTGTGCCATGCGCGTGGCATTCTGTTTGTGGTCGATAACACCATGACCTCACCGTATTTATTCCGTCCCAAAGCGGTCGGTGCTGGGCTGGTGATTAATTCGCTCACCAAGTCTATCGCCGGACATGGCAATGTACTGGGTGGCGCGATCAGTGATACCGGCTTGTTTGACTGGGCCAGCTATCCGAATATTGCCGATAATTTCCGCCAGCAGGCGTCCGCCATGCAGGGCATGTCGCAAATCCGCGCCAAGGCCTTGCGTGATTTTGGCGCCAGTTTGTCACCGGACGCGGCGCATCAGATCGCAGTCGGTGCAGAAACCCTGGCCTTACGCATGGAGCGTGAATCGGCGAATGCACTGGCGCTGGCGACCTTGCTGCAAAAGGATGAGCGGGTCGCGGTGGTGCACTATCCCGGTCTGCCCAGCCATCCCCAGCATGCGCTGGCCACGGAATTGTTCCGCGCTTACGGCGCCTTGCTGAGTTTCGAACTCAAGCCTGAGATCGACTGCTTCGACTTCCTACAGCATCTGAAACTGGCGATCCATGCCACCCATTTAGGCGATACCCGGACCTTGATTATTGCGGTAGCACACACCATTTTCTTTGAAATGGGCCCGGCCCGCCGTGCAGAAATGGGCATCGCTGATTCACTGATCCGTGTTTCGGTCGGTATTGAGGACCGTGATGATTTACTAGCGGACTTCAGTCAGGCGCTCAACGCATTCTGAGTTGTTGTGGCCAGCATTGAGCCCGGCCCCAGGCATGGATAGCATAAACAGCATAGATAGGATACAGGTATGTGGTTGATCTCCTGGCGTATGACTTTACGTGACTGGCGCGCGGGCGAATTGCGCTTCTTGCTGGTGGCATTGATGATCGCAGTGGGCGCGCTGAGTGCAGTCGGTTTCTTCACCGATCGCATGCGTAATGGTCTGGCCAGAGACGCGCATCAGTTGCTGGGCGCGGATTTATTGGTCAGCGCCGATCAGCCTGTCCCCGCCAGCTGGAAGGCGGAAGCCAGCCAGCAAGGCTTGCAGCTGGCTGAAACTGTGGTGTTTCCAAGTATGGCGATCAGCGGTCAGGGTGATCAGCTCGCGACGCGTCTGGTGTCGCTCAAAGCAGTCAGCGCTGGCTATCCCTTGCGTGGGCAGATGAAGCTGCTTCAGGGCGAGCGTGAAGTCGCGACCAGCACCATACCGGCCGCCGGGACCGTGTGGATAGATCCTGCCGTGCAGGCCGCGTTGCATGTGCAGCCCGGATCCTTGCTGCGACTGGGGGATAAGGAATTCAGCGTCGCGAATCTGATCGGCGATGAACCTGACCGTGGTGCCGGTTTCATGAATTTTGCGCCGCGCGTGATGATCGCCTTGCCTGATCTGGCGGCTACCGGCCTGATTCAGGATGGCTCACGCGTGACCTATCGTCTGCTGCTGGCGGGCGACAAATCTGCGATACAGGCTTTTCAGCAAACTTTAAAAAACCGCATAGAACAGCAGGCACTCAAAGGCATACGGCTGGAGTCGCTGGATAGCGGACGCCCGGAAATGCGCGCGACCCTGGATCGTGCTGAACAGTTTTTGTCGCTGGTCAGCCTCTTGTCCGCCATGCTGGCGGCGGTGGCAATTGCAATGGCAGCACGCCGCTTTATGTTGCGTCATTTGGATGCCTGCGCCATGCTGCGTTGCCTGGGGCTGACCCAGACTCAGGTGAGCTGGCTGTATCTGATCGAGTTTTTGTTGGTCGGCATCGCCGGAAGTCTGGCCGGTATTTTGCTCGGCTTCCTGAGTCATTATGTATTGCTGGAATGGCTGGGTGCACTGGTCGCGAAAAATCTGCCAGCAGCAAGCCTGCTGCCAGCCGTGCAGGGCGTTGCGACCGGGCTGGTATTGTTGCTGGGCTTTGCTTTGCCGCCGGTACTGCAATTGCGGAATATCCCGCATAACCGCGTGATACGGCGTGATCAGGATGCGCCGCAGCCTGTGACCTGGTTCAGTTATCTGTGTGGTCTGGCTATGTTTGTCGGTTTATTGCTGTGGCAGACCGGCGATCTCAAGCTGGGTTTGCTGACCAGCGCCGGTTATGCGATTGGTCTGGCGCTGTTTGCGCTGATTGCCTGGGGCAGCGTGAGTGCATTAAAGCCTGCACGTAATCTGTTTAGCTCGGCTTCCTGGCGCTTTGCCGTGAGTGCCTTGCAGCGCCGACCGGGCGCCAGCGTCATCCAGGTGGTGGCACTGGCATTGGGCCTGATGGCCTTGTTATTGCTGACCGTGATACGCTCCGATCTGGTCTCCGCCTGGAAAAAATCCACACCGGCTGACGCACCGAATCAATTCGTAATCAATATCCAGCCTGATCAGCGCGCGGAGGTTGCGGCAATGCTGCAGCCTTACTCGGCACCGCGTTTTTATCCCATGATACGTGGCCGCTTAGTCGCGATTAACCAGCAACCAGTCACAGCTGAAACGTTTGAGCAGGATCAGGCCAAACGCCTGGTGGACAGGGAGTTTAATTTGTCGACCATGGATGATCTGCCAGAACTCAATAAGATCACGGCGGGTCAGTGGTTTGATGCATCCAAAGCGAATGTCGCAGAAGCCTCGGTTGAAGAAGGTATAGCCAAAACCCTGCGCCTGAAACTGGGTGATCAGCTGAGCTTTGATGTGGCAGGTCAGCAAACGACTGTGACCGTGACCAGTCTGCGCAAGCTGGACTGGGGTTCGATGCGGGTCAACTTTTTTGTCATCATCAATCCGTCCGCCATGCAGGATATGCCGCAAACCTGGATTACTGCTTTCCATTTGCCACCATCCGATCAGGGCCTGATACAGAAGATGACGGCGCAATTTCCGAATCTGACAATTGTCGATGTGGGCGCCATGATACGGCAGTTGCAGGCTGTGATGGATCAGGTAGTGACGGCCGTGGAATTCCTGTTTGCCTTCACCTTGTTAGCGGGCGTGCTGGTTTTGTATGCCGCCTTGGCCGGTACGCAGGATATGCGTATGCGCGAAGCTGCATTACTGCGTGCTTTGGGGGCGACGCGCCAGCAATTGTCACGTGCGCAGTGGATAGAGTTTTTACTGATCGGTAGTCTGGCTGGCGTGTTGGCGGCGGCAGGTGCAACGGCGATAGGCTGGACGCTGGCCACCTATAGTTTTCAGTTTGAGTGGCAATTCTCGCCCTGGGTCTGGCTGGCCGGTGCTGTCTTAGGTGCGGGCTGTGCTGTGACCGGCGGCTGGCTGGGCTTACGCCATGTACTCAGGCAGGCACCCATCATCAGCTTGCGTGAATCCTGAACAGCATCGCAAAGAATCTACCTTTAAAAAATAGCAGGAAAGTCAAAAAGAAGTATGACAACAAAAGAAAGCAGTCATCAGCAAGATGACCGGCAAGATGATATGCAAGAAGAACAGGCCGTCAGCCTGTATCAACGCATAGGCGGCGCTGAGCCGCTGCGGCAAATGGTCGACCGCTTTTATGACCTGATGGAGCTGGAGCCTGAATTTGCAGGCATACGCGCCATGCATCCGACGCCGACCGATAGTTCGCGCGACAAATTATTTTGGTTCTTATCGGGCTGGATGGGTGGCCCGGATTTGTATATCAGTCAGTTTGGTCATCCGCGTCTGCGTGCGCGCCATTTGCCATTCGCGATCGGCGTCAGTGAACGTGATCAGTGGCTGCGTTGTATGGCCTGGGCGATGCAGGACGTAGGCATCGCTGAAGAGTTGCAACTGCACTTGATGAATTCCTTCTTTCAGACCGCCGACTGGATGCGGAATACACCCGGATAAGGCTTATGACAACAATGGTTTGGATGGATTGGGCGCTCTTACTTGGCTTGGCAGGTGTGCTGGGCTTGCTGATTCTGCTCTTGCTCAGACAAGGTAAGGCCGGTAGTGCAACGCTGGGCACGGAGCTGCAAGCCTTGCAGGCTTATTTGCAGCAGGCGCAGTTACAGCAGTTGCAAAGTCAGGAAAGAACAGAGCGCTCGCTGCGTGAGCAATTGCAGTCCACTGCGCTGGCAGGACGCCAGGAAATGGGCAGTAATCTGGCGCGGCTGCAACAGGCTTTGGTGCAGCAACTGGCGCAGGGTGCGGGTCTGCAAAAAGGGCAGCTGGATAGCTTTGCCCAACAGCTGGAACAATTGCGCCAGACCCTGCTGCTGCAAAGCCAGTGCGGGCGCGAAGAGCAGACCGCCAGCCTGAAACAGATGGCCGATACTTTATCGCAGCGCATAGACCAACTGACCGAATCAAATGCGCAGCGCATGCAGGAAATCCGCAGCACACTGGAACAAAAGATTCAGCAACTACAGGCTGAAAACAGCGGCAAGCTCGAAGAGATGCGCAAAACCGTGGATGAAAAACTGCATGCCACGCTGGAGCAAAGGCTGGGTGAGTCGTTTAAGCTGGTTTCTGATCGTCTGGAAAAAGTGCATCAGGGCTTGGGCGAAATGCAGCAACTGGCAATCGGTGTGGGTGATTTGAAACGTGTGCTGACCAATGTCAAAACCCGTGGTACCTGGGGCGAAGTGCAGCTGGAAATGGTGCTGGAACAGATGCTGACGCCTGATCAGTATGCGAAGAATGTAGAAACCGTGCCGGGTACAGGCGAGCGGGTTGAATTTGCGGTCAAGCTGCCCGGCAAAGAAGAAGGCAGGGCGCCGGTATGGATGCCCATCGATGCCAAATTCCCCAAAGAGCAATACGAGCGTCTGTTAGATGCCGCCGAACGTGCCGATGCAGAAGGCGTGGCGCTGGCTGGAAAAGAGCTGGAGCGCAGCATACGCAGTGAAGCTAAGACCATTGCTGAGAAATACGTATCTCCACCTTTGACGACCGATTTCGCCATCCTGTTTTTACCGACCGAGGGCTTGTATGCCGAAGTCATGCGCCGACCCGGACTGGCCGATGATTTGCAACGCAGTTTCCGCGTTTCCGTGGCCGGGCCATCGACTTTATCTGCGTTGCTGAACAGCCTGCAGATGGGCTTCCGCACGCTGATACTGGAAAAACGTTCTTCCGAAGTGTGGCAAGTGCTGGGCGCTGTCAAAACGGAATTCGGTAAATTCGGTGAAGTGCTGGCAGCGACGAAGTCCACGCTGGAACGCGCCGCCAAAAATATCGACCAGGCCGAAGTCAGAACCCGTCAGATGACCCGCAAGCTCAAGCAAGTCGAGCAAATGCCTGAACTGCAGGCACAAATGCTGATCGACAGTGCGAGTGGGCCCGGTGAGGATGGCAGCGAATAAATCTCGGGGCAGGTGGCTTGCCAACACCCGCACAGGTAAGGCGCATCGCGATGCGCCGCATGGGCTTACTTCAATTAATGGCCGATGAGTATCGCGTATATGTTTTGCGAAGTGTTTTTAGAAAATGAAACAACCGATAGGAATGTAACGTATTTAGTTCTCAGTATATTCGACGATTAAGCAGGTCTGGAAACCCGTCCATACGAAAGCAACGTGTCAACAATTACAGGCGAAACAGAAGTCAGAATCAAGGGGAAACTTATTTTTACTACGCCAAAAGCAAAGACCAAAACCATCATCGATGCTACCAAATGGTATCGGGAGGAATTTTCAAAATTGGCAGGCGCGATTGATAAAGACCTGCCAATTGATTTGCAGATTAAAGAATTCCAGCAACTGGAAGAAGAGCTCATGCAGGGATGTTCTGCTTCACTCCTCGACTATGATCTCACATCAATTCTGCGTGAAGCGTTTGCTCTTCCATCTGTGGATAAATTGAAGAAAGAAATTGGTGGGGCGGGCGAGAAGCAACTTAAACTGGTGCTAGAGAAGCTGCAGAAACTTAGTACCGATAGAAAATGGTTTGAACCCGGCGCCTGTTTTGCTGCAGGTACGTTGGTGCATACCAAAGAAGGCTTGGTACCCATTGAGCAAATCAAGATCGGTGATTGGGTTTTATCGAAACCAGAGAACGGTGGAGAACAGGCCTACAAACGTGTGTTGAAAACGTTTGCGTATGAGCCGACCACGGTGATGGAGGTTTGTGGTGAAGTTCCAATCAGACCGAACGCATTTGAGCGAATTGTATCGACACTAAACCATCCATTTTGGGTGGTCGGGCAAGGATGGACTGCAGCCAATAACTTGCCAAAAGGACGTTTTACTGATGGAGAACAGTTTGAATTGTTCGATGGTACATATACAAAAATTGGAGGATGTGGTTCGATTTATGCTGCCGATTCTGATGGCGCTGGTTGGACTCCTTCCTATATGGGCGACCTCACGCGGCCAGGGCTTTTAATTGATTATAAGAATAATAAATTAATTGCTTCGGAAGCGATGGCAATTGAGCGTATTCAGGCTCTCGAAGCAGATCATCCTTTGTATTCTCAACTTGCAATTGAAGAGGCTGAAAGAAGCGAGACGAACTATCCTTACTTGAAGCTGCCAGTTTATAACTTGGAAGTGGAGGATTTTCACACCTACTACGTGGGGAAAATTGGAATTTGGGTCCATAACACCAATTGCGGTTTTTTTAAGCTTTGAAGTTCAAGGAGGTGAAGTTTTGTCAGAAGCAATGACTTCAAATCCGCATTTGTCTCGTAAGCAATTGATTGCCTATTTGAAGGAAACTGAGGTACCCTGACCTTATCGGACACTCCTGTTTGGTAAACTTCACCAAAGGGAGAATTTATGAAACGAATAAAAACATACACACCGGAGCTTCGTGAAGAAGCCGTGAAGCTGGTCTTGACGCAGGGTCTGACGCTCGAAGACGCGGCAGCGCGCATTGCCATTCCGAAAGGAACCTTGGCCAATTGGGTAAGCACCGCCAAGCGCGGGACGACGCCCTGCGCAGCACCAGGAAGTCGCACTGTCCCCGAACTGGAAGCGGAGAACGCGAAGCTGCGCAGAGAGCTCGCGGAAGCCCGCGTGGAGCGAGATATCGTAAAATAAGCGGCGGCGTACTTTGCGCGGGAGTCGCTGCCAAGTACGCGGTCATGAAGACGATGCGACTCCACTATCCGATTGCCGTTATGTGCCGCGTCTTTGGTGTCTCGCGCAGCGGCTACTACGCTTGGGCGAAAGGCACATTGTCGCCGCGTGCGCAGGCAGATGAGCGCCTTAAGGTGGCCATTAAGGCGGTTCACACGCAGAGCCGCGAGACCTACGGGCCACTGCGTATGCAGCCAGAGCTTGCGGAACAAGGCTTTGAGGCTGGCCGCGACCGCATTGCACGCCTGCGTCGCGAATTGGATTTGCGCTGCAAGCAGAAGCGCAAATTCAAGGCCACGACGAACTCGAATCATGACCTGCCTGTGGCCGACAATCTGCTCAAGCAGAAATTCGTCCCAACCCGGCCGAATGAAGCCTGGGTGACGGATATCACGTACATTCAGACCGGTGAGGGATGGCTCTACCTAGCCGGCGTGAAGGACGTGTTCACCTGCGAAATCGTGGGCTATGCGATGGGTGATCGCATGACACAGGCCCTGACGGCGCAGGCACTTTGGCGCGCCGCGACCAATAAGCGGCCAGCACCAGGATTGATTCATCACTCAGATCGGGGTAGCCAATATTGCGCTCATGACTATCGTAAGCTGGTAGAACAATTCGGCATGCAAGCCTCCATGTCGCGCAAAGGGAATTGCTATGACAACGCCCCGATGGAGAGCTTCTGGGGTAGCTTGAAAAACGAACTGGTGCATCACCAGCGCTACGCTACGCGAGCCGACGCGCAGTCAGCAATTCAAGAATACATAGAGAGCTTTTATAACCGCCAGCGGCGTCACTCCCGCCTTGGCAATATTCCGCCAGCGTTGTTCGCTGAATTCTTCAGCAAACAGCCGCAGGCGGCTTGAAACAAGAGTGTCCGTTATTGACAGTACACCTCAAACCTTCCCGAATCAAGCTGCGTTAAGGCTGTAAGGCGGAACGAATTGTAGAGCGGGTAGGGTGCATCGCGATGCGCCGCATGGAATCGTTACCGTCATCAAGACTGATCAAAACACCGGCTGCCTAATCGTAAGGATAAACCACACTTCAATCAATGGCTGAGAAATATCGCGTATATTTTTTGTGATGTGTTTTTTGAAGATGAATTAATTGATAGGAGTGTAAAATGTCTGATTTTCAGCATATTCGACGTCATCTCGTTGGTCTGTTGCTACTTATAGGAATGTTGATGCCTGTCCAAAGCGTTGACGCTAAACCTGTATACAGGAAAACCATTTTTAAAGGGATCGAGTTCAACGAATTGCTAACGACAATCATTGAAGAATATCGTAAGCTTGGTTTTGAGTTTAAGAGTAGTAAGAAAACAGAAATTCTATCCGGCTTTCGTTTGGAAATGGATTTTGTTTATTTGCCAAAAATAACAAAGGATGACAAGGGCGGTACCATTGGTACGATCGTAATTGAAAAACAAACTCGAGAAACTGAAGATGAATATTATGTCTTACTATACGGTATTTCGTTTAATGATTCAATTATTATATCGGATGATGCCGATGTGATTCGTCATGCCAAAGCTATTAGCGATCACGAACTTGGTTTATCCAATGTAAAAATCAGACTTAAGAAATATTTAGTCCCAGATAGGTGGTAGGTGCAGCAGGCAGAATCCTGTTAGAGATTGAGACCCAGGGTGACGATGTACAACTGAACGTCGAAGGCGCGACGGTACTTGGTCAAAAGATCGTGAGGTGGAGCGAATTGTAGAGCGGGTAGGGCACATCGCGATGCGCCGCATGGAGTCGTTTTCGTCATCAAGACAGATCAAAACGTCGGCTGCCCAATGGTGAGAATAAACGCTTGCTTCTGCCAAGCGATGCGAGGTCCAGCAGGAATAATCTGCGACCCGATTGAAGAAGCCGCACCGAATGGATCGCACTGATTGAAAGTCAAATGCGGCGCATCACGATGCGCCCTACACAGCTTAAACACATCAGCTTAAACACATGAACGTGTTGGACGGCTGATCAGAAAACCTCATCTTCGCGCAGATAGCGCCATTGGCCTTCCGGTAATTTACCGAGTTTGACTTTACCGATGCGTACCCGTTTCAGACCCAGTACACGCAGACCGACCATTTCGCACATGCGGCGAATCTGGCGTTTTTTGCCTTCTTTCAGGATGAAATTGAGCTGGTCTTCATTTTGCCAGCTGACTTTGGCGGGTAACAGCTTTTTACCGTCCAGCGACAAGCCATGGTTCAGGCGTTTCAGGTCTTCGGCTGGCAGGCGACCCGGTTTGCTGTACTGTACGCGTACCAGGTATTCTTTTTCCACGACCGTGGTTTCACCGATCAGGTGCTTGGCGATACGGCCGTCCTGCGTCAATACCAGTAAGCCCACGGAGTCGATATCCAGCCGACCGGCAGGCACGAGGCTGCGTAGCTGGGTAGGGTGGAACATGGTGTCGACCGTGTCTTCGCTCCAGCGATTTTCTGGCTTGATCAGCCCGACTGCAGGCGTGTAGCCATCTTCCGCCTGACCACTGACATAGCCTACCGGCTTATTGATTAAGATGGTGACGCGCTTGGATTGCTCGGCGGCGGCCTGGCGTTCTACGCTGACTTTTTGATGCGGTAGCACTTTACTGCCGAGTTCGGACACGATTTTGCCATCGACCCGGACCCAGCCCTTGGCGATCCATTCGTCGGCTTCGCGGCGTGAACAAAGTCCGAGCTCGGACATGCGTTTTGATAATCTGATTAAGTCTGTCATGTGTTGCTTATAGTGGCTGGTAGTTACTTATATTTGTTTGAGTTAGCTTGTCGTGGCTTGGTTTAGCTCAGCTTGGCTAATTGAGTTGCTGATATTCGTCAGGTTCGCATTGTAACGGAGTGCCGCGCAGATCTGGCTGAAAAGCCTCAGATACGCAGCGCATCCAGTAATTCCGCCTCAAACTGGATCTGGGTTTTTGCGCCTTGTAAGGCCGCTCCATCAACGATGAATACGTCTTCCACCCGTTCGCCCAGAGTCATGATCTTAGCGGTATGCAGATTGATTTTGTACTTGGTGAGTACATTCGCAATCGCGTACAACAGACCATTTCTGTCATTCGCCGATATCGATAGCAGGTAATACTGTCCCTTATCATCAGGGCGTAAATCCACGCTGGGCGTGATTGGGAAGCTGCGCGACATTCTCGATAAGCGTCCGCGGTTCGGCGCTGACAGCGGTGTCTGAAGGGTCAGGATTTCACTGAGTTCATGCTCGATCAGATTAATGATGTCGCGGTATTGATTGGCAAAGCTGGGTTCGATGACCAGGAAGGTATCGAGCGCATAGCCATTGCTGCAGGTATGAATTTTGGCATCCAGAATGCCGAAATTTTTGCCATCAAAATAATTGCAGATGCGCGCAAACAGATCCGCCTGATCCTTGACATAGACCGTGACCTGTAAGCCTTCGCCTATCGGTGACAGTCTGCATTTGACGACGGGATGGCTGGCATGGGTTTTATCATGCAGTACCCGGGTTTGCCAGGCGATGTCTGAGGCGTCATGGCGCAGGAAATAGGCGACATCGAGTTGCTTCCAGAATTCTTCGTGTGCGTTCGGTGCAATGCCAGCCAAACGCAAGGCTTTGAGCGCATCTTCCTGGCGGTTTTTGAGTTCGCGGTCTTTAGATGGCATTTCGCCACCCAATACGCGCAAGGTCATTTTGTATAAATCTTCCAGCAGCTTGCCTTTCCAGGCATTCCACACTTTCGGGCTGGTGCCACGGATATCGCAGACCGTCAGCAGATACAGTGCGGTCAAATGGCGCTCATCCTTGACCAGGCTGGCGAAGTGCTGCACCACGTCGGGATCGGATAAATCCTGTTTTTGCGCGACCTGAGACATAGTCAGATGATTTTGCACCAGGAAGACCACCAGCTCGGTATTGGCGCGCGTTAAACCATGGTCGTAACAGAACTTCTTGGCATCGGCCATGCCCAGCACGGAGTGATCGCCGCCGCGTCCCTTGGCAATATCATGGAACAGGGCGGCGATGTAGAGCACCCAGGGTTCATTGAAGTTCGCCATTAACTGGCTGCAGAACGGGTATTCATGCGCATGTTCTGGCATAGTGAAGCGGCGCAGATTGCGTACCACCATCAGGATGTGCTGGTCCACCGTATAGGCATGGAATAAGTCATGCTGCATCTGGCCTATGATGCGGCGGAAGTTGGGCAGGTAACGGCCCAATATGCTCATCTGATTCATGCGGCGCAGCGCATGGGTGATGCCACGCGGCGATTGCAGGATCTGTAAAAACAGCGCACGGTTGAAAATATTGTGGCGGAATTCGGCATCCATCAGCAAACGCGCATGCCACAACGCACGCAGGGTGCGCGCAGTCATGCCCTTGAGTTCGCTGTGCTGAGCCAGTACCAAAAACACTTCGAGCACCGCAGAAGGATGCGACTCAAAAGTGTCGTCCTCTGCGATATCGATGAAGCCATTGACTTCGTTAAAGCGCGCATGGATAGGCCGCGCCGTGCTGTCTTGCGGGAACAACACGGCTTCTATGTTTTGCAGCAAAATCTGATTGAGTTGCGTGACTGCCTTGGCCGCCCAGTAGTAACGCTGCATCAGGTATTCGCTGGCGCGGCGTGATTCGGTGGTTTTAAAGCCAAAGCTTTCCGCAATTGGCGCCTGTATATCGAAAATCAGGCGATCTTCGCGCCGTTTGGCGTGCAAGTGCAGACGTATGCGTATGTCTTTGAAGGCGCGTTCATTCCGTTTTAGCTGACGTGCTTCGGTGTCGGTAATCAGGCCGCGCTTAGCCAGTTCATGCCAGGAATTACCCAGATTGGCGGCTTTTGCTACCCAGAGTATGACTTGCAAATCGCGCAGGCCGCCCGGGCTTTCCTTGCAGTTCGGCTCCAGGCTGTAAGGTGTGTCTTCGTATTTTACGTGGCGCTGCTGCAGTTCCAGCAGTTTGGCCTGAAAAAACTTTTGCGGCTGCATCGCCGCCAGATAATCCTGCTGTAAGGCGCGGAATAATTTGCGGCTGCCGGTCACCAGTCTGGCTTCCAGCAGGCTGGTTTGCACGGTGATATCGGCGGCTGACTCTTGCAGGCATTCTTCGACGGTACGTATGCTATGTCCTATATCCAGGCCTATGTCCCACAGCAATTGCACCAGGTTTTCCAGTTTCTCTTTGAGTGCACTGTCAGGCTGGGTTTGCAGCAGTATCAGTACATCCACATCGGAGTAGGGGAATAGTTCGCCACGGCCATAGCCGCCGACGGCGATTAATGAGCACTCTTTGGGCAGGGCAAAATGACGCCAGATTTCAGTCAGGGTCTGGTCTACGTTTTTACACAGATCCTGTAGTAGCTGCTCTGCTTTTTCCTGTTCTTTAAAGCGCTGTATGACTTCCGCCTGCGCGCTTTTCAGTTTGTCCTTGAATGCCAGCATAGGGGTGCTCATTGTGCAGATCTCAGGCCAGTTTGATGAAATCCGGCAGCGCTGGATAGCCTTCAGACATAGTCAGTACTTCAAAGCCGGTTTCGGTGACCAGTATGGTGTGTTCCCATTGTGCTGACAGGCTGCGGTCCTTGGTTTTGATGGTCCAGCCGTCTGGCATCGCCTTGATTTCTTTTTTGCCCGCATTGATCATCGGTTCTATCGTGAAGATCATGCCAGCTTCCAGTTTTTCCATGGTGCCAGGTTTGCCATAGTGCATCACTTGTGGCGCTTCATGGAAAACCTTGCCTATGCCGTGGCCGCAGAATTCACGGACTACGCTGTAGCCGGCTTTCTCTGCGTGCTGTTGTATCGCATGGCCGATATCGCCCAGATGGACGCCAGGTTTGACCTTGGCGATGCCTATCCACAGGCATTCATACGTGATTTGCGACAGGCGGCGCGCCAGGATGGAGGGTTCGCCAATGAAAAACATACGGCTGGTGTCGCCGTGGTAGCCATCTTTAATGACGGTGATGTCAAGATTGACCACGTCGCCGTTTTTGAGTGCCTTGGCATTCGGGATGCCGTGGCAAATCACATCATTGACTGAGGTGCAGATTGCTTTTGGGTAGGGTGTGTAGCCGGGCGGGCAGTAATTCAGGGGTGCCGGGATGGTGCCTTGCACGTTGACCATGTATTCATGACAAAGACGGTCTAATTCTTCAGTGGTAACGCCGGGTTTGACGAAAGGCGTGATGTAATCCAGCACTTCGGAGGCTAATTTGCCTGCAATGCGCATGCCTGCGATGTCTTCAGCGGATTTAATAGAAATGGAGTCCATACGGATTTTTGTTATTTTGAAAAAGTGTTGGAATTGCTGCGCTCTGGAAATAGGATTAAAACATTCCTCAGAGAAAGCCTTGGGGCTTCATTATAGACGAGCTGCGCCTCTGTCGTCCTGTTTGAGATGATGGGATGCTTGAGGAAAGCAATGTTTTCATAGTAGAATAGATGGTTAGCTTGTATTGGCATTAAAAAATCTTTGCAAGTTAATCATTTTTTATTAATCGAATCCGGTCTGAAAGGGTGTTCGGGTATGACCTGGATCACTGACTGGATTCAAGACCTAACCCTGGAGTTATTATGTCCGTAACAATGCGTGAAATGCTGGAAGCTGGTGTGCACTTTGGTCACCAAACCCGTTTTTGGAACCCAAAAATGGCACCGTTCATTTTCGGCCATCGCAACAAGATTCATATCGTCAACCTGGAAAAGACTCTGTCTATGTACCAGGAAGCGATGAAGTACATCCGTCAATTGTCCGCTAACCGCGGCACAATTCTGCTGGTTGGTACTAAGCGTCAATCGCGTGAAATCATCGCGGCTGAAGCGCAGCGCGCAGGTATGCCTTTCGTTGACCAACGTTGGTTGGGTGGTATGTTGACAAACTTCAAAACTGTCAAAACCTCCATCAAGCGTTTGAAAGAAATGGAAGTAGCTATCGAAGACGGCTCCGTAGAAAAGCTGTCTAAAAAAGAAGCTCTGATGTTCCAGCGTGAAATGATCAAGCTGCAAAAATCTATCGGCGGTATCAAAGATATGGGCGGCATCCCTGACGCAATTTTCGTGGTTGACGTTGGTTACCACAAAGGCGCGATCACTGAAGCAGCTAAACTGGGTATCCCGGTTATCGGCGTGGTTGATACTAACCACTCCCCAGAAGGCGTAACTTATGTTATCCCTGGTAACGATGACTCTTCCAAAGCAATCGCTCTGTACGCTCGTGGCGTTGCAGATGCAATCCTGGAAGGCCGTGCAAACGCAGTGAACGAAGTTCTGGAAGCTGTTAAGCCAGGTTCTGACGAGTTCGTAGAAGTAGAACAAGCGTAATTTTGTTCAGCTGAATCACCCTGATCTGTTGCGGCAGATCAGGGAAAAAATGGGGCAACGATCGTTCGCCCTTTTTTTTAAACTAAATTTGATGATCAGTGTCCGTTGGCACTAATGAATTAGGAGAATGACATGGCAGCGATTACAGCAGCGATGGTTGGCGCACTGCGCGCAAAGACTGATGCCCCTATGATGGAATGCAAAAAAGCATTGACAGAGGCTGATGGTGATATGGACCGTGCGGAAGAGATTCTGCGTGTAAAACTGGGTAGCAAAGCTTCTAAAGCGTCTTCCCGTATTACTGCAGAAGGCGTAGTTGCTTCCTATATCTCTGGTAATGTTGGCGCGTTGATCGAAATCAACTGCGAAACCGACTTCGTGACTAAGAACGATGACTTCATCGCTCTGGCAAACACTTGCGTTAAGCTGGTTGCTGAACACAATCCTGCAGACGTTGCAGCATTGGGCGCATTGCCACTCGACGGCAAAACAGTGGAAGAAGTACGTGCAGCACTGGTTGGTAAAATCGGTGAAAACATGTCTATCCGCCGTTTCGTACGTTTCGAAACTCAGTCCAAACTGACTTCTTACCTGCACGGCACACGTATCGGTGTTGTAGTTGAGTTTGACGCAGCAGAAGAACAAATCGGTAAAGACGTAGCGATGCACATCGCTGCGATGAAACCAGTTTCCCTGTCTACAGAACAGGTTCCTGCAGAACTGATCGAAAAAGAGCGTTCAGTTGCAGAACAAAAAGCAGCAGAATCCGGCAAGCCAGCGGATATCGCAGCGAAAATGGTTGAAGGTTCTGTGCAGAAGTTCCTGAAAGAAGTTTCTCTGTTGAACCAGCCTTTCGTTAAAAACGACAAGCAAACCGTTGAACAGATGCTCAAAGCATCCGGCGCATCTGTCAAAGCATTCACCATGTTTGTTGTTGGTGAAGGCATTGAAAAGAAAGTCGACGATTTCGCAGCTGAAGTTGCAGCGCAGGTTGCAGCAGCAAAACAAGCGTAATCTGGCATTAAAGAAAACGGGCCGAAAGGCCCGTTTTTTTAAGCTCAGCAATTACGCGCTCAAACAGGCTAATTTGCCTTGTACATCTTGATGGCTCAGCTTGTACCTGGTGTTCAAAGCAAATCAGCAAGTTTATTTTTGTTTTTATTTTTAATTTCTGAAGGAGTCCTATCATGACAAAACCTGCGTATAAGCGTGTGCTCTTGAAGCTCTCCGGCGAAGCCCTGATGGGCGATGATCCATTTGGCATCAATCGTGCAACGATAGAGCGTATGGTGGCAGACGTTGCCGAAGTTTCACGCATGGGCGTGGAGCTGGCGATTGTTATTGGTGGTGGTAATATTTTCCGTGGCGTGGCGCCTGGTGCGCAAGGCATGGATCGTGCAACAGCCGATTACATGGGTATGCTGGCAACTGTCATGAATTCTCTGGCATTGGCTGATGCAATGCGCCAGGTGGGTCTGACTGCCCGTGTGATGTCCGCGATTGGTATCGAGCAGGTCGTAGAGCCTTATGTGCGTCCTAAGGCACTGCAATATTTGGAAGAAGGTAAAGTCGTCGTGTTCGCGGCCGGTACCGGCAATCCTTTCTTCACCACAGATACTGCGGCAGCGCTGCGTGGCTCTGAAATCGGTGCAGAAATCGTGTTGAAAGCGACTAAGGTTGACGGAGTTTACACGGCTGATCCGAAAAAAGATCCGAATGCGACCCGTTTTTCCACTATCTCGTTTGATGAGGCAATCTCCCGTCACCTGCAGGTAATGGATGCGACTGCATTTGCATTGTGCCGCGACCAGAAGCTGCCGATCAAAGTGTTTTCTATCGTCAAACCAGGTGCATTAAAGAATGTCATTCTGGGTGCAGACGAAGGCACATTAGTACACGTATAATTCTGGCTTTTGCATTAATCAATTTCCTGTGCGGGATGCCAAATGATTCCCGCACTGATGTTTGGAGGTAAGTATGTCCGTAGCAGATATTAAAAAAAATACCGATCAAAGGATGCAGAAGTCGATAGAGACTCTCAAAGCTGATCTGGCTAAAGTGCGCACTGGCCGTGCTCATACCGGTATTCTCGATCACGTCATGGTGGACTATTATGGTTCTCCGACCAATATTTCTCAGGTTGCCAATGTGACGCTGATTGATGCGCGCACGATCGGTGTGCAGCCTTGGGAAAAGAAAATGCTGAGCACAATTGAAAAGGCGATTCGTGATTCCGATCTGGGTCTGAATCCATCCAGCCAGGGTGACATGATTCGTGTACCTACACCGCCGCTGACTGAAGAGCGCCGTAAAGAAATGGTCAAGCTGGTCAAGACCGAAGGTGAGGGCGCGAAAATTGCGGTTCGTAATATCCGTCGCGATGCCAATGAATCCCTGAAAAAAATGCTCAAGGATAAAGAGTGCTCTGAAGACGATGAGCGCCGCGCACAGGATGATATCCAGAAGCTGACAGATAAATTTGTTGCTGAAGTGGACAAGCTGTTGGCAGAAAAAGAAAAAGAAGTGTTGACGGTATAAATTTGATTCTGCATGATAGATCATCTTTTATCTTTGTCAGAATAAACCGGATCCGTGACGGATTGGCCTGTTTTTTTCAGCCTGCTCTGAAAATCACTGGCCATTCCGTCACGTTTCTTTTTGTGCGTTCACATTCAATCATGCAGCATTCTGCCACCGTTGATGGTATTGATGCTTGCGGTATAGCTCATCATGTTAAAAACCCGGATTATCACTGCACTGGTCTTGTTGGCCATCCTGATTCCCACCTTATTTTCAGGTAACTTTCTGTTATTTTCAGTAGTGATCTCTGCATTTTTTGCGGCGGCGATCTGGGAGTGTCAGCGCCTGTTCAAGAAGCCGCTACCGATACCTATGAGCGTGGTCTGGACGGCTTTTTTTGCTTATGTGCTGTTCCATCTGCGTGATTTTTCCACCGTATTGTTGTTTGCGTTGTGTGTCGCATTCTGGGTGCTGCGTTTGCTGCCTTTATTGTACAAAGGCCTCCCTAAGGATTTTGGCTATTCGAATGGCATACTGAGTACGCTGTACGGCATCGTCGTGTTCGGCTGCTTTGTCGCCATCGCGGTGTTATATCAGCGTTCTGCTCTATTTTTGTTATCGGTGATGGCGATCGTATGGATTGCTGATATCGGCGCCTATTTTGCAGGTAAGGCTTTTGGTAAGCGAAAACTCGCGCCTGGCATTTCGCCGGGTAAGTCCTGGGAAGGAGCGCTGGGCGGTGCGGTTGCGGTGCTTGGGTTGACTGCAGCATCGACTTTGCTGCCTGCATTGCAGGATACCTTTGCTGCGCAGTTAATGCAGGCGAAAGGCGCATTGATTTTTGTCGCTGTGATGTTGTTGATTTCTGCCGCCAGCGTCGTGGGGGACTTGTTTGAGTCTATGCTCAAGCGTCGTGCCGGCATGAAAGATAGCAGCCAGCTCTTGCCTGGTCATGGCGGTGTACTGGATCGCGTCGATGCGTTGATTCCTGTACTGCCTCTGGTTGCGCTGATTTGCGCTTATCTGAATATTATTCACTGATTTCGTTTTATTTTGCTTGTTATGGCTACTACTCAAAAAATTTGCGTACTGGGTTCTACCGGTTCCATCGGTGTCTCAACGCTGGATGTCGTCGCACGCCATCCGGAACGCTATGCCGTTCATGCGCTGACCGCACATAGCCAGGTCGATAAACTGCTGGAGCAATGCCGGGTATTTCAGCCGGCGCTGGCTATCGTGGGTACAGCGGCGGCGGCGGATGCCTTGCATCAGGGTTTGGCCGCAGCGGGTCTGACTGGCATACAGGTCGAATTTGGCCCGGACGCCTTATGCCGTGCGGCTTCTGCGACTGAAGTGGATATGGTCATGGCTGCTATTGTGGGTGCGGCTGGCTTGCCGGCATCGCTGGCAGCAGCACGCGCAGGGAAGAAGGTTTTACTCGCCAATAAAGAGGCACTGGTGATGTCTGGCCAGTTGTTTATGGACGCGATCGCGGAGTCTGGTGCCAGCCTGCTGCCTATCGACAGCGAGCATAATGCGATTTTTCAGTGCTTGCCGCGCCAGTATCAGGGCAATATGCAGCAACATGGTGTGCGTAAAATTGTATTGACCGCGTCCGGCGGTCCTTTCCTGCATCGTGCTGTCGAGACGCTGACTGACGTGACGCCGGAACAGGCAGTGGCGCATCCTAACTGGGTCATGGGGCGCAAGATCTCCGTCGATTCCGCGACCATGATGAATAAGGGTCTGGAGGTCATTGAGGCGCACTGGCTGTTTAATGCGCCGGCTGATGATATTGAGGTGGTGATCCATCCACAAAGTGTGATCCACTCCATGGTGTCGTATAACGATGGCTCAGTGTTGGCGCAAATGGGGAATCCGGATATGCGTACGCCGATTGCTTACGGTCTTGCTTATCCTGAGCGTATCGACTCTGGCGTAGCGCCGCTGGATTTGGTTCAGGTGGCGAAGCTGCATTTTGAAAAGGCGGATTTTCAACGTTTCCCTTGCCTGGCACTCGCGTATCAGGCCTTGCGTGCCGGTGGTTCTGCACCCACAGTGCTGAATGCGGCGAATGAAATTGCCGTGCAAGCTTTCCTCGATAAGAAAACCGGTTTCCGCGATATAGACCGTATCATCGCTAAAACCATGGATGCGATAGAAGTCACAGCCTGTCAGGATCTGGCGGCGATTCTTGAGGTGGATGCAAAGGCGCGTCGCTTTGCCGCTGGGTTGGTGAACTGATGATATTTTCTCAAAATGCGCTGGCATTTCTGATCACCATAGGCTGCCTGGTGACCTTCCATGAGCTGGGTCACTATCTGGCTGCGCGTTTGTGCGGTGTGAAGGTCTTACGGTTCTCGTTTGGCTTCGGACGCGTGCTGTTTTCGCGCCGTTTTGGCCCGGATCAGACCGAGTGGGCGATTTCCATGATACCGCTTGGCGGCTATGTGAGTATGCTCGACAGCAGTAATCCGGATGAGTCGCAGTCTGCGTTATCAGAGCAAGACAGTCAGCGCGATTATTCCCGCCAACCGGTCTGGAAGCGCATGATTATCGCAGCGGCGGGTCCGGCAGCGAATTTTGTGTTGGCACTATTGCTGTATTTTGCGCTGTTTGTTCATGGTACGCCTGAGCCACTGGCGCATCTGCGCATCGCGAATGCAGCTTCGGTGGCGGCGCAGTCCGGCTTGCGTCATACAGATCAGATACTGGCGATTAATGGCAAAGCTGTGCAAAGCTGGAATGACGTGCATTGGCTGGTTTTGCAGGCTGCGGTTGCGAAGCAAGATGCCAGTGTTGAGGTGCAGCGCACAGAGGCCGGAGCCAACCCAACGCGTGTTCGCGTGCATCTGCCTTTAGATACCTTGAAAGCAGACGATCTGGAGCAGGACTTTCTGGGTAAGTTAGGCATGGCGGTAGCCAGGCCACCTGCGATACTGACGCAGGTGCTTAAAGATGGGCCGGGGTTCGCGGCTGGCTTGCAAGAAGGGGATCGCATCCTGAGTGTGAATGGGCGGCCTCTGCTGGATGGCGTGGATTTTGTCGAGCGGGTTAATCAGAGCCCGGATCAGGCACTGCAACTGACGGTCCTGCGTGAACAGGCTGTACTGGAGTTGCGCGCTATACCAGTGGCTGATGAAGTGAATGGCCGTCGTATCGGGCGTTTGAAGGTGCAGCTGAATCTTGCGCCAGAAATGAAAGAAGTCAGTGTGCCTGTACTGGCAGCGATTCCTAAGAGCCTGGAAAAAACCTTCGATACTGCCTGGCTGAATTTAAAAATGATAGGCAAACTGCTCACCGGACAAGCTTCGCTGAGTAATGTGACGGGCCCGATCACGATCGCCGATTATGCGGGACAGACCGCACGTATCAGCATAGTGACCTATATTTCATTCCTGGCGGCGGTAAGTATCAGTCTGGGTGTGATGAATTTACTGCCGGTACCGATGCTGGACGGTGGTCATTTGTTGTATTATTCGCTGGAACTCGTCAGAGGTAAGCCTTTATCGGTGCGCGCAGTCGAAATTTCCAAGACGATTGGTATCGCCTTGCTGGGCGCCATGATGGCATTAGCTTTTTTTAATGATTTTCGGCGACTTGGTGGCATAATAGCCCGCCTGATATAAGTGATGTGTCCTGGATAGCAATATTGAGAGTATTGAGGGCTGATGTGACTGAAGCATTTGCTGGCTGAATTTCAGGTCAGAACGGATGAAATCGGTTTTACCAGAGTCCTAGTATTGAAAGAACTTTATACCCAATGAAATTACATATAGAGCATTTTACTTTGCCACATTTTCGCCGTCGTTCACTGGCTCTCGCAGCCTTAGCACTGTGCTCCGGTAGTGCATTCGCCATCCAGCCATTCACCGTCAAGGACATACGGGTTGAAGGCTTACAAAGAACAGAGGCGGGAACTGTTTTCAGTTATCTGCCAGTTAAAGTCGGTGATGTATTTGATGATGCCAAGAGTACCACGGCGATCAAGTCTTTATATGCAACCGGATTTTTCAAAGACATCCAGATCGAAGAGCAGGACGGTGTATTGGTTGTATTGCTGGAAGAGCGTCCAACCATTGCCGGTGTCGAGTTCACCGGTACCAAGGAATTTGAAAAAGACGCACTGGTAAAAGCGCTCAAGGATATCGGCATCGGCGAATCCCGGATTTTCGATAAAGCGACGGTGGACCGCGCTGAGCAGGAACTGAAACGCCAATACCTGTCCAAAGGCTTGTATGGCATGCAGATTACCACCACCATCACTCCGATAGAACGTAACCGTGTGCGTGTAACGTTTGCGGTGGATGAGGGTGAGATCGCACGTATTGCAGAAATTAAAATCACCGGCAATAAAGCATTTTCCGATGGCGAATTGCGCGATCTGATGGCTTTGAACACGCCTACCTGGTTCTCCTGGTACACCAAGGCGGATCAGTATTCCAAACAAAAACTGTCCGGCGATATCGAGACCCTGATTTCCTTTTATCAGAACCGTGGTTATCTGGAGATGCAGATTTTATCGACTCAGATTTCCATTAGTCCAGATAAAAAGAATATCTATATCGCGATTAATCTGACCGAAGGCGACAAATACACGGTCTCCGACGTGAAGCTCGAAGGCGATATGTTTGGCCGCGACGAAGAGCTGGCCTCGCTGATGCTGCTCAAAAAAGGCAATGTCTATAATGCGGCCCGTTTGACCGAAAGCACGAAGCGCATTTCTGAGCGCATGGGTAACTTTGGTTATGCCTTTGCGAACGTGAATGCGATTCCGCAGCTGGACAAAGAGAAAAAAGAAGTGGCGTTCAATGTCGCGGTCGATGCTGGCAAACGTGTCTATGTGCGCCGTATCAACCTGGCGGGCAATACCCGTACCCGAGATGAAGTCATACGCCGTGAATTCCGTCAGTTTGAAAGCAGCTGGTACGACGGTGCCAAGATCAAGGCGTCACGTGACCGCGTTGAACGTCTTGGCTATTTCGACGACGTAAAGCTGGAAACGCCGGAAGTTGCGACCAGTGCCGATCAGGTGGATATCAATCTGAGTATCAAAGAAAAGCCGACCGGTAATCTGATGTTTGGCGCTGGCTACTCCAGTGCTGAGCGCCTGACTTTGTCGGGCTCGGTCAGCCAGGCCAATGCCTTTGGCAGCGGTGATACGATAGGTCTGGAGATTAATACCAGCCGTCAGAACCGTACCATCGTTCTCGCGCATACTGACCCTTACTTTACCGATGACGGTATCAGTCGTAGCGTCGATGGCTTCCTGCGTACCACGAATCCTATTTTGGGTTCTTATTCTTACTATAAGATTCAGTCTATAGGTGGCAATCTGCGTTTCGGTGTGCCATTCTCTGAAGTCGACACTGTATTCTTTGGTATTGGTGTAGAGCGTACCAAGGTGCAGACCGATTTTACCAGTCCAAATTTGTATAAAACTTATGTAGCGAATTTTGGTAACGGTGGTAAAGACATCACGGACCAGGCAACGTATGGTATTGGTACCGCAACGACCAGCTCTTATCCGTTGACGGTAGCCTGGCAGCGCGATAGCCGTGACAGCGTGTTGACGCCGACTATCGGTCGCTATCAGCGCGCTAATCTGGAATTGGCTGCCTTAGGTAACTACCGTTATTATCGTGCGATTTATCAGGCGCAATATTTCCAGCCGATTTATCGTTCCGTGACGCTGGCACTGAACGGTGAATTCGATTTCGGTCACGGTTTGGGCGGTAATCCTTACCCGGTATTTAAAAACTTCTATGCTGGTGGTATTGGTTCTGTGCGTGGTTACGAGCCTTCCTCTTTAGGAACAAGAACGCCGCAGGGTGATTCTCAGGGTGGTGCTAAACGGGTCTTAGGTAATGTAGAATTACAGGTGCCATTCCCAGGCGCAGACAAGTCGCTGCGCTGGTTCACTTTCCTAGATGCCGGTCAGGTGTTTGATGAAGGTCAACGTATACGTTATAGCGACTTACGTTTAGGCGCAGGTATCGGTATAAGCTGGATATCGCCGGTAGGTCCTTTGAAACTGAGCTTCGGCCGCGCGCTGAATGCGAAGGAAGGCGATAAGAAACAGGCCTTCCAGTTCCAAATGGGTACTGGGTTCTGATTCTGTGGGCTATGTTTGCTTTATGTGTTTGCTGTGCTTCGTGTTATGGAGATTATTTTGAGTCAACTGATTACACCGTCCAAATTGTTCCAACGCTTGATGATTTGTGCGGCTTGCTTAGTGAGCGTCTCTCAAGTGCAGGCACAGGATTCTAAAGTCGCTATTTTTGATTCTCAGCGTGTGATTCGTGAATCTGCGCCTGCAAAAGCAGCAGAGATCAAGATAGAGCAGGAGTTTTCTAAACGCAGTAAAGATCTGCAGGATATGGCGAACAAATTCCGTATCCTGGCAGAGAAGTTTGATAAAGACGCGCCTGTACTCAGCGAGTCCGACCGTATCAAGCGTCAGCGCGAACTGGCTGATCTGGATCAGGATATTAAGCGCAAACAACGTGTCTTCAGCGAAGATCTGAATCAACGTAAAAATGAAGAAATTGCTGCCTTGCTTGAGCGTGCCTCCAAGATTGTGAAGCAGATCGCAGAAGCTGAAAAATACGATCTGGTGTTGCAGGATGCGGTCTACCACAATCCACGCATAGATATCACCGACAAGGTTCTTAAAGCACTCACTAAATAATCATGACCACCACAAGCATTCGGCTGGGAGAATTGGTCGATCGCTTCGGTGGTCAATTGATTGGTTCTCCTGAATTGACGGTGACGGGCATCGCTCCTTTGAGTGAAGCTGGTGCCAGTCAGATCACATTCCTCTCCAATTCAAAATTAAAGCATCAGGCGGCCAGCACGAAAGCGGCTGCGCTGATCGTGACTGAGGCTGACTACGCGCAGGTGCGCAGCAGCTATCAGGGCGCTTGCATCGTTTTTGCTAATCCTTACGTTTATTTTGCGCGCACAGCGCAGCTATTTGCTGAACTCAATAAAATCCCGGCTGTGACGGGGATACATCCGACGGCCTGGGTCAGCCCGGCGGCTATCGTCCATGAGACTGCCAGTATCGGTCCGCATGTGAGTATAGAAGCAGAAGCTGTGATCGGTGAGCACGCAGTGCTGAAAGCCGGCGTGGTGGTGGGTCGCGGTGTGGAAATCGGTGCGCATACCCTGATACATGCCAATGCAACGGTGTACGACTATTGCGTCATTGGCACGCACGGCATCATTCATTCGGGTGCAGTGATCGGTGCCGATGGTTTTGGTTTTGCCAATGAAAAAGGCAGCTGGATTAAGATACCGCAAACCGGCCGCGTGGTGATCGGTAACGATGTGGAAATCGGGGCCAATACCAGCATAGACCGTGGTGCACTGGCTGATACCATCATTGAAGATGGTGTCAAGCTGGACAATCAGATTCAAATTGGACATAACTGCCATATAGGAGCGCATACAGCGATGGCAGGATGTGTCGGCGTTGCCGGTAGTGCAAAAATCGGCAAACACTGTACATTTGGCGGTGCTGCGATGGTGCTTGGGCATCTGACCATCGTCGACAATGTACATATTTCGTCCGGTAGTATGGTTTCGCGCTCGATACTGGAGCCGGGACAATACACTGGTTTTTACCCTTTAGCGAAAAACGCAGACTGGGAGAAGAGTGCGGTCATCGTGCGCAATCTCCCGTCCATGCGTGAAAAAGTTCGCGAATTAGAAAAAACAATTAAAGTTTTAGCAGACAAATCATGAATTCTCTCGACATTAACCAGATCAAAGAATATTTACCTCACCGCTATCCGATGTTGTTAGTCGATCGCGTATTGGATTGGGAAAGCGGTAAGCGTATCACTGCGATTAAAAATGTCACGGCGAATGAAGAGTTTTTTAACGGACATTTCCCGAACAAACCTGTCATGCCTGGCGTGCTGATGATAGAAGCGATGGCGCAGACCGCTGCGATATTGTCCTTCCTGACCATGGGAAAAAAACCGGATGAAAAAACCCTGGTGTATTTCCTGGGTATTGATGGTGCACGTTTTAAACGCCCGGTTGAACCTGGTGACCAGTTAAAAATGGAAGTGGAAATCACGAAAGTGGCACGCGGTATCTGGAAATATCAAGCCCGCGCAACGGTAGACGGTCAGTTAGCGGTCGAGGGCGAACTGATGTGCACCATGCGCTCCACTGACGACTCAGCGGAGAAGTAATGGCTATTCATCCCACAGCACTGATTGATCCGAACGCCCAGCTCGACAGTACAGTAGAGGTGGGGCCGTATTCCATCATAGGTCCGCATGTCAAGATAGGTGCCAGAACCAAGATAGGCCCCCATGTGGTGATCGATGGGCATACCACCATAGGCAGTGATAACCACTTTCATGCTTATTCGTCGATTGGTGGTCCGCCTCAGGATAAAAAGTATGGGGGTGAAGTTACCTATCTGGAAATCGGCGACCGTAATCTGATCCGTGAATTTTGTACCTTCAACTGCGGTACCGTTCAGGATAAAGGGATTACCCGTATCGGCAGCGATAACTGGTTCCTGGCTTATGTGCATATTGCGCATGACTGCGTCGTCGGCAATCACACCATCTTTTCGAATAATGCTGCTTTGGCTGGTCATGTTCACGTAGGTGACTGGGTGATTATGAGCGGCTTTTCAGCAGTTCACCAGTTCTGTCAGATTGGTGCGCATGCTTTTGTCGGCATGAATACCAGCCTGACGCAGGACGTCCCGCCGTTTGTGCTGTTGTCTGGCAATCCGGCACAGGCACACGGTGTCAATCTGGAAGGCTTGAAACGCCGTGGCTACACACGCGAGCAATTGAATGCGATCCGCCATGCTTACAAGCTGATTTACAAATCCGGTTTGACGCTGGACGAAGCCAAGCAAAGTCTGGATGCCTATGCGGCTGAACTGAGTGCTGAGGCGCAGCTCCCTGTGCAGCAAATGCGCAGCTTCCTTGATGTGTCTACGCGCGGCATTGTGCGCTGAACAGGGTAGCCTAGTGACTCGCCCTATTATTTCTATGGTCGCCGGTGAGACGTCCGGCGACATGCTGGCGGCGCGCATGCTGTCCGGTTTGCGCCCCAGATTACCTGACTCGCTGATGCATGGCATAGGCGGGCCACGTATGGCGGAACATGGCTTTGTCAATGACTGGCCTATGGATAAGCTATCTGTGCGCGGTTTGTTTGAAGTGCTTGCGCATTACCGCGAAATCAGCGGCATTCGCAAGCAATTGAAACAACGCTTGCTGGATGAGCGCCCAGATGTATTTATCGGAGTGGATGCGCCTGACTTCAATCTGGATCTGGAAATTCAGCTCAAGCAAGCCGGTATCCCGACCATGCATTACATCAGCCCCTCCATCTGGGCCTGGCGTGCTGGGCGCATCAAAAAAATCGCTGAAGCGGTTTCCCACATGCTGGTGGTCTTCCCGTTCGAAGAGCAGATTTATCAGCAAGCCGGTATTCCGGTGACCTATGTCGGCCATCCGCTGGCGCAAGTCATCCCTATGGAAATAGACACTGCCGCTGCACGTGATGAACTGGGGTTGGATCCGCGCTTCAAAGTGGTCGCGATTTTACCGGGCAGCCGTATTTCAGAAATTAAATACAATACGGAAGCCTTCGTCCGCGCCGCTAAAATTCTGACCGACCGCGATCCGAATTTACAGATCGTGGTACCGATGGCGGGGAATAAGCAAAGAGCGTATTACATCAAGCTGGTGGTCGCCGCAGGTCTGGAAGGTGTGCCTGTCTTGCTGGTCGATGGACGTTCACACACCGTGATCGCTGCAGCAGATGCGGTGTTGGTGGCGTCAGGTACCGCCTCACTGGAAGTGGCTTTGTATAAAAAGCCTATGGTCATTGCTTATAAGATGATGGAAGCGTCCTGGCAAATTTTGCGTCATATGGGTTATCAACCCTGGATAGGCTTACCGAATATTCTGGAAAAAGAATTTGTGGTACCGGAATTCCTGCAATCGGCGGCAACACCGCAGGCGCTGGCAGAGGCAATCTGGCAGCAACTGAACGACGATGCCTTACAAGGCCGGCTCAGACAACGCTTTACGGATATGCATCACAGTCTGTTGCGCGACACCGCCAATCTCTCAGCACAGGCTGTGCTGGATGTGATTCAGGCACACAAATAGGCCTACAAATAGCCACACAAATTAGCCGCACAATTCAGTCTTCAAATGCCGCGCACCACGCGGCATTTTTTTGGACTGACGCCAAACAGCTACAGCGCCATCTTGCGCCTTAACGTACACTAGGGTCTGTTGACCAAAATACCGTTTTTTTTGATTATCCATGTATATCGATTCACATTGCCATATCAATTTTCCTGAGCTTGCCGCCAAACTGCCTGAGCTGATGCAGAACATGCAAAACAACGGCGTCACCCATGCCTTGTGTGTGTCGGTGGATTTGCCCGACTTCCCGCAGGTATTGGCCTTGGCTGAGCAGTATCCGCATATCTATGCCTCGGTCGGCGTGCATCCGGATTATGAAGATACGCCCGAGCCCAGCGCACAGCAATTGGTGGAGCTGGCCCAGCATCCTAAAATTATCGCCATCGGCGAAACCGGCCTCGATTACTTCCGCTTACAAGGCGATCTGGAATGGCAGCGTGAGCGCTTTCGTCAGCATATACGCGCTTCACGCCTGAGCCGTAAGCCACTGATTATCCATACCAGAGCTGCCTCAGCAGACACAATACGTATCATGCGCGAAGAGGGCGCCGGTACCGATCAGGGTGGTGTGGCAGGCGTCATGCATTGCTTTACCGAGTCACTGGAGGTTGCGCAGGCTGCGGTGGAAATGGGCTTTTATATTTCTTTTTCCGGCATCCTCACCTTTAAAAGCGCCAAAGACTTGCAGGCAGTCGCCAAAGCCTTGCCGCTGGATCGCATCCTGATCGAAACTGATTCGCCGTATCTGGCACCGGTACCTTTCCGTGGCAAGATGAACGAACCGGCCTATGTCAAACACGTCGGCGAGTTTTTGGCGGATTTGCGCGGTATTTCCGTGCTGGAGGTACAGCAAACCACCACCGAGAATTTTTTCCGTCTGTTTCAATTTGCGAGGGAAGCTTAAATGATGCTACTGCCATCTGTGCGCACACTGTGCGCTGCTGCATTGCTGACCGGCACGCTGGCTGTGCAGGCGGCAGAGATTGATGATTTATTTTTCGCCGTCAGGTTTAATGATGTAGGCAGCATGCAGGGCTTATTCCGCAAGGGGCAGGACCTGAATGCGAAAGAGCCGCAGCGTGGCGAAAGTTTGCTGATGATGGCAATCCGTGAAAAATCGTTCAAGGTGGTGGATGCGCTCATTAATACGCCGGGCATACAGCTGGAAGCTCACGCCAATAACGGCGACACCGCGCTCATGATGGCCAGCTATCTGGGGCAGACCGAAGTCGCACAAAAGCTGATTGCTAAAGGTGCTGAAGTCAATCAACCAGGCTGGACCGCCTTGCACTATGCTGCAGCCAGCGGTAAGACCGAGCTGGTGGCTTTGCTGTTGGAGCACCATGCGTATATCGATACAGAATCGCCGAATAAAACCACGCCTTTGATGATGGCGGTGCAGTTTGGTAAAAAAGCAGTCGTGAAATTATTGCTGGAAGAGGGCGCGGACGCCAGTTTGAAAAACGCTGCGGGTCAGACTGCCCAGGATTTTGCCAAAGCAAACCGACGCGACGATATTTTGGACGTTTTTGCCGAATTCGCCAGCCAGCAAAAGAAATAAGCAGAATACATAAGCAGTTGCGCACGCGGGTTGGCTGCGTATGCATATCTGCCTGCCTCGCGTCCCCCTTTGCGGGGCAGCCTTCACAAGCAACAAGTGCTATCCCCGAGATCGCGCCATCCCTGCGCAGGCAGGGATCCAGCGTCTTCCTGTCCTGTACCATACCAGCGTAGACAACATTGCGCGATTGCTGCCTTCCTGTCATCGCAAATCCGACAGCGACGCTGATACAAAAAATACGTTCATTCCTTGCATTTTGCGTTGCAGCATATTGCTTCTGTTTTTGCTCTTGTGTTACATTGCGGACTTCATCATTTCCGGAGCTCATTCTGTGGATAGTTATAGTTGTCGCTACTGCGACTTCACCATGGCAATGTAAGCAGTCCGACCGCTGCTACCTTGCCATCAGGCGGGTAGTGGATCTGCGCTCAGGCGCGCCTTCTCTCACCCACATTTCAATTGATTTCACGTCGTCACGCTGGCTACTCAAGGCAGCGTTGCTGAGTCTGCGTGTAAATTTGTTTGGCTTCAGATACGTGATCTGAGGTTGGGGAGTACGCATGGTTTTTTGTATTTTTTCTTGTGACCTCGGCGGAGGTGCCTGTGTTTAATTTGTTTTCTCTGCGATCCGGATCGGATAGCGCGGCGCAACGCGGACCCAATAAATGGGACTGGATTTTATTGCCGGTTTTTCTGGCGTTGCTGGGCTTGCTGACCTTTGCTGCGCTGCAAATGAGCCGGCCATTTGCGGTCGGTGATGTGCTGCCAGTCTCGCTTGACCCCTGGTATTTGCCGTATTACCTGCTGCGCACCATACTGCGCATGTTTACGGCGCTGGCTTTTTCTTTGTTATTCAGCCTGATCTTTGCCGCCATTGCAGCAAAATACCTGACTGCAGAAAAAGTCATGATACCGGCACTGGACATCCTGCAATCGGTACCTATTCTGGGTTTTCAGGCGATAGCGATTGCGCCGTTCATCGCCTTTTTTCCGGGGAATCTGCTCGGTGTGGAATGCGCGGCGATTTTTGCGATCTTTACTTCGCAAGCCTGGAATATGGCATTCAGCCTGTACCAGTCCATGCGGACGATTCCGTCGGAATTACGGGAAGCCGCCAGTGTATTCCGGCTCTCGCCCTGGCAGCGTTTTTGGCGCCTGGATTTGCCATTCGCGATCCCGGGTTTGTTATGGAACATGATGATGTCCATGTCCGGCGGCTGGTTTTTCCTGGTCGCAGCAGAAGCGATTTCTGTCGCCGGGCAAGACATACGCCTGCCCGGCATTGGTTCGTATATTGCCGTCGCGATTGATGCACGCGATGGCACTGCTATCGTCTGGGCCATCCTGGCGATGATGACAGGTATTCTGGTCTACGATCAGTTATTTTTCCGTCCTTTGCTGGCTTGGGCTGATAAATTCCGCTTTGAAGAAAATCCCGGTGAAATTCCACCCGACTCCTGGGTCTTGCGCTGGATGCGTAACAGCCACTGGGTCAGGCGTCTGAGTATGGCGATGTGGCGCAGACTGGCGGTGATGATAGCTTGGTTCCGGCTACAGCCAGACACCGTGCCACGGCCTAAACGGCGCATCATGCAGTTGCCCTGGCTGGCCAGAGCTTTCGATATTGCGCTGGTATGCGCCATGCTGGTCGCCACGCTGCAATTGCTGCAGTTTATACATAGCGTGGTCGGTTGGCGTGAGGTCGCCCATGTGGTCGGTTTGGGCGGGCTGACGCTGTTGCGAGTGATGCTGCTGATTGCCATTGCCTCCCTGTTCTGGGTGCCGGTCGCGATCTGGATAGGCTTGCGGCCTAAGTATTCGCAAGGGGTGCAGGCGATTGCGCAATTTCTTGCCGCATTTCCGGTCAATCTGATGTTCCCGCTGGTGGTATTGGTGATGGTCAAGCTGGATTTAACGCCGAATATCTGGCTCAGTCCGCTGATGGTATTTGGTACCCAGTGGTACATCCTGTTTAATGTGATTGCCGGTGCCGCAGCGATTCCAAACGAGTTAAGGCTGGCTGCCGATAATCTGGGCCTCAAAGGCTGGCTCAAGTGGAAGCGGGTGTATTTGCCAGCCGTGTTCCCCAGCTATATCACCGGTGCGATTACGGCCAGCGGTGGCTCCTGGAATGCGAGTATCGTGGCTGAATACGTGACCTGGGGCGATACCACGCTGATGGCTGATGGCTTGGGCAGCTATATCAAGCAGATGACGGAAGCAGGCGACTTTCATCGCATTGCGCTTGGCATCGGTGTCATGTGCGTATTTGTGATGCTGCTGAATCGCTTTTTCTGGCGCAAATTATATGTGCTGGCTGATCAGCACCTGCGCTAAAGCACAGCTACAACAACGCATAGACCAACCAAACTATCGCCAGCGGCATGGCCCGGCGATGAATACCGACGTACAAACATACAGACCGGCAGTGACTGCAAGAGACGGGCACTGCACAAGGAGTAAGCCATGATGCAAAAAAATTTACTGGATTTACAGCGTGTCGCAAAATCCTTCACTGCCTCGGACGGGCAGGCCAGGGTCATCCTGGATAAAGTCGATTTTCAGTTAAAAGAAGGCGAAATCGTCGCCTTGTTAGGGAAATCCGGTTCCGGCAAATCCACCTTATTGCGGATTATGGCCGGCCTGATCAGTGCTGATCATGGTGAGGTCAAATACCGTGAACGTGAAATCAACCAGCCTGTCTCCGGCATTGCGATGGTGTTTCAATCCTTCGCGCTGTTCCCCTGGCTGACGGTGCAGCAGAATGTGGAGCTGGGGCTGGAGGCTCAGGGCGTGCCGCAGGCAGAGCGCACAGTACGTGCTGATTCGGTGCTGGAGCTGATCGGCCTTTCTGGCTTTGGTGGCGCTTTGCCTCGCGAACTGTCAGGTGGTATGAAACAGCGCGTCGGCATTGCGCGGGCGCTGGTCACCAATCCTGATGTGTTGTTGATGGATGAAGCTTTCTCTGCACTGGATGTGCTGACCGGCGAGACCCTGCGTAACGATATGCTGGAATTATGGGAGGAGAGAAAAATCCCGACCAAGGGCATTCTGATTGTCTCGCATAATATTGAAGAAGCCGTCATGATGGCCGACCGCATCGTATTGCTGACCAGCGATCCTGGCACCGTACGTTGCGAAATTCCGGTTGATTTACCACGCCCGCGTGATCCGGATTCGCCGGAAGTGCGCGCTTTAATTGATGAAGTGTATGGCTTGATGACGATGCGTGCGCAAAGCGACAGCCATCCGGAATCGGCAGCGCGGCATCTTGGCTACCGCTTACCCGAAACCACCATCAGCCGTATCGAAGGCATACTCGATATGCTGGCCGAAGCGCCTTTCCTGGGCCGTGCTGATTTGCCGGAACTGGCGGAAGAAGCTGAATTGTCAGACGAGGATTTGTTCCCGACTTACGAGGCACTCAGCATGCTGGGTCTGGCTAGTCTGGAAAAAGGCGACATATTGCTGACCGCATTAGGCCAGCAATATGTACATGCAGAGCAATCGCTGAAGCAGGACATCTTTGGCCAGCAATGCCTGACCCATGTCCCGCTGGTCGCCCATATCCGGCGCGAACTGGAACGTGAACCCAGCGGCAGTGTAGCCGAGCAGCCGGTACTGGATCTGCTGCAGGAATTCCTCAAAGAGAAAGAAGCCAAACGCGTACTCGAAGTCGCGATCGAATGGGGGCGCTACGGCGAAGTCTACGAATACGACTACCACACCGGCCGCCTGACTTTGCCGGGTAGCGCAGAGGATTAGTCTCAATCAATAGCCAAGCATGGTTTAATTATTAGTGTTGCAGTGGTAGGGCGCATCGCGATGCGCCACATCTGAACAATGCAAAGCGAGCCATGCAGACATGGCTTATTGAATAGCCTTGCATATAGACCTGATTCGCGCTTTATCGTTTGCTGAGAGAGCTCGTTTACGCTTACGATGAGCTAGCTTGCGATTTGATGAATCTTGATTGCGATGGAAATTCCGTGCGGCGCATCGCGATGCGCCCTACTTGTGGGAGCGACCTTAATGAAAAATATTTATTTCGCACTATTGTTGATAGCTTTATCGATGGTTGATGCATTTGCGGAGCCTAAGTACCTACTCCCACCCTATTCGATTGAGAAAAGCATCTCAATGAGTTTGTCTAATGCAAAGATAGTTGTGCTAGGTAGATTGGTATTGCCATATAAAACAACAATTCCAGAGCGATTTGACGGTAATAGGGCTATTTTTGAAATGAGTTTGAAATAGATAAAGTCATTACTGGAGAACAGTTTATTTCTGGAATTCGTATCCCTGTTAGTTGGGTTATCCCAATGCCCAATCCCGACAAGAAGGCTGATTTGAAAAAAAGTGATGCCGATTTGCGAAACGCGAAAGCAATGAGTTTTCAATTAGAGAAGATGCTAGACGCTAATATTATCGACAGAGATGAGTTTAAAAAACGAAGTAAAAAAAATGATGAAATAATTTTGTACTCCGATGCTTATCTGAAACAGTTTGTATTAATGCCAATTGCGATGCCTATTAGTGAACCATATAGGAATGTAAATGTTTTGGTTACGTTTGGAGACAGTTATATATTGATTTTACAAAATTCAAAAATATATGGCGGTTTGGGAATTGGTTTGATTGGGGAAGTTGACGTATACCCTGCAAAAGACGAAAAAATAAAGAAAATTTTTCATTTGAAGTGAAAACGCGGTGATGCGTAATCTCCGTAGGGCGCATCGTGATGCGCCGCATGGAATGTGGTGAAGACTATGCCAAATTATCGACGCGCCTGGCATCCGGGCGGCACCTACTTTTTCACTGTCAACTTGATTGAGCGAACCGGCAATGATTTGTTGATCCGGCACATCACAGAATTGCGTATATCGGTTCGCGCGGTGAAAGCGCGTTATCCGTTCACGATTCATGCATGGGTAGTCTTACCGGATCACCTGCATTGCGTGATTGAATTGCCTCAGGGTGACAGCGATTTTGCGACGCGCTGGCGTTTGATTAAAGATACATTTTCAAAAAGCATCCCTTTAACCGAAACCCGCTCCCCGGTTCGCTTACGTCGTGGTGAGCGCGGCATTTGGCAACGCCGGTATTGGGAACATCTGATACGTGATGAGCAGGACTTTGTGGCACATATGGATTATGTTCATATCAACCCACTCAAGCATGGCCTGGTTGAGAGAGTCGCAGAATGGCCTTATTCGACCTTTCATCGTTTGGTGGAAGCAGGCGTTTATCCTCACGATTCGGCTGGTGGAGACTTGAATAATCTTGAATACGATGACTAAGCCATGCGGCGCATCGCGATGCGCCCTACTTGTGTTTTGCACCGAAGCCTGGCGTCAAAAGCAGATGCAATGTGTATCACTTTGCATACCGCGTGACAGGCTGGCAGCGTTGGTGGTGTATCGCTTAATTTCGGATATCTGTAGCCTGCACAGATGGCGGGATATCCTGCAACTGCGTGTTGCCAGGGGCGCCGGTGGCTTGAGGCGTTTGCTGCGATCTGCTCAGCATAAAAAACAGCGAAAAGCTGAATTTAAAAATCCGCTCAAATCCAAACCAGCAAAACAGATAAATAATTTGTGTCGCTGAGAACAGCTCTGCGTCGTAGAAGGAGAGGTGGGCGCGCGAAAACAGTAAGTTGGTACAGAGCAGTGCGATTAAGGTGATGAGCATGCTAAACCACAGTTGTTTTTCTATCGCTGATTTCATACTTGTCCCTATCAAAAAATTCAGATGCCAGCCAGACTGCAGTTTTTCCTGGGCGGTGCATAAGTGGCGCAACTGGCGCAACCAGTGTTACTGGGTGATGTATTTTTGCATACTATCATTAGCAATAATAATTGGCATCTGGAGTGGCGCAAAATTCTCCCGGCAAGGCTAAAAAAGCCGTGGTGCTGTAGGACGCAGCGCTGATAAGCGATATCTGTGACGCCAGCAGGCAAGGTGTTGCCTGAAACCCGGGCGCTACCATGGCGATGCAGGCAGTGCTGGTGCTACTCAGCACTAGCACCACTACTCAGCACTGGCCGTACTACAAGGAGCGATAACGCCGTTGGGGCGTTTTATGTGGGCTAACTGGAATTTATGCGATACTTGAAGGTTTCTGTGTATGAACATTTTGCAGTTGGTCTGTACTGGCCGTCTGCTTACAACTGTCGGGGAAAGTATGCGTGGGTTTCGCTGGATGTTTTTAGCTTGTACTTTGTTGGCCGGTGTGGTGTCGGCTTCACCGCCGAATCCGGTGCGTGGTGCAGAATTTCAGGTATTGAGTAATCCTATGCCGGTACGGGCGGCAGAAAAAAAAGTCGAGGTGATCGAGTTTTTCATGTACCACTGCCCAGCTTGTAATGCACTGGAACCTGCACTGCAGGACTGGCTCAAAAAAATGGGTGATAAAGTCGAATTCCGTCGCATTCATTTACCGTATTACGGCGAAACCGATCCTGAAGCACACATGTTTCTGACGCTGGAAGCGCTGGGGCTAGAGAAGGAAATGCATGCACGCTTGCTGATTACCTGGCATGTGCAACGTAAGCGTTTACGCAGCGACCAGGATAATCTGAATTGGGCGGTGACGCATGGTATAGAGCAAAAGATTTTTCTGGACGCGTATAACTCGTTTTCTGTGTTGAGTATGATGAAGCGCCTGCCGCGTCTGGTAGAAAATTACGGTGTTACCTCAACACCGACTTTTGTGATTGATGGCCGGTATGTGACGCAAACTTCAATGGTGGTTGAGGCGAATCCTAAGCTCAGTAATGATGAGGTGCTGCCGGCTTCTTTTCAGGTGATGGAAGTGCTGGTGGAGCGGGCTGCTAAAGAGAAGCAAAGCAAACAAAAATAAACGCTGAGGCGCAGGTCTTGGCAAGCAAAGGCGATTGATGAAAATCGGGATAGTCGGTGCCGGTCATGTGGGCAGTACTGCTGCTTATACGCTGGTGTTACAAGGTATAGGCAGTGAGCTGGTGCTGGTCGATCAGCAGCCCGCGCTGGCTCAGGCACAGGTGATGGATATTCTGCATGCCACGCCGTTTTCTCATCCCGTACATCTCCGTGCCGGTCAGTATGCCGACTTACAGGATGCGGCGCTGGTGATTGTGGCAGCAGGCGTCAGTCAACAAGCCGGAGAAAGCCGGCTGGCTTTGTTGCAGCGTAATGCGGATATTTTTGCGCACATCATTCCCGCTATCCTGCGCTATTCACCGGATGCAGTGCTGCTGATTGCGACCAATCCGCTTGATATCATGACCCAGGTGGCGACCCGGATTGCGGTGGCCGCAGGTGCGGATGCGCGGCGTGTGCTGGGCACCGGTACCATGCTCGATACCGCACGTTTCCGCGCTTTGCTGGGACAACACTGTGGTGTGGCGCCGGGTTCTGTGCATGCCTATGTATTAGGTGAGCATGGCGATAGTGAAGTATTGCTCTGGTCCAGTGCCAGTGTGGCTGGTGTGCCTTTAAGCCAGTTCGCAGCGGACCGTGGCTGCAGTCTGGATGCGGCGGTGAAGGCGCACATCGATCAGGCAGTACGCCGCGCCGCCTATCAAATCATTGCAGGTAAGGGCGCTACGTATTACGGCATCGGTGCAGCGATTGCCTTGCTGAGCCGTTGTATCCTGTTTGATGAGCGTCAGGTTCTGACGGTTTCTTCCGTACAGGATCAGGTGCAGGGTGTGCGCGATGTGGCCTTGTCGCTGCCGCAGGTAGTCGGGCGGGCTGGCATCCTGCAGACCTTATATCCGCCACTCGACAGTCTAGAGCAACAGGCACTGGCGGCCAGCGCGCAAATCATCTCTGAGCATGTAGCTGGTCTGGTGCTGAACTGACTTTCTGGGTTGGATGCTTGGGTTTGCCAACTGCGCTTTCCGGTTGCATGGCTTGATACATCGGCAATTTTTGTGCGTGAGCTGGCTTGCCACATACTGTGCGGATTGCGGTGTCAGGCATCAGACGGTGAATGACTGGCAGACATTTTTAATCATTCATCTGTTCTGGCGTGCCATGATGTCTTCTCAATCTCTCTCTGTTTTTTTAGGTGGTGCGCTGTTAGCGAGCTGCTTCAGCATCGCCAGCGTACATGCGACGGAGCTGGTTGCCGATAGCATGGCCAGCAAAGTGGTGATGATCGCTGCCGGTGAGTCGGATGCAGCAACCCGCTTGAGTAGTGCTCAGCTGGCTGAGCTGCAATACCATGCAGGTATGCTGTTCAATAATGGCATTGCCGGTGCCACGAAAGACCCGGCACAAGCCTTGTTCTGGTTTCAGAAATCCGCGGCAGGAGGTCATCCTCTGGCTGCGTACAAGCTAGGTTGCTATTATGCGGGCCAGTTTCCTGGCGTGATCGTGACAGATGATACGCAGGCTTTACATTTTAAAGGCATCGCGGCTGAAGCTGGCTACTCACTGGCGCAACATGACGTGGCGCTGTTATATCAAAAGCAGGGCGACTGGAAACGCGCACTGAGCTGGTACCAGAAGGCCGCCGATCAAGGGCTTTTTTCAGCGATGATCAGGCTGGCCTGGCTCGCTCGTTTGCAGCCTGAAGCCGACAAACAACTGGCTTATCAATATCTGTTGATTGCGCAAAATCTGCAGCCAGAGCAGACCAAGGCGAAGCCTGAGTTCCTGCAAGCACTTGATGACTTGCAAGCGCGCTTATCCGACCCGCAGAAAGCAGCGGTGGACCAGTTTGTCCGGCAATGGCGTGCTGCGCCTGAGGCACTTAGCTTAGAGGCAGCGCAGGGCGTGCAGCGTTTGTCGGCGCTGATGCGCTCCGCTGGTCAGTCTTAATGCTGGTCTGATCCAACGATTAACAAAAATCCCGGCTGTGGGTGCTCAGGGTGCCGATCAAATGACTCATGTCGACCAGGCGTTTGGCGATCAGGTGTTGTACACCCTGTTCGTTTTGCCAGATGCCATAGACGCCCAACAGCCGGGCGCTCAGGATTTCACGTCTTTGCTGTTCGACCAGCGAGGGCCAGATGATCACATTGACTGGCCCGCTCTCATCTTCCAGTGTCAGGAATAACACGCCTTTGGCGGTGCCGGGCCGTTGTCTGACGGTGACCAGCCCACAGGCACGTGCAAACTGACCGGATTGAAACGTCGTGAGCAGCCGCGCTGGCAGAAAGCGCTGCTTCAGTAACTGTGTCCGTAACAATGCGACCGGATGCCGTCGCAGTGTGAGCCCGATACTCTGGTAGTCACTCAGTATTTGTTCACCTTCGGCGGGTGCTGCTAATTCCGGCGTGCTTTCTGCAACACGGGCTGGCCGTAGCAAATCCTTATCGGCGACTGCGGCCACCGCCTGCCACAAGGCCTGACGCCGGTGTCCGGCTAATTGGCTGAGCGCATTGGCAGCCGCCAGGGTTTCCAGCTCATGCCGGTTCAGTTCGGCGCGGCGTGCCAGATCAGCGGTATCCTGAAATGGGCCAGCGGCTCTGGCTTGCATGATGCGTTGTGCAGCCGTTTCCGACATACCCTTGATCAGCGACATACCCAGTCTGACCGCTGCTTGTGGCGTGTTGGTATAGCGATTGTGAAACCAGTCACTGCTCAGCGTACAGTCCCAGTCACTGTGGCAAACGTCGATTGCCTGTACCTGTACATCATGCCGTCTGGCATCCTGTATCAGTTGTGAAGGTGAATAAAATCCCATCGGCTGTGAATTCAGCAGCGCACATAGAAAGACAGCGGGTTCATGGCATTTGATCCAGCTGCTGATGTAGGCCAGGATCGCAAAGCTGGCAGAATGACTTTCGGGGAAGCCGTATTCACCAAAGCCCTTTATCTGTTCCACAATTCTTTTGGCAAAATCCTCCTCGTAACCATTGGCCTGCATGCCACTGATGATGCGCGCCTGGTAAGCTTCCAGGCCGCCTTTACGCTTCCATGCAGCCATGGCGCGGCGCAGATTATCGGCTTCACCGGGGGTGAAGCCCGCCGCCAGCATCGCGATTTGCATCACTTGCTCCTGAAAAATCGGCACCCCCAGCGTGCGCCCCAGCGCTTTCTGCATGGCGGCATCATGATGCTGTTCTACCGGTTCCAGCCCCTGACGGCGGCGCAGATAGGGATGCACCATGCCGCCTTGTATCGGGCCCGGCCTGACGATGGCGACCTGTACCACCAGATCGTAGAATTCGCGCGGTTGCAGTCGTGGCAGCATACTCATCTGGGCACGCGATTCGATCTGAAAAACGCCGATGGTATCGGCCTGGCAAATCATGTCGTAAGTCAGCGGGTCTTCACGTGGGATGTCTTGCAAGCGGGCTGGTTTACCGGGGATGCTTGCCAGCAGATCGAGTGCACGCCGTATCGCCGATAGCATGCCCAGCGCCAGCACATCGACTTTTAATAAGCCCAGCGATTCCAGATCATCTTTATCCCACTGGATTACGCAGCGCTCTTTCATGGCGGCGTTTTCTATCGGCACCAGCCGCGATAATTTTCCTTTGGCGATCACAAAGCCGCCGCTGTGCTGCGATAAGTGGCGCGGAAAGCGCAGTAGCTGAGTCGCCAGGGCCGCCCATTGCTGTGCGATGACCGAACTGGTATCAAGTCCGCATTCTGCGAAACGCGCCAGCAGATCGTGTTTGCTATCGAACCAGCGATGGGATTTGGCCACTGCATCGACAATGTCCGGATCAATACCTAGGGCTTTTCCGGTTTCGCGCAAGGCACCGCGTGGATGGTAGGTATGGACGGCGGCGGCCAGCGCTGCGCGTTCGCGGCCATATTTGCGATAGATATACTGCATGACTTCTTCACGCCGCTGATGTTCGAAATCGACATCGATATCGGGTGGTTCGGCACGCTCTTTGGAGATAAAGCGTTCGAACAGCAGGGTGTTGACTTCCGGATTGACCTCGGTGATGTGCAGGCAATAGCACACGACAGAATTCGCGGCGGAACCGCGTCCCTGGCACAATATGCCTTGCTGACGTGCGAAGCGCACAATGTCGTGTACGGTCAGAAAATAGGGTTCATAAGCGAGATCATTAATCAGATGCAGCTCGTGCTCTATACGCTGTATCAGGCTGTCGCTGATGCCATCGGGATAGCGGCGCTGCGCACCCCGATACACTTGCTGCCGCAGATAACTGGCCGGGGTATGGCCGGGAGGAACGATTTCATCCGGATATTCATAGCGTAATTCATCGAGTGAAAACTGGCAGGATTGCGCAATGCGTATGGTGGCAGCCAGCGTGGCGGGCGGATACAGTCTGGCCAGTCGCAGTCGCGAACGCAGATGCTGCTCGGCATTTGGAGTCAGTGTATAGCCACATTCCGTGAGTGTTTTACTCAGCCGTATCGCTGTCAGCGTATCCTGCAAGGGCTTGCGGGAACGTACATGCATGCTTACCTGACCCAGCGCCACTACCGGTAAGCCATGGCTGGCGGCGCTGTGCAGCACGTGTTGCTGCTGATAGTCATCGGCAGCCTGCAGTAGTAAAGTCAGCCCCAGCCAGCCGCTGTGCTGATCTGCACGGTGAAAATACTGACGAAACCACTGTAATTGCTGATCCAGTATCGCCGGCCGTACCGGATATTCGGGCAGCAGTATCACGCAACAGCCGGGGAGACCGGCGAGGTGGGCGTAAGCGCTATCGTTGGGCTGCAGATCCTCGGGTTTGAGCAGGTAATTGCCTTTGCTGCAGCGGCTGCGTGCCAGTGTAATCAGCTCGGACAGATTGCCATAGCCTTCGCGGTTTTGTGCCAGCACCAGCAAGCGCAGGCAGGATAGCGCATCGCTGTCATGACTGAGTGCGAACCAGCTGCCAATCAACAGTGGCAATTGCTGTGCTTTGGCTTCGTCATGCGCACGCACTACACCGGCCAGCGAGCATTCGTCAGTGATCGCCAATGCCTGATAGCCTAGCCTGGTGGCACGTTTGACCAGTTCTTCGGCATGGGAGGCACCATGTAAAAAACTGAAATTGGACATGCAGAACAGCTCTGCGTAATCGGGCAAATTGTGCCCGTAAGCCGCATCCACATTAGGTGTTCCGTTTGGAGGCGGCGCGCTCATCCGAAAATTCCGTGTAAAAACCAGCTGAGTGCGATCGTATCGCCGTCAGTTTGCGTCACGTTGCGTTCACGGTAAATCCAGTACAACTGATGCCTGGCGTGACTGGCAATAAAATAATCTCTGACCTGGGTGCCATCGCTCCACCAGCCTGCCTCTATGCGTTCGGCCGGTGAAATGAGGGTCAGCACCGATCCTGCATACCAGGGTTGATGCTGGCGCAGTGTCAGCGCCAGTGGCTGGGACAGCAGCCAGACCGGGCGCAGCAAGGCATGAGCGGCACTGGCCGTGGCATAAGCTTGCGCGGACTTTTTATGCAGCACGGAGACCCATTGATTGGCGATTTCAGGCCGGTAATCGGCTAGCGGTGCTGCCTGTAATACCTGATGTTCGCCCAGTCTGGCCACCAGCAGCGAGAGCAGGCGCTGATGGTCTTCGGGTTTGCCGCCCGGTTCGGGAAATAAATCCTCGCTGTGTAACTGGCGCTTTGCGGTCTCTGTAGCTTCCAGTTCCAGTGCAATCACGGGTCCGCTCAGACGCAATTGTTGCAGACGCTCGCGCACCAGCAGTTGCAAATGTGCTTCTTGCCAACTGGGCTCAGCCAGCATGATGTTGAGCTGGCTGGGGGCAATCGCGCTACGGCCACGCTCATGGTGTAAGCGCAGGCGTAACTGACTCAGGGCCAGCTGTTGCAGTCGCAGCCAGCTGCATAGCTGGGTCAGCAAGGCTTGCACATACGGCAGTAGCTGATCGCTGCGTTCCAGGCGGCCAGCCAGCTCGCGTTTACTATGAAAATGTTCACTGGCGACGACCCAGGGATGCAACGTCATTTCCCGGCCATAGGCCTGATCCAGCTCTTGTAATAAAGCGGCACCACAGCGTCGTTGCAAACCGGCGCGCGGCAGCTTTTGCAAATCCTGGAGCTGATGACAGGCCAGCCCTTGGAGCATGTCGAGATAGGCTTGCGCCTGACTCAGGGTATGCACCGGTAGCGGATCCAGAACAGTGACCAGCTTACGCTGCGACAGGCAATAGCAGGCGGCTTTGCCACATTCTGCGGCATGCAGCGCGAGCAAGGCTGCGGCTTTGGAAAACGGGGCACAGGCCAGGCTGACGCTGAGTCCCAGAGCATGCATAGTCATGCGGATGCGCTGACGCAGACGGCGTATGCCGCCGAACAGGCGCAGGCTGCTGCTGACTTCCAGCACGATGCCAGCGTTGCCATGCAGTGCGACTGACGGAGTGTACTGTAATAATGCCAGTGCTGCGGCTTGCAACAAGTCTTGTTGTTTGCGGCTGTCGCAAGGAAAAAAGCTGGCATCCGGCAGCAGCATCTGCACCCCGCCACGACGCATGCCTGTGCGTATCCCGGCAGCGTGCGCCATCGGGCTCATTGCCAGCACACGCTGCTGCTGCAGGATGACGCTGCCCTGATCATGCTGTTGCCATTCCCAGCGTGGGATACAGGCTTCCAGCGCCAGATGCGGGAAGTGCAGCGCCACCCATAACGAGGGTTTGCGTTCCGCTACAGCCTGTGCCGGATTTGTGTTGGAACTGGGGGACATAAAGGCTGTCTGTGGTGTCGGGAGCTGATATCGCTGTTGTTCTGCAATCAGGGCTGCACGATGCCGTGCATCGCCCGGTTGCTGCGCACCACATCTTGTGGCAAGCCTTGTGTACGATCATGACTTAAGCCGGCCAGATAAGGATGCTGCGGTAAATACAGCGGCAAGGAAGCGAGAGACTGTGCGCCGCGCCGTTTCAGTATCCTGACTTGCAAGCCATAGGAAACACTGTGTACCTGTACTCGCAGCAAGGCCGGGGAGGGATTGCTGGCGGTGTTTTCCGGTCGCAGCATAAAAAATGCCATCTGCGTCTGTTGTGCCAGCAAATGCAGGCGGCGTAAGGCTTCAGGACGGATTGTGGCCTGCCAGAATAAGAGCGCGGCACAACTGCCATGGCGGATGATTTGCTCAGCCGCCCACAGGCTGTCCTGATGTGTTTGCGTTGGCAGCCAGAGCAGGCGCTGGGCCGGGATCTGTTGCGCAGTAAAGGCTGCAATTTGCGGGATGTGTGGTGGATTGAGTAAGGCAATCGGGCCGGAATGGATCTGACTTAAGGCTGGCAGTAAAAGTCGCATCTCCGCGGCGCTGCCCGGTTCGCTCAGGATTTCCGTCATGCGCCCCAATGGCCAGCCGCCGCCCGGCAATTCTGTACGCAGTACGGCATAACCGGTGTCTGTAGTCGCCAGATCGCCATGCGCCAGCTGAGTGGCACGCCAGAGTGCAGGATGAAGATGTTCAAGAGTAGACATGATAGCGACCGAAAAGCAGGGCGCTTGTCAGCGCTCCGGAATAATATACTGATTAAATATACAGTATATTATTCCGGAGCGGACTTTTCAAACTTTTCTGGCTTTTTTCTGTCTGTGAGCAGCGCTATGCATCGCTGTGTATGGTGACTTCAGCTAGCTTGCTGCTCAGGAAGGCGAGAAGTGATGGTTATTTCTGCCGCTCTTTTTCACGGTATACAACGCTTCATCGGCTCTTTCTATCAGACTGGCAGGTGCGAACTCCTGGTTACGGGTGAAGCTGATACCGATGCTGGCACCAATGACGACTTGCTCCCTATCCGAAATAGAAATCGGCTGCCGGGTCAGCTGGATGATTTTGTCGGCAATTCTTTGTGCCGTCCCCAATTCACTCACACCTCTGAGCAAAACCACAAACTCATCACCCCCCAGGCGCGCGATAAAATCGGTTTTTCGTAAGGTGGCACTTAAAATGGCGGAAAAATGCATGAGTACCTTGTCACCGGCAGCATGCCCATAGCTGTCATTCACTTCTTTGAATTTGTCCAGGTCGATTAGCAGCAGAAAAAAGTCACAGCCTGCATGGCGGGCATTTTCTTTCGCCAGGCGGCTCATTTCCCGCTCAAAACCCAGCCTGTTATGGATATTGGTTAAATGGTCGGTGACCGCCAGACGATTCGCCTGTTCTTCGTTGAGTTTGCGCTCAGTGATGTCATTCATCAGGCCTTGTAATACGCCGTTTTCAGCAGAATGTATGACCAGATGCACCCATTTCTTTTGACGTAAGCCCTGACCGGTTTCTATCAGGAAGTCTTCCGACGCCGCCTGAGCGGTTTGCGTCGTCTGATCTATCATCAGGTGCAATCTTAATTCCTGCCCCTCCAGCGCCTGTAGCAGCACAGTGTCATGCTCTGTGATGCTGTTGATACTGAGCATACGCAACAAGGCCTGATTACAGGACAGTAATTGCCCTTCCGGATTAATCTGAAAAATCCCGGTTTCTGCATTGTCAAACAGCGTCTGGTATTTTCTCTCTCCTAATGCATGCTGAATGCGCAGGTGACGTTCTTCATCAAGCGTACTGACCAGATTGCCTATCAGCTGATTCACATCGCTGACCAGCGTGCCCAGCTCATCCGATCCATGATAGGAGGGGGATTGCAGCAACTCGCCTTTTTCCGGCCTTAAACGGTGCAGCCGGGAGGATATACTCATAATTGGACGGGTAATCAGCACCAGTATCAATGTGGCTACGATGAGCGCGATCGCAATTGCTTGCAGCAGCAACAGGTAGGCAATGAAGCTGGCTTTTTCCGAACTTTGTGCGCGTATCGCAAGCTGATCCGTTTCCATCGCTACGGTACAGACTTGTTCGGAGGCGTTGAACGGGGAATGAATATTTCTTTGTATACCGTTGGAGGTCCCGGTGGCTGACAGGATTTTATCGATAGGGCTGGGGTTGCCATTCGGGTCGCGCCGGAAACTGGCCAGTACATGCTCTTTTTGGTAAATCACAATCTGACGGATGTCATGATTTTTACTCAATCCCTGCACTAGTTCTTTGGCCAGATTGGCGTCGGATAAATAGCAGGCTATCTGTGCGGTATTTTCAACAGAATTGAGTAAATCATGCATAATTTGCACTGCCTGTTTCTGCTCTGCGCGCAGAAAATACAGATAACTGACGGTAGAAAATAATCCACCTATCAATAGCGTAATCCCCAGCACGATGCTGGTACTCCGGAACACGATACTGGTTCTGAATAGTTCTCGCATAATCGCCGATAGAAGCAGGGGGCATTGCATTGTTCGCGCAGAATCTGCTGGCCTGAGGCCAGCAAACCGGCCATACGATGTACCACATACAGAGATGAACACTCATGTGCAGACGTATCTAATCGTCCGGATCCGTCGCTTTACTGTTTTAAAACAGAGATCTATTCGAAAACATAAATCAGCCTGACGCGTTTATCCAGCTTTTTTTTATCGACATAGCCGATGGCGGCCTTATTTTCAGCAACAATGCGTAATACTTCGTCCATCGACTCTGCTTGCAGAGGTGGCGAACCCTGGCCAGAAAAACGTAATCTTGCCCAATAAGAGTTAATTTCTGCGACTTCTTTTCCGACTAACATCGCATAAAACTGGACTTTTTCATGCTCAGCATTTTTCAAGTCTATCGGCAAGGCACTCAGGCCATTTGCAAATTTACGGGTTCTGCCCATATACAAATTAATGACCTCGTCTTTGCTCAGTTTATCGATGCCGCTATACGGATTAGCAATGACAACCAATTCTGCATGTGCTCCTCCACAGAGTAGCAACAGGCCGGAAAGAATAAGAAATATGCGCGCTTTAAACATAACTAAAACACAAAGTTATAGCTTGCACTTAGCAGCGTCGCACGCCCATTCCAGTCAGGTGCCTCCTTACGCACCAGAAGTCTCTCTTTACTGCGAATATGGTCAATTTGTAATTTTAAATTCGATGAATCACTAAGGTCTAAGCGCAAGCCTAGGCTTAGGGTAGATTGTCCGTTGCGCTGACTATGTATGCCATTATTGATATCGCTGAATAATTGTATGACCGTAGCAGGCGCGTTAGCCGGCGGCTGCAGTGGTATTTGTGTTGACACCGGGCGCGAAGCGGACAGCGTTGCATAAGGGGTCCATTTCCCCATCCGGTAGCTGGTGGACAGGAAGGCGGCATAGCTGTCAGGAAAATTCAAACTATTTGTACTGGTCTGACTCAACATGGCCTGTACTTGCAGCGGCCCTGCATCATAGACCAGTCCAGCGGACAGGTAACGGATACGCTTGTTTTGCATGCCAAGCTCAGCGCTGAGTTGTGCTGCATCCGGGATCAGCGTATTCAGGGGGGCAGTATGAAAAGCTCCCAGTAAAGGGACTAAGGATGCGTACTCATTCCTGACTAACAACTGACTATAGCCCAGCCTGGCACTCCATGCACCGCGCTGATAAGCCAGATGAGCACCAAGTATCTTTGAACCATCCAATGAAAAATCATAGTCTGCGTGGCCGGTATAGCTTTTTCCTTGTGCAAAACCGGCATACAGCTTCACTTGATAATTTCCTTGCTGCGCATCCTGAAAAGACAGGACCGCATCTGCCCCGTCAAAATAAGAAACGATCAGACTGCCAAAAAAATCGACGGGAGGGCGCACCCAGGTATAGGAATAGGCAACCTGACGGGAATCAGCCAGCATATAGACGTCAAAGCCTACCCGGCCCAGTCTTAGCTTGAGCCTGTCATTCGGCATATACGCAGCGTACAGCCAGGTCAGCTCAGGGACAAAGTCTTTGTCCGCTTTTCTGGCTAAGAGTTGAGCCGCAACGTCAGTATTGTCGTTGATACGATGATCCAATTGCAGCCCGAAGTTGCTGTCCAGCGCCAGACTGGTGCGTCCACTGGCGCCGACCCCGCTGCTTTGCGATAAGTCCCGGACTATATCTACCTGGCTGCTGGTACTGTGCGCAATGCCCAGTGTACCAAAGCCGGTTACTTGGGTTGTGGCTGGCTGTTGTTCATCGGTATGCTCCTCTGCATAGGAGCAGTTACTGATGAGTAAGATCAGAGTGGAAATAAAGGAGGGGAAAAGATACGTACGCAACATAGTTCACACTAATGGAAAGTACGCCCTGAAAGAGTAACCTGACAATAGAGTTATCTGGAGGCAATGTCAGTATAAACGCCATTGCCAGGTTACAAATTAAATTATTTCTTTTCAGTTGTTTTTTGCTTCGCGATGATCAGATCTTTGATGCCGTTATACACATCTTCAGGAATGATTTTTTTGCTGAGCAATTCATCTTTGCCACGATAAGGTCGGCCTTTGATAATGGCATCAGAGCGTACATCGCCAATTTTAGGCAATCCGGATAATTCTTTTTTGCTGGCGCTGTTAATATCCAATAACTCAGTTTTAGCACTGGCCGCAGTCGCTGAAGCTGCAGCGGCGTTTTTAGGGGTGTCCTTGGCCTGTGCCACCGAGGCCATAAGTAAGACTGCGCACAGACCGGATAACAACTTGGCATACTTTGTTTTCACTGCGATTCTCCTTGGTTGACAGCCCGCGGACGGGCAAATACGCAAATTGCGCTAAAACTGCGCTAAGAACATTACTGTGTTTGTGCAGCAGAGGTGATCAGCACAGGGGTGACAGGTACATTGCTTAAGCCACCCTGGGTAGAAACCGGAACAGCACGGATCGCATCCATAATTTCTATGCCGGACACAATTTTTCCGAACACCGCATACCCTGCATTTGTTGCAGAGTAATCGAACGCAGCACTGTTATCCGTCACATTGAAGTAAAACTGGGACGTGGCAGAATTCAGATCGCTGGTGCGTGCCATGCCTATCGTGCCACGGACATTGCTCAGACCATTTTTGGATTCCAGTACGATGGCTGCCGATGTGCTGGCCAGTTGCAGGTCTTTAGTATAACCACCACCTTGTATCACCAGATCTTTTTCTACACGGTGAAAAATTTTACTGACATAAAAGCCGCTTTCCACATAATTAAGGAAGTTATCGACCGATACCGGTGCCTTGCCGGGATTGAGCTCAATCACGATATTTCCCATGGAGGTACCCAGTGTTACCTGTGGCTGCGCATTCAGCACAGACGTCATGGTCGCCTGATAAGCCAGAACATTGTTGGCGTTGAAGACATTCGTGACCACACTGCCTACAGTCACTATTTTGCAGGTAAATGTGCGTTGCGTGGCGGTGCCGCCAGCGGATTCTGAGACTGCTGTACAGCCTGTGCTTGATACCGTAATCCCTTTATCCAGATTCTGTCCCTGCACTTTGATCGTAGCAGTTTTGCGGTAAGCAACCTGATCGATACTGACGGCGCTGACAGTCGCCAGCACTGTCGGTGCCGGATTGCTTTTTCCGCCACAGGCGCTCAGTAATCCTAAGGATGCCAATGTGGCGAATACCCATGTTGTTGCTTTCAATCTGATCTCCATGAAATAAATGAAAAATAAAACTGCTCTTAGCCGTTATCTGAACGTGTGATTAAATCAGTCCATCAAACAGCGTGACGTCAACCACTTCGCCAGCGTGGATCTGATCCTGATGATGATGTAAAACGATCATGCAATTCGCTTCAGACATAGAGCGCAATATACCCGAACCTTGTGAGCCTGTGACGGAAACTTCTAAGTGGCCCTGCAGATTTCTTTTCAATATACCGCGTTGAAACTCAGTTCTGCCTGCCTTTTTTTGCAGCGCCGTCGTTGTCACGGCTGGAATCAGCAAGGGCTCAACCAGATCAGCCCCCATCATTCGCAGTAAGGCAGGGCGCACCAGAAAATAGAAACTGCTCATGACCGCCACCGGGTTGCCCGGTAGTCCAAACAGCAGTGCTGAGCGTGTGCCATTATGTATCCTGCCAAAAGCCATTGGACGTCCAGGACGCATAGCAATTTGCCAAAAGGAAACCTCACCCAGGCGACTCATGGTCAGCCGGGTCAGATCAGCACTGCCTTGTGACACACCACCAGACGTAATGATGACATCGGCTTGCTCACAAGCGCTGCGAAAGGCCGTTTCCAGCTGTACCGCATCATCCGGAACGATGCCCAAATCTATTGCTACGCAGCCCAGCCGGCTTAGCATACCAAACAGGGTGTAGCGGTTACTGTCATACACGCAGCCATGCTGATTCGCTTCCCCCTGAGCGCGAATTTCATCACCGGTAGAGAAAAATGCGACGCGCAAACGAGTTTTCACTACGACGGAAGTGAGGCCCAGTGAAGCCAGTAAGCCCAGATCTGACGGCGTGAGCAGTCGTCCCTTGTGAAGTGCGGTACTGCCACGCTGTAAGTCTTCTCCCCGCAAGCGCCGGTGCGCACCGGCGCTGTCAGCGTTAGCCGGAAGGGTAATGTGCGTATCGTTCTGTGCCAGCAGTTGCTCATAGGGGACGACGCTGTCGCAGCCGGCTGGCATCACCGCACCGGTCGTGATGCGCGCACATTCACCACTATTTACCTGTCCTGGAAATGCTGCACCGGCCAAAGCACAGCCAACTATCCTGAGTGTCCTGCCTTCAGGGGCACAGTCACCGAGAGATGCAAAGGCATAGCCATCCATCGCCGCATTATCGTGTGCCGGTACATCAATGGGTGATATCACATCCTGTGCCAACACCCGGCCTAAAGCGGCCGTGAGGCTGACTTGTTCATGGCTGGATTGAGGTCTGACCAGGCTGGTGATTTTTTCCTTTGCCTGATCCAGGCTGAGTGGCGCTGTATTATCAGCTTTTATACTCGGTTCACAGGAGGAGTTCTGTACCGTCATCGGACTGCTATGCATCATATTTTTCGGCAAGGATTAATTCATGTTCAGTATTCATGTTAATGAAGGCTTGCGCTTCGGGAAAATCGCATAGCGCCATGCGGTGCCGTCCCATCCATAGCCTGACTTTGCGTTGCCCACTCTGCAGATACAGGCCTAAATCGGCAGCCAGATGCCTGCGTATCAGCGCAAATACCGGTTGTGCTTGCAGTGGCGACTGACCCGTTTCACGTGTGGCCGCAATGGCGATATCCGCAGCCTGTGATGACAGTGTCGCATATAAGCGCTCCGCCAGGTCAGGCGGGATGAAAGGTGAGTCACAAGCTACGCTGAGTACAAATTCCGTGTCTGCTTGCAGTAAACCAGCATGTATTCCTGCCAGTGGTCCGGCAAAACCGTTGATTTGATCACGACAAACGGGAGCGCCAAATTGCGCGTATTCATCCAGATTCCGGTTTGCACTGATTAGCACCGTTGCGACTTGCGGCTCGAGGCGCTCGTATACCCAGGCTGCCAGCGGGCGACCGCGAAACAGGTGTAAGCCTTTGTCGCAATTTCCCAGGCGAGACCCGCGCCCCCCCGCTAACAACAGGCCAGTTACAGAAAGCCGGGGATAGTCAGGCGAGGGCGGCATTGATGGTTTCCTGGGGTAATGAGTCGGGCATACTGTGCGGTGCGGGCGAGTCAGGGTTTAACCACCTATGTAAGACATTTCTATCTTTTTGCTGGCTGAGGTTGGCACGAATGTGTCTGAACTTCTGAGTTCCGAGTAGCGGTCGCTGCGTTGTTGCCAGACGCTGGCGATGCCGTCAGCGAGTTCCTGGTCGCTACTGACTCTGGCTGATCGTAACAGGGGGCGCAGATCGTAGCCGCGGGTAGCGAACAGGCAGGTGTATAACTGCCCCTCAGTCGAAAGCCGTATGCGCGAACAATCGCCGCAAAAGGCTTGGGTTACGCTTGAAATGATACCGATTTCACCAGCATGATGCCGATGCTTCCAACGCCTTGCCGTCTCACCTGGATAATTCGCATCCAGTGTCGCCAGTTGCATGCCTGCCTGTTGCAACCGTTGCAGTATCTGATCCGCAGTAACGACTTCGCCCATGCGCCAGCCGTTCGAAGCACCGACATCCATATATTCGATGAAGCGCAGAATATGGGGAGAGTGTTTGAAATACTCTGCCATAGGAACTATCTGGCTGTCATTGATGCCGGCTTTCACCACCATATTTACTTTGACCGGCCCCAGACCAGCAGCCTCTGCCGCTGCGATGCCCGCCAGCACCTGATCAACGCGGTAATCAACGTCGTTCATGCGCCTGAATACATCATCATTGATGGCATCGAGTGACACCGTAACCCGGCCTAAGCCTGCATTTTTCAGGCTAAGGGCTTTTTTCGCCAGCAGCGAACCATTGGTCGTCAGACTCAGATCCAGCGGCGCACCATCCACAGTGCGCAGATTCGCTAACATGGCAATGAGTTGTTCAATATTTTTTCTAAGTAAAGGTTCGCCACCTGTGAGACGGATTTTTTTTACGCCGTGTGCCACAAAAATACGCGCAAGACGGGTGATTTCCTCAAAATTCAGCAAATCTGCGTGCGGTAAATAATGGTAGTTTTGGTCGAAAATTTCCTTGGGCATGCAATAGACGCAGCGGAAATTGCAGCGATCTGTGACTGAAATCCGCAAATCGCGCAAAGGACGCTGCAGACTATCCAGCAGTTGGCCGGTGGCAGCCTGCATCAGTCCGACAGATGGCAGCGGGACGGCCTGCTGTCGGATATCAGTGATAGGAATAAATTTTTCCGTCATAAACTGCTTAACCAGTTAGCGAAGAGTGCGCTGCGGTTGTGCTTGGCGCGAAACAGTCGCATAGCCCGGTGTGCCACTCCCAGCAGCGAGTAGCAAGCGCCTGGGCTTTGCTATTAGCCACGTTCACGCAAAATACGATGCACGCCATTGAGGTGCTTGATGCTACGCATAATCTTAGCGAGATGGGCACGGCTGTCCACCTGAATTGTAAAGTGGATGTGCGTCATATCATTGGCATCGCCATCTTCCATGTTGACGTGGCTGATATTGACATCGGCCTCGCCAATTTCAGCAGCGATTCTGGCCAGTGCACCGCGTTCGTTTTTGATCGTGACCGCAATTCTGGTATCAAAGCGACGATTCAGTTCTTCGCCCCAGGTCACATCGATCCAGCGATCCGGTTCTTTGGCATGCAGGCGTTTGGCATGCTCGCAATCGTCGGTATGCACCACTAAACCCTGATCGCGTTTCAATTGGCCTACGATGCCATCGCCTGGTATAGGCAGGCAGCATGGTGCCAGTTGTACGGACAGACCTTCGCTGCCATAGATAATTACAGGGGCATGGCGATAGCCTGAGCGCTCGCCAAACTGCTGGAAAGGAATGTTTGGCGAATCATCCTCGACCAGATCAAGGATGTGACGTGCAACCAGCGCCGCCATGCGCTTTCCTATGCCTATATCGGTATAAATTTCTTCCATCGATTTCGCGCTGGATTCATTGAGCAGCTTATCGATCAGCGTGGCTGGCAAATCAGGATTCAGATTAACAGCAACCAGAGCCTGAGCCAGCAACTGGCGGCCTAATTCAGTGGACTCATTCAGATTGATGGTGCGTAAATAATGGCGTATTGCTGAGCGCGCTTTACCAGTGCGCACATAGGTCAGCCAGTTTGGCGTAGGGCGGGAATTCGGCGAGGTGATGATCTCAACGATATCCCCATTTTTCAATTCGGAACGCAGCGGTACCGGCTCATGATTGATGCGGGTAGCAATCGCCTGGTCGCCGATGTCGGTATGAATGCTGTACGCGAAATCCAGTGCGGTGGCGCCGCGTGGCAAGGCGATAATCTTTGACTTCGGCGTGAAGACATAGACAGAATCAGGGAACAGATCAACTTTGACATGCTCCAGGAATTCAGCTGAATCACCGGTTTGCTTCTGAATGTCGAGCAAAGACTGCAGCCAGGCATGGGTGCGTTGCTGCAGATCGGTCAGACTGCCTTCATCATTTTTATACAGCCAGTGCGCTGCCACACCAGATTCAGCCACTCTGTGCATTTCCTGCGTGCGGATCTGAAATTCCACCGGTGTGCCGTAAGGGCCGATCAGCGTGGTATGCAGGGATTGATAGCCATTCGTTTTCGGGATGGCGATATAGTCCTTAAATTTGCCTGGCATAGGCTTGTACAGCGCATGCAATGTACCTAGCGCGTAATAGCTCTCGCGGAAGTCCTTGACGACGATACGGAAGCCATAGACATCCAGCACCTGAGAAAAAGACAGATGCTTGTCATGCATTTTTCGGTAAATGCCATACAGGGTTTTTTCGCGGCCATACACTTCGGCCTGCAGCTCCGCTGTTTTCAGTGCGTCATTCACCGCATCCAAAATTTTGTTGACCACTTCGCGCCGGTTGCCCCGCGCCGCCTTGACTGCTTTGGACAGCGTGCGATAGCGCATAGGATACAAATGCGAGAACGCCAGATCCTGCAGTTCACGGTAAATATTATTGAGACCCAGACGGTGCGCAATCGGCACATATACGTCCATGGTTTCGCGTGAAATCCTGCGCTTCTTTTCAGGCGACATCACGCCCAGGGTGCGCATATTGTGCAAACGGTCGGCCAGTTTCACCAGAATCACACGTACATCGCGCGCCATCGCCAGCAGCATTTTTCTGAAATTTTCTGCCTGTGCTTCAATCTGGCTTTGAAATTCGATTTTTTCGAGCTTGGACAGCCCGTCGACCAGCGTCGCGACCGGTGCGCCAAAGCGCTCTATCAGCTCTTCTTTCTGTACATCCTGATCTTCCATCACATCGTGCAGCAAGGCAGCCATAATGGCTTGCACATCCAGTTTCCATTCAGCACAGATTTCAGCGACCGCAATGGGATGGGAAATATAGGGCTCACCGGATTTTCGGACCTGCCCCAAATGCATTTCGTCAGAAAAACGATAGGCTTCTTTGACCAGTTTTAAGTCAGCTGCGGACATGTATTCCGACAAGCGTGCACTCAGGGCACTGGTCGAGGCGACCCCGGTATGGGTGGGTTCTGTCGGTTTGGCAGACGCATCATTAGATGCAGGGATATTTTTTTTATCTTGCAACGGACGAAGATTTTCTGAAGACGGAACGGAAATGGATTCGGCCGGGATGGTAAGCAGAGATGAATTAATATCATTAACGTTCATTCTGTTACTCCCGGCCGAATTCGTGTAAAGCGGTCAGTGCAGGTGCAGCGATTTACACAGGAACTTTTTTCAGCATTTCGATGCCGACTTTACCTTGAGCGATTTCGCGCAGTGCTACAACGGTAGGTTTGTCCTTGGATTCCACTTTCGGTGTATGACCTTGCAGCAGCTGGCGTGCGCGATAGGTTGCACACAGCGTTAACTGAAAGCGGTTAGGGATCTGTTTCAAAGAATCTTCAATGGTGATACGTGCCATGGTATTTCCTTAATGCGGTAGGTACTGGAATTAGTTGGGATTGGCATGAATGCCAAGCTGAGCAAAAAGCTCAATGTTGCGGGCTGCTTGCTGTGTGAAACGGCAACGTGTCGCTTTAACGATAGACACCAGTTCAGACAAAGCAGTGGCAAAGTCCTGATTGATAATAACATATTCGAACTCAGGAGAGTGCGCCATTTCGCCGCCTGCAGCCAAAATCCGGCGTGTAATGACATGAGGCTCGTCCTGTCCACGTTTTTTTAGTCTTTCTTCAAGCGCTGGAATTGATGGTGGTAATATGAAAATACCAACTGCACCAGGGAATTGCTTGCGCACCTGCTGCGCACCTTGCCAGTCTATTTCCAGCAGAACGTCAGTGCCGGCACGCATTTGCTGTTCTATCAGAATGCGTGAGGTACCGTAGTAATTGCCATGCACTTCGGCTGATTCCAGAAACTCCCCGCGTGCTTTTCTTTCCAGAAAATCCTCTGCGGTGGTGAAGTGATATTCGCGACCATCTTGTTCACCCGGGCGCGGCTGTCTGGTCGTAAATGATATAGAGAGCTTGATTTGCGGCTCTTGTGCCAGCAAGGCATTGACCAGGGTGGATTTTCCCGCGCCAGACGGGGCAGCGACGATAAATAAACTGCCAGCGGTAGAAGTGGTGGGTAGCATGTGTGCTCTCTGCTAGGATGGGGCTTGCTGCACGACCCATGCTGTACTTGACTCAGTGACGGTAAGGGCAGGGCAGCAGGCGTTAAAAAAATGTGGCGGGAGTATAAGCAAATGCCTGCGCTTATTCAAGGTTCTGTACTTGTTCCCGCATTTGTTCTATCAACAATTTTAAATCCATGGAAGCGTCAGCCAATTCCTTGAGCGCGGCCTTAGAGCCCAGTGTATTGGCTTCACGATTGAGTTCCTGCATCATAAAGTCCAGACGCTTACCCAATTGCCCGCCTTTTTTTAACAAGTGCCGGGTCTCAGTCAAATGTGCCGATAAGCGGGCTAATTCTTCGGCCACATCGACCCGTATGCCATATACCGTTACTTCCTGACGAATACGATCCAGTGCCTCTTCGCGCGTAATGGTCTGGGTCGTACTGACCTGACTGGCTGGATTGCCCGCATTTGCACCAGCCAGGCCGAGCGCTTCTTCCAGTCTGGCGGTCGCTTTTTGTTGAAACTGTTGCAGAATCTGCGGCATCAGCGGCGTAATTCGCGTGACGATTTCTTCCATTGCCGTGATCTTGCTTAGCAATACCTGGCCCAGTGCAGCGCCTTCGCGCTCGCGACTGACGACGAAGGCATCCAGGGTTTGCTGCATCGTGGCTTGTATCGCAGATTGTAAATGCTCAGCATTGATTTCTGACTCTTCGATGACGCCGGGCCAGCGTAATATCTCTGCGCTCGTTAATGCGCTCGCGTTTGGGAAGCGGGCGCTGATTGCAGCCTGAAATTCTTCCAGCTGTTGCAAAACACCAGAATTCAGCGATTTTTGCTGTGTATCGGTTGTTTTTTTTCCAAAGCTGAAGCGACACTCTATTTTTCCGCGTGTAATCCGCTTGGAAATAGCTTCTCTGAAATGGCTCTCCAGCGCACGGAATTCGTCATTTATGCGGAATTGCAGGTCTAAAAAGCGCGAATTAACGCTTTTTATTTCAATTGTGATGGTTCCGGCTTCAGTTTCCTGTGTACTGGTCGCGTAGCCAGTCATGCTGTAAATACTCAAATTTTTCCTCTTTTTAATTTATTGCCAACTGGAAATAAGTTTTTCAGTTGTGGCTACAGTTGTTCTAAAGCAGGATATTCTTTACAAAACCCACAATAGTCAACACAATCGCTGCTGTAAACAGGATTGGAAGATCAATGGCTGCACAAAATAATGCCCCACTGCCCGATGGCTTGGAAATTGCCGGATACCGCATTGTAAAGAAAATCGCTTCTGGCGGCTTCAGTATTGTATATCTCGCGTCTGATGAAGATGGTAACGCGGTCGCCATCAAAGAGTATTTGCCCAGCTCGCTTGCCTTAAGACAGCAAGGTGAACTGGTGCCTGCGATTTCAAACGAAAATTTGCCGATTTACCGTATCGGCCTGAAGTGTTTTTTTGAAGAAGGGCGGGCACTGGCACGTATCTCCCATCCTAATGTCGTCAGCGTAGTGAATTTTTTTCGCGCAAATGAAACGGTTTATATGGTGATGGCTTATGAATCTGGCCGCTCCTTACAGGAACATATTTTACGGCGTCGTGATAAGGGGGAAAAGCCACTGGTATCTGAGCGTTTCATTCGTCGTATGTTTAATCAGGTGATGAATGGTTTGCGCGAGGTGCACACGAATAAGCTGCTGCATCTGGATTTGAAACCAGCCAATATTTATCTGCGTCTGGATGGAACGCCAATTTTGTTGGATTTTGGTGCGGCAAGACAAACCCTGAAGACCGATATCCCTAAGTTGTATCCAATGTACACCCCTGGATTTGCGGGGCCTGAGCTGTATCAGAAGAACGGTAACCTTGGACCCTGGACCGATATTTATAGTATCGGTGCTTCGATTTTTGCTTGCATGATAGGCGCACCGCCACAGCCAGCGGATCAGCGCAAGACGAATGACAAAATGGAATCGCATTATCGCAAGCTGGAAGGTATGTATTCGCCCGAATTGATTGAAGTCGTGCGCTGGTGCCTGAAGCTGGACCCTCTGGAACGTCCGCAAAGTGTATTTGCTTTGCAAAAAGCGTTAGCCATGAAAGCGCAGCCGCAACCTGAACCGGGCTTGCTGGATAAGGCCAGACTGAAAATTGCCGGTCTTTTCGGCAAGAAAAAGAACAAAGACGACAGCGATCATACGACGATACAGGAAAGCACGCTAAATTAATGCTATCCCCGTTTGTAGCTGTTTTTTACTTACATTTTTAACCTCAATCTACATGCGCTTTTCCGTTTATCAAGAAAGTCATATAGGCGGCCGCAAGGTCAATCAGGATCGCATGGGTTACAGCTTTACTCGTGATGCGATTTTGCTTTTGCTTGCAGATGGCATGGGTGGTCACATCATGGGTGAGATGGCCGCTGCCATCGCGATGCAAACCATAGGCAGTTTGTTTCAGCAACAGGCGCAACCTATGATAGGCCGCCCTGAGCGTTTTCTGGAAGATAGTTTCCTCGCTGCGCACCAGGAGATTCATCGCTACCGCATTATGAATAATTTGCCTGAGACGCCGCGCACCACCATCGTCGCCTGTCTGATACAGAATGGCTACGCCTACTGGGCGCATTGCGGCGATTCTCGCCTGTACTGGTTACGCCAGGGGCAGATACTGTTGCGTACCAAGGATCATTCCAGACTGGAGACTCTGATCGCGCAGGGTAAGGTCGATCCGGCCGAGCGCCACAGCCATCCAGACCGCAATAAATTGTTTAACTGCCTGGGTGCGCCGAATTCACCTATCGTTGAATTGTCACGCAGAGCTGTGCTGCAGCCTGGCGACCTGATCCTGCTGTGTTCAGATGGATTCTGGTCTATGTTGCCCGATCATTTGCTGGCACAGCGTCTGCATGAGCACACTATAGTACGGGCTATCCCCGAACTGATACGTTCTGCCGTCAGTATCGCTGGTAAGCACAGTGATAACACCACAGCGCTGGCTTTAATGTGGGAAGGGGATGACAGACTGGATGATACTTCCGTCATCTCGACCAATACTTTGCCGATAGGCTCGGTCACGACCACGATACAGGCACCGATTGATCCTGAATTGGTCAAAGAGCATGGTGAGCAGGATATTTTTAACGATGCGGAGATAGAAAAAGCGATTGCAGAGATACGCAATGCGATCCATAAATCTTCCAAAATTACGAACAAACCTTAATTTATGTCTACCAATTTCCGTCCTAGCGGGCGAGCTGCAGACGCTCTGCGTCCTGTCGTCATCAGCCGTCATTTCACCCGTCATGCAGAAGGTTCAGTGCTGATCGAATTCGGTGATACGCGCGTCATTTGTACTGCGAGTATAGAAAATAAAGTGCCTGGTTTCTTGAAAGGCAAAGGGCAGGGCTGGCTGACCGCAGAGTACGGTATGCTGCCACGCTCCACCCACACGCGCATGGATCGCGAAGCCGCCAAAGGCAAACAATCTGGCCGCACCCAGGAAATTCAGCGTCTGATTGGCCGTTCCCTGCGCGCAGCGTTTGACCTGGAAGCATTTGGTGAGCGTACTCTGCATATTGATTGCGATGTGATTCAGGCTGATGGCGGTACGCGTACTGCCGCGATTTCCGGTGCGATGGTCGCTGCCTATGATGCGTTGTCTACACTGGTGGCGCAGGGCTTGCTGCCGGCTGTGCCACTGAAGCATTTCGTGGCGGCCATTTCTGTCGGTGTGTATCGCGGCATTCCTGTGCTGGATCTGGATTATCCGGAAGACTCGGATTGCGATACGGATATGAATGTAGTCATGACTGATGCGGGCAGTTTTATTGAAGTACAGGGTACCGCCGAAGGTGCTGCCTTTGATCGCCAGACCATGAACACCCTGCTGGAATTGGCAGAGAGTGGTATTTCTGATCTGATCGCGCTGCAAAAGCAAGTGCTGGGCCTGTTAGGCGCCTGATTACCGCGTAGTCGCATGATAAAGCGCGGCGATGACGGCGTCATAATCGCGTTATGTCGAGCAAATATAGTCAATGAAGTCGAAGCATAGTAAAGCAGGGCAGCGTGTATGAGTAAAAAGATAGTGTTAGCCTCTAATAATCAGGGCAAACTCAAAGAGTTTCATCAAATCCTGGCGCCGCTGGACATAGAGTTGTTACCACAAGCGGCGTTGGCGGTAGCGGAAACGGACGAGCCTTTTTTTACCTTCGTTGAAAACGCACTCAGAAAAGCCAGACATGCTGCAGCGGTAACGGGTTTACCTGCCTTAGCGGACGATTCCGGCATCTGTGTGCCTGCCTTAGGTGGTGCACCCGGCGTACTGTCTGCGCGTTATGCAGGTGAGCCTAAATCTGATGCAAGGAATAATCAGAAACTGGTGAGTGACTTGCAAAATCACACTAATCATTCCGCCTATTATTATTGTGTCTTGGTATATGTGCGCAGCGCAAACGATCCACAACCTGTGATCGCAGATGGTACCTGGCATGGCACTTTGCTTGCTGAGCCACGCGGTAACGCGGGTTTCGGTTATGATCCTCATTTTTTGATTCCTGAGTTGCAGCAAACTGTCGCTGAATTATCTCCAGAGCAGAAAAACCGCTTATCACATCGCGGTCAGGCATTACGCAGTTTGTTTGAAAAGTTAAAATGATTCCAATTAAACCAGTCGGATCGGCTACGGCACCTAAGAAAAGTGCAGAGCTGTCCGATATTCCTCAGGATGTTTTTGCCCAGTATCTGACGCCGGGCGCATTGCACCTGACGGCACTTCCACCCTTATCGTTGTATGTCCATTTCCCCTGGTGCGTCAGAAAATGTCCTTACTGCGATTTTAATTCGCATGAGGTGAAAGGCAGCTTCGACGAACAGGCCTATCTGCAGGCACTGCGTGCCGATCTGGAAATGTCTTTACCCATGATCTGGGGGCGCCGTATCCATACGGTGTTTATTGGCGGTGGTACACCCAGCCTGATGTCGGCCGCCGGAGTAGACCGCTTATTGTCTGATATTCGTACCTTGCTGCCGTTGGATGCAGATGCGGAGATCACTCTGGAAGCCAATCCAGGTACTTTTGAAACTGAAAAGTTTAAGTCTTTCCGCGCCAGTGGCATTAATCGCCTCTCGATAGGCATACAAAGTTTTCATTCCGGTCATTTGCAGGCCTTGGGCCGTATCCACAATGGGGACGAGGCGCGCAGAGCGATAGATATCGCTGGAAACTACTTTGATAATTTTAATTTAGATTTGATGTTTGCCTTGCCGTCACAAACGCTGGCGGAGTCTGCGTGTGATCTGGAAACTGCGTTGTCGTTTGCGCCTCGCCATTTGTCGCTGTATCACTTGACGATGGAGCCAAACACATACTTTTCTAAATTTCCGCCAGCTTTGCCTGATGAGGACAGCAGTGCGGAAATGCAGGAGCAGATCCACGCGCGCATGGAAAGCGCGGGCTACCGCAATTATGAAGTGTCCGCCTATGCATTGCCAGGACATGAATCCAGACATAATTTAAATTACTGGAATTTCGGCGATTATCTGGGTATAGGTGCAGGTGCCCACAGTAAGCTGTCATTTCCCCACCGTGTGGTGCGCCAGGCCAGATATAAACAGCCTAAGGCCTATATGGATGCCGTTCGCACAGGCAATCCTGCGCAGGAAGCAAATGAAATCGTTGTTAACGATCTGCCGTTTGAATTCATGCTCAACGCACTGCGTTTGCAGTCAGGCTTTCCCGTTTCACTGTTTCAGGAACGCACAGGCTTGCTGTTAAACCGCATAGAAAAACAGTTGCAACAAGCGGAGGCCAAAGGCTTGATTTACCGTGATCATGCATTGATTATGCCTACCGAAAAAGGTAAATTATTCCTTAACGATTTGCAGGAAATCTTTCTCCCTTAAGCATTACAAAATGCACAGCTACGCTGGTCTGACACGCAGGTGTGGCGATAGCCAGCGTGCTACATAATGGCCGTAGTGGCCTTAGCAGCGTTGACTATAGTAATCATCATTCGCTCAGGCTAAGCAGAAGTTAAACAGAAGTACCTTTATTTATGACGCAATCCACGGTAATCACCACATTTCTACCCGTTTTTAATCAGCAGCAGCAATTGCTTGCGCTGTGCCCAGATTTTGCAGCCTTGGATCAGGATGCTGTGATCGCAGCCTTGCAGCATTGGAAGCAACTGGAACTGTTTGAACAATTACCCACACTGAACTGGATGGTGCATGTTCGCGACTTGAGTTTGCTGCCGACCGATCTGCATCAGCGCCTTCCGGCAAACAAAATCATGTTATGTATTCCTGAGCAGGTATGTCAGGATCAGGAATTGCAAACTCGTCTCAAACATTTTGCGCGTTCAGGATTCCGGATCTATACCGATGATTTTCAGTCCGTCTCGGATCTGGCCTGGAGTGATACCAGGGATATCGTGATCGATAGCCAGGCGGGGGTGCCGTTTTCCGCTAAGCTGTGGATGTTGCGCCTGCCTCAGGGTCAACATTGGGCTAAAAATGTAGGAACAGCTGCTGTGCTTGAACAAGCGGTAATGACAGGGTTTAAGCTGTTCTCTGGCGATTACGCGTTTCACCCGGCAAAGAACAATAGTGCGGCCGACAGTTCTGCTAAAACCCGCTTGCTCAAGTTGCTGGGTTTGGTCGCGCGTGATGCCGATTCAAAGGAATTGGAAGACTTATTTAAGCAAGACGCCAATTTGTCCTATTTACTGTTCCGGCTGGTCAGTTCTGCTGCATTCGCGCAGACCGTTAAAGTCAGTAATTTCGGGCAGGCGATTAACTTGCTCGGTCGCAGGCAATTGCAGCGCTGGCTGCAGCTTTTACTGTATGCAAAACAATCTGATCAGGGTGGTGCACTCAATCCACTCATGGCGCGTGCCGCATTCCGCGCGGCAATGATGGAGGCACTGGCACAACGTATGGGATTTAATCGCGACATGTCCGATGGCGCATTTATGGTCGGCATGTTTTCCTTGCTAGATACTTTATTCACCAGCCCTTTAGCGGAAGTTCTGCAGCCGCTGAGTCTGCAAGAAGATTACGTTGCGGCACTATTGCAGCGTAGCGGGCCGTTGGGACGTTGCTTGCAACTGACAGAAATGGCTGACAGGCACTATCAAGCCACATTACGCGGTATGCTTACCGAATTGGCATTGTCTGACGATGACTATTTGCTGAGTGTGACGCATGCATTTGCATGGGTGAATCAGGTATGTAAGGACATGTAGCATGACATCCCCATCTGTTGAGGATCTGACTGTTGCGATCACCTTGAATGAGGTGATACTGATCTTGCCAGATGATGAGCTTGAAGCTGGTATTAATCGGGTGACTACCGGACTTTTTCCAGATGCACAGGTTCAGTTTGTACGGGGCAATCCAGAGCTGAATGCGGTGCATGAAGCTCACCAGGTCTGTAGCCAGGTTACACCTGAATGTTTTTATTTACTCTCAGGTCGCTATGGACAATACAACGAAGCGGACCTCAAAAAATTGCATGTACTGACCGCGCTTACAGCCCGTCTGTTAGCGACCCGGAAAGAGCTGCTGGAACAAAAAAATAAGTGGCAAACCTGTCAGTTGCTGCACACGCAGATACTCGATCACCTACACGACTCTGTAATCACGATGGACCTGGCCGGTTTCATCCTGAGCTGGAATCGTGGTGCGGAAAATTTATTCGGCTACAGTGCGCAAGAAGCACTGGGTAAAAATATCATTTTTTTATACGAGCAGGAAGGACGGGAAGATGACATCCGTTATGATCATTTTCTGGAGCATGGTGGCAGTACCATGGAAGTCCGGCGTAAAAAGAAATCAGGTGAAGTATTCTGGGCCAGCCTCACACTCAACACACTGAAAGATCAACACGGATCGCCGATTGCACTGGTGGGCTATCTGCGCGATATCACCCAGCGCAAACAAACAGAAGAACGATTAAATCATCTCGCCTATTTTGATCCGCTGACCAATCTGCCAAACCGGATATTTTTTAAAAAACTGGTCGATCAGCGCTTACAGCTGGCACAACGTAAGCATCAGCGTTGCGCAGTGTTATTTGTTGATTTAAACCGCTTTAAAGCGATCAACGATACGCTGGGCCATGAAATCGGAAACGCCTTGCTGAAGCAGGTCGCGCAACGTTTTCGCCAGGTGTTACGGGAAGAAGATATCGTGGCACGTCTGGGTAGCGACGAGTTTGCAATCGCGATTGCCGATATCGCGAGTCAGACACATGTGGGTCTGGTTGTGGAAAAACTGTTGGGCAGTCTGGATGCACCGTTTTTGGTCAATAACTTTGATCTCGGCATCGGTGCCAGCGTAGGTATTGCCATATTCCCTGACGATGGCAGCAATGCTGATGCCTTGTTGCAGTGTGCTGATATCGCCATGTACAAAGTTAAGCGCGATGCTTCCGTATTTTCCGGCAATTACGCCTACTACAATCAGGAAATGAATGCCCATGTTGCAGATCGCCTGTACTTAGAGACTGATTTGCGTAAAGCGCTGGAACTACAACAATTTTTCTTGCTATATCAGCCTAAATTCACCATCTCAACCGGTGAATTCCTGTCGGTAGAAGCTTTGGTACGTTGGCAGCATCCAGAGCGCGGCATGGTCTCGCCAGGTGACTTCATACAGATAGCGGAAGATACCGGGCTCATCATCGAATTGGGAAATTGGGTTCTGCATTCTGCTTGCAGGCAGGCGCGCATTTGGCAGGATGCCGGGAAAGCGCCATTCCTGATCGGCGTCAATGTCTCTGCGCGTGAGTTCAACGATGCTCTGCCAGGCAAAATCGCGACAGCGCTAAAAGTGTATGGCATTGCACCACAATGGTTGCAACTGGAAATCACGGAAAGCATGCTGATGCAAGGTGCAGAAGAAGTCATACGGATTATGAACCGGCTTGTCGCCCTGGGCGTTGGCCTCGCTTTAGATGATTTTGGAACTGGCTATTCCAGCCTCTCCTATCTGAAACGTTTTCCTGTTTCCACCCTAAAAATTGATCAGTCGTTTGTACGTGGCATTCCGTCGGACAGTAACGATTGCGCCATCGCCAGCGCCATTATCGTCATGGCACATCAACTGAACTTAGAGGTCGTTGCTGAAGGTGTGGAGACCATAGAACAATTTGAATTTTTGGGAGAGGCCGGTTGTAACCAGGCTCAGGGTTATTTATTGTCCCAACCAGTCAGCGCCGAAAAAATCGCGAGTCTGTATTTAGGGAAATGAGCAACAGATCTTGTCAATGTTATCCCCACAGGCTATAATTAAAGGCTTGGAAGGTTGGCAGAGCGGTTGAATGCACCAGTCTTGAAAACTGGCGAGGTGTTAAAGCCTTCGTGAGTTCGAATCTCACACCTTCCGCCAAAATATTAAACTAAGCCCTTGATTTTCAAGGGCTTTTTTTATTTTTGTCGGATTCGGTATGCCATCTGGTATGCCATTTATTTACAGCATTTTTACGTGTATTTGTACCTTGACCTATTTAAGTTCAATTTTAGGAATATCGTAAGCGCCTCATCTGAACCGTCTGGACGCCAGCATTGAAAGTCTTCAAAGTAGCTTCCGTTAAATTTAGCGGGAGTTATTTTGGAATTACTGTCTAAAGCGGTGCGCAGAAAGAAGCGCCACAACTTCTTACAGGAATTTAAAAAACAACTTGCGCAGCGCGCATTGGAACCTGGCGTTTACGTATCGCTGCTGGCGCAGGAAAACGACATCAATGTCAACATGCAGTTCAAGTGGCGTCGTCAATTGCGGGAAGGCTGCTTCGATGGCGTGACGTGCCGCCAGGCCATGTTTCCAGTGACAGTCGTCGATGAATCTTTTGATCGTTTGCCAGTGACAAATTCTATTCCGACCGAGTTGCTTGTTGCGGTTTCGGCTAATGAATTTGCTACCCATACACCGAGTGTCATCGAAGTCCAGATCGCCGGCGCGGCAATGTGGTCAAAGTGCTGTGGGTCACCAGCGATGGCGTGTGCCTACTGATCAAGCGTCTGGAACAAGGTCGCTTCGTCTGGTCTCACGCAAGCAGCGACAAGATTCATTTAACCCAGGCGTAGCTGTCCATGCTGCTCGAAGGGATCGACTGGAAGCAACAAAAGCGTACCGGACCCGCACTGTGGCTCTTGTAAACGTCTCAGGACATGCGTAAACTCTGCGCATGCCCGTCACCCGCCACTTCCAGACGAATTGAAGCCTTGAAGGCGCTGCTGTTGCAGCGTGAAGGCGAAGTGCAGGCGTTGCGCCAGACCGTCTCGACGCTGGACTGTCCCTGAGTGTGCGCACTCTGGAGATTGAACAACTTAACCTCCAGATCACCAAGCTCAGGCGCATGATGTTCGGTCGTAAGTCCGAGAAGATCGACAAGAAGCTAGAGTTGCTGGAAACCCGTCTGGAAGACCTGTTCGTCAAAGAAGGCGCGGCTGAACAAGCCTCAGATGTTTCGGACCCGGAACCACGTAAAAAATCGGTTCATAAACCATCCCCTGAGAACCTACCACGCGAAGAACATATCATCGAACCCCAGGAAGAAGCCTGCCCACAATGCGGCGGCAATCTGAAACCACTGGGCGAAGATGTATCCGAACAGCTGGAAGTGATCGAAGCGGCGTTCAAAGTGATCCTGCAAGTCAGGAAGAAGAAAGCTTGCGCCTGTTGTGATTGCATCGTTCAGGCACTGGCACCGAACCGCCCGATTCAACGGGGATTCGCCGAACCTGGTCTTTCTCTGTACCGGCAAGCTGTGATCCATGCCCGGCGCGGGTAGAACTAGATCCGGCCACCACGGGTAGATGGATGGGAGCCTGTGGCGTGCTAGTCATTCCATTGGTGGACGCGTTGCGTCGCTATGTGGTCTCCCACCGCAAGATTCACATTGACGATACGCCGATGCCGGCTCTGGCACCGGGCAACGGTAAAACCAAGACCGGGCGGCTCTGGGTGTATGTGCGCGATGACCGCAATTCCGGCTCGCAGGCGTCGCCAGCGGTATGGTTTGCCTATTCCGCCAACCGACAGGGCCTGCATCCGCAGGAGTATCTGGCGGGCTTCATCAGGGTGTTGCAAGCCGATGCCTATGGCGGCTACAACAAGATTTTACTGACGGCAGCGTGACCGAAGCAGCCTGCTGGGCGTACGCCCGGCGCAAGGTCTACGATTTGCACGTCAAGAAGGCCACGCCAACCACAACCGAGATCCTGCGCAGAATTGGCGAGTTGTATGCCATTGAGGTGCAGATCCGTGGCAAGCCTCCAGATGAACGCCAGCACATCCGGCGATTGCAGGCCAGACCGTTATTGGACGAACTGGAAGCATGGCTTTACAACCGGTTGCTAACACTCTCGACCCAATCCGAGACCATGAAGGCAGTAAGCTACATGCTGAACCAGTGGCCGGCGCTGATCTATTATTGCGACAATGGTGTGGCGGAAATCGACAACAACATCACCGAGAACCAATTACGTGGTAGCTGTCTTGGCCACAAGAACTTGTAGTTCCAGGGTGCAGGCAGTGGAGGTGAACGTGCTGCCGCAATGTATAGCCTGATCGGCACTGCACACATGAACCGCATCGACCTGGAAGCCTATCTGCGCTATGTGTTTACGCATATTGCTGATTATCCGATCAATCGCGTCGCTTAACTTCTACCATGGAATTATTGCTGACTTCGACGGCAAAGATTCTGTCGAAAAGAGAAGCACTCAATCGCTCCGCAAAGTCAATTACGGTGCTGGCGAGGCGCTTACGGAATATCAGGAGTCTCTTTAATTAAATCAATCCACCACATTCTTAAAGCCCAAATCCGAAAGCGATATTTTTTCCATTCTATATTGTCGAAATGGTATTTGCTTAGGTTCTTGTGCATTAAAGCTTGGTCAAGGAATTTATCGATCATCGACGGCGCGAATTCACTTTGCTGAATAGCTTGGTATTGAAAAAAAGCTTTAAATTTTCGAACATCAACTGGGTAATCATCCCAAATTAGTTTAAGACTGGCATTAAAAAATCGGTAAATTTCTGCTTTTCCTTTTCCATGCAATCTAGGGAAGAGCGTGTTCCGATTTGGATAATACAAGGCATCTAGGCGATTGAATATCCACATAATGTTAATCTTTAGAGCGCTTTGTTGATGCGCATTATTGGTATTGTCGTAAAAATATACAGTTGAATTATATCTGTGGTCCTCAAGCCAAGTTGGATCAATCAATCGACAAAAAGTAAGAACGTCTTGTGGCGCTAAATTTAGTAAATCGAGATCGTGATCAGGGAGCAATAGTAAAAGATAGATCGCAAGATAAGCTTCAAGTTGATCTTGGTTGAAGGATGATCCGAAGCATAACGTGTCTGTAAGCGTCTTTGAGAAACGTTTCGCATCATGCATGCTTTTAAAGCAAGGTAATGATTTATGACGACTGGAACCATTCAGATTGCGTTTTAGGGTTAAATTTTTTGCGTCGTTTCTTTTTTCTTTGATTTCGTCACGATAACCGTCAGCGATTTTTCTTGCTGCCTCAAACTTTTTCTCTTCTGGATATCGTCCAATTTGGATTGTGGAATTTTTTCCATGAATACAATATACAAACTGAAAATACGAAACGCCATCTTTCTTGACGTATATCGCCAGACCATCCCCCAAATTTAATTTGGCGCCGTTTTTAGATTGTTCCGGTCTTTTTTCATCTAAGAAATGTCTTAACTTAATTTCAAACTCATCCTGACTTTCGATTCGAGGTTTTCTTTTTGTCGTTTTTTTAGGTTTACAAGTATTTATTTTTGATATGTACGTTTTTCCATCAGCGGTTTTCATTGGTAAAAATTTAAAGTTGGAATTTTACTGGGCGATTTTAAAAAAACAAATTAGAGATGGACTTATAAATTATGCTTAAAATAATAGCAATTTAATTGAAGTATTTTAGATTTGAAATGCAAAATTTAGATTTGAAAGAACGTAAAAAATATTGAAAATTTACATAAATGTTACCTGTAATTTGCTAATTAAATACCTGAATAATACTTAAAAATTACTAAAATATTCTTGTGAATATTTACTATGAAATATAGGTGTAGATAATCGAGAATGAATAGATTTGATGAATACAAGAGAAGCACGAGTAAAAATATACATGATTAAAGATTTTACGGGGATGAAAATTTTAATGATGCAGAAATTGATGGTAGTTAAAAACTCTTCTGGTAACAGTTTTGAACACGAAAAATCAATCTTTTTTTGAATCCTGAAGAAGATACAGTAGCCATTGCATCTTGAGTCAAGGGCTGCATTGTTAACTGCAAACGTAACTTGAATAAACAGATTGGTTTTTAAAAAACAAAATGTAATTTGGTTTTAATTTGTTTTTTTGATTTTCGTTGCTTTGGATAAGTGCAAGAAAAAGGAGGGTAAGGGGCTAATCTTTGCCATCTTTTCTGTAAAAAAATAACAACTGATCTGATGTTGTGGCGGAGAAATTACGCTCGCGTCCAATACTTTTAAATTTCAGGAGTTATCATGAATTCATCCTCACAATTTCGACTACTTCGGCGCTCCCAAGTAGAGGCACTGACTGGACTAAAAAGAAGTAGTATTTACGGCCGACTAAATCCGAATTGCAAACAGTTTGACGAAACTTTCCCAAAACCAATTTCCTTATCCGCAACTAACCATGGCAGTGTTGCTTGGTTGGAGGTTGAAGTTACGGCGTGGATTGAAAGCAGAATTATGGCTAGCCGGGGAAATTTGGATGTAATTTTGCCTGGCAGTGTGCTAAGTCGGTAGGGTTGCGTATTTTAAAAAGTCTCATTTTTATATTGCTAAAAATAAAATATTAGCCGGCGCAGCGGAGGTATTTTCAGAAGAGACTTTTCGGTTATTTATGTTATTTAACTATCAAATATCTATTGATATTAATAAGCAGACTTCATGTCGAATGAATTACTAAGCAGATTCACTCATTGAACAGTCTCTGATTAATTAGGTAATTTTCATATAGCATTAGACATCTGTGAGGATGCCGGCATCCAAGCCGAGTATGTTCACCCTCCATTTCGACTGCATATTTTCATAGCGGTCACATCACATGTCGCCTCGATAGAGACTACAGCGACTTACACACACGAAACCCAATTACGTCAATAAATTTTATTTATTTTCTTTGCAATATTGCGAAGAGGATAGTTTGCATCTATTGATTTTTACATCGTGACTATCTATGAGGGCCGTACCAGGGGTATTGGCTTGAAAGGAACACTTATGACTTTTTTTCAATCCAGCAATATGGGAATAAGCGCAACGGACACTCAAAACTTATTTTTCAGTCAGCAACTGGCATCACACTCGCCGACGGCGATGCTATCGGCGTTAGAGCAGTTTCTATTGCAAGTATCGCTTCATCAAGAAAGTGATCAATGTGACGGAGAATATCAAAAATGGCTCCATCTGCAGTTTCAATACATGCCTCAGTATTTAAAGACGCTAATGACTCTTCCTTCGGAGTATGAGTATTCCGCTTACCTAAACATACTGGCTGATTGTTGCCGTATGTTGGAGTTGACTCGAATGAGGTGCATCTTAGGTACGCCTTCTGGTCAAATGCTTCGGAAGTATGAATTTGTCGAGACCAGGCTTACTCTGCAGACTTTTAAGGAGCTGGTTTGGGTAATAAGGGGCCGTTATCAAACTCAGATATTTCGATCGGCTCAAGCTGCAAGGCGACGTGAAATCAACGTGAGATACCAGGAATACCGTCAATACGTAAATACATTGTTCGAACAAAACGACCGCTTAATTGTTATTCGTGTTGACTTAGGTTATTCCGCCGAACAGGCTGGGAAAATAGATTTTGAGATGGCATCGGATGATATCGATCGACTACTGGCAAATCGCCGATGGAACAAGTTGTTTGATCATCAGAAGGGTTACATTATTAAAACTGAATTCGGTATTGAAAAAGGGATTCATTTTCATGCCTTATTCTTTTTTAATGGATCTGAACGCAACGGTAGTTCTCACGTCCATCTTGCACAGAAAATAGGTGATTACTGGAAAGAGATAATCACACATGGGAGGGGTATTTACTGGAATTCCAATGCGCAAATCAATGATTTCGTTCGCCTGGGAAACTGTGGGATTGGTCTAATTCATTGGCGCGATGAAAAGTTACGCCAGAACCTTTTGGACCATGTCTTGGGATACTTCTTTAAAGACGATCAATTTTTTAAACCCAAGGGTACTGGCAAGTATAAGTTATTCCGAAAGGGCCAATATTCATCCCGGGGAACAAAGAAGTTGGGACGACCTCGTCATGGCAACGATACTGTTGATCGGATGTTTTAACCGTATCTGGATAGGCATTTGTATAGATAGAAGAGCAGCTGCGCTCTTCTATCTATGGAGCTAACCAAAAGCCACACAAACTTATTTTCACCAAAAAGTGTGTGTATTCACGCAAAATCTTTGGAAGAAATCAGGCTGTATCATGTATTGGATAATAAATCGATAGCGTAAGCAGCGAACATTATGCTGGCGCTGCTTACATTGGTTTGCCATCTTTACTCAGCACACCATTTTCTAAAACGTAAACCACCCGTTTTTGTGCAGCTGCACGTTTTTCTTGTTCGGATTCGGCTGGCCCCAAGAAACCGGCGAATGTCATTGTTAGTTTGCTTCCTTGCTGTTCTAGCTGGTATAGGTCGGAGCATGTTCCGAAGGTTTTCGTAACTGTTGCGCCGGCTTGGGTCAGCTGTACAAAAATATATACAGCTGGACAGGCAGTACCACCCGTATTTTGAACAAGTACGATGTCTTGATCTGCAAACGATTTTTTATCCAGAAATGACAAGCTGTTGTTCCCTTCTACGACAGGTTCCGTCAATTTACCGTTGAATAACAGCTTATTCTCTTCGTTGACTGACAAGGTGCCGTAACGGGTAGGCATTGATGCTGAGTCAATCGGATTCTTAGCTGCCTGCTGGGCTAAGTAGAGGCGTTCTACGTAAGGTAAGCTAGACTGCTCGCCTAGATTGCCTGTAATTGATGTGGCGTTCAGCGCTACTTGAGCTAACGTACTCACAAAGGGTGACTTATCGTTGAGTTGCACAATCCAGTTTGGAGGTCCTGGATCTTCGGTCGCTTGCGTGTTGTATGTGATTCTATCGGATATTTGCTTAGGAATACTGCTGGCGCTGGCGGTTACTCTTGCTTGGCAAGTATATTTCTTCATATCTGAGTTGTAGCCATCAGAAGTAATTTCAGACAAGGTCAGTGTAATGCCATTAAGGAAACCTTGGAATTCAGGTTGATTGGCAATGCGATCTCCAAAAGGAAGCTTTCGTGCTTCATTTTCTATTTGCTCTATCATGACTTTGCGTAATTCCGTTTGCGTTGATTCGTCGCCACACGTGGGTGGCTTAGATTGGCAGGCCGTCATGAGCAACGCAGCGATTAGCCCGAAAGCCGGTATTTGAAATTTTCGAAACATAAAAAAGTTCCTCAAGAAAGAATGGGTATTTCTGAGTATGCCAAACTCACATTTGATTCTGACCAGTCAAGATTTTTTGACGACGTAAGACCTCGGGCAAATCGTTGATACAGTAATTGATATAGAAAATAGTAAAAAAGAATGTATAGACTGGATTCATTCGTAGATCAATTTTGAATGTGTTCAGTGCATAGTTTTGTAAGGCACTTTTGGCACGGAATGCCCAGATAAGAAAGAGAATAGAGCCGACAATGTAAGCGCCAAAAAACATCAAAATAGCGCTCTTATCACGTGCATCTCTGAGTGCCAGACAGATGCCGGTAAAGATCGCCATCCAGACAATATATTTCATATTAATGGTCTGTTTCTTTGTAATCCGATTAAACGTATCGTGGTGGCGTGTTAGCCATAACAATGGATAAAGTCCGGATGTAACGATTGTCAGTAATATGAGATGTAAAGTTTTCGTTTGGATTTCATCCTTCAGTTCTGCCGCATCGTGTTTGGCAGGTTCGGTCGCCATTGATGACGTAGGTTGTTTTTCCTTAGCGGAAAATTGGGTTGACGAGGTACTTTCGTAGGCTGGAGGGGGCGAAGCCGCATTATGCTTTGCAGCGAATGAGCCATGTTCCGGTAGCACGATTTCAATTGATTGGATTTGTACATCATCTGCTTGAATTTCGCAGACGCCCCCAGCGGCTTCAATCGCAATTTGATAGTTTCGGGCAGCATTCTCCGAGATGGACTTTTTGATCGTGTAGCTTGGTAACGCAAGCAAGCTGTCAATTTGTTCCACTGATACTTTAAATAAGCTGGCAAGTTGAGCTATTGCTACTGCTGGATCGACATCATCCCGCAATCCTTTAAACAGAATACTGAACGATGCTTGAGAGGTGGACGTACTTTTTGAGGTTGGGGTGTGTATGTTCGAATCCATGGGTTTCTTTCAGTTAAAGGTCCGCAGCAGAACGTGGCGTCCCTGTACATGCAAGACGCAATGTACGCGTAAGTTGTTGATGTTTTGAGTGTATTGGTGTGGAGCTGCCGTCAAGCAGCTAGAAACTGAAGGTAAAACTACCTTCATCTGTTTCGACTTCAATTTCTTTGATTTCGCAGCCTGGGCTCTGAAAATACGCATGTTGTCCGAACCTTAGTGATTTCGATCCCCCAGTTACTTTGCAATTTCCTCGATTGACTTCGATGGAGTTGACTTTGACTTCGTCTACCTTCGCGGTGACGTAAATTCCGGTTAGGGATAGAACGCCGATTGGAGAGGAGTAGGGGGTGGACTTTAGTTCTACTTCAATTGGTGATTCAGCAGTACATCCTATTAAAGTAATTGTGGAAAGTATGCAAATAAACAACATTTCAAATTTAAACATGTATTTGGCCTTTCTTTTCCATTTAGCTTGATAAGCAATCAACATCGATTTTTAAAACCTGATGTGTGTAGAGAACGACTACAAAATTGGCTGTAGTCGATCTATTTAAATTAACAATTAAGGTTTAATTAAAATTGTAACCTAAAACATCACAATGTGATTAATTGAGTCATGTCCATATTCCGTCTTTGAACTGATCATTACGGGAAAGTGCAAAAGGCTGTAAATGGACAATTTTCAGAAAACTATATTTGTGAAGGCAATAGGGGAGGCTCTCTCAGCTCGGAGAGTTGCTAAGGGTTTGTCACAAGAAAGAGTTGCTGAAATCTTAGGAATTAGCAGAGAAGCTGTTTCTAGAATGGAAACGGGTGTAGCAGTTCCTTCAATTGTCCGGATTGCTGAGTTAGCTAACATTTTCGAATGTAGCATAGAGGAATTGATAACAAAGGGATCTAGTCGTCAATTAGATCAAGGGCGTCAATTAGCAATGCTATTTGATGGGCTATCTCACGAACACAGAGTTGTCATATTGCAGGCAATTGAGAGTCTTATTACTGGTTTATCGCTAAACAAGTTGAAGTGATTTTTGAGTTTGTTTAGTTATTTAGCTGCTTTTTTTTGAGTGACTAAATACTTTTTCAGTTAGTAATCATCCGGTAATAATAACGTGGTGACGCTTCGATCAGCTTCCGTAATGAGCCACACAATTTGTCCATTAAGCTCAATTTCATAGCTTGATATTATTGCCCCTCCAAGCCGTGCTGCTTCGTTGTTCGCCGCACGACCCTCCTCATGCACAAGGCCCCAGTCGCCAGATTGGTGGCGACGTAGCAAATCTAAAATTAGAACATGGTTATCCTTAAAGGAATTTAGCGCGTTTTGTGTTGCGACTATTTTTCCCAGCGGAAGAGAAACTGGATTGCTCTGCTGTGATGAATCGGGCATCGTAGATAAGCTGTGTGTCGGCGGCAATAATAATGCACAAAGATTTGACATGATTTCTCCTTATAAGAAGCGCTGAATTAATTGAAAGCCAAAAGTTTCAGGCAAAAGAAAATGCCCGGCGATTTTGGTTGCCGGGCAGCGGGTTGCGTTTGCAGTTTTTTGTGTCCCAAATACGCGTAAAGGCACTTTTTATCGTGTTGTTCGGTTGTTGCGAACCTGCCTTTTCAAACAGCGTTAGGGATGGAATGAAAGGCTTAAAGTACTAATTGCCATGCTTCATCCAACGCCTTTTGCTTAAGGTTAGCACCTTGACCAAACCACGCTGAGTCACGTCGATGATCAGCGCTTCTGGCACGTCGCTCATGGTCAACAAACTGGGTGACTGCATTCAGCAAGCCAAATGCCGTAGATTTTGACGAGCTTAGTTCAGCACCTTTGCCTTGCCCTTCATACAGTGTCAACACACTCTTCATAGCACGTGCGTTTATCTGTTTTTCTGTACCGTTATTGGCGTCGTTAAATAATTTCAGTAGAAACCGATCTGCTTCATTTGCAGTTAATTTTCGTCCTGAGAGGACTTTCATTCTGTGTATAAAAGTGTCCCAGGATGGAATTGAGATGCCAAGTTGTTGTTTCACTGCGGCTGCATTAAAGTTGGTGTTGTGAGGTACCTTTATCGCACCAATACCGTTGTCAAGTGAGATAGCAAGCGTGTTATTGCAAACGACACGGATGCTGGTAAATTGGGCAGTCGTGGCTAATGTTCCGTCACAGCCGGTTGCTAATAACAGATAGGCGTGCATGAGATCATTGCCTTTAACAAAGGACGATTTATTGGTCCGTGCCAGTGCCCATAATTTCCGACCACCTTTCATTACTCCAGCTGTCTCCAGTTCAAAACCAGCCATTTCAGTTAAGTCGCGGTAGAACTCAAGAATTTGACTGGGTTGTACAACTTGATACCGCGCTGAAACGATCGATAGTGGGGATCCGTTGTCTGATCTGTACAATACTTTTTGTTCCGGAAACGATGAAATTGATTTCATCTCATGCGATTTCATAGAAAATTGCACCGGTGCTTCCTGGATCGTGAAGTTCAATCCTGATTGCTGAGACCAGACTTCAATTGGCTGATTTGGTGTTAATTGTTGACCTAGCTGATGCCAGGGGGTGGCATTCACATATGCCATGGATTCAATTTGATGTGACATTGTTTTTTCCTTCAGGCATGCCTGTAACGAATCAACTCACTGCCTAAATGGGTTGGCAAGAGTTAAGGAGTTATTCAAGTGGGAATTGATATTCAGTGAATCTACGAAACGTATTCTGTTTTGTAGTGCTTCTAGAGTGCTGTGAATCCAACGTCAGCATGGTTTTTCGACGATGGATGGGGTAGGGAAGAGGAGTTACTGATCTGAGGACGATGTACCGCCCGCCAGATGAAATTGATGCTGGCAATTAAGACAAACATAATTGTCTAGAACATGGTCATCAACCACATCTCCCAATTTTGCACCAGCAATACAGCCGCTCGATCCGCCTAACAATCCACCAAGCAGAGCACCAGCCAATCCGCCGACTAATGCACCTGCTGGTCCAGCTACTAGTCCTATACTTGCACCTAGTTCGGCCCCACCTGCTGCACTGGCGGCACCAACAGCAGCGCCAGCAACAGCACCAGTTTTACCGCCAACTTTACGACCAACGTGACGAGCTTCGATTAAAGTTGATTTGCATTTTGGGCATTGGTTTTTCATGACATTCCTTCAATATAAAATTTGTTGATTGGGTTATGTAGAATCAGTCTCAGTAGCGAAAGGTTTTCTCCGCTCATATTGAGGATATATATTTGAAAATTTTTAACTTTCCACGATCCAAATTGTTATTCACCCATCATGGAGATTGGAGACAAAGTTTAGTCGTGCAAATTTATTTCAGTAGTCAATGCTTTCATTTGTAATGATGTAAATGCCGTTTTTTGGATTACTATACTCATAATTTAATTATTGAAATATTAATGCATTACTTCCCGTATAAATACAAAGCTAATTGTTGGCTTTATGGCCGGCAATACGATAAAATTCGATGCTTTTGTGAAAATATGACAACGATAGAATGCGTTCGGAGCTAGCGGGAATCTGTTAAGTCGAAACAAGTTCGTATTTAGGAATTCAATTGATGGCTCCGCCGCCACTTACTCGACACCAAAGCCTTTATTACGCTTGGCTTCTCACTCGTCGGGCGGCTGGCGACTCAGTAGAGTCGCTTGCCTCCACGCTTGTAGACTCGCAAGTGGACCTTAACCCCCATCAAGTCGAAGCGGCCCTTTTCGCTTGCGCCAATCCGCTCTCGCGTGGCGTGATCCTGGCCGACGAAGTTGGGCTCGGTAAAACCATCGAGGCCGGGCTGGTGATCTCTCAGCGCTGGGCCGAGCGCCGCCGACGCATCCTCATCATCGTGCCCGCCAACCTCCGCAAGCAATGGCATCAGGAGTTGCAAGATAAGTTCAACCTGCAGGGCGTCCTCCTAGAGGCCAAGAACTTCAACGCTCTCCGTAAACAGGGTCGCCAGAATCCGTTTCAAGGCGCATCCGGCCCCGTCATCTGCTCCTACCAGTTTGCGAAATCGAAGGCAGCGGACATCAAGGCCGTTGATTGGGATCTGGTTGTGCTCGACGAAGCGCACCGACTGCGCAATGTCTATAAGGCAAGCAACGTGATTGCCAAGACGCTGAAAGAAGCACTGGCCCATGTGCATTCCAAAGTGCTGCTGACAGCTACTCCGCTGCAGAACTCGCTGTTGGAGCTATACGGTCTGGTCAGCATGATTGATGACCGTGTCTTTGGTGACATCGACAGCTTCCGCTCGCAGTTCACGGCGCAACCCAAGGAGCAGGCTTTCACAGCACTACGAGCTCGCCTAGCCACCGTGTGCAAACGCACCTTGCGCCGCCAAGTTCAGCAGTACGTGCCATACACAGCACGTCGGGCCATCGTTGAAGAGTTCACCCCCTCGGCCGAGGAACGGGAGCTGTCCAACCTTGTCGCAGACTACCTTCGCCGGCCCAACATCAAGGCGCTGCCTGAAGGCCAAAGGCAATTGATCTCCTTGGTGCTGTGGAAGCTGCTGGCTTCATCGACCCACGCCATTGCGGGCGCACTGGAAACCATGGCCAAGCGGCTTGAAAGCGAACTCGCCGAGCTAGCTGACATCCCCGAATTGGCCGAGGTGCTCGACGAAGACTACGAGTCGCTTGATGAAACCGCAGACGAGTGGGATGGCAGTGCTGCGACCACAGACGTATCGCCAGCGGCCCAGCGCGACGCGGTTGCTCAGGAAATTGCTGAGCTGCGGCACTTCAAAACACTTGCAACCAACATTCGCGAGAACGCCAAGGGCACAGCACTGTTGACCGCTCTGGACAAGGCATTCGCTGAGCTAGAACGACTCGACGCAGCAAAGAAGGCCATCATCTTCACAGAGTCCAAACGTACGCAGGAATACCTACTCTCGCTCCTGGCAGACACATCCTACGGTGAGGGTATCGTCTCGTTCAATGGCACCAACAGCGATGCCCGAGCGCAAGCCGTCTATGCTGATTGGATCAAGCGCCACGCAGGGACAGATCACATCACAGGATCACGGAGCGCAGACACAAGAGCCGCTTTGGTTGAGCACTTCAAAGAACGCGGCACAGTGATGATTGCCACTGAGGCGGGAGCAGAGGGTATTAATCTGCAGTTCTGCTCGCTGGTCATCAACTTTGACTTGCCATGGAATCCGCAACGCATCGAACAGCGCATCGGCCGCTGTCACCGTTACGGGCAGAAATTTGATGTGGTGGTCGTCAACTTCGTGGACCGCAGCAACGAGGCCGATGCTCGCGTCTACGAACTTCTTGACCAGAAGTTCCAGCTCTTCGAGGGGGTGTTTGGCGCCAGCGATGAGGTGCTGGGTGCTATCGGGTCGGGCGTGGACTTCGAGCGTCGCATTGCGGAGATCTACCAAAACTGCCGCGATCCTGAAGAGATCAAGAGCAGCTTCGAGCAACTGCAGCGCGACCTGTCCGGTGAGATCAGTGAAGCCATGGTCAAGACGCGGCAGATCCTCCTGGAGAACTTCGATGAAGAGGTGCAGGACAAGCTGCGTGTACGAGCGGAAGCAAGTAGCGCGGCAAGAAGCAGGTACGAGCGGATGCTGCTGGACTTGACGCGAGCAGAGCTCGCGGGACACGCAACATTCGATGAAGAAGGATTCGTACTACAGCGACTCCCGAGCTCCGCACTTGCTGGCGTCGAGCTGGGGCGGTACGAATTGCCCCGGCGATCAGGCGAATCGCATCTGTATCGGATCGGGCATCCACTCGCCGAGTGGGTAACAGCCCAGGCCAAGTCCCGAAAACTGCCGATGGCCAAACTGCTGTTTGACTACGGCGCCTACGGCACGCAGATCAGCACCTTAAAGAACTATCGCGGCAAGTCTGGTTGGCTGTCCGTGAGCCTGGTCTCTGTGGAAGCGCTAGGCAACTTGGAAGAGCGGCTTGTCGCGGCCGCCGTCACCGTTGACGGTTCGCCGCTGGCAGAAGACGACCCCTCGAAACTCCTGCGCCTGCCCGTGAAGCTGGAAGGGCCGTGCGATGGCAATGTGCCGGCGTCCGAACTCGCAGAGGACTACCAGGGCCGCCGGATGGACATCTTGCGTGAGATCAACCAGCGCAATCTGGGCTACTTTGAGCAAGAAGTTCAGAAGCTGGACGCCTGGGCCGACGACCTCAAGCTGGGCATCGAGCAGGAGATCATGGAGATCGACCGGCAGATCAAAGAAGTCCGGCGTACGGCAGCCAGTGCGCCGACGCTGGACGAGAAGTTGTCGTGGCAAAAGAAACAACGTGAGCTTGAGAGTACGCGCACGAAGCTGCGTCGCGAACTCTTCAACAAACAAGATGAAATCGAGGCCCAGCGCAACGACATCATCAGTCAGTTAGAAGGCCAGCTCAAACAACAAGTCAAAGAGCAGCCTCTTTTCTGTATTCAATGGGAGCTAATCTAATGTCAAAAAGGGAGATCGCCAGAGGTTCAGTCTGGCGCCAGTGGGATTTGCACATCCACACGCCGGCGTCATTCCACTGGCTGGGTAAGAAGTTCAGGGACTGTGCAGATGCCGACGAGCGGCATGCCCTCATCGATCAAATGATCGACGCGCTGAACAAGGCAGAGCCTGCAGTCTTCGCCATCATGGACTACTGGACCTTCGATGGCTGGCTTGCACTAAAGGCACGGCTCAAAGAGGCCGGAGCTCCAGCACTTCACAAGAAGGTCTTCCCAGGTATCGAGCTCCGACTGGCCGCTCCGATGAAGGGCCGGCTCAACGCTCACGTTCTGTTCTCTGATGAGATCGAGGATCAGGCGCTGCTCGACTTCAAGCAGGCACTCACGGTCGAGCTGGTAAACCGCCCCTTGTCAGACTCGGCCTTGGTCCAGCTCGCCCGCGAGGCTGGCGCCGACAAGCTGAAGACTCACGGATTCGACAAGGCAGACGTGGACGCGTCAGAGGAGAAGGCCTTGCTCGCTGGCGCGACCATCGGGGAGCTGAACCCAGAGTCGTACAAAACAGCGATCGCCAAGGTCAAGCTGGGACTGGCCATCGGGTTCATGCCCTTTGACACCAACGATGGCCTGGCTGACGTGAAGTGGCATGAGCACTACGCCTACGTCATGGGCCTCTTCCAAAGTTCGCCCATCTTCGAATCGCGCAGCGTCGACTTGCATGCGGCTTTCGCGGGTGTGAGGACCGCTGGAAACGCGAAGTTCTTTGACAACTTCTTCAGTGCGCTGAAAGCGATCCCGCGCCTTGCCGTATCTGGCAGCGACGCGCATTGCTTCGTCGGCGTTGCTGGCGACAACAACAATCGTGGCTACGGAGACTTCCCATCTGAAAAGAAGACTTGGATCAAGGCCGATCCAACCTTTCAGGGTCTCAAACAGGCCATCTTGGAGCCGGCGAAGCGGTCGTTCATTGGCGTGAAGCCAGCCAAGCTCCAGGCCGTGGAGACCAGCAAGACTCACTTCATCGAGTCGATCGAAGTCACCAAGACGGGCACCAAGACTGGTATCGGCAACTGGCTGCACGGCTGCGATCTGCCGCTCAATCCGGACCTTGTTGCCATCATCGGCAACAAGGGCAGCGGCAAAAGCGCCCTGGCCGATATCCTCGCAACCCTTGGACACTCACGACAGGCCAAACACTTCAGCTTCCTGAAGCCTGAACGCTTTCTGGGCAAAAGTGGAGATCCAGCACGTCAATTCACCGGGACCCTGACCTGGCGCGATGACAGTACCGAGAGTCGTCCGCTGAACGAGTCCCCGGCACCGGACAAACAAGAGCTGGTCAGATACATCCCTCAGCACTACTTCGAAGAGCTCTGCAACGATCACGTTTCTGGAAAGTCAGACGCGTTTGAGAAGGAGTTGCGAGCCGTCATCTTCTCGCATACCAGCGAGGAAATGCGTCTTGGCGCGCTCGATTTCGATCAGCTCACCGAACAGCAAGAACAAGCGCTGAGAAATCGACTGGGGGAGTTCCGCAAGGAGCTGAGGACCCTCAACGCCAGCATCGCTCGGATTGAAGACCAGCTCCAGCCAATTGAGGAGAAGAAGCTGACGGACCAGCTGCTGGTCAAGACACGCGAGATCGACGAGCACCAGAAGATCAAGCCGGCGGAAGTTACCCCGCCGCCTGAAACCCTGGAACCCGAGCAGAAGGAAGCCGCCGAAGCGCTTGCGGCCACGGCTCAAAGAATCGTAGCATCCACCAAGCGCACGCAGCAGATCCAGTCAGAACTCACCTCAATTGCCAAGAAGCAGAAGGCGATAGCCAATGCAAGGGAGCAGCTGCGACTACTCCAGCGCGCCTACGAGCAAGCCCAGCAACAGGTGGCTGAAGATCTCCAGCTTGCAGGCTTGAACTGGGCCGACGTGGCTAAGCTGGAGATCAAGACCAGTTTGCTCGATGAACGGTCTACTGCCCTCACTGCAGAGCAGTCGACGTTGCAGACCGAGGCTGGCACTTTGGCCAGCACCCTCGCGAACCTCGAAGAAGAGAAGAAGGTACACGCGACCAAGCTCAACGCCCGTCAACAGCAGTTCGAAACGTACCAACACCAGCTCGCAGAATGGACCAAGAAGCTGGATGCTCTGACTGGCACGCCGACTGACCCGGACACCAAGGTAGGCCTGGAAACCAGACTGGCTCAGATCAAAGAGTTGCCTGCCAAGCGCGTGGAACTGCAAGCCGCGCGACTTCAGCTGACGGCCGAAATCTTTGAATCCTTGGACGCCCAAAGGAAGGCGCGAGAAGAGCTCTTCAAGCCGGTGCAAGACTTGATCAAGGCGAATGACTTGATCCGCGAGGACTACCGGCTGCAGTTCCAGGCGACGCTAGCCGCTTCGGCTGAGGCCATCGCGGAACGTCTCTTCGCCTTGATTAAACAAACCTCAGGTGTGCTGCGCGGCCAAGATGAGGCTCTTTTGACGGTCAAGAGGCTGTTTGACAGCCACGACTTGAACTCCAAGCAAGGCGCACTGGCCTTTGCGAAGGCATTACATGAAACCCTTGAACAGGCGGCCAAGGGGCCTGGCGCCGAGGTCGGTATTGCCAGCCTACTGAAGAAGGACCAATCAGCCGTTTCGGTCTACGACTTGATTTTCGGGCTCGATTTTCTTGAGCCACGGTATTCACTTCTCTTCCAGGACACGCAGATTGAGCAGTTGTCTCCTGGCCAGCGAGGCGCACTCCTGCTGATCTTCTATCTATTGGTGGATAACGGCAAGACGCCCATCATCTTGGACCAGCCCGAAGAAAATCTGGACAACGAGACCGTGTTCCGCCTCTTGGTTCCGGTGCTATCAGAGGCCAAAAAGAAGCGCCAGATCATCATGGTCACTCATAACCCGAACCTAGCGGTGGTCTGTGACGCCGAGCAGATTATTCATGCATCGTTTGACCGAGCCTCAAACTGCGGCATCAATTACGTAGCCGGCTCATTGGAAAACCCAACGCTAAACAGCGCCGTCGTGACAGTATTGGAAGGCACCAAGCCCGCCTTCAACAATCGCTCAGGGAAGTACCACTGACATGCTGTTCTTTGCGCCCCCCGATATTTCCAAGCCGAGAGCTGGCACCAGAGGACAAGATTGCCTCTTTGCCCAACCTCGCGATGCGAGCGCACGAGTTGAAGCAGCGCATTTTTCGTCGCTGATTAAGCGTTGACCTTATGGCAACAGCACCAATTCGCCCGCTTGAACTAGACATGCTGTGCCAGAAGCTGGACGCCGACTACGCAGCACTCATCACGGGGACGGGCACAAGCCCAGACTCCCGCCGCAGCAATTTCCTGTCCAAGGCGATTGCAGCGTTCGTAATTCATGAAGCCGCTGGCGTGACCTTGGAAGAGGCCGCCGCCGCGAACATCGACGGCGGCCTGGACCACGGCATCGACTCGGTGTTCGTGGCCAATGACCAGACCATCTGGCTTGTCCAGCCGAAGTACAAGGAGTCCGGCTCCGGCGAGCCGGAGCTTGATGACATGTCTAAGTTTCGGGATGGCGTCACCGATCTCATCGAGGAATGCTGGGGCCGCTTCAACAACGAACTTCAGAACCGCTGTGCTGCAATCACCAATGCCTTGAACACTGGCATCTGCAAGGTCAAGGTGGTGCTCTCCTACTCCGGCACGGCGGTTTCCGATGATCGGAAGGACATCTTTTCCGACCTGGAGCGTGCGTTCAACGGGCCGAATCCCGGATTCCTTCGCTGTCATGCATACGGACTCACGACCCTTCATGATCTGCATTTGGACGGCATCTCTGCCCAAGCAATTGAGGCCGATGTAGAGCTGACGGACTTCGGGCACACCCAGGCGCCTTACAGGGCGTTCTACGGCCGCATGGATGCCAAGCGTCTTGCAGAACTGTGGGTGCAGTACGAAGACCGCCTGGTTGACCGCAACATCAGACGCTTCAAAGGTGCGACAACCTTCAACGCCGGTTTTACGGAGACCCTGCAACAGGAGACGGAGCACTTCTTCTATTTCAACAATGGTATCACGTTCCTTTGTGAGGCCATCAACGAGCAGCATCCCTGCGCCCCCCATCGGGAGTCCGGAAGGTTTCGTGTCCGAGGGGTGTCCATCATCAACGGCGCTCAGAGCGTGGCATCGGCCGCCGAGTTCGTGCGCCACTATCCTGGCCGGAGCATCGACGACGAAAAGGTAATGCTCACCCTGATTAAGGCGCCGGTGGACGGGTTATTCGGCAAGTGGGTAACCAAGGCCCGCAATCATCAAAACCCTGCCCAGACCGCCAACTTTGCGTCGCTGGATGAGAACCTGGAGCGACTAAGACAAGAGATTGCTCACCTCGGTTTTGACTATCATTACCGTCCTGAGGCTGCGGCCATTGGTGCCAAGGCGATCGCACTGGACGAGGCACTCAAGGCGTTGGCATCACTGCAAAACGACCCTCGCTACACAGTGTGGCTCAAGAGTGAACCTCCACGGCTGGCCAACCTAGAGTCTGTTGAATACCAGGCGCTCTTCACACCCAGCATGAAAGGGGCGGCGCTGACTAACGCTGTATTGTGTTATCGCGCTATCCGTGCACTGGTTGTGGGATACGAGCAAAACGCAGCGGCGCGCAGTCAAAAAAAGCTGATCTACCGTCACGCGATTCATGTCATTACGACGGTAATGATGAAACGTCTGAAACAGCGTATCAATACGGCGGCGGCCATAGGCGCGACGATGCTTTTTGCTTTGACCAGCATGCCCCTTGATCAACTTCGGCAGCAGACCTTTGATCTTGGCCATCAACGGCTGACATTCCAAGGGCCATTGGCTTGCTTTCGGAACCAGGGCAACGTGGTGACCTTTATCGCGAATCTGATGGTGGCATATTTCGCTCTGACCACAGACCAGGCCATTGCCTCATTACGCAATATCCAAAATTCAGCAGACGCGTATCCGCGAAAACGTTTACTCGATTATCTGTCGAGTCGTGCTCCGCAACTGTAATAAATGGATAGCAAAATGAAATTTGAGCAAATAAGTATCGGAGACCATCTCATTCTTCGAGCCAATTTAGAAAATGGCAGCGAGAGTATTTCTCTTGCGCAAAATCAAGCTTTCAAAAAAGCGGAGAAGGTTCACAAAGACGCGCCATCAGGTCGAAAAAGAAACTTCGATGAAATTCGAAGTCAGAATTTCCTTGGAACACTTGCTGACATCGTCTGCGCCAGACTGCTAAAAGCCTACTTCAAAAAGCACCACCTCGACATATGCGTCACAAGATACGACGACGTTAGGACTGACGATTTTGAAGATCACGATCAATACGACATCAAGCTGTCTTCGCAAGGTCGAGACTATCTTGTTGAGATCCGGTCGTCGGTTTGCATATATATGCCTTTGAATTCGATGATACGAAATTGGCAAATATTAGGACCCTATGCTTCTTCTGTGAAAGGTGTGACAGAAACTGAGAAGCCGTTCTATCTGAGACCAATCTATCATTTGTCTAGTTTCGAGGAAAACAAAAAAACAAACAAGTATCAGAGAACCTCTGCTGATGAAATGATTGGTCGAGGCGAACTCCAGCTTTACTTTGTCGGTGGTGCAACTAATGCCATACTTCAGGCGAAAGGCAGAAATGAGGCGGGACAAGAGCTCAAACAGGGTAACGCGGAGTTTAGAGTTCTTGACATCACAGATGGTCTCGATGCGAAGGAAGTTCTTGAGGTCATCGGACAGATTGCAAAAAAAGAATTTGCGGGTAGCGAAAATGAATAAACAAAAACTCGAACTCACCTGGATCGGCAAAGAGCAAAGGTCGAGACTAGAACCAAGGATCCTTTTGGAAGACCCTGAGCGCTCATATCATGCAAGTCGAAAAAAATCGGACAGTGATCTCTTCGACAACAAAATTATCTTTGGTGATAACTTGCTTGCACTAAAAGCATTGGAGGCTGAATTTGCCGGAAAAGTTAAGTGTGTCTTCATTGATCCGCCTTATAACACTGGCAGCGCTTTCACTCATTATGACGATGGTTTGGAACATTCGATTTGGCTTGGTTTGATACGCGACCGCCTCGAAATAATTCGACGGCTCCTTACAGAAGATGGATCGCTTTGGATAACGATTGACGATAACGAGTGTCATTATTTAAAGGTTTTGTGCGACGAGGTTTTCGGTCGGTCAAACTACAAATCCACAATAACTTGGCAAAGAAAGTACAGTGTTAGCAACAATTTCCAAGGCATTGCAACTATATGTGATTTTGTTCTCGTTTATTCAAAGAGTGACGCATTTAAGAACAATCTGCTTCCGCGCAGCGAAGAATCGGCTGCACGTTACACCAACCTGGATAACGATCCACGTGGGCCTTGGAAGGCTGTTGATTATCTTAATCAAGCAACACCGGAGAAGCGTCCAAATCTATGCTACGACATCATCAATCCCAATAACGGGGCAGTGATTTCTAATACAAAGAAAGCTTGGAAGTACGATCCAAATACTCACCGCCGACATGTTGAGGAAAACAGAATTTGGTGGGGGCGAGATGGTAAAAACACAGTTCCTGCATTAAAGCTATTTCTTTCTGAGGTGCGAGATGGCATGACTCCTCATAACTGGTGGCCACATGAAGAGGTGGGCCATACAGACGAAGCCAAGAAAGAGATGATTGGTCTTTATGGGCCTCGGGATGTGTTCGATACGCCGAAGCCAGAGCGCCTAATTAAGCGAATTCTGGAAATTTCGACTAACCCTGGTGATCTTGTTCTTGATTCATTTGCTGGATCAGGAACAACTGGCGCTGTAGCACACAAAATGGGGCGCCGCTGGATCATGGTTGAGCTTGGTGAGCACTGCCACACGCACGTCATTCCGCGCCTCAAGAGAGTTGTCGATGGAGAAGACAAAGGTGGTATTACCGAAAGTGTGAACTGGCAAGGCGGCGGCGGTTTCCGCTATTACAAGCTCGCTCCTAGCCTCATCGTCAGCGACCGCTGGGGCATTCCAGTCATCAATCCTGAGTACAACGCAACGCAGTTGGCGGAAGCGCTCGCCAAGCTGGAGGGGTTCACCTATGCCCCATCAGAGGCGCAATGGTGGCAGCACGGGCATTCCAGCGAGCGGGACTTCATCTACGTCACTACCCAGAACTTGTCCGCGGAACAGCTACAAGCGCTGTCGGACGAAGTCGGCAGCGATCAGAGTCTGCTGGTTTGCTGCGCGGCTTTCCATGGCGTTACAGCAGCCAAAGCGTCCGAACGCTGGCCGAACCTGACACTAAAGAAAATTCCAAAGATGGTGCTGGCCCGCTGTGAATGGGGTCACGACGACTACAGCCTCAACGTCGCCAATCTGCCGATTGCGGAGAAGGCTGAATCGGCAAAAGAGCCAGAGGCCGCAAGCGGCGCTGCCACACGCAAAACCAAGAAATCCGCCGCCACGAACGCGGGGCAAGGCGGTCTGTTCGGGGAGAACGAATAATGAATGCACGCGTCCAGAACGCCGTCACCGGCCGACTGTCTCTGCGCCCGCCCCAAGCGGAGTCCCTTGCGAAGCTCGTGCGCGCCATCGAGGTCGCGCCGGAGCTGCTCGGCCACGACCAGAACGTGGCGGCCATCCTTGCCACGCTGAAGGCGGAATTTCCGACGCTGGAAGACTTTGAACGCGACTTTCCCTCGCTGTGCTTTTCGCTGGCCACGGGCGTGGGTAAGACGCGCCTGATGGGCGCGTTCATCGCCTACCTGCACCTTGCGCATGGCATCAACAATTTCTTCGTGCTTGCACCGAACCTGACGATCTACAACAAGCTGATTTCCGATTTCACTCCCAATACCCCCAAATACGTTTTTAAGGGTATCGGTGAGTTGGCAATCAACGCGCCTCGGATCATCACAGGCGACAACTACGACCAGCAGAACATTGCCGGGGGCGAATTGTTTGGCGAGATTCGCATCAACATCTTCAACATCTCCAAGATCAACTCCGAGGTCCGCGGCGGCAAGGAGCCCCGCATTAAACGGATGCGCGAGGTGCTTGGTGACAGCTACTTCAACTACTTGGCCAACCTGCCGGACCTTGTGCTGCTGATGGACGAGTCGCATCGCTACCGCGCCAGCGCCGGGGTGCGCTCCATCAATGAATTGAAGCCGCTGTTTGGCCTGGAGGTGACGGCTACGCCATTCGTGGAGTCGACCAAGGGCCCCGTGCCGTTCAGGAACGTGGTGATGGACTACCCGCTGGCACGGGCGATGGAAGACGGCTTCGTCAAAGAGCCGGCGGCTGTGACCCAGCGTAACTTCGACGCCAAGGCGCACTCGGCCGAGGAGATCGAAAAGATCAAGCTGGAAGACGGCGTTCGCCTGCACGAGACCACCAAAGTCGAACTGCTGACCTACGCCCGAGAAAATGGCGTGAAGGTGGTAAAGCCTTTCATGCTCGTGATCGCGCGTGACACCACGCATGCTTCGCAGCTCAAGACGCTAATCGAGTCCGCCGCCTTTTATGAAGGGCGCTACGTGAGCAAGGTGATCCAGGTGGACTCCAGCCGTACCGGGGCCGAGGAAGAGGAGATGATTGCCAAGCTGCTCGCCGTGGAAAGCATGGACGAGCCGACCGAGATCGTCATTCACGTCAACATGCTCAAAGAGGGCTGGGACGTCACCAATCTGTACACCATCGTGCCACTTCGTGCGGCCAATGCGCGCACGCTGATAGAGCAGTCCATCGGTCGCGGCCTGCGCCTGCCCTATGGCAAACGCACGGGCGTTGCTGCGGTGGACCGCTTGAACATCGTGGCCCACGATAAGTTCCAGGAGATCATCGACGAGGCGAACCGAGGGGACTCGCCGATCCGCCTGAAGCAAGTGATCCTGGAGGCTCCAAGCGCTGACGACAAGAAGGTGAGCGTACAGGTCGGCTCAGGTACGATGACGCGACTTGGGCTCAGCGAAGCGCCGACCATTGCTACCAATCCCGCCAGCTCGGGGGTGACTCCGGCTGCAGCGCCTGCGCCTGTGTTCACCACGGAGCGCGAGCGCCAAGCTGCGCGCGTGGTGATGGACGTGATCGGCAAGTACGAGGTGAAGCGTGACCTCGTGCCGACGAGCAGTGCCCTGCTCACCCCGGAGGTGCAATCGGCCATCCTGGCTGAAGTGACAGAGCGACTGAAGCCTGCTCAGGGGGAGTTGCTGGCTGAAGTGGACGATGCCGCACCGGCTCTTGATTTGTCGGCCGTCGTGTCTAAGACCACGGAGATCGTGGTTCAGCAAACCATCGACATTCCGCGAATAGCAGTGGTGCCTACCGGGGAGGTCACCACCGGCTTCCACCCGTTCAAGCTGGGCTCACTGCCCAACTTTCAGCCGGGTCAACGGGAGATCGTCGGCCAAGAGCTGCGCACGAACCATCAGTTCACTATGAGCCGCGAGGCGGGCATCAGGGAGCAGCGCTTCGAGGACTACATCGTCAAGAAGCTGATCGACTACGACGACATCGACTACTTCACGCAGGCCGAGTTGCTCTACGACTTGGCCAGTCAGGCGGTAGCCCACTACCAGGCACAGAACTACTCGGAAAACGAGCTGCATGAAGTGTTCGACACCTATGGTGCAGAGCTGGCTCGCCTGATCAGGGCCGAGATGATGGCCCACTTCTGGGAAGAGGCCACTGACTACGAGGTGCAAGTCAGCCGAGGTTTTACAGAACTCAAGCCCTGCAACTACACGGCGGTCGCCGGGCAGACAGCACACAACTACCGCGAAACGGTGACCGATCTGGGCAAGATCAAGCAGATGTTGTTTGGCGGGTTCTCGCGATGCCTGTACCCGCTGCAAAAGTTTGACTCGGACACCGAGAGACGCTTCGCGGTCATCCTTGAACGCGATGCCTTGAAGTGGCTCAAGCCCGCCAAGGGGCAGTTCCAGATTTACTACAAGCTGGGCAGCGAGCAGCCGGAGTACATCCCTGACTTCGTCGCTGAAACTGACAAGCAGATTTTCATGGTTGAAACTAAGGCTCGTTCTGATATCGAAACACCCGTGGTTCAGGCTAAAACAGCTGTGGCTGTGCGTTGGTGCAAGCATGCATCAGACCATGCAGCTTCTGTGAGTGGCAAGCCCTGGCGCTACTTACTTGTGCCGCATGATGAAATTATTGAATCGAAGCAGCTGATAGATTTTTTGCGATTTGAAGAGAAATAGTCATTACTTTGATTGATTCGTCACTATTAAATTGCTATTTAATACATTGCAGCGCCAGCAATTAGGCCATGGGTGGTGTTTTTCGTGACGATTAAGTAGAGCTACAGGCGTGAACCGTTTTATGTGCGTGTAGGGGGATGCCATTTTCGGGATAAATGGTTGTGAAACAGAAGTCAAATTGCAGCTGAACTTTTATTGAATTTGTTGATTTTTTACTTCGTAGTGCGCTACTTTAATTTCAGGATTCGAAAATGTACCCAAAAGCATTCATTAGTCATGCATCAGAGGATAAAGCTCGATTTGTTGTTCGTTTTGCAGAAAGGCTTCGTGCGAGTGGCGTGGATGCGTGGCTTGATCGCTGGGAAATGTTCCCGGGCGACAGTCTTGTAGACAAAATTTTCGAAGAGGGATTGCGTAACGCAAATGCAGTGGTTGTGGTTCTATCCACACACAGTGTTAGTAAACCATGGGTGAGAGAAGAGTTGAATGCGGCATTCGTCGCAAAAATTAACTCTGGGAGTCGGCTCATACCCGTGTTAATTGACAACTGTGAGGTCCCTGCAGCGCTCGCATCCACTCTTTGGGAGCGTATTGATGATCTTAACTCCTATGACGCCAGTTTCGATCGAATCGTTGCATCTATCACAGGAGTCCGTGAAAAACCGCCGCTCGGCGCTCTTCCTGGATATGTGACTTCGCCGATCAAAGAGATCAATGGTTTGGCTCGAATTGATAATCTCGTGTTGAAAGCATCCTGCGAACACGCGCTAGAGAACGGAGATGATCTAATAGATGGCCCTGACCTAATAACTAGTTCTTTACTTATAGGAACGCCTGAACAAGAACTCAGTGATTCAATTGAAGTGCTTGAGCACGCAGGGCTTCTGAATGTTTCACGCCATCTTGGTAGCGGTCTGCCGCATTTTAGAATTACCACATACGGCTTTCAACAATATGCTAAGACCTATATCACGGGATACTCCGAGAAAATTCAGGATGTTGCAGTTGCTGTGGTTAACCTAGGATTGCAAGACAATGAATCCATCGCACTAAAACTTGATTTACAGCAGTATCTAGTCGACCATGCGCTAAAGGTGCTGGAGAGTCAGCAATACCTTCAGCTATCGCAGAGTCTTGGCGGCCACATTCATATCTTCAACGTTTCAGCAACCCTGCGCCGTGCACTTTTGTAGTAGGCAACCCAAGGTTGTTGACTTATGCATGCTCCGCTTATGCTCAACAGCGTAACACGCGCATTAGCGTTCGTATTAATTTAGTGATTTTTTGGACCATCAGTCAAAATATCCGAAAATATTAACTTCAGGTTCACCGCATTTTTCACACCAGTCAAATTGCTGGCAACTTGTTTTAATATTGCAAAATTCATTCCATTACTTTGCAATAAGGTATCATGTTTTGTAAGCGCCCGGTCATCACAGGTTGACCGGTTTTGATATGGATGATGGAAATTATTGAGCAGGCTTCCAGTTGTGTGGAAGTAGTTCGCCGATGCGGCTGAATGGTTGTAATGGTAGTCTTTCCAGCACGTCTTTCATGTACCCGTAAGGATCGTGACCGTTGAGCCGGGCTGAATGGATCAGACTCATGATCGCCGCCGCACGTTTGCCTGCGCGCAGGCTGCCGGCGAACATCCAATTTTTTCGTCCTGTATCTGATCACTATGGTTTCTTTGGGAGTTTAAGTCAATGTACGCCGAGATTCTTTCAAACGCACCTTACTCTAGGGCTTGTTGACGTTTGAACGTAAGCCTTTGAAAAAGAAAGGCAAACTCGTATTGTTAAGGTTCTCACACCGATCTAACAAGAGTTTGCCATGTCCCGATTGCTGCTCAATGACGAGCTCTGTTCGAAGCGACGAAAGAGTTTGCTTCAAGAACGTATTTGTAACAAGCGCGATTTACGCCTGACGGTCGAAGGCATGCTATATTGCATGAGAATAGGCTGTCCTTGGCGAGACCTGCCAGCTGCCTTTGGTTGTTGGAACTCCATCTATAAAAAGTTCAATGCCTGGTCAGCCAGCGGCAAGTGGTTCTTGGCTTAAGCTGCTTTGCTGCCATTGTACTACTCGGCGCTTCCATGCCGCTCTGCGCTCGTCATTGCTCATTCGGTTCTCCAATTCGAAAATTGGAGTATCCCTACATCGCGTTCGATTTCATAGGTGGGACGGCTGCGCGCTTACAGTTAACAATCAAGGCAGGCAGTTTTGATTCAAAACGACGCAAGTGACTGATGATGCGTCAAAGTGCAGCGTGCCACAGCATCGCCTCAGTGAGATAGGATGCGACCTATCAAGGCCAGCCCGCCTTCATCACAGACATGAATCTTATACAACGCTCCAATTGGCGTAGCCGACACTCCGATTGTCCAGAGAATCCTTTCAACGTGCTCGGCAAGCTGGTTTAGGTCGGCCGCAGAGCTCCATCGCGTACGATACTCATAATGTCGCGCCAAATCCTTGGCGAACAGGATAGCCCAGTCGAATAAATTCGCAGCCTCCAAGATCTGCACAACTAGCGGGTAGTCATTGAGCGCGCCCCCTTCGGTCGCGGCAAAGCCGGCTAATGTGGCAACGCTGCCGAGCAGCGTGTCCAACAGGCCAGCAACATCAACTGTCAATTTATCGACGTTATGATGACTTGCAAAACCACTACGAACTAGCAGCAGCTGACTGAGCGCAGTGGTGATATTGGACGCTAGCTCGTTTTGCGCCTCGCCATCCAGCGGTAATGCCTCCATTTCCTCATGGGTGACCAAGGCCCCAGCATATTGAGACGCAGCGTTAAAGGCGATGGCGTACAACGTGTGCTGCCAAAGTGTGGGCCCCTGTTGTACAAAAATGGCGGGATACTGGCGAGCCCAACATCCCAAGTAGACTGCGCGTCCCAGGTTCACCTTCATCACGCGCCGACCAAGGCGTTGTTTTGCAGGCATCTCGTTCGGCAACAGGGACTCCGCAATACGACGGGGGAGAATGATCCTGGACTGCCATCGTGTTCCGTTTTTGACCGGCAAGACAACACCTGCCGCAGCAATGCGAAGTTCCTGGTCATTGGGCACGCGCTTCAACTCGGACTCCATCGCGACACGCATATTCGTGGTCACGGTCACCGATTCGATCGTACAGAGTACAGCAGCATCAACCGATTCGCGCACGACCGCCGCAATCGCGCGCTTCATCGCATCGCCACTTTTCCCTGACGGAGTTCGAATTTTTAATCGCGTCTCATATTGTTCCCGTATCATCGGCTCTGGGTTCGGTTCATACGCATCTTCGAACAAGTCCAAGTTCATGTTGGCGGCAAAAGTGCCTATGTGTGGTACCACCTTCTCCATGTCGCCATCCCGGCACGAGCTGATGAAAAACTTCAAACTACAGCTTGCGAAAGCACAATTGAGTGTCTCCTGTAGCAAAGGGGGCGGGCCGCCTACAAGAAGCCGCTGCGGAGATAGGGGCATCACAACCGTTGTGATATCTTCAGAGTCCAGCATGGCGAACGGTAAAAAATCATCAGCTACTGCTGTTTTGCCAATTGCTACGCAGTCAGGAAGCATGAAGCGTCGGTCACTCGTGTCGGCAGCGACCACCTGCCACTGGAGTTTGAGCAGCGCCTGATAGCGTACGCTCGACACCAGTGATTCAGTTAATACGCGCTTGTGCGTGTTCGCCACCGTGTCGGGCGCTTGACTGATCATCTGCGCCAATCCTCCTTTCACGGCATCCTTGGTATTCTCGAAGAGGGTATCGAAGCGCTCTCTGAGGCGAAAGGATATCATGCGTTCAATCGTGTTGTGATCGTCCTGCTGCAAGGCATCAAGGCCAACCGCACTCAGCTCAGACCGAATTGCTTCCTTGAGACGGTTATCTGACGGGGAATCGATGCCAACAAATTTGCGCACTGATTCCGTTTTATCGACTAGCGAGGCCATGTGATCGAAGACAGATTGTAGCGCGGAATCAAAAGTACCCCGCAGATGCGCAGTTCGTATAGTCAGATGCGCGATGACGAGGGAGGCCATCGCTGGGTCGACTGGGCCATGCTCTACGGACAGAAGTTCATTGAGGCATTGATTGAGCTCATCCGATTCGAAATCGGTGATGAGATCATCCAGTGTGTTTTTCGAATTAGGCTGAGGGGTGGAATAAAAATCTCGTTCCGCTGCCGCGCCTTCGGTCGACGTCAAATACGGTGCACGGCCCTTGGGGTACACGTACACCTGAGTCTTCAGTCCGGTACGCCGCGCCTCAAACGCGCGTTGAACCGACTGCGGTATATAGTGCTGCTTTCGTCCAGCCAATCGTCTCTCCCACGCTGTTCTGTATGTAAATCCTTCGACCAAAATAAGACTGGGTAAGTCATCAGAAAATTGACACTCCGCATCAATGCTGCATCAGCGGCGGAAACGTTTCATATATCTGATCACACCTCGTTCTGATGCGGCTGCGACGTAAAGCAAACTCAAAACTCTAGTAATACCTGGCACTAGATGGGGGAGGTTTACATAGAAACCATGTATTTTATTTAACTCCAACAAATACCCAATCTCGATAACTTTTTTTCTCATCGAATCCTAAGAAGTAACTATCGAAATTTTTTATTTTGATCGGCTTTTTATCTGAGAGACTGAACACTCCAATAATTCGTTGTTGATCAGAGGAGAGCACGATGCCCCATTCAGCTTTTCCTGTTATGGGATCAAGATAAATTTTGCGCAGATGTCTTTGAGTGTTCGGAAAACGTGGATCCTTGACCAATTCTTGTAATGTCTTTGGCCTTCGATTTTGACCAACTGGTGTGGAATTCGCATAACTCAGCAGCGCCAGCTGAAATTCTCTTCCAATATGCAACAACTCTTGTTCAGCTAGTCGTTGTTGCTCAATTTTCCCGAGCTGTATAGATGCAGTTGCTACGATCATGATGATTACTAATAAGATCATCAAACCAAGATAGGTAAAGCCTTGTTGGTGCTTTCTTGGTACGTGGGTCATTAGTTGCTTGCACAGTTTCATAGCTCAGAAAAAGGGATGCCGTTTTTTGCTGCTCCTGGAGAACTACTCTTTACATCAAAAACTTTACCTTTATCCTCTTCTTCAGGAGGGATAATTTTCCATGGAAGTTCTGAGATTGGATCAATGGGGATTGAGTGTAAGTATTTTTTTTCAACGAGTTCTTCCAGTGTTTCTGGATATCTCCCTGTGTCGCTATAAAAGTGACTGATTGTTTCACGAGTGTTGCGTAAATTGTGCAATAAAACAGTCTCTTTCGAGGTTTCGATACTTTGAAAATAGCGAGGGCTAGCCAATGTCAATAGTAATGCTACTATTGCCAAAACAACAAGTAACTCAATCAACGTAAATCCGTTGTCGCGGGTTCGTAGAATCGATTGGTTTACCATTTTTTATAAGGGATTCCATTAAGCCCAACTTTTGTTGATGACGAATAAATATCATACACATCATCTCCTTCTTGCGGATCATCTGCTTCGCTTGAATAGCTACGTATTTTCCAAGTTTCTGAGTCAGATATAGCACTATTTGCGTTAAATGGGTCACGAGGAATCCGACGTAAGAAATAAAGTTTAGTCCGTTGAGGACTACGTTGATCAACGGTGCCTTTTACTAAAACATCCAGGTCCCTTGGATACCCAGTACTACCAATTTCTTTTATTATTTTGCCTTCATCGCTAGCACGCTTATATGCATCAATAGCTAAGCGAATTTCTCTGAGAGCTAATCTCAGCTCTCGTTCTTGATGGCGCTGGAAAGCAAGTTGAGTCATTGGTATGCACATAATTGCTAACACTGCCAATATCGCTAGCGTCACAAGTAACTCTATTAGAGTAAACCCCGAAGACTTTTTCACTTTCATTGCTGTATTTTGAGGTTTAAAGCTGTAGGTACTGGCACTGGAATAACTCTGCCACCGAACCCTGTTGCGCTGACATTGCTCACTTGAATTGTACTGTTGTCGCTACTGCCTAAAGCTTTGAAATTCACTGAGAGCAGTGTGCCTTGCGTTACAGCGCCTACATCACCGTTTCGAGTATCGGAAACGATAATTTGACCATTTTGATCAATCCTGCTCATAAAAGTGGTTTGGGCATTTCCTTGTTTTAGAAAGTCACCCTCAATTACGTCGTTCACTTGTAATAGCTTACTATCATATGTAATCGTTAAGGGAATATTGAGAATACCTTGATCAGACTGTATATTGAGTTGAACTGAAAAGTTATCCCCAACTTTTATATTGCCTGGCCCTTGCCACTGTAGCTTTGGTGGGTTGCTTGATACGATTCCAATATTTGGGTATTGAGGATTAGTGTTTGTGCCCGTATTTACCTGATTGAGAAATTGCCCTTGGACATTTGGCATACCATTGTTTGGCTGAGAGGTCGCTTGAGATTTGTTAGCATTTTCAGGAGATGTTCCTGATTTTTTTGATGCATCATTTGTGTTCAATGGTGATGCTGCGTTTGCCGCAGAAGAGTTATTTGAATCAGGGCGGTTTCTGAATGAACTATCCGTGCCAGCCTGAAACTCTGACAGAGAGGCTTCAGGTCGCTGAATGTTTCTGACGATTCTGGGAGTGATAGATAAGATGATTTCTGTTTTCTGATTATCGTCAGTGTTACCCCCGAAAAGTCGCCCAAGAATCGGCAACTCTCCGAGTCCTGGCACCTTATTTGCACTTGTTCTATCTTCGTTGTTGATTAGACCCGCAAGAATTTGTGTCTCACCATCTTTTAACCGCAGGACCGTACTGGCATTACGTGTACCTATTTGATATGCAGTCGAGCCTGACTTGGTCTGGGTCTGTCCGACTATATTGCTGACTTCCATGTCGACCTTAATGGCCACATCGTTGTCTAAATAAACAGTGGGTTGTACATTAAGTTTTAAACCGACTTCCAAATAAGTAATCGATTCGGAAACGAATCCAGTTGCCGTTGATGTTGTCGTAATATTAGGAACGCGCTCTCCAATGAGAATTTTTGCATTTTCATGATTGCGTGCCCGAATTCTTGGATTCGCTAATAAATTTGCGTCAGAGTCTTGTTTTTTTGCATTGACCGTCATCGGTGAAACTGTTGCACCTATGCTGCCAGTGTTGAGGTTTCGCAAATTGCGCAATGACACGCTGCCGCCGACAGTCGATGGTAGCGGAGTTAGACTCAATGAATCAGGCCACTGAATGCCTAGTGCTAATAAGCGAGTTCGTTTTATCTCTAGAACTTCCACTTCTAGCATCACTTCTGGTTCAGGAATGTCTTGCAAGCTTATTAGCCTTTCAGCAACTCGAATGGCGTCAGGGCTATCTCTCAAAATTAGCATATTGAGTTTTTCATCAATCACGATATCTTTTGTTTTTACTATCGTTTTTACAGTATTCGCGATCGACTTAGCATCGACGTTGGCCAGAAAAAAGGTTCTCACAACCATTTCTTGGTAGTCTTTTACTTTGGCAGGGGTATTGGGGTAAATCAAAATCGTATTCGCATCCACGATCTGTTGTTCAAGTTGGTTTGTCATTAGTACAAAATGAACTGCAGATTCGATCGTGCTGTCTTTTAAGAAAATTGACGTTTTCTGATCTGTTTTTACTTCCTTATCGAATACGAAATTCATCCCAGATGAATGAGAAATTACTTCGAATAACTGTTTAAGACTGACATCTCTGAACTCAATACTAATAGGTTTTTTGAATTTTCCAGAGAGCCCTAGGTCTGATGCAGTCGATTTATTTTTTTCAATAATTTTTCTTTGCAAGGATTGTGCAGCGATGTTATTTGGGTTTTCCGTAAGAACAATGTGCAATTTGTTTCTAGCGGTCTCCAGATCATTATTCCCGAAAGCAAGCTGTGCTTCATTCGTTAACTGCCATTGACGCTGCCCACTCTTTAGTTCATCTAGTTTCGCAATGGCGCGCTCATTCAAAGGGTCTATCCTGAGTACATTTTCTAATGCCTGCTCCGCTTCTTGGCTTTTTCCCGTGACTTTTAGTTTTTCAGCTCTTTGCAGATAGGTACTCAAAACTTTATCCCTTAACTCCAAGAATGCGAATCGATATTCCGCATTTTTGGAGTCAGCTGTGGAAGCTTGCTGAAATTTATCCATTGCTTGTTCTAGCTTTCCTGAGGCCGCTAATTCCTTTCCCTCACGAAAGGATTGTTGAGCTGCACAGCTACTCAATATAACGGCAGCAACAATACACAGTAGGATATTTCTTCCGAACTTCGTCAGTAAGTTGTAAGAACAGATGGACAACATTAATCGAATACTCCAATGGGCAGCGTTTGTGTTTGTTTAAGTGGAAGGTACGTCAGATACAAAGTCGGCGGAGATATTTTTTCCACGCGATATCGCTCGTCTATCGTGTCTTTCTCTCGGATAACGAAAGCTTGATCACCTTCAGATAAGTAGACTTCCCATATACCAGATTCAAATTTTTTTCCTATATAAGTGAATGGCAATGAAGGCGCAACAGGCACCTCTGTGGGTAAACTCTGAATTGACGCAGAAAGTGGAGGAGACCAATTTTTTTGGTTAAATAATGTGTTGTGAGCAGTCGTGCTATTACTATTTCCGATAAAACTGGAACGTGGCTGTAATGTCGTGAGACTCAATACAGCAAGGTCTGCTTCTTGTTTTTTTGAAGATACACTCGATTTCGTATTGGCTGGAACAAAATTATTTTTTCTTTCCGTTGCTTCGACAACACCGGATTGCGGAGTTTTGTCTGAAAAAAATGCTAACCAGGCTGCTGCAAAGACGATAACCGTTAATAACAATTGACGAAATTTCATGGCTTTCTGGCAGGTGTATTGATAGCTGGTCGCAAATACAAAGTGAAGCTAAGTTTGGCTTCTACTATGTCACTTCCGATTACCTCGCGCTTTAAATGTAATTCATCCATACTGGCAAAAGGTATCGCAAGTAAAATCTCCTCACAAAATCTCCGGATTTCAGGGTATGTCGCTTTTACCGGCAATTGAAATTGGTAGGTTTTTATGTCCGTTTCCTTACTCTTCGCTGATTTATAGTTACCCTGTTGGAGTTGAATCCCATTCTTTTCAGCAATCTGAAATAAAACTTTTAATTCATTGATTGCATCTTCCTTGTGTCCTAAAGATTGGTAGAATAAATCAAGTGGGTTTTCTGGTTGGGTCTTCAGCGAGACCTTTGTCGATATTCCCTTGTACGTGTCTTGTAACATGCTTAGCTGCGTCTGTAGGTTCAAATTTTTCGTTGATGCATTTGGAATAAAGATTGTCCAAAAACTGCTAGTAGCAATTAGCAGTAGCATGCTCGAAATGTTGAACCATCCAAGTTGTCTGATGAATAGTTCTGTTTTTAAGTAAACCAGTTTGAATCGATTCATTTTTCTATTTGCTTTTGTTTCGCTTCAAATTGAAACCGTAAAGGTTTGTTCGATTCCTGTTCGTTGACTACATGACGGATTAACACAACGTTGTTAAACTCACCATCGGCATTTAATGCAGCCAAATAAGATAGCATCGCATTGTAATTTTTTGCTTCTGCTTCAATTCGCACAGCTTCTTTTTTTGAATCAGGTTCGATACTAAGCAACGCGATATCCATAGGCGTGAGTTTTTCCAATTTATCAAGTAACCCACTCCAAGGGAAATTTAATTGCTTTACTATTTGATTGACAACCCTGATTTTTTCATTAGGGATATTCTCAGTTATTGGCGTTTCTTTTTGTTGATATCGAGAGATTTTTGTTTGTACGCTTACAATATCGTTTTGAATACTTTTAGCTGTGTCAAGTAATCCAATATAAACAAATATGCTATAAAAAAGTAGTATTAAAAATCCAAACAGAAGCCCACGCTGTAACCAAGATAAACGCAGTATGCTGGCTGTTAATCCGGATTTAGAAAAATTAATGTTTAATCGTTTCATCATTTACGTTCGTACCCTATGACGTAATGCAGAATAGACGTTGTTTGAGGTATAGTATTTTTAGTCGTTAGATCAATGATGCCAACAGAGCTATTTTTCCAGGCGATGGGTAAGTTTCCAACTAAGTGAATTTTTTTAATCTCGCTTAAGCCCAATCTTAGCGATTCGATCCGGATTTGTTGATCTAGCCAATTGTGTTGAACCTCATGTGTATCGAAAAAGGGAATCATGCGAATGTCTCCGATCCCATGTTGTTGGATACAGATAATTTGCAATAAATTTTTATCGATGACGATTAACAAATCACCAGCAGATAACGCCTTTCTATGGGCATTCCACACGGAAGCTAATTGTGGCGTTGTATTTAAAACGCGGAGCTTAAACTCTGTTGTCAACTGAGTCAGTTGATGGAGCAACGATTTGGGTATGGCACATGCAAAAAAAGGATATTGTTGATTCCAGTCACCTTGGATGAGCCAATCCTCGTACTTTTCACCGAATAATGTTTGAAATCTCGCATATGCCACATCTCTGCAGTCACGTAGGCTAACAGTATTTTTAGCAGGCTTGACTATGAAATGACGCACAAAATCATTTGATAAATGAACGTAACAAGTTCTATTACGGATTTTATTTTCAGTTAATAGTGTACGCAGCTGCGTGTCCCATGGTTGGGAGTTGTTGATACTGCTTTTTGTGACGGTACTAGATGAATAGAACTTACCTGTTCTTTTCTGATGGCGGACGATTACTTCATTGATTCCTATACCAATTTGAACCGAGCTACTGAAGAAAAGTTTAAGCATTCAAAGTGACCCGTTTAATTTCTTCCAGTGTAGTTTCCCCTTTTTTTACCAACTCGAGCGCCGTTTCACGTAGGCTGCGCGTGCCATTCATGCGGGCCATATTTTTTATTTGGCGAATCGGTTTTTTTTCGATAATCATTTCTCTGATTTCATCGGTAAGTGTGAGGATCTCTGCGATAGCGCGGCGTCCTTTGTAGCCTGTACCACGGCAATCTCCACATCCATTTCCTTTTTTTAGTGTGAAATCGTTTATGTGTTCAACGTCGGTTTGCATCAGACTCAATTCCTGGCTGTCTGGCCTATACGCGCGCGAACAATGCGGGCAATTTAATCGGATCAAACGTTGGGCCCAGACTCCATTTAGTGCTGATACGAACGCATATGGATCAATACCCATGTGGGTAAAGCGACCAAACACATCAAATACATTATTGGCATGGACTGTGGTCAAGACCAAATGTCCTGTTAGTGCAGATTGAATAGCGATCTCGGCTGTTTCTCGATCACGGATCTCGCCGACCATAATTTTATCTGGATCATGTCGCAGGATAGACCTTAAGCCTTTCGCAAAACTAAGGCCCTTTTTTTCGTTGACCGGAATTTGTAGGATCCCTGGCAGTTGATATTCGACTGGGTCTTCAATTGTGATAATTTTATCGCGCCCGCTATTAATCTCTGTCAGGGCGGCGTAAAGTGTGGTCGTCTTTCCGGACCCGGTTGGACCGGTTACAAGCAACATACCGTATGGTTCTTCTGCTAGTTGACGTAAAGTAGTTAAAGAACTTGAATCGAAATTCAGTGCGTCCAGTGTTAATGAACCATATTCTTCAACCATTGACCGTTTATCCAGGATGCGGATTACTGCATCTTCGCCATGTATGCTAGGCATGATCGATACGCGCAAATCAATTTCCCTCCCTCCGCTCTGAACCTGAAAGCTCCCGTCTTGCGGTACTCTACGCTCCGCAATGTCGAGCTCTGCTAACACTTTTATTCGCGAAATAACTTGCTCTGCATTTTCGATGCCTTGTGCGGACGTTGCGTTATCCAGGATGCCATCAATGCGATACTTGACAAGCAATCCGCTGGCTGTGCTTTCCAAATGAATGTCAGATGCACCCGCTTTCAAAGCATCGTAGAGTGTTGAGTTGACCAACTTGACTGCCGGACTAGATGACTCGCTAATAGATGAAAATGACAGTACTTCAATAGTAGATTCGAGTTGTTGCTCTGATTTGGCTGCATTTTCCATGTGATCGACGGCACGAACCGATTCCTCTTGCTTAGTCAGATAAGCGGCGAGGTCGGAGGGGAGGGCCAAACGATAGGAGATGTAAGAGGTTGCTTGTGTTTCCAGCCAAATCATCAGGTCAGTGTCGAAGGGATCCGTGATGATACCGATGACGTTCTGTTGGGTATTCTCGCGGACTCGCAATAATGCACATTGCCTTTGCATGGATTTCGACAGTGAAACTAAATCGAACGCAGGTGGCAGTGACATCATCTCTTCTGTTTCAATTGGAACTAGATCAAACAGCGAAGCAACGACTTTGATTAACGTGCGCTGTTCTTGACCAGTTAATTCTTGCAGCGAGGAGAATAGTGACTGACCTGATGATTGTGCGAGCGAGCGTGCACGAGTCAATATTTTTTCGTCAAATGCCCAATCAAGAGGCGCAATAATTGCACCTTCAGCAGCAGTACCAAATTTTGTCAAGAGAGGCTCCCGGCCAAATCAAAAATCGGCATGTAAAGTAACACTACGATAGTTCCAACGATCAAGCCTATAACAGCCATCAAGATTGGTTCAAAGGCGCGCGTGAAATGGTCTATCCAGCGATTAATTTCATTGTCATAAAATGCTGCAGATTGTGTAAGCATTAATCCCAATTCTCCCGACCGCTCGCCGACTCTTAGCATGCGTAATGAAATAGGAGTAGCTAGTTTGTATCGTTCAAATGCAATGGATAATGGGCTGCCAGACTCAATTTCTTTTATTGCGCAACTGATTTGTTCGCGCATCTCATCACTCATCATATTTCGCGCAGTCTCAAGTGCCGATGTTATGGTAACGCCTCCTTCAAGCAGCATTCCCAGCGTCAAATATAAACGCGACAACTCATAAATTTTCACGCGCTCACCAATTTTGGGAACCTTGTGTATCAATCGTCTCAGATTGCCATTCAAGTATTGATGATACATGCCGGTTATAGTGGCACCAATAATCAAAAAAGTGCTCAAGAATATAGATAAAGTATGTTTGGATACAAATTGTCCCCACTCCAGCAATAATTGAGACATTAAGGGTAGGCTTCTTCCGGTGTCTTGATAGACTTCGGAAAATTTGGGGACGACATAGCCAATTAAGAAAAAACTGACCGTGCCGCCGACACACAGTAGGATCAGCGGATATATGGAAGAATTAATTACTTTATTTCTGACAATTTCTAGGCGCTGGTCGTACTCAATATATCGAGCGAGAGAGCGAGGTAAATCGCTGGTACCTTCGGCCGTATGAATCATGCCTACAAATAGAGGAGGAAATACGTCGGTTTGTTCAGCGAGTACGCTGGAAAAACGCTTACCTTCTCGCAAACCTGTGAGTAGCCTGGACAGTAAAGCGTGTGTGCCGCTGTTTTGTTCCTTTTCCAATAAAGCCTCAAGTGCTTCAACGATAGTCAATCCGGCAGTGAGCAACGCGAGTAACTCTTGACTAAACAAAGTCAAAGCACCATGTTTTCTGATGGAGGATTTTTGTTGATGATCTTTTTGCTTCCAGACCGATTGTTGGCCGACGGACGTGACCATGCATCCTCTGGCTTCTATTTGAGCGCGCGCATCGCTCGCATCTCTTGCATCGATTAAATCGACCAAAATTTCATTTGCTGATGAAACAGAGCGAACTTCAAAAAGCATAAATACCTAAAACACTCAAACGATTTTAGTTGATGATATCTGCGTTCTCGCCTGTGCCGCCTGGCTGCCCGTCTTTGCCATAAGAGATAATATCAAAATCTCCTTTTGTACCTGGAGATTTATACATATAAACATTGCCCCACGGATCTTTCGGAATGTCTTTTTTTAAGTAAGGACCATTCCATTTTGCTGTATTTGGTGGAGATACAAGTAAAGCCGCTAGCCCCTCTTCGGTTGTTGGATATCGACCGACATCGAGTCGGAATGAGTCCAACGATTTTTCAAACGCTTCAATTTGCGCTTTAGCGACGACAGTTTCAGATTTGCCGAGTTGGGAAAAATATTTTGGACCCACATAAGCTGCCAATAAGCCAATGATGACAATAACAACCAACAGCTCAAGCAGCGTGAATCCAGATGCCTGCAACGATTTGAAGCGAGATGAAATTTCAGGTTTTATTTTTTTAAAAGCCATGGCTGTTCGGGATTTGAAATATTTAGATAAATTGCAATTGGCGCACTAAGTTAATTGATCTTACCTTGTTAGCAATCCTTGGACAATGATGAGGGCATTCATTGAGTGATTAAGCAACTTAAAAAACTAAAATATGATCAACATCATAATTATATTGCGATAAATATATTTTAATTGATACATTAATACAATAAATGTTTCGAAATGACTTATTAATTTTTAATGTCTCAAGTTCGATTGTCGCTTAAGTAAAGAATTTTTTAAGGTCGTTAAATTCGGTGATTTGTAGATTCAGGAATCAATGTAGTCTTTCTTTTTCCTGACAATATGCCATTAAGTATCTCATGTTGATATCGGAATTGCAGTGAAGTTTTTTTGATGCTTCCACTTAAGTCTGGTCAAAATTAGGGTAATTTTGTTAGAAAAAAAGCACAGAGATTGATATATTTTTGAAAAGTAGGGGTTTTGATTGATGTATTAAGTTACATTAATGTTCAATTTGTTATTAATTGAGTTTGCTCGTTATTAGGGGTTGGGTGTGGTTCGATTATTTGCTTGTTTTTTACGCTTGTCATTTTGGGTTGGGCTATTTTTTTCGAGTTCAGCTTTTGCACAAAATCAATCTTCACCTCAATTCGATAAAGGAATGCAATGGCTTGTGTCGCAAGTGCAATCTGATGGTAGCTTGTCTGGTCAACGAACTTCGATAGCACTCCAGCTACAAGCCCGCACGGAAACGGCGCAAACACTGAAGTTACTGGCAGCACCACCCACTTCTTTGACTAGTGTCATTAATGCAGATCCCGAAAGCAACACTGAGTTTAATGCAAGAAAAATTATTTCTTTAAGCTTGTCAGGATGGGACGTAAGTACTCAGGTAGGCGAGCTGGCGAAGCTGCAAAATTTGGATGGAGGGTTTGGTGGTGCAGAAGGATATTCCAGTAATCCGTTAGATACAGCATGGGCAGTACTTGCTTTGGCGCAGTCAAATGGTGCTAGCAGTCCCGCTGCTACAGGAGCAAGGGCTTATTTGCAGAAGCAAATCCAATCCGATGGCGGGGTGGATGGCAGGACTGACATGCAAAGAACCTTATACAGCGCAATAACTTTGATGGCTTTGCAAAGTAGCGCGGATTTAAGCTTTAGTCTAAATATAAAGAATTTGACATCTTGGTTGCTTCAGAGGCAAGGTGTTGATGGTGGTTGGTTTGGTGATGTCTATTATTCTGCCTATGCGCTGCTTGCTGTTGCTCCAGTAACGACCGATGCAACGGTGCGTAATAATGCCCAAAACTTTTTTACTTCCAAGCAGCTGCCGAATGGTAGTTGGAATGAAGATCCATTTACAACTTCCTTAGTGTTGAGAGCAATCTCAACCCAGTTAAACACTCCCGCAAAAAACACTAGTTCGGTAAAAGGTCGCGTCGTTGATCAATCTACCGGTCAACCTATAGTTGGAGCTAGTGTTACTTTAACTGCCACTGCGACACAAAATTCGTTAACGGACAGTTTAGGGAATTTTTCGTTTGCGAACCTTCCAGCGGCTTCCTATGCCTTCGCTGTAATTAAATCTGGCTATGTCAGCTTAAACGGGAGCGTCGTGCTTGCTGAAGGTCAGGCCTATAATTTGGGGAATATCGTAATGTCGCAGCCCAACGACACCGCTCGCTTGCAAGGGGTGGTGTTGAATGCGGCAGGCAATGTTCCTCTGGCAGGTGTTACTGTGACGATTAGTGGGGCAGTGACCAGATCAGTAACCACAGATGCAAGCGGCCGTTACGAATTAATTGGATTGCCAATTGGGAGTGCCGTGATTAGTACGAACTTTGCAGGTTTCCAATCGGCATCGGCTAACGTTAATGTGGTGGCAGGGCAAACTTTGGTATTTTCACCGTTGCTATATGCGAATAACCAAAATGTTCCGGGGGAAATACACTTTGTAGGGCAAGTTGTAGCGTCGGGGCAGGGGACTCCGCTAGCTGGTGTCAGTATCGTTTTGAGTGGAACTGCAGCGCTTAGCGGTAATAGTAATTCGCAAGGGAAATTTGATATTCAAATACCGACTGGTACGTATACAGCGACTTTTTCTCTGGCCGGATATGCGACCGTTAATCAGACTTTCGTTGCCGTGCCTGGATCGAAAATTGACGCGAGTACCGTGTCGCTGGTACCCAACCTAACTAAATCCAGTCTTGCCGGCCGCGTACTCGATACCAATGGGAAAGCAGTCAATAATGCGACAGTGCAAATTGTTGGAAGCCAATTGCTTGCGACAACTGGGGTCGACGGTACCTACTTGATTACGAATATTGACGCGGGGAATTTCTCTGTTCGAGTGAGTGCAGTGGGTTACGACTCTACAATTTTGAATGTGCAGCCACAAGCTCCAGGAGATTTTCAGCAAGACCTCATACTGTCTGCTCAGAGCACTGCATCGTTTGGCTTAGGCAACTTAATTGTTAGTCCAGCGACCATAGGAAGCAATGCCGATGTGGTTGTGAATACGACGATTAAAAATAATGGGCAATCTGGCGCGACAGTGGTATTGCTGTTGCGTGTGACCGATTCCACTCAAAAACGGACTTGGAGTGGGTCTGCGTTTGATGCAAACAATAAATTGATAGGGCAAATCAAACTTAATCCTGGTGAGGAAGTCCCGGTTAAACTAATCTGGAATTCAGCGCAGAATTTACCAGGTACATATCAGCTGACCGTACAAATTGTAGAGGCCGGAAGCATTAGCCGCACCACGCCATTGGGTAATGTGCTGATTGAACGTGTTGCAGCGGTTAATATCAATAATCAAATGCATTTTGCTGGCTCTGTGACGGCCAATCCGCCAGTACTACAGGCAGGGACGAATACCACAGTCAAGCTTTCAGCAATAGTGCAAAATGATGGCAATACAGATTTGCTCAGCCAGGCATTTACTCTCAACGTCGTTGACGCTAAAGACAATTCTGTCGCACATACAGAGCAAGTTTTTTTATCAGAAAACATCTCAGTTAACAGTCTGCGATCAATCCTGTTCCAGGACTGGAAGCCTACTGTCGCAGGTAGTTATCGCCTTGAATTAACTACGGCAGATGCAAGTCTAGGTAAAGTTATTGGATCAGTGTACGTTGGTGATTCAGCTAAAGCTGCATATACAAGCAACAAATCGACGATTGGAACCGGTACCCAAACCGTTCGCGCAACAATAAACGTACTCGGACAAGACGTCGCTGGCGGTGTTATTAGCGATCCATTGGCGCCGCTCGTCAAAGCTGCCATACAAAAATCTGTTACCTATAACGATCAGCAGGCTGCGAACTGGGGTGCAAGAAACAATTGCCTTGGTTGTCATGTACAGACTCAGGCATTGGTCGGTGGTGAAACGAATCGTCGCTTCGCGACGTTTGATGAAGGCCAACGTAATAGCCTGTATGCGCTATTGAAAAGAAGTATGCAAAAAGATGGTGCGTTTTACGATAAGTATTTTTACTATCGTCAGACATCTAGCATGTTGGCGATGTGGTCACTTGATTCATGGCACGACAAGGAAGATGTTGCTGCGACCCATCTACGGGGCGCAGAATTTATACAGAGCGTACAAAAAAGTGATGGTCATTGGGATTATGATTATCCGTGGATAGGTCAGTGGACGCATGCAGCAGACCATACCGCGTTAAATGTAAAGAGTTTAATCGGTCTCTACAATTACATTGATAAAATACCTACCACTAAGTTTGATATAAATTTCCAAACTAAACGTTATTTACCCGCAATTGACTGTGCAAGTACAGGCGCACTAGTTCGCGATCAGCGCGACAATTTATACTTTACCTGTCTTTCAGGTCCACTTGTAGATACAGTAACCCAAATTAAGTCAGATGGGACTATAGGTATCCAATGGACTGGTTTGCGGTATCCAGGTGCGATGGTAGTGGCAAAAGGTGGGGAGGCCATCTTGGTCGCTACAGGTAAAGGTTTAATGAAGCTTGGATTCGATGGTTCAATACAGCAGCTTAATACGAACCCGGCTTTGGGTGCGTTGAATTATGATCCAAGTGGTCAGCTATTCAGCGCGGATTATGACTCCAGTACCATCTATCAAATCGACGACAGCGGTAAGGACAGTGTGTATTTGGCCTCTGGGGTTGTCCGCCTTCCAACGATATTTTCTTTTACGGATACAGGAGAAATGTTGGTTCCGTCAGTGGCCGATTCAAAAATTATTCTTGTAAAAAAGGATAAGACGACCATTTCTCTTGCAACCACACCTTCCAATCCTGTAATGGTTGCAAAATATAAACAGGGCTGGGTCGTCGGTAATATATCTGGACTTTACTCGTACGATGCACAATGGAATCAAATTGGTACATTAAGTGATCTAAGGACGGACTATATGGTTACGACGAGTGATGCAAAAGTATATTTTGCTAGTCGTAGTAACCCTGGTCTTTACCAATTGTTGCCAGAGGTTGTTGATCCGGTAGCAAAGCGTGCACAAATTGGTGTAAGCATCGATCACGCCAGCCAGTGGTTGCAAAACTTAGACTTGGGTTCCAGTGCAAATAATCTGGTTCTGGCGCATCAATTATTGGGCTTGGGCGAGGCTGCAAAATTCTATGCAGGTGATTTGCCAAGACGCGATGCGATTAAAGCAAAAATGCAAGTTCTTGCGAGCTTGTTGAGATCCAGGCAAGGCAAAGACGGTAGTTGGGGTGTCGATGTTGGATATGCTGGTGATGCTTTTGTCACTGCGCATGTGGGATATGCACTGGATTACTTGAACCCGTCTCCAGATGAACCATATATTCGCAGTGCGATTGAATGGTTGTTGGCAAGCCAAGCTTCAGATGGCTCGTGGGCAAGCCAGAACAATATTTTCACCAGTACAAATTTGGCGACGACGACGTGGGTGTCAATCTGGTTGCCCGTCATCCTTGATCGTTTGGGCGGTATCAATACGGATTTGAGTCTGACCTTCCCAGCGAATGTAACGATGCTTAATCCGGATACTGCACCATCGCAGATCACTAAAAATAGTGATGGATCGACTACAGCTATTTGGAACTTAAAAGGTGTCACTAGCAACGGTCAATCGATTAGTTTCGATACACAGCTCAGCGATCTACAGCCAGGAGAAGTAAGGCCACTCTCCAGCGATGCACACTTGACGTTTAGAAATTCGTTTACGAACGGAGCCGTCAATGCACCAATAGACATTCCTAGTGTTACCGCGTCGGCGTTTATGACTCTTGGGTTAGCGACAGATAAGGTGAGCTATGGAGCAGATAGCCAAGTTGGTGTGAGCGCTCAGGTCACCAATACCGGTGTAGATATAAATTCTGGCCGCGTTAAATTCGATGTTTTGGCGCCTGATGGTAGTCTGATTTCTGCGTTGGGTAGCGTTCCGTTCGCTAATCTTGCTGCTGGTGCTGTAGTAACCGAGGCCAGTAACTGGAATACTGCAAGAACCTTAGCCGGAAACAATTATCGAATTCTTGCGACGCTTTACGATGGCAATGATCGTGTCGTCACAACTGCTTCAGCGACATTTGCTATTACCGCTGTTGATAATAACAATCCAGCTATTTTCAGTCAGATTACCAGCGATAAAGTCAGCTACTTGAGTAATGACCGGGTTCAACTGACAGACCGTATTCAGAATAGGGCGGTCAACCAGTTCAGTAACAATCTGCAAATCATTACACAGGTAATCAACCCGGATGGCAGTTTGCGCTTTACACAGAGTGAAACCATAACGCAATTGGCGCAAAACGCTAGTAAAGAATATCTATATCCTTTGATTTTGCTGGCGGCACCGGCGGGCCAATATCAGGCTATCTTACAAGTTAAAGATAGCGGTGGAACGCTGCTGAGCCAAAGTGCGACACAATTCAAAGTTAGCTCCAGTTCCGATACTGGCAGTGGTTTAGTCGGTAGCATGACTGCTGTGCCGAAACAGATTGCTGTTGGCGAAATGGCGAACTTTAATTTCAGTGTCAGCAACCGTGGTAACACTGACTTGACCGGTTTAGCATTAAAGTTCCGCGTGGTCGATCCTGGTGCCAATAAGGTCATCATCGAACAAGCATTTAGTATGGATCTAAAGCAAACTGTTGTCTTGAATGGCAACCGCAGCTGGTTGAGCAATGGTGTCACTGGAACGACCGTTGTGGGACAACTGGTGGTTCTCATCAACGGACAAGAGCGTGTGCTTGCGCAAGATAACCTGACGCTCATTGCACCACTCAATAAATTGCAAGGCGGTCTCACGGCCACCCCACGTACGCTCACATTGGGTGATACCGTTGTCCTCAATGCTACCGCACAAAACATAGGTAGCAACGCAATCACAGGATTGACATTGAGCCTTAAAGTCAGTGACAGTAAAGGAAAAATCGTCTTTAGTGCTGATGATCCAAGTAGTCTTGCCGTCGCGGCGAGTTACCAAAAAGCCCGTAGCTTTACGCCAGGGCAGGCAGATACTTACAGTGCACAGTTACTCAGCGTTATAGGCAATGCCTCACCAGTCGTCATCGCACAAGACAGTTTTACGGTCAGCTCCCCGAGCATCGTATTGAATACCAGTTTATCGCGTCAACTCAATAATAAGGTGTTGGTATGGAGTAGTTGTGCCCGTGCGATCGATGCCGTACAAGGAAGCTGCGGTGCTAAGTCGGCTGTCGTTGACGACCCCGCTAAACTTGCTGCCTGCGATACTAGAAAGAACAACTTCCTGAATCAGTATCTGAGTAGTCAGGGAGTTGCAGCGACAGTGGTTATGGATGAGAACGCATTTGTTAAAGAGTTGCGTCAAGGGGACTATGACAGCTATTGGATCAGCGGTGCTGGTGTGCGTCAGCGTGACAGTACTGCAATGGAATTGTGGGCTAATGCGTATAGTGGCGCTGGCTTATTGGTCGATGGCTTGCATGCTGGTCGCAACAGTAAACTCGACAGTCTGTTCGGTTATAGCTTAGGTGCCACCGTCGCAACCGGTGGAAAAGTCGTGCCGCAGACCGATATCTGCGGAGCGCCTCTGCAAGCAAGTCAATTACCTCTTTCCACAGGTGCCTTGCAACTGCAAGCAGCCGGCGGTGGCAAACTGGAAGCCAATTATCTTGGCTTGGCAAGTAGCGCTGCTGCCATCGTTAGTAACCAACTTGGAAGTGGTAACACTTTGGCACTTGGTTTTGATTGGGAAACTCAGCTTGAGAGTAATAGCGATACCCGTTGGAAGCAAACGCTGGTGCCCGCGCTCAAACGCACACAGCGCCAGCAAATTAGCAGTCAATTGGTTGCCGGAGATATTCTGCACATTGTGCTAGACGTCACTAATCAAGGGGGCGACGCTCAAATCGAGGCAGTCGCAACCTTGCCATCCAACAGTGTTTTGCAAAGCAGTAGCCCGTTAGCAAATACTGATCCGGCACAGGTGCAGAAAATTGTTTGGACGCTTCCCGTCCCTGCTGCGCAAAGCAAAAAAATTGTTGCTGACATCCGTATTGGTGCTACTGGGGGCGACTTCAGCTTGCCGGTAACCATCAGCTCAGTCGATGCTAATGGTACAAAACGCTTGTACAAAACGGAGATGCTGAACTTTACGGTCAAGAGTGCTGATCAATTGCTCAACGACGTTAATACCTTGGTCGCAGCGATGAGTACAGGCGGCAACGATGGCATTGTTCGTCAGAGCTTACAAAAAAGTCTAAGCAGCGTAAGTGCTGCGTTGGCCCAGAGTGATAGTAAAACTGCTTTGCTCTATGCCAGCGCCGCAGTCAACTACAGCGAACGTAGCAGCACCAGCGTCAAGAGCAGGTTGCAAGCAAGCTTAAGTCAATTAATGCGTGCACTCGAAAGGAGTGCAAAATGAGTCGAGATATCCCAATGAAGCTGCTAAAAAAAGTGCAGAAACACCTATCGGCTGTTGTGTGTCGGACCAGTTGCCGAACCGGTAAAGCCACACCAACATTGCGTCATCTGATTCGCTGTTCGATTGTCGCTACGGCCCTGAGTACGCAATTACCGGTGCTGGCCGCTGGCATCGATTTTGGAACTGCTGGCGCCTATGCTGGATTCTTTTTTGGCAATGTCACTGGTATGCAAAATATCGACGGGCATCTGGCCTTGGGAGGCAATCTGAGCACTAATGCCGCTAACATCGGCAACCAGATTCCCGCGAATGAAGTGGGCCCCGCCCTCATTGTTGGTGGCTCCATTGTGCGTTTCGATGGTGGCTGGGTTGGCAGCTACGACCCTAACAACAATTACGGGATTTATGGCGTTAGTAAAGACAAAAACATTGGTGCCTACCTGGACTTCAGAAAAAGTGATTTTATTCCAATTGACTTCGTTGCCGAACGTACCTACTTGACGGCCATGAGCGAACAACTCAACAGCATGCGTGATACTGGTTCTGTCAAACTGGAATGGGACTCCATCTTGACGCTGACCGGTAGCAACCAGGATGTAGAAGTTTTCCATCTGACTTACGACCAGGTGACTAACAAGCGTAGCCTGGAAGTCGCTCAAATCCGGCAGGATGCGTATGTCATCATTAATATAACTGGCAATAAACTTCGTAAAGTCGTATTTGGCATGGACAATAGCGCGCTCCAGCTTCAAAAGCGTAGACTCATTTTTAATTTTCCAGATGCCGACCTGATTAATTTTACACAAGTCAATATGTGGGGCAGCATCCTCGCCCCTTATGCCTGCATCCGTGACTCTGATGGCCATATAGAAGGTAATGTTATCGCAGCCCAATGGAATAGCGGAATGGCGATTGCGAACAACCTTTTCCAGCCTAAGCCCTGATTACCTCAAGTACCCAAACGAACCAAGCGGCCAGATTGCCGTTCCTGAAAAAATAGTGAAGACCTGTTATGAAGATTCGCCAAACCTTGTTCCAGCGTAGCGTTGCCAGCATCGTCTTGCTGACGTTCAGCAGCCTGACTTTATACCCAGCTGGTGTCTCAGCGCAAGCGCATGAAACAGCTGAAAAAGCTGGCCTGCTCACGCGTCTGAAAGACGAGGGTTTGCTGGGGAACACGCAACGCTATCTTGGCAAATTAGCGGGGCAGTCTGGCGTGAATGCCAATACGGTTCCAGCAGTCGCCAG
>NZ_JACOGG010000009.1 GCF_014284365.1 Cognatundibacterium rugosum
CCCATCCCGAACAGGACCGTGAAACGACTCTGCGCCAATGATAGTGCTGCAACCAGTGTGAAAGTAGGTTATCGTCAGGCTCCCTTTAAAAACCCCTCGTTACAACCGTAACGGGGGGTTTTGCTTTTTACGCTTTGCTTTGTGCTTTGTGCTTTGCTGTTGGAATTCGGCTGCTACGGCGGCGAATCAAACTCAAGGATGGCAATCAGCTAAAAACAAAACAACAGACAGCCAATAACACAAAGGGAGTACGCTTGCACGTACTCCCTTTGCTGCTTCTGAAGGTTCTTTAATTTGTGTAGTATGACCGGGTTTGTACAGGGCTTGTTAGGCTGATTAAAAGCGAATCACTGAACATACTCAATGAGTTCGCTGTTTACGCTGTAATACAAAGATAGGCTGCGCCCATTCTGACTCTTTTTTCTTTTTGCTGGTGATCAGCGTTAGCTCCGATGGATCATATACATCCGTGTTGTGTGTCAGCGGGGTGGTCATCAAATACTGTGCATCGGTATTTTTAAGGAATTCACCGACCAGCTGGATATTGCGTATATCCAGATGCGCAAAAGGTTCGTCAATAAATACAAAGCCGCCCGAACCATCTTCTGATTTAAGCAGGCCTATTAGCAATATCAGTGATTTCATGACCTGCTGACCACCGGATGCTTCGCCGTCATTCATGCCTATCGGGCCTTTGCCATCGAACTTGAAGCGTACATGCAAACCAGCCTGAGCAAGCTGGATATCATCGTTTTCCAGTTTCACAGGATCGGTATGAACTTCAATACCGGCCAGCTCTCCCAATTGACGGATATTTTTGCTATAGGCTTTGATGGTGTAACGTAGCCTGTCCATGTAGGCAGCGCGTGCGTTGATCGTGGCTTCTATTGCCCGGTTATTTTGATAGCGGCGTTCATCCGTTTCTGCCTGACGTCCTTGTAACAAGGTTTGCAGACGGGTGAACTGATCGACTACTGTCGCATCGGTTTCCCAGTCGTCACGCGCCAGATTATGACTCAGACTGCGGATACGCAGTTCCACCTGATGGACATTTTCATGTTCTGCAACCAGCTCCTGGCGATGGCTGCTACGCTTCCAGGCAGCTGGCAGCTTGTTCCAGGTCTGCCGCATCTGGCGTAAAGTATCGAAGTGATGTTGACGTTCTTCAGTGTGACGTTTTTCCAGCGTGCGGCTTTGTGCTTCGGCATCCGCAATGGCTGCTTTTGCCTGCTCCCACTTCAGTTGTGCCACCGAGCGTTGTTCTGTGGCGGCTTTCAGCAGTGGCGCAATTTCACCTAAGCGGCTACCTACTTCTATCCTTTGTTGTTTCAGTGGCCGGGTATTGCGGCTAGCTTCTTCGAATTCAGCATGCCGCGCACTGAGTTCTTTTGCCGCATCCACGCCTGCCAGACGTGCTTTATAGGCACTGATTTCTCCAGCCAGCTGGCTGATTTGCATCGTCAGCACATCTTCCTGCGATTGCAGGCGTGGCAGGGCTCTTAACAGTGCTTCAAGTCGCTGGCTGCGGCCTGCATTACCAAAGCGGTAGCGTGAGACTTCGACAAATAAAGAGCGGCCACCACGTCGTTCAAAATGATAGGCATCCGGTGTGATCCATTCCTGCTGGCGTGCCAGCTTCATGCCGCTGTCAATTGAATCGACCGTCACGATGCGTTGTAATTGCTCGATCAGCCAGGCGGGTGCCTGGGCAGTGAAGTTGACTACAGAGAGCAGGCTCTTATCCTTGACGACTGGCGCACTGATGCGTTCCGGTACGATGAAGTGATTGTACTTTTGTTTTTCACCGATGCGATAAGCGGCGCTGGCGTCACTGGCCTTGTCCAATAAAATGACGGAGGTATAGGCGCGCAGCACACCCTCGATGGCAGCTTGCCATTTGGTGTCGGTGACCTCCACGATATCGGTCAGCATGCAGTGTGCGATGTCAGCTTCCGACAGTGCACGCCGCATTTGCCGGACATTTTCAGGCTCGGGCATGGAAGACTTACCCTGCAGCGCAGCGATCGTGTCCATGTCGCTCGCGATGCGCTGATTTAAGGTATCGCGTTCCTGCTTGAGGCGGGACAGGCTGGCTTCTTTATTTTCCAGATCGTTGGCGATATGCGCAACATCGGCATCCGCTTCAGCCGCCAGCTTTTGCAGACGGGTTTTCTGTTCGAGCAGGCTTTCCTGAGGCTTGAGTTTGGCATTAATCTGCTGCAGTTTTTCACGCAGCGCGCCTTCTTCTGCTTCCAGCGTAGTTTCGGCGTGTTTGGCTTCACTCAGTAATTGCGCTTGCTGCGCTAATTGCTGACGACGACCCGATAGCGCCTCATCCTGATTTTTCAGAAAACGGCGTGAGGCACGCAGTGACTCGCTGGTGGTCGCTGCTTTCGCCAGATCTTCGTGATATTGCAGTGTAGGTAAAATCGCTTCCTGCAAGTCGCGCTTTTCTTTGGTCAGGCTTTCGTACTGATGGTAGTTCGCGACTTTGAGGCGTAAGCCTTCCAGATTGGTTTTTGCCGCTTCCAGTTCAGTTTCAAATCGTTGCAATTCCAGCTCAGTATCCTGTTGATGATGTTTCGCGTCATCATAGGCATCCAATACCTCTTTATCCCCGAATACCTGAAACACCAGATCCAGTAATTGGCGCGGAGAATACTCACACAATTTATCGGTTTCACCTTGTTCCAGGGCGAGGACCTTGCCCATCGCATTGGACAAGCCTGCATGCGACAGACGTTTGCGATAACTTTCTACGCCCAGCCAGTCATTGGCATCAATAATATCTTCGATCTCGACTTTACCGCCGCGCATCAGATACTGGCGCTTCCAGTCACCGCCATTTTTTTCTATCTTGCAGAATAGTGTGACTTCATCTTCATACAGGCCGGACAGGCGGAAGGGACGATTAGAAATTTGCGGCCCAACCGCGCTGTTATCCACGACAGCGCGCAGCCATGCGGTCTGCTGCCCAGAATGGCGTGCATAGTGTTTATACGAGCGCCCCATCGAACATTCCAGTCCGAACAGGGTACGTAAGGCATCCAGCAGCGTTGTTTTTCCCGATCCGTTTTGGCCGGCAATGGTGATGATTTTGGCATCCAGCGGGATATTCTTAATACGTTGCCAGTAATCCCAATGAACGAGCTCAAGTGATTTGATATGAAACATGATGCTTAATTTTCTTCTGTATCGGTTGAGCCAGATGCATCCGCGTTGGCCACTTGATTGGTGTTCGCGATGATCGTTGCGGGTGTTCGTGCTGCTGGCAAATGGAATATATCCGACAGCGCACCATTGATGATGCGGTCCTTCAGTGTGTCGGTATCCATCAGCAGATCGAGCAAGGGGCCTTCCAGAATCAGATCTGCTTTTCTCTCAACAAAGCCCAACCTGACCAGTTGGCCGAGATTCATATCCATGCGGGTTTTCTTGCCCAGCTTGTCACCGAAGTCGGCCAGCAAAGCACGATAGGAAATGCCAATGGACGTGTCTTCTGCGCGTGGTAATGGTTTCTCTTTGCCGAACATATCGTTCTGATCTTCTTCTGCGAGCTGATGTGCTTCTTGTCGCTCACGTTTGGGCAATATGATCAGCGACCAAAGCACCACCAGTAAGGCAACGCCATCGCGCGCCAGACCAAAATTATTGTTTTGCCAGGTGTCTTTGGTACCGAATACTTTGGATTCACTATCCCGTGTGAGTGCAAGTGTCACATGGTCGGCATATACATTATCGACAAATTTCATGCCACAGGCTTTGAGTCTCGTATCCAGTTCGGCACGAAACAGCTCATCGGATAAGGCGCGTTTAACCAGTTTGTCTTCACGGCGCAAAGTTTGATGCGCGAGCAAACGCGCAATCAGAATTTGTACATCTTCAGTCATGGTGTTTCCTGAATAGGGGAGGCTGCAGTTGGTGCATCGTCTGCGCTTGGTGCTGCGACGAGACTGGCAATGGAAATCGCAGCGAGCTGCGCATCATTGAGTTTCTGCATTTTGTCTTTGGACTGGAATATCAATGGCAGCCGTGCCAGCGTGCCAGTTGCGCCTTGCAAGGCAGATTCGTTGGGATCACCCAGTAAAGGCAGCATCGATGCTCGGTAAGACGCAACGGCGAAGCTGGCGGGCAGCAGCAAATCCTGTAGTGGAATCCCTTTTGCTCCGGGCTGGATATGCTTGAGCAAATCCAGCCAGTGATCGAGTTCATGCAATGCATCATCGTTGTCATTGGCGACAGAAACCGCGTTTTCACCGGCCGGCAGAGCACCGGCCACAGCCGATACCCGGTGACTCAGTAATTCACTTTCTGCCACATCTATCATTTCAGACGGCGTGATAAACAGCGGGGTCACCGGATGTGCCAGAGCCTCATCCGCGAGTGAGGCCAGATCTTCTTTTTGCAGCAACCAGGTCTTGATATCTGTGGTCGACAAACCAGACTGGCCGAGATGCACCCGCTGTCTTTCTATCTGATTCAATGCACGCGAAAACATGCCCTGCATATTCAACAGCGCACTCTGGGCACGTCCTATCGCCTGGGCTGCTTTGTGCGTTGCCGCGTCAGCCCGTTCATCATGGGTGATGGCATGAATGATCTTAGAACCCTTTTCTACCCAGTCACAGGCGGTATGCCATTTTTTTTGTGCTGCCCGCAATTGAAATTCTGAGCCAGATGCGATGGCGTCTGAAAATTCCTCAGTCAGTTCGATCAGTCGTCCCAGTAAATGATGTAATTGTTCGACGGATACACCGCCGACTGCCTGCGCGCCTGCGACTTGCGTGAGCATGTAACTCATCTCTGCCTGGTCATTGTGTTCCTCGACCTGTATCAAAGATTCCAGTGCTGCCATGACATTGCGAGCCGTCGGCGTGATGCGGTAAACCCCGGCGCCGGAATCCCACGCCAGCAGTCCATTACCGCGTAAGCGTGACAGCACGGTTTCGAGTGCATCTGGATCCAGATAGGCCAGTTTGGCATTGATATCGGCACGGGTTAAGGAGGGGGATTCCACATCCGCCGCCAGTTCGCGCAGCACCAGCAGACGCAATAGCACTGCATTAAACCCACCATGAAACAATGCAGTAAATGCCTGTAATACAGGTTGTGCACGTTTAAGGGGGAATACAGCGGAAACGTCGTCGGGTGAAATTCCTGCTTTGAAATACGTCTGCAGAGCGAGGTCATCCCCGGTCTGGACTTGAGCATCGTCACTAAAATTTTGCATACGGCATTTTACCCGCTTGCAAGAGGCTTGAATATTGTTTTAAGTGAAACGTTTTCCTGGTTGGCTGAGCCTGAAGGCGTTCAGAATGCCCATCCAGGCATCCAGCATCTGTGTCGCCGGAATACTGCTATTCCAGTCTGCTGCGCGGATAGCGATAGCTGATCACGCGTTGATGGATGTGTTCTCGCTCTTCCTTTGAGGCACTTAACATACGTTGAACCGCATTGCGGGGAACCCGGAAATAGCGGCGCCGGTTTCCCCGCATATCCATAGTGCGCCATCCATGTGCGGTCAGCCAGTCCCATTGTTCATAGTCGATAGGGACAAACAACTGTATCTTAATTTGTTGATTGATAATCGTTGCACCGAATGCGGGCTTGGGCCCCGGCGGTGGCAGGCTGCGCTGTTGCCGTATCCGAAATAAGCTACGCAGACAATCTTTGATATCTGAGGTGTTCATACCATCCTACAATGCAGAAAAAAGTCTCTGCATTGTAGACGGTTTTATTGTTACAAATGCAATTTGCTTGTAATCCTTTGTAAGTGACGTAATACAATGCACACAGATTTACTCAAATCAGCGTTGGGTTGGTGGCAGCCATACTTTATTTTCCAAAAAACGGGTCAGTGCAACTATCGCCGCCTGCACTTTTGGTGGTTGCAGTTTACGTTTTAATGTTACGGCAAATATCCCCCCGCCATGCAAGCTCCATTCTGGCAGCAAACGTACCAGGCTTCCTTGCTGGATTTCATCAGCGACAGTGAATGAGGGGACTCGTGCAATCGCGTAGGCGTCCAAACACATGGCGACCATCGTGGTCACGCTGTCTGTCATTGCAAATGCAGACATCATAATCTTCTCTTGTGTGCCATGCCGGTGCTGCAAACTGAGCTGACACGGGTCACTCAGTCTGGTCAGGCTGATCATTTTGTGGTTCTCCATCAATTCAGCCGGGGTTTGCGGCACACCGGCCGCGCGCAGATAGACGGGACTGGCGACCAGAATTTCATCGAGATTAGCTAATTTTCGCGCAACCTGGGCAGACTCCCGTAGCCAGCCTGAACGGATAGCCAGATCGATCTGATGTTCCGCCAGATCAATAACCTGATCGGAAACGCGGATATCCAGCATCAGCTGTTTGTGGCTTGATGCCAGCGGGCCAAGCGCAGGCAGAACGATTCTGGTCGCGACGTCTGAGGCACAGGCTATTCTTAAGCGGCCGCTGATCTCACCAGAGTGTTCATGAATAATCTCTTGTGCAGATTCTGCGGTGGACAGCATATCGGCACATTTCTCGTAAAACTCCTGGCCAATTTCTGTCAGTGACAGACTACGTGTTGTTCTGTGCAGCAAGCGCACGCCAAGTTCATCTTCCAGCTGAGTTACTGCAGCACTAATGACTGAGGTCGTCAAATCCTGTGCTCTGGCCGCGGCTGAAAATGAACCGTATCGTACCACTTGCGCAAATATGGCCATGCGGCGTAGTTGGTCAAATTGCATAACACTGTTTCCTTCTTGTGGTAACAGTATCTAAGCTGAGCTAAAAAGATTTGGAAATAGCAAAATAACTTTTTTTGCAATTGTTATCAATTTAATGAAATAAGATTGTTTCGCTATACAGAAAAGAGATTTTCGCTAATACCACTATGTCAGGTATGTTGTATTGCTTACAATCCCTTACATCCTGTTTTCATGGAGACCAGAAGTATGAGCATCAAGCTGCATTTGATTTTTGATCCACTATGCGGATGGTGCTATGCGATGAAGCCTTTCTTACGTGCCAGTCAGGCTTATTTCGAAGATCGTCTGCAATGGGGGTTTCACCCTGGCCTGTTGTTTCCCGAGCCGACTATGATTTCGTCTGAATATCGCGAACACATGCTGAATTCAGATGCAAAAATTGCCGCATTGACAGGCGTTCCATATGGCGAAGCTTATGTTGATAGATTGAAACGGGATCATGCGCTGAATTATCATTCCGTACCACCAGCGGTTGCAGTTTTATCTTGCAGCCAACGCTCAGCAAATCTGGCTTTGCTGATGTTGGAAAAGATTCAATATGCGCATTATGTCGAGGGGCGGAACGTCAGTGACTTGCATGTGTTAGCCTGTTTTTCGGAAGAATTAGACTGTTCGAAAGCAACATTTCTGGATGGTTATGAAAAATCAGCGTCGTTACTCTCAGAGCAAAATAGGGCGCGCCAGGAGTTACAGCACAGCGTAGGAAATAGTGGCTCTCCCAACCTGATACTGGAAATAAATGGCAGCTTGCGCTATCTGAATTCCAGTCTGGCGTACCAGGCACCGCGCCAGTTGATTGGATTGATAGAACGTCAACTGCTGCATCAGCAAACATAATTCAGGTCCATATTCATGGGACTTAGAATGCGGCAACTCGCTGTGTCATCGGATGCTGACAGGATTGCATGCGCGAGTAATTCCATATAGACGAATCAAAGATGCTGACCGCAAGCAAGAAATGACTGCCTCTGTCAGAATAGGTGATCAAGAATGTTTGCGATGATGTGTATATCGTGCATATCGTGCAGATCAGAAGGTCTATCTGGGAGAAAATAGCGATGCGCGAATCAGCGACTTTAGGGGGCGGTTGTTTTTGGTGTTTAGATGCTGTTTACCGGCGTATTCATGGTGTGCTCAGCGTCGAGTCTGGCTATTGTGGCGGACAGGTGCATCAACCCAGCTACGAACAGATATGTACCGGTAAGACCGGGCATGCGGAAGTGGTCAGACTCAGCTTTGATCCAGCCATCATCAGCTATCGCGAGATACTGGAGATATTCTTCTTAATTCATGATCCGACGACATTGAATCGCCAGGGTAATGACGTTGGTACTCAATACCGCTCCGTGATTTACAGTCACAGCCACGAGCAACACGCCATCGCGGAAGCCGTTAAAACTGCAATGGCAGATCACTGGGATGCACCCATCGTGACTGAGCTTGCGATGGCACCCATGTTTTACCCGGCGGAAGCCTACCATCAGGATTATTTTACCCAGCATCCTCAGCAGGGGTATTGTGCATTTGTGGTTGCGCCTAAGGTGAGCAAGGCTCGCCAGGCCTTCCGGAAAATCTGGAAACAGGATTGATATTTTTCGCATTTGAGCATGGGTTTTTGTTAATATTTGCCCGGCGAAACAAGTGCTCTTGTGTCATTCTATTGCGCTGTCGTTACGCCTCTGTATTTTTCTAATTCGGCCGGAGAGTGAGCTATGGCGCTACGCAATGTGAATCAGGTAACCCTTAATCTGGTTCAGAAGTATGAAGGTATTCCAGATGGAAATTCTGCTACCCCGAATATCGATCCCTATCTGGATCCTGTTGGCATCTGGACTATAGGGTGGGGCCATGCAATAACATTTCAGGGGCGTTTTTTAAAAGGCGAAGCGGACCGGGCACAGGTGCTGGCTTTGTATCCGCAAGGCATCACGATGGTGCAAGCACAAAGTCTGTTGCAAAGCGATTTGATGAATGCGGGCCGGGATGTAGCATCGGTGGTCAGTGTCGCGTTGAATGACAACCAGTTTGGCGCCCTGACCAGTTTTACATTTAATCTGGGTATAGGCAATTTGAAGAGCTCGACCTTACTCAAAAAACTGAATCAGGGTGATTATCAGGGCGCTGCTGATGAATTCGGCCGCTGGGTGATGGCTGGAGGGAAGCCCTTCCCTGGTCTGGTTGCACGGCGAGCAGCCGAACGTACCTTATTCCTGACACCCTGTTGAATCATCAAACTGAGCTCAGCAGGCTGACAGGACGACATGGTGCGGGTTAGCGCAGTTTCGCGCGCAGCGCTTCCAGCATTTTCGGGATGCTGTCTTTACTCATGCTGTCGACGATCCAGCCCAGCCCTAACGGAACCGGCCCCGGATCGGTTTCCACTACATAACGTACTACCGTCTTTTGGACATCATTACTGACGCTGCTAAGTGACCAATAACCTTGGGTGTCTGCGATTGTTTCTTCTTGTTTTAAGCCCTCCCAAGGCAGCATTTTCCAACTCAGGTGGCAGTTAGTACCAGTCTGTTTAGGCGTCATCCTGAGTCTGTATTTTTTTGTTTTACCTAAAGGCAGTGACAGTGTGAAATCCACCTGTGAGGCATTGTCATTCAGTTTCACAACGCTGACTTTGCTGGTATTCGGCATAAAAGACGGATAACTGTCATAGGCCAGAATTGCAGCACATACTTGCGCAACGGGTGCATCTATCAGCGTCGCAGCTTCAAATCGCTTAGCGCGGCTGTCTGCTTTGCTTAAATCCAGTAATTGAACTGTATGATTGATTTTGCTCATTTCTATCTGTTCTGCCTGGCTGCTCTGACATAACGAAAACAGGCTGGACACGCCAAGCAGTGCGCGTGTGCATATCATATGCCGGAGCGGGACAGGGGAGCGATGACTATTCATAGAAAAAAGAAGTTAGCTTATGAAGACAGGATCAAGGCAGATTAACACCCTGACGGATTTTTTCTATATCTGCGCGGCGCAGATAATCGGGAATGTTTTTCCACATACTGTGATAGCCGTAGCCACCTTGAGTCAGTTCCTCCAGTGCCTGTTCTTTGGTCCAGGACTGATACAGGATGCGATACATCGCAGTGATCAGGCCGGTACGGTCTGCACCATGCTGGCAGTGCAGTAATACCGGACCCTGTTGCTGCGCGTTGCGCAAAGTACGTAGAGCCAAAATGACATTGTTATCGTTGATATCCCAGGTGTTGATACCGATACGCTGCATGCGTATACCGCTGTTTTTCAGTATCTGTTCATCTGAGTGAAACGCACGCAGGCTCACGACGGTTTTGATCCCCAGGCTTTGCAATGTGGGTAGCAGTTCTGACTGTATCTGCGCACTGCGGTAAAACTGATCATTCACTTTGAATAAATTTGCTGAGGTGTCGACCGCTTGCGCCCATTGTTGCGGACGCTGAGAATCTGTCGACGTTTGAGGTGTTGCCTGGGTTGCGGCGGCATCCTGTTGCAAGCTCAGCAGACTCAGGCACAGCATCAGTATCAGGCCGCAGGTACGCACATCGTAGCGCATCATTTTCTCCGGTACGAAAGATGAAATAAAACAATTGCCACTGCGCTTCCCAACCAGTAATCGACCGGCAAGTTCCACCACCAATGGTGATGCCAGGGCACTGTTTCCGGGCGCAAGGCATGCCAGCCAAAGGCCGGATTCATGATGAACCAGCTTGCATCTTCGATGATCCAAAATACGATGATGCAGGCAATCGTACGTGCCTGCAAGGCCAGGGACCATTGCTGCAGCATGACCATGGGAAAATGAAAAAACATCGCGATCAGCGGAAAGACCCAGGCATGGTAACCAGTCATGGCGCGGCCACCCCAGAACAGATCAAGCAGCCAGTGTTGTTCTATGCGCCAGGTTGGCAAATTCACGGCCCAGCCGGCGCTGCCCTCAATCTGAATTTCTACCTGGGCAAAAAATATCGCCAGCAAGGCAACCCAGCTCAGCGTGAGCAAGACAGAGTTTCGGATAGATGTCATGCGGACTCCGTTACAGCGCAGCTGTTACCGTTGCGAGAACGCGCGCAGCAGCATCCGGTTTGCCCAACGCCTTGGCGCGGGAATGCATTGCACTTAGTCTGGCTGTATCGTCGAGTAAGCGTTTTACGCGATAGGCGAGGCTGATGTCATCGTAGGCTTTGAGTGCCACGCCTTGCTCCAGCAGATAATCTGCATTGCGCTCTTCCTGACCAGGTATCGGCGAGTTCACAATCATAGGCAAGCCCAGCGCCAGACATTCAGAGGTGGTCAGGCCACCGGGCTTAGTAATTACCAGATCAGAGCACGCCATCAGACGCTCAACCTGATTGGTAAAACCTTGGGGGAACAGGCGGCTGGGGTAGCGCGGCACCAGTGTTTGCAAGGCTTGCAGCGCAGTCGCATTTTTTCCAGCCATCACAATCAGTTGAAACCCGGCTTGCTGACTCAGCAAGCGGGCTGCCACCTGATCCAGGCCACCCAAACCAGCACCGCCACCCATCAACAAGATCGTGGTGATATCCGCACGCAAACCGAATTCGGGTGCACAGGCTGTGCGTTCCAGCTTTTGCTGAAATGCGGGCATGATGGGTATGCCGGTAACATGAATTTTTTCAACTGGAATTCCATTTTCCAGCATACGGTCTGCGACTTCCTCACTGGCTGCAAAATAGCCAGTCATATGTTCATGCACCCACATCCGGTGCAAGTCAAAATCAGTCACTTGCACCCAGACCGGGCAATGCAGACGCTGTTTACGTATTTCGCGCGACAACATCTCAGCAGGTAAAAAATGGGTGCAGATAATGGCATCAGCCTGAAATTCTTCTATCGCTTTTAGCAGGCTGCGTGCATTCAGGCGCTCCAGAGCACGACGCAGTTTTTCCGTCGTACTGTCGCTTTGTGCTTCGTTACTCGCATGGTACAGATAGCCCCACAATGCCGGCGCCTTGTTGACCAGTTTGATATAAAAATCGGTATAAATTTTACGAAAGCCTGCAGTCACAAACTGCATCGCATCCAGATGCAGCACATCGAACTGGCTGTCATTCAGCAGCGCTGCGCTGCGTATGGCTTCAGCTGCACGTTGATGTCCGGCGCCCGCAGAGACACTCAGTAAAAGAATTTTTTTCTTACGCATGGCATGCCACCAAAAAGTCGGAATCGGGAAACAGGTGGGCAGAATACCATGCACTTGTCATTATCGCTATTTGGTAAATGCAGGATATCGCGACAAAAAAAGCCTGCCTTGTGACGGGCAGGCTGGTGTGATTTGGACATCACTTGTGCATCTCGGTCGGTGTCAAGTGATCAGGGCTGCAGACGCGAAATGCTCCAGCTGTGATCTGCATTACGGGTGTAGACGATGCGGTCGTGAAAACGAGAGGCGCGGCCCTGCCAGAATTCCAGACGCTCGGGAATCAGGCGATAGCCACCCCAATGTTTCGGACGCGGTGGGTGCTCACCAAATTGCGCGATCACGGCTTGCAGTTGCTGCTCAAGAACTTCGCGGCCAGCCACAGGCTGACTCTGCTGTGATGCATTCGCGCTTTGCCGACTGCCCAGAGGACGGCTGAAAAAATAGCTGTCGTTTTCTTCAGCGGAGATTTTTTCTACCCGGCCTTCGATGCGGACCTGACGTTCCAGTGCCGTCCAGAAAAAAAGCAAGGCCGCATGGGGATTCGTTTCCAGATCAGCACCCTTGGCGCTGTCGTAATTGGTGAACCAGCAAAAACCGCGCTCATCAAACTCCTTGATCAACACGATGCGGGATGAAGGTCGACCCTGAGCATTGACCGTAGCCAGGCTCATGGCATTTGCTTCTGCTGCATCTGCCGTCAAAGCCTGTTGAAACCAGATTCCAAACTGTGCAAACGGATCGGCCTGCACATCGCCCTCGGATAAGCTCGCTTGTCGATAATCCTTACGAATGTCAGCAATAGACATAGATTTCCTTGTTAAATAAAAAATCAGCAATTCTGGCCATCAGGCCGGTTCCGTCAAGTGATGCCACGCCGGGCTTGCATCGATGCACCCAACTGCTTCATTTGCTCTTCGCTCAACACCCTCAAAGCCATCGGTGCGATTTGTGTCTCTTCGATCTGCATATGTGCCTGGTACAGAGTCGTGAAGTCGTCTACATCTGAGGGCGATAAATCATAGCCACTGCCATCTTCCAGTGCTTCCAGCTGAGCCTGCAATCCCTTCCATTGCTGATCCATTTGCGCATGGTGTTGCAAAATAGTATGGCTAAGCTCGCTCAGCAATTCGGCATCTGCACCAGTAACAGTTGCACGCAAGGCTGGTAACAAATCGACTTCTTCATCCTGATGATGCAGCGGCGCAGCTTTGATGAAGTATTTCAGCACTGCTTTGGCAGCTTGCTGCACACTCTCATCCACGCCCCGGTCTGGCAGGTAATTGACTAATTTATCCAGTGTCGCCAGCTGTTTACGGATACGGTCATGGCAATGTTTTAACACAGCGATAGGCGTATCGAAACCGGGTGCAGCATCAAATAAGGTGCTCATAGTGACTCCTTTGGAAGAAGCAAGTTCGCATTATGCAGTAGGTACCTGGTACGTGCTTGCGTCATATCAAGCGCGCTCTTGTAAAATGTAGTCTGAATTCACCATTACTTCAATTATGCAACAAGATTCAGAAATCGACTTTGAACGTCGTTTTGGCGGTGTCGCCCGCTTGTATGGCAGTGCCGGACTGGCACGTTTTCAATCTGCACACATCTGCGTGATCGGCGTTGGCGGCGTGGGTTCCTGGGTGGTGGAGGCACTTGCACGCAGCGCAATCGCTCGTATCACCATGATAGACTTGGATAATGTCGCGGAATCGAATATTAATCGCCAGATTCAGGCCACGACCGAGACATTGGGCAAAGCAAAAATTACTGCGTTGTCGGAAAGAATACGGCTGATAAATCCCACTTGTCAGGTTACAGAACTTGAAGATTTCATTACAGCTGATAATCTGGAGCAAATGCTATCTGGGCCGTTTGATTATGTGATCGATGCGATCGATGATGTGAAAGCAAAGACAGCATTGATCGCATATTGCCGTCAGCACCAGCTTCCTTTGATCACGATAGGTGCGGCCGGTGGACAAACAGATCCGTCGAAAATAGAAATCCGCGACTTATCGCGCACCGAGCAGGAACCGTTGCTGGCGCTGGTACGTAAGCGTTTGCGGCAGAATCACGGCTTCCCACGTGGCACAAAAAACAAGTTCGGGATTGATGCCGTGTTTTCGATGGAAGTGCTGACCATGCCAGAGACGGCCGAGATGTGTGAGGTGAGTAGTGACGCTGCTGATAGTGTGGGTATTACTGGCCTGAATTGCGCGGGGTTTGGATCGTCGGTGGTCGTGACGGCATCATTTGGACTGATGGCTGCGGCGCATGTACTGCGCAAGCTGGCCGGATTAGATCAGAAATAGAGCAGTAACTACGTTAAGCGTAATCTGCACAATGGACTGAACTTTTCAGGAGGGGATCAATGAGTGAAGCCGTATTGCAGGATGAAGCCGCACAAGATGGTACCGATGAACAGGAATATCTGGCCTTTCGTCTGGGACCGGAGGAGTACGGCATACACATTTTACAGACGCAGGAAATCCGTAATCTGGAACCGCTGACCCGGATTGCCAATGCACCGGATTACTTGCGCGGTGTACTGAATCTGCGCGGTGTGATCGTACCCGTGATCGACATGCGCTTACGTTTTGCCACCGGCGAGGCCAGGATGGATGAGGCGACTGTGAATATCATTCTCAATATCCGTGGTCACGTGATTGGTATGATGGTTGACAGCGTATCTGATGTGGTCACGCTCTCTCAGGCCGCCATCAAGCCGCCGCCTGATCTGGGCTCGGTCTTTTCAACTGACTTTATCACCGGTCTGGGTGAAGTGGATCAGCGTATGTTGATTTTGCTGGATATCGATAAACTCATCAGTAGCCCAGAGCTGGGCCTGATACAGCCTGCCTGAGATGCGTGCCGGGCAGCGTGACTGCTGCCCAGCGGGCCACACTGACCTTTTTAATCCAGTTTAAAACTGAATTCTGCAACCGTCGTTTGTGCCTTCGAGACTGGCGCATACTTCCATTGGCCGGCGGCAGCAATGACTTCTTTATCAAATATTTTAGTGGGTCTGGCTTTCAGAATTTCTACCTGTGAGACCCGGCCATCTGTTTCCACATGCAATCTGGCGCTGACGCTGCCTTCCGCGATTCCGGCACGCGCAGCAGCTGTCGGATACTTGGGCTGTACCTTATTCAGCAATTTCAGAGCGGTATTTTGTTCCGGCTCAGGGGCTTTCACAACGGGTGCGGCAACTACAACGGGAGCCGCTTCTGGTGCTTTGGCGGGTGCCGCAGCGGCTGCGGTCTGTACAGGCGCAGGCGAGGCTTGTGCCGGCGCCGGAATTGGGGTTACGGTTTCTTTGATCGTATTGGCCACAGTTTTAGGCGCTACGGTTTTGCTTTCTTGTGCTTTTTTCGCTTCGGCTGCCTGCTTTTCTTTGGCTTCGCGTGCCAGTTTTTCTTCTTGTGCGATTTGGGCTGGCGTTTTCTTCGATGCCTGATCCATCCATTTGGTCACGTCGGCAGTATGTGCATGTTTGACCGGATCTTTGACCAGTCCGGTAGGTTGCGCAATATTGCTGGCGGTGTTGGCCGTACTGGCGGCATCGGCTGCCGGTGCAACAGGTGCAGGATCTTTGGAACAGGCTGATAACAACATACTGCCACACACAAAAACAAGTGCCGGCGCAGCCATGGATGGCCATGCCTTATTGACTAGCTTTTTCATATCTCTCCACCTACAAATTTGGTTTTTTTATTTTTTCAGGAATTCAGCAAAACCACCTCAGGTCCATGATGCGCGTCTGTGCGACCGATTGTCAGCGCTCATTCATGGTGGGTAGTACAGCGTTGCCTCATTCCAGTTCTGAATCTGGCATATCAGCTGAGTCGGCCTTGCAAGGATGAAAACCGGCTCACTGAACGCAATAAGATGCAGAATGCATTCTGTTTATATTGAAACTATGCTGCCACGGAAATTTTCTTATCGCAATATTCAATGAATAACAATTTTCATTCTGGCTCGCCTTCGTGCCTTGTTTTACCTAGCAGGGATCGTGCCAATTAAATATATTGTCTGTGGTAAATTTGCCGCATAGTGAGATGTTGACAGACGGAAGAGCGGGGACGGGCTGGTGCTCGTTATGGGCGCGGGGACAGCAGCATCGTAGTTACGTTTCGGGAAAAAAGAAAAAGCCGTGTTGCATTCTGGTGCAACACGGCTTTCAGGCCTTGAAGGCCGTACGAATTTAGCGCCTCAGCGCTTCGGGTTTGCTCAGGTTCAGCTCCCTAAGCGTATAGTATTGCCTCAGGACTTACCAAAGACCTCGTTCAACTGCTGAGTCACGCGGATGAAGGTGGTACGCTTGGTCAGCTCCTTGAGTTTATGCGCACCCACATAGGTGCAGGCTGAGCGTACGCCACCCAGTATGTCTTGCAGGCTCGCGTCAACAGGACCACGGTAAGGAATCAGCACTTCTTTGCCTTCCGAGGCGCGGTATTTAGCCACACCACCTGCATACTTATCCATTGCAGCGCGGCTGCTCATGCCGTAGAAGCGTTTGAATTGCTGACCATCGCGCTCGACCAGATCACCCGCACATTCATCGTGACCAGCCAGCATACCGCCCAGCATGATGAAGTCGGCGCCGCCACCAAAGGCCTTGGCCAGATCACCCGGCACGACACAGCCACCATCGGCACAAATTTGTCCACCCAGACCGTGGGCAGCGTCCGCGCATTCGATAATCGCCGATAACTGCGGATAGCCAACACCCGTCATTTTGCGTGTGGTACAGACCGAGCCAGGACCGATGCCGACTTTTACGATGTCCGCGCCAGCCAGAATCAGCTCTTCTGTGATGTCTCCCGTTACCACATTGCCTGCCATGATGGTCAGATGTGGGTAGGTATCACGGACTTTTTTCACGAAATGGATGAAGGTTTCGGTGTAGCCATTGGCGACGTCGATGCAGACGTATTCGATCGCATTATGGGCACGCGTCATTACAGTGGTGAATTTTTCAAAATCACTCTGGGTGATGCCCATGGAGTAAAACGCAGTCGATTTTTTTTCCAGCGAGCTGAAATACGCGACCAGGGTATCGACGTCGTAATGCTTATGCAGGGCGACCGATAACTGATGGCCTTCCAGTGCGTGCGCCATTTCTATGGTGCCGGTGGAATCCATATTGGCTGCGATGATAGGAATGCCGTGGTAAGTTTTACGTGAATGGCGGAATACAAATTCACGCGCTAATTCGACTTGGGAACGGGATGTCAGGGTTGAGCGCTTAGGACGTATCAGAACGTCTTTAAAGTCCAGTCTCAGGGTTTCTTCGATGTGCATAACGACTCCGTAATGCGTCTGGCGGACGCGGGAAAAGGCAGTTTTGTCGAGAAGACGAACAAAACCGTTGAGCCGTAGTTCAGTATAGTCCTGAAGCGGCCTTCGTTTGCATCAGATTTATGGATACCGGGTATCACGTATAGCGTATACCCGGCGCAGAGTCATGACTGAATCAACTCAGTTCCAAGTCGGTTTCAACTCAGTGGCAACTGCCTTTGCCTTTGTCGCTGAAGTTACTGTCACCGATAGAAATGAATTCCCATTCATAGGATTTTTCGTGCAAAACCAGCTTCAGTACGCCATGGGTATTGTTGTCACGGATTTCTGTCGTACCTTTAGGGAAAAACATAGGCGTGAGTTTGGCACCGCCTGTGCCAACGACGAAGCTGCGTATGCCGCCTTGTTCATCTCTATCGCCATTGCCATTCATCGGAGCGAAGCGCTCATAGTCGTGGTCGTGCGAAGTCAGCACGATATCCGCTTTGGCATCGGCCAGCATTTTCCAGACTGGCTGCATGAAACTGTTATTGCCGTGTCCGCCGGAGCTGTAAGCCGGATGGTGCCAGAATGCGAGTGTGCATAGCTTTTGATTGCTGCTTAATTCTTCGCGCAGCCACTCGATTTGTTTTTGCATCTGGCTGCCGCTCAGATTGCTGTTGAGCGACAGGAGATGCCATTGTCCTATGCGCTTGCTGTAATAGCCGCGCCGTTCCGGCCCTGCGATGTCACCGAAATAATTGTAATAACCGAGTGCCTTAGGTTGACCGTAGTCATGGTTGCCCGGTGAGGGCAGGGTACGCTCCTTAAAGCGACCCCAGGTCGGATCGTAGCAATTGCTGAATTCTTCCGGCTTGCCAATCGGGTAGGTGTTGTCACCCAGGGTCAGGGCATAGGCATTACTGTCTTTTTCCAGTGCAGCCAGGATCAGATCTGAAGTCCGCGCTGCCATGGTCTCACCTGCTGGCTGCTTACGGCAGTCGGCAATATCACCGGCGATATACAGCGTGAGCGGGTTTTTCAGTTTTTGGGGTTTTCTGATTTGTGCTACTTGGGATGTCTGCTCGTTAGCGTGCAGACTGGTGCTCAGTAACAGGCTGGAAAGCAGGGGAAGTAAATAATACAGTCGCATAATTAAGATCACAGGTACAGGTGGCAGCACGGCAGCGGCTAAGGCTGGCTGCCAAAATGCGTATTTTACCTGAGGCCGCTGGGCAGAACCGGATTCACTCTGCCCGCAGCGGAACTTGGATAGACTTACAGGCGCGCGCGCCGCAAACGCAGTGCATTGGTGATGACAGATACCGAACTCAGGCTCATCGCCGCACTCGCGATCATGGGACTCAGCAAGATGCCACACCATGGGAACAGAACACCGGCCGCAACCGGCACGCCTATCAGGTTATAGGCAAACGCAAAAAACAGGTTTTGACGGATGTTACGCATGCTGAGTTGGGAGAGTTTGCGCGCTTTTGCGATACCGCGTAAATCACCTTTGACCAGAACCACATGCGCACTTTGCATGGCGATGTCGGTACCATTGCCCATGGCGATACCGACGTTTGCCTGTGCTAATGCCGGGGCATCATTAATGCCGTCGCCTGCCATCGCCACCACACTGCCGGTGGCCTGCAATTGCTGCACCATGCGGAATTTATCTTCTGGCCGCACATCTGCGTGGACTTCCCGTATGCCCAGCTGGGTGGCGACCGCGTTGGCAGTGGCGGCATTGTCACCAGTCATCAGGATCAGGCGCAGACCTTGTGCCTGCAAGTCAGCGACCGCTTGCAGGCTGCTGGATTTGATGCTGTCCGCCACGCTGATCAAGGCCAGACATTGCTGACCGACTGCCAGCCCCATCACCGTGTGCGCCTGTTGCTGGGCGAGCTGAGCCTGATGCTGCCAGTAGGTGGTATCAATGCCCTGCGCCTGCAGGTAGCCGAGTTTGCCGAGAATGATAGTCTGACCGGATGCCGTGGCGCGTACACCCATGCCGGTGACAGCTTCAAACTGACTCAGTTGCACCGTTGGCAGGGCTGTATTCAGGCTTACTGATACCACATAGTGCACGATGGCTTGCGCCAGTGGATGTTCGCTCTGGCGCTCCAGTTGCAAAGCCAGGCTGAGCAGTTGTTGGCGATCAGCCGCCGGATGGACCTGGAAGCTTTGCAGACGTGGCTTACCTTCGGTCAGGGTGCCGGTTTTATCGATGATCAGGGTATTGACGCGCTCCAGCAATTGCAGGGCTTCTGCATCTTTAATCAAAATACCTTCGGATGCTCCACGTCCTATGCCAACGGTGACAGAAATCGGCGTTGCCAGTCCCAGTGCACATGGGCAGGCAATGATCAGCACTGACACTGCAGCCATCAGACCGTTAGCCAGTGCGGGTTGTGGGCCGAAAAAGGCCCACAGGCCAAACGCAGCAAGGGCGATGACAATCACCGCTGGTACAAACCAGCCCGCAACTGCATCAGCCAGTTTTTGTACCGGTGCGCGTGAGCGGCCGGCCTGATTCACCATCGCGATGATGCCAGCCAGCAGGGTGTCGCGGCCTACCCGTTCTGCACGCAGGGTGAAGCTGCCTTGTTGATTCAGGGTGCCGGCTGCCACTGTATCGCCCGCCTGTTTGGCTTGCGCTGTGGCTTCGCCGGTAATCATGGATTCATCCACATAAGATTGCCCGTCCTGCACTTTGCCATCGACCGGAATATGGGCACCCGGTTTGACACGCAATACGTCACCGACCTGTACCTGATCCAGTGCCACCTCCTGCTCGCTGCCATCGGGCAGCACGCGTAAAGCCGTGGCGGGTGTCAGCGACAGCAGCGCTTTAATCGCACTGCTGGTTTGAAAACGCGCGCGCAGTTCCAGCACCTGACCCAGCAAGACCAGGCTGATGATGACCGCAGCGGCTTCAAAATACAGCGGCACCATGCCATCCATACGGAAGGCCGGCGGCAGACTGTCGGGGGAAATCAAGGCGACCAGGCTGAACAGATAGGCGCTGCCGGTGCCGACGCCAATCAGGCTGAACATATTCAAATGACGGCTTTGAAATGAGCTGAGTGCGCGTTCAAAAAATGGTCGCCCCAACCACAGCACCACTGGGGTTGCGAGCACAAACTGCAGCCAGTTAAAGACTTGCATACCCAGCAGCCTGTGCATGGACCATGCTGGCACCATATCCAGCATGGTGAGCAGCAGCAGGGGCAGCGCCAGCAGCAGACTGATGCGGAAGCGGCGCGTCATGTCATCGAGTTCGCTGGTGTCTTCATGCATGCTAGCTTCTTTTGGCTCCAGCGCCATGCCGCAGATCGGGCAAATGCCGGGACCGATTTGTTCGATCTCAGGGTCCATAGGACACATATAAACAGCGCCCGGATCTGCCACTGCAGCAGCGGGGCGCTGTGCAGGATCGAGCCAGCGTTGCGGTGACTGACTGAATTTTTGCAGGCAGGACGCACAGCAGAAATAATACGGCTGTCCCGCATGTGTGGTTTGATGGGCAGAGTTGGCGTTGACGCGCATGCCGCAGACTGGATCGGTGTAAGCGCCCAGTGCATCGCTTTGCATCAGGTCCTGGCCGCCGCAGCATGATGATACGCCGCTGGCAGGCGCTGCTGCTGCGCTGGCAGCAGCAGGACTGCTCTGACCCAGTTGTATCACCTTCTTGGTTTTTACGTAGCGCCCTGGCTCAGCCTCGAACCGGCTGACACAGGTCGGGCTGCAGAAATAATAGGCAATGCCTTGAAAACGTGTGGTCTTCTCGCTTTTGGCGACCTGCATGCCGCACACCGGGTCGGTGTATTTTTTTTCATTCTGCTGCGCGGGCTGGTGTGCGCAGCAATCGCCTTGATGCTGATGGTGCATAAGAACTCCTGAGTCTTTGTTTTCTGTCAGGACTTAGGCAAAACAGACGCTGGCGTTGTTGCTTTCGCCCCGCCGTACAGTTGCACTGTCTTCGGCTCCGCGTCTAGCCTGCGCAATTTTTGCGTAAGTCCTGTCTGTATCATAGACTCTGTACCTGAGAACGGAGTCAAGGAGAATTTAAAATGTCAGCTAAGTCAGCGAAATCTGATCAGGATCAACTCACCATCGGCCAGCTAGCGCGCGCAGCGGGAGTGGGGGTCGAGACCATACGCTATTACCAGCGCCGTACTCTGTTACCAGTACCACAGACAAGCAGCGGTTTTCGCACCTATTCCAGTGCATTGGCAGAGCGCATACGCTTCATCAAACGCGCGCAGGAACTGGGCTTCAGTCTGGACGAGATCGGGCATTTACTGATGCTGGAAGAGTGCAATGACAAAAGCGCGATCCGCGATATCGCGCAGGACAGACTGATGCAGGTCAGATCCAAACTGGCGGATTTGCGTCAGATGGAAAGCATGTTGTCGCAACTGATCCATGCCTGCGCCACCGCCTCGCAACAGGCACAATGTCCCATCATCGAGGCCTTAGCCCATCCCTCACCGGACAACTGAACGTCGTCCGCTCAGCTGTCCGCAAGCTGTCCGCACCACTGTCCGCATTGTGTGCGGACACCATCTGCTTTCCTTAGAAAAATATAAATCCTGAATAAAAACAAACACTTGGCGTTTTCCTCTGGCCTGGCACGCATTCTGCAATAGAGTTTGCCAGCACCTGAGGAGAAACAGATGGCACTTTTTGTTGATGTTGAAAACAGTTTGCGGATAACAGCTTGCCTGCGACATCTGATGTCGTTTGTGCTGGCCGCCTGCTGCCTGTTAAGCGGCGTTCATCTGTGGTCGCAGGGCAGTCAGCGCATCACCACTACGCAGTACGTAACGCAAGCGGACAGCAGCGCGGTGCGCCTGGTGACGCATACATGGCACTGGGATGGTCTCATGTTGCAAGTACGTTACATCCGCCGGGCTTAGTCCCGATGCGATACGCAATGCAGTAATAGCCAGAAATTGAATGGAGAGGGATAGAGAAAAAATGGGTATCAGGGATACTTCACAACAGGATATGGCGATAGCCGCACCACGCTGGTGGCGTCAGCGCCGCTGGCAAATGGTTGTGCTGGCAATCGCTTTGCTGGCACTCGCGCTTTATGTCAGTCTGCGTATGCGCAGCGATAGTTCACGTTCATTTTCTATGGCACGCATCAGCGTGGCAGAAGTGAAAACCGGGACGCTGGTGCGCGACGCTGCGGTCAATGGCAGACTGGTCGCTGCCAATAGCCCAAGCTTGTTTGCTGGCAGCGCCGGCACCGTGCAATTACTGGTTAAGGCGGGTGATGCGGTCAGGAAGGGCGATGTGCTGGCTGAATTAGAATCGCCGGATTTACAATCTGAACTCAAGCGTGAACAGGCCATCCTGGATCAGCTGGAAGCCGAAATCGCACGTCAGAAAATCCTGGCACGCAAACAGAAATTGCTGGCAGTCAGAGATGCTGACCAGGCGGAGATCGAGCGGGTTGCGGCTGAGCGTGCCTTTCAGCGTATAGAAAAAGCCGGTGTGGCCGGGGTAGTACAAAAAAATGAATTCCAGCGCGTGCAGGATAACCTTCACAGTGCGGAAATCCGCGCCAGACATGCGTCTCAGGCCAGTTTGCTGGAAAGTGAGGATGTCGATCTGGTGCTGAAATCCAGAATCGCACAATGGCAGCAGCAACGTCTGCACAAGGAAAATCTGGAGCGGCGGGTGGCAGAATTACGCCTGCGGGCACCGGTTGATGGTGTGGTTGGTACGCTGGCTGTGGCCAACCGCAGTGTGGTGACTGCCAATGCTGCACTGATGACGCTGATCGACTTGTCGCAGTTAGAAGTTGAGCTGGAAATTCCGGAAAGCTATGTCGCTGATTTAGGCATAGGGATGCGCGTCGAGCTCGATATCAATGGCATTAAGGCGCAAGGCAAACTATCTGCGATGTCGCCGGAGGTGGTTAAAAATCAGGTGCTGGCACGGGTCCGTTTTGATGCTGAGGTGCCAGCCGGTTTGCGTCAAAGTCAGCGTGTGTCTGCACGTTTACTGATCGAAGAAAAAAAGAATGTCTTACTGGTACAGCGTGGCGCTTTTGTTGAGAGCGAAGGTGGGCGCTATGTGTATGTACTCAAAGACGGTATCGCCACCCGCACCCCGGTGCGCATGGGGGCGACCAGCATTGCAGCAGTTGAATTCATCAGCGGTCTCAAGCCCGGCGATCAGGTGATCATTTCCGGAACTGAGATATTTGAACAAGCCCAGGCTGTCCGCATTCACCCTTAGGAGTTACAGATGTTACGTATGAACGCATTGAGTAAGGTATATCGCACGCATCTGATCGAAACCCACGCTTTACGTGGCTTTGAAATTCATGTGCGCGAAGGCGAATTTGTTACCGTGACCGGGCCATTGGGGTCCGGCAAAACGACCTTTCTGAATATCGCCGGTTTGCTGGAAGACTTCACGGAAGGCGATTATTTTCTGGATGGCGTGAATGTGAAAGGCCTGTCTGACCGTGACCGTACCCGCTTGCGCAATGAGAAGCTGGGCTATATTTTTCAGGGCTTTAATCTGATTCCGGATCTGAATCTGTTCGACAATGTGGATGTGCCTTTACGCTATCGTGGCTTGCCCGCCGATGAGCGCAAACGTCGTATAGAAGAGGCGCTGGCGCAGGTTGGTCTGGCCTCCAGAGCGAAGCATTATCCCGCTGAATTATCGGGTGGACAGCAGCAGCGGGTGGCGATTGCACGCGCGCTGGCCGGTGAACCGAAAGTCCTGATGGCAGATGAACCGACCGGTAATCTCGATACCCAGATGGCACGCAGTGTGATGGAGTTACTCGAAGAGATTAATGCACGTGGCACCACCATACTGATGGTGACCCATGATCCCGAACTGGCGGTGCGTGCCCAAAGAAATGTTCACATCATTGATGGGCAGGTGTCTGATCTGGTGCGCTCATCCCCGACGCTGGTACAGACCGCTATTGCTGGCATTGCCAGCCAGCAGATCTGAGACAGGAGGCAGCATGTTTTCTTATTACCTGTGGCTGGGCTTTCGCAGTTTACGCCGTCATCCCTGGCTGACTGGCCTGATGATACTGATTCTGTCAGTTGGTGTGGCGGCGAGCATGTCTACCCTGACCATATTGCACGTGATGTCCGCTGATCCTATACCGTCTAAGAGTCAGCGCTTGTTCATTCCTGTGCTGGATAACGGCCCGGCGGAAGACTATACGCCGGGTGAGAAACCGCGTGAGAAGCAGTTGTCCTATCAGGATGTGAACAATCTGCTGCACAGCCCCATCGGTCAGCGTCGGGTTGGTCTGTATGGCATTGATGCTGTGATAGAAATGCCGCGCCGTGATCTGGGCGTGTTAGAAATCAATGGTATGGCAGCCAGCCGGGATTTTTTCGGCATGCTGGATGTGCCTTTTTTATTCGGTGGCAGCTGGTCGGAGCAGGATGATAGCAGTGGCCGCGATGTGGTCGTGCTGAGTCGTGCTATCGCTGAAAAAATGTTTGGCAAGACGAATCCGGTAGGCAGTCAGGTGACGATGTGGGGACGTAGTTATCAGGTCAGTGGCGTGATGGATAGCTGGCGCTCTGAGCCTAAGTTCTATCGTTACAATGGCCGAGGTTCCGCCTTCAATGCGGAAGAGCAGTTCATCGTGCCTTTCTATAGCGCGATGCGCAATGAAACGCCGCATGCCGGAAATATGAGTTGTACCGGTAAGCGCGATCCGGGCTGGCAGGCATTATTGCGTTCTGAATGTCTTTGGCTGACGTTCTGGTTTGAAGTGCGCGATGCGGCTGAGCGCAAGCAAGTACAGACCTACCTGGACGGCTATGTGAGTGAACAACAAAAAATGGGACGTTTTCCACGTCATGCTGCCAACAGCCTGTTCAATGTTCCTGAGTGGCTGGTGGAGGTGAAGCTGGTGGGCGATGACGATAAATTATCTGCCTGGCTGGCAGCTGGTTTTTTATTGTTATGCCTGGTGAATACCATCGGTTTGTTGTTGGCAAAATTTTCCAGCCGGGCCGCTGAGATTGGAGTCAGACGCGCATTGGGTGCATCGCGTCGGGATATCTTTTTCCAGGTCTTCATAGAGAGCGGTGTGATCGGCCTGGTTGGTGCGCTAAGCGGCATGCTGTTATCGCTCTTGTTCCTGAAACTGATCGCTTTACAGGCTGGATATCTGCGGGCTGTCGCGCATATGGATTGGCGTATGTTGCTGCTGACGCTGCTGATGTCTGTTGCTGCCGCCTTACTGGCTGGTCTGCTGCCGACCTGGCGTGCCTGTCAGATTTCTCCTGCCCTGCAATTAAAGTCACAGTGAGGCTAACGATGCGTTCTATCCATTCTTATTTTCCATTCAAACCGGTCTTGCTTGCATTGCTCAGGAATAAAACCGGACCATTGCTGGTCGCATTGCAGATTGCCTTAAGTCTGGCGATTTTATCGAACGCGATTTATCTGGTGAATCAACGCCTGACGATGGCGGCACGTCCCAGCGGTATCGCGCAGGAACAGGATGTATTTTATCTGCACATCAGTAATCAGCGTGCTGCCGGGCATGAGGAGCAGCTGGCCATGCAAAAACGCGAGGAACAAGTGATGCGCGCAGTACCCGGCGTATTGGGTGTGGCAAGAACCAATTCCATGCCTATATCGCAATCGGGCAGCTCCACCAATGTTGCGAGTCAGCGCACTGGTCCGGCCACTGAGGGCAATGCGGCCATGTATGTGTCGCCCGGCTCACTGATTCAGGTATTGGGTCTACACCTGACCGAGGGGCGGGATTTTTCAGCACAGGATGTGGTGGAGCTGGATCAGAATGCGGCCAGCGATTTACCGCCGTCGGTGATTATTACTCAGGCTATGGGCAAGCTCTTATTTCCGGACGCCAGTGCTTATCTGGGCAAAGAGTTTTTTTTCGGGCGCGGACCGGGTGCAAATTCGGTGCGTATTATCGGCGTGGTGGAGACGATGCAGACTTCTGGTGCGATGGAAGGTGTGGCTGGGGAAATTTCGGCGCTGATTCCTGTCAGACTGAGTAATGATGCGTATTCTGGCTATGTATTGCGGGCGGAACCGGGCCAGCGCGATCGCGTGATGCAGCAAGTGGAACAGGCTTTGCGTAAGGATAGCGTCACAGCACTGAATATCCGGCAGCGCACGGTGGATGAGATGCGTGAAGGACGTTACCGGCATGCGAAAGGCCTGTCCTGGATGTTGCTGGCAGTCTGTGGCTTGCTGATCCTGGTGACAGCCAGCGGTATCGTGGGCATGTGCAGCCTGGTGGTGAATCAGCGCAGACGGCAGATTGGTGTGCGGCGCGCACTGGGTGCTACCCGCTTGCATATCTTGCTGCATTTTCTGACTGAGAATGCGATGATCAGTTTGCTGGGGGCTGGCATAGGCTGTGTGCTGGCACTGGCGTTGAATCAGTTCCTGGTGCAGCAACTGGAAATCGCGCAGTTACCGCTGATGTATCTGGGTTTGTCAGTTGCCGTATTCCTGATATTGGGCATAGGCGCTGCATGGGCACCTGCGTGGCGGGCAGCGGCTATTGCACCGGCCACTGCTACCCGCAGCGTATGATTGCGCGTAAATAGACGACAGCGCGTCCAGGCAGGATAATAGAACTTCCTGGCCGCTGCCTGCAGAGAATAAACGATGCCTACTGTATTAATTATTGATGACAATCTGTCGGTTGCGACAGCACTTGATGTTTCCTTGTCCTTGCATGATCTGGATTGCGTGATTACCACGTCAACGGAGCAGGGGATGGATTACCTGACAATGCATAGTATTGATCTGGTGATACAGGATATGAACTTCAGCGCTGACACGACTTCAGGTCAGGAGGGAGTCGCGCTGTTCAAACGCATACGCGCGCACAGTCCCGACATGCCGGTGATACTGATGACGGCCTGGACCCATCTGGACATGGCGGTGGAATTGATCAAGGCAGGTGCGGCAGATTACATCGCCAAACCCTGGGATGATCAGCGTCTGATCACGACGGTACGTAATCTGATCGAATTGGGCCAGGCGAACCGGACACTGCAGCGCCGCAACCAGCGCGAACTCCAGCAAAAACAGGCATTGGAGGCAGACTTTGATTTATGCGGTTTGATCTGGCAGGACAGAGCGACCGCTAAGGTGCTGGAAGTGGCTTGCCAGGTAGCGCGTTCTGACGCAGCTATACTGATTACTGGGCCAAACGGGGCGGGCAAAGAGCGGATTGCCGAAATCGTGCAACGTAACTCAGCGGTGTGCGATGGGCCGTTTGTGATACTGAATTGCGGCGCCTTACCGGCCGAGCTGATCGAGGCAGAATTGTTCGGCAGCGAAAGTGGTGCCTATACCGGAGCGATGAAGGCGCGTGAAGGCAAATTTGAAGCGGCAGATGGCGGTACCTTGTTCCTGGATGAAATCGGCAATCTGCCTTTAGCCGGACAGATGAAGTTATTGCGGGTTTTGGAGACCGGGCGTTTTCAACGCTTAGGGGCGAATCGCGAGCGTCAGGTCAGTGTGCGCATCATCAGCGCCACCAATGCGGATTTGCCAGCCATGATCAAAGCAGGTCAGTTCCGCGAGGACCTGTATTACCGGCTGAATGTGATACAGCTGCATTTACCTGCTTTAGCGGCACGGCCTGACGATATTTTGCCGCTGGCACGCGCATTTCTGGGTAAGGACAAACACTTGAGTGAAGCCGCATGCGCTGCTTTGCTTGCGCATAGCTGGCCCGGCAATGTACGGGAATTGAAAAACCTGATGCAAAGGGCGCAGCTGTTGAGCAGTGCTGCGCAGATTACGGTGACGGATCTCGGACTCAGCAGTGCGGTAGCAGCGAAAGGCATCGCTGACAATGAGCCGGATAAAGCAGCGATTGAGCAGGCATTGACACAGGCTGAGGGTGTGATTGCGCAGGCCGCCGCTGCCTTGGGCTTGAGCCGGCAATCTTTGTACCGGCGTATGGATCGTTTCGGTATTCCACGCTTAGGTGCTGGCTCAGGTGCAGGCTCAGCATGAAAGACCAGGAAGCACGGCATCAGCAGCGTACCCGTCACTTTGTCTCCGTGATCTGGCGGCTGTTTGCTGCGTTTGGTAGCCTGCTGCTACTGGGTATTGCGGGGACGGCCTGGATCATGCAGATTAGGCCAGCCCAGCAGTGGCAGCAGCTAGGCTGGCTGGCCTTGTTTGCTGGCCTGATGCTACTGCTCACCATACTGCTGTTCTATACGCTGCTGGCGCCGGTGCTGGCGTTGTTCCGTGCCATCAGTGGGACTGTGCACAGCTATCGCGATGCTGACTATACCTTCAGTCTGTACTGGCCGCATCAGGATGAATTATCGCAATTGGTGGTGGCGCATAATGCGCTGGGTGACACGCTGAGGCAGCAAAGACTGGATCTGGTGCAACGTGAATTGCTGCTCGATACCATGGTGCAGAACACCCCGGTCGCAATGCTGCTGATCGCGGAGCACGGGCATATCGTCTTTGGCAATTTGGCAGCCCGACAATTATTATCCGAAGGAAAAAAACTGGAGGGACTGAGCCTGACCGCTTTGCTGGACACCTTGTCTCCTGCGGTACGTGAAGCGATGGACCGGGGCACGGATGGTTTGTTCACCGTACCTGTACTGAAATTGAATGCCAGTGCGGCGCACGATGCGGAATCAGATCATGCAGAAACGGCAGTCGATGAGGATGACGGTGAGCAGGTCTATCATCTGGCGCGCAGCCAGTTCAGCCTGAACGGCAAGTCGCATGAGCTGATTTTGTTGCGTCATCTGACCACAGAGTTGCGCCGGCAAGAGGTACAGACCTGGAAAAAACTGATACGTGTGATCAGTCATGAACTCAATAATTCATTGGCACCCATCGCTTCATTGGCGCATTCCGGTCAGGAGTTAATGCGGCGCGGACAGACTGCGCGTTTGCCAGCCATATTGGCGATGATGGAGGAAAGGGCGCACCATCTGGAGCAGTTTATATTAGGGTATGCGCGTTTCGCCAAGCTGCCTGCACCCAGGCTGGAAAGCGTGAGCTGGTCGCATTTTTTTGCTGGCTTGCACAATCAGTTTGCATTCGCCGGACCTGAGCACAGTACTGACGACTATGGATTGATGGATGCAGCGCAGATGGAGCAGGTGATGTTGAATTTGCTCAAAAATGCGCATGAGTCCGGGAGTGCCAGCGATGCGATCAGCGTCGAGTTACGACGTTTGCACGAGGGGTGGCGCATTGATGTGTGTGACCGTGGCAGCGGCATGTCGGAGATGGTGATGACGAATGCGCTGGCACCTTTTTACTCGACTAAACGCAGCGGTACCGGACTGGGGCTGGCATTAGCACGAGAAATCATAGAAGCGCATGGTGGCCGCATCATGCTCAATAACCGGCCGGGTGGTGGGTTACAGGTCAGTCTGATATTGCCAGGGCGCTGATTTGAGTCATGCTGCTGTTCCTGCCGCGGGGAGGCAGCAGGAACAGCAGCGACAGCGGTGAACATCAAATCAGCTTTCTCAGCAAGCGCTTAAGCCATGAATGGGTAATCGGTATAACCTTTTTCTTCGCCACCGTAGAAAGTGCTGCGGTCTGGGGTATTCAATTCTGCACCCGCTGCAAAGCGTTCTACCAGGTCCGGGTTGGCGATATAAGGACGACCAAAAGCAACCGCATCAGCCAGGCCACTGGCGATCAGCGCATCGGCTTCAGCAGCCGTGTAACCACCGCAGCAAATCAAGGTGCCGTTAAAGGCTTCGCGCAGCGCATGACGGAAAGTATCGGACAATTCCGCACCACCAGCCCAGTCAGGTTCTGCAATGTGCAGATAGGCGATTTGTCGACGGCTGAATTCGCGTGCCAGGTACAAGGCCATCACTTCTGCTTCGGTATCGGCGATGCCATGTGCGACAAAGTTAGGTGAAATCCGTACCCCCACCCGGTCGGCACCGATTTCAGCAATGGCTGCATCGACGGCTTCCAGTGTCAGACGTGCACGGTTTTCCAGGCTGCCACCATAGGCATCTGTACGCAGATTGCTGTTGGTCGCCATGAATTGCTGTAACAGATAGCCATTTGCAGCATGCACTTCGACCAGATCAAAGCCCGCTTCACGCGCACGGACTGTCGCCTGGCGATATTGTTCGACGATGCCAGGGATTTCCGCCAGCTCCAGCGCGCGTGGCACGTCGGTTTGTACATTGGCTGGCGTACCGTCAGGCTGAACCACGAAACATTGGCTGTTCGCTGCCTGCAATGCAGAAGCGGATACCGGTGCCTGCGCATTTTCCTGCAACAGATGATGCGAAATCCGACCCACGTGCCATAACTGCAGCGCGATCTTGCCAGCTTTGGCATGGACTGCCTGCACCACGTCCGCCCAGCCAGCTTGTTGGGCATCGGTGTAGATACCAGGTGTCCAGGCATAACCCTGGCCCTGGCGTGAAATTTGGCTCGCTTCGGTCACGATCAGACCGGCACTGGCACGCTGTGCATAGTATTCGACGTTCAGTGCACGTGGTACGTCGCCCGGCTGACCAGCGCGTGAGCGCGTCAGTGGTGCCATCACAACACGGTTTTTCAGTGTGGCTTTGCCTGCAGTCACGGGTGTCAGTAATTGATCTAACATGGGATTTCCTTTTCGAAAAAATTAACCGGAAATTAGACCGGTCGTCTAGTTTTTGCTTCAAAAAAAAGGGCCAGGCCCTGTGCTGATGTTCGCCGGTGATTTCAGATGTATTACACGAGGAATCACCGGAGTCGATATCTGTTGGTTACGCTGATGCTTACTACTTACTTGCTTACTGGCTGGATTCCGCCTGTAACAATTGCTGGGTTTGTATCCATGCAGCTTCCAGCGGCGCAGTTTGTAAATAGACTTTCGTCAGCAGCGACGCGCCTACCCATTGACCATACAGCGTGGTGGCCAGATGTTGTACATCCTGATCGCTGCGAAGCTCACCTTGTTGCTTAGCCTCGTCCAGCACCGCAGCAATTAGTTCGATCACTGTTTGCATGCCCTGAGCCAGTGCCAGTCGCATGGTTTGTGACAAATCAGAGACTTCGGCGGCGAGTTTGACTGCCAGACAAAGCTTGTGACATTGCGAATGCTGCGTAGAGCTGAGCCAGAATTCAAAATATTGCAGCAAGCGATTCGCCGGCGTATGACGCTGATCACTAAACACAGTACGCAGTTGTTGGTGGTACTCTTGGAAATAGCGCTCAATGAGGGCAACGCCGAAAGCCTCTTTAGAGGCAAAGTAGTGATAAAACGAACCTTTCGGTACTGCCGCAGCAGACAGAATCTCACTCAGTCCGAGCGCGCTGAACCCTTTGCCCAGTATCAGTTGCTCACCTGTTGCCAGGATGCGCTCACGGGTATCGTTACTATTCAATTTGGATGCGGATGTCGTCATAGTGATATATGATATTAGACCAGTCGTCTAGAGTCAAGAAAAATGAATCAGCGCGGCTAGCCCATGCGCGTGCTAGTATAGAAAAAAATGTAACAATATCTTCGCGAGGTTGGCATTCTTGTGAGAAAATGCAAAATTATTTGTTGGGAAACCTAACATTCCTTGCTCTAACCATCAATCGAAAATTCAGAATACACACTATGTTTCGCTGGCTTTTTTTAAATGAGAATACTCTCGCGCCTGCCGAAAACACAGCCTGGAAAATCAGCACACTCAGAATTATTCTGGTCACCAGTTTTTTGCTGGAAGCCTGGATTGCTGTGCACAGTGCCATCAGTGCTTACGCCCTGGGGCGAACGCAAATTGGATGGCTGGTTGTTTTTTTCTATGTGCTGAAATCTGTCGCGATCTATGTATCTTCGCGCTCTGTGAAGATGAGTGCTGCTTTGCTACTGCTGAATATGTACGGAACGGCGCTGGCCATCATCTCTATGACGCACGATCAGGCGTTGGCCAGATTAGGTTATCTGTTCATGTACACGGTGCCGGTATTTGCCAGTCTGTTTTTTAATGCAAGGGTGGCCTTGGGCTTCATGGCCTTCAATGTGATTCCTTTCACATTTTTGTTCATGGACGTGCAACTGAACCGTAACAGCAGTTTCTTTGGCGATCTGCCTGATGCGCAATTGTACATACACACGCTGTTATTTTTATCGTTGAATATTTGTATTCCACTTGCGGTATTTAGGGTGTTGCATGCGTTGGATAAGATGCTGGTCAGGATTCATGATACCAGCGGTGCGCTTGAAGTCAGTTATGTTCAGTATCGCGAAGTGTTTGAAAATGCAGGCACGGCACTTTTGCTGACGGATGCGTTTGGTCAGATTTTGCAGGCAAATCAGCAAGCCAATTTGCTATTGGGGCGTAATCCGGCAACCGATCAGGAACTCGGCTTATTTGGCTGGCTCGCGATGGAAGGCAGTATTCGTCTGAAAGTAAGTCAGGGTGAGGAAACTGGTGGTGTCAAAACCTCAGCTTACCGTACCCGCGATGGGCGTATGGTAGCACTGGATAATATCTCACAGACTTCGTCCGATCATTACATCGTGGCTTTGCGCGATGTGTCGAATCTGCACAAGATGCAGCATGCTTTGCAGCTCAGCATGGAGCGTGAAGACTATCTGAACAGTCATGATTCCTTAACCAATCTGCCAAATCGTGAGATGTTACGTCAGTATTTGCAGCGCGTGATTGCCAATCATGACGGCAATAATGTGACCGCGCTGGTTTCATTCCGGCTCAATAGTGTGCGGCATGCTAATCAGCAGTTTGGTGCGCATACCGGTGATGTGCTGTTACGTCGCTTCGCCGATGAACTGACCCAGGTATTACCGAAAAGTTGTTTCTGTGCGCGCTTGCGGAGTATTGTGTTTTCCTTCGTGATTGATCAGTTGCGAACAGCGAATGATGTTGTGCAATTCGTCAATCAGGTACGCGAAGCGATGCCTAAAGAACTGCAGGTGAATGACGAAGTATTGCTGGTGCAATTTTCTGCTGGCATTGCGCTGATACGCACAGAAGAAACCGATCCCGATGACTTGATACGACGCAGCGAAGTAGCGCTCGATACGGCGCGCCGTTCCAGTGACCAGAGTGTCACTTTATTTGATGAAGATGACGCCTTCCATATCCGGCGCAATGTGGAAATCGAAGTTGGGATTGTAAATGGCTTAAAACAGGGTGAGTTTTCACTGATGTATCAGCCCAAAGTTGATCACAATGGGCTGATTGCTGGCGTGGAGGCCTTGATACGCTGGGATTCGCCTGGTCTGGGACGCATCGCTCCGGCTGAATTTGTACCAATCGCTGAACGTAGCGGGCTGATACGGCATGTCAGTGATTTTGTGCTGGATCAGGTGTGCGCACAGATTCGTGGCTGGTTAGACGAATTTGCTCAAAGCCCGGTGGTGGCGCTGAATTTGTCGGTCAGCGACATTGCGCGACCAGATCTGATCGCGCTGATAGACAGCTGCTGCGAAAAATATGCAATCAAAACGAGTTATCTGGAATTTGAAATTACAGAAACCGGACTCATCGCCAATGAGAATCAGTCCATTACCCATCTGAATGCCTTGAAAAATCGTGGTTTTGGTATTGCGATTGATGACTTTGGCACCGGCTATTCATCGTTGTCCAAGCTCAGTCATTTTCCTGCACATACCGTCAAGATCGATCGCTCCTTTGTGGCGCAGATAGGCTATAACCGCAAGAGCGAAATGATCATTAAAGCCATCATATCGTTATCCGAAATTCTGAACTGCTCAACCATCGCTGAAGGCGTGGAAAATGAGAGTCAGGAATTATTCCTGAAAGAAGTCGGCTGTGACTATTTCCAGGGGTATTTTTATCATCGTCCACTCGATGTGCCAGCCATGAACCGTTTGCTGGCTCAGCAAAAAATACAACATCGACCGGCTATCATGACGCAGTTTCCAGCCTCGCCACCTGCCTGAGTCATTCAGCGCATATTCTTGCGTTAGTGCTTAAAGTTCCGCAAAAAAAACTAACATCGTATAAGTCCTTTACGCTGTACATACCCTCAATGTGCAGCACATCAGATGCCGGATTTCATACTTAGTTTTATATTTTGTGAAATGCAACAATTTGCCCAACATATTTCTTCAAATTCAACTACACTAAGCTCGTAGTCTGCTGGAAAGTAATGCATATCTCCCGCATTTGCTGCCAGCGCTGTTTGGTCTTTGCAATGTCTTGCTTAACCCAGGAGGTCAGGATGACTATCTTTGACAACTACGCAGCACGTTACGAACGTACCAGGGAAGAAGAGTATTCCATGCAGGAGTACCTTGAACTGTGTAAAAAAGACAGACTCGCCTTTGCTACTGCCGCTGAGCGTATGCTCGCAGCGATTGGCGAACCTGAATTGGTGGATACCCGCCACGATCCGCGCTTATCCCGTATTTTTTCCAACAAATTGATCAAAATTTATCCTGCCTTCCGTGAGTTTTACGGCATGGAAGAAGTGATAGAGCAAGTCGTTTCTTACTTCCGCCATGCCGCGCAGGGATTGGAAGAGCGTAAGCAGATACTGTATTTGCTGGGACCAGTCGGTGGCGGTAAATCCTCCATCGCTGAAAAGCTCAAATCCCTGATGGAAAAAATCCCTTTCTACAGCATCAAGGGATCTCCCGTGAATGAGTCGCCTCTGGGCTTATTCAGTGAAATCGAAGATGGCGCATTGCTGGAAGAGGATTTCGGTATACCACGCCGCTATCTGAAATCCATCCCTAGTCCTTGGGCGGTAAAACGCCTGCATGAATTCAATGGCGACATCAATAAATTCCGTGTTGTTAAACGCTATCCATCCGTGCTCAGACAGATTGCGGTGTCAAAAACCGAGCCCGGGGATGAAAATAATCAGGATATTTCTTCGCTGGTCGGTAAAGTTGATATCCGCAAGCTGGAAGATTATTCTCAGGACGATCCGGATGCTTACAGCTATTCCGGTGGTCTGTGCCTCGCAAATCAGGGCTTGATGGAATTCGTCGAGATGTTCAAGGCGCCGATCAAGGTCTTGCATCCCTTGCTGACCGCGACCCAGGAAGGTAATTTCAAAGGAACCGAAGGTTTTGGCGCGATACCATTTGATGGCGTGATCCTCGCGCACTCGAATGAGTCGGAGTGGAAGGCGTTTAAAAACAATAAAAACAATGAAGCTTTCCTGGATCGTATTTACATCGTGAAAGTGCCTTATTGCCTGCGTATTTCTGATGAAATCAAGATCTATGAAAAACTGGTGTATACCTCTTCACTGGCAGCAGCACCTTGTGCACCGGGTACTCTGAAAATGATGGCGCAGTTTGCGGTATTGTCGCGTTTAAAAGAACCGGAAAATTCCAGTATCTTTAGCAAGATGCTGGTGTATGACGGCGAGAATCTGAAAGATACCGATCCCAAAGCCAAATCACATCAGGAGTACGCCGATTATGCCGGTGTGGATGAAGGCATGAATGGATTGTCGACCCGGTTTGCATTCAAAATTTTATCCAAGGTATTTAACTTCGATAACACCGAGGTCGCGGCCAATCCTGTGCATTTGCTATATGTGCTGGAACAACAGATAGAGCGCGAACAGTTTGCACCGGAAGTAGAGCAAAAATACATCTCGTACATCAAAGAATATCTGGCTCAGCGTTATGCGGAATTCATCGGTAAAGAAATTCAGACCGCTTATCTGGAAAGCTATTCTGAATATGGTCAGAATATTTTTGACCGCTATGTCACCTTCGCTGACTTTTGGATACAGGACCAGGAATTCCGCGATCCCGATACTGGCGAGAGCTTTGACCGGGATGCCTTGAACAATGAACTGGAAAAAATCGAGAAGCCGGCAGGTATTTCGAATCCTAAGGATTTCCGTAACGAGATCGTCAATTTTGTATTGCGTGCGCGTGCCCAGAATGCAGGAAAAAATCCTGCCTGGACCAGCTATGAAAAACTGCGCACTGTGATAGAGAAGAAAATGTTCTCAAACACAGAAGAGTTATTACCGGTGATATCGTTCAATGCGAAGGCCAGTGCGGATGACGCCAATAAACATCAGGAGTTTGTTGAACGTATGGTCAGCAAGGGCTATACCACCAAACAGGTCAGATTGCTGTGCGAGTGGTATTTGCGGGTCAGAAAATCATCCTGATCCTGAAGATATCTGAGGGACTTCACTGACAAAGGGATAGGACTGAGGCCGAACCGTTATCGAGACACAGCGACAAATACAGAAAGTGTGTTTGTCGGGCTGCGCATCAACGGGTCATTCCGGCTCAGTCCTGAGGGAGAATATCTTGGTGCATCTGATCGACCGCCGGGTTCAGGGAAAAAACAAGTCTGCGCCTAATCGTGAGCGTTTTTTACGTCGTTACAAGGGGCAAATCAAAGAAGCTGTTGCGCGTGCAGTCAAAGGCCGTTCTATCACCGACATGGAGAATGGCGAAAGAGTGTCGATACCGGTCAAAGATGTCGGTGAACCTAGTTTTGGCCATGCGCGCGGCGGGGTCTGGGAGGGAGTACATCCCGGCAATGAGCAATACCAGAAAGGGGACCAGATCGCGCGTCCGCAAGGTGGTGGCGGCGGTGGCAAGGGGAAGGGGCAGGGCGGAAACAGCGAAGAAATCAGTGAAGATGATTTTGCATTTCAGCTGAGCCGTGAAGAGTTCATGAACTACTTCTTCGAGGACCTGGAATTGCCGAATATGGTGAAAACCCAGCTCACGTCGACCACGGATTTCAAAAGTCAGCGCGCTGGTTACAAAACCAGTGGAACTGCGTCCAGCCTGCATGTATTGCGTTCTTTGCGCGGCGCGATGGGGCGAAGGATTGCGGTGGGAGGCAAGTCATCGCGACGCTTAAAGCAGGCGCAGGAAGAGCTGGAAGCTGCGCTGGCAGAGCCGGTGCAGGATGGCCTGCGGATTAGCGCACTACGCGAAGAAATCCGTCATTTGCGGACCAGAATCGCCGCGATTCCGTTTCTCGATCCCTTCGATCTGCGCTACAGCAATCGCATCAAAGTTCCCAAGCCAGCCAGCCAGTGTGTGATGTTTTGCCTGCTGGATGTTTCCGGTTCTATGGATGAGCAAAAAAAAGATACTGCGAAGCGCTTCTTTATTTTGCTGTATCTGTTCCTGACACGGGCTTATGAAAAAATAGAGGTGGTGTTTATCCGTCACCATACGACAGCACAGGAAGTGGATGAAAACGCTTTCTTTAATTCGCGTGAATCGGGTGGCACGATTGTCTCGTCGGCCTTAGTCTTGCTGGAGCAAACCATACGCAACCGCTATGCGGCGGGCGACTGGAATGTCTATGTGGCGCAGGCCTCTGATGGCGATAACTGGGACAATGATTCCGTCGCTTGCCGCGATATTTTGCGTCAGCGCATTATGCCCCTGGTGCAGTATTACGCGTACGTCGAAATTACCGACGGAGAACCGCAAAACCTGTGGCTGGAATATGAACGTATTGCCGAGGAATTCGCTCACTTCGCGATGCAAAAAATTGAGAATCCTGCTGATATCTATCCTGTATTCCGGGAGCTGTTTAAAAAACAAACGAATTGAGGCCTGTCATGGACACTCAAACGCAGACTGGCAGAGCCAGACATCCGAATGCCTTACCTGATAAGTCGGAATGGACCTTCGAACTGATAGAACAGGCGCATGAAGAGATACGCCGGGTCGCCGCACAGTTTGGCTTGGATACCTATCCGAATCAGCTGGAAATTATCACCGCCGAGCAAATGATGGATGCCTATGCTTCGGTTGGTATGCCGGTGTCGTACAACCACTGGTCTTTCGGTAAGCATTTTATGTCTACCGAAAAAAGTTATAAGCGCGGACAAATGGGCCTGGCTTACGAGATCGTGATTAACTCCAATCCCTGTATTTCCTATTTGATGGAAGAGAATAGCCTGACCATGCAGGCGTTGGTGATCGCGCATGCTGCATACGGACATAACTCTTTTTTCAAAGGGAATTATCTGTTCCGTACCTGGACCGATGCTGAGGCGATTATCGATTACATGGTATTCGCCAAAAATTATGTCGCGCACTGTGAGCAGCGGTATGGTACTGAGGCGGTGGAGCTGATCCTGGATTCCTGTCACGCCTTGCAGAATTACGGGGTAGACCGCTATAAACGTCCGGCCCGGATTTCCCTGATCGAGGAAAGAGAGCGTCAGACTGAACGCGAAGCTTACCTGCAATCGCAAATCAATGATTTATGGCGCACCTTACCGCGCCGTCCTGAGGTGCAAGAGAATCAGCAGGGGCAGCAGCGCTTTCCGCGTGAGCCGCAGGAAAATCTGCTGTATTTCATCGAGAAATATGCGCCTTTGCTGGAGCCATGGCAGCGTGAAATTGTGCGCATCATCCGTAAAATTTCGCAGTATTTTTATCCCCAACGTCAGACCCAGGTCATGAATGAGGGCTGGGCGACCTTCTGGCATTACACCATACTGTATCAATTGTATGAAGAGGGTGTGGTTGGGGATGGCTTTATGATGGAGTTTTTACAGAGTCATACCAATGTCATTTATCAGCCGCCGGTCAGCAGCCGTTTTTACAGCGGTATTAATCCTTATGCGCTGGGCTTTGCCATGATGCAGGATATACGCCGTATTTGTGAGCATCCTACCGACGAGGACAGAGAATGGTTCCCCGATCTGGCCGGGGCGGACTGGAAAACTTCGCTACAGTTTGCGATGCGTAATTTTAAAGACGAGAGTTTTATTGCACAGTATTTATCGCCTAAGCTGATCCGTGATTTTCACTTTTTTTCGATATTGGATGACGATAACAAAGACAAGCTGAAAATTTCAGCCATTCATGATGAATCCGGTTATCGCTATGTCAGACAACAGCTGGCAGGACAATACAATTTGGGAAACCGCGAGCCGGACATTCAGGTCTGGGCCGTAGATATGCAGGGCGACCGCTCGCTGACCTTGCGCCATCATCAGTATTTACGGCGGCCATTGAATAACCAGACCCATGAAGTCCTCAAGCATGTCGCGCGTTTATGGGGCTTTGATGTGGTACTGGAAACCGTGGATCAGCAAGGTAAGGTTCTGGCGAAACAAGACTGTCGCTGGGAAAAAAGCAGTCGCTGAAGTCAGGTTGTTGCTGAATATCAAAAGCAGGTAGGCGCGCGCGCTGGCTTCGGATAGAATCCAGCAGATCACAATTGATGAAGAGGGCATTATGTATCTGGATCATCCGAAAATCTCGGCGACGAACAGTGAAACTGAACCAGATCGCATCGAGCGTCTGAGCCGTGTTTATGGCTATGCCATCGGCCTGGCTGATGTGGATGGCAATACCGTTTGTATCACCAAAATCGCCAAAATCCACGACCATAAAGGCGTGCTGATGGTAATTTGGTATGAAGCGCCGACCACGCAGGAAAAATCCTATTTCCTGCGTGCCTGGCAAAGCCGGGTCGGGGATGAGTCGACCCAGGTTGAGCACGCGCTGATGTTGCAGGAAGCTTTACCCGTTGCGGATGCAGAAGCGACGAATTAATTCAGTTTTGCCTTCAATAAGCGCAGACCATTGAGCACCACTAAGAGGCTGGTGCCCGTGTCTGCGAATACCGCCATCCACAGGCTGGCATGACCGCTTAATGCCAGTGCAAAAAAGATAAATTTGACGCCCAGTGCAAACGCGATATTTTGCTTGAGTATGCGTGCGGTTTGCTGTGACAGGCGTATAAATTCCGGTATTTTTTGTAAATCATTTTGCATCAGTGCGACGTCTGCCGTTTCCAATGCAGTGTCGCTGCCGGCTGCCATCGCCAAACCGATATGTGCACGTGCCAGCGCCGGTGCATCGTTGATACCATCCCCTGTCATACCTGTCACACCTTGTTGCGCCAATTCTTCAATAATCCGCAGTTTATCGTCCGGTAGTAATTCGCTGCGCACCTGTTGTATGCCAGCTTGCGCAGCAATTGCATTGGCTGTGTGGGCATTGTCGCCGGTCAGCATCAGCACTTGTACCCCCAGTTGCTGTAATTGCTGTATCGCTGCCTGACTGCTGGCACGTAACTGATCCGCAACGGCAAACAGCGCCAGTAATTGTCCTTCACGACACAGCAGTATCACGGTATACCCCTGCTGCTCCAGGGTACTGATTTCTGCGGTGAGTGGCGATGGCGCTATGCTTAATTCCTGTAGCAAGGCCTGATTACCGAGCTGATAGCTGCGCCCATCGACGCTGCCTTGCATGCCGCGTGCACGTCCGATTTCCAGCAGGCTGACCTGTTGCGCCTCCAATACCGGCAGCTCGCAGGCTTGCAGCAGGGCCTGGGCTAAAGGATGGCTGGAATGCGCATCCAGGCTGGCGGCGATCTGTAACGCAGCGGATGCACTGATACCGTCGCTGCGTATGTGCTGCAGTGTGGGCTTACCTTCGGTCAGGGTACCGGTTTTATCGAGAGCCAGATGGCGCAACTGCCGGCCCTGTTCCAGAAATACACCGCCTTTAATCACAATGCCACGACGTGCAGCGGCTGCCAGTCCGCTCACGACAGTGACTGGGGTGGAAATCACCAATGCACAGGGACAGGCAATCACCAGCAGGACCAGCGCACGATACAGGCTGTCATGCCAGCCATGTTGTAACAGTAAAGGCGGCAGCACAGCGAGCAGAATCGCGGCGATAAATACCACGGGTGTGTAGATGGCAGCGAAGCGGTCAACAAAGCCCTGAGTGGGCGCGCGCTGGCTTTGCGCATCTTGTACCGATTGTGCGATGCGTGCCAGCATGGAGCTGCCGGCGTTGGCGGTAACGCGTATTTGCAGCGCCGCACTTTGGTTAATGGTGCCGGCAAAGACCGTATCGCCAGGCTGCTTGGTGACCGGCATACTCTCACCGGTAATGGCGGCCTGATTGACCGAAGACTGCCCCTGTTCCACGACGCCATCGAGCGCGATACGGTCACCGGGGCGGCATAGCAATACGGCACCGACGACGATTTCTGCCGTCGGTGTGCTGAGCCAGCTCGCGTCCGGCTGTTGCAACAGTGCGGTTTCCGGTGCCTGTGCCAGCAAGCTGCTGATGGCATCCCGGGCGCGCTCCAGACTGGCGGCTTCTATCATTTCGGCGATTGCAAACAGGCAGATCACCATTGCCGCTTCCGGCCACTGGCCGATGGCGAAAGCACCGATGACGGCTGCCGTCATCAGTAAATGGATATTCAGTGTGAAATGGCGCAGCGCGATCCAGCCTTTTTTCAGTGTCGGCAGACCGCAAATCAGGATGGAACTCAATGCCATGGCGGCGACCGCCGGCGTTTGATCCGCTTGCTGCCACCAGGTGATGGCTTCAGAGCCAAAGGCCAGCAAGCCACCGATCGCAACCCGCCAGCGCAGTTTGCTGTCGATAGCAGAAACCGGCGTCGGCTGCACCCCGGCTTCCAGCAATTGCGGCTGCATGCCCAGTGCAACTAAGGCTGCGCTGACACGGTCAGTGTCTGGCGTACGCTGATGCACAGTCAGGATGCGGTTCAGTAAATCAAAGTCCAGTCTCAGGATATTACTGTCGCTGGACAATTGTTTGCGTATCAGCGCTTCTTCGGTCGGACAATCCATGGCCGCAATATGATAGCGGCTGCTCACCGCATTGGCGGGAGGCTGCTTGCTGCTCACAGCGTGCGTCGCCGGGGCACAGCAGGCATCGACCTGCTCTGTGTGTTCATGATCATGCTGGTGCGCATGTTCATGTTTGTGCTCATGCTCATGTTTATGTCTATGTGCATGGTCATGCTGATGCGTACATGTGAAACCGGTGGCGTGGGTATGGTCGTGAGTTGATTGCGTCATGTGAGCGTGCCTGTAACGGTAGAATGAAATCAGTGTAGACTCTGGAGTCGCTACAGGGTCAAGCTTTTTTTGCGGATTCAATTTCGGCATTAACACAGGGAGTGCAGTATGCGTATCAGTGAGCTGGCAGCGGCAACCGGGGTCGATCTGGAGACGATTCGGTATTATGAAAAACAGGCCTTGCTGCCTGAGCCTGAGCGTGAGGCGAATGGTTATCGCCGCTATGGCGCACTGCATCTGGAGCGCTTGTCGTTTATCCGGCATTGCCGCGCGCTTGATATGCCTTTGGCCGAAATAAGGCGTCTGGTGGCATTTATGGTGAGTCCGGCTGAGGATTGTGGGGATATTAATTTACTCATCGAACAGCAGATTGCGCGGGTCAGAGCCAGGCTGGCCAGTATGCATGCGCTGGAGAAGCAACTGTGTAGCTTAAGAGCCAGTTGCGATGAAAGACATCAGGGGAAGGAATGCGGCATTCTGCATGAACTGGTCGCCGCAGCGCATGGCGAGGCTTGTGCCTGCCATGCGGATACAGAATCAGCGCGCCAGGTCGCTGAGTAATTCAGATACACCTGCCCAGCCGATTTCTATGCCGATACAGACCAGAATAAACGCTGACAGACGCATCAATACGGTGCCACCGACATCGCCCAGGAACTGGCCCATATTGCGTGCAAAGCGATAGCACAGATAGACCACCAATGTGGTCAGCAGCACACCGATGGCTGATGCGACACTGGTCACCAGCCAGTCGATAGGCTTGCGTGGCATTTGCGTACCGATGGTGATCGAAGCCGCGATCGTGCCGGGACCGACGGTCAGCGGGAAGCTGAAAGGATAAAAACTACGGCGGCGTAATTCTTCCTTGCTCCAGGCACCGGTATGCGACGCAGCAACCGAGTTCAGTAACTTATCCTGGCTCTGGTCATTCAGCAGCTTCCAACCTGCCATGCCGACCACGATGCCACCGGCGATACGCACGATGGGTAAGGAAATGCCGAAAAAATTCAGTACATAAGAACCGACAAAGATGGTGACCATTAACATGAAAAAGCAGTTAACCGCGATCCGTTTCGCCATACGCTTGGCGACATCGGGTTCTTGGGGGCCAGTCATGGACAGGTAAATCGGCGCGATGGCAATCGGATTCACGAGGGGTAATAAGGTGATAGGCACCAGTATCATTGCCTTAAAAAATGCGATCATGGCCAAACTCATAGCAACTCCTAAAAAAAACTTCCGCCGATTATACGTTTACGGCTCAGCATAGGGTAGCTAAAGCGAATTAAAAGCAGGGATTTATTCTGACTTAATATTAAAATAGAACGCGGATGAAAGCGTATAAGCTGCGTACGCTGTCAAGGCTTTGCGCCGGTGTTAACGTGCATCGTGCAGCCGGTATTTCATCCGGGCTGCGATATAACCTGATTACTGAAGAACAGATAATGGACAGAACCATGAGCAAACCTGCCAGCTTTCCTCAGCTCGAGACCGAACGATTTATTTTGCGGCGGATTGTGCCCGCTGATCAGCCCGCGATTTTTGCCGGCTTATCCGACGCAGCGGTCACAGCGTATTACGGCATCAGTTATGACACGCTGGAATCGACCCAGGCACAGATGGACTGGTACGAGCTGGTCTGGAAAACACACATTGGTATCTGGTGGGGCATCGCGGAACGTGAACACCCAGAGCAATTGATAGGAACCTGCGGCTTGCATGAATGGGAACAGGAAGACCATTGTGCAGAAATCGGTTTCTGGTTAACACCTGCATTCTGGCGTCGTGGCGTGATGGCCGAAGTGTTACCGGCTATCCTCGCGTGCTGCTTCCGTAATCTGGGCTTGCACCGCATACAGGCGCTGGTAGAGCCGGACAATGCTGCCAGCTGGCGTCTGGTCGAGCGCCATGGCTTCCGGCTGGAAGGAATATTGCGGGAATGTGAATATAAAAACGGCAAATATCAGGATCTGCGATGTTATTCTTTGCTGGCGCATGAAGCGCAGGAACTCATTGCCCGATTTCCTGTCCCTATTTGATCGTCACGCACATCGCAACACACGTGATGGTGGGGCGCGAGACATACAGCATGTCTGGCACACACCAATCATGACCTCCGCATAGTTCGTTACAAATTATTTGACTGGCCCCTAACTTTATGAAAATTTCTGACAAACTTCCGCGCTGGTCGGTGCTCACACCGCTGGCGGCCTGCCTGATTCTGACGGGCAGTATGGCGTTCAGCTCTGCCTGGTATGCGTTGTTGCTGACTGCCGCTTTATTTGGCGGTGTGCTGACCGCCGTGTTTCATGCTGAAGTGGTGGCACATAAAATCGGCGAACCCTTCGGTACGCTGTTGTTAGCGATCGCGGTCACGCTGATTGAAGTCGCTTTGATTGTGTCGCTGATGTTAGCCGGTGGTGAGACCACGGCCGGGCTGGCCAGGGACACCGTATTCGCGGCGATCATGGTGATCCTGACTGGCATCATAGGGTTATGTTTACTGGTAGGCGGCATCCGCCATCGCGAGCAAAGCTTTGGCCTGCAAGGTGCGAGTACCTCGCTCGCCACACTGGCTGCGTTATCGGTGCTGACACTGGTACTGCCTAACTTCACTTCGACGGTAGCGGGGCCGTATTACAGTGCCAGCCAGCTAGGCTTCATCGCTATCGTCTCCATCGTGTTATACGGGACCTTCGTGCTGGTACAGACGGTTAGGCACCGCGATTACTTTTTACCTGAAAACCATGCTGCTGATGAAGACGTGCATGCGCCGCTGCCATCGGCACGTATGGCCTGGACCAGTCTGGGCCTGCTGCTGGTTTGCCTGATTGCGGTGGTGCTGCTGGCGAAGGCACTGGCTCCGGCACTGGAGTCGGCGGTCGCTGCAGCCGGTGCGCCTAAGGCCTTGGTCGGTATTATCATCGCCATCATCGTGCTGTTGCCGGAAGGGCTGGCCGCACTCAGCGCCGCGCGTGCTAACCGTCTGCAAACCAGTATCAATCTGGCGCTGGGTTCTGCACTGGCGAGCATAGGTCTGACGATACCGGTGGTAGCCGTGATCTCTATTCTGACCGGCTGGCAGCTGTCGCTAGGCATCGACGCCAAAGCCACCGTGCTGTTGCTGTTGTCACTGATCGTGACCACCATCTCGCTGGGGACCGGACGTACCACTATTATGCAAGGCACCATCCATCTGGTGATTTTCGCCGTGTATTTGTTTACTACCATCGTGCCCTGACTTATTCGCAGAGCACGCTCATACTCCTTACTCATTTCGCCCGGTCTGCATGGCCGGGCTTATTCATCCAAGCTATGACTTCAACAAAAATAATGACCCGCTCGCTGGCGCTGTTGCTGGCTTCCACCTGTCTGTTGGGCAGTGCCAGTCAGCAGGCGCTCGCCGCACCCGCCCGCACTGCGACGAACACGACAACGCATGCTGGCGCAGCATTGAGCGAAACCCATTTACGTGCTCATTTATCTTTTCTGGCCGATGATTTGCTGGAAGGCCGGGGTACCGGTCAGCGTGGCGGTGATTTGGCCGTGCGCTATCTGGAAACTCAGGCCGCGCTGATCGGCTTGCAGGTGCTGCCGGGTGATAAAGTGCAGGGCTATCGTCAGGCCGTCGATATCATAGGCAGCCAGACCCTGACGGGCAGTCAGATACACTTTTCTGCTGGCGGCCAAGAATGGACACCCGTGTTGGGTAAAGAGGTCGTATTTGGCTCTTCCGGTGGCCGTCAGCAAGTCAGCTTCTCTGCCCCATTGCTGTTTGTCGGCTATGGCATCCGTGCACCCGAAGAAAACTGGGATGATTTCAAGCAGACCGATGTCAAAGGCAAATTGCTGGTGATGATGGTCAATGATCCGCAGCCCACTGCAGCGGAGCCAAATCGCTTTGGCGGCGCGGCATTGACCTATTATGGCCGCTGGACGTATAAATTCGAAGAAGCTGCCCGCCAGGGCGCGGCCGGGGTGTTACTGATCCATACCAATGCCTCGGCGGCCTATGGCTGGAATGTGCCGCAAACCAGTTTCAGCCACGAACGCTTTAGCTCTCCTGGCATGGGCAATCCGCTCGAAGGCTGGATACAGGAAGAAGCAGCGCGCCGTTTGTTCGCGGCAGCCGGTCAGGATCTGGATCAATTACGCCAACAAGCCGAGCGTCGCGATTTTCAGCCGGTCGCGCTGAAAGCGACGGCACAGGTGGAGGTGCACAATCAAGTGCGCCAGGTAAGGCAGTACAATGTATTGGGCATGGTGCCAGGGACAGATCCTGTGTTGAAATCAGAGGCGGTGATTTACTCGGCGCACTGGGATCATCTGGGTATAGAGACCGATGCCAATGGAAAAAAACAGATCTGGAATGGCGCAGTCGATAATGCATCCGGCAGCGCCGCCTTACTCGAAATGGCAAGGCTCGCTGTGCGCCAGCCAACCCGGCGTACTCAGATTTTCCTGTGGCCAGCTGCCGAAGACCAGTATTTGTTGGGCAGCGCAGCCTATGTGCAGCAGGCACCGTGGCCGCTGGCAAAAACGGCTGCTGATCTGAATCTGGATAGTATGAATTTTGTGGCTGCGACCAAAGACATAGGTATAGCGGGCAGTGAGCGCAGCAGCCTGTATCACAGCGCTGTTAAAGTGGCGAAGGCGATGAAGCTGCGTATCGCACCGACAGTGCCTGATCTGGGCGGTGCGTATTTCCGTGCTGATCACTTTAATTTTGCACGCGCCGGTATCCCGGCGTTCAATGTCGGCTCTGCGGTATTTTCGGGTGATGGGCATTTTGACTTTGATAAAACGCCAGCCGACAGCTATCTGAAAAAAATGCGCGATTTCAAACAGGATTACCACACCGTACGCGATGTTTATCATGCGGACTGGGACCTGAGCGGCATGCTGCAGCAAGCTCTGTTTACACTGAGGCTGGGGCAGGAAGTCGGCAATGCGCCGACCATGCCGGTCTGGAATCGCGGTGAGGCGTTTGGAAAAATTCCGCGTCAGTGAATACTGCTTCATCAGCGCTGAGGCCAGGCTAGGGCCTGACCTCAGTGTTTAACGCTCTGCACTCAGGTCTTAGTGCTGAGGGCGGAGCAGTAAGACACTGGCTTCAATCAGCAACATGAGCAACAGGCTGATGCCGAACACCGGCATGCTGTAGGCAAGGATCGCTGCGACCAGAACCAGCCACCATGGCAGTGCGCGTACGTGGCTGCTCTTTAGCGCAGGTGCCGAGACGCTGGCAGGACGGCGGCGCTGCCACCACATCACATAGCCAGATAACACAGAAAAAATTGCGCTGCATCCTATCGCCAGTAACAGCGCCTGATTCCACCAGCCGAACTCGCCACGATGAAACGGAATGCCAACGGCGGTTGCTTTGGACAGCAGGGGTAATTGATCCCAACCCGCATAATATAGCCGCTGTCCGCTATAGGCATCCAGCACTAGCTGAAAGCGTTTTTCAGGCTGACTGCGATCTTCATTTTCTATACGCCATACACCGCCCGCATGGTTCGGCGGAGTCATGCGCAGACGGATTGCGGGTGCCTGTGCTTTTGCCAGGATGTAGATCTGTTCTGCGCTGAGAGGCTGCTGTCCCTCATTGATGACCGAGGCCAGATCACGCGGCGGCTTAGGCGTGGCTTGCCCGGTTGCGTTTTGCAGAGCGCGGAAATTTTCACCGGTATATTTGGACCAGGTCAGCCCGGTCAGTAATATCGTCAGTGTGAACAGCGCCAACAACACGCTGCTGATGCTATGCCAGTAGCGCCAGCTGGCGCGGCTATGGCCTGCCTGTTTATTGGCTGCCGGCAGTAAGGCCTTGCGCCAGCCAGTGCGGCCACGTGGCCACCACAGATAGAAACCGGTCAGCATCATGATCAGCATCCAGCTGGCACCGAGCTCAATCAGCCAGCGCCAGCCATCGCCTTGCAGCAGACTGGAATGCAGCTTGCGCGACCAGTTCTTAAAGCGCTCCGCATCCGGCAAATTGCCTTGTACGGTCGCTGTGCCGGGATCTACATAGCTGGTGATTTCCTTCGCTGCGCTGTGATGCTCAGTGCTGCTGGTGGCAGATGCAGCACCTGGGCCGGCACCCGGATGGCTGGCATGTGGATCAGCATGCTGATGCATCTGATGGCTAGCTGTTGCGGGATTTGCGGCGGCCGCTTTTGGCATGCCGCGCATTTTTTGTTCACCGAATAAAACCAGACTGGTTTCACCTGGCGTATAGGCTGGTACGATGGCTTTGACCGGTAAGCCAGGCACGGCGGCCCGCGCTGCTGCGAGCTGCTGATCGAGTGGCAATGGCAAACGTATCTGAGCCACGCGATCCAGCTCTGCATGGCGCAGCGCTTCGATTTGTGGCGTAAAGATATACAGTATTCCGGTCAGTGCTGCCAGCAGCACAATAGGCGCAGTCAGTAAGCCTGACCAGAAATGTAGACGCCAGAACAGCCGGTGTAATACCGCGCTGGTGGCATGGCGGGCAGGGGAGTGCGTGTTCATGAGAGTCTCCGAAAAATAGCGCGTAGCGGCCTGTGCTCAATCGCGCTGGCCGCTACATCGATCACATCAGTAGCTATAGCGTATTTCAGCAAACAGACTGCGGCCTGGCAGCGGGTGATATTGATAGGCGAGCTGGTTGCCCACATTATCAATACCGGCAGCCAGTTCCACAGCTTTGGCCGGACGGAAGCGCAAGCGCAGATCCAGCTGGCGTATGCGCGACGAACCACCATAGGTATCCGGAATGATGTCGCTATTGGTCAGTTCATTGTATTGACGTCCTGAATAGCGATAGCTGCCGGCCATATTCCATTGCGCATTCCATTGATAGGCCAGTGTGATATTGGCGCGCCAGTCCGGTATCCGTACCCAGTTTTTTCCTACCGAAGCAGGAAAGCGTTCGTTCTCCAGTATGCGTGACTGATTCCAGGCCAGGTTAGCATTCAAGTCCAGATGCGGGATCAGCCAGTCGTGTACATCGCCAGCCAGCTCGATGCCACGGGTGCGTACCAGACCGACATTTTGTACGTTGGTGATATTCGGGAATACCAGCACATTGGTCTGACTCCAGATGCTATCGCGCACCTTATCCTGATACAGCGATAGGCGCAGGTTGGCCTGATGCAGACGTTTTTCCAGCACCAGTTCAGCCGCATCCGAACGTTCCGGACGTAAGTAGGGATCATTCACCACCAGTGTATTGCCGGATTGCGAACCTTGGAACAGCTCGGCCACGGTAGCAAAACGGGTACCGCGTCCCAGCGATGCGCGCAGGCTCAAGTCATCAGTCGCTTCCCAGCTCAGTGAGAATTTTGGCGACCATGCCTGCAGATGACGGTCGGCATAGCTGACTGCGGGCAGCGGTTTGATTTCCTGATTGCCGTGGCTGGCTTGCCAGTCTTCGTAGCGCAGACCCGCTGTTGCTTTCCAGTCCGGTGCGAAACGCCAGGCATCCTGCAGATACAGCGCGAGCAAACGGGTGTCGCCACCGACCGATTGCGCAGGCTGACTCTGGCCAATACGCCAGTCGCTCAGATTCTGGGTATTCTGTTGCAGGTGATAGTCGTTGGCATGCAGCCCCAGACTTAGTGCATGCTGACCACGCCCCCAGTCATTCGCGACTGGCGTGTAGGTCGCCTGATATTCCATGGTGCGGAAGCGGGTGCCGTCACGCACGGTGGCGGTTCCGCTGCCACCATTCACGGCCAGCGGATCTGCCTGTGCGGCGGTGCGTTGTACGTCTTTGAGTAATTGGTATTGGCTGGCGACCAGGGACTGATTCCAGCCTTCACGGTAACGCGTTTTCAGCGTCAGTCCTGCTTGCAGATTATTTTCCTGGCGGTTGGAGGGCGCGAATGCGTTGGCCGGTACATCAAACACATTGCCATCCTGACTGACCCGGCCCGACCAGATGCTGTTGCCTTGCGCATCTTTCAAAAAGCTGCGGTTCCGGCTCGCACTGTCGTTATACCACCAGGCCAGCATGCCATCGAGCGTCAGTACCGGGCTGAGATCCGCACCCCAGCTCAGTTTGGCCGTGGTTTGTACAGTATGGTCAATCGCACCGCTATTCGCACCGAACACGGCACGACGCTGTCCGGTTGGTGCCAGATCATATTGAATACCGTTGACCGCTGTTACCGGCTTGACGCCAGCCGGTTTGCTGAAGCTGCCATCGGCGGCTGCATTGAGGGCGTAATACTGCATAGGGTGACCGGTTGAGTCCTGGTGGTTCACCAGTAAGCGATACCATAGTCCGGACGCCAGTTTGTCTCCCAGCCTGAACGTGGTCTGGGTATTGGTAAAGGTTTCGCTGTGTCCATAATCACGATAGTCTTCTGATTGCACCGCGATCCGCGCCGAGGCTTCCAGCTTACTGGGTTTGCGCGTCGTCATGATGACGGTGCTGCCGATAGCATTACCCGGAAAAATAGCTGAATAGGGACCATACAGCATATCGACGCGCTCCAGGTCTTCAGGTGCCAGCATATTCCAGCGTGGTGCATCGAAGCGCCCCAGAAAATTCGACAGCAGATAGCCATCCATCAGCACCAGTGCGCGTGCTGCCTGGGTGCTGCCGAAGCTGCGCCCGCTGATCAGCGCATTGCGATCCCCGCTATAGCGTTTGCGGATGCCGGTATTTGGCATGGTGCGCAGCGCATCTTCCGGATTAAATATGTTTTGCTGAGCGCGCAGTTCTTCGTCACTCAGCGTTGCCAGGGTATTCGGTAAATGGGCTGCCAGCGGCGCACGCACTGCGCCTATGGTGACGCTTTGCATTTGTTCGGTGGCGACGCCTTGCGCCAGTGCGCTGCCGCTGAAGATGAGTCCGCTGACGCCGCAGAGCGCGTACAGCATGGGGGACGTGTTGAAAGTATGTTGTTTCATGTTGATTTGATAGTCTGAACGGACATGTGCCTTCCAGCCGTAAACAGGCTGGAAAGCCGCATATCTAGGGCCTGTTAACATTCAAATTACGCATCTCGCAATTTAAATGTTTACAGGCCCAGGGTTTCCAAAAACCTGACGACACCCGGTAGTCAGGTTGCTACACGTCAGAAGTCGAACTTCAGTTCCGCAACGACGCTGCGTTGCGTGTAGGGATGGAAGGCCCAGTATTTTTTATTGTTCAGATTGTCTATCCCAATCGCTGCACTCCACTGGCGTGCGACCTGATAGCGTAAGCGCAGGTCGGCCACCAGAAAGTCGGAGAATCCGAAATAGGTAAACGCGTTGACATCGCTGTTGTCGAGCGCGCTGTATTGCTTGCCGCTGTAGCGGATACCGAGTGAGCTGCTGAATTTGTCAGTGACGCGGTAACTGAGCAAGAGATTCGCGCGCCATTCCGGCACCCGCGGCTGGCGCTTGTTGACGCTGGCCGGGAATTTGTCATTGCGTACGATCACGGAATCGGCATAGGTCAGGCTGGCGGAGATGTCCAGACCCGGCAGCAGCACATCATTATCGGCAAATGCGATTTCCAATCCGGTGGTACGGATGTCGTCTACGTTTTGGATGTTGGTGACATTCGGCGTGACCAGGGTATTGGTCTGGGAATACAGCGCATCGCTGGTACGCTCGTGGAACAGGGTCGTGCGCAATAAGCCACGGCCATCATGCAGGCTGCGTTCTGCGCTCCATTCTGTGGTCCAGGATTTTTCCGGTTTCAGATTCGGATCGTTGTTGACGATGGTGGTATTCGAAATCGTTCCTTGATACAGCTCAGAAACAGTAGGCATACGCACTGCACGGCCCAGCGATGCCTTGTAGGTCCAGTCGCCACCGCTGGCGTAGGCGATAGCGGCTTTTGGAGATACAAAGTTTTCCGAGCGGGAGGCGAAATTCAGCGTGGTGCTGGCATTGGCCAGCGCGCCATTATCTGCCTTCCATTGTTCAAAGCGTGCACCGAGTATGGTTTTCCAGTGTGGACTGATGCGCCAGGCATCCTGCGCATACAGACTTTGCAGGTTGGTGTCGCCACGGAAGGCTGAGAATTGTTTGTCAGCGTTGCCAGCGATCCAGTTGCCGGTATCCGACACCAGGGTTTTCAGGTGATAGGCTTCGCGTTGATAGCCGAATTCCACCGTATGCTGGGTATTCGGACGCCAGATACCTTTCAGTGCCAGGGTATTCCAGCCGGTGCCAGATTGGTCTGTGATGCGACCCGCGCCACCGCTGTCAGCCACTGGAATGGCGACCAGTGGTGAGCGCGCGATATCTTTATTGTAGTCATACAGGCTGGCCGCCACTTCCCAGTCGAACACGCCTTTGCTGCTGCTTTTCAGATTCAGGCCATGGCTCAGATGTTCCAGCCGGTTTTGGCTATTGGATATATCGGTGGCGCTCAGCGTGTATTTTTTACCGTTGATATTCACATCGCCGCTATAGACAGGATTGCCGCTGGCATCGCGCAAATAGCTCTCTACACCGCTGTCCATCTTATTGCGCCAGTAGCCAAAGGTGTAGGCTGCATGCAGCGTCGGGCTGAAGTCATAGGCCAGTTTCACTTTGGCATGGTCCTGGATGGTGTGGTACTGCCCGGTCGCGCCGAGTATCCACCAGTCCTGATTCTGTGGGTTTTTACCGGCGATCGCGCCACTGACTGCTTTACCAGCAGAGCTGGTGACGCCAACTGACATCAGCTTATTGGTAAACGCAATCGGATGACCATCGCTATCGAGCTGATTCAGATTCAGCCACCAGGAAAAATCACCCTGACGGTTACCCAGACTGGCGCTCAGTTGTTTTCCGCTATAGGTCTTGTCTGTACCATACAATTGAAAATTTTCGCTGAAGCCCAGAACTTTGGCATGTGCCTCAAAGGCCTTAGGCATACGGGTACGGTAATCCACCACGGCACCGACAGAATTACCCGGATAGGCTGCAGAGAAGGGGCCGTACAGCACATCGACCCGCTCGATTTCTTCCGGCGTTACCAGGCCCCAGCGTGGTGTAAATGTCGCACCGTTGCCGAGTAAATTCGACAGCAAGATCCCATCGGCATACACCATAGAGCGTGCGCTGTTACCAGTGCCGGAGGCACGGGTCGCCAGTACCGCATGGTTATAGTCACCGACATAGCGTTTGCGTACTAACAGACTAGGCAGATATTTCAGCGCATCTTCAGCATCAATGGCATTGATATTGCGTTCAATTTCTTTGGCTTGTATGCCTTCAATCGTGGTTGGAATTTCGGTTGGCAAGGATGAAGGTCTGTCGCCCTGTACCACGACTTGAGAGGACTTGGCATCCGCTTCAGCGGATAAAGCCAGCGCATAAGTTGGCAAGGCTGGAAAGGCGGCAGCGATGGCAGCGACCAGGGTCGCACGGCGTGCGTTGAAACGCACACGAAAAAAAGAATTTTGCATGATTCAGACAAATAAACAAAAGCAGTACCAGGGTACTTAGGCGGTATGCATGCGGCTGAGGCTCAGCAATCAGGACTGGGCAAGGCAATCAGCCAGGCTGGCGCGTGACGTATCACCGCGCAGCCAGGCATACCGGATTAACACTCATGTTCAACAGTCAGAAGGTGGGCCGCGCGCGGGTAGCGGGGCAGAAACGATAGCTGCCAGTCTGGCAGCCGGGATGGATAGTGTGGCATACGACAAGGCATGTGGTGCCTGCCAGTCTGCGGTATCGAGCACGGTTGGCGGCAAGCCACTGGCGACGCATAAGGGGCAGTCCAGGATATGGGAATTACCGCCCCCACTCTCCGGTTCGCCTTTCACGCTGATCATTTTGTAGCCCGTGCTGGTACAGATCAGTGAGCCGGTCTCTGTTTTGACTAAAGTCGCAGCCATGGCGACACCCAGCGTCAGTACATAAAACATCAGTACTGTGCGCACCAGAAGGTGAAACAAACGGGGTGATATGGACAGGCGGCTCATAGAGTGCGGATTCTAACACCGATGCGCAGGAGCTGGCTGTAGCCGTATTGAGAATTGATGCAAAACTTTGTTCTGCAGCAGCACACGCACAGACAGCTTGCAGGGTTTGTCGTAAAAAACGCATTTTGTATGGCGATATCGCCTACCTGACACATCATCGCCGGGAGTTTTGCGGCTATGATGGCGCTTTTACCGTCATACGCATGACATATTCCGGTGCACCATCCCGTCCTTGAACGCAGGCTGGCTGCACCCGTTAGGCTTTCTGCACAAGGAATTATTTTGAGAAACTTTTTTCAGCAGTTAATGCGCACCCGTCCGGTGGACGCGCCAGAAATTATTGTGGAAGGCCAGTCGCAACATACTTTACATCGCTCGCTGGGTTTGTTTGCACTCACCATGATAGGCGTGGGTGCCACCATCGGTACCGGGATTTTCTTTACGATGGTGGAGGCCGTACCTAAGGCCGGACCATCGGTCATTCTGTCTTTTCTGATCGCTGCGCTGACGGCCGGGCTGACCGCTTTATGCTATTCAGAACTGTCGGCCAGGATTCCGGCTTCCGGTTCTTCGTATTCGTTTGCTTATGCCACGGTCGGTGAATTTGCCGCCTTTGTGGTGGCGGCTTGTTTGTTGCTGGAATACGGTTTGGCGGCCAGCGCGACCGCGATCGGCTGGTCGGCTTATCTGAATAATTTTCTGGAAAATGCACTGGGCTGGCATATTCCGGCGGCCTTGCGTTCGCCCATGATCGTGGCTGGTCCGCAGGGAGCAGAAATTCATGTCGGGCAGTTCAATTTGCCACCCGTGATACTGGTGATCATTTGCTGTTTCCTGTTATTGCGCGGTGCTAAAGAGTCAGCGACCGTCAACGCAGTGATGGTGATGATTAAACTGGTGATCCTGGTATTTTTTTCTGTAATCGCATTTACCGGTTTCCAGGCTGAGCATTTCACGCCTTTTTTTAATACCGATAACAGCAAGGGCCTGGCCGGTATGGCTGGTGTGACAGCAGCAGCCGGTACCGTGTTTTTCTCGTTTATTGGCCTTGATACCGTGGCGACGGCTGGTGCGGAAGTCAAAGATCCTAAGCGCAATGTCCCGCTGGGGATTATGCTGGCGCTGCTGGTGGTGACCGTGTTTTACATGCTGGTGGCGGTGGCTGCCGTTGGCGCGCAACCCGCACATATGTTTGAAGGGCAGGAAGCTGGCTTGGCTGTGATTTTGCAAAACGTGACTGGCAAGAGCTGGCCTGCTTTGATTTTATCGGCGGGTGCGGTGATTTCTGTGTTCAGTGTGACACTGGTGACTATCTATGGCCAAAGCCGTATCTTGTTTGCGATTTCTAAAGATGGTCTGATTCCAGCCTCGTTTCAGGTCGTCAATCCGGTCACACGCGCACCGGTCGTCAACACGGTGCTGGTCTGTCTGGTAGTCGGTATTGTGGCTGGCTTGGTCGATGCAACCTTCCTGTGGGATATGGTGAGTATGGGGACCCTGGTTGCCTTCATCGTGGTCTCGGCCGCGATACCTGTGATCCGTGCTAAAAAGATAGGGCAGGACAATGCCGGTTTTCGCGTGCCATTTGGCCCATACCTGATACCGGGTCTGAGCATATTTGCCTGCCTGTACATCCTCAAAGACCTGTCACCGGCGACCTTTAAGGTATTTTTTATCTGGATGCTGGTTGCGCTGAGTGTTTATTTTTTATACAGTCGCCAGCATTCCCGCTTGAATAAATAAGCGACTACGCAATATAAGAGGGAGGAAAGCAGGCTTTCCTCCTTTTTTAATTTTTTCTAATTTCTTTGATCCCCAGCCTCAATTTCATCAGGACGATAAATATGAAAGCTCAATGGATAGTCATGGCAGCCCTTGCTGGTCACACCATGCTGGCACAAGCCGAAACGGTAGGTAGTGTCGATACTGCATTCAAACTGATCGGCCCTGATCATAAGGTGGTGGTGGAAGCCTATGATGATCCCAAGGTCAACGGCGTGACTTGCTATGTATCGCGTGCCAAGACTGGCGGTATTTCAGGCGGTTTGGGGTTTGCGGAAGATAAGGCCGAAGCGTCGATTGCTTGCCGTCAGGTCGGTCCTATCAGCTTCCCTGGCCCACTTAAGCAACAGGAAGAAGTCTTCAATCAAAGCCTGTCTATTCTGTTTAAAAAGTTAAGAATCGTGCGTATGGTGGACCAGAAGCGTAATGCGCTGGTTTATCTGACTTATTCGGACAAGCTGATCGATGGTTCGCCTAAAAACAGTGTGACTGCGGTGCCAGTAGAGCGCAGTATCACGATTCCGCTCAAGTAAATAAATCGCACAGTAGCCGCGTCACCCGCTCTAGGAGGGCATGCTCCGTTTTGTCTGCCAACAGAGCGTAAGGGCGGGTGACAGAATGTGCCGCATATCCGGAACTCGGTTTAACAGGGGGCAAGCTGCTCGTGCTGCCTGATTCGGCTTAACTCTGGCTGATTACAGGATTTTTCTGTTATTTCCATTTCCGGATAGTAATGTTTGGTTTAGAATGCGTGTTAGCTTGCGCCTGACCCTACACAGACAGGGCAGAAACGCTCAGTTTGATCCCATCTCGCGTTACCATGACTTCAACAACCCAATTATCCGTAGCGAATGAGCAGTCAGTTGACGCACTGATCAAAACGATACGGATACCACCTCGTCCCAGTTTGCTGGCAGATGTGCAGCTTGAACTGGCGAATGTGGACCCCAGCCCGCGCCGCCTGGCTGCGATCATCGCCAATGATGTGGCCATGTCTGCTTCTCTGCTGAAACTGACCAATTCTCCTTTTTTTGGCTTGCGTCTGAAGGCAGGCTCGGTTGAGCATGCAGTACAGTTGCTGGGTTTGCGTCAGTGTGGTTTGTTGATGACGGGGATCATCGCGCGGCAAAGCGTACAGGTTGAGAATGTGAATTTGGTCAAGTTCTGGGATTTTTCGTCTAAACGCGCACAGGCGATGACCCATTTGGCCTGTCGTATGCGGGTCAGCCAGCCGGATCTGGCGCATACCTTTGGTTTATTTTGCGACATTGGTATTCCCTTGTTGCTGGAACGTTTTCCTGACTATCAGAACACGCTGGATATCGCGAATGAAGTGGCCGATGTGAAGTTCACTGATGTTGAACAGGAAAAGCACAACACCAGCCACACCTCGATTGGTGCCCTGATGGCCAGAACCTGGGGCTTGCCTGAGCAGGTCTCTTCTGCCATCCTGCTGCATCATGATTATCAGGTGTTGACCGATGCGGCTACTGACGACTCCGTACGCAGTCTGATTGCCTTATGCCTGGTTGCTGAATTCAGTATCCACAAATACCACGGCCGTGAAAACCTGGCCGAATGGGACAAGGGCGGCCGCCTGGCCTGCGAATTCCTGGGTTTGTCGCATGATGAACTGGAAGACCATTTCGAAGAATTACACGAGATTTTCAATCACGTGCATTGAGTGCAGAGCTGCCCGTGACGTGCTGGCAGGTAGCTTAAAGCTGCCTTCTAACGCCTGCCACCACCCAGGATGCGTGCCGGCAGCATGACGATAGCACGCAGTAATTCAAAAACCCCATCAACCGCAATCCCGAGTAGGCGGAATGGCAGTGTGATGAGCCAGCACACCGGATACAACAACAGGGCGAGCAGTGCCAGTGGCCAGCAGATCACGAACAGGGTGAGCCAGATCAGAAATCCCAACATGTGTGGCTCCGCTCAGGCTAACAATTGCTGTACAAAATTCAGCACAGCGATCACTGCGATGCTGGCCAATAGCAGGCTATCCATTTTGTCTGTGAGTTGCATGATATTTCCTTTCAAAGTGTGTGGCTGGTACGGTCACTGTAGCAGCAACTGAGTGGCATGAAAGGCTGGTGCGACTAACTGCCGTTTGTGCGGAACAGATGGCAAAATCCTGTGATAAGCAGGCAGATAAGACGAGGTGTGGAGTACGGTCAGATGGCGTCACCAGCCGTGCGCAGGCTGGTGAGCGGACAGGTCTTACTTGAGCTTCAGCAGCAGGGCATCGATGATGGCTGCGGTTTCTGCATCCGGATAGCCATCGAATTTATTAGGGCGGTATTTGGACTGAAAGGCGATCAGCACATTTTTAGTGGCTTCGTCCAGATTGCCATGCTGAGGGATGGCATAGCCGATTTTGGCGAGTTTTTGCTGAAACCATTTAATCTCAGGCATTTGCGCCTGATACTGCTCACTCAAACGTGTCACTTCGTTGGCGTCAGGCCAGGGAATCAGACCTGCAGCGGCAAACTGCTTCCATGGAAACAGCGGGCCCGGATCAGACTTGCGTTGTGGTGCGATATCTGAATGGCCGAGCACATATTCTGGCCGGATCTGATAACGCTGCACGATGTCTTTGGACAGTGCGATCACGCGGTCTATCTGCTCCTGCGGGAAAGGGTAATAGACCCGTCCTTCGGGCGTATCTTTATAGCCGAAGTTGACGATCTCTATGCCGACAGAGCTGGGATTGAGTTTGCTATTGCCCTTCCATTCACTCAGGCCTGCGTGATAGGCCATGCGGCTTTCATCCACTAATTGCCAGACTTTGACCGGGCTGCGATCGCCAACCAGATAGTGGGCGCTGACACCTTGCTGACTCAGTACGCGCAGTGAGGCCGGCTCATCAATTGCGGTGTAATGCAGGATCAGGAATTGCACCCGTGGCTCCTGGCTCACGGCAGAGATGCTGCGCTCTATATCCTGTCTGGGCATGGGAGTGGTACAGGCGCTTAAGACTGCAAGAGCGAGTGTGGCAAGTGAGATTCTTTTCATCATAAAGTATGTAAATGTTTAGCCGCCAGCCGCGCCGCTGAAAAATGGGCCTGGCAAGTGCTTTGGCGCAGACTGACTTCTGACGGTAAATGTTTGCGCAGTGATTCGACGATCATGGGGTGCAATTCCTGCACGCGTCCACTGAGCACGACAGGCTTATTGCCATATCTGGCACACATGGACATACCCAGTCTGGCCAGCTCCTGACCGGCGCGCCACAATATATCTGCTGCGACCTGATCCTGCTGAGCAGCCGCCGCAACCGCTAAGGCCAGCTTGCCGATGTCACCGCGACTGCGATGATAGACGAATTCCTTGGAACTGTTCCAGTCATGCGCTCCGATCATATGAAACAGATTACGTGCCAGCGGCGACTGTTTCCAGTACCCGGGTTGTTCGTCTTCGATGCGCCAGACATGGCGCAATGCTTCACGTGCGATCCAGAAACCGCTGCCACCATCATCGAGCAGATAACCACGGCCACCGGCACGATGTAACTGGCCCTCCGGGTCGATGTAGGCCGCAATCGAACCGGTTCCTGCATAAATCAGGTAACCACTGCCAGGAGAAAAAATATCGAGGTAGGCGATTTCTATATCATTACCGACAGAAATGTGCTGTTCTGGCAGATCGAAAATTTTTGCCAGCATCAGCAGCAGCACATTGGCGTCACCGCCAAAGCCAGTGATACCCGCTTTCACGGTTCTCAATTCACCATGGATGCGTGCAGTAGCGGACAGACCACCAAAAATTTGTTGAAACGCGGCTTTGCCATCCCGTGAATTCATTTGCAGCGCACTGAGCCCTTCGGCGGTACCGCTGGCGATAATTTCCTGTCTTGCCGTTGCGAGTGCCCAGCGCGTTTGCGTTCCACCCGTATCGATACCCAAGCCCAGTTGCACAGGTACATAGCTTTTCTGGCTGCAGGCTTCGGTGATGTCAGGTGGGACGTGTTCTGATTTCATGGATGAGTTAATTGCACTGGCTGATGATAGCTGATTCAGGTAATTTGAACTGATGTTAAGTAGCTGATCGTTTATCATAGGCGGTTAAACGCAGGGCAGGTAAGTGAAATCTGAGCATGCTTCGGCTCACAGGATTTCTGCAGCTCTGCTGGACTTGTACCGTTATTATTGCATTTTAATTAGCATGTGATGCGCAAATAGCGGCTCAGTTTATACGTAAATCAAATAATGGAGATATCACACTGCATGCCTCAGGATAATCAGCTTACCGCCGGCCAGGCCGCGGAGACTACTGCCAGCACTGCTACAGTGCGTCCCGACATATCCGTCTGGCGCTGGATTCCTTCATTGTACTTCAGTCAGGGCATACCTTATGTCATCGTCATGACGCTGTCAGTGATTATGTATAAAAATATGGGCGTGTCCAATAGCGATATTGCCTTGTACACCAGCTGGCTGTACTTGCCGTTTGTGATCAAGCCCTTGTGGTCGCCATTTGTCGACATGTTCAAAACCAAGCGCTACTGGATAATCACACTGGAGCTGGTGCTGGGCGTATTGTTCGGGCTGGTGGCACTGACTCTCCCTCTCGATGGTTTTTTTCAGGCCAGCTTGCTGGCGCTTTGGCTGGTCGCATTTTCATCGGCGACGCACGATATTGGTACCGATGGTTTTTATATGCTGGCGCTGGAACAGCATCAGCAAGCCGCGTTTGTCGGTGTACGAAGTATGTTTTACCGTTTGTCCATGCTGACCGGACAGGGCGCATTGGTCTATCTGGCTGGCTGCGTCAAGGATTTCAGCGGCAGTACGCAACTGGCCTGGATGGTGGTATTCGGGGTGTTGGCGGCGATGTTTATCGCGCTTTCGTTTTATCACCGCTTCGCTTTACCCACACCGGCTAGTGACAAGGCGCAAGGCGATACGACTCAGGTCATCAGCAGTTTTTTTCAAGTGTTTGCGGCTTTCCTGAAAAAGAAGCGTGTGCTGGTGACCATCGCTTTCCTGTTGCTGTATCGCTTTGGCGAAGCCCAGCTGGTGAAGATCGCCCCCTTGTTTTTGCTCGATGCGCTGGAAAAAGGCGGTCTGGGTTTAAGTAATCAGGAAGTCGGCATTGTCTACGGCACCATAGGTATGGCCAGCCTGACGCTGGGCGGTTTGCTGGGTGGCGCCGCGATTGCACGTTTTGGTTTGAAAAACTGCCTGTGGCCGATGGCGCTGGCAATTAATGTGCCCCATCTGGTGTACGTGTATCTGGCATTTGTGCAGCCGTCTTCTATTTGGCTGATCGGTACAGCGGTGGCGGCGGAGCAATTCGGTTATGGTTTTGGTTTCAGTGCCTATGTGCTGTACATGATTATGGTTGCCGATGGCGAGCACAAGACTACACATTATGCGATCTGCACAGGCTTCATGGCCTTGTCGATGATGTTGCCGGGGATGTTCAGCGGCAGCCTGCAAGCGATGCTGGGCTATGCGCACTTCTTTGTGTGGATTTGCATTGCGGCCTTACCGACCTTTCTGGTTGCGGCACTGATACGGGTGGAACCGGATTTTGGCCGCAAGAAAAAACTTCCTGCCTGATGCAGATGGGATAGCTATGCAACTGCAAGACTTACAATTTGTCAGCCACACTTTTCGCTCCCCGTTGCCGGGTCCTAAACTGATCATTACCGGCGCGGTGCATGGCAATGAAATTTGCGGCACACTGGCAATTCGTCGCTTACTAGAGCAATTGCAAAGCGGCGCATTACGACTGATCAGTGGTCAGCTCACGCTGGTGCCGGTCTGTAACCCACTGGCCTATGCCAAGGGCGAACGTCAAGGAGAACGCAATCTGAACCGGTGCCTGATCCCGACCGCGCATGTACAGGAATTTGAAGACCATGTTGCGAACTGGTTGTGTCCTTTACTGGCAGCACATGAGGTGCTGCTGGATTTGCATTCCTTTCGTGGTGCGGGCGAGCCCTTTGTGCTGGTGGGGCCAGAAAACAATCAGGCTGAAATCGAACCATTTAGTCATGCCGAAGCCGAGCTGGCCATGGCGGCACGGCTGGGTGTGCAGCGCATGGTAGATGGCTGGTTGAGCACCTATGCGCACGGCGTGGCGAGACGTCAGCAGGCACTGGCGCCGGATGCCGATGCGAAAACACGTGCGAATGCAGATACCCGTTTTGGCGTAGGCACTACCGAATATATGCGTTCAGTCGGCGGCTATGCTGTCACGCTGGAATGTGGTCAGCATGAAGACCCCCAGGCTGCCGATGTGGCCTGGCGTGCGATCGACAACACGCTGCGCCATCTGGGACTGATAGCAGGTAACCCGCCTGCGCCTCAGGCGCAAATCGAAACCCTGAGAATTTATGACGTGATCGATAAACAGCATCAGGACGATGTTTTTTGTCGTGACTGGTACAGCTTCGATACGGTCTGCGCCGGTGATCTGATTGGTACGCGCGCCGATGGCACAGCAGTCCGCGCCAGTATGGATGGACGGATTATTTTTCCGGATGCGGAAGCCGGAGCCGGTGAAGAATGGTTTTATATCACGCGTTACAGCAATCGTCTGGCAGGAGTTGTCTGATGCGACACCGTTTATTCTCTGTGCTGAGCTTGATCGCGATACTGGGTATCGGCCTGCACAGCGCCAGCACGAACGCGAATACCGGGAATGCAGCCTATCCTGCCAAAGTGGTTAAAACACTCAACGTGCTGGTGACCACACCGGAAAGTAGTTTTGATCCGGCACTCGCTTCGGATATCACGACTTTGTCAGTCAATGAAAATTTGTTTGAACCCATGCTGCGCTACGATTATCTGGCGCGGCCGCTCAAACTCAAGCCGAATACCTTGCGCGCCATGCCCGAAATCAGCGCGGATGGTAAAACCTATACCCTGCGTTTGCAATCCGGGATTTTTTTCAGCGAGGATATCGCCTTCGGCGGCAAGCGGCGCGAGCTGCAGGCGGCCGACTATGCGTACGCGATACAGCGTATGTATGATCCTGTGCTGAAATCGCCGTGGTTATTCATGTTCGAAGGTAAATTGCAGGGTGATGAGGCATTGCGTGGCGAGGCTTACGCCAAGGCGGTAAGCAGCGGAAAAACGCCCGTGATCGCCGGTATACATGTGCTTGACCGCTACACCTTACGTTTGCGTTTGCAGGCGCCGGACCCTAATTTTCTGTTCATATTAGCGACGCCGGCCACGGGTGCCGTCGCACGTGAAGTGATAGAGTTTTACGGTAATCAGGCGGGCAATCATCCGGTTGGTACCGGCCCATTCCGGCTGGATGAGTGGAAACGCAGTTTTCATATTAATCTGATCGCCAACCCTGATTATCGTCGCCCCTTGTTTGATGGCGAAGCGACTCAGGACGCGTATTCCAGGCGCATTGCAGAAAACCTGAACGGTAAAAGCTTGCCGCTGGTGCAGCGCATCCGTATCTCTGTGGTGGAGGAACAGCAGGCCAGGGTGCTGGGCTTTTTGAATCGTGAGTTTGATAGTCTGGAACAGGTGCCAGCACCGCTGTCTGAAATGGTACTGCGTGATGGACAGCTCAAACCTGAACTGAGTAGGCAGGGCATACAGCTGCGTTTGTTTTCTCCGCTACAGACGTATTACGTCTGGATGAATATGGAAGACCCGGTGCTGGGTGGTTATACGCCGGACAAGATCGCGCTGCGGCGCGCGATTGCGCTCAGTTACAACCATCAGCAGGATATCGCGATGATGGAGAAAGGTCTGGCGCAGGCGGCGCAGTCGCCGCTGGCACCGAATGTGATCGGCTATGATCCAGATTTTCGCAGTCCGGTCCAGTTTAATCCTGTACTCGCCAATGCACTGCTGGATAAATTTGGCTATCAGCGCGGGCCCGACCAATACCGGCGTCTGCCCAATGGACAGCCATTGGAGCTGACCATGCATACCCAGGCCAGCACTACCGGTCGTCTGCGCGATGAAGTCTGGCGTAAAAATATGGAGATGCTGGGCATACGTATCAGCTTTAAATCGGATAAGTATTCGGAGATATTGCGTGCTGCCCGGCTGGGTAAAGTGCAGATGACGGAAGCAAACTGGGTCGCTGATTTCCCGGATGGAGAAAATTTTTTCCAGCTACTGTATGGCCCCAATACCGGACGTGCGAATTACGCGCGTTTCAACCTGCCAGAATATAACCGCTTGTTTGAGCAAAGCCGTCGCATGGCCGATGGTCCTGAAAGACGTGCCCTGTACCGGCAAATGTCTTTGTACATTCATGCCTACAATCCCTGGATCTTACGTACTCATCCTTTGTCGGCCGATGTACAGCAGCCATGGTTATTGAATTTTCAACGTCATCCGGTGGATTTTACGAACTGGCGCTACCTCGATATCGCACCGGATGCGAAGCAGAATATGAAGTAAAAGCAGGTGCAGACTGCACTGCAGTGATGCGGCGTCTTTTTTGACTATTTCAGGAGAATTCAACGATGCGTTGTGAACTGCTGGCTGGCCATCCTGATTTCCGGCGGCTCGATACCATAGACGCAATACGGTTAGACCTGCGCTATGCGGGATCAGATAACTTTGTTGGCCACGATCTGTATGGCGAACTGGATTGTGCCTGGCTGCACCGCGAGGCGGCCGATGCGCTGGAGCGTGCAGCAGTTTTTTTGGATCAGCACCATGCCGGTTATCAGTTGCTGGTGCTGGACGCCCTAAGGCCACACCGGGTGCAGGAAATGTTGTGGCAATATCTGGCTGGCTCACCTTTGCAAATGTATGTGGCGGATCCGGCACGTGGCTCTGTCCATTCTTTCGGTATGGCGGTGGATGTGACGGTATGTGATCCGCAAGGCCGAGAGCTGGACATGGGCAGCGGCTTCGATGAGTTTGCAGAACGATCCCATCCGGTTTTGGAAGCTCAGCTACGTGCGCGTGGCGAGCTGAGTCAGGTTCACATCTGCAACCGTGACATCCTGCGTGCCGCTATGTCCCATGCGGGTTTCCATGGCATACACAGCGAATGGTGGCATTTCAATCTGGGTTCGGTTGTTGACGTACGACAGCATTATCTGCGTATAGACTGAGGGAATAGCGATACCTGGTCGCCAGTCATTTTTTAGATTGAATTCTTATTGCTGATATGCTTTGATGGAATAGGTGGCAGTCAGCGACCAACTCCTATCCCAGCGCCATCATTGAGGTCGCAGCAATGCCGGAAAGTGTAAGATCAGTATGCAAGTAAATCAGGAATTACATGCGGTATTACCTGAACTCGCTCACCAGAGTGAGCTGCTGATTGCTATGTTCGATCAACATGACATACTGCACTATGCCAATCCTGCTTTTCAGGCTGTGTTTGCTGTGCGTCTGGATGGCAGCATGAGCTGGTCAACGATGGTATTTGAAAACTATGCCATGCGACGTGGTGTGGCGATCAACACCGACGATATTGAACAATGGATTGCTTCCGCCTACTCGCGCCGCGGCAAGTTGCCTTTCCGGGCTTTTGAGTCAGATTTGACCGACGGGCGCTGGATATGGATGACAGAAACCGTGCAGGAGAATGGCTGGATGATGTGTATCGCCAGCGATATTACCCACTTGCGTCAGGATGGGCGCGAATTGCGGCAGGCCAGGGATCAGGCCTTACGTGCAGCCCAGACCGATATGCTGACCAGCATTAGCAACCGGCGTCATATTTCGCAGATCATACAGCAGGCGATTCAGGATAGGCATCAGAAGTCGATGTCTTTACATGTGGCCTTGTTCGATCTGGATTTTTTTAAAAATGTGAATGATAGTTTTGGTCATGCTGCAGGCGACCTGGTGCTGATCAGTTTTGCCAGACGCCTGCAGGCCTGCACCCGGCGTAACGATGCCTGTGGCAGGCTGGGCGGGGAGGAGTTCATCCTCTGTTTGCCACAACTGACGACTGCGCAGGCAGTGCAGGTGGTGGAACGTTTGCTGGAAGATGTCAGACACGATATGGCACTGCCTGATATGCCGGATTTCCGCTATACCTGCTCAGCCGGACTGGTACAGCTCAGAGCCGGGGAAACACTGGAGCAGGTGATAGACAGGGCGGATCAGGCTTTGTATCAGGCCAAAGAAAATGGCCGCAACCGTCTGGTCTGGCTGGATTGAGCATGCATGCGTTATGCTGGCCGATAGCAAAAGAGCCGCTTAAGTGAGCGGCTCTTTGCTGATTGGTTCAGGTGTGGCTGCATTTACCTGAACGTATAAGTTGCCATCACCGTGACTGAACGGCCACGCGGATCGGCTACCCTTGGCTCCCACGAACTGCCAGCACCAGAATTACTGTCGTAATTGATCGCAAACGGCGGATCAGTATTGAACAGATTTTTAAGGCCTGCACTCAGGCTCAGATGTTTAAATCCGTTATACGTCACGTTCAGATTGAAAATGGAATAGCTTTTTACATCCGGGTTGTAATTCGCCGGTGCGATGAGACCATTGGCGACGCCGGGTAATACCTGATCCTGATAGCCGGAACGGAAGATTTGGGTCAGGGTGCTACTCCAGTTCCCTTCGCTGTAGCTAAAGTATGCGCTGTGCTTCCAGCGCAAACCCAGATCGCCGGTATAGGTATAGCGCCCGACCTCGCTGCTGCCATACGGTGCATTGTCATTCGGGCGGGATTTTTTCTCCAGCAGATAAGAGCCGTCGATTCCGGCGCTCCATTTACCATTCCATAGTTTGCCGTTTGCGCTGGCACCGACCTCGATCCCTCGGGTCAGGCTGGCACCGGCATTCACCCAGCGCTGGTCGATCTGTACGATATTACCGCTCGCATCGCGGATAAACTGCGCTTTGAACAGGCCGTAGTTTTGCAGCAGTGTGTTCAGATCGACTGCCACAATGCTGTTTTCTTTACGGATTTCCCATAAATCCAGATTCATGCTGAATTGCGATGCCGGTGCCCAGATCAGGCCCAGGCTGGCCTGTTTAGCGGTTTCCGGTCCCAGGCTGGTTTTGCCGCCGCTCAGGATATTCGGTGTGATCACCGCGCAGCCGGGTTTATTGCTGTCTGCCTTCAGTCCAGCGCAGGTAGCGGGATCGACCAGATCTTTGCCGGAGTAAGGCGACTCGGTCACGCCATTAAATAACTGGTTAAACGAGGGGGCACGGAAGCCGCTGTTATACGAAGCGCGTAACAAAACCTGCTCGACCGGCGTATAGCGTAAGGCCAGCTTGGGATTAAAGGTATTGCCAAAGCCGCTGTAGTGATCCTGTCGTCCGGCGACGGTCAGTTCCAGGGATTTGAATACAGGAATCAGAAATTCTGCATACAACGCGCGGATATCGCGGCTGACAGTGGGCAGGGCATTGGTGTCATCGAAAGGGGCATTCAGGATAGCCGGGCGCGCGTTAGCAACACGTGCATCGCCATTGAAGGAATACTGTTCACGCCGCAGATCGGTGCCAAATGCCGCCATCAAAGGGCCCGCGGGCAGTGTCCACAGCACGCCGGACAACGCTGCGTCGGCTTGTGTCAGTGTCGTTTTACCACCATACAGCACCACGCCCCTGGCGGACGTGCTGTTGATCAGATCCAGTGCAGCCTGGCTTTGTTTTTGTCCAGGCAGCAGGAAGGGGTTGATGAGGCCGCTGCCAAGTGCGCTGGCCAGCGCATTCGTGTAGTGATAGCCATTACCCAGTGTGGATTGTGACTCGCTATAGGCGCGTGACAGGCCGGCCCGGTAATCCCAATGGCCAATCTGACCATCGGCGCCCAGTTGCAGACGTGCTGCATCCGTGCTGGTGTTGATTTCCCGGTTGCCGCATTCCATACAGCGCCAGCGATACGCGATAGGCAGTCCATAATTACTGCGGATAGATGGAATCTGCGCCGCGATGGCATTGAATACCATATCGTAAGCGGCACCGGTTTTCGGATAAAACGAACTGACCGGAAAACTGCTGCCGGGTGAAACCTGATTCGGTGAAAAACTCTTGGCAACCTCGACACGCGAACCCAGCAGTTCGGCAAACACCTGATGTCCGCCGCCGATATTGAGCGTCGCGCGCGACACAAAGTTATTGTTTTTGACTGATTGCTGCAAGACCGCGGCCCGTCCGGTATCCCAGGCGCAGGCGTAGCGCGAAGCAGCCTGATCCCATAAGCGGTAGTCATAGGCAGACATGCCATCAACGCTATTGCACCCGGCCGCACCCGGCAGATTCAGGATATTGATGGCATTCGCACTCTGATTGCTACCTGGCCACAGCGGACCGGTATTACTCTTATTGCTCAGTATGGTATTACCCAGCGAAGTCGCGAACACGGTTGCAAATGGGGTGCCGCGTGTATCCACCGATAAGCCGCGCCCCGGCTGGAAGGTGTTGACAAAGTCGCGCTGATCGCCGCGCAGCGCCTGATTTTCGCTGTGGCTGGCGGTCAGCAACACATTGTAATTGTCGCTGTCCAGATCACCGAAGCCCGCGAGTAAGGAGACCCGGTTAATATCGCCGCCCGGGCTTTGTGTCAGGTCAGCGAAAGTCTGTGCCTGTATACCTTGAAAATTTTTGCGCAGAATGAAGTTAATCACACCACCTATCGCATCTGTGCCATACATCGCCGATGCACCATCCTTGAGGATTTCCACGCGCTCGACCGCTGCCATCGGTATGGAATTCAGATCGACTGCCGCGCCCTTCATGCCATGGGTGGCAATGCGGCGACCATTCAATAATACCAGCGTGCTGTCAGCACCCTGACCGCGCAGATTCGCAGAGCTGGCACCGTTATTGCCGCGTTGCGCACCGGTCGTCACATCGGCATTGCTGGCCAGATTATCGGAACCATTGCCATTCACATTCAGGGTGGCGATCAATTGTTCGGCAGTCACGATGCCGGCTGCTTCTAACTGTTTGCGGGTGATGATTTCCAGTGGCAAAGCACCTTCTGCTGAGGTGCGTTTGATGCTGCTGCCGGTCACCTCAACTTTTTGCATCACTTCTTTTGTTTGCTGCTGCGCCTGGGCGGGCAGCACAAAGCCCGTGATCGAGCCAGTGATCATGCCAGCTGTGGCGAGGCAGTGTGCCAGTCTTGTTAACTTCACGAATTTCTCCTTACTCTGTTTCTATCCTGGTCGGTGCGCAAAGCTTAGCAATGGCCAGCGCAGATATCACGCGCAGTCGCTGAAGAGGCAGCGGATAGCTGCTGACAAATGAAAATGATGCTGAAACAGGCAGCGCTCAATCGTGAGCGGCTGAGCGGGTATGCAGGGTATTTTTCAGATGTGCTGCTAAGCGTGTGGGCAAATTGCTGTAGCAAACTACAGGCAATCAGCGCAGGCTTGTTGCTGTCAGGCGTTTGCTGTTCTTGCTCAATTTACCAGCTTAACTATTTTTACACAGTTAGTGTTGGTCGTGACAAAAAAACAGAGCTGCCGATCTGCATCAGCGGCTCTGGACCTTGTGATTGTTGTTTATATTGCCTGTGCTGTCTGCAATGTCCGTGCAGGTTAAGGCGTGGTGACACTGAATTTTGCGGGCAAACTTTCTTGTCCTGAGCGGCTGACTGCCATCACCACCACTTGTTTCAATGGCGCTGGCTGCCCGTCTTTACGCACGTCTATCGTGAGCTTGCTGGCGGGCTGTACGCTGAATTGCCACTGCTGTTCAGTTTGTTTCCAGATCGCCAGCCAGCGTGTGTTTTCCGGATCGGCCAGTTGTACCCGTAACAGTTTTTGCTCTTCATTCCATTGCAGCTGCGGCGGCGCGATATTGGTGTTTTCCAGCCAGGGCGTAGCCGGTACTAAAGCGGCCGAAGTGTATTTTTCCTGCGCCAGGCGTTTGCGTATGTCTTTACGATTCTGACTCAGGCTGACCATGCTGAAATGGATATGCCCAGTGCCCGCTTTTTCACGCAGCGCATCGACCTGATTCAGGATTTCATCGGCTTGCCAGGATTTTTCTGTGTGATCGATTTTACTGGTGAACAGGCCTGGCCAGATATGACGTTGTTGCAGATTCTGGGTACTCCAATAGTCATACAAGACTTTGAAGGCTTGCGGTGTCTGTTGTATCGGCCAGTACAACTGTGGTGCCAGATAATCGAGCCAGCCACGCGCCAGCCAAAGCTCTACATCGGCATATAGCTTGTCATACTGGCTGAAACCGGTAATGCCAGGCGGCAGCCGGTCCGGGCGACCTATCCCAAACGGGCTGATGCCAAACTTGACCCAGGATTTTTCCTGATGCACTTGTTGATAAATGGCGGCCACCAGGCGGTTCACATTATCGCGCCGCCAGTCTGCGCGATTCAGGTTACCCCCCGATTGCAAATAGCGATTCCAGGCGGGTTCATCCGGAAAATCCATTTCGATCCCAGCACTGTTTTTAACCGGATAGGGATAAAAATAATCATCGATATGGACACCGTCGACATCGTAACGCCGCACCACATCACTAATCACGTTCAGGGTGTGCTGCATCGCCTGTGGCTCACCCGGGTCCATCCAGCTCATATCACCATATTGTCTGACGATGGCAGGCATGGTTTTACTGACATGGCTGCGTGCCTGCCCGGCCTTTGCCTGCGTGGTTCGTGCGCGGTAGGGATTGAACCAGGCGTGCAATTCCAGACCACGTTCATGTGCCTGCTCTATCCAAAATTGCAGAGGATCGTAATACGGTTGCGGAGGGCGGCCTTGCTCGCCGGTAAGAAATTCGGACCACGGTTCCAGCGCAGACGGATAAATCGCATCTGCCGATGGACGCACTTGCAGCACGATCGCATTGAGCCGCATTTGCACCGCCTGATCCAGGATAGCGATGGCTTCTGCTTTTTGTTTATCGCTGCTGAGTTCGCGCTTGCTCGGCCAGTCGATATTGGCGACGGTCGAGACCCAGACCGCACGGAATTCGCGTGGAGTGGCCGGAGCGTCCTTGCTGAGTGGCAGTTGCGCCGGTGGCGCATTCACGATCACGGGCGACTTGGCCGCGCCGGATTGTGGCGCGATGCTGCCGGGTTGAGGTCCCGCACAGGCGGCCAGTAAGGTAACGAGTAAGGTCGCCAATGAGGCAGCGAGCCGCAGTCCATGCAGCTGCCCTCTGGGCTTGGCAGGGTGATGGTTGACAGATAAATCAGAGGAGCCGTTAAACAAAAACATGGATACAGACAGAGATGCAAAAAGAGCACAGATGCTACTGTATTCAGCAGGATGGAACCAGTGTTTTTCTGAATTTAAGCTGTTGTCGGCATCCTGAGCAGGAAGTTCATACTAAACATTGCAATTTGGAAAAATTTGTCGGGGTTTAGCATGCTGCCCGGGCAGGGGATGTTGTAATCGGTGTCAATCAAGTCAATGACAAAATTCGCGCGAAAAAATGAAGATCAGCGTCAGCGAGATCAGTGCGACGCAACTGGTGCTGATGAAACTGGTGTAATTCGTGGGTACGCCGCGTTTGCGTCCCTCAGCAAAGATAATCAATTCACCTGCCAGCAGGATGCAGCTGACACCCGTGACGAAGGCCGTCAGCAACATGGCCAGCGCTTCTTTATCGTTCAGGCTGCGGCAGTTTTGGGTGTACAGATGGGCTAATTTGAAGCTATGGTCATAGCCCATCAGATCAAACAAGACGACGACAATCAGTGCAGAAATGCTCAGCATGGGAATGAACCAGGTCAGGAAATATTTATCCCTGATCGCGTCATAGAGGGTATGCATCCACTCCAGCATCGCATTCTGTATTAGTTTCATCCCCTACCCCCCAATTCTGGTTACACGTGGACTTGCTCTCTCTCCGGCGGGTCAGATCACATTTTCCGACCCAGGATCAATGATCCTGAATGATCCTGAATGAGCCTGAATGACCGACAACGGGTCGGGCTCGATTGTCATCTTTCTTTGTGGAAATAGAAAGTGAAAACAGCATGGTGTTTTCACTTTAGTTCTTGCTATTGTAAATTAGCAACACGTTAACACGCTGGATGGACCGCACTTTGCTCACTGCGATGACAGGCCAGCTTCGCGTAAAGCTTTATCCCATGCGGGTTCAGGCTGATATTGGGCTAGCAGGTAGTCGATCAGTGCGCGTACTTTGGGCGATACGTAGCGGGTAGCCGGATACAGCGCGGTGAAGTAATTGAGCGGCAACTGCCAGTCCGCCAGTACCGGCAGCAGCCTGCCTTCACACAGATCGCGCCAGGCCAGAAAGCTGGTGTTATAGGCGATGCCCACCCCGAGCAGCGCGGCCTGATGCAGTACCTTGCCATTGTTGGCGCTGAAAGCGGGTTGAATTTCTACGCTGAGTCTTTCTTCTCCGCGTTGAAATTCCCACTGCACACCCTGGGTCAGATGCTGAAAATGCAGGCAGCGGTGTGCGCTCAGCTCAGCCGGATGTTGTGGCATGCCATGTTGTTCCAGATAAGCCGGGCTGGCGCATAACACCCCGCGACAGGGCGCAATTGTACGCATATGCAAGCCATGGCTGTCCGGGATACCGCCGACCCGTATGCTCAGATCAAAACCATAACGCACCGGGTCGAGTAACTGATCATCCAGATGCAGACTGGGTTGTAATTGTGGATGCTGCAAGGCAAAGCGTGCCAGCGCATCCGCCAGCCATTCTGTCCCAAAACTGCTAGGCGCTTGTAGGCGCAGACTGCCTTGCAGGATGTTACTGTCGTAGCCGATGGCTGCACGTGCCTGACGTGCATGCTCAACGCTGGCGCTGCAGGGTTGAAGAAATGCCTGGCCGCTATCGGTCAGGCTGACTTCACGTGTAGAGCGGTGCAATAGCCTTGCCCCCAGATTTTGTTCCAGTTGCTGGATATGCTTGCTGACCAGCGCACGGCTTAAGCCTAGCTGACGTCCGGCCGCGCTGAAGCTGCGCAGACGGGCCACTTCGACAAAAATTTCCATTGCTTTTAACTGATCCATGCATGCTCCTTAGCGAAAGGCGGCTCCCTGTACAAGTATTGTCAATAATTTAGCGACAATATGTCAATGATTGTCTGTATTGTGACAAGTGCCTGGGTTTGATTACACTTGCGCTACATCAATACCTTGCGCCAGACGTGGTTGCCGCGCTATCAAACTTAATTTTTCAGGAGTGACTATGTTGAATGCAGAGCAGATCGCCCAATTCCATCAGGATGGTTATGTGGTCGTCCCCGATTTTAAAAGTGCAGCAGAAATCGCTGCCTTGCGCGAGCGCGCCGGCGCGATCGTCGATGCGTTTGATCCGTCGGAATCAGTCTCGATTTTTACTACCAAGGAGCAGGAAAGGAAAATCGATCATTATTTTCTGAATTCCGCGAATAACATCAGCTGCTTTTTTGAAGAAGAAGCGTTTGACAGCGATGGCCAGTTACGCCAGGCCAAAGCGCTGTCTATCAATAAAATAGGCCATGCGATGCATGATCTGGACCCGGTATTCAGTGCATTCTCACGCGGTCAGGCGCTGGCGACGGTGGCGCAACAACTGGGTTTGCAACAGCCGCAAATCTGGCAATCCATGTATATTTTCAAGCAGCCTGGCATAGGCGGTGAAGTGCGCTGGCATCAGGATGCGACTTACTTCGACACTGATCCGGTCAGCGTCACCACCTTCTGGTTTGCATTAGAAGACGCAACGCTGGAGAATGGCTGCCTGTGGGCTGAGCCGGGTGGTCATCGCAGCCCTATGCGCGAACGCTTTGTGCGGGAAGGGGATCAGGTCAGGGTAGAAAAATTATCCGATCTGCCGTGGCCGGACGACAGCACTGCGGTACCGCTGGAAGTGAAGGCCGGTAGCCTGGTGTGCTTCCACGGCTTGCTGCCGCATTACAGCGCACCTAACCGTTCGCCGGTATCGCGTCATGCCTATACCCTGCATGTGACTGATGGGAAGACGCAGTATTCTGCGGGTAACTGGATACAGCGCGGTCCTGATTTTCCGGTACGCGGATTTGTGTAAATCCACCTCAGACGCGTAACCTGACAACCGAAAGTAAGCATGAAATTACAGATTTTCGCCCCGCACTGGGGCAATGCGCATATCGCGCGCGACAGCTGGATCGCCAGCGTGAAGGCAGCCGGTTTTGATGGCATAGAAATGTCGTTGCCGCTGGAGCAGAAAGAACGTGAAGCCTGGACCAGGGCCATAGAGGATGCAGGCTTACTACTGATCGCCCAGCAGTGGGAGACCGTGTTTCACAGCGACTTCAAAGCGCATAAACAGGCCTTGCGCGAATTGTTGCAGAGCGCATGCACGGCGAATCCTGTGTTGGTCAACACCCACACTGGCAAGGATTTTTACAGCTTTGCGCAAAACAGTGAATTGCTGGATCTGGCCGACAGTATCAGTCAGGAAACCGGCGTGCCCATCGTGCATGAAATTCATCGCAGCCGCTTCAGTGCTCATCCCATGTTACTCATGCCGTATTTGCAGCAGCGTCCTCAATTGCAACTCAATGCAGACTTATCGCATTGGTGTGTCGCCTGCGAATCGCTGCTGGAAGATCAGGCGGAGATGCTGGCGCAGATTTTTCCTCAGGTACGCCATATCCATGCGCGGGTAGGGCATCAGCAGGGACCGCAAGTGAATGACTTCCGTGCGCCGGAACATGCCACCGTGCTGGAACAGCATTTAGGCTGGTGGGATCAGATCCTGCTGCAGCGTCAGGAACGTGGCGAGCCTTATCTGACGATCACGCCTGAGTTTGGGCCAACCCCCTACACACAAACCCTGCCTTACACCAATCAGGTGGTCAGCGATGCCTGGGAGTTGAATGTGGCGATGATGCAGTTATTGCGTGCGCGTTATCAGAACTAAAATCCGGTAGTAGCGGGCACACAGGCAAGCGCACTGAGGCTGGATGCAGATGACATACCTGATGTCTGCGTTTCAGCCTAGCTCGCTTTTTTAGGTCTTATAATGGGCTCACTTCATCCACGCTGAGCGCAACCTGATGCAAATCCGAATCGCCGTCACTGCAGATCTCACAGCCATCCAAACGCTGTTCAGTCAGGCCATGCACGATGCAGACTGGTTACCCAGCGCTGCAAAGCAAGCAGATGATTTTGCTGCTGCCTCCGTCGGTGAAACGATACTGATCGCAGAGCTGGAACCCGGTGTCCCGGCTGGTTTTCTTTCGTATCAGCCTGAGCATGCTTTTATCCATCATCTGTATGTCGCCCAGCATGCGCAGGGACGGGGTGTCGGCCGCAGCCTGCTGCATGCCTTGCATGCGCACTTAGCCTGTCCCTGGCATTTGAAATGCGTCGTCAATAATCACGCCGCGCATGCCTTTTATCTACGCATGGGTTGGACCGTGGTGCAGCGTGCGACATCTGAGCATGGCGATTACTATTTACTCAGGCTGGCGGCGCCTGATATACCTGAGCTGCCGGATTGCGCAACTCAGCAAGATTCATCAAACCCGGCATGAGCACCAGGTTTAAGCTGCAGTCTGTCAGGAGGAAACAGGAATGCAGATGAATACAGAGAGCGGCCCGTACACAGAGCAAAGCAGGCGTGCGCATTATTGGCAGCGTTTTGAACAAGTCGCGGCCTATATTGATGCTTGTCCGGATGGAGATTTATCGCTGGAAAACCTCAGTGCACTGGCTGCGATGTCGCGCTTTCATTTTCACCGGCAGTTCGCCAGCGCATTCGGACTCAGTTTGCATCAATACGTATTGCAGTCGCGTTTGCGCCGGGCCGGCTCCCAGCTCGCATTCCGCACTTCCTTGTCAGTCACCCGCATCGCGCTCGATCATGGCTTTGAGTCGCTCGCTGCTTTTTCCCGGGCCTTCAGAAAAATGAGCGGGCAATCGCCCAGTACGTTTCGCGCTGCGCCCGACTGGCCAAGCTGGCATCAGGCTTGTTCTTTGATTCCCGCTCACCGGAGTATTGCTATGACTTTCAATCATCAAGACGTAGGTATTATCGACTTCCCAGCAACTGCACTGGCCTGTATGGAACACCGTGGTGATCCTGCGCTGATCGGTGACAGTCTGCAGAAATTTATCGCGTGGCGTAAGCAAGAAAAATTGCCACCTGGTCGCTACCGCACCTTCAATATTTTGTACGGACATCCGGATCATGTGCCAGCAGCCGAGTTCCGGCTGGATGTCGGCGTCGCAGTCGATCAGCCTGCATCCTATGCGGCGGCCGGTATCATTGCGAAAACCATTCCAGCCGGGCGCTGCGCCGTGCTGCGTCACATCGGGCTGGATAGTCAGCTGGAACACAGCATAGGCTATCTGTTTGATACCTGGTTACCCGCCAGCGGTGAGGAATTACGCGACTTCCCGGTCTTTTTGCAAAGACTGCGTTTTTACCCCGATGTCCCTGAGCAGCAGGCAGAAGTGGATATTTTTCTGCCGCTACGTTGAAGGCGGTATTTTTAGTGCAGGCTGCTCAGAAATTCCTGCAATCTGGCTGCCAGCACTTCCGGCTGATCCTGCATCACAAAGTGACGCGAGTCGGGAATGGAAACCAGTTTCAGGGTTTTCAGCCCCGGCATCAACGAGCGTACATAGTCGGTCTTGGCTGCTTCTGTTATGTTCAGTGCTGCAAAATCCGGCGCATAGTAGGGCGAGATAATGGTCACCGGCACGCTGATTTTTGGCAATTCAGGGCGCATATCGATTGCAAACAGTTCACTCATGTAGGCGGCGCTTGCGGCCACATCACTGCGTGCGCTGCGTTGTGCAAAATCGGCGGTGTACTGATTGCCGGTCATGGCGATATTGCGCATGTATTGCAGTTGTCCTGCCGCATACTGTTCCGGCGTTTGCCGGGCATAGCGTTGTTGCATACTGGAGGCGAATTCCTGCCTTTGCGTCGCGGTGAAGTTTTCCGAGCGAGGCATGACGGGGAGGCCATCAATCCCAAAGACGCCACGGATTTTGTCTGAATGTGATTCCGCAAACCAGATGGCCAGCGCCGACCCCAGGCTGTGCCCGATCAGCACCGGGCGATCAATTTTTTTCTCATTAATCAGTTGTAGCAAAGAGTCTCGTGCGCGTGACAGTTTAGGGCCCTCCATGGCGGGTTTTCCATCAAATCCGGCCAGCGTCAGCACATACAGGACATGGTCTTTTTGCAGACGCTGCACCAGATCGTCCCAGACATAAGCACCGCTGGATAAGCCTGGAATCAGGATGATGGGGACACCTTGCGTGCCAATTTGATCCACATACAGGCTGCCAGTCTGATAGCTGCTGACAACCGTTTTGCTGACGGCAGCGACAGCAGTTTTTTCAGTGTTGTTGTCTGCGGCCAGGGCATTGCTGAAGTGACTGAGCATCAGCGTACAACTCAAAGCTGCGATACCTGTGAGGTGCCTGATGTGGGTGAGTAGAGTGAATGCAGATGACATGGAAATCTCCTTCGTGAGCGCTACGGTTTCTGTATGTGTCAGACGCTGTAATGCAGACTTAGTCCATAAAAAAAATCTGTTCTATCGGTTTGCCGAATAGCTGAGCGATGCTGAACGCCAGCGGCAAGCTGGGGTCATAACGCCCGGTTTCTATCGCATTGATGGTTTGCCGCGATACTTCGAGCTGATCGGCCAGTGTGGCCTGGCTCCACTCACGTGCGCTGCGCAGCTCCTTAACGATATTGCGCATCTTATTTCTCCATCCATTTGCGGACACAAGTCACTACACCAGTGCCACCCATGAAGATGCTCCAGACGACCCACATGCTGATGCGCGGATAACCGACACCTTCCAGAAAGCCATAGGTCACGCTGAACATGGCGGTGATGCCACCCGCGACGGCGATGTTTTCCATCAGCCAGCCACGCAGATACGCATCCATTCTTGCCACATGACGCACGATGGCCCAGAACATCAGCGCGACCGGCAACGCCGGGCTCAGCGCCAGTGCCGTTTTGGTGGCACTGTCCGGCATGTCTTTGATCCAGGCTGTGACGCTGAACAGGACCAGCAGATACACGCCGATGGCGGCAAACAGTTCACGGAAATACAGGGACTTCATTTCTTTTTCACGCATGGCATTCTCCTTGTTGCTGGTTTTTGTCAAGTTTCATTGACATCGCAATGTTTAAAAAAAGCATGTGCCACGTAAGCGCATGCTGGAAGATAGTAAAGCGTACTTGACACTGCTGGCGAAAAAAGAAGCAGCTGAAAACGCTGCTGATCCTTGAAACACCTAGCCTGTACTACAACGGCGATGTAAAGCATGTTTGACATTGTAGGCGCAAATTAAGCGATGTCAAGCACGCTTTACAAAAAAAATCATCGGTGTGGTTTTTCCTCTATTGCGGTCGCCCGGCAGCGACCCAGTCTATCAGCGCATCCAGCGCGGGTTTGGCTCTGGAGGCCGCATCGTGATTGACGATGGCAACCACGATCCAGGTCTGGTCTAGTGTGTCGCGTACATAACCTGCGATGGCCACGCTGTCTTTCAGGGAGCCGGTTTTGATGCGGGCGCGTGAATCAGCAGCGCTACCCTTCAGACGGCGGCGCATGGTGCCGTCCAGCGCCACGATAGGCAGGCTGCTCAGGTATTCGGCATTCCAGCTACTGCGCCAGCCTGCTTGCAACACCTGAGCCAGCAACTGCGTGCTGAGGCGTTCATTGCGCGACAAGCCAGAGCCGTTTTCTAACACCAGCGTGCTGTCAGCGATCTGCTTTTTGTTTAACCAGTCGCGTATTCTTTGTCTGCCTGTATCCACGCTGCTGCCCGCTGCATTCTGTTCTGCGCCTAAGGTGAGCAGCAGGCTGCGCGCCATCATATTGTCGGAAAATTTATTCACTACACGTACTGTCTCAGCCAGCGTATCAGATTGCCGTTCGACCAGTAACTTTGCCGATTCTGGCGTTGTGCCGTCGATGACCTGGCCTTGCCAACTGCCGCCCATTTCCTGCCATAACTGCCGGAACAGGCGTGCGATGTATTGATTGCGATCCAGCAGATTCAGATGAGTCGTGATCTGACAGTTTTTGGGGAAACCACCGTTGAGCTGCAACGCCAGTACCTCGCCCGGCAGGGTGCTCACTTGCGGCGGCTGCCATTCTTTTTCCCAGTCAGTACAGCTTTTTTGGTTGAAATGCAGATGCGTCTCTATGTTGACTTTATCCAGCGGGGTCAGCAGGCTGGCCTGGATTTTTTTGCTGTCTGAGGTAATTTGCACAGAACTCAGATTACTGTGTATCAGCAGCGCATCCGGAATCACGTTGTAATACGCATCCGGATGTTCATCAAACGGTATCACATCCTGATCGATTCTTTGTGGGTTGAAATAGCTGCGGTCGAGTACCAGATCCCCCTGGAGGTTGCGTATGCCTTGCTGGCGCAGAGTGCGCAGCATGAGTGCCAACTTATCCCAGGTCAGATTGGGATCGCCGCCGCCTTTCAGATACAGATTGCCTTTCAGTAGGTCACGGGTGGTCGTGGCCTCGCTCAGAAGGCGGGTCTTCCAGCGGAATTGCGGTCCCAGCTCTTCCAATGCAGCCAGGGTGGTGAGCAGCTTCATGGTGGAGGCCGGATTAACTGGCTGTTCGGCCTGGTGCTGCAGCAGTGGCGTCGTGTTGTCAGCCGCGATCACGGTCAGACTCAAGGCAGACGAAGGAATCTCATTTTGTTGCAGTAATTCGCTGACTTTGGCAGGTAGTGCATTCTGGGCCAAAGCGACAGATACGGGCAGTAGCAGCATGCAGGGTAGCAAGGCTAAGCGATATAACAGCGGGCGTTTTTTTAACATAGCTTGGTTCAGGGGAAACAGGGTAAGGTCTGGTATTGAGGGCGCATACATACCATATACGCACATCAGACCACGCTGACTGCATCTGGTCAATTGCCCGGGGCTGCGGTAGCGGGTGTTGCCGGTACAGAAAAGAACATGGTTTTTTGTTCATAAAACCCACGAATCAGGACATAAGCCTTTGATTTCGTTATAATTTCGCCCTTTTCCCCGTCACTGGTTTGATCATGACCCTGCTTGCTCATCAGCTAGAACTGCTAGCCCCCGCCAAAAATATAGAGATAGGCAAAGAAGCCATCCTGCATGGGGCGGATGCGGTGTATATCGGCGGCCCCTCGTTTGGTGCGCGCCATAACGCCAGCAACGAGGTCAGTGAGATCGCCGAGCTGGTGCGCTTTGCGCATCGCTATCATGCGCGCATCTTTGTCACCATGAACACTATTTTGCATGAGTCCGAGCTGGAACCGGCACGCCGTCAGATTCATCAGCTCTACGATGCGGGCGTCGATGCACTGATTATCCAGGACATGGGCATCATGGAGCTGGACATTCCGCCCATGCAGTTGCATGCGAGTACCCAGTGTGATATCCGCACGGTGGATAAGGCGCGTTTCCTCGGCGCTTCCGGTTTTTCTCAACTGGTGCTGGCACGTGAACTCACGATAGAGCAAATCCGCGCGATCAAGGCTGAAGTGACGACCCCACTCGAATATTTTGTGCATGGTGCTTTATGCGTCGCATTTTCCGGGCAGTGCTATATCTCGCATGCCGATAACGGACGCAGCGCCAATCGCGGCGACTGTTCGCAAGCCTGCCGTCTGCCTTACACGCTGACGGATGGTGAGGGCAGGGTAGTCGCTTATGAAAAGCATTTGCTGTCGATGAAGGACAATGATCAGAGCCGCAATCTGGAAGCGCTGATTGATGCCGGCGTGCAGTCGCTCAAGATCGAGGGGCGTTATAAAGACATGGGTTATGTCAAAAATATCACCGCCCATTATCGTTTGCTGCTGGATGAGATTCTGGAACGCAGGCCGGAATTCAGCCGCGCCTCCAGTGGTCGCAGCCAGATTGCTTTCACACCGGATGTCGATAAAAACTTCCATCGTGGTCATACCGATTATTTTGCAAACGGCAGGCTGGACAATATCGGCGCCTTCGACTCGCCCAAATACGTGGGCCTGCATCTGGGTTATGTCACACGCATAGGCAGCACCTGGTTTGAATTAGAAACCAATGAAGCCATGGCCAATGGCGACGGGCTGAATTACATGCTCAAGCGCGAAGTGATGGGCATACAGGCGAATACCGTTGAGCGTCAGGGTAGCAATGACAATGGCGAAGTCTGGCGCGTATTCCCGAATGAAAAAATCAGTGAGCTGGCTGGTTTGAAAGTGGGCTTGCTGATGAACCGTAACCGCGATCACCGCTGGGAGCAGGCACTGACCAAAAAATCAGCCGAGCGCCGGGTGCCGGTCTGGCTGACTTTGTCTGACCACGAGCAAGGTTTAGAGCTGGCCATGACCGACGAGGATGGCGTGCATTCTGCGGTACAGCTGGCTTGCACACTGGAGCCGGCGCAGCAGGCTGATAAAGCAGAATCCGGCTTGCGTGACAGTCTGGCCAAGCTGGGTAACACCATGTTTGAAGCCGCCAGCGTGGAACTGCGTCTGCGCCAACCCTGGTTCGTCCCGTCTTCCGTGATTAATGCCTTACGCCGTGACGCCGTGGCGGCACACGAAGCAGCGCGTAGCGCGGCCTGGCAGCGTCCGCAGCGTACCCCGGCGCAGGAACCGCCTGTGCCTTATCCGGAAACGACGCTCAGCTACCTGGCCAATGTGTATAACAGTCAGGCACGTGCTTTTTATCAGAAGCATGGTGTGCAACTGATCGCCGCTGCGTATGAGGCCCATGAAGAAGCGGGTGAGGTCTCGCTGATGATTACCAAGCATTGCCTGCGTTTCTCCTTCAACCTCTGCCCGAAACAGGCTAAGGGTGTGAAAGGTGTGCAGGGACAGGTCAAGGCAGAGCCTATGACACTGGTCAGCGGTGAAGAAAAATATACCCTGAAGTTTGACTGCAAGCCCTGTGAAATGCATATCATTGGTGCGATGAAACCGCATATTCTGCAAGCGCCTCCGCCATCCTCGGTCGCGTATAGTCCGCTGGTGTTTCACAAAACCAGACCGGCCAATCACTGAGCGGCTTTGCTGATGCCGGGATTTGACCGGCATCGCTGGCGGCGCTAATCTGGCAGGCTGACTTTACAAATTGTCTGTTCTCTTTGCTCTGGAATTCCGCATGAAAAAAATCGTCGTCAAATTTGGTGGTTCTAACCTGCGTCAGCCGCAGGATATCGACCGTGTCGTGAATGTGGTGCAGGCCTATCAGCGTCCGTTGGTGCTGGTGGTATCTGCGTTTTATGGGATCACCAATGCGCTCATCGCCTGCGTACAGGCCGCCAGAGAAGGTGCTGGCACCAAGGCCGCACTGGCTGAAAGCCAGAACTACACGCAAACTCTGCGTGCGCTGAAAAAACAGATACTGGAAGCGAATATCAGCGACCCTGAGCACAGAGCGCGTACCGAGCAGGCACTGGGAGCAAGACTGGATCAACTGGATCGCTATCTGACCGGCATACATTGCATAGGCGATGTGCCGACCTTTGTGAATGATGCGATTTTAAGTTATGGCGAGCGCCTGTCCAGTCTGTTGCTGACCGAGGTCTTGCTGAGTCGCGGCATCGCTGCGCGTGAAGCCTTACCTGAAGATATCGGTCTGATTACCGATGGTGTATTCGGTAACTCAGCCTGTGATTTCGCGGCCAGTACCGCATCCGTTTCTGCCGCGCTGGCAGATGATGTGGTGTTTGTGGTGCCGGGATTTTATGGCATCGACGCGCAGGGAAAAACCACGCTGTTTGGGCGCGGCGGTTCCGACTATTCAGCGGCCTCGATTGCGGCTTGCATCTCGGCGGAGTCGCTGGATGTATGGAAGGATGTGGATGGTTTCCTGAGCGCTGATCCGGGGGCAGTCAGTGCGCCACGCTCTATCTCGCAACTGAATTATCTGGAAGCGGCGGAGTTATCGTATTTCGGTGCAAAAATTTTGCATCCGCGCACAGTGGAGCCTCTGTTTGACCGCGATATTCCTATCCGTATTCTCAATATCACCCAGCCTGAACGTGGCTTGCAGCCTTACACCATCATCGATGCGCAACGTCATGTCACGCGCGATGTGGTGAAAAGCGTGAGTTCTACCGACGATGTTGCTATTCTCAAGTTGCATGGGCCCGGCGTCGGTTTCAAAGCCGGTATTTTGGCGCAAGTGACCAATACCCTGGACCAGCACGGCATCAACATCAAGAGCGTACTGACGGCGCAAACGGCGATCAATATTTTGCTGGCACGCGATCATCTGGACGCGGCGTACGCGGCCTTATCCGAACATCATCTGGCAGGTGTGGTCAATGTCAGCTGTGACGATGCGGTTGCGATTGTTGCGGTGGTTGGCGATGGCGTGCTGGATGCTTCTGATGTTGGCAGTGCGATAGCGAGCCGTGCTTTGTCGGCGGCGCTGGCCGGTGGTGTAAGGGTGCGTCTGGCAGCCGCCGGAGCAAGCGAGGTGGCAGCCTATATGCTGGTGCAGCAGGAAGACCGCAAGCTGGCGCTGCGTCTGGTGCATGAGGAATTTTTCGGAAAATAAGCGTGCAGATGCAAACGCTGATGGCAAGGGCTGCAGACGAATGGCAGCCCTTTTTATTTTGTGCGAAGCGTCTTTTTGCTACCCGGGCTTTGCCGGAATTGTTCAAGTATCGCTAAAAAATTCCGGCTTGCACCATCCAGCGTGGACAACGGCCGATGCGCGATACCGATCTGGCGCGGCAAGGCAGGGCGTAGTGGTCTCAGCTGTAGCATGGGTTGCGGTCGCGTCGGGTCAGACGTATCCAGCGGCAGAATGGCCGCACCGTAGGAAGCTGCCACCAGGCTTTTCATGGCTTCGGTGTAATTCAGTTCTATCTTGGCACGCGGCGCATAGCCAGCTGCAGCAAACCATTCCATGGTCAGCCGGTACATATGGGTACTGGGTTCATTAAAGATCAGTGCTTTATCCGCCAGCCAGTCGGGCGTAATGATTTTTGGTGCTTGCCAGGCAGCTGGCAAAAACGCCATCATCGGGTCAGTACGCCAGTGACGGATAGTGATTTCTTTGGACGGGTTTTGTGGCATGGCGACGATGCCTATATCCAGCGTGCCCTGTTCCAGTCCTTGTAGTGTTTCAGCCGAGCCAGTAATGCTGACATTGACATCGATATCCGGAAACTGGCGGCCCAGGGTTTCCATCACTTGCGGGAGTTGAGCCACCAGAATGCCGCTGGAGGCACCCAGTCTGACGCGTCCTTTGACCCCCGCCACTTGTCGGCCTACTGCCGCAATCGCTTCGTCGGCGTCGCGCAATAATTTTCTTCCATGCTCAGCCAGCGTGAGGCCAGCCGCAGTCGGTGTCACCCGCCGCCCACCCCTTACCAGTAAAGGGGTATCGAAACGCTGTTCCAGTTCCGAGATATGCAGGCTGATGGTGGGCTGCGACAAATGCAGCGCCTGCGCTGCAGCCGAGAAGGTACCCAGATCGATAATCGCGATCAGGGTTTTTAACTGATCCAGACTCAGTTCACGCATGCTGCCTCCTGTGCTATCCGGTGAATTACGTAAAGCAAATTATCAGTTTTTCTGATTATATCGATCAGAATTTGTCACTTCCCTGATTTTATCTGAAGTCGCAAGATAGCAGTCAATTCTTCAGGAGGTGTGAGATGGCAAGTCAAAACAGGATTGTTGCATTAATTAAATTCTGCGGAGCCTGGCTGCGTCAGCGGCGCATTGCACGGGGTCAGGATGCGTTGGAATTACGTGGTATGGAAGACCGGGAATTGCTGGATCTGGGGATAGGACGCAGTGAAATTCCAGGCCTCCTGCAACAGGAAACGCCAGAAGATGCGGTGCGTTTGCAGTCGATACGCAGCACTGCAGTCAGTCTGTCACCAGTCAGTTCGGAAATGCGGGGAGATGCTCGGCGCCGATCTGTCTGAGCTACGGCGTTGAAAGGTCTGCATGTTAACTCAGCATCAGGCGTCACTGCACCGTGATTCAGAATGGTATCCAGCCGCGTTTTAAAGCGACACCGGCGATCAGGATAAGGCAGGAGCTGTAATACAGCGCGCCCCACAGCGGGCTGGCTGGCGCGGTTTTTTCAGGTGTGCCTGCATATAACACGCGGCGGCAAGACCACAGTGAAAAGGCGATGAAAGCAATGCCCACCATGCCATGTGCGATCGAGGCGGTATTGATCGCTTGCATCAGGTCGACGCAACCCAGAGCGCTGAAGCAAAATAAAGTGGCGATTGCCATGACTTTGAATTTAGTCTGCACTGTCGCCAGATCCAGTTTGTTTGAATTCATGTTATTCATTATCAATATTCATTCAGCAGATAACCGCTGATAAAAGAAAAATATTCACGTAGCCAGGCGTTATAACGCAGATACAAAGGCGTTTCAGCCGACGCGCTGGCAGTATGACGAAAGCCGGCGCGCTGCGCAATCCTGGCGGAGCGCAGACTGTGAAAATCGCTGGTCACGATTAGCAAACCTTGTTCTGGTCTGACGCCATATTGTTGCAGCAAAGCGCTGCTGAAGGCAAAATTTTCATAGGTACTGGTACTGCGCTCCTCTTGCCAGATGCGTGCAGCCGGTATGCCGTGCGCACGCAGATAGTCGCCCATGATTTGTGCTTCAGTGCAGTCACGCCGCCAGTCTTTGCCGCCGCTTACCATGATCATCGCCTGCGGCAGGCGTTGCGCCTGTATGATGCCCGCATCCAGCCGTGCGGCCAGGGTTGGCGAAGCCTGACAATCCAGCGTGCCTGAGCCCAGTATCAGTATGGTATCGACCGGCTTTCCGATGCTGGCCAAATCGGTTTGATAGCCATGCTGGATATGCCAGAAAAATACTGCAACGCTGCCCACCCATGCCAAGGTTGCGCTCCAGCCCAGACGCCACAGCCAGCGTCGCCATGTCGGGGTGGAGAACCAGTTGCGTAAACGCAGCCAGTTGCTCCCGGCCAGAACCAATGCCAGTCCTACAGTGAGGGGAAAAAATGAACCGAAATGAAAAACACCTCGCCACATGACATAGATGGCATCGGTGACTAGCAAGGCACCGAGTAGTATCAGTAAGCGCGGAATGAGGCGAAACAAACTAAAGCGTGTCAAACGATATCCTCCTGATTCAGGTACAGCCCGCGGTACTGCTGACTGTTAGCGTGAGACGGTGTGTTTTTTACCGGACTCTTGTCATATTGAACAAACGCAGGCATTTTAACTTGCTTTCAGAATGAGTCCTACTCATCCATTGCGCATCATAGGCTGACTATTTTTTTATGCCAGGCAGTTCAGTGAGCGCCACCCAGTACGCTTTGTGCGGTCTGCAGATAAAACGGAATCCCAAACAAGATATTGATCGGGAAGGTCAGTCCTAAAGACAGGCTGAAATACAGTGAGGGCGATGCTTCAGGTACGGCGTAGCGCAATACCGCAGGCACAGCGATATACGAGGCACTCGCAGCCAGCACCATAAGAAGTCCGCCATCTCCGGCAGAGATCTGTAACAGCCAGGCCAGACCCAGCGCCAGTGCTGCGTGACAGACCGGTGCCAGAACGGCCCAGGCCAGCAGCAAAGGTGACTTGTCACGCAGCTCAGGCAGGCTACGCGCGGTTTTCAGGCCCATGTCGAGCAGGAAAAATGCCAGCATACCCTTGAACAGATCACCGGAAAAAGGCTGCATCGCAGCCTTACCCGTGTCACCACTCAGGATGCCAACCAGCATGGCACCGATCAGCAGCAACTGTGCGCCATCGGTCAGCGATTCATGCACGATTTTGCCTATGCTGGAAGATGCAGCGGGTCTTGGCTCCACCCCGGTTTGTGCGCTCACAGTGGATGCGGGCGCTGCCTGGCGCAAGGTGTTGGCAAGTAAGACGGCAAATACGATGGCCGGTGATTCCATCAGCGCCATCGCCGCCGACATATGACCGCCGTAGCTGAGTCCGTGTTTTTCCAGATATTGGGTGGCGGTGATAAAAGTGACCGCACTGACGGAGCCATAGGTGGCTGCCAGCGCTGCCGCGTCAAAGCCTGACACCAGCTTGCGCAGCACCAGATAACTAAGCGTGGGTACGATCAGAGCGAGACTGATTGCCAGCCCCAGACTGCGCGCAATGTCCCAGTTGAGGCCAGAATGAGACAGTGCAAAGCCACCTTTGAGACCGAGTGCCATCAACAGATACAGTGATAAAAAACGGGCAATCTGCGCTGGTATTTCCAGGTTAGAGCGTATCAGCCCGGCAAAAATGCCGAACACAAAAAAAAGGATGGCTGGGTCAAGTAGGCTGTTCATGATGGCGAGGGCGCAGTAGGTTGGGGCGCCGTTACAGAGTGGAATTGAGGCGCATGATAGGGAAGGTCAGCTATCAGGTAAAATCAATTTTTATCGTGTTTATCATCAGTGAAAATCTATGAATGTGACTTTCCGTCAATTGAAGCTATTTTTGGCGCTGGTGGAATTGCGTAGCCTGACCGCAGTCGCCCACAGCATGCATGTGACGCAACCCACAGTCTCTATGCAAATGCGTGATTTGCAGGATGCGGTAGGTTTGCCACTATATGAGGTGATAGGCAAACAACTGTATATCACTGCGGCTGGTGAAGAGCTGGCCATCGCAGCGCGCGCCATGACCGAGGAATGGTCAGTGTTTGGTCAGAAAATCGCTGCCATGCAAGGCCTGACCCAGGGGCGTTTGCGGTTGGCGGTGGTGAGCACTGCCAAGTACTTCGTGCCGCGCATGCTGGGTGCGTTTTGCCGCGAATTTCCTGAGATAGATATCGCACTTGAAGTGCAAAACCGCGACGGCGTGCTGCAGCGTTTGCGTGAGAATCGCGATGATTTGACCATCATGTCTATGCCACCTAAAGATCTGGATATTGAGCAGGAGATTTTTTTGCCAAATCCCTTGCGTGTGATTGCCGCGGTGAGCCATCCGCTGGCAGCCAGAAAACGCCTGAAGCTGAGTGATTTAGCACATGAACGTTTTATTCTGCGTGAAAAAGGCTCAGGCACGCGGCTGGCTTGTGACCGTTATTTTTCTGATCAGGGCTTTCAAGCCCGGGTCCGACTGGAGCTGGGGAGTAATGAGGCGATCAAGCAGGCGGTGGCAGCAGAGATGGGTATCGCGGTGTTATCCCAGCATGCACTGGGCGAACATTTGGTGGATGAGTCTTTGTTGGAATTGCCGGTAGCCGGTTTTCCTATCCATTCTAACTGGTACATTGTTTATCCAAAAGGCAAACGCCTGACGCCGGTAGCGCAGAAATTTTTGAGCTATCTGCAGGCTAGCACCCGGGAAAGTGAGGGCTCAGCCTTTGTCGGCAGGCACGATGTTCTACTCTGACCATTATTGTTTTTTTGATGTATAGGCTGATGCTGTGTTACATCTTTCAGTCAGATATTCTGGCCTGTTGACATTGAAATTACATCTCGCAATTTCAATGTCAACAGGCCCTGGCGCAGCCGGAAAATATGGATTGCCGCTCACTGAGTAAGTAAACTTTGTGTGTCAGAAAAAAAGCCGGGAATAAATTCCCGGCCTGAATTGGTCTTGCTTAGTTTAATAATTTTTGTATGAATTTTTAAAAGGCGGAAACCATGATATTGTATTCAATGTCTTAGCGTTTCAAGGTAATTACACTGCTATTGAGCCCATCGCTGAGACTGATTTGCAAGCTGCCGCCTGCTGGCAGTTGTTGCAATGACAGGCGCTGGTCACCGTCTGTAACAGACAGTGCCAGCGCAGTGCGCTTCCCATTGGCTGCGATATGGATCACGCTTAACCATGGCTGTTGCAGATGATTCCAGCGTATACGCAGGCTGCTTGCCGTCAGATTCGTCGTCAATGCCTGTGCCGTGACGGGAGCTGCATCTGCTGATAATTTCAATCCAGTTGCGGCTTTAGGCTGTGCAGCGGCTGCATTAAGCACGCCAGCTTTTGGCAGCAGCTGACCTTGTTTCAGCACATCGATACTGACGATACCTGCAATCGATGGCAATACGACGGATACATGCATACTGCCAGCATGATCCAACTGCAGTGGTGTGAAGCGACGCAAGGTGGTTTTGCCATCACTGCTGACGATCTTCAACTGATACTCACCGCCTTCTGTATTCGCGGTATAGCCGCTGCCTAGGAATTGTACTGGTGATGGATTAAATGTACCGCCATTCAGATCACCTGAAATCATCATCATGTTTTGTGCAGCTGCCGGATTGGCTGCGATCTGATTCGCCGCGACCTGATTCCCAGCCACCGCTTTATAGTCGGCTTTTCCTCGAATATGGCCGGACATTTTATTGAAGCTGTATTCTGAGAACCAGAGTTTGCCGCCGCAATAACTCATCAGATCCGGTGAGCGTGAACCCAGTACACCCGGTGATGACAAGATGCCGGCGCCCTGGTTGTACAGTGGTACTTCGCTGAGCTGCGCTTTATCTGAGTTAGGCCAAGGCAAAGGATCTGTCGAGAAATAAGGATCAGGACCAGAAGGGCCGCCACAAGGTGCATGCGACAGGCTCAGGTTATGTCCGACTTCGTGTATCATGGTTTCATCGGTTGCATCTGCACCGCTACGCAAATCACGTCCGATCGCAGTCAGATAGGAAACGTAACCGATACCGGTGGTACCACTCCATTTCATCCACGGGACCATGCCGTAGTAATGGTCGCTACTTTTTTCACTGACGCGCAGTTTGTCTAGCAAACTCAGTACCTGGCCCATTTGATCCTTGCCGCTGAGGCTGTCATCAAAGGTGCCCGCCGGTGCCCATGGCGCATGAACCGTGACGACCACATTCGCGAATGGCATCAGGCGCTTGACTACGGAGGTTAACACTTCTGCTGTCGGGATTTGTGCAGTTTGTCCATTGATGATCAAGGGCACCATGGTGATACGGATCGTATTGGCATCATTGACCACCAGATTGGCAGACAGTGACTGACCGTCACTGGTCACGATATCCATAGCGGCACCGGATTTGATCAGGCGGCCCGGGATAGTCGTGTAGCAATGCTGATTCAGCGTGTAGGAAATCGCATTGCTGCTGTCGTCGGCTGGCAATTTCGCCGGACAAGTCATTGCGAATTGCTCTCCACCGATTTTTACGTTAGTGGCCGGTGTGACCGCATCCGCACTGCGTGCATACAGATAAGCACGTACCAGCAAGTCGCGATTCGGTATCAGAGTCTGGTATTTGCTGCCCGGACGCTGTGCCAGCACCTGTGCCAGCTCCATGGTGGCGAGCCTAGTTTTGGCCACCACAGGTGTCACTGTCAGGGTATAGCTGGCGCTAGTGGCAGTGTACAAATCAGCCGGTAAGCCTGCAGTAATAGTCGTGGTGCCCGTGTTCAGGGCGCTGATATTGCCACTCACGGCATCAACCGTGGCGACCGCTGGATTACTGCTGCTGTAGCGGATCGCAAAGGTGTTCAGCGTTGAACCGCTCAGGGTTTTTGCAGTTGCCGCCTGTATCGCTGTGCCAGCCACGCCGCTGACCACGGATTTGCTGGCTTCAGCAAAGTTCAGGACTGCCGGTGTCAAACAATTGATGCTGATCGTCACATCGCTATTGGCAATTGAAGTCCGGCCAGTCGGGCTGGCGCTGCAGCTTTGACCGCTGGCAGGCTGCGCAGAAATCGTCGCACCATATTTTTCTCCGTTCAGCACAGGAATAAAACTGGTTCCACTGCCATTGCCCGAAATCGTTTCTGCGCCGCGCACCCATCCAGTATCGTCATAGCCATCCACCACCAGACTCAGGTTGCTGCCGGAGCTATTGTCAAAGCCGCTGGTGCTCAGGGTAATTTTGTAACTTGCACGGGTACTCGCTGTGGTCGCCGGACTGTTATCGGAACACAGACTATCGGCACAGGCTTGCAACTGATAGCTGTAAGCCGTGCCTGGTATCAGTCCCGCATCAGGGAAACTGAGTGCGCTTAGTTTGTCGCCGCCCACTTGCACACCATTACGCTTGAGGACATACCGGTTCGCTCCACTGACCGCGCTCCACGATACAGTGAGGCTGCTGCTATTGTTGACGACCACGCTGGGCGCTGTCGGTACCGCTGGCGCGACTGGCGGTTTAGGTGGGGTCACTACCTCTGCCAGCGTTTGCACACTGAGTGCCGTGCTCCAGTCTGAGCAGGTGTTGGTATTGCAAGCCTGCAAACGATAGCTGTAATTGCTTGCTGCCGTCAGCCCGCTATCGAGATAAGTGACCTGACGGATATCGGCGCCATTTGCGATCAGCTGACCATTTCTTTCGAGTTTGTAGCTGGACGCACCGTCCACGGCGGTCCATTCCAGGCTGATCTGGGTGGTTTCAATTTTTGTGGCACGTGGGACTGCAGGTGTTGCGACAGTCACTCCTTTAGCCTTGGTCTTACCTGTTAATTCAGAAGGTTTAGAGCAGCCAGTGCTGGCGCAGGCATGCAGGCGATATGCATAGTCGGTGCCGGGTACCAGATTGGAATCCTGATAGCTATTGCTGTTAGGACGTGAAACTAATTGGAACGCTGCCGGGTCTTGCGGGTTAATGTTATTGCGCCATACCTCGTAGTAGCTGGCGCCAGCGACTGCCTGCCAGTTCAGTGTGATCGTGGTATCGGAGCTCGCTTGCACGGTCGCACCACTGACGGTAGCCGGTGCCTGAGCGGTCGCGCCGCTGCTGGCTGGCGTATCTGAGGTAGCGCCACCACCGCCACCGCAGGCACTGAGAGTGAGCGCAAGACAAGCTGTAGTCAATAATTGTAGGGTAGGTTTCATCACAGACCTCTGAGGAAGACGAAATCAGGCAAGAATGACCTGAAAAGCGTAGCAAAATAGAATCTTAGTTTCCGCAATAGTGGAAAATAGCGCTAAAGAATTTCAAGCATGCATCCTGCCGCAGGAAATTCCGGGCAGCAATGAAGATTACAAAAGGAAACGTTTTTTTCCTATTGCACTTTGGTGAAAGAAAGCGGTGAATGTGTAAGGATGTGTAAGCTGGACAACGAAAGGCAGATTTGCCCGCCTTATTGCAGGTTATTTGAGGCTGATCCACATCAGCAGGATATCACTGTAACGGACGAAAAAAAAACCAAGCGCCAGCGCTTGGTTTTTCGTATTCTGGTGGAGTCGGCGGGAATCGAACCCGCGTCCAGAAGCACTCTACAGACAGTTCTACATACTTAGTGCTGCCATTTGATTTAACCACATTGACGCGGACGCACACGCTGCAATGTAGCGAGTTACCTTAAGTTTAATCTTGCGCCAAGTAACCCGGTTCAAGACGATTCCCTATGAATGTCCTTACTGCTGTTGCCAGCCCACCCTAGGGAAGAGGTGGTGTAAGGTTAGCCGGTATTAAGCGGCTAATGCGTACGAATTATCGTTTGCAGTTATATAGTTCAGATTGTATTTACGAGGTAGTCTGGCCTCGGTATGCCCTGCGCTGCTTTGCAACCCCTGTCGAAACCTGGTCGACCCCAAAGCCCTGCTAGTATAACCTATTACGGGACTTCGCGTCCAAGCTTGTCAGGCAGGTTTTTTCTGCTGCAGTTTGGCGCGTATCAGTTCTAGTAGTTCCAGTGGGCTGTCGACGATCGCATCTGCCTTCCAATGTGCCGGTTCGGTGGCACCGCAATAACCCCAGGCGGCAGCGATACTGGTCATACCTGCGGCCTCAGCCGCCTGAATATCACGCAAGTCGTCACCAACATACCAACAGTCTTGTGAGCGCACGCCCAATTGCCTTGCGCCTTCCAGCAAGGGGGCGGGATGTGGTTTTGCATGCGGCGTAGTGTCGCCAGAGATGACGCAGCGGGCCTCCTGCAAGTCGATCTGAGGAATCAGTGGTGTCGTGAAACGCTTAGCTTTATTGGTCACGATGCCCCATGGCAGTGCCAGCAAATCCAGGCCGCGTAACAGACTGGGTACGTGTTCAAATAATTTGCTGTTGATGGCAATCGCGGATGCATACTGCTCAAGAAATTCCGTGCGCATTGCTTCAAAATCCGGATGCTCCGGTGTGATCTGAAAACCTGCCTGCAATAAGCCGCGTGCACCTGCGGATGCCTGAGGGCGCAAAGTCAGATAATGGACAGGTGCCAGATGGCGGCGGCTGCGCATGGTATTGACGGCGGCAGCCAGATCGGGGGCGGTATCGGCCAGGGTGCCGTCGAGGTCAAACAATATGGCTGATGGAATACGCATAGGTGATGACGAAGGAAAAATCAGTGATCAGACGATAGCTGAGCGAGCAGCGGGCTTGGCCGGTCGTTCAGCAGTGGGAACTCAGGCTGGACGTACGCAGGCGACCATGTAGTTGACACTGGTGTCGTTATTGAGTGAGTACATTTTGGTGAAAGGGTTGTACCCCAGGCCCTTCATTGTTTTGAGCTCAAGGCCTGCATTGCGGATATCCTGAGACAGTTCGGCTGGTGTGATGAATTTCGCATAATCATGTGTGCCCTTAGGCAGCATTTGCAGCAAATATTCGGCACCAATAATGGCGAACAGATAAGACTTAGGATTGCGGTTCAGTGTGGAGAAAAACACATGACCACCAGGTTTAACCAGTTTGGTGCAGGCGCGGATGATAGAGGCTGGATCGGGTACATGTTCCAGCATTTCCATGCAGGTCACGACATCGAACTGCCCAGCTTCTGCTTCAGCCATTTCTTCAGCGGCGATCAGTTTGTAGCGTACCTGCACGCCCGATTCCAGGCTATGCAGATCGGCGACTTTTAAGGCTTTTTCCGATAAATCGATGCCAGTGACGGACGCACTTTTTTTAGCCATCGATTCTGCCAGGATGCCACCACCACAGCCGACATCAATCACATTTTTACCTGCTAATGGTATGCGTTGGTTAATCCATTCCAGACGTAAAGGATTAATTTCATGGAGAGGGCGGAATTCTGAACTGGGGTCCCACCAGCGGTGAGCGAGTTCACTGAATTTTTGAATTTCTGCTGGATCGGCGTTCAAGGTAGACATGGTAAGTTTGACTGGCGCAGTTTATTGGCGCGAGAGGCAAAAAGCGTATTGTAGGCGATTCGCGCGGCAGCCGCTTACTTTGCCTGAAATGAAAGTCGCAGCGTCTGCGTTACCGCAGAAAACATCCATATTTTTATCGGCGACCCTGGCAGCTGTGCATAAAAAAAAATCCTGCACCGATGAAAATGATTCAGCAAAAAGTGGGAATTCTGTTGTGATGATACGTGCATTGCGGCACAGAGGCTGCATCTTTGGTGTGTTTATTTTTTGAGGAAAATAAAAAACCCCGCACGAAGCGGGGCTTTTCAAACAATCAGAGACTGATTATTTTACGTTGCGTGTACCAACAACTTCGATCTCAACGCGACGGTTTTTAGCACGGCCTTCAGCTGTTTTGTTGTCAGCTACAGGTTGTGTTTTGCCTTTGCCTTCAGTGTAAACACGGTTAGCTTCGATACCTTTGCTGACCAGGTATGCTTTTACTGCTTCAGCACGACGGATGGACAGTTTTTGGTTGTATGCATCTTTACCAACAGAGTCAGTGTGACCAACTGCGATCACAACTTCCAGATTGATTGCTTTCAATTTGGATGCCATGTCGTCCAGCTGAGTTTTACCTTCTGGTTTCAGAACAGCCTTGTCGAAGTCGAACAGTGCGCTCGCTGCGAAAGTGACTTTTTCAGAGGTTGGTGCTGGTTTCGGTGCTGGCTTCGGTGCTTCAACTGGAGCAACTACTGGAGCTGGTGGTGGTGTAGCTGCTTTAGGCGCTTCAACAACCAGAGGAGCGTCGCAACCTGGCACTGCATCAGCAGGTGTCCAGTAGCCAGTGCGCCAGCACAGACCGAATGCGTCACGAGCGATTACACCGCGTGCATCCTGAACGTATGCGCTGTTTGGTGTAGCTGCTTTGATGTCTTGTTGCGCGGCAGCAGAAAAGGATGCAACTGCGGACGCTGCGATAACGAGCTTAACTAAAATTTTCATATTTCTCCTCTCGGGTGAGATTTAATTACCGCAGATAAACTGCGCAAAATACTGCATAAAACCAGATGATACCACGGGCTTGATGACATTACTATTTCGTCAAACAAGCTTTCTATCAATCAAGAAGCATTCTGCCATAGAGAATGCAGTCGAATGCCATATGAATAAAACCATAAAGTAACACTTAGTTAAATATGTCGTGTATTCACAACGTATTCTAAGTGATTTAAGCGTAGTAATCCACAAATGATGTATTAGTGGTAACTAAAAAGCCGTTTTTTGAGAGCCTGAAATCCTGCTTGGCTAATAAAAAATGCTGCGATGCAGTATTTTAATCTGATTTTAAATTCTTTTTTTTGTTGCGGCCTGTACTGAATGGATCGCTGCTACTGAGCACGAATGACACATCGGTTTTGTCAGTTTGTGTAGCGTGTGTTGAATTGAAAAAGATTTGGTTTTTATATTAGTTCAAATCTTCAATTTGCCAATCAGATGCAGGTATTCATCTCAAAATCCGTTGTTTTGCTGTGCATTTGTGCGAGGGCTTTATTTGTGTGCCGGTAAGCATTTGCAGTGGTGATTGTCTGCGGTACTCAGGGACGTGGGGCGGATGAAGTCTGCTTTTGTCATTTATGCCGCTTGAGACGCCTTAGCCATGTTAGAATCAAGAGTTAAACGTCAATATGTTAGGGGCTTTAATAATGCAGCCTCAGCGATATGGTGGCTCCCCGCCTGAACAGGTGTGCGAACTGACAGACTGGCTGATATTTGCCTGCATTATCCTGTAGTTACCCAGCATATGAATGTTGCCAATTAACCAAGCTCTAATTTGCCGGCCTGCCAATGGATCAATTCGCAAAAGAAACACTCCCGATTTCCCTTGAAGAAGAAATGCGCAAAAGCTACCTCGATTACGCAATGAGCGTGATTGTTGGGCGGGCTTTGCCGGACGTGCGTGATGGCTTAAAGCCAGTGCATCGCCGCGTGCTGTTCGCGATGCATGAAATGAATAATGTCTACAACCGCCCGTTTGTAAAATGCGCGCGTGTGGTGGGTGAAGTGATGGGTAAGTATCACCCGCATGGTGATGCCTCCATTTACGATACGCTGGTTCGTATGGCGCAGGACTTCTCGCTGCGTTATACCCTGGTCGATGGTCAAGGTAACTTCGGTTCTATCGACGGCGACAATGCGGCGGCGATGCGTTACACCGAGTGCCGTCTGGATAAGATCGCGAATGAAATTCTGGCAGACATCGAAAAAGAAACGGTCGATTTCGTTCCTAACTACGACGGCAAAGAAAAAGAGCCTTCTGTACTGCCTACCCGTATCCCGAATCTGCTGATCAATGGTGCTTCCGGTATTGCGGTGGGGATGGCGACGAATATCCCGCCACATAACATTACTGAGACAATCAATGGTGCCCTGCACGTCCTGCGCAATCCGGAGTGCACGATCGATGAATTGATCGAGATCATTCCTGCACCAGACTTTCCTACCGGCGGCATTATCTATGGCGTATCCGGTGTGCGCGATGGTTACCGCACTGGCCGTGGTCGCGTGGTGATGCGTGCCAAGACCCATTTTGAAGAGTTTGGCAAAGACAATCGTACAGCCCTGATCGTGGATGAGTTGCCTTTCCAGGTCAATAAAAAATCTCTGCTGGAACGTATCGCTGAACTGGTACGTGATAAAAAGCTCGATGGTATTTCTGATATTCGCGACGAGTCTGATAAATCCGGCATGCGCGTAGTCATTGAACTCAAACGTGGCGAAGTGCCGGATGTCGTACTGAATAATCTGTACAAGCAGACTCAGCTGCAAGACACCTTCGGTATGAATATGGTGGCGCTGGTCAATGGTCAGCCTAAGTTGCTGAACCTGAAGGAAATGCTGTCTTGTTTCCTGTCGCATCGTCGTGAAGTGGTGACGCGCCGCACTGTGTTCGAATTACGCAAAGCACGCGAACGCGGTCATGTATTGGAAGGTTTGGCAGTTGCGCTGGCAAATATTGATGACTTCATCGCGATTATCAAAGCCGCACCGACACCGCCGATTGCGAAGCAGGAATTGATGACGCGTGCCTGGGACAGCTCCATGGTACGTGAAATGCTGACCCGTACTGCGGCTGATAATCCGGGGGGTATTGAGGCATTCCGCCCTGAAAACCTGCCTAAGCATTATGGTATCCAGCCTGATGGCCTGTATAAATTGTCTGATGACCAGGCACAGGAAATTCTGCAAATGCGTTTGCAACGCCTGACTGGACTGGAACAAGACAAGATCGTCAATGAATACAAAGACGTGATGGCTGAAATTGCCGATTTGCTGGATATTCTGTCTAAGCCTGAACGTGTCACAGTCATCATCACTGATGAACTGACCGTGGCGCGTAATGAATACGGCGAAGGCAATAAAGATGTGCGCCGCTCTGAAATCACACACAATGCGACCGATCTCGAAACCGAAGATCTGATCACGCCGCAAGATATGGTGGTGACCTTGTCGCACACTGGTTATATGAAGTCTCAGCCTTTGTCTGAGTACCGCGCGCAGAAGCGCGGTGGTCGTGGCAAGCAGGCGACAGCAACCAAGGATGATGACTGGATCGAACAGCTGTTCGTCGCCAATACCCATGACTACATCCTGTGCTTCAGTAATCGCGGCCGTCTGTACTGGCTCAAAGTGTGGGAAGTTCCACAAGGTTCGCGCACTTCGCGCGGTAAGCCTATCGTGAATATGTTCCCGCTCCAGGATGGCGAAAAAATCACCGTGATTCTGCCTTTGTCGGGTGACAACCGCAGCTTCCCTGAAGACCATTACGTGTTCATGTCTACCAGCCTTGGTACCGTGAAGAAAACACCGTTGACTGACTTCAGTAATCCGCGTAAAGCCGGCATTATTGCTGTCGATCTGGATGAAGGTGATTTCCTGATCGGTGCAGCACTGACTGATGGTAAGCACGATGTGATGCTGTTCTCCGATGCAGGTAAAGCGGTCCGCTTCGATGAAAACGATGTGCGTCCTATGGGCCGTACGGCACGCGGCGTGCGCGGTATGAATCTGGATGAAGGTCAGCAGGTCATCGCATTGCTGGTCGCTGAAAATGAACAGCAATCGGTACTGACTGCCACCGAAAACGGCTTCGGTAAACGTACGCCGATTACCGAATACACCCGTCATGGACGTGGTACCAAAGGGATGATTGCGATTCAGACTTCTGAGCGCAACGGCAAAGTGGTGGCGGCGACACTGGTGGATACCAGCGACGAAATCATGCTCATCACCACCGGTGGTGTGCTGATCCGTACCCGTGTCTCGGAAATTCGTGAAATGGGCCGTGCTACCCAAGGCGTGACTCTGATTGCAGTTGAAGATGGCACCAGCTTGTCCGGCTTGCAGCGTATCGTTGAAACTGATGCAGATCCGGATGCGTTGGACGTGTCGGCAGCAACTGACGCTGCTGCTTCAGACGGGGCCGATGCGGCGGAGTAAATCATGACGACCATCTACAATTTCTCAGCTGGCCCTGCGGTATTACCTAAAGAAGTCTTGCAGCAGGCTGCTGCAGAAATGCTGGACTGGCGTGGCAGTGGCATGTCTGTCATGGAGATGAGTCATCGTGGTGCCGAGTTCATGTCCATCATGGACGCTGCCCAACAGGACTTGCGTGATTTGCTGGCGGTGCCGGCGAATTACCAGATTCTGTTTCTGCAGGGCGGTGGACTCGGCGAAAATGCGATTGTGCCCATGAACCTGATGGGCGCGTCGCCTGATGCGACAATCGACGTCTTACATACCGGTTCATGGAGTGGCAAGTCACTTAAGGAAGCGCAAAAGTATGGCAAGGTGAATGTCGTTGCGTCAGCCGCTGACAATGGTTTTACGGCGATACCTGTACGTGACAGCTGGCGCTTAAGCAAAGATGCGGCTTACGTGCATGTCTGCACCAATGAAACCATAGACGGCATAGAATTCCATACCACACCGGATGTCAGTCTGGAGACCAATGGCGCGCCGCTGGTCGCTGATATGTCTTCCCATATTTTGTCGCGCGAAGTCGATGTGTCGCGTTATGGCGTGATTTTTGGCGGAGCCCAAAAGAACATAGGCCCTGCTGGCCTGACCATTGCCATTGTGCGTGATGATTTGTTGGGACGTGCGCTGCCTTATTGTCCATCGGCCTTTGACTGGAAGACCATCGCTGACAATGGCTCTATGTATAACACCCCGCCAACCTATGCGATCTACATCGCAGGCCTGGTATTCCAATGGCTAAAACGCCAGGGTGGTGTGGCTGCGATGGAGCAGCGTAATATCGCCAAAGCTAAGCTGTTGTATGATTATCTGGATTCCACCGATTTTTACGCAAACCGCGTGGTGCATGATTGCCGTTCCCGCATGAATATTCCTTTCTATCTGCGCGATGAGTCGCTGAATGCAGATTTCCTAAGTGCTGCCAAAGAGCAGGGGCTGCTGCAATTGAAGGGACATAAATCAGTGGGCGGTATGCGTGCTTCTATCTATAACGCAATGCCACTGGAAGGCGTACAGGCGCTGGTGGCTTTCATGCAGGAATTTGCGCATACGCATTCCTGATGTTGTAGGACTCCGCTGTATCTCATTTAAGCTGAGAGCAACTGAGATCGCGCTGCTGGCTCGCATAGTGCTGTGGTGTGAATTGAGTCCTGGATTTCTGTCCTCAACCGGCAGCCCTTTCTGAGCATGGCATACCCATCACCTGGAAACCGTGGCGCTGCTGAACCAGACCAAAAGACTGGTGAGGCAATCGTAACTTGAAGGAGCAGGCCATGCCTGCTCTGTATTATTCATAAAAAGCAGGACTGACGAAAAACTATTCCGGCAAGGCTTGGTGACGCAGGCAGTACAGATGTACGATAAAGCGCCATAACGCTGCTGGGGCTGTTTTGGGTAAGTCCTGTAACGGTTTTTAGGTCATGTATGAGCGATAATAAATTACTCCCTTTGCGTCTGAAAATTGACGCTATCGATGCCCAAATTCTGGACTTGCTGAATCAGCGCGCCCGGGTGGCGGAAGAAGTTGGTCATGTGAAGGCAGAAACCAATGCGCCGGTATTTCGTCCTGAGCGGGAAGCCCAGGTATTGCGCGGTGTGGCGGAACGCAATCCGGGTCCGTTGGCCAGTGCGGATATACAACTGATTTTCCGTGAAATCATGTCTGCCTGTCGTGCGCTGGAGCGTCGTGTGGTTGTCGCTTTTCTGGGGCCAGTTGGTACCTTCAGTGAGCAGGCGGTGTACAAGCAGTTCGGGCATGCCATCCTGGCTTTACCATGCGTATCGATCGATGAAGTATTCCGTGCCACGGAAGCGGGTACCGCCGATTTTGGCGTGGTGCCGATAGAGAATTCTTCTGAAGGCGCGATTAACCGCACCCTCGATTTACTGCTGCAAACCAGTCTGGCGATCAGTGGCGAGCTGGCGATACCGGTGCAACACAGTCTGATGACACGCACGGGTAATATGGATGGTGTCAGCCGTATCTGTGCGCATTCTCAGGCGCTGGCACAGTGTCAGGCCTGGCTGAATCAGCATTATCCGCATATAGAACGGCAGGCTGTGGCATCGAATGCCGAGGCAGCACGCATGGCCAGTGGCGACGCAACGGTAGCGGCGATTGCGAGTGAAATCGCAGGTACTCAGTACCAGTTAGGCATCGTGAGTGCACATATCCAGGATGATCCGCATAACCGCACCCGTTTTGCGGTGATCGGTCGCCTGCATACTACGCCTAGTGGCAAAGACCAGACCTCTATCGTGTTGGCGACACCAAATAAAGCGGGTGCGGTCTATCACTTGCTGGCACCGCTGTCTAAACATGGTGTTTCCATGACCCGTTTTGAATCCCGTCCGGCCCGTACCGGTAATTGGGAATATTATTTTTATGTCGATGTAGAAGGTCATGTACAGGACGAAAAAGTCGCTGCTGCGATGGCGGAACTAAATGACAAAGCGGCCTTCTTTAAGGTATTGGGTTCTTACCCTTGCACCCTGTGAGCTGCGGATGACTGAACAAAGCAGAGTATTGAAAAAAATCGCCCTATTCGGTGTGGGACTGATTGGCGGTTCGTTTGCATTGGGCTTAAAGAAAGCTGGCGTGCAGGCACAGATCGCAGGTGTAGGCCGCAGCCAGGCTTCGCTTGACGTGGCACTGCAGGCGGGCATTATTGATGTGATTGCTGCTTCGGTGCAGGATGCCTGTCGCGATGCCGACCTGATACTGATCGCGGCGCCGGTTGCACAAACCTTCGACATCCTGGCATCCATCTTGCCGTATCTGGAAGCGCATACCGTAGTGACCGATGCCGGCAGTACCAAGGCTGATGTGGTGAGTGCAGCACGGCAGGCGTTGGGCGATAAAATCTGCCAGTTTGTACCCGCTCATCCTATCGCCGGTCGCGAACAGAATGGACCACAGGCAGCATTGGCCGATTTGTACGCGGGCAAAAAACTGGTGATCACAGCCCTGCCGGAAAACAGCGCGCAGTCTGTCGGCTTGGTGGAGCAAGCCTGGCGTTATTGTGGCGCCGTGATTCATCATTTGCAGCCTGCTGAACATGATGCAGTGTTTGCAGCGGTGAGTCATTTGCCACATATGCTGGCGTATGCGCTGGTCGATGACGTGGCCAACAAAGCGCATGCAGAGCGTTTGTTTCAGTATGCAGCCAGCGGTTTTCGCGACTTCACGCGCATTGCTGGCTCATCCCCGGAAATGTGGCGCGATATCACGCTTGCCAATCGCAGCGCGTTATTGCAGGAGCTGGATTCGTATACGCAGACGCTGGAAAGGCTGCGCGGCCATTTACTCCAGGCTGACGGCGCAGCAATTGAGGCCATGTATGCCAATGCGCAGCGTGCGCGCCATAACTGGATTAATTCCATAGAAACGGCAGAGAAACAAAAAGTGGAGGGCGGTGACTGAGCGCCGCTGCGCCTCTCATTGCCTCAGTAAAAAACGAATTTTACAGACCAGATTATGAATCAAGCCATCAAGCAGTATCCTCCTTACCTCGATTTGCAGCCCGTGATGTCGGTGCAGGGCACAGTGCGTTTGCCGGGATCGAAGAGTATTTCTAACCGTACCTTGCTGTTGGCTGCGTTGGCAGAAGGTGAAACCTTGATCAAGGACTTGCTGGCCTCGGATGATACCCTGGTGATGCTGAATGCCTTGCAAAAACTGGGTGTGCACTGGGAGCAGCAAGGCAGTTCGCAGGATTACCTGGTCAAAGGCTGTGCTGCTGCCTTTCCTCAGCATCATGCTGATCTGTTTATGGGTAATGCCGGTACGGCAATCCGTCCGCTGGTGGCAGCATTGGCTGTGCTGGGCGGTGACTATACGATACATGGCGTGCCGCGCATGCATGAACGGCCTATCGGGGATCTGGTCGATGCGCTGAATCATGCGGGTGCGCAGATCGCTTACACCGGACAGGCTGGCTATCCGCCGTTGCATATCCAGCGTGGTCACATTCATGCACAGCAGTTGCAGGTGAAAGGTAATGTTTCGTCGCAATTCCTGACGGCTTTGCTGATGGCTGCACCGCTGATGGCGAAGACGTATGATGTGCGCATCGAGGTGTTGGGTGAATTAATTTCCAAGCCTTACATAGAAATTACTCTGAATCTGATGCAGCGTTTCGGCGTTACGGTAGAGCGTGAAGGCTGGCAGGCGTTTGTGATCCGCAAAGGCCAGCGCTATGTGTCACCGGGCATGATCCATGTTGAGGGCGATGCTTCCTCCGCCTCGTATTTTCTGGCGGCCGGTGCGATTGCAGGCGGGCCGGTCAGAGTAGAAGGCGTAGGACGCGACAGCATTCAGGGCGATATCCGCTTTGCCGAAGCACTGGAAAAAATGGGTGCAGTGATTACCCGTGGCGAGAATTGGATAGAGGCGCGTTCGGGTGGTGTGTTGCAGGCCATTGATATGGATTTTAATCATATCCCTGATGCTGCGATGACTATTGCAGTCACGGCTTTATACGCGAATGGCACCACCACTTTACGTAATATCGCAAGCTGGCGCGTGAAGGAAACCGATCGCTTGTCAGCGATGGCGACGGAATTGCGTAAGCTCGGTGCACAAGTGGAGGAGGGTGCTGACTATATGAGCGTGACGCCACCGGCACAGATACAGCCAGCCAGTATCGCAACCTATGACGATCACCGTATGGCGATGTGCTTCTCGCTCGCCAGCCTGGATGGCAAGGCGCGGCGCGGTGCTGCTATGCGTATCCTGGAACCGCATTGTGTGGCCAAGACTTTTCCTGACTATTTTCAGGTATTTGCTCAGATTCATCATGAGGAATTGTTCTGAAGTACAATCCTGCCCTTTTCAGGGAACAGAATTAAAGGAGTGCGTATGAACCCAGCTAGCATCGTCATCACTATCGACGGCCCGACCGCCTCAGGCAAAGGCACGGTCGCACACAGGGTCGCCAAACATCTGGGTTTTCAATACCTGGATTCCGGCGCCTTGTACCGCCTGACTGCCTTGATGGCCATTCGCACCGGTGTTTCCTTGCAGGATGAGGCAGGCATTGCTGCCTTGGCACGTACGCTGCCTTGTCAGTTTCAGCATGGTCACGTACTGCTCGGCGGCCAAGATGTGACGGATGCGGTACGTGCTGAACAAATCGGTGTCTCTGCCTCACAGATTGCCGTGTTACCCCAGGTGCGACAGGCATTGGTAGAGTTGCAAGTTTCTTTCCGTGATGGCGTGGGCCTGGTGGCGGATGGACGGGATATGGGAACGGTTATTTTCCCCGACGCAAGATTAAAAGTCTTTTTGACCGCCAGCGCCGAGGCCAGAGCCAGTCGCCGATATAAGCAATTGATTGAAAAGGGAATTGCTGCTAATATGGAAGACTTGGTAAAAGATTTGACAGAACGCGATGCAAGGGATAGTTCCCGCGCAACAGCGCCCCTCAAACCCGCGCCAGACGCCATCATCCTTGATACCTCTGAGATGAATGCCGAACAGGCAGTGCAGCAGGTGTTGGAATGGTACGCGGAAGCACAGCGAGCAATGTAGTGCTGGTTTGTGCGTGTAAGTCCCCATTGTAAAGGCAAGCTTGGCAATGGGTTGTTCAACCTAACCCGGTAAATAGACGCTTTGTACTATTCCGGCTAACCCGTAAATATTATGTCTACAGTATACATGTCCCAAGATTTCGCAACCGGTGCAGACAGCTTCGCAGCTTTGTTCGAAGAGTCCCTGTCACGTCAGGATATGCGTTCCGGTGAAGTGATTTCTGCTGAAGTCGTTCGTATCGACCACAACTTCGTGATCGTGAACGCAGGCTTGAAATCTGAAGCCTTCATCCCTGTTGAAGAATTCAAAAACGACCAGGGCGACCTGGAAGTTAACGTTGGCGATTTCGTTTCCGTAGCGATTGACTCTCTGGAAAACGGTTTCGGCGACACTATCCTGTCCCGCGATAAAGCAAAACGTCTGGCATCCTGGCTCGCGCTCGAAAAAGCGCTGGAGTCTGGCGAGATCGTTACTGGTACAGTCAATGGCAAAGTTAAAGGTGGTCTGACTGTTCTGACCAACGGCATCCGCGCTTTCCTGCCAGGTTCTTTGGTTGACACACGCCCAGTTAAGGATACAACTCCTTACGAAGGCAAAACCATGGAATTCAAGGTTATCAAGCTGGATCGTAAGCGTAACAACGTTGTTCTGTCCCGCCGCGCTGTGGTTGAGGCATCCATGGGCGAAGAGCGTCAGAAACTGATGGAAACCCTGAAAGAAGGTACAGTGGTTACTGGTGTTGTTAAAAACATCACCGACTACGGTGCGTTCGTTGATCTGGGTGGCATCGATGGTCTGTTGCACATCACTGACCTGGCATGGCGCCGTGTACGTCACCCTTCCGAGGTGTTGACAGTTGGTCAGGAAATCACTGCAAAAGTATTGAAGTTCGACCAAGAGAAAAACCGTGTGTCCCTGGGCGTAAAACAATTGGGCGACGATCCATGGACAGGCTTGTCCCGTCGTTACCCAGCGAACACACGTCTGTTCGGTAAAGTAACTAACCTGACCGACTACGGTGCGTTCGTTGAAGTAGAACAAGGTATCGAAGGTCTGGTTCACGTTTCCGAAATGGACTGGACAAACAAAAACGTTGCTCCAAACAAAGTTGTTCAATTGGGCGACGAAGTTGAAGTTATGGTTCTGGAAATCGACGAAGAACGTCGTCGTATCAGCCTGGGCATGAAACAATGTAAAGCTAATCCTTGGGATGATTTCGCGATCAATCACAAGAAAGGCGACAAAGTACGTGGCGCGATCAAATCGATCACTGACTTCGGCGTATTCATTGGCTTGTCCGGCAACATCGACGGTCTGGTTCACTTGTCTGACCTGTCTTGGAACGAAACAGGCGAAGAAGCAGTTCGCAAGTTCAAGAAAGGTGACGAACTGGAAGCCGTTGTTCTGGCAATCGACGTTGAGCGTGAGCGCGTTTCCCTGGGCGTTAAGCAACTGGAAGGCGACCCATTCAACAACTACTGCGCAATGAACGACAAAGGTGCTGTTGTAACTGGTACTGTGAAGTCTGTTGAAGCTAAAGGCGCAGTTGTTCAGTTGGCTGACGACGTAGAAGGCTATCTGCGTGCATCCGAAATCTCCCGTGACCGCGTGGAAGATGCTGGTACACACCTGAAAGTCGGCGACGCAGTTGAAGCGCTGATCCTGAACATCGACCGCAAAGCACGTGGTATTCAGTTGTCTATCAAAGCAAAAGACAGCGCTGAAACTCAGGAAGCAATGCAAAAAATGTCTACTGACGCTAACGCAGCATCCGGCACAACCAGCCTGGGCGCATTGTTGAAAGCTAAGCTCGACAACAAAAACTAAGCTCAATCTCAGTCATCAGGTTTTATAAAATATGACGAAGTCGGAGCTGATTGCTCGTCTGGCAGAGCGATATCCGCAACTGGTTGCAAAGGATGTGGATATCGCTGTTAAAACGATACTGGATGCAATGTCTGATGCGCTGGCGACAGGGCAAAGGATAGAGATCCGTGGTTTTGGCAGCTTTGCTCTGAACAGCCGTCCACCGAGAATAGGGCGTAACCCTAAGTCTGGCGACAAAGTGATGGTGCCTGAAAAGCGGGTCCCTCATTTCAAGCCAGGTAAGGAATTACGCGAGCGTGTGGATGCTATGGTGGGGCAACCCATCCATGATGAGTAGATGAGCAGACAGCAACGTGATTGAAGATGGTAAAAAACGGTGTATCGGTTTCCGATATGCCGTTTTTTTTCAGTACAATGTATTCTTGCTCATGGCGAACTTATAAAAGTCATGACATGGATCACAAGGGTGATCAGACAGCGCCACACTCAGGGATAGATGCAAAGCAAATTTGCAGCAGTCCCGTCATCATTGAAGGATGTGCTCATGAAATATGTTTCCCGATTTGTAGCAATCATATTATTTGTTTTGTTCTTCGGTTTTGCGTTGAAGAATGATCAGATCGTGACCTTACAGTATTTTTTCGGGTATCAACAATCTGCGCCGCTGGTCATTATGCTGCTGCTGTTTTTCATCGGCGGAGCCGTATTGGGAGCGTTGGCCATGGTGCCTATGATTTACCGTCACCGGCGTGATCTGTCGCGCCATAAGAAAACGCTGGCAGATATTGAGAAAGAGCGTGAAGCGGCGGCTTTGGCCAGCACGCAGGCACCGCAACCTGATAGCATTCGGAATACCTGATCTGTGTGGAAACAGGACGCAGAGTCCAGATCACAACTCCCTAGAGAAATAAGAAAAAATGGAATTTGAAATTTGGTGGTTGCTTGGCATCCCCTTGTTTTTTGCTTTAGGCTGGATAGCTGCACGTGTGGATATCCGTCAATTAATGTCGGAGTCCCGCAGCCTGCCTAGCGGCTATTTTAAAGGACTCAATTTCCTGCTGAATGAACAGCCGGATAAAGCTATCGATGCCTTCATCGATATTGTGCGCCTTGACCCGGAAGCAGTCGAATTGCACTTTGCACTCGGTAACCTGTTTCGCCGTCGTGGTGAGACTGAACGTGCGATCCGTGTACATCAGAATTTATTAGCACGACCTGATTTGCCGACTGAGCAAAAAACCCAGGCGATGTTTGAACTGGGACAGGATTATCTGAAGGCAGGACTGCTGGATCGTGCTGAAGAAACGTTTAATCAGTTAGTAGCAAGCTCGTTTGAGGCTCAGGCCAGAAGAGCGCTGCTAGAAATTTATCAGCGCGAAAAAGAATGGGCGCGCGCGGTGGATGCGGCGTTTGCATTACAAGAAGCCGGTGCCGGTGGCCGTCAAAAAGAAATAGCCCAATTCTATTGTGAGATGGCGCAGGATGAACTGGTGCACACGAATGCAGATGCAGCAATTGCGATGCTGGATAAGGCGCTGGCAATAGACAGAAACAATGTGCGCGCGACTATTCTGTTAGGCGACGTGTATCAGAAAAATGGCGATACCGAAAAAGCGGTATTGGCCTGGCGACGGGTGGAGCAACAAAGCGTGCCGCATGTAGCGCTGGTTGCACAGCGTCTGATGGATGGTTACCGCAAACTTGAACGTCCGGAAGAGGGCTTGAGTCTGCTTAGGAATTATCTGTCAGAAGCCCAATCGATTGATTTATTGGAAGTCGTATTTAAGGCCAGTCTGGAGCTAGAGGGGATAGATGCCGCGAATCAAATCGTGAAGGATGAGTTGCGCCGCACCCCGACCTTGCTTGGTCTCGATAAACTGCTGGATGCGCGTCTGCTTGATGCCCCAATGGAAATGCGCCCAGAGCTGACTATCGTAAAAAATCTGGTACATGGCTATGCGCAGAAACTGGCACGCTATCAATGTTCACATTGTGGCTTCAAAGCACGTCAGTTTTATTGGCATTGCCCCGGCTGCAGCCGTTGGGAAACCTATCCCCCAAGACGTACCGAAGAATTGAACGTGATGAACTGAAGCGGCTGTGGTGCTGGTTTGTGGTCTGAACAGACTGCAGTCACCACACCACAGGCGATATCAATATTTTTTAAGACTGTGATCACAATATGAAAATTACCATTATTGGCACTGGCTATGTAGGTCTGGTGACAGGTGCTTGCCTGGCAGAATTAGGTAACGATGTATTTTGCCTGGATGTGGATCAACGTAAGATCGACATACTTAACAGTGGCGGTATCCCTATTCATGAACCTGGACTGGAAGAAATCGTGGCGCGTAACCGTGCTGCCGGGCGTATTCAGTTTTCTACTGATGTGGCCGCCAGTGTTGCGCATGGTGAGGTACAGTTTATTGCGGTAGGAACGCCGCCAGATGAAGATGGTTCGGCAGACCTGCAGTATGTACTCGCTGCTGCACGTAACATCGGCAAGTATATGAATGGCTTTAAAGTGGTGGTAGACAAGTCCACGGTACCAGTCGGGACCGCAGATCGTGTCGCTGCTGCATTGAGAGACGAGCTCAGTCAGCGTGCTTCACAAGCAGAGTTTTCTGTCGTGTCGAATCCTGAATTCCTGAAAGAAGGTGCAGCGGTTGAGGACTTCATGCGTCCGGACCGAATTGTGATCGGCTGCGACTCTTCCGCTCAGGGTGAAAAAGCACGCAGTATGATGAAGAAGCTGTATGCGCCGTTTAACCGCAATCATGAACGTACTTACTGGATGGATGTGCGTTCAGCTGAATTCACTAAGTATGCTGCCAATGCAATGCTGGCCACCCGTATCTCATTCATGAATGAACTGGCAAATCTGGCAGACCATGTCGGTGCCGATATTGAGGCAGTACGCCATGGCATAGGATCTGATCCGCGTATTGGTCACAGCTTCCTGTATGCAGGTTGCGGCTATGGCGGCTCTTGCTTCCCTAAAGATGTGCAGGCCTTAGAGCGCACCGCCCAGGAATATGGGCTGAATCTGTTGATACTGCAGGCAGTAGAAGCAGTCAATGCGAGACAAAAACAGGTATTGGGCAGCAAGATACAGGCGCGATTCGACAATCAGCTGGTCGGCAAGCATTTTGCGATCTGGGGCCTGGCGTTTAAGCCGAATACTGATGATATGCGCGCAGCTTCGTCCCGTGTGCTGATTGGTGAATTGTTACGCAACGGTGCGACTGTGGCAGTGTACGATCCGGTTTCTATGGAAGAAGCGAAGCGCGTATTTGAACTCGATTTCTACGATGCGCCGGAATTGCTCAACAATATACGTTACGCGAGCAATCCTATGGAGGCATTGGATGCGGCTGATGCACTCGCGATAGTCACTGAATGGAAGGCCTTCCGCAGTCCTGATTTTGATCAAGTCAAAGCGCGTTTGAAGCAAGCCGTTATTTTTGATGGACGCAATTTATTCGAGCCTGCTGTCATGAATGAACTGCAAATCGAATATCACGGCATTGGTCGCTCTGTGCTCACGCGCATTTGAGGTGAAGTGATGTTGCAAAAAGATAAGCGCATCCTGGTTGCCGGTGATGTGATGCTGGACCGTTACTGGTTTGGCGAGGTCAATCGTATTTCGCCGGAAGCACCGGTTCCGATTGTGCGAGTGGAGCGGCGCGAGGAACGCCTGGGTGGCGCAGCGAACGTGGCATTGAATGCGCTGGCGTTAGGCGCTAGTGCCGCACTGATGGGGGTAATTGGTGATGATGAGGCGGGTAACTCAATTGAATCTTTACTGGAAAAGCATCATATTTCGAGCTACCTGAGCCGCGATTCTCAGATATCCACCATTATTAAACTCAGGGTGATTGGTCGCCAGCAGCAACTGATACGTATCGATTTTGAAGAAAAGCCGACAGATAGTGTATTACGCGATAAGTTGAATCGTTTCAACGCGCTGGTGTCTGGTTTTGATGTCGTAGTATTTTCGGATTATGCCAAAGGTAGTTTGGTCAATGTACCGGCGATGTTGCAACTGGCTAAGCAACAGGGAAAAATTGTTCTGGTCGACCCGAAAGGCAGCGACTTTTCTAAATATGCGGGTGCAGATTTGCTCACGCCCAACAAGTCGGAACTCAAACAGATTATCGGTGACTGGGCATCCGAGGCAGATTTGCAGGAAAAAGCGCAGAATCTGCGCCGTTCCCTGAACTTACGCGCCTTATTGTTAACCCGTTCCGAAGAGGGAATGACCTTGTTCACAGAAAACACCGTCACTCACGTCCCTGCTGTTGCGCGTGAAGTATTTGATGTTTCCGGTGCTGGCGATACGGTGATCGCAACGATGGCAGTGATGTTAGCAAATGGTATGACGCTCGAGGATGCGGTACATATCGCCAATCGCGCGGGCGGCATCGTTGTTGGTAAGCTGGGAACCGCAACAGTGACTGAAGCAGAATTGTTCCCACAGCAGTGAATTGTATTAAAAATAGTAAAATTTAGTCAACCTTGTCGAAATTTCTGCGTTAATAGGAACAGAGCGTTTTTATCGTTCTCCCGCTTTAAAAAACGGGTTCCTTGCTTGATGACAATGATGACTATTTAGGGAGTGATTCCATGTTAAAGAAATTATTCTTCGCAGTTGCTGCTTTGATGTTCAGTATGGGTTTTGCATTTGCTGATGTGGATGTAAATAAGGGAGATCAGGCTGCTTTAGATGGCATCAAAGGTCTGGGGCCAGCTAAGTCCAAGGCGATTATCGATGAGCGTACAAAAAATGGCAGTTTCAAAGACTGGGCTGATTTTGAATCGCGTGTAAAAGGAATTGGCGATAAAACTGGCACTAAATTGTCTGAAGCTGGCTTGACTGTCAATGGACAGGCTAAATCGGGTGCGCCGGCTAAAGCTGCACCAGCAAAAGCGGAAAAAGCAGCTAAAGCCGAGAAGTCCGATAAAGCTGAAAAAACAGACAAGGTAGAAAAAGCAGCGAAAGCACCAAAAGCAGAAAAGGCTGAAAAAGCAGAAAAAACGGCTGATAAAGTCAAAGCTGATGCTGCCGATAAGTCGGATAAATCAGCAAAAGCCGCAAAAGCTGAAAAAACTGAAGCATCTGCTTCTGCTAAGGAAGGAAAAACCAAGTAATTTGTCTGTATCTGAAAATTACCCCAGCCTCTGATCGCATCAGAGGCTTTTTTATTAGCTTATTCGAAATTGATATAAGCCTTATTCAAATTTCCTAAGTCAATGATTTTTCGGATGAATTTGTCAGTGCAATCAAGGACTGGCAAGGGTTTTAGTCGTTTTTTGTCTGAGCTTAGACGTTTGCTGACTGCAAGTCCTTGCGACAAGCATTAAAATAAGCACTTACCTATCTGAGAATGAGACTATGTCCTATCTGACTATTGAAGATACTATCGGCAACACGCCTTTGGTTCGTTTGCAAAGATTGCCGGGTGAAAAAAATGCGCTGCGCAATAATGTCATTCTCGGTAAGCTGGAAGGCAATAACCCCGCTGGCTCCGTCAAGGACCGGCCTGCATTGTCCATGATTAAACGTGCTGAAGAGCGTGGTGAAATCAAACCTGGGGACACACTGATTGAAGCAACCAGCGGGAATACTGGCATTGCGCTGGCGATGGCTGCTGCCATGCGCGGTTACAAAATGGTATTGCTGATGCCTGAGAATTTGAGCATAGAGCGCCGCCAGAGTATGGCTGCGTACGGCGCACAGATTATCCTGACACCAAAAACAGGCGGCATGGAGTATGCGCGTGACCTGGCTGAGCAAATGCAAAAAGAGGGGCAGGGTGTGATTCTGGATCAATTTGCCAATCAGGATAATCCACTGGCTCACTTTGAAGCGACGGGGCCGGAAATCTGGCGTGACACAGGCGGGCGAGTCACCCATTTTGTGAGTGCGATGGGGACAACCGGCACGATCATGGGCGTTTCAGCCTATCTGAAGAATCAAAACCCTGAGATACAGATCATCGGTGCCCAGCCTGAGGATGGCTCCTCTATTCCTGGCATCCGTAAATGGCCGGAAGCATATTTGCCTAAGATTTATGACAAAGCCAGAGTGGATCAGGTAATTTCCGTCAGTCAGGCGGACGCTGAGCATATGGCGCGCAGAATGGCAGTCGAGGAAGGGATTTTTTGCGGAATTTCAGCAGCTGGTGCCTGTGAGGTGGCCTTACGCCTTGCTGAAACCGTGGAAAATGCAACGATCGTGTTTATCGTTTGTGATCGCGGAGATCGTTATTTATCGACAGGCGTATTTCCAGCCTGAGTCCTTGCTAAGTAAGCCTGGTGTGAAATCGCCAAATTTCGCTGACTTAACTGAAAAAGCGTACAAGACTAACACTTGTACGCTTTTTTTTCGGAATCAAAAAAAATACCGAAAGTGCTGAATTAGCAGTTTCGGTATTTTACCTGGACTATCCGCTAGACGCGGACGGCAAGGCTTATTTATGCAGCGTCTTTTGGTTTAAACTGCTTGTCGCTGATACGGAACTTCGCACGACGGTCACCCATCAGTTCGCGCAGTTCTTTGATGCTGACATCGCTGATTTCATGCATGCGGATCAGCAGCGATGCGCCAACCGGCAGGCGACGATGTCTGATTTTACTGATTACTGGAGGCGCAACTTCCAAAGCTCTGGAGAGGGCTGCGTCGTTTTTTAAGTGCAATTGCTTGATCAGAGTGTCCAACAAATTGTTTGGATCGTAGTCGATTTCATCTGATTCAAGCTGGGTCAGATTTGCCATAATTACCTCGCTATCTAGTCTATTGATGCCTGATTTAATTGCTTCAATGAAATTAATCAAACGGTAATATTGTATCTTTAAAACAGAAATTGCTTATCAGAAAAATAGCAAAACATTGTTAAATTTCTTGGCACAGGGAGTGCTATTTACGCCATTGTGTCTATAAGGCAATAGTACTGTAGATCAATACAAGCTGAAAAGCAATTTACTTTTTTAATAGATTACCAATTGATTTCATTCGCTTTTTTTACAAGCTAACAATTGCCTGCACCTGAAGTATTGGGCAAAATATGCTTGAGATCAATTGGTGAAAACGAAAGATATTGTTAAAAAAGTTTCGTAGAATTGCATTTATTATTTCTTTTGTGAAATTTGTGCGTGCTTGGTAACACGCTACACAGAGGTATTTTCAAGTCTGGATCAGCGACCGCATCCAGTCGTGGTATCCAGTAATAACGAAGCAAAAAGAGTCATTACATTTGTTCCCGCGCCTGACGGATGACGCGGCCCAAATCAATCACAGACATCGCGTAGAAGTAACTGCGGTTGTATTGGGTAATCGCATAGAAGTTATCGGTTGCAATCCAATATTCCGTCGCATCATCGCCATTTTGCAAGTCAACTAATCCAACTTTGAGTTGCGGCGCGATATCAGCACTGGCACTGCTGGCCAATTTACTCAATTCCTGATACGTATAGCTGGCACGCAGGCCTTGTGACAGCACCGTGCGCAGGGCTTCTTTATCATCGCTGAGCAGGGTGGCTGGGAAGGTGACAGACACCCCCGGTTTCCAACCGTGTTCCGCAAGATAATGAGCAACGCTGCCAATCGCATCGATGGGTGAATTGGTCAGATTAATGCGGCCATCACCATCAAAATCTACCGCATATTTCCGTATGCTGCCAGGCATGAATTGCGGCCAGCCTATCGCGCCTGCATAAGAGCCTTTGAAGGCAAATGGATCGACCTGGGAATCTCTGGCGATCAATAACATTTGCATGAGCTCATCACGGAAATATTGCATACGCGTGCTTCTGGTTGGGGTGTCCGGGTAATCAAATGCCAGTGTGGTCAGGGCATCCAGTACGCGGAAGCTGCCGGTATGCTTGCCGAATATGGTTTCTACGCCTATCAGTCCGACGATAATTTCGGCTGGTATGCCATATTGCCGTTCTGCCCTGTCCAGCGCTTCGGCATACTGGTTCCAAAACTGTACGCCCGCTGCGATACGATAAGGCTCAACGAAGCGACTGCGATAGACCTTCCAATTTTTAGGCTTGCCGGGAGGCGCAGGCTTCATCAATTGTCTGGCCGATTCCACATGCCTGACCTGAGAAAATAACTGCCTTAATTTTTCTTCTTCGAAGCCATGCAAAGTCACCATTTGGCTGATGAAGACCTCTACTTCTTTCCACTGCTCGAAGTGCACATTTTCCTGTTGTTGAGTGGACGTGCTATTCGTCGTTTTCGCCGTTTTTTTTGAGACTTTTTTATCAGCGGCAAGAGCGCCGTTATGTAAGGAGCAAGCCAGTAACAGCGTCAGGCCAGTGAGGAGAAGGGAAGGGCGAGCGATCAGCATAACATCCAGTTTATTTACACGCAGACAGTAACTGCTTTAATTGTTTCAGAGCGGCCGCATCGGAGCCAGCATGATTGCCATAGCTGCACAGGCTATAGAAATCAATAAATGCTTTCGCTCTTTGCCATTCTTCCGGGGCCAGCCTGGCTTGCAGCCGCGCCAGATAGGCTTGTGGGCCTTCATGTGGTTCGCGTGGAAGCGCTTTCCCGGCCATCCGGTGGCAAAATGAAAAGTATACTCTATCAAGTGCCGGGGTAGCTGGTTTGTTAAGCAGCAAAGGCAGACTGATCACGCCCAGGACAAGGCTGCCAGACAGGAACAGTATCCATGTCATTTGTACCCAGTCGACATCCTTCCATCCGAGTTTGCTGAGCAGAGATTGTTGCCCTTGTTGATTGTAATTGAGTACCCACTGATTCCAGTTATTGTTCATCGCATCCCATTGCATGCGCAAGGCCTGGCTGAACGAGTTTCCTTGCAGCGCCAGGTTGACCAGGCCGGCCAGGCCGCTGGCTGGCAGAGCCCTGCTCAGATTTTGCATCACGCGCTCAGGCGCTACCGCGGCTGTCGGATCTACCCTGGTCCAGCCCTGGCCGCTTAACCAGACCTCGGCCCAGGCATGCGCATCCGACTGACGTACTTCAAAATAGCCGTCTACCGTATTCAGGTTACCGCCCTGATAGCCAGTGACGATACGGGCCGGTATCCCGGCCGCACGCATTAAGACCACGAAAGCGCTCGCATAATGTTCACAAAAACCGGCGCGGGTAGAAAACAAAAAATCATCGATCGCATCTCTGCCCAGCCGCGCAGGTTCCAGCGTGTAAATAAAATTTTGTTGCCTGAAGTGTTGCAGTACAGCCTGAATATATGCCTGATGACTGCCTTGTTGCTGGCGTAATTCACGTGCATAGGCCTGCGTACGCGGATTGACACCGACCGGCAGACTGAGCTCACTAGCCATGTCTTGCAAGTCGGCCTGGGCATCCAGCCGGAAGTCAGGATAAGACTCGACTTCATAGCGTACTCGTTGTTGTAGCGGTGTGCGTGAACGCAGCTCGGATGCATTGCTCATCAGACTGTCAGTACCGTCTGTGAAACGTGGGGTGCGGTGGCTTAACTCCAGCGCGAACAACCAATGCTGGCTGTGTGGTTCCAGAATAATGAGCTGCCGCAGCGGCTTGCCGGTGACGCGTAGTTGGCCGGTGTCTTGCTGATAGCGGCGACCTGGTGTCCAGCTTTTTCCATCGTAGTCGGTCATCACGATACCGCGCCAGTACTGCAGGTTTTTTGTGGGCGGTGCCTGATCAAATTTGACCCGGAATGCGATTTCTTCCGACAAGACCAGATTACTGATACCGCCCGGCGTCATGCTATTGGATAAACCGGAACGGCCCTGGCCCGCATCCCCAGGCAGACCCCAGAGCGGCCCCTGTATGCGCGGGAACAGAAAAAAAGCACACAACATCAGCGGTAGTGCGAGGCCAAGCATAGAAAAACCAGCACTTAAGCGTTGTCTCAGCGGCGGCAGTATGCCTGTATACTGAAATGAAATTTGGGCACTCAACAGCAGACCAACTGAGCACAGGCTTAACAGGGCAACGCCTATCGTCTGTTGGTAAAAATAACTGGTCAGCAACAAGAAAAAAGCGAGAAACAGCACCACGAATAAGTCACGCCTGGCATACATTTCCAGTAGTTTGCAGGCCAGCAAAAGCACCAGCATCGTGACCCCTGCCTCCTTGCCAAAGAAAGTGCGGAAACTCAGGAAGATACCCGCCATCATCAACAGGCATGCGGGTAGCAATAACCACATTGACGGCAGACGGCGACCAGTCAATGTGAGCCAGATACGCCAACCCAGGGTCAGCGTGCATGCGATGCTGACCCACAGATTCACGTGCCAGAAATGCGGCAGCAGCACGCTGATGCAGGCTACCATCAGCAACAGCGTATTGCTCTTGTCGGCGCTGATATGATGTTCGTGGAGAACCTCGTTCTTCATGACGTTGCCTCCAGCGGATAGAGTGCAAGCGCACGCAAACAGGCATCCCTGTGCTGTGCACCTAAGGCTGGCGCTAAGTTCAGCGTGTCGAGCCGGAATGCATAGGGTAACCCCTGGCGTTCCGCTTGCAGCACCCAGCTGCACATGCGCGCCAGCTTGAGTTCCGTGTCTAGCCGGCGTGGCAGGCGGGTGAAATCAATCACGACGTCCGCACCACTTTGTCCTGCAAACAGTTTGCTGACTAATTGCCCGCCAGCGGCCGTATCGACACGTGCGATCTGCTTCCATGCCAGTTGGCGCAGCGGATCACCCGGCTGGTACGTGCGTACGCCGGCAAAGTCTTCATCGCCGTATTGACCCGCATTGGCGCTTGAAGCTACTCCATCCACAGGCAGTGGCGGTGGCTGCAGTTCCGGCGCCGGATATACGAGTGCCTGCACATCGGGCAACCAGGTGCTCCAGGCGCGCAGCAGACCCAGTGGGAACCAGGTCTGGATCGAGATTCTGGTCGCTGGTTGCCAGCCGCGTTGTACAGACGGCGCATGCAAAAATACACTGAGCTGCGATTGTGGCGCGATATCACAGGCTTTACTGATCTGATCCTTAGCTTGCCAGCCGACCCAGATCGCGTAGCGCGAATTGCGGCGTGGATTGTTCAGATAGAGCGGAAAACGGATTTCTTCGCCCACAAACACAGGATCGGGGCTGCCAGCCTGTAATTCCAGATACGCGAGATTACGAAATCCCAGCAAGGCATTCACCACCATCACGGCAGCCAGCATAAAGGTCAGCGCAAAGCCCAGGCTGAGGCTGTAATTGGTCGCAGTCACAAATAACAGCAGCAGCACCAGTAACATCATCCAGCCAGGCCGGCTGGGCAAGGTGTAGACCCGGCGTTGTTTGAGGATCACTGTGCCGGGCTCAGGCTGCTTTTCCAAAAAAATCACTCTGCGCAGATAGCTGCGGATCGCATTATTCGCCATGTTTGTAACTGACTTTTCAGACTGGAACGCTGCGCATCATTTGCAACAGCAAATCTGCATTGCCGCTGGTTTGTGTGTGAGTGGCACGGAGCGGACGCAGTCTGTGTGCAATCACCGCCACCAGCACAGCCTGCACGTCTTCCGGTAACACGTGGTCGCGCCCTTCCAGCGTTGCCCAGGCACGTGCAGCCTGCAGTAAGGCCAGCGAGGCGCGTGGGCTCATGCCTTCCGCAAACACGTCTCCCTGACGCGTTGCCAGTGCCAGTGCATACACATAGTCGATCAGTTTGGCTGAGACATGGATGTTGCGCACTTGCTGTTGCGCCTGCATAAACTCTTCAGGTGCCATTTGTGCACGTAACTGACTCAATAACTGGCGGCGATCTGCGCCTGCCAGCAAAGCCTTTTCTGAGGCAGCATCGGGATAACCCAGTGACAGGCACATCAGGAAACGATCCAGCTGAGATTCCGGTAGTGGAAAGGTGCCGATTTGATGCGAGGGATTTTGGGTCGCAATCACAAAGAAAGGTGCGGGCAGACGGCGCGTCTGACCTTCTGCCGAGACCTGTTGTTCTTCCATCGCTTCCAGCAGCGAGGACTGGGTCTTGGGTGTGGCGCGGTTGATTTCATCGGCCAGTAAAACCTGCGTAAACACTGGGCCGGGATGAAAAACGAATTGATTTTTTTCGCGCTCAAAGACGGAGACACCGATGATATCTGCCGGTAGCAGGTCGCTGGTGAATTGCAGGCGATTGAAACGTAAGCCTAGCGAGGTCGCCAGTGCGTGTGCCAGCGTGGTTTTGCCCACGCCAGGGACATCTTCAACCAGCAGATGACCACCGGCCAACAGGCAGACCATGGCCAGACGTATTTGCGATGATTTGCCCATGATGACTTGATTGACCTGATCTGCCACGCGATGCACTTTTGAAAACATAGCTGTTTGCCTCTGCCCTGAATGAAACTCGCAGTGTAATCTGATTCTGCTATCGCGGTTGTAACGGCGGGCGGGCAGACGTCTGATTACGCACAGAACTTATTGTGTCCGGTTTGCAAATTTATGTAATTCGCGGGAAACTGCCGGTAATTGAACTCAGACATGCCCATGACCACTGCTTACTATACTCACGATGATTGCAAACTCCATGAAATGGGGTCCTGGCATCCGGAATGCCCACAGCGATTGCAGGCGATAGAGGATCAACTGATCGCCAGCCGTATCAAGGATTTACTCGACTGCCGTGACGCACCCTTGGCGAGTGAGGCTAGCCTGGCCCGTGTACATAGTGCCGATGCGATTTACCGTATCCGCGAAAACTGTCCCTCAGAACGCTCTGAATATGAGCATTTCCCGCTGGATGCCGATACGGCACTCAATGCCTATAGTTGGAAAGCTTCTCTGCGCGCTGCCGGTGCCGCGATTGCAGCGACTGATGCGGTGCTCAATGCCGAAGTTGAGAATGCGTTTTGCGCGGTGCGTCCGCCTGGCCACCATGCAACGGCCAAAGAGTCGATGGGCTTCTGTATGTTTAATAATGTCGCGGTAGCGGTACGCCATGCGCTGGACGTACGTGGCTTGAAGCGGATTGCGATTGTGGATTTCGATGTCCATCACGGTAACGGTACTGAAGATATTTTCAGAAATGACGCGGCTGTGCTCATGGTAGGTTTTTTTCAGCATCCGTATTATCCCTATAGCGGTACTGAGCAGCCAGCCAGCAATATGGTAAATATTCCGGTTCCTGCACATAGTCAGGGGCAGGAAATCCGCAGTCTGGTTGAACAGCACTGGTTGCCGGCATTACGTGCATACCGGCCGGAGATGATATTCATTTCCGCCGGATTTGATGCGCATCGTGAAGACGATATGGGGCAGCTAGGCCTGGTTGAAGCCGATTATGTGTGGATTACGCGCGCAGTGATGCAAATTGCCGATGAATTTGCCCAAGGCCGCGTCGTCAGCTGCCTCGAAGGTGGGTATAACTTGTCCGCGCTGGGACGCAGCGTTGCTGCGCATATCAAAGTGCTGGCGGGTCTGGACTAGGAGTCAATAATGAAGATCAATCAATTCGCTGCATGCCGTGTGTTGCAAGTTCTGTTATGCGCCGCCGTTCTGCCGGTACACGCAGCGCCACAATTTGCCAATACGGCGGTCATCGCTTTACCTGCGCGTACTGCGAGTCAGTTGCAGGAAGAAGTCAATCGCTTTCTGAACGAATGGCACGACGATGCGGCGCATTCCCGGCTCAGCTACTTCGATAAAATGACGCCCGATGCGGTGTATATCGGCACCGATAAAACCGAGCGCTGGACACTGGATGAATTTAAAACCTGGGCTAAGCCGCATTTTGCACGGCCATCTGCCTGGGCGTTCAAGGTCAATCAACGCCATCTGCAAATGACGGAAGACCAAAGCGTGATTTGGTTTGACGAGCAGCTCACGACAGCCATGGGCCTGTGTCAGGCCAGTGGCGTAATCCGCAATACGCCTCAGGGTTTGAAAATCGCTCACTACCAGTTATCGCTGGCCGTGCCGAATGAATTGGTTGATTATTTGGGTAAAGCTGTGCGTCAGTGGGAAAGCAGCGGCAAACTACCGGCTGGCGACGTGAAATGAGTCAGGCTCCTGCGCCGAACTCGTTACAGGCTGTGGTTATCAACTAGCTTCAGCGTCATCAGAATTTCTTCTTGCATTTCCCCATTCACAGATAGCGCATCCGGTTCCCGCCCATACTCTGACCAGCCAGCACGTAGATACAATTGATGGGCGGCCGTATTGCGGGCATTGACGCTCAGTCGTACATGCAGCAAGCCGGGCTGCTGGCCCGCGACGCTGATTAGCAGTTGCAACAAACTTGCTGATATTCCTTGAGCACGATAGTTCGGTGACGTAAATACGCCCCATAGCTTGGCGCAATGACGCCGTTTAAGACCGCTATCACGCTGTAATCCCATCATGGCGATTAACTGTGTTCCGTCAAACGCACCGAAAATTCCGATATTGTCTGGATGGTTTATTTTCTCCGTAAAGTAGCTTGTTGCTTGCAAGGATTCTCGTCCAAAATTAGCTGGGGAGTCAGCTAGCGCCTGCAATCGCAATGCGCGCAGGGCGGCACTGTCGCTGATATTTAGTATTCTTAGAGTGAAACTCATCGTGTTCAAATTTTCTTTAAAAGTCTTTTTGATCCGTTTGGGTTAGATGCGGGCAAGTGAGGACACTCACGCAGAACAGGTTTGCTCAGCATTGCAGAGGCAATTGTCGTCAGTTCTGTTTTGTTAAGATGTGAGTTTAAACGTATTTTAAAATGACAAGCCATTGATTTTAAAAAGAAAAAAATTGTTACTTTGCGCGTTAAAGATACAATTCGTTACGGATTTTACTTTCTTTGAGGAAAATTCAGTTCTAGACTTGCCATGTAGTATTTTTTCTTGAGGGCAAACCCGTTGAAAGACGGAGACGCAAAGCCACCGGCCTACAGCGCATCTGCGCCATGGTAGCGGGGTTGCCAACGTGGCCAATATCTTTACCCGTTGACATTGCGTGGTCCTCGCCCCACTTATGGAGCGTAGTCACTATGCATATTCTTAAAACAACCAGCCAGTCCCCGGTTTTTTCGCGGACTGTGATTTTTTCCGGTGTCATGCTGATGTTGTCCGCTTGCGGCGACAGCAGTCAGCCAATTACACAAAATACTGCCGTCAGCGCAGCACCCGCAGAGCTTGCGACTGGCACCACCACGTTGCAGGCTGAACTGGCGGTTGTTCCTGCTGAAGCAGCCAATCAACTCGCGACACCGACCTTCCACGTTGCGCCGGTCTTGTTGGACGCGCCGGGTGATCTGGATGCAGACGCGAGTCAGCGTACAGCCTTGATGCCCGCACACCAGCAGCCTATCCCGGTCGCGACGCAGTATCTGTCACCGAAAGGACTGACGGTTGATCAGATTCGCAGTACACAGCGCAGTTTTGAACGCAATGCCAGTACCAATGTCAACGGTTCTGCCAGCGCAGAATTGAAACCGATGGCAACTGTTGCGGTCAGCACTTATACGCCGGCTCAGGTACGTGCTGCCTACAATCTGACAGCTATCCCGGCCAGCCTGACAGGTTTAACGGCAGCGCAAGCGGCTCAACTGGGTGCCGGGCAGACGATCTACATCGTGAACGCCTATCACGACCCGAATATCGTTTCTGAGCTGAATAACTTCAATCAGAAATTTGGCTTGCCCGCCTGTACCGTGAAAACCATCGCGACTACGGCAAGTCTGCCTTTGCCCACAGCATCAACCACTGGTTGCGAATTTTCTGTGGTGTATGCCAATGCGGCGGGTGGAATGAACGCATCAGCACCTGCCTATGATTCTGGCTGGGCTACAGAAATTGCGCTGGACGTGCAGTGGTCGCATGCAATTGCACCGCTTGCCAGAATCGTCTTAATTGAAGCACCAGACGCCTCGATTAACAGTCTGACCGGTGGTATTGCACTGGCCAATAAAATGGGGCCTGGTGCCGTGTCCATGAGCTTTGGTGCGGTCGAAGGCAGCTGGACTGCTTCAGTCGATGCGGTATTCGGCACTGCCAATATGACTTACCTGGCGGCGACCGGCGATTATGGAACGCAAGTGAACTGGCCCTCGGTTTCATCCAAAGTCGTGGCAGTCGGCGGCACTACGCTCAATTATTCCGGCACCGGCAGCCGTTCGGAATCCGCCTGGTCCGGTACCGGTGGTGGCGTCAGTGCCTATACTGCGACACCGTCCTACCAGACTGCAGCGGTCCCAGGGATGGGTACGCCAGTACGCCGCACTGTGGCTGACGTATCCATGAATGCAGATCCAAATTCCGGTCAGTACGTTGCCGTGATTAATCCTGGCAGTGCTACGGTCAACTGGATCAGTGCCGGTGGCACCAGCCTGTCGACACCACAATGGGCAGGTATCGTGGCAGTGACCAATGCCAGCCGCGCGCTGACAGCAAAAGCCCCTTTGGGAGCGGTGCATGCCTCGCTGTATCAGCAGGCTGCAGTACCAGGCAATTATGCAAAAGCCTTTGCTGATGTGACCAGCGGTTCGCATGGCAGCTGTGGCAGTTGTACAGCGAAGTCTGGCTACGATCAGCTGACCGGCCTTGGAACACCGAATGTGTCTGATTTCGTGACACTGATGGGTGGCAGCACGGTAGCTACTGCGCCGGTTGTGACGGGGGCTGCGATCAGCGGAAAAGTGGGTACTGCACTGAGCTTTACGGCATCGGTGACGGCTGCTAACCCTGTCACCTACACCTTAAGCGGTGCGCCTGCTGGCATGACGATCAGCACAGCAGGTGTGGTCAACTGGACGACACCACTGGCTGGTACTTACTCAGTAACTGTGAATGCGACTGACAGCAAAACAGCATTGGTCGACAAAGGTGTCTACACCGTGACCATCGCTCCAGCTGTTGCACCTGTCGTAACTGCCGCCACGATTGCAGGTAAAGCGGGCACGGCACTCAGTTATACCGTCACCACCAGCTCGGATTATCCTGTCACTTACAGCCTGACTGGCGCACCAACTGGCATGAGTATCAGCACTGCCGGTGTGATCAGCTGGGCCAGTCCGGTACTGGGTAATTACTCGGTCACAGTAGTTGCAACCGATAGCAAGACGGGTCTGGTTGGTAAAGGCGTGATGTCAGTCAGTATTACCGCACAAACGCCACCAGTGGTGACCGCAGCGTCCATCTCAGGTAAAGCGGGTACTGCACTCAGCTTCACAGTGTCTGCCTCTTCGGTGAATCCGCTGACTTACAGCCTCACTGGTGCACCTGCGGGCATGAGCATCAGCAGCACCGGTGTAGTGAGCTGGGCAGCACCTGCCGCAGGAACTTATCCGGTGACGGTGATTGCGAAAGACAGCAAAACTGGTTTGTCGGGTCAGGCCGTGTACACGGTCACGATTACGGCAGCAGCGCCAACGGGTCTGACAGTCAGTGCGCCAGCGATCACTGGTGTGGCGGGTAAATCGGTCAGCGGCGTGATTGCAATTTCCGCACCGGGCGCCAGCTGGGTCTCGGTCTCTATCTCCGGGGCGCCACTCGGTATGGGCTTCTCCATGAGTGGCCTGAATATCACCGCGATCTGGCCCGCACCGGTCACAGGCAGCTACGCCTTGAAAATCACGGTGACTGATTCGACCGGCCGCACCACCAGCACCACGATGCCGATCACGATTACGGCAAAGTAAATCGTTGCCCGAGAATTGCTAGATCGTTCAATAGTTTCAGCCAACGGGATCGGTTCACTGATCCCGTCTTTTTTTGAGGGACTACGAGTTCAGTCAGGACTTAGGCTGGCAAGTAGTGCCGACTTTGATCGGCCCGAAGACTTTTTGCAGGCCGCCTATCCCCCCAATTTGTTTGATGTACAGCTGTTGACGTGCCTTATCTATCGCCAGTGTGTAGTGATAGCTGTCTGAAATTCTGGGCCCGGTTTGCGGCATCAACGTGACAATCGCGAGTTCTTTATCCGCCGGGAATTGAGCGATAACAGGAAACGTATCCTGCACCCCGACCGTCGTAAAGCAAGCGCCAAGCTGGCGCTGGATATCACTCACCAATTGCTGATCAGCAGCAGTCGCCGGTTCTTTCAAGGTCGTTTCAGCATGCGCCATCGCGAGGCTCCAGCAAGTACAAAGGGAAATAGCAAGGGTATGTCCGAATAGCTGACTAAATCGCATTGTGGCTCCGCTTAAGTGAAGGAGAGATAACTAATGTAAGTCAGTCTGGTAAAAAATGCAAAAATGAGGCCCGGGAATTTGGCATATTTTTTCTGTGCCAATAATTATTTTAACCATATTCGTCATGACTGAAGGATATCTAGATGGCAAATGCACCCCGCAATCCGCCTGATTTACCATGCCTTACGGAATTTTTAGGCATAAGCCGGGCATACTTCCGTACAATATCGCTTTGATTTAGCAAAAAGAAGAATAAGCATGTCCATACAATGGTTCCCCGGTCACATGAACGCTGCGCGCAAGAAGGCAGCGGAAACCATGGAAAGTACCGATCTGGTGATAGAAGTGCTGGATGCCCGTATCCCCCAGGCCAGTTGCAATCCTATGGTTGAGCAACTGCGCACCTTCCGCCAGCGCCCCTGTCTCAAGATTCTGAACAAGGCCGATCTGGCGGACCCACAGGCGACCAAAGCCTGGCTGGATTATTTCAATGCCCAGAAAAATGTGTTTGCGGTGGCGATGAGCTGTAAGAAACCGGCCGATGTCGCTAAAGTGCCTGGCTTTGCGCTCAAGCTGGCACCACATCGCGGCGTGCCGACCAAGCCTTTGCGCATGATGATCATGGGTATTCCAAACGTGGGTAAATCCACGCTGATGAATGCCTTGCTTAAGAAGCGGGTGGCGAATGTGGGTGATGAGCCTGCGGTGACCAAGACCCAGCAAAGACTGTACCTCGGTAAGAACATGATACTGACCGATACACCGGGTATGCTGTGGCCAAAAATTGAACATCCTACCGATGGCCTGATGCTGGCTGCCAGCCACGCGATTGGTATCAATGCGCTGATCGAGGAAGAGATCGCGACTTTCCTGGCTGAGCTGTTATTGCAGCACTATCCGCAATCGTTGGTCAGCCGCTATGGCTTTCAGCTGGAAGGTATGGATGGTGTCGCCGTGGTGGAAGGCATCGCCAAAAAGCGTGGCTTTAAACTCAAAGGCGGCGACCTCGATTTCGAAAAAGCGTCCCATACGTTACTGCTTGATTACCGCAGCGGCGCGCTGGGTCGCATCAGTCTGGAAACGCCGGCCAGCCGCGCGCATTTACTCGCAACCTATGTGCCGCCAGTGCTGCTGGGGCAGGGTAAGAGCGTGCAAACGGGAATGGAAGAGCCAGAGCAGGAAGACGAGTAAGTCGCAGTCCGGCCCGCGACGCACGGAGCGTGGCAGACCTCTGCGGTGTGTCGGCATTGCTTGCGGCAAGTGTTACTTCTTGCCCATGACTTCGCTGGCAAATGTGACCAGATAATCCATCAGACCATGACTGGCTTTGACTGCCAGTTCCGCATTGCCTTTGGCAATAGCTTTGGCAGCCAACATATGGCAACGCGCACCTTCCTCGACATCGCCCGCATGCTGATAGGCGTACCAGAAGCGGCGGCACTGTATGACCAGCGGTACCACCGCCTGGACGGCGGAGGGATTACTGCAAGCTTCATGTACGATGATGTCAAATGCCTGATCGGCCGCCATATAAGCGCCCAGATCATGGCATTTGGCTGCGATGAGCATTTTGTCAGCCCAGAGCAGCATGTCTTTTCTTTGTTCAACACTGGCAAGTTGGGCTGCCTGCTGCGCGATCAAGGCGTCTAATACGCGTCGCGTCGCGATCACATTCATATACTCACTGGCGTGAATATCGCTGATTACCAGCCCACGGCGTGGCATCTGCATGATCAGGCCATTGGAAGACATGCGCATCAGGGCTTCGCGCAATGGGGTGCGGCCGAGGCCGGTTTTCTCGACCAACTCAGCTTCAACTACAGGCGCACCCGGTCGCAACTCGAGTTTGACTATCATACTTTCAATTGCATTATACGCAATATCTGCTGCGCGCATTTTTGGTGCATTTGCAGCAAGTTCTTGTTTTACGAGCATGTTTATTCCCTAATTTGGGCTAATTATTTTAAAGCTCAGTAGCCGTATGTTGGCGTTATTTAGGGATTTTACCTTGTTAAAAAATACAATTTCAATTATTTGCACTGTTTGAATGTCTAAAAGACAGTGCTGTCGCAGAGCGACACTCCGTTCATTCTCTGCGATCGTCTCGCATCTTGTTGTTCCTATGCACGTTTGTATGCCGGATTTTACGGCTGATGTCGTAACGCAGGGTATTTGGCTTGCCTATCAGGTATGCTGATGCCTGAGGTCTTAATATATTAACGGCGTCTCTTCAGGCGTGCTGGCGGGCAGAAAGGATGGGAATGGAAGAGGGCAGACAGTGTTTAGTAGGGAATCAGCGCACATGGCTGGCTCAGCATGTAGCGGATGTTTTTTTTGCCGAGAGTTTGTTCGACTCGATGAGCGATATCGTATTTTTTGTTAAAGATACGGCAGGCCGCTACATCGTCGTCAACCAGACTCTGGTCAGACGCTGCGGCTTGCGCGAAAAATCTGCTTTGCTGGGTCGCAGTGCCGCCGATGTGTTCCCCAGTTCCTTAGCTGTCAGTTATGCGACGCAGGATGCGATGGTATTGAAAGGTGCAAAGGAATTACGCGATCAGCTGGAATTACATTTATACCCCAACCGCAGTCCGGGCTGGTGTCTGACTCAGAAGAAGCCGCTGCGTGATCAGGCTGGTGCCATTCTTGGTTTATGTGGAGTATCGCGCGATCTGGCTGCCCCCGATCAACGCCATCCGGTTTATGCCAAGGTGGCAGCGGCCGTCAGCTACTTGCATCAGCATTATGCGCAGACCGTCAGCATGGCCGAATTAGTTGAACTGACCGGCTTATCGGTGGCCCAGCTGGAGCGCAATTTTCATAAGATATTTTCGCTGACGCCGCGTCAGATGATGGTGAAAATCCGGCTCGATGCGGCATCGGCCATGTTATCGACATCCGATTGCAGCATCACCGAAGTCGCGCTGGCCTGTGGCTATCAGGATCACAGCGCGTTTTCACGCGTATTTCGCGCCACCGTAGGAATGACACCCAGCGATTACCGTGTAGTGATGCGTGACAGTCAGCCTGCGACCTGATGTACGCAGGCCACGGTCAGAATTCAGACTGAAGGTATGCCCCAGATGAAGGGGTCGGCCTGGTTCAGGATCAGCCTGGCTTCGGCATTCACAAAAGCCGAGCCGCGCAGACTGGGCAAAATCCGCGTCCGCTCAGCATCGGCATAGCGGTAGCTCGCTTCAAATACGCTGCCGATAATGCTTTCCTGACGCCAGATTTGTTGCGCTTCCAGTTTGCCATCTGCCGCCAGACAAGCCAGCTTGGCGCTGGTGCCGGTGCCGCAGGGCGAGCGGTCGTAGGCTTTGCCGGGGCAAAGCACGAAATTCTTACTATGATTATTGGCAGAGTCGGCGGCGCCAAATAATTCTATGTGGTCGATCACTGCACCATGCTCACCACAGATGCCAGCTGCTTCCAGCGCCTGCCGTACACGCCAGGCAAAATCCGTTAACTGCTCAAGCTGGGTCAGTTGCAGCGGTATCCCGTGCTGGTTAATCAGGAAGAACCAGTTACCACCCCAGGCGATATCGCCGCTGACTGTGCCTATACCAGGCACTTCGACGCTGACCGCATGGCGGTAGCGGTAAGCCGGTACATTGTGCACCGTCACACTCAGGTCTTCATGCAGTTCCGCCTGCACGATGCCGACCGGCGTATCGATGCGATGCAGGCCAGGTGTAATGCGGCCCGCATGGGCCAGCGTGACCAGAAAACCTATCATGCCGTGACCACACATGCCCAGATAACCGACGTTGTTAAAGAAGATTACGCCAGCCACGCAATCCGGCTGCGGTGAGTGACAGGCCAGTGCGCCGACCAGCACGTCTGAACCGCGAGGTTCACACACCGTCGCCGTACGGTAATGGTCAAACTGCGTGCGGAAGATGTCCCGTTGCTGAGCCAGGCTGCCCTCGCCAAGTGGCGGGCCGCCCGCCATAATGACGCGGGTCGGTTCGCCGCCAGTGTGAGAGTCGATAATGTCTATGCTGGTCATGATGGGCCTTAGGTTTTTGTCCAGGAGCTGAGTGCAGAATGCTGATGTCTGATTTCAGACAGATGCAGGATTGATGTTGAGCTTATCACCCGCGTAGACATGCTGTCTTGATGTGATCAAGAGCCCAGCTTGTGGAAATCGGCACAGCAAGTCTGCGCAGGTCATTGTCGGTGGCTGGTCACAATCGCTGTCGTATCACGCAAATCCCATGTGCGTTGGCGCTGCGCAATGGTAAAGTAACGCCGGATATTCGGGCCTATTCACATTTAAATCGAACGCGTAATTTAAATGTTAACCGGCCCTAAGCCCGCTTCCTGATGAACTCCCGGATTTTTTGATTGCATGACTCTGAATGCGCACCAATCTGCAGCACCACTTCCTGACGAGGTAAAACGACGGCTGTCGTTTGGACTGCTGGTCTCTGTGCTCTTGCATCTGCTGGTATTGTCGCTGCGCTTTGGCATACCGGGCAGCGGTCCGGCCGCATCACTATCCTCAGCGCCGTCTTTATCTGAGCCAGTTGCCGAAGTGCCGCAACTGGCGTTGCGTATTACGATGCCTGCACCACCAGCGCAGAGTTCCGCAATGGCGACAGCCTCAGCATCGGCTGAAAAAACGCAGCCTGCATCGAACCCTGCTTTGTCCTCTGTCGCCTCGCAAAGCAGGACAGCAGAAGCAAGTGTGCATGGCATACAGCTGATTGCACCGCGTCCGCCTGCAGCCGTATCACCACCGCCACCCATACCAGCGAAAACGACTAAGACTAAGCGGGCACATGCGACACAGACACCGGTTGTGCCCAAGCGTAAGATAGCACTGTCTGAAGTGAAGGCAGTTATCGCCCAGGATCAATTCAGACTGGATAGCTTTGTGGTGGCTGCACAGGCACCGGAAGATGTCAAAAAAACGCCAGAGGAAGAAACCGAGCGGCGTCGTTTTCCTGATCCTGTCAGTCAAAGTGGTGAAGAAAAAGAGGATGATCCCGTCGCTGTTGCGCCGGAGCGCTATCAGGCTGATGCAGAAAAACGTCAGCGCAAACAGGCTGAGCGTGAGCGTCAGTTTGCGGCTCAGATCAGCGAGACCACGGATATGCGCAGTCAGCAAACTTTGGTGGGGCAGATTCAGCAAAACCAGAAAAACGACATAGCGCAGTTCCGTCTTGCTCAGGCAGAGACCGACCGTCAGGAGCAGGAAAAAGCAGAACAGGAAAAGCGCGCAGCAGAACTGCGGGAATTGAAAAAACAGGAACAGGAAAAACAGGAAAAACAAGAACAGCAGCGATTGGCTCAATTGCGCCAGGAGCAGCAATTGCAGCAAGCAAATACCGCTGCTGAGCAGCGTTTATCGGAAGTGTTGCAGCAACACAGTCAGCCTGCCGTTGTTGCTGACGCAGGTTTGCAGCAGCAACTTGCGCAAGAAAAGCAGATGCGCGAGCTACAGAAAAATCAACGTCATGCAGCATTGCAGAAGCGGGAGTTGGAACGCGAGCAGGAACGTGAACAGCAGCAGGAGCAGGAGCGTCAACAACTGGCGAAACAAAAGCAGGAACAAGAACAGGCCAGGCAGCAGCGCGCAGCGCAACAGCAGCGTGAGGCGGAGTTGCAGGCGGCTGCCAAAGCTACTCAGGCCGCTCAGGCTGCGCAGATCGCTGCGGCCCAGTCCAGTATGGCAGAAACGGCGCAAAGTCAGGCTCGGGCTGTACAGGTCATCGCTGGTAATAGCAGTGTCAGTCAACATGCAGCGCCCGCACAGGGAAAGGCGACAGTTGCCGGCGCAGGAGCAGCTGCGTCCGCCCAAGTGCAGAACAGCCAGTCTGGAAATGGAAGCGCAGGCAGCAATGGTCAAGCAGCAATACCCGGTGCCGGTAGTGGTAACGCCGGTGGTAACGCTGGTGTTAATGGCAACGCACTTGCAACAGCCAGTCAATCCAGTTTACAAAGCGATCTGGCTAACCGTTTGCGTGAACAGGCACGTGGCCTGGATTTGTTGCGCGGTGCTCCGCCAGTACCACGTGAATCCGCTGAAAAATCACGTCGTCGCAGTGTCTTCAGCAATAGCGAGCGCGATGTGCAGTTACGTGCCTATGCCGATAGCTGGAAACAGAAAATCGAACGCAATGGCAATCTGAATTATTCCAGTACCGCCAGAGATAAGGCGCGTGGCGACCCGATAGTTACGGTAGCGATACGCAGCGATGGTACGGTGGAGGAGGTGACCATACACCGCTCCAGCGGCCGTATGGATCTGGATCAGGCCGTGCGCAATATCGTGCGCCTCAATACGCGTTATGCAGCCTTTCCACCTGCGGTAGCGGCGCAATACGACGTGATTGAAATCCGCCGTATCTGGAGTTTTGATGACAGCCTGCGCTTATTGGAAGAATTGCGCTGATCAGCAAAATGCGATGAATTGCCCTACACTGAGGACAATTCATGAACAGGGCAGGACACTTTATGCATATCTTGATCACAGGCGGAACCGGGCTGATCGGCCAGCGTTTGTGCGCAGCTTTGCTGGCGCAGGGATATCAGCTCACGGTCCTTACGCGTCGTCCACAACAACTGGCCGCGTTGTGCGGTGCCGGTGTGCAGGCGATGCAGGACCTGGAGCAATACACGCCCGAACTGGAGTTCAATGCCATCATCAATCTGGCCGGTGAATCCATCGTTGATGCGCGCTGGACGGCGGCACGCAAACAATTACTGCGTCACAGCCGCATTACTTTGACTGAGCAACTGATGCATAAAATAGCGCAGGCCAGAAAGAAGCCTGCTGTACTGCTCAGCGGCTCGGCTATTGGCGTGTATGGCAATCGTGGTGACGAAGTGATCGATGAAACGGCCAGTGCCGGTGGGGATTTCGGTGCGCAGTTATGTGTGGACTGGGAAGCTGCCGCGATCCCGGCCGCGCGCTTTGGAACCCGGGTCTGCGTGCTGCGTACAGGTCTGGTACTCGACAGTGCAGGCGGTATTTTGAAAAAAATGCGCCTGCCATTTCAATTGGGTCTGGGGGGGCGTATAGGCGATGGACGTCAGTGGATGAGCTGGATCCATGTTGATGATTATGTGGCTATCGTGCTCAGATTACTCACCGACGAGCGTGCCAGCGGCTGCATTAACATGGTCGCGCCACAAGCTGTGACGAATCGCGAATTCACGCAGTTGCTGGCGCACAGTTTGCAGCGTCCTGCCTGGCTGTTCACACCGGCCTGGTTGTTGCAACTCGCATTGGGAGAATTGTCGGAATTATTGACTGGTGGCCAGCATGTACTGCCTGCCCGTCTGAATAAGCTGGGATACCAGTTCAGTTATCCCAGCCTCTTGCCTGCATTACAGCAGCTGAACCGTCAGCATGCCTGAAGGCGCTTGCTGGCTGCGGCTTACGGCAGGGCTGCCGGGTTTGCCAGGTAATTCGTCGTCAGGGTTTTGAATTGTCCGCCATCGGTATTGATGCTGGTCTGATTCACCTCACCGGTGCTGAATACCACGCCCAATCCACCTGCTGCCACCATGTCAGGCGCATGAGTCAGGAAGTAGCGCGCACGGTTATCGCGCCATTTGCCTGCGCTGCCACCGGCAACTGCAGACGGTACGCCGAGCGGTGTCTGCCACCACAGCACGGGTAATTGCAGACCTGTGTTATATGATTTTGCGAGCGCAAAATGCTCGGTGAAATTAGGGGACTTGATATTCGCCTCATCCCAGTACCAACCAGTACCGGCACGCTGGCAATAGCTGGGCTGGGGAATCGCTTCAAAGCAACCGGCATCGCGGTCCAGCGTTTGCATCACGATAAAATCGGCTTTGTCTGCGCCCAGTTTTTGCATGTAGCCGAGTGCGGTTGAATACAGATCACCGAACAGCGCAGGTGGAAAACCCACGTAGGCATTGGGCGCATATTTACGTGCAATCTGCACCAGGCATTGTGCCAGTCCGGCGACATGATTGCCCAGCGTGCTGCAATCCGGATCGCTGTTCACCAGTGCGAATACCGTAGCCGGATCTGCGTTGGTCGATAAGCGCTGGGTATAACCCCAGAAATCCGGTTCAAAATTCACGAGTACCGGTTTGCCATAGGTTTTGATTTGCTGGAACAGCAGACGCACGTTATTCCAGTAGCCAGTCATGAAGGTTTGATTCGACAGGCCGGACAGATTGCCATCACCATTGCTGGCCATTTGGTAGAGCGTGAACATAGGCACTGCGCCCAGGGTATCCGCATTTTTCGCAACGACTTGTACATAAGCGCCGCTGGGACTGTTCCAGGTCGGCCAGGCACCCGCACCGACGCCATTCAGATATTGATCATAAATATCAATTTTGAGGCTTTGTTTCTGAACATCGGCCAGATCAGCCGAACCCAGTCCGACCAGCATACGACTGGGCTTACCGAGCTTGGCGGCCAGTGCTGCGGCTTTCTTTTCCAGGGTAGTTGGCGGTGTCACCGGTGGGCTGACTGGCGGGCTTACTGTGTCACTGCCGGAAGCGTTACTGCCACCGCCACCGCAGGCGGAGGCGATCAGCAAAATCAACAGGGATAACAGATATGGCGTTTTCATGGCGGGTTTTCCGGCGATGCTGGTGACAAAATTACTGACATGATAGTCTAAGCCTGCGCAATGCGCCTTGGTTTAAGTAAAATCCGCAATGTGCAGCAGTTTGACCATGGAATCCTAACTGCTGTGTACCTCCCTCAGTTTGTAAGGTTTACATGCGTTCTCGTGAAACTTGTCAGCACTGTTTGCGTGCTGCCAGAAATTGTATCTGTTCTTGCGTCAGACCCGTTCATACCCGCCATGAATTACTGATATTGCAGCATCCGCTGGAGATCAGTCATGTCAAAGGCAGTGGACGCTTACTGCATCTGTGTCTGCCCGGATCGTCTTTGATACTGGCGGGTGAACAGTTTGAGCAGGCAGTACTGGCGCAGGCTTTACACGGAGACTGGCACAGCGGCGCAGTGGCGGAAGCGCCGCAGTCAGCCAGATTAACAGTCTTACTGTATCCCGATACGACGGAGTCTGAGGCAGAGGACTTGCACAGCCATGGCAGTGCCTGGGAACCGTCTGCCTGTGAGGCGCCGCTCAGATTAGTGGTGCTGGATGCGACCTGGCGTAAAAGCCGCAAGATGTTGTATCTGAATCCCTTATTGCAAGCATTGCCGCGTTGGAGTTTGCGCCAGATGCCGGCCTCGCATTACCGTATCCGTAAAGCCCATCAACCCGACCAATTGTCGACGCTGGAAGCCAGCACTTATGCGTTGATGGCACTGCAGCCCGAAGCCGATTTCAGCCCTGTGCTACAAGCCTTCGATCAGATGGTGGAGCGGCAGTTGGGCTGGATGCAGCAAGGCAGTTAGTTAGCAACGCAGTCCAGTCTGACAAAAAAAAGTCCCGCCAGTTTTGCATCTGGCGGGACTTTTTGCTGTAAGCAGGACAGGATCAGATCAATACATTCAGCAGCGCATTACCGATACCCATCAGTGCTGCACCGGAAATCAGACCGGCACAGATAGGTTCACAGCCTTCAACCCAGAACTGGTGACCTGCGGTGCCTGGTTCGGGATGCTTGCGACCCATCCACCAGAACGCAGCAGCGCCCATCCACATACCCAGGCAGGCTTCCGGTGGTAACACCACACCGAGACCAATCGCGACTGCGGACAGCGGGATTTTGCCTTTGGTGATCATTTTTCCACCTTCTATTACCAGTGCCGCCAAGGCCGCCACCACCATGGCGATAATCGCTGAAGTGGGCAGGCTGCTTACGCCTTTGGCAATCAGCTCCGCCATACCTTTCCATTGCATGGCAGATGGATGCGAGAAGCGGTCGCTGACGATGGTCGCCGTATCACGTATGCCTTGCGCATCGGCAGGCAGGAACAGCAGGTAGTAAATTGGGATACAAGCCAGTGCGCCAGAGATAATGCCGATCACATGACCGATCGCCTGCTGACGTGGTTTCGCACCCAGCATATAGCCCGGCGTGATATCCGACAGCAGATTGGATGCATTCGATGCGACTTCGGCGGTCATACCAGCTGGTATCATGTTCGTTGCCGGATTAGTACGGTCTATCACGCCCATGGTGATTTGCGTGATTTTGGACAGTGCACCAGTCGGTGACCAGGAAGTCAGCGCCATCGAGTTAGCGCAAATGACGGCCAACAGGAAGACCAGCGGTAAGGCAGCAAAAGTCAGCACCATAGGAACGCCGAAAAAGCTCAGGTTCAGCCATGCACCCAGCAAACTGAAGGCAGGGATACCGATGTAAGAAATCATCAGCGGCAGTTCTATATGCGCCAGTATGTCCGGGCCTTTGGTGACAGACTTTTGTTTACCCAGAGATTTGAACAGGCTGGTAAAAATTTCGGGTTTGGCAGCCAGCGTGACGATAGAGCCAACCACCATGATAGATACCGCCCACCACAGACCCCACTGGTTCAGGATTTCAACGCGGGAGATAGGTACCAGCTTGCCATTCGGTGCGATACGTTCGACGATATCGCCTCGTTGTATCATCATCGGTCCGAGCAGTGCGAAGTTCAGCAAGCTACCCAGCAGCAGGCTGCTCGCGACACGTATGCCCATCAGGCCACCAACGCCAAACATCGCGGCGTCAATCGTCAGGCGCAGACCCAGTGCACGGAAATCCACACCCAGGATTTTGGGTATCCACAGATCGTATTTCACAGCCAGCTGGTAATAGTAGGTATCGATGCGTTCCTGTAAATGCCAGGCTTCAGTCATGCCCGCCCATTTATCCATTTGCAGTACTTTGAATTGCAGCAGCTTCATCCAGCCATCGCTGATCAGGAATTGATAAGCGCCAGCCCACAAGGTGGTCAGGCCCAGCAGTCTGGCCTGGCGCATACCCTCTTTGCCATCACCGGAATACAGGGTATCGAGTACCACGCCGCAGGCACGCCCTTCCGGGAACGGTAGCTGATCTTCATTGATGAAGCGACGCTTGAGCGGAAATGCGACCAGCACGCCCAGGATAGAGCAGACCACCATCCAGATCAGCATTTGCCACCAAGGGATGATTTGTCCAGTCACCAGCATATAGGCGGTAATCGGCGCCACCATAGGCATGGTCATATAACCGGCTGCCGTGGCGATGGATTGGGCGCAGTTATTTTCCAGTATCGTAAAGTCTTTGGCGATGCCGGTTTTTGACAGAATTCTGAAAAAGGCAAAAGCCAGAATGACCGAGGTCAGGCCAACACCGATATTCACGCCGGATTTAGCAGCGATATACAGCGCGGTCGCGGACAAGATACCCCCTAGTAAAAAACCGGTCAGGGCAGAGCGCAAGGTGAGTTGTGGCATATCGCCACGGTAAATGTTTTTGAACCACCACTCGTCCTTTTGGGCGCGAGTCCAGGTCCGGATCTGCTCTTCATTCAGTTGTTGCAGGGCCATTGTGTCTCCAGGATCAGGAAGTCAGACTGGGCCAGCACAGATAAGTAGACATTCTGTCAGCAAGCCTGCATCGGTGCGGGTGCACTCTTGCTTTGAACGGCATATTAATCGTGTGGCATTGTTATAAAAGCGCGTTAGCAGCAGCCCCTTAAAGTTGCTACTTGCTGCTAGTGATGAAAATTTTCTTTCAAAGGCGGGAGTATCTTAGTCTGTGCCCACTGTGTCAAGCACGCATTCGGTCCTTGCGGTGGCGACGCAGGCTGCGTTGTCGGACATCATCGCAGAAGGGCAGCCGTCATCTGTTAAGACTGCGGCACAAAACAAAAAACCCCGCATTGCTGCGGGGTTTTTCAGTATGCAGGCGAGTGTCGCTTGCGACAGCTATTACATCATGCCGCCCATGCCACCCATACCGCCCATACCACCCATGTCGCCCATGCCGCCAGCTGGTTTGTCTTCAGCCAGTTCAGCAACCAGTGCGTCAGTTGTCAGGATCAGAGCTGCAACAGAAGCCGCGTTTTGCAGAGCAGAACGGGTTACTTTTGCCGGGTCCAGAATACCCATTTCGATCATGTCGCCGTAGGTGTCGTTAGCCGCATTGAAACCGTAGTTGCCAGAGCCATTGACGATGGCGTTCACAACAACGCTAGGTTCGCCACCGGCATTCGCTACGATTTCGCGCAGCGGTGCTTCGATCGCTTTCAGAACCAGCTTGATACCTGCGTCCTGATCCGCATTGTCGCCTTTGATTTCGCCAGCAGCAGCACGTGCGCGCAGCAGAGCAACGCCACCACCAGGAACCACGCCTTCTTCAACCGCTGCGCGGGTTGCGTGCAGTGCATCTTCAACGCGTGCTTTTTTCTCTTTCATTTCAACTTCAGTTGCAGCACCAACCTTGATCACAGCAACGCCGCCTGCCAGTTTGGCAACGCGTTCTTGCAGTTTTTCACGGTCGTAGTCAGAAGTTGCTTCTTCGATTTGAGCACGGATTTGTTTTACACGCGCTTCGATGCCAACAGCCTGGCCAGCGCCGTCGATCACGGTGGTGTTTTCTTTACCGATTTCGATGCGTTTTGCCTGACCCAGATCTTGCAGCGTTGCTTTTTCCAGTGTCAGGCCGACTTCTTCAGCGATAACCTGGCCACCAGTCAGGATAGCGATGTCTTCCAACATGGCTTTACGACGATCACCGAAGCCAGGAGCTTTAACAGCCGCTGTTTTCAGGATGCCACGGATGTTGTTAACTACCAGAGTTGCCAGCGCTTCGCCATCGACGTCTTCAGCGATGATCAGCAGTGGGCGACCGGATTTAGCAACTTGCTCCAGTACTGGCAGCAGATCACGGATGTTAGAGATTTTTTTGTCGAACAACAGGATGAACGGGTTTTCCAGAATAACCGCTTGTTTTTCCTGGTTGTTGATGAAGTATGGGGACAAATAGCCACGGTCGAACTGCATACCTTCAACGATGTCGAGTTCGTTGTTCAGGGATTTGCCGTCTTCAACTGTGATCACGCCTTCTTTACCGACTTTGTCCATCGCGTTAGCAATAATGTCGCCAATGTCAGCGTCAGAGTTCGCGGAGATAGAACCTACCTGAGCGATTTCTTTAGAAGTGGTGGTTGGCTTGGACAGCGTTTTGATTTCAGCAACCAGTGCGGAAACTGCTTTGTCGATACCACGTTTCAGGTCAGTCGGGTTAAAGCCCGCTGCCACGTATTTGAAGCCTTCACGTACGATAGCTTGTGCCAGTACGGTAGCTGTTGTCGTGCCGTCACCAGCATTGTCAGATGTTTTGGAAGCAACTTCTTTCACGAGCTGTGCGCCCATGTTTTCCAGTTTGTCTTTCAGTTCGATTTCTTTAGCAACGGAAACGCCGTCTTTAGTCACTGTAGGTGCACCGAAAGAGCGTTCCAGAACTACGTTACGGCCTTTAGGGCCCAGAGTCACTTTTACTGCGTTTGCCAGAACGTTAACACCGTTAACGACCTTAGCGCGTGCGTCATCGCCGAATACGACTTGTTTTGCTGCCATGTTAATTCTCCAGAATCTTGAGGATATCTATCGTGCTATAGAAAGGGATTACTTCTGTACGATCGCGAAGATGTCTTCTTCACGCATTACCAATACTTCGTTGCCATCTACTTTGACGGACTGGCCGGAGTATTTGCCAAACAGAACGCGGTCGCCAACTTTGACTTCCAGTGCGCGCACTGTACCGTTATCCAATTGCTTACCTGCACCAACGGCCAGTACTTCACCTTGGTCTGGTTTCTCTGCGGCTGCGTCAGGCAAAACGATACCGGAAGCGGTCTTAGTTTCTTGATCCAAACGTTTGACGATAATGCGATCGTGCAGGGGACGAAGATTCATACTAACTCCTAAAATAATTACAAAAGTAAAACTACCGAAGTAAAACAAGGCTTACAGCACAACCAGTTGCAAGACTGAACGCATTGCGCGGTTTAGCGTAAGGCCTATCAGCAAACAAACAAAAATGTGCGCCTTAGATGGGTGCCGCGTTACCACTTTCAAGCCCTGAACATGCAAATTTGCATACTTATTCGCTGCAAACCCATGTCGTGCCAGAGCGCACATCCCATCTACGGGCAGATTGCCCGCAATGCTGAAACCCAGAGATTTTAACATTGTTAGCACTCTCTTGTGTTGAGTGCTAATTGTAGGGGCGAGGTCAGGCTTTTTCAAGAGTTGGGTTTGTGTTGTCGAAATTCATTTATCTTTGAATTTTGGTCACTTATCTTTGAACTATTGTATGAATCCACTTAGCTTGGAACTCTGTTCAGCTAAATTGGAACTACTCAGGACGCTGGCACATTTTTCTGCCCAAGTAGTAGAGTTGATTTAAATTGCTATTATGGTAATAAATATGTTAGCTGTAATTGTATGCAGTGTAATGGTTGTTAACTTCGAGGCTTCCTAAGATACGCGAAATGATGGCAACATAGCTTGCGCAGCAGACCGAGATTCAGAGCTTCAACAGTATTGAAGATATTCGCGCCCTGAATAATTTCGTAGAAAGCAACCCTTTTCCTAGTCCGATTACAGGCGTCTCCTCGGTGATTACCGCTTGAACGAAGTGGGACATTGTTGTCTTCTCAAAGAGAACGGTAAGCTGTGCGGTGAGCGTTAATATGGGACAGCTACAATCATTGGAGGATATTGCGCCAGTGACAGATTTGGAGCTGATTCCCACCTTGTTACCGACAGCACCGATACATCAATTAGAAACGAAGGCGTGAGCGCTTATGGCCTACACGGCACTAGTCTGCTTGATTTGCACGATCACTACGATCGAGAGCAACTATGAGCTTCTGTCTCCCCGCTGACACGCTTCACTGAGCGCGGTACAGCCATCTAGCTGCAGTGACAAAGCACTTCAAAAAGCTTATATTTTAGTAAATAATAATTTTCCTCAAAGAAATGAAAACACAAATCAACATGCCAGAGTTGCTTATTTTCGCGAAGTCGCTTGCAATAGGCTTTTTAGCGGCTGAAATTTGGAGAATTGCGATCTACTTGGGGACAACTTCTGCTGCGACGATATCCTGGATAACTGTTGAGGTCAGAATCGCTGGAATCCTACTTGGTGCGCTGTTGTGTTTAACGTATGCATACCAACGGGATGCACACATCACAGCCATGCAGATGGGGCGTAGCCTTCGCTTCGATTTGCTCATTTCGATAGGAGTCGGAATCTGGATAAATAGCTTGACCTCCCAACGGTTGATCAAGGTTCACGAGGTCTTTGAACACGCCGATCCTCATTGGGGACTTGCGATATTCCTTCTACTCTCCTCAGTGCTACTGTCCCCAATTATTCGAAAGTATTGTGCACAGAACACCCCCCACCCTCCGCAACTGTATTTTATTTCTGATGAGGAAATCAGGAATGAAAAAGAAGACTTGCTCGCCAACGGATCGCTAGCCAAGTCGTTCGCGGAGACTGTACTAGCGAGCGGCGCGCATAGTGGACTTGTCTTTGGAGTTGACGGTCCTTGGGGGAGCGGAAAAACAAGCTTTATAAACCTCGCCGAGTGCTACTGGAAGAAAGAAACGGACAAAGCAATCGTTTGTCGATTCGAGCCTCTTCGCTATGCTTCTGAACCAGATCTTGTCGATCGTTTAATTCGAGATCTTTCTGCAGCGATCCAAAAAGAAGTCTTCGCTCCAGAGTTTCGGCCCGCAGTATCTAGGTATTCAAGGCTAATCAAAGGGAAAACGGACTTCTCCTTCCTTGGATTCAAACTCTCGGTAGAGCCGTCACCAGAAACTATTGACGAACTCCTTGATGACATTGATGACGTCCTGCGGCGGATAGGCCGTCGAATAATCATTGTCATTGATGACTTGGACCGACTGGATGCCAAGACAATCAACAACGTTCTGTTCGCGACGCGGCAAACTTTCAAGCTAACACAGGCCACTTACATCCTATGTTACGACACAGAAATTCTCGCTGGCGGCAAAGAAGAAGGAACGAGAGCCAGGGAATTTTTAGAGAAATTTGTCACCGCTAAGCTCAGTCTATTCATCGACAGTTCGAGCATACGTGCGTTCTTAACGAGAGATTGGCAACGCTTGGAGAATCAACTTGTTTCAATTCCCTCAGATACAATGTTGAAGCTTGGTGCCATTCTCAACGAGCTTGCCAGCATTCTTGATGGAGAGAAGGCCGCAAATTATCTCCCCCTTTTAGGTGACCTGCGCAAGGTAAAACGCTTTGTCAACGCTATGTTACTAATGCAGTTGGATAAGAGCGACTTGGGCCGGACTGATTTTAATAAGACTGACCTCATCAATCTGATGCTCCTTCATCTGAATTTCCCCGGTTTATTCAGGCGAATCTATGCCGAAGAAACTGAAGGCAGGAGCGGAACATTCTCCATTCGCCATGAGAATGGCGAGCAAGACTTCAAGAACGCTGACGATTTCACAAAGGTGGTCAAGGCCCAGACCGACATCGAACAGTTCCTGCTCACACAACTATTTGACGTAACTGCATTGAAACTTGGTAAGCGTGGGAACTTGAGGGAGGCTGTTCAAGCAACAAGAGCCTGCTTTAACGATACCGAATTCCGGAATCTGGAAGGGTATCTCAAACTCATTGTCCGATTCGCTACACCGGAACCCCGGAATACATTCGTTCTCTACCAAGATGCTTTCGAAAAGATTCAAAAAGGTAAGTCGATCAGATCAATTCTGACATCACCTGACTTCGATTTGGGGCTAGGAGAGCAGGCGCATGACCAATTCTGGCGAATACTTGTAAATCAATCCCATAATTTCACTTCAGGTGTCGCTGAAGACGCGATTGACACCCTCGTGGACTACCTGCCGCGATACTCGATGATCAAAGCTAATGATTTTAGCTTGCGATCGAGATCAATTTATTCCCTGCTTCGTCTTTTGGATCGAGTCGGTTGGGGAACAACGGTAACCCACCGAGTACCAAACAGCCCGGAAAATGTCGTTGAAATTGTGTGGCGAATATTTGGCGAAAACGCGTACAAAAATAGGGGGCTACTTGATCGGCTAACACGTAGCGAAAGAGGTGCTCTTGGCTGGTACGATTTGATGGCATTCAGACTTCAATGCTCCGCAGATCGCCAGGGACAGCTCCATAATCTTCATTCAGCGCTCATTGTTGATCAAGATAAAAATGCTCCGACATTTGGCTCACTCAATGAACTCGCGTTGCTGGGAATGAGACGGCTTTCCCAAGAAGTGTTTGCGCTTTTCAAACGAACTTACATCGACAAGCGAAGAAATTTTCTTGCTGAAGTTGACGATGCTCCGAGTGCGATGTTTCTTGGCGAGACTTCACAAGTTGACAGCGAAACATCGAAAGAGAAGCACCCAGACGCGGCTCGTTCTCTCTCCGCTCAAGACATTCTTGCGTCTCGCTCCAACGTAAAATCGTTCGTACTCTATCAGCTTAGCAACCCATTCCCCCCAACTGGAGCAGGCGTAGGTTGTGGATATTACGACGAATACGGATCGAAAGACGGTAAGGGCATTGCAACGATCATGAACGAATACATGTTCGGCTGCTGCTTCAACCCCACGGTTCATGAAGGTAACATCTTGCATTTCCTAAATTACTGCCTCTCGCATTTGAGTAATTCTTACATTCTAGGCGGTGGCTACATTGCCACGAAAGAGGGGCTACTGGGCGGCCTTGACCCGAAAGAAATGGGGCGATATTGGATTAAGTACGAGTCACAAATTCGCGAACAGATAGCTTCCATGGAAGACAAATCCCTCACGACATTGAGCTACATAGCTTCATACCGCGAGGATTTACCCGATGTCTTCAAGGTACTCGATGCTTTGGCTTCCGATGTATCAGATGTTGGGTTGGGACTGGAGACACTCGATTTGTCTCAAGGATGAAGAACAACAGCTCAAAAGTCCACACTAGTGTTCGTAAGCAGCGACTTGAGATGGCGAATTGTGTTGAAGTTAATTTGTGCTTGGAGTGGTTTTAATGCGGACACTTTAGTTCCAAGATAGCTGAACAGAGCATGTAAAAGTTCAAGGATATGCGACGAGGAAATGACGTATATGGTGCTATCGTCTCGGGCGACCATGAGTTCTATTCGACGAAAGCAGGCAATATCGTTAATAAGACCTTCCGTTCTTCATTTACGCACTTATTGCTGCTGAAAGACGGCATCTGGAAAATTGCACGCATCTACAGTTATGATCATCAGCGCGTAGTTGAGACGGAAAAGTAAATGCTACCTGATGCCTGTATCTATCCTGCTCCACTACGGCAATCAAGGTATATTCAACATTTGGGTTTCCGTAAATCGTTTTATCATACCTGCCTCAGTTCGGCAGACTCTGTGCATCTAAATCGTACGAGATTTGAGGGAAAAGTCAGAAGCATAATCCAGACTCGTTGCTGGTTTCAGCCTTGTGTTTGATGACGTTTTGAGAAATACTATTCGTGAGATGACTCCTATGGCACTTTCGTGTTGGTTTAATAGAGATTCGCACTTCTATCAAACTGGGTAATTTCTCTTTTTATGGATCAACGGTCAGATCAAACCGAAACTAATACAACCTATGACTCAACGCCTTGCCTCCTGCAGTTGTGGTCAGCTCACTGCGACAGTCACCGGTGAGCCGGTGCGTGTCTCGATTTGTCATTGCCTGGCTTGCCAGCGGCGTACTGGCAGCGTGTTTGGTCAGCAAGCCAGATTTTTGCGTACGCAAGTCGTCCTGTCCGGGGCATCGACGGTGTATGTGCGGGTAGCGGATGAGGGCGCGCATATACGCTTTCATTTTTGTCCCACTTGCGGAGCTACCGTCTATTATGAACCGCAAGGGTTGGAAGAATATCTCGCCATACCGGTCGGTGCATTTGCTGATCCGGCTTTTCCTGTTCCCCAATTTTCGGTGTATGAAGAACGCATGCATCACTGGGTGATTCCTCCTGCTGGGGCGGAGCATATACCCTGACTGGTTTTCCGCATCCGCGGAGCAGTGGTGCGAATGATTTGGGAGGCAATATGGGTGCGATGACTTTGGATGAACACTGCATCGTTCTGGATGCGAAGCTGACTGCCACGCCCGTGGCTCACACGCCAACGATGTACCAAGAGCTTGATGCGCGTTTTGCGCAATTCCAGGGATGTATGCTGCTTTCCCAGCATAGGTTTACCGAAGATTGGACCTGCTGGGAAATGCATCCGCATGGTGATGAAGTGTTGTATTTGCTGGCCGGGGCGGCGACTTTGTACCTCTTCGTGAACGGCACAACGCAGTGTGTGGAATTCCGGCAAACCGGCAGCGTACTGGTGATTCCTAAAGGTGTCTGGCATACCGCGAAAGTTGCAGCAGCTTGCACGATACTGTTCATCACACCGGGTGAGGGGACAGTCAATGGGCCAGACCCACGCGTGCAGAGTGGCCAGCAAGTTTTTTAATTTTTTCTGGCTATTTCAGGCTATATTTCGCGTGTTATTTATTTGTTTTTCAGATAATATTTCTCACCCCTAGGACTTACGCACAAATGTCCTGGTAAGGCATGGCGACGAAGGCAGTAGAACTTGTACGACAAGGAGCCATAACGCCGTTGGGGTGGTTTTGCATAAGTCCTGACCTGCATTCCCGTACCAGGTGCGCGGCAATGGTGGACATGAAAAGAAAACTTGAAAGGTGAATAGATATGACAAGTTCGACCAGGCGTGAAGCTGCGTTACGGTTACTGGAAACGACAGGCATGCGCAAATCCAGTTATGCGCCACCCGGCGTGCTTTTACTCTGGCGTCTGGGGATCGATTGTCCACCGCCCCATTTCGCCAGATTCTGGTCTTTGTTTGCACTGTCAGGTGTGTATTTCGGTATTTTTTTGGGGCTGTTGATGTGGCTGTTTAGTGCAGCAAGCAAGACGCTATTGCTGGCATCTTTACCGCTTGCGGCCTGTTTTGCCGGAGGCTTGTTTGGTCTGGGGATGGCGTTTTATTACGCATATGGCCGCAAAAAATATCAGCTACCGCTTTGGAACGAACTGCGTTGAGTCGCAACAGCGCCAGGCTGGAATCAAACGAATTAACACTGGCTTGATTCTGCACCTGTTTGCCCGCCCTGTGCGGCAATGACAAAAGGAGGATGTCCATCAATACGGACATCCTCCTTTGTTTTACTGACTTGCTTTATGCGAGGTCGAAGCGATCAAGTTGCATCACTTTGTTCCAGGCCGCGACGAATTCACGGATGAAGCGTCCCTGACCATCGCTGCTGCCATACACTTCAGCCAGCGCACGTAATTGTGAGTTGGAACCGAACACCAGATCGACCACGGTAGCAGTCCATTTCAATTCACCACTTTGACGATCACGGCCTTCCAATACACCCGCATTGGCAGATTGCTTCCAGCTGGTACGCATATCGAGCAGATTCACGAAGAAGTCATTGCTCAGTACGCCAGGACGTGAAGTCAATACACCGTGCAGGCTGCTGCCGGTATTCGTGCCTAACACACGCAAGCCACCAATCAGTACGGTCATTTCCGGTGCGGACAGGTTTAGCAACTGCGCTTTGTCGAGCAGGAGTTCTGCCGCGTGACCTGCCAGTCCGGATTTGACGAAATTGCGGAAACCATCAGCGGCTGGCTCCAGCACTGCGAACGAATCAACATCAGTTTGCTCCTGGCTCGCATCCATGCGGCCTGGTGTGAATGGCACCTGCACTGTTTCACCTGCCTGCTGTGCTGCGGCTTCTATGCCTGCGGCACCGGCCAGTACGATCAGATCGGCTAAGGACACTTGTTTGCCGCCAGTCTGTGCTACGTTGTAGGCTTGCTGTATCGCTTCCAGCTTGCCCAATACTTTTTGTAATTGCGCCGGTTGATTGGCTTCCCAGTTTTTCTGCGGCAGCAAACGGATGCGCGCACCATTGGCTCCACCACGTTTATCGCTGCCACGGAACGTGGAGGCGGAAGCCCAGGCGGTACTGACCAGTTCGCTGACCGACAAACCGGTCGCCAGTATCTGTGCTTTCAGGGCGGCGATATCCTGTGCATCGATCAGTGCATGCTGACGGACTGGAATCGGATCTTGCCAGATCAGGGTTTCTTGCGGCACCAGATGACCGAGGTAGCGGCTGACCGGTCCCATGTCTCGGTGGGTCAGCTTGAACCAGGCGCGGGCAAATGCGTCTGCCAGTTGCTCAGGATGTTGCAGGAAGCGACGGGAAATCGCTTCATACGCAGGATCGGCACGCAAGGCCAGATCGGCGGTGGTCATCATTGGTGCATGGAGCAATGCCGGGTCATGTGCATCCGGTACGGTGCTGCGGGCGGCCGCATCGGTCGGTGTCCATTGGTGGGCGCCCGCCGGGCTCTTCGTTAATTCCCATTCATAGCCGAACAGGGTTTCAAAATAGCCGTTATCCCATTGGATAGGATTCGGTGTCCATGCGCCTTCGATACCGCTGGTGATGGTGTGTACGCCTTTGCCGCTGCCGAAGCTGTTTTTCCAGCCCAGGCCTTGTTCTTCGATACCGGCGCCTTCCGGCTCAGCTCCTACCTGTGCTACATCGCCTGCACCATGGGCTTTACCGAAGGTGTGACCACCCGCAATCAGCGCGACGGTTTCTTCATCATTCATCGCCATACGGGCAAAGGTTTCGCGGATGTCGCGTGCCGAGGCGAGCGGATCTGGATTGCCGTTTGGGCCCTCCGGATTCACATAGATCAACCCCATCTGCACCGCTGCCAGTGGTTTTTCTAATTCGCGATCACCGCTATAACGTTGGTCTCCCAGCCATTTTCCTTCTGAACCCCAATAGATATCTTCTTCTGGCTCCCAGATGTCAGGGCGGCCACCGGCGAAACCAAAGGTTTTGAAGCCCATAGAATCGAGTGCAACATTGCCGGCCAGTATCATCAGATCGGCCCAGGAGATATGTTTGCCGTATTTCTGTTTGATCGGCCATAGCAAACGACGTGCTTTATCCAGATTGCCGTTATCCGGCCAGCTGTTGAGTGGCGCAAAACGCTGGGCCCCGGCACCGGCACCACCGCGACCATCGGTTACGCGATAGGTACCGGCGCTATGCCAGGCCATACGGATAAAGAAAGGACCATAGTGACCGTAATCGGCGGGCCACCAGTCTTGCGTATCGGTCATCAGCGCATGCAGGTCTTGCACCACGGCGTCCAGATCGAGTTGTTTGAAGGCTTCTGCGTAGTTAAAGTCCTCACCCATAGGATTGGCGCGCGCAGAGTGTTGATGCAGGATGCTGAGCTTGAGTTGATTTGGCCACCAGTCAGCATTAGAAGGGGCGCCGGCTACGGTTTGTTGGCGGGCGCTACCAGAAAAGGGGCACTTAGCTTCGTTCGACATTTTGTATCCTTTGGTGAGTTATTGTGTACTGCCAGAGTTATTCTAGAGATGTGCATGTTTTAGGTCTATTTGATTAAAAATATGATTTTGATTGATTTTTACTATTGGTTGGCATGGAGACCTGTGATGGGCACAGTCATGGGAATTTCAGACCGGGAAAAATACAGGACTTCGTTTTTTAAACAGCAGCACTTGATCAACAGGACTGGTAGCTCAGCGTATAAAAAACCGTGGTCTACGAACTGAGAAAACGCTATCACAAGGCTGCATCAGCGATTTGAAGCAGTGATGTTTTTACAGTGGTAGTGAAAATTTTTAACTGGTATGTATGCTTGTTGCGATAAACGGACATAATCTCTGGCCCTGAAGTCCATATCGAGGTATGGAATATTTTTTAAATGCAATAAATTTGTGAGTTTTTGTCAAGTCTGTTTTTTTATGTTACAGAATTGCGAAAATAGCGCCGATGCAAGGAAATATTTTCTTGTCACAAATTGGTGGGTCATGCCGCTCCGGATGTTGGCCAGACCCGCCAAAAGATAACCATCCAGTCGGGTCAGTGCTGTCCTGTATTCGGGGTTATCCAGTAAAAGTGCCTCGTTTGTGCAGTCCACCATGTACTGCACGATCAGGAGTAATGCAAAACCAGTGTATCACCGGTTTCTGTGGCTGATCTGTTAAGTACTGGAAGGTACAAAAACGGTGCCAGGTTCCACACAATTTGTTTGCGTTAGTTCTGACCATATTTTGAGATGAATATGTGGCAATTTGAGCACTTTGGAGGTTGTAGTATGTGGAAGCGTGTCGTTGCTTGCTTGTTGTCGATGTGCTGTATTTGTTGTGTGATACCGGCCTGGGCGATGACAGTCACTTTTTTAAATCCGGGTAAGTCTGATGAGATTTACTGGGTGAACGCCACGCAAAGTATGGAGGCTGCAGCGCGCAGCCTGGGTATACAACTGGAAGTGTTGTACGCCGAGCGTAATCATTTGCAAGTCTTGACTTTTGCGCGCCAGCTGGCCGCCAGACCCCGCTTCGCCCGTCCTGATTACGTCATTTTGTCCAATGACTATGCGACGGGTCCAGAATTGATACGCATACTGGACGCTGCGCATATCAAAACATTTTTATCTTTTAGCGGTATCTCTGACCAGAATGAACGTGCCCGTATGGGGGCGCCACGCAGTCTGTATCGGGGCTGGCTGGGAGGGCTGGAGCCGCAATCTGAAGATGCCGGTTATCTGACAGCGCAAGCCTTGATTGCTAAAGCGCGTGCTGCCAGACTGACTGCGCCTGACGGCAAGCTGCATATGCTGGTCATTGCAGGTGACCGCTCAACTACCTCATCACTCAAGCGTAATACAGGTATGCATCGTGCCGTGGGTGAGACGGCAGATGTCATCATCGATCAGGAAGTGTATGCGGAATGGAACCGGGCCAAGGCGCAGGAGCAGAGCCAGTGGCTGTATTTGCGTTACCCCCATGCGCGGCTGGTCTGGTCTGGTAATGATTTAATGGCCTTCGGTGCGATGGAAGCCTGGCGTGCCAAGGGGGGGAAACCCGGCAGCGATGCCTTATTCAGTGCCATCAATACCTCCGCAGAGGCCTTCACTGCGCTGGAGTCTGGCAGCCTGACTGCGTTGGCAGGCGGACATTTTGTCACGGGCGCATTTAGCCTGGTGATGTTATACGACTACCACAATGGAAAAGACTTCGCCGATGAAGGTATGGAATTAACCAAGTCTATGTTTATTTTATTCCCCAAAGAGGAACTGAGTCGTTTCCGTTTCATGTTTGGTGACATTAACTTCGCAAAAATGAATTTCCGTAAGTTCAGTAAAGTCTTGAATCCGTCCGTAAAAAAATATCACTTTAGTTTATCGCAATTAATGACACGGACTGGGGAAAGAAAATGAGTAACCGGGTCGTGGAGCCAATTTCAAGCTCATTGCTACGTCGTTTATTCAAGTGGCTCATACTTTGTATCCTGCTGTTCAGCAGTTTGCAGGCCTGGCTGAATTACCGCACGGTAGAGCGTAGTTTTAACATGATGATCAACGATGTGGCCGCCACGCATCTGCCTATGCTTTCGGTTGCGATCTGGGATATTGAACCACAGGCGATACAGAAGCAAATCAATCTGTTGCTTGAAAATTCGCATATCGCCTATGTCGTTATCCAGACCAGCACGGGCCAGCAATTTGTGGGCGGTGACGTCGAAAAAATTTTTAATGCAGAACGTATCGTCCGTTCTATTCCTGCTCCCGCAGAACAGAATGGTCATGTAGGCGTACTGGAGCTGGTGATCGATAAATCGGTATTGCGGCAGGAGATGATACGCAGCGGTCTGATGGTCTTGATCGAAGTCAGTGTGCTGGGTATTTTTATTCTGATGACGGTATCCACCATTTTACGCCGTGATCTGGAAACGCCCATGCGTCAGCTGGCAGAGTTTGTGCAAAATCTGCAGGCGAATCAATTGTCCGGACAGCCAGAGCCCGATCTGGAACCGCGCCACAGGTTGAGCGAAATCGGCTTGGTATTGGATGGTTTCCGCAGTATGCAAAACAGCATACAAAAACACATCCATCATCAGGATGAATTGGTACATGAGCGTACCCGGCAGCTGGAAAAAGCCATGGGGGCACTCAAAGAATTATCAGTCACTGATGGCCTGACTTCTTGTTATAACCGCCTGTTGTTCAACGAGCGTATGCCCGGTGAGCTGCAACGTGCGACACGCTATGAACGTGCTTTATCTGTGTTGTTCTGTGACATAGACTTTTTTAAATCGGTCAACGATCAGTATGGGCATTCTGTCGGTGATGCGGTGTTGGTCGCCTTCGCACAGACCCTGAAGCGGGAAATACGTACGGATGTAGACTGGCTGGTGCGTTATGGTGGCGAAGAATTTCTGGTGATTTTGCCTGAAACGGACTTACACGCTGCACTGGAAGTGGCTGAACGTATGCGGGTGGCAGTGCAAAATGAGTTGTCTGTGTTACTTCTGGATGGCAAGCTGTTGCGCATTACGGCCAGCTTTGGAGTGGCGCAGAAGCAGGACAAGGATAGCGTGGAAAGTCTGGTTCAACGAGCCGATCAATGGTTGTATTTTTCTAAAACCAATGGCCGCAATCAGGTGCAGCCGCGTTTGGACGAACACTGAGCGCACCGGCTTTGCCTGATCACAATGCGATTTATCGCAAAATGTGATAAGTTCCGTTTTATGAAATCTTTCTCCTGGCGCACTGTGATCTTAGTCTGGCTGACGCTGCTGCTTCCCTTACAAGGGCTTGCTGCGGTCAGCACATGGTATTGCGTCCAGAATAAAAATCTGCAACACAGTGTTAAGCCGCAGTCAGCTGAAGCGGATTCTCATTGTGAGCCAATGCAAGCGCGTAAACAGACTGACGCGGCTGATCAGTCCGGGTACGCTGCTTCTGACAGCACACCGTCCACTGATGCGCATCTGCAAAAACAAGTGCAGGCGGATCACTGCCAGGGTAAATCCCTGTGCTGTGTCGCGGCGCTGATGCCAGCTGCCAGTTTGAATACCCCAGGCCTGACCGTGACACGCATAGCAGCGGCAGCGCCTTTGCCCGCCTATCATTCAGCCGAATCCGCATTGCCTGAACGTCCTCCCCGGTTTTAAGTTAAAGCTCAGCGCACAGTCGCTGACGCATGTGTAGTCTGGTTTCAGCAATCGCAGGCTGACATCAGTTCGCATGCCGGTTTGCGCCCTGCGCTTCATGGCAGTGGGGCGCGTGATATCAGCTTTTTGAACTGGGATTGTATGTTTTCTCCTTACCGTTTTTCTCTCCTCGCGCTGCCGCTGTTGACGGCAGGATGCGCAGGATTTTCTATCGATCAGTCGACCACAGAACTGAATCGCCAATTTCCACAGCAGACTCAGGGTGAGTTGCAACTGGCGCGCGACAGCAGTCAGGCACAGGCGCTGCGTCAGCAGGCTGATGCTTTGTTGATGGCGCCACTGAGCCAGCACGATGCAGTCCGGCTCGCCTTGTGGAACAGCCCCGCCATCCAGTCCTGGCTGGCGCAACATTGGGGCGATGGTGCCCGTCTGGCGCAACAGGGCCGGATTGCCAATCCATTGCTGAATCTGGAACGCAGCCAGCTCGCCGGTGAACTGGAAATTGCCCGCAGCCTGAGCCTGGGCTTGTTGGATTTATTGAGCCTGCCACGTCGTCAGCAAGTCAGTGTGGCGCAATTACAGCAGGCACAATTGCAGTTCAGTCAGCAAGTGCTGCAACACATCACTCAATTGCGGCTGGCCTGGATACGCGCAGTCGCTGCGCAGCAAAGTCTGGAGTACGCCCAACAAGTCAACGAGGCTGCGGAAGCGGGAGCAGAGCTCGCGCGCAGAATGCGTACCGCAGGTAACTTCAGCGCTTTGCAGTCCGCACGTCAGCAAAGCTTTTCCGCCGATGCGACCGCCAGACTGGCACAAGCCAGGCAGGCGCAACTGGCCAGTCGTGAGGCATTGGTGCGCTTGCTGGGTCTGAATGCAGAGCAAGCACAACTTTTGCAATTGCCCGCACATCTGCCCGATTTGCCCGCCCAGCCTTTAGCTGCAGAGCAGGTCGCCAGCCAGTTGCCGCAGAACCGGCTGGATGTGCGTATCGCTGCGGCCGCACTGCAAACCGCGGCGCAACGCCAAGGCTTGCAGTTGCTGCAGGGATGGACCGATATCGAACTCAGTGTGAAGCGCGATACCGTGTTTGCCGCAGCAACTGACGGTGCGGCGGCGGGGCGGGTAAAGCGCGGGCTGGGTCTGAGCATCAGTTTGCCTTTCTTCGATCAGGGGCAGTTACAACGTGATGCGATGCGTGCTGATACGCTGGCTGCCAGCTACCAGTTGGAGAACAGTCTGCGTCAGGCAGCTTCGCAGCTCCGTGAAAGCTATGCGGTTTACCACAGCAATTACGAGATCGCACGCCATCATCGCGATGTGGTGCTGCCTTTGAAGCGTCAGATTGCTGAGCAAAACACGCTGCGCTATAACGGTATGCTGATCAGCGTGTTTGAATTGCTGGGTAGCAGTCGCGAACAGATAGAAGGCGTATTGGCGACGATACAGGCGAATCAGCAATTCTGGATTGCGGACGCGGAACTGCAGGCCAGTTTGCTGGGCGCGGCCAGCCCAACTGTACTGCGTCCTGCGAGCCTTGTTGCAACGCCGTCCGAAGTGGCGCATTAATTAATTAGACGTCACTGAATTGCCAGATACATCGATGCGACCGGCTGTAGTCGCCAGTCGCGATCAGAAAATTGACACGACTAAGAACCCAGAGATGCGTGGCAGTGGGCGGTCCATTGATGACAGCCATGCCTATGCCTCAGTCAGAAAGAAATACGATGAACTCAAGAAGATCTTTTTTTAAAGCAGCCAGTATGGCAAGTATCGCCGGTGGCGCGCTGGCAGCCAGCGCAGTCAGCCGGGTAGCACTGGCGGGATTGCCGGAAGTGGTCAGTCAGAACAGCGCGGCCTCCATGCCGCCGCTATTGCCACCGAATGGGCGTCCTTACCGTCCCGTCATGACGCTGAATGGCTGGACACTGCCCTGGCGTATGAATCAGGGGGTAAAGGAATTTCACCTGATCGCTGAACCCGTGGTACGTGAAATGGCACCCGGTATGAAAGCACATCTGTGGGGCTATAACGGACAAAGTCCGGGGCCAACCATTGAAGTGGTGGAGGGTGACCGGGTCAGGATATTTGTGACCAACCGCCTGCCCGAACACACCAGTGTGCATTGGCATGGACAACGCTTGCCGAATGGTATGGATGGCGTCTCCGGACTGACTCAGCCTGCTATTCAGCCTGGAAAAACCATGGTCTATGAATTTGTGGCGCGCCGTCCCGGCAGTTTCATGTATCACCCGCATGCTGACGAAATGACGCAGATGGCGATGGGCATGATGGGGGCCTGGATCACGCATCCGAAGCAGGCTCACCCGCTGATTGCCGAAGCGGACCGCGACTTTGTCTTTTTACTTAATGCTTTTGATATTGAACCGGGCGCATCGCGACCCACTATCTCCACCATGACGGACTTTAATCTGTGGTGCTGGAACAGCCGGGTATTCCCTGGCATAGACAGTCTGGCTGTGCGTCAGAATGACAGAGTGCGCATACGCGTCGGCAATCTCACGATGACCAATCATCCGATACATATTCATGGCCATGAATTTACGGTGACCGGTACCGATGGCGGCCCTATACCGAAAACTGCGCGCTGGCCCGAAGTGACTACCGATATCGCAGTCGGCCAGATGCGCCAGATTGAGCTGATTGCTGATGAAGAAGGCGACTGGGCTTTTCACTGCCATAAAAGCCACCACACCATGAATGCGATGGGCCACAATCTGCCATCGATGATCGGTGTCGATCAAAGCGGTGTGGCAGAAAAAATTCAACGCCTGATTCCGGCTTACATGAGCATGGGGGACAAGGGCATGGCGGATATGGGCATGATGGAGATGCCTTTGCCTGACAATACGTTGCCGATGATGACGGGGGAGGGGCCGTTTGGCGGGCTGGAGATGGGCGGTATGTTTAGCGTGATGAAAGTACGCAAACAGCAAAAGCCGGGCGACTATACCGATCCCGGCTGGTTTGCGCATCCAGCCGGTACCCAGGCTTGGGAATATACCGGGGAGTTGCCTGAGGCTTTACGCGCACCGCCGCCAGCCAGCGGTTCTGCACACAGTATGCACGGCAAGGAAGTCGAAGTGCAGGTGGTGAAACCGCAAGGCCACGGCGGACATGGCGGCCATCAAGGACATTAAGTGCAGTAAGGACTTTATGTATCCAGCAGCTGAAAACGCAGCTGCGTCTTCAGGGGCGCTTGGTCCCTAGCTGCGCTGCGGTAGAGACGATCTGGGCCTGCGTCCAGTGGCGTGTAATCCAGATCGTCAATGCACTGCCGCTCAGGGTTTTTTGCCATACGCCAGCCTGTGGCAGCTGTTGCGATAAATGCGCAGAAGCGATGCGCCAGGCAAAGCTGGTCACGGCTGGCGGCGCATCCTGACCAGTGGCGGAAAACAGATAGCTGACCGGATTCAGTTGTACCTCGTCGGCTGGCATCTGAAAGCCAGCCTGCGCCCATTGTGCAGCCTGCTGCTCCTGGCTCAGCAGCGTACTGCTGGGTTGCGGCATGGCTGACAGTTCGCGCAAACCGTAATAATACAAACCCCAGGGCAGCGCCAGACCAACGCTGGCACAGAACAGGGTGATGGCGAGCAGGGTGTTACGCAGGAAGTGAGATTTCATCGTGTTCATTTCAATGACATATGCGGCTGCTGTATGGGTTGTTGTGCGGGTTGCCGCGCTAAATACTGCGCCCAGGCGGCAGTAGCACTTTCCCAGAAAATATGGAGATCACGCACAGCTGGCGACATCTGTAAGCCCAGAAAGCGTGCTGCAGGCAGTAATGCCTCCTGCAATACATCATTGTCGCCACGATCAAAGGCCAGTGCGCCGGTTTGCTTGGATAATTTTTCTCCATCCGCATTGGTCACGACCGGCACATGCAGATAAGCAGGTCTTGGCAAGCCGAGTAACTGTTGCAGATAACACTGGCGCGCGGTCGAATCGAGCAAATCCGCGCCGCGTACCACATGGCTGATGCCCTGCTCCGCATCATCGACCGCCACTGCCAGTTGATATGCCCAGAAACCATCGGCGCGCTTCAGCACAAAATCACCGACTTCGCTAGCCAGATCCTGAGTCTGTGCCCCCAGTAAACGGTCTTCAAACTGAAAGACTGCAGCCTCACCATCTGGTACCCGCAAACGCCAGGCACGTGGCGCTTTCCCTGGTGCCAGTCCAGTGCGGCAAGTGCCTGGATAAATCTGGCTGGCGGTGCTGCCGGCACGCAGTCGCGAATCGGCAATTTCTTTGCGGGAGCAGGCACAGGGATAGACTTGCGCCGCCAGTTGTTTCAGTGCCTGTTCATACAGCGGCTGGCGCTGGCTTTGCCAGCTGACGTCGCCATCCCAATGCATGCCGCAGCGTTGTAATGAATTCAGGATGTGGCGATCTGCGTCTGCCACATTGCGGTCAAAATCCAGGTCTTCTATGCGTAACAGCCAGCGTCCCTGATGTGCTCTGGCATCCAGATAGCTGGCCATCGCAGCGACCAGTGAACCCAGATGCAACGGGCCGGTCGGCGAGGGCGCAAAGCGTCCGGTATAGCCAGGTGTGGGGCTGACGATGTTGGTGGACGTGGCCGATGTGACGCAGGTGTCAGATGCCACCGGAGTGCTATTAAAAACAGACATGTTCAGCGATGCCTTATTCTTTGTGCTTATCCATCAGGCGGCTTTGCACCTGTGGATCACTTAATTTTTGTAAAAACCATTGCAAGGCCTTGCCCTTATTCGCGCTGCGCCAGACGATGCGGTTATTGCCCGCCGGACGGTGGGCGCTGGTCTGTTTTTCGACCAGACTACCCTGATCCAGATAGGGTTGAGCCAGCCGTCGCGGCAGATGACCGCAGCCGAGCCCGGCCAGTTGCGCAGCCAGTTTAGCCTGTATCGATGGGACCGTCAGTGTATCCTGACCGCGCAGCACGCCGGCCGACATGCTGGGCAAGGTCAGACCGGTATCGCCAACGACGACCGCGCGATAGGTTTGCAGGGTTTCCGGCATCAGCGGTTCCGGCAAGCTGGCCAGCGGATGGGAAGGCGCAACGGCAAACACCCAGTCCAGATTGCCCAGCAAACGGCTTTGAAACTCCGCCTGAGTACGGAAGGCATCGGGCCCCTCGTAGGCGGCACCAATGGCCAGATCTGCACGTCCTGTCACCATCGCTTCCCATACACCGGACAATACTTCCTGACTGATGCGCAGGCGGGTACCACAACCCTGTAGTTCAAATTCCTGCAGTAAGGGGATCAGGTCTTCAAAACGGATCACGCCATCGAGCACGATGCGGAATTCGGCTTCCCAGCCGGAGGCGGTACGCTTGACCCGGTTTTCCAGCTCTTGTGCCGCATTCAATAAATGACGGCCCTGTTGCAGCAATTCTGCACCGGCTTCGGTCAGTTGTGCCTTATGCCCGCGCCGGTCAAACAGCAACACATCCAGATCTTCTTCCAGTTTACGTATGCTATAAGTGATCGCAGAGGGGACTTTGTCGAGCGCCGCCGCGGCCGCTGCAAAGCTGCCTTTACGCGCAATCGCGTCCAGTATTTGTAAGGCTTCCAGCGTCAGGTTCATGCTTGTTCAAAAAATTTGAATAAAGTCGATAAAATTTACACCTTATATTCGATAACATCAATATGTATAGTGTGGTTTCTGACATCAAAATATTTGAACGGGGGGCGCTATGCTTATTCGCAGAACATCAAAAGAACGTGGCTATGCAGAGCATGGCTGGCTGAAGTCGTACCATAGCTTTTCCTTTGCTGAATATTACGATCCTCAGCACATGGGCTTTGGTCCGCTGCGTGTGATCAATGATGACTGGATCGCTCCCGGCATGGGCTTTGGTACCCATCCGCATCAGGACATGGAAATCATTACCTATGTGCTGGAAGGCGCGATTGCGCACAAAGACAGCATGGGCAATGGCAGCACCATTCGTCCGGGTAATGTGCAATATATGAGTGCCGGTACCGGTGTGCGTCATTCCGAATTTAATCCGGACACAGCGCACCACACACGCTTGCTGCAAATCTGGATACAGCCTGATGTATTGCGTCAGCCACCGCGTTATCAGGAACAGCAATTTAGCCGTGAAGAAAAGTTAGGCCGTCTGCGCGTGGTCGCGTCGCCGGATGGTGCGGAGGGTTCGATTGCGATACGGCAGAACGCAACGCTCGCGATAGGCGTATTTGAAGCTGGTCACAGTCTGGAGCAGGCCATTGCAGCGGGGCGGCTGGTGTATGTGCATCTGGCACGCGGCAGCCTGACCGTGAATGGTATCAGCATGCAGGAAGGTGATGCGTTGATGTTGCAGGATGAAGCTATACTGAGTTTGTCTGAAGGTCAGGACGCCGAAGTGCTGGTATTTGATTTGCCACGTTAAGCCCGGGCGGCAGCGCCGCCTGGTTTATTTTCTCGTTGAAGGAGATACACATGAGTAAAGTAGCTATCGTTTTTCATTCCGGTTATGGCCATACCACCAAAGCAGCGCAAGCCGTCGAAGCGGGCGCGGCAGCGGCAGGGGCGCAGACTGAGCTGATACAGATCAGCGCTGAAGGCAGCATTAATGACGCGCAGTGGGCCAGCCTGGCAGCCGCTGACGCGATCGTGTTCGGCTCACCGACCTATATGGGAACGGTTTCCTGGCAATTTAAAAAATTTGCCGATGCCAGTTCCAAACAATGGTTCACCCAGCAATGGAAAGACAAAATCGCAGCTGGTTTCACCAATTCCGCGACCATGAATGGCGACAAACTGTCGACCTTGCATACTCTGTTCACGTTGGCACAACAGCATTCCATGATCTGGGTTGGTACTGGCCTGATGCCTGCTAACAGCAAGGCAGCACAGCGTAATGACATCAATTTTGTCGGCAGCTTTGCCGGTCTGATGACCCAGTCGCCCTCCGATGCCAGCCCGGACGAAGGCCCATTACCGGGCGATCTGGAAACGGCAAAGCTGTTTGGTCAGCGTATCGCTCAAGTGGCACAGCGTTTCAATCCATAAGCGGGTCTGATGAGCACCACCGCTGGCAAGCAGCCGGCGGTGGTTTCAGTTTGCTGTGTTCAGTCTGCGCGCACCAGCAGTACCTGAGGTGGTGAAGGCAATTGCTGCATAAATTTTTCTACCGATTCCACACTCACGGTATCGATCTGTCCCGCCATACGGCGTTCAAACGGATGGTCGTCGAAACTCACATTGGCGCGGAACATGCGAGCACCAAGCCGTGTCATACTGGATAGTCGCAAGTTCTGGGGCTGATAGCGCCGGGCTTTGAGCCAGTCCTGCGCCTGCTGCCGGGTTTGGATCGCCGGGTCGCTGGCTGCAGCGAGTACTTCCAGTCCCCACTGATTCGAATTCTGATAGCGTGTCGCGAAAGCGAAAGCCAGCATATTGTAGGAGGCTTCGTGCAACTGTCTGGCATGACCGGATGTGATCTGTTCCGCCAAGGCGTTTTGCAGTTCCGCTGACGGTATCAGTAACAGACTTTCAAAACGGTGCATATCATCCAGAAAAAAATTACCTAGCCCTTCGTGATATAAGGCGGAGTTTGCCGTGCCACAGTCATTGAGTTCGTGCATGACAGACCAGCGGCCTTCGGGCAATTTGCGGATGATGCCCAGATGGGAAAAACGCAGCTGATATGCCGATAAATCCTGACCCGCACGTGCGATCAGCGCCACTTGTGCGCCGCTGCTCTCCAGTGTTTGCCTGACCTTTTCAGCAAATTCCAGCGCTTGCATGGTTTTGGCAGGATCGTAGGCAGGTGGCTCGCAAGGGCGGCCCGCATGGGCAGGCTGGCTCAGTAGCATCAAACAGCTCAATAAGCTCAGCAAGCTCAGCAAACTCCATGCGCTGAAGTGACGCGCTCTTGTTGAGCTGCTCAGTGGAGGCGCAGCTATTTGTTTCATGTCAGCCTCCTGCTCAGGCACGTTGGTGGTGTAACAGGGCTTTGCCCGCTTCATTCGGGATGAAGGCGATCGCCTTGCCGGATGCGATCAGTAAATAGCCGGTGCTGACTGCACTCAGTTCCAGCACGCTGCCTGCCACCAGCGAGGTTTTTTCCAGTGCTTTGCCCGACAATTCGATGACAGTTGTGCTGGCCTGACCGGAAGCTTTAAGCACCACAGAGATGCCGTTGGCGCTGCCTTCTACAGCAGTGACGACTAACTGGCCGGAACCTGCGAGTGCTGATGCGCTGCCCAGTACCACGACACCCATTCCCAGCGAAATTGCTTCTGATCCTTTGGCTGAGCCGCAGGACAGACAGGGATCAGCCGCATACGCGACAGCACCGCTGCTCAGTAAGGCGGCCAGCAAGCCGTTCCGTATGAAACGGCGTAGCTTAGTCGTCGATGAGGATGGGGATGGTGTGTGCATGATCTGTCTCCTGTTGTTTGGGGTAGGGACAGCATACTAGGCACGCGCTTGCATTCCAGTGTTGAATCCAGAGTCGCATGACCTGTGCACAGAAGTAGCAACTTGTGCGACCTTGCACCTAAAAAAATGGCTGCACCGCGGGGTCGCAGGTGCAGCCATTTTTCAGGTTAAGCACTGCCCAGTACTTACCAGAGTTTGACGCGCTGTTCCGGTGGCAGGTACATCTTGTCGCCGGGTTTGACTTCGAATGAAGTATAGAAATCCGGATGGTTGCGCAGGCTGCCGTTGACGCGGAATTCGCCGGGTGAATGCGGATCGGTCTTGATCAGCACCAGTGCCCGCGATTCACGTGCCTTGAAGCGGCGTGCCTGAGCCAGCCCAAAGAACAGACGCTGCTCCGCAGTCCAGCCATCGATCACCGGTGCCGGTTTGCCACCCAGCGATAAGTGATAGGCTTTGACCGCCATGATCAGACCGGCATTGTCTGCGATGTTTTCACCCAGAGTCAGCTGACCATTGAGGAAATTGCCGGGTACCGGTGCGTAGCCATTGTATTGTTCGACCAGGATTTTGGTCCGCGCATTGAATTTTTCACGGTCTTCTTTGGTCCACCAGTCGCGCAGATTGCCGTCGCCATCGTATTGCGAGCCGGAGTCATCAAACGCATGGCTGATTTCGTGGCCGATAGAAATGCCGAGTGCGCCGTAATTGAAGGCATCTTCGGCATCGACATTGAACAGCGGTGCTTGCAGACGTGCTGCCGGGAATACGATTTCATTCATTTCTGGGCTGTAGTAGGCATTCACCGTTTGTGGTGTCATATGCCAGACGCTACGGTCTACCGGTTTGCCCAGGCGTGCAAATTCACGCGCATGATCGGCCTGACGGATGCGTTTGAGATTGCCAGTCAGATCGTCCGGCAAAATGCGTACCGCACTGTAGTCGCGCCATTGCTCAGGATAGCCTACCTTGACGCTGATTTTGCTGAGTTTGATCTGCGCCTGCTTCTTGGTTTCCGGGCTCATCCAGTCCAGTTCCTCTATGCTGGCTTTGAATGCAGCGAGGAAGTTTGCCACCATTTTTTCTGTTCTGGCCTTAGTTTCTGGTGCGAAATAACGCTGTACATACAATTTGCCTACGGCCTCGCCCAGCATCTGATCAGTCAGTGCCACTGCACGTTTTTCAGCCGAACGGTTTTCTTTGATACCGCTCAGGAAGGTGCCACGGAAGGCAAAGTTCTCATCGATAAAGGCTTGCGACAGATGCGGGCTGTAGGTGTTCAGCAATTGCCAGCGTAAGTAAGCCTTCCAGCTTGCGAGACTGTGTTTGTTGAGCACAGTGTTCAGACCGCGCAGATAGCTCGGTTGTTGCACCAGCACTTGCTGCAGGCCAGCACCAGCGTGACTGGCTTTCAGATAGCTGGCCCAGTCTAAGGATGGTGTCAACGCGCGCAGTTCAGCCAGGCTCAGCTTATTGTAGGTGCGCACAGGATCGCGGTTTTCCACATTGCTCCATTGGATAGCAGCGAGATCTGTCTCCAATGCCAGTATCGCCTGCGCATGTGCATCGGCCTCTGCGTCACCAGACAGTTGCAGGATTTTGCTGACATGGCTCAGGTAGCGGCTACTGATTTCCTGGTTGCGTACTTCATCCTGTTTCAGATAATAATCGCGGTTAGGCAAGCCCAGACCGGATTGACCCAGCGTCAAAATATATTGTGTTGATAGGCGGCTGTCTTGCTCTACGCTGGCGTGGAAAGGCGTAGTCACGCCGATTTGTTGCAGATGGGCGAACAGGCTGGCGAGTTCGCGCAGGTTTTTCAGCGCGTCGATTTTTTTGAAGTCGGCGGCTAAAGGATGCCAGCCAAGCTGATTGAGTCTGTCCTGATTCACTACGCTGTTATACAAATCGCCGATTTTTTGCAGATTCGCGTCGGTAGCGGCAGCACCGTTTTTACTCGCGGCGCTGAGTGCAGCCTGCTGTATCAGACCGCGCAACTGGGTTTGCACCTCTTCACGCGCCTGGGTAAATGCACCCCAGTCAGAGCGGTCGGACGGGATCGCAGTGTTCTTGAGCCAGCTGCCTTGTGCATGGCGGAAAAAGTCATCCTGCGGTCTGACTGCCGGATCGGACTGGCTACGGTCGACGCCGGAGCCGGTTGCCGTTCCGGCGTTGGTCTGGCTGGCGCTCGCTACTGTGTGTTCATGCGCATGACTGATGCCGGTTGACAGACTCATCAAGCTGAGTGCCAGGGTAGTGAGTAACAAAGGTTTCATAGCAAGGATTAGAGTTAAGCGCTTATCTGTCGCGATAAAATAGGCAACAGGAATTCAGCAGGAAAGTGAGCAACGATAGGTGGACGATTCAGCACCATCAGCAGACCTGTTGTGCCTGCATAAAGTTCCCGATGGACTTACTTTTGTTGCAGCGTATCCTGAGCCGCATCATTTGTTGTCCTATGTTCGCCGGGCATAGCCATCAGAATGAAAAAACGCACACCTGCAGTGACAGGGATGAGTTTTTTGCGTCAAATCAGCACTAAGGCTGCAGCCGATTCAGGCGGTACACTGAAGCGGGTTCAGGCCTGAGCCGGTGCGTCTTCGCGGCGCGCTTTTTGGCAATGCGGACAAGACACGCCAGCGATATACCAGGGAGATAATTGCTCACGTGGTGTGACCACGGCACGGCAGGCAAAGCATTGTTTGGTGTCGGTCGCTTCCAGCTGAGGATTGAGCGCAGTGCGGTAATCGAATACGAAGCAATCGCCGTGATAATGATCACCACCGACTTCTTCAAAGTATTTCAGGATACCGCCCTCAAGCTGATATACGCTGTTGAAACCCACATTCTGCATATGGATTGCTGCTTTTTCACAGCGGATACCGCCGGTGCAGAAGGTCACGACGGTTTTGTCGTTCAGTTCATCACGGTGCTCTGCTATGACTTGCGGGAATTCTGTGAACTTGGTGATGCGGTAGTCGATAGTGTTATCGAAGCTGCCTACATCGACTTCAAAGTCATTGCGGGTATCAACCATCACAACGGGTTTGCCATTATCGTCATGGCCCTGATCCAGCCAGCGTTTCAACGTATGTGCATCGACCGATGGCGCGCGACCTTCTTCCGGTTTGATCAGCGGCATGCGCATGGTGATGATTTCTGCTTTCAGCTTAACCAGCAATTTAGTGAAAGGCTGACGATCAGAAAAACTCTCTTTGGCGACCACGTCGGAGAAACGCGGGTCCGCATGCAGCCAGTCCATGTAGGCATCAATTTCATGGCGCAGGCCGGCCAGGAACATATTGATTCCTTCCGGCGTCAGCAGCACGGTGCCTTTCAGATTCAGCGCATTACATGTATCGATAAATTCCTGACGCTTTTCAGCCGTGTCATTGAACGTGATAAATTTGTAAGCAGAGATATTGACGTAAGGCGTCTCTGGGGACAGGGTGGCAACAGGCATAATAAGGTGATATCGGAGATTCAATGAAGGATGACTCAGTCTACTGACTAAGTCTTTGATTTAGCTGCATTATAGTTGAATTCCTTACTGCTGGCAGGCCTGTTCCGGAAGCCCTGCCTTGCACTGTCAGGTCTGGTCGCTGCTGAGCAGCATATCGATATGCGGTATGTCATCCTCCAGATACAGTTCCGACACTTGCACGAAACCAAAACTGCCATAAAATTTTTCCAGATATGCCTGCGCACCGATGCGTATGGCGGCTTGCGGATAAATCTCGCGCAGCGCACTGATGCCGCGCGTGAGCAGTTCACGGCCTATGCCACTGCCGCGCCAGCTGGCGCTGCTGAGCACGCGACCCAGCGAGGCTTCGGCAAAACTGAGGCCGGGCGGTACGATGCGTAAATAAGCAGCCAGTTGCTGCTGGCTGTCCCAGGCCATCAGATGATGCGACAGCGGGTCCTTGTGATCAATGTCCTGATACACACAATTTTGTTCAAGCACAAATACGGCGCTACGCGCCGCATAGATACTATGCAACTGATGTACGCTAAGTTCTGCAAACGGCAGGCATTGCCATTGCAAAGTTGCAGGCTGTTGGCTGGATGCGGATGGCTGATTCATACGATATTCGGTGTCCTGAGTAGTAGGGGCGTACTGCTTACATCTGCCGGAACAGATGCGCATAGACGCGGCTGACACTGAGTTTATCATCGCTGTCGCGCAGTTTCAGCGTGACTTTGCCAGACTCGTCACGCTGCGCCAGGCTGACCTGACGGATGTTAACCACGGTGCTGCGATGGATCTGCCAGAACAGGCTGCTGTCCAGTTGCGGCAGCAGTTCACGCAGGCTGCTGCGTATCAGCGAGGAATGTTCACGGGTGACGACGTTGATGTATTTATCGGTCGCTTCGAAATACAGCACATCTTCTATCGGGATCATGCGGACATTGTTACCGACCGCAGCCCGTATCACGTGTAGTTTTTCAGCGTTGCTGGCTGGGGTGGTCGCGGGCAGCGCTGGCGTTGCTAAGCCTGCACTGTGCTGCGCTGGCAGCAGATTGCGTAACTGACCCAGTACCCGCTCCAGTTCGTCACCTGCATTGTCAGCGGCTTTGCTTTGTAAGCGAGTCTGCAGCCTTTGTATGGTTTTTTGCAGGCGTTCTTCGCTGACCGGCTTCAATACATAGTCTGAAGCAGAGTGTTCAAAAGCTTGCACTGCGTATTCATCGTAGGCAGTCACATACACGATCAGCGGAAAGGCTTGTTGCTCCGGCCATTCTTCAGCCAGTTCCTGCGCTACTTCCAGTCCGGTTTTCCCCGGCATTTTGATATCGAGGAACAGGATATCCGGCTGCGCTTCCAATGCCAGTTGCACGGCTTGCACCCCGTTTTCCGCAAGCTGACAAATCTCCAGTTCCGGCCACAGTTTATTCAGCATACGCTGCAGTGTCAGGGCGAGTATCGGTTCATCTTCGGCGATGAGGGCGCGTCTTTGCTGGCTCATAGTTTTTCTGGTGTTTGCGTAGATAAAGGGAGAGTGATGATGGCTACCGTACCATCCGGTGTATTCGGTCCCAGGCTGAATGCGGCTTGCGGGCCGAAAATGGCCTGCAAGCGTTCACGGATATTGTTGTTGCCCAGGCCGTGACCATCGGCCGCGTTGGTGCTGCGTTCTGCGTAGTCAAACGCCAGTCCCAGACCGGTATCAGCAACCCGCAGCTCCAGTTTGTCTGCGTGCCGCGCTGCGCTGATATGCAGGCTGCCGCCTTCGAGCTTGGGCTCCAGCCCATGTTTGATCGCATTTTCCGCCAGCGGTTGCAGCAGCATAGGCGGGATAGACATCTGTGCCAGTTCTGCGGGTAAATCGAGTTGGTACTGTAAGCGTTTCCCCATGCGTATAGCGAGCAAATCCAGATAAGCACGCAGCAGGCTGAATTCGTTTTGCAAGGTGGTGCTTTTTGCGCGTGAGGCGCTCAGCGTGGCGCGCAGATAAGTGATCAGCTGAGCCAGCATATGTTGGGCACGTTCAGGATCGAGCGCAATCAGACCCTGCAGATTGGCCAGGGTGTTAAATAGCATATGGGGTTCAATCTGTGCTTGTAGCACCTGTAACTGTGCCTGCATGGCTTGCCGCTCTATCGCGGCAGAGCGCGCTTTCTCAGCTTCCGCTGCGGCGGTCAGCTCGGTGATTCGGATCCTGTTCCACAGCGACCAGGCGGCTACGGTACTCACGACACCGCTCAGGATGACAAAGCCTTGTACATAACGCCATTGCATAGCGAGTACATTTTGCACAGGATAGCCATACAGGAATGCCGCCAGCAGCGTGCCGCAGAAAAAACCGATAGGTGCCAGTACGATGCAGGTCAGATAAAAAGCCAGAGTTTTCGGATTTTGATTTGGCCAGATCAGGATTCTGGCAGTACGTATCAGGATATAACAGCAAAATCCTATGCAGTTAGAAAACACCCAGTTTTCCAACAGGCTGCTGCTATGGCGCATGACATACGTCACCAGTACGGTGCAGATGACATTGATGATCAGGATGAAAGGCAGTTCGCGCAGGATTTTTATTGCCGATGTACCTGAGACCGCAATGCGTACCTGTTGCCAGTAAGTGGTGTTTGTCGTGGATGGATGACTCATAGTCTGCCCGGATCAAGGTGAGCTGTGATGGATAAGGGGAGAGTGTATGCGCTTGCTGCTGCCTGTGCCATAGACTTGCGACCAAAGGCAGCAGGCGTTCGCGAAGCAATCAGGCGATGGCGTCAACTGCATTTCAAATTTCAATGCGCTGCGCCCGATTGCAATCCTGTCAGATGACTTTTTGTGCACGCAGCTCAGCGATGTGCGCCGCGTCATAGTGCAGGATATCGCTCAAAATCTGCTCCGTATGCTGACCCAGCAGTGGCGGTGCATTGCGATAGCTGACCGGTGTGGCGGACAGCTTCATCGGACTCGCTACCAGTGGCGCGCTGCCAGCGCTGGGGTGGGGCAAGCTGATTTGCATCTGGCGCGCCTTGACCTGGGGATCGTCAAATACTTCATTGAGGCGGTTAATCGGACCACACGGCACGCCAGCTTGCTCCAGCAGTGTGATCCATTCCTGCTTGGTTTTCAGTTTGACCATTTCAGCCAGCAGCGGTATCAGTTGCTCACGGTGTTGCACCCGCGCTGGATTGCTGCTGAAGCGCGCATCGTCAGCGAGTTCGGGACGGCCGCCGATTTGCACAAATTTTTTATACTGACTGTCGTTACCCGCTGCAACAATGATGTGTCCATCTGAAGTAGCGAAGGTTTGGTAGGGCACAATATTGGCGTGCGCATTGCCCCAGCGTTGAGGTGCGACGCCGGTGGTCAGGTAATTCATATTCATATTGGCCAGCATCGCCACCTGGACATCGAGTAAGGCCATGTCGATATACTGGCCTTCACCAGTCCGGTCTCGGTGACTCAGTGCTGCCATCACCGCGATGGTGGCATACATGCCTGTCATCAGATCGGCAATCGCAACACCGGCTTTTTGCGGCCCGCCACCGGGTTGATCATCACGCTCGCCGGTCAGCGACATGAACCCGCCCATGCCCTGCACAATGAAATCATAGCCAGCACGTGCCGCATATGGACCTTCCTGACCAAAACCCGTGATGGAGCAATAGATCAGATCGGGTTTGATTTGTTTGAGAGAGTTGTAATCCAGTCCGTATTTGGCGAGCTGACCGACCTTGTAGTTTTCCAGCACCACGTCAGATTGTGCTGCCAGCTCACGGATAATTTGCTGGCCTTGCGCTGTTGCGATATCGACAGTGATGGCGAGTTTGCCGCGATTCGCGGTCAGATAGTAAGCGGCTTCTGAGGTGTTTGCTCCATCCTCATCACGCAGATACGGCGGTCCCCAGCTACGCGTATCATCGCCCGCGCCGGGGCGTTCGACTTTAATTACTTCCGCCCCTAAATCGGCCAGATTCTGGGCGCACCATGGACCCGCTAAAACACGGGTCAGATCGAGTACGCGTAAATGTCCTAATGCAGTTTTTGTTGAAGTTGTTGCTGTCTCCGGGCTCATCCTGGTTTATCCTGTTATGAATTCTTCTCGTTATTTTATGTGGGCTGGCGCAAAGCTGTTCACACGATTGGCTGGCCGCGCTGCATGGCTATCATACAACGCAGCCCGGTTATCGTTGATTCGAGTGCCCGCTTAGTTTCAAGTAAAGCTGCTGATCTCCCATCTTGCTGCAAATGAAGGAAAACAACCATGTGGCCTTATCCTAAAGTGTTGGCACATCGCGGTGCGGGTAAGCTGGCGCCGGAAAATACCCTGGCGGCCTTGCGCTGCGGGCTGGCACTGGGGTTTCATGCGGTCGAATTTGACGTGATGTTATCAAAGGATAGCGTCCCTGTGCTGATGCATGATCCTGAATTTGGACGTACTGTGGCGGGAAGTGGACTGGTCGCCGGGACGAATGCAGCAGATTTACAGGAGATGGACGCTGGCAGTTGGTTTGATGTCCGCTTTCGCGGCGAGCCGGTACCCAGCTACGAACAAGTCATCCATTTTTGTCGCGGACACCAGATTTGGATGAATACCGAAATCAAACCCAGTCCTGGCCATGACGAAGCGACCGGACGCATTGTGGCCGAACTGAGTGCAGCTTGCTTTGCAGATGTGGTCAGCGGCGACCCGGCACGGCTGCCCTTGCTCTCTTCATTTTCGATGACTGCATTGCGTGCTGCCAAGCGAGCGGCACCGCAAATCCCGCGTGCTTTGCTGCTGGATAACCCACATCCTGATTGGAAATCGATGTTACAGGAACTGAGTGCAGTTGCCCTGCATGTGAACCACAAACACCTGAGCCAGGAATGGGCTGCCGAGATAAAAAATGCGGGTTATGGTTTGTTTTGCTACACGGTCAATGAGCCAGAACGCGCACACGAACTGCTACGCTGGGGCGTGGATGCATTTTGCACTGATTATCCGGACCGGATTCCTGCCGATTTCTAAGCAGACCCTGTTTCAGGCTGGTTGGTCGATTATCGATAACATGAAGCTTGCTGTTCTGGGCGGGCTTTTTTCATCCTGATACAGTGTGCATAGTCTGCTACGCCTTGTTACACGCACATACAAAACCCTGTCAGCGGGGAATCCGTCTGGCCGTTATACAGCTAAGAATATCAGCGACACACTCATCACGCTGCATTCCCAGATCGCAGCTCAATACTTTGTTGAGCCTTATCTCTACCGACCAAGACAGGAGTCACAATGAAAGCGCATCCATTTGCAGTATTAGCCCTGATCAGCCTGTTTGCTGCACCGGCTTTTGCACAAAACACCAATACCCCGAAAATCGATCAGCGTCAGGTGCGTCAGGAAAAACGTATTGCGCAAGGTGTCAGCAGCGGTGAACTGACCGCCAAAGAAACGGCGAATCTGGAAAAGCGTGAAGCGAAAATCGAGGCCGACAAGCAAGCCGCAAAAGCCGATGGCGTCGTAACTAAGCAGGAGCGTACCAAACTCAGGCATGAAGAAGATGTTGCCAGCCGTCGCATAGAACAGAAAAAGCACAATGCTCGCAAAGTGACGCCCTGATACACGGACTTTCCAGTTTGAAGCGGCTGGCATCTTACCTGCTGACTGTCCTGAGGGGTTAGATCTGGGCATAGCTGGATACGAACCAAGGTTTAAGAAAAACCAGCGCGATGAACTGCACCCCAAAAGTTGGACACCCGTCCATACTTTTGGGGTGTTTTCATGAGTAAATATACAAAGCAATTCAAAGTACAGGTTGTTGAGTACTATCTGCAGGAGAACGCTGGCTGCGCTCTG